>CAZDMH010000012.1:0-16573 GCA_964506755.1 uncultured Spirochaetales bacterium
GAAGAGTGCTACCTTCACACGGTAGAAGTCACTGGTTCAAATCCAGTATCGCCCATTTTGTTTTGCTAGTGCAAAACCTACAGAACAAGCTGGTCTTCCTGCGGAAGTCCAGTATCGCCCACTCTGTGTTCCACGGAACACCACCTTCACAAGCTGGCCCGCGCGGTGCGTGGTCCAGTATCGCCCAGGTTGTCGCCCGATGGAGCGAGCAGTATGTCTGTACAGGTCGCTCCAGCAAACCGGGCGAGATCGTATTGACTACCGCTACGTACCCGGAGCATCGCACGGAAAAAGTCACTTCCCGCCAACGATGGAACCATCGCGCTGAGGGCAAAGAGTAACATCAACAAAATCGACGCTCGTTTCATCTCGTTTCCCCTACGGCGTGCCACATCCTGATTGCTCACCAACGTATTCATGGGACCCGAATAATGTGCTTCTCCGGCGAAGATGTCAATGTAACCCGGTGATTTCATGCTCCGCTCGCTGCTTGCCGCTTTCATGGCAAACCTATATCCTGCTTAAAAAGGTTCAGTTTTGGAGGGTGCTGTGAAGAAGATAGTCGGTTTCATCGGGGTTGCCGTTCTGGTGCTCATCGCATTGAGCGGCTGTCAGACCCTTTTTGGCCGAGGGCGCGGCCCGGTTGCTTCCTTTGCCTTTCTACCGCAATATAATCCCGGATTATCACGTCCCGTTACAGGACGGATAAACGAGTCTGCATACCCGAAGATCATAGAGGTGGTCGTCCCGCCGCGAACCGATACTTCGCATCTGGTAGCCACCTTCTCGTTCAATACCGAAGCTACGATAAGCGTCATCTCGTCTGGACAAAACGTTGCTCAGACGAACAGTCAGACGTCGAACAACTTTCAGTCGCCGGTCCTCTATTCGATCAAGACGGCGAAGGACAAAGAGCCGTGGCAGTACCGCGTCATGGTCCGCGAGGCCGATCAAAACGCCTTGCTCAGCCAAGTCCGAGTGGTAGACGGCACCCCTCTAAATCCGGCCTTCAATCCCAACACAAAGAGCTATACGACGACAGTTCCCTACGGCAGCAGCCGAGTCACGATCGAGGCGGCAGCCCAAAGTCCCCATCTGGAGAAGATGACGATTGGCGGCCACGAGGCACGCGGCCCGCGTGCCTCGGTCGCCATTCCCTTCACCGGGGTCGATCGACTGAGCGTCCCGATAACAACGGTTGCCGAGGACCAGACTACCAGTGCCAGCTATACCCTCAACATCCTCCGCGGCGAGCCCGACCGCAACTCGGCACTTGCCTCTCTCTCGGTCGGGAATGCCGCCATCAGGCCGGCGTTTTCGCCGGCACGGCTCAGCTATCTATTGGAGGTGCCATATCCGACCAAGACCCTCGATGTGAAAGCCGTACCCCAGAGCAAGTATGCGACCGTGGCGCTCGCGACGTCGACGAGCGGACGCGGAACATCGCCCCTTTCGGCACAGGGGAACCCGACTGCCGGTAATGGGGCTCGTATCGACTTTGCCGCGGGTCAACAGTTGGACCTCGTCGTTGTCGTTACTGCACAGGACGGGAGTACCTCGAACTACACGGTTACCGTCTTGCGTGCGGCTCCGGATCGAAACAACCTTTTGGCCGAGCTTCAGGTTCCGAATGCGAACATCGCTCCGGCGTTCGACCCGCGCAGGCTTCAATACAATGTGGAGGTCCCCTTCAGCGCCAAGGATTTCGCCGTTGTCGCTCCTCCGCAGAGCGCCCATTCATCTGTTGTTATCGTCGGTGGACGATCTACCGGCAACCCGGCCTCTGCCGACGGCGCCACAATCCAGTTCGCAGGCGTAAGCAGTGCGGCGGTGACCATTCAGGTGACTGCACAGGACGGTTCAATTCGGACCTACCGGTTGGTGGTTAGGCGAGGTCAGCCCGACAGCAATTCTCGGCTCGCGACGCTTCTGGTTACGCCGGGAACCTTATCGCCGCAGTTCTCCTCGCGGACCGTCACCTACAACGCGGTGATTCCGGGAAACGTTCCTACGGCAAGCATCACCGTTCAAACAGCAAGTCCCTACGCGTCGGTCGCCACGTCCGAATCCGGAGTGAAGCAGTCCGGAAGTGCTGCAAACGGCATGGTCTTTACGGTTCCGGTGGCTCCCGCGCAAACCCGTGCCGTCGATCTCACCGTTACCGCGCAGGACGGTTCACAGCGACTCTATCGCGTAAGCATTACCCGCGAAGCCGCTCCGGCCCAGCCGGCGCCGAAGGAACACAACTCTCGGCTCTCGGGTATCGTTATAGCAGGCGGAGAGCTCGCTCCGGGGTTCTCTCCGAGTCAACTGACATACGAGGTCAAGGTGCCGACCTCGCAGAATCGCGTTTCGATCTTTCCGATTGCGGAAAGCCCCAAGGCTGAAGTGTCGGTTGACGGCCAAGCGGCGGGCAATTCGGCGCGGACGATACAGTTGAAGCCCGGAAGCCCTCAAATCGTCGTTATTCAGGTCAAAGCAGAAGATGGTACCCAGACTCGATATACCGTGACGATGACGCGTGAGCTCCCGAGGACGGAGAAACCGTCAAGCGAGGAGCAAAAGGGCAAACAGCCCCAGGCAGGATCAACGGGCAGCGCGAGCGGTCGCGAGGCGGCCGGCGGTCAGCAGACACCGAGCGGGCAAGCGGTTGTCCAACAGCCTTCGGCAACCCCGCAGGCCGTCGGCGCGACGGTAACCGTCAAATCCGACGGTGTTCGGGTCGACCCGAGGGTATGGAAAGACATCCGGGACGCGAGGGACGAGATTGGCTCTCAGGCAATCATCACGATCAGGCCCGAAGGCTCGAATGAGGTGTTGCTGCAGGGCACCGTGCCGATTCAGATTCGCCAACCCGGCAACAGCCCTCCAGAGATTACCTTCAATTGGCAGTCGCAATCCTTCAGTGCACCTTCCGGTCAGCGGGTTACGATCGAAGTCGCGATACCAACCCGGAGGGGCTGGTACGTGGACTATACCGATGTCGCGCCGGTGCAGGGGCAGCTATCCGTCACGGTCCCCAACTGGAGCTACGACAAGTCGCTGCGCTAACTGAAGGAGCGTAGAAGGATTTCCGGCGGCACCTACCGGGTGCCGCCCTGATCGGTGCGGCAGCTCTCGATGTGGTTGATTGCCGCCTCGCTCGAAAGAAGGCGGCCGACACGAACGACTGAATCGGGGTATGCCGAAAAGATATCATAGATGAAATTCTCGAGTTGTTTGCGAAGTGCCTCATTGACAGAAGGTTTCTCCCCCTGCAACGTTGCGATGATCTTGTGGTCGATCGCTCCGTCCTCGAAGAACTCGAGCAAGCCGGCCTCGATGCACTGAACCGTTGTCCCCTGCCGCAGCGCCGTTTCGGTAACTACATAGCAGTCGACTGCGTCGCCCTCCTCTGTCTTCGTTCCCACGACGAAGCCGTACGGGTAGGGATATTCCCGGATTGTGAGGCGGCCGCCCTTTCGCTCGAAGGTCTGCTCGTCGTATATTCCCCTCTCACGTGTGCCTGCAGCGGCCTCCACGAATACCGTAATCATCCCGATTCCTTTCTGTTTGTCCCCTTGCACCTCTCAAGATGCAGAAAAAGATAGTGAATTCTAGTCACTCCCGAAGACGCGTGCCCGTCGTAGAATGGACACCGCCCGTGGGAAAGAAACGGGCGGAAAGGGGGTGAAACCGTATGGGGATGCTCTGTTTGTGTCGGTTTCAAACGCAGCGTCCAATGGGCGATTTCGGATTCTACGAGGCCGGGTTGAGCCTCGGCAGTGACTGCCGGCTCTGCTGCCTCGACCGTCGGGAAGCTACGCAAGCTCCGACTTCCACTCACCGAGGATCTGTCTCCCCATCACGAACTCGCCGAGGTGGTAGGAGGTATGGTCCACGATGATGAGAGTGGATCGAAGGATGCTCCGGTTGCCCATGTGCTCGACCGGCGCGAGCAGATTCGTCTCGGGCTCGCTCACCAGCTCGATGAACTCCTGCCGGTCGGCAAGATACTCGTTGACGGTCTTGTCCCACCCGGCCCGGTCGGTTGTCGCATCTTGCGGTGGCCAGTACTCTCGCGGCCATTCCGGGGAGACGTATTTTGGATCTTTGATGTAGTCGATCATGTCCCGTTGAGTTCTGCGAATATGCTCCAGTTGGTGCCAGAAGCTGTAGGGAACATGGGGTGGTTTCTCGTTCATCAGCTTCTCGGGGAAGTCCCGTACAGCGTTCGCGAAGGAGAGATGGGCCCCTTTCGTTTCGAGCGCATCTGTGAGGCGGGTTCGCGCCTCATCGTTCATCTGTTGTGCTGACACATCCGATTTCATGCTTTCTTGATTCCCTCCGTGGCTTGATATCGACCTTTTCTTTCATTGTAAGGCTTTTCGAAGCCGGAGTACAGGAATCTCATGGAATCACTCGCGCGGCGCGGGGAAATCGCTTGCCGCGATAGGGCGCGCTAGATATGATGACCTCACCCAATCCACCGAGTAGTAGCTATGACCGACGGTGCTCAGCTCGTGCTCAATCTCCTGCCCATCGTGGGGCTCTTCGTTCTCGGATTCGTGCTCAAACGGATCCGGTTCGTCGATGCCGACGCAGTCGAGTCTCTGAAGCGACTCGTCGTGAACATCGCTCTCCCGTCGCTATTGTTCATCGCCTTCTCGACGCTTAGGCTCGAGCTTCGGCTCCTTGTGGTGGTTATCGCCGTCTTCATGGTTTGCTCCGTGATGGTAGTGCTCGGACGGGCGATTGGCCGACTGTTCGGGATAACGAGCCCCTATTTCGCCATCTTGATGGGTGGATTCGAGACGGGGATGATCGGGTACGCCATTTTCATTGCGGTATTCGGCGCCGAGAATGTGTCGACGCTTGCGCTCGTCGACTTCGGGCAGGTGACCTTCGTTTTCTTCGTTCTCGTCGCAATGCTCATTTCGCTGAAGGGAGAGAAGCCGAGGGCACATGAGCTGCTTCTGCGGCTTCTCTCTTCTCCCGTCATCATTGCGATCTTCGCGGGTTTGGCAATCGGGCAGCTGCAGACGGTTCTACCGTTTGCCGACACCCGTACATACGCGACGATCACGGGATTCCTGCAGCTCCTTGCGAATCTCACGGTTCCGCTCATCTGTATCGTCATCGGATACCAGTTGGAGATAACGCGGCAGCACCTCTGGCTGCCGCTCTTCACGTTAACGATCAGGACTGCTTTGCTCCTCGGGTTTGCCTTTCTCGTGAGTGAGCTGGTCCTCGAACGCCTTCTCCACCTTCCTTCAATGTACCGGAACGCAGTCTTCACGATGTTCGTCCTGCCACCGCCTTTCGTCATTCCTCTGTTCATGAAGCAGAACGACACGGAGAATCTCCGGTACGTGAGCAACACGCTTTCGCTCGGCACGCTCGCAAGCACCGTAGTGTTCACGGGATTGTCATTTTTGGTTTTCTAAGCGATCGGGTACCCACCGCACCCTTGGCGGAGCGCGCCCGAAGGCGCCGACGAGGAGCCGGCGCGCTTCAGTAGGCCACGATCCACGTTCCCTCTTTGCCCTCGACGGCAGGGACAAGATTGTCGACATCGGTGATGATGACTCGGTTTTTTGGGTTGGCCTGGACAAACTCGATTGCCGCCTCGATCTTCGGTCCCATCGAGCCGGGAGGGAACTCCCCATTGCGGTGATAGAAACGGGCCTGTGCGAGTGTGAGCTTCGCCAGGTCCTTTTGCTCGGGCGTGCCATAATTGAGCGAAACCCGCGGTACGCCGGTGATGATGATGAGCGTCATCGCCCCCACAGCGAGCGCGATCTTCATGCTGGCAAGATCCTTGTCGATCACGCAGTCCACGCCTTCGATTGTCTTGTCGTTTTCGAAGTAGACCGGTATACCCCCACCGCCCCCCGAAATAACGATGTAGTCCTTTTCGAGGAGCAACTTGATCGCATCCTTTTCGATGATGTCGATCGGGTAGGGCGAGGCCACGTAACGACGGTATCCTCGCTTCGCGTCCTCTTTCATGACCCACCCCTTCTCGGCAATAAGCTTCTGCGCATCCGCTTCTGAGTAGAATGGTCCGATCGGCTTTGTCGGATTCTCCAGTGCGGGGTCGTTTTGGTCGACGAGAACCTGGGAGGGAATCGTGACGACGTTGCGCCAGACGCCCTTGCGAATCATCACGTTCTGGAGGCACTGCTCGATCATGTATCCCATCGAGCCCTCGGTCATGGCGTCCGCGACGCCGAGTGGTGTTTCGGGTACGGTGTCCTTCGCCTTGTCCACCATAAGCATGATGTTTCCCACCTGGGGGCCGTTGCCGTGGGTGAGAATGAAGTTGTATCCCATGTTCATGAGATCGATGACCGGGCCCATCGAACGCCGGGTGTTGGCGAACTGCTCGTGGATATCTCCGCGTTCGCCCTTGTTGATTATCGCGTTGCCGCCGAGCGCTATGACGGCGAGCTTCTCGTTTTGTCCTTCGATGAATTTCATTGATCCTCCTCCTTGGTGGTAGCCGTCCCGCAATTCTGCCGATCGACGCAGCGCGACGGTTTTTCGTTGGTTCGCATGGGGCGTGAAACGGTGAAGGACTTTTTGTATGGCGGACGAGACCCGGCAATCATTGCACGCTGCTCAGTGCACGGTAGTCTTCCGGCGTGTCGAGGTCCTGCAGGACACCTTCGACCTGCGTCTCTACGCGCGACATCGGAACTCCCTGCAGAACATCCTGCATTGAGTGAGAGTTATCAAATCGCAGTATTTTGTCAATCAATCCGGCCGTCAGGAGGACCGGATGTCCCTTCATGGAGTGGCAGAAGGGGCGAGCCGCGGCGAGTCCCGCCGTCGGAAGCTTCAGCTCAGACAGCGCCCCATAGATCTCGGGTGGTATCAGCGGCATGTCGGCAAGTGCGATGAAGAATCGGTTGCCCCTCGCGATGCGCACCCCCGCACGAATCGAGGAAAACATACCGAATGAGTATTCGGGGTTGTCTACCGTAATGACGGATTGCCAGCCATTGAATATCTCGTGGAGCTCTGCGGCGCGATAGCCCGTAACGAGGATGACTCGCGAACAGACGGACAGTGCGTTTCGCACGGACTGTTCGATCACCGTGCGCGAACCCAACGGCAGAAGCAGTTTCCACTCCCCCATACGCGTCGACTCGCCGGCTGCCGGCATAACGCAGTCGAGGGCTTCTCGATTGTCGGCCACGACCTCCAGCGTATACCAATCGACCGCGTGCATCCAGCAAGGCGGAGTGGAAAGTTTTTTCTTGCTTTTGGGATGTTATCTGCTATAATGGCTTCGGTGGTCTAAAAAAAGGGAACGTGATTTGCGTGTCTGATTCCTGACAACTGACACCTCTCACCACATCGCACCACCGGTCAAGGTCCATCTCACAATCGATCGCAAATCGTCCTCGCGAAGAGGTTACGAGAAGCAAAAAGTGTTCGGCTTCGCACCTTCTCCTATGGATAGCAGCGGGAGGAAAATCGAACCGAGGCAACGGTCGATACCCTGCCCTCATTTCGTAACGAAAGTGCGTGACCGCAATCAGGAGTCCGACACGGTTCGGACTCAAATTCAATGCTATGCGGAGGGTTCGAATGAGTGACCAAGCGCAATCGGGCAAAACCAGTTGGGTAATCTACCCAATCGGCAGTCGTCCTCGATGGGGTCTTGCGTTCCTGCTCGGGATTCAGCAGTACCTCACAATGTTTGGTGCAACAGTACTGGTTCCTCTTATTGTCGGCGGCGCAATGAAGGTTCCCATTGATGCACAAGCGATAATCATCTCGACTGTATTTTTCAGCATGGGCATAGCGACGCTCATCCAACAGTCACCTATCGGAAACAGGCTGCCCATTGTACAAGGCAGCTCCTTTTCGTTCCTGCCACCGACCTTTGCAATCATCGGCCTCGTCAGCGCTCAACATCTTGGTTGGGAAGTCATGATCCAGCAGGTCGCAATAGCGATTATGGTTGCCTCCATATTCGAAATCGTCCTGGGGTATACCGGTCTGATGGGCTACATCAAACGCGTTATCAGCCCGGTCGTCATTGCTCCGACCATCACCATGATCGGTGTCTCGCTGTTCGCACTCGGTGTCCCGGCAATGGCCGGCAACTGGGTCATCGCGATCATCACCCTGCTCGCCTTGATCATCTTCTCGCAAGTGCTCTCGCGGGTGTCGCGGGTCTTCCTCCTCTTCCCGGTTCTCCTGGCGGTAGTTACCGGGTGGGTCTTCTCCTACTTGGGATCGTTGATTGGCTGGATCCCATCGGGCAACTCCGCCTACATGCTCGGTGACAAGCTGAACGCCATCAACGCAGCTCCGTGGATAACACTGAAGCACATGATCCCCTTCAAGTACGGCTTCCCGTCGCTCAACGGTATCTTCGTCGCCGGTACCTTCGGTATGCTGGCAGGCTACCTCGCCTCGATGATCGAGTCGATAGGAGATTACTACTCTTGTGCCCGCATCGCGGAGGGCCCCGTCCCCACTGAGAAGATGATCTCACGCGGGCTCGGTGCCGAAGGGCTCGGCTGTCTCATAGCCGGACTGTTCCAGAGCGTCGCCGGGACGACTTCCTATTCCGAGAACATCGGAGCAATCGGTTTGACCCGCGTGGCAAGCCGCAGGGTAATCCGTGCCGGAGCGATCGTCATCCTGATCATCCCGTTGTTCGGGAAGTTCAGCACTACTCTTGCGACCCTCCCTGATCCGGTCAAGGGAGCCATGTACACGGGGCTGTTCGGTATGATCGCCGCAGTCGGGTTGTCGAATCTTCAGTTCGTGAACCTCAACAACGCCCGCAACCTGTTCGTCATCGGCATCAGCCTCTTCGCCGGACTCAGTATGCAGGCGCAGTTCAACGCCCATCCGATCGACTGGTCGACTGCAGGCAGCGTGGCCCAGGTGTTTGGCAATATCCTGCAGGCTATCTTCACCTCGGCCATGTCGGTAACCGCCATCGTGGGGCTTATCCTGGATAACTTCCTTCCCGGAGCGTCGCGAGAGGATCGCGGATTGACCGTCTGGGAGTCCGAAGCCACCGACGAGGCTTGGGCCAAAGCGGAAGAGGAATGGAAGAAGATGGCAGTTGGCGAAGAACGGAAGGTGTTCGGAACCAACTAAGCTCAGGCAGATCATCTGATTTGAGCAGCGCGCGCACTTCGGGTTGACGCGCGCACCCATTTGTGTGACAAACTGAAGACGGGGGACGGCCGCGTGCCGTTCCCTGTCGGCTTGCGGGGATACATGAAGCAGCGAACGCAATGGGTTCTCTACATTGTACTGATTATCTTCACGGCTCTCGTGTTCTACGGGATTTTCAACTCCGGACGCCCGAACTCCCTGTTCCGAGTCTTTATTCCTGATCCTGCCTACGATCTGACGGTGACGCTCGGGTTCGGCATAGTGGTGGCGGCTGCGGCGATCTCGCTGTTTGCTGGTCGCACCGAAAGCCCCCTCAAGAATATCCTTGAGCTCAACAGCGAACACGTTCAGAATCTCCGAACTCAGGGGTTGAGCGAAGAAGAGATAGCGGAGTCGTTTCTGAAAGAAATAGGGAGCGAGAAGGGATTCATGCATTGGATCGTGAAGAGGCGAATCATCCGGCACCTTTCGAGAATGCAAACCTGACGGAGTGACTATGCAGTTCCAGGCATGGGTCGTGCTCGGCCCGCTTTTTCTCGCCGTCATCATCTACCTGGTTCTCGTCAGGCGGATGGAAACGGTCCGAATCGGAAGGAAATTCCCAAAAGAGACAATTCTCCTGAGCTCCTTCGGCGTCAACTTCTACGGGCTGCGTTCCGAGCCGGGCGGACCCGCACGGAGCTCGGGGGCGTTGGTGCTGATGAGAAATGCGCTCTACTATCGCGCTCGGTTTTCGAAGCGCGAGCTCACGATTCCAATTGGGGCGATTACCTCCATCGACATCACCGAGGCCCACAAGGGGAAACCGCTTTACACGAAGGCGATTCAATTCCGATTCCAACGGCAAGACGGCGAAGAAGATGCGGCGGTATTTCGCATTCCCTACCCGGACCGCTGGATCGTCGCCACACGGGGGAGCCTGAAGCTTCGTGGTTCTTCGGGACGAAGTGAATAGGCGATTGACCGACCCTCGTGTCGGCCGCGGGTATCTCTCGATGGAGTCGGCTCTTGGAGCTACAAGCCAAGGCATTCGGTGAACTCGTGCCGCGAGGCGTGTGGCAGGGGAATGTCGTTTCCGTCTATTCTCGAGCGCTGAATCTACTTCATCCGAAAGGACTGCTCGTCGGTCTGGTTGCCTCGGCTGCGCAGATGAGCCCGTTATCGATTCTCGTGCCCGGTCTTTTTGCCTTCGGCGATGGAGGAGCGACTGCAGGTCGCGGAGTGAAGGTTGGGGAGAGAGGCGAGATCGACGGGGAAATGCTGCGCCTTTCAGGAATCAGCATCGGCCTGACGTCGGCTGAACCGTGGAACGGTCGCATCCGCTCCGAGATTGCCGGGTGCATTGCCGATCCCGTCAGGACCTTCGAGCGGCTGCAGCAGGCGCTCGCCGTCGAGGGTGCCGACGACGGACTCCGAGAGGTGGTGGTTACCGGTGCAGAACAGACCATCTTCGGCCGGAGGTGCCGCGAAATTCTCGGATCGGTCGAGCACGGGGCCGATGAGATCCGCAGTGATTCGCCCTACCCAGCGCACCTGCAGGGACTCTCCGAGCTGATTGGATTGGGAATCGGGTTTACGCCCTCAGGGGACGATTTCATCTCGGGAGTGCTTCTCGCTCGAAGCCTCGTAGCACCGCGATTGCGAATGCGTATCGACCGAGATGAGCTTGAGTCGGCGCTCGGACGAACCAACGACGGCGGAAGAGGGCTGCTCATTGCGGCGCTCAAGGATCAGTTTCCAGCATACCTGCTCGCGTTTGCCTCGAGTCTTGCCGAATCTGAACGGCAGACAGCTGTCGACCCGGCAATAGCCGTGCAACTCGTGTCGGATGCTGTCCGTGAAGCCGCGCGCTACGGTGAAACCTCCGGCACTGACGCTGTCACCGGCGCCGCGTGGTACCTGCGGCTCGTGGGCCGGTTTCTATTTGACGAACAAACCGATTCGGGTTAGAATGGTTTTGGATCGAGCCGACCCCCATCTTCAAAATGTTCTCCAACATACCCGTTGATGCTTCATTAGCGCGAGGCAACTTCTTGTACGAGCAACCTCTTCCGGTTCGTTCCCGAGCCCATTCACCGACAGGAAGCGACGCCGCTCATCGCGATAGCGCCCACTCTCCGGTAGGCAGCGAGCATCGGCCGATATGTCGGCAACAGATGGACAACGAAATAAGGAGTGAATGCTCATGAAGAAGGTCGTCGTTGAGAAGGACTCGTATTACGATTCGGTCTTTCTCATGCTGATCAACAAAGACGTAAAACAGTTCGACGGAGTTGCGGACGCCGTCGTATCGATGGGAACCGAGATGAATCTCCAGTTGCTCGCGGATCTCGGATTTGCGACCCCGGAGCTGAAGAGCGCGGGGGCGAACGATCTGATCGTCGCAGTAGACGGAGCCTCTGAAGACGTCGTCGACAATGCGTTGGCTTCCGCAAGGAAGATGCTTACCGAGAAAAAACAAGGCTCGGGCGGCGGCGAGGCGTTCCGTCCCGGAAGTCTCGGCGCAGCCGTTGAGTCCGTTCCGGACGCGAACCTCGTCATAGTCTCTCTACCAGGTGAATATGCGGCGCGCGAAGCACGCAAGGCGCTTTCCAAAGGTCTGCACGTCATGCTTTTCTCAGACAATGTCTCCCTCGAAGAGGAGATCGCGTTGAAGGAATACGCGCGGGAGAAAGGGCTGCTGATGATGGGACCCGACTGCGGTACGGCGATTATCAACGGCATGCCGCTCTGTTTCGCGAATGTGGTTCGCCGCGGGAGCATCGGTATTGTTGCGGCCTCGGGCACCGGGCTCCAAGAGGTGAGCTGTGTAATCGATAAGCTCGGCGCCGGGGTAACGCAGGCAATCGGGACAGGCGGCCGCGACCTCAAGAACGAGAGGGTCGGAGGCACGATGATGCTCATGGGAATCGAGGCATTGGCGAAGGACCCGGCCACCGAGGTTATCGTGGTCATTTCGAAACCGCCCGCAGAGTCGGTGGCAGGCAAGGTGATCGATTCATTGGCGAAGTCAGGCAAACCCTCGGTGATCCATTTCATCGGGATGGAGCCTCAACAGGAGCGAAAAGGACTCCACTATGCGGCCAACCTGGAAGAGGCGGCCGGCATGGCGGTGGCCCTCTCCGCCGGCCAGCCATACACGTCTCATACCTTCACTATTCCCGAGGCGAAGGTGAGAGAGATCATCGAGCGAGAATCGAGAGACTTTTCCTCGAAACAGCGTTATCTCCGCGGTCTCTATACCGGCGGCACTTTGGCTGACGAGGCGCTGTTGCTGCTCGACGGCGTGATCGGAGAGGTCTATTCGAACAATCAGTCGGATAAGAAGCTTGTTCCTGAAGATCCCCATGTTTCGGTCGGGCACACGATCGTTGATCTCGGTGACGATGTGTTTACGGTCGGAAGACCGCATCCCATGATCGATCCTTCGACGCGGGAGGAGAGAATCGAAAGAGAGAGCAAGGACGGTGAGGTTGCGGTCATGCTTCTGGACGTCGTGCTCGGCTACGGATCGCACGAAGATCCTGCCGGTGCCATCCTCGAATCGTTGAAGAAAGCGAAAGAGCGACAGCGCACTGCAGGCGGCTACCTGTCGATCGTCGCCTCGGTGACTGGAACTGAACGGGACTTTCAAAATCTTTCTGCACAGAAGGCGAAGCTCGAATCTATCGGATGCGTGGTTATGCCCTCCAACTACCAGGCGGCCATGCTTGCACGGGAAATCTTGCGGAAGGTAGGCTGAAGATGGATGTCACGAAAATCAACGAGCTGTTCGGAAAGCAGCTCAACGTAATCAACATGGGGCTGGAGAGCTTTGCGGACAACTTGGTCCGCGAAGGGACCACGGCGACACAGGTGGCGTGGAAGCCGCCGGCGGGCGGGAATAGGGAGACTGCGCTTCTGCTCGATCGTCTCGAGGAGACCTCCGCGGCAGATACGGCGGCTGCCAACGAAGAGGCCGCCTCTCGGATTCTCAAAGGGAAACCCACACTCGTCGATATCGGAATTGCCGGCGAGGTCATCCCCGGAATGAAGAAGAACATGGTCCTCCATGCAGGGCCTCCGGTGACTTGGGAGCGCATGTGCGGTCCGGTCAAGGGCGCCGTCATCGGCGGACTTCTGTTCGAAGGGCTCGCAAAGAGCCGAGAGGAGGCGGAGAGGCTTGCGGCTTCGGGTGAGATCCAATTCGAGCCGTGCCACCATCACGCGGCGGTCGGCCCGATGGCCGGCGTCGTCACGGCGAGCATGCCGGTCTGGATCATGGAGAACAAGACTTTCGGGAATCGCGCGTACGCCACGCTCAACGAAGGCCTGGGGAAGGTTCTTCGCTATGGCGCGTTCTCCGAAGAGGTTCTCGAGCGTTTGCGGTGGATGGCCGAAGAGCTTGCTCCGATTCTCAAAGCAGCACTGAACAAACACGGTGATCTCGACATGAAGAACCTCATCGCTCAGGTCCTTCAGATGGGCGATGAGGGGCACAACCGCAATCGTGCCGGCACGTCGCTGCTTATCCGAGAGCTTGCGCCCAACCTGGTTACTCTCGATGTAGATCGAGAGAAGCTCGCGAAGGTCTTTCGTTTTCTGCACGCCAACGATCACTTCTTCCTGAATCTCTCGATGCCGGCCTGCAAATGCACGGTCGACGCTGCCGCGGACATCGAAGGCAGCTCAGTGATAGTCGCAATGGCGCGAAACGGAACGGATTTCGGAATTCGGATTTCCGGTCTCGGCGACAGGTGGTTCACCGGGCCGGCGTCGATGGTAGATGGGCTCTATCTGCCCGGTTTTACCGCAGAAGATGCTGCCCCCGATCTCGGCGACTCGGTCATAACTGAAACCTGCGGAATTGGCGGATTCGCGATGGCGGCCGCACCTGCCATCGTGAAGTTCGTCGGCGGCTCGCCACAGGATGCAATCAATTTCACTCTTCGTATGTACGACATAACCGTAACCGAGAACGATACCTACCAAATCCCCTCTCTCGATTTTCGAGGAACTCCCACTGCGATAGATCTTATCAAGATCGAAGAAACCGGCACGCTTCCGGCAATCAATACCGGCATCGCCCACAAGGAGCCCGGAATCGGGATGGTGGGAGCGGGGCTCGTGCGGCCGCCCCAGAAATGTTTCGACGACGCTCTTGCGGCGTTCGTGGAGAAGTACGGCAAGAAGTCATAAGATATCTTCGCTTAGGAGGACTACAATGAAGTTCATCGATCTAACAATTCCACTCGGCGTCGGGACACCCCCGTGGCCGACCTATATCCCGCTGCAGGTGCAGTACTTCAAGCGGCTCGCACCGAACGGTGCGAACGGACAGGTCGTAACCCACTCGAACCACCTCGGTACCCATCTCGACGGCGAGATTCATTTCTATACGCCGGGGAAAGACATAGCCAGCCTCGACCTGGACTTTCTCGTTCACGACGCAGCCATCGTCGATCTCTCGGACTGTGTCGAGGACTACGGCGTCTACACCTCGAAGCAGGTTGAGGAACGAGTCGAAGTGCGTGAAGGGGATATACTGATCATTCACACCGGATATCACCACTATGGGTGGGATCAGCCAACCGCCGATGAGATTCGCTACATGATCAAGCATCCGGGACCGGACCGAGAGTTCGCCGAATGGGCAAAGAAGAAGAAGCTCAGGTGGATTGGAATAGACTGCGGAAGCGCCGACCATCCCATGAATACGAAGATCCGTGAGTGGATGCCGGTACAAGCAGCTGAGGCGGACGAGTATTTCAAGAACAAGTTCGGCAAGGGCCTTTCGGAGTACTTCACGCAGGACAAGTATCAGCTCATGCACATCGAGATGTTCAATCACGGCATCATCCACGCCGAAAGCATGGGCGGGGATATCGATCTGCTCCTGAACCAGCGAGCAGTGGTAGGCTGCTTCCCGTGGAAGTTTGTGGACGGCGAATCGAGCATCTCGCGAATCGTGGCGATGGTCGAAGACGACCGTTACGAGGAGCTGATGAAGAAGAAAGCAAAGGCGAAGCTCACGAAGTTCGGCGATATCGCCGGCGCGGAGAACGCCTGGCTCCACGAGGAAGCACGAAAGAAATAGATCAGAAATAGACTGCAGAGTAGCAAAAGGCGCGGCGGCGGCCGCTTCGCCGCCGCCGCAATAAAGGAAGTCACGATGTACGATCTGAAAGTCAGCAATGCAAAAACCCGTTCTTCGGCCGGAGGGAAAGTTGATATCGGAATACGGGACGGCCGGATCGCCGATGTCAGTGCGTCGCTTCGTGAGGAGGCGAAACAGACAATCGACGCCTCGGGCATGCTGGTGACGGAGGCCTTCGTCAACGGTCACCTTCATCTCGACAAAGTCTATACCCTCTCGATGGTCGGGGAAAAAGCCCTCGAAGCATACAAGGGCGGGTCGATGGGTGCCGCCATGACTGCAATCGAATTGGCCGCCAAGGTCAAGGAGAACTACAGCGAGTCATGGATCGTTCCGAACGTCGAGCGGGCGGTCCGCCTCGCGATCAAATTCGGCAACTCCTACATTCGCGCTTTCGCGGACACCGATACGAAAGGCAAGCTCGAGGGCGTCAAGTCTCTCATCAAGGTCCGTGATGCACACAAGGACGATATTACAGTTCAGGTTGTTGCCTTCCCACAAGATGGCGTTGTCCGCGACCCGGGAGCTGAGGACTACGTCCGCCAGGCCCTCGAGCTCGGTGCCGACGTCGTGGGCGGAATTCCATGGATCGAGTATACCGATGCCGACTCGCAGGAACATATCGATCGAATGTTCGCACTTGCAAAGAAGTACGACAAAGACGTATCGATGCTCATCGACGACGCCGGGGATCCCGGGCTGCGTACGCTCGAGATGCTCGCCGTCAAGACGATCAAGGAGGGATGGGAAGGACGCGTGACCGTGCAACACGCAAGGGCCATGGCTCTTTACCCCGATCCCTACTATCGGAAGATCGAAGCTCTGTTGAAACGCGGCCGAATCGGAGTCGTAAGTGACCCGCAGACCGGTCCGCTCCACGCGCGTGTCCGCGACCTGTACGAGGCGGGCGTCGCTATTGCGCTCGGACAGGACGACATTGCGGACGCCTACTATCCCTTTGGACGCAACAACATGCTTGAGGTCGCTTTCCTTGCCGCACACCTCATGTGGATGACAACCTTCGCCGACATGGAAATCCTCTACGATCTCATAACTACCCGAGCGGCCGAGGCGCTCGGAATCGATGGATACGCACTCAAAACGGGCAACGCGGCTAACCTCGTTGTCCTGAATGCTGCGAGCGTTTGGGAGGCGCTCTGGTCGCACGAGGCCCCCCTGCACGTGATCAAGAACGGTAGAGAGGTCACGCTCACCGACTAACCGAAATGAAGTTGGTCTCGTTGAGACCTTCGTTGCGACGAGCAACGTATGTGAAATGATTTTCCTTCAAGGAGGGAAAGGCAA
>CAZDMH010000012.1:16673-150265 GCA_964506755.1 uncultured Spirochaetales bacterium
TCGTTGCGACGAGCAACGTATGTGAAATGATTTTCCTTCAAGGAGGGAAAGGCAATGAGAAGAAGTGTATTGCTGCTCGCAGGGGCACTCTTGATCCCGGCGTTCATGGCATTTGCAGGTGGCCAGAAAGAGGCCCCCGCTCAGAAGACGACTCCAGCTCAGTCGTCCACGAGCTCGCAGCCGGCTGCGAAACCGCTGCGCGTAGCGGCCATCTACGCAACGCCCATTGAGGAGCCGTGGGACGGAGCGATTCATACCGCACTGCTCAAGGCGCAGAAGGACCTGGGTATCCAGTACAAATGGGCCGAGAACGTGGGGTATTCGGATTTCGAGCGCGTCCTGCGCGAGTACGCCGACCAGGGCTACAACATCATTTTCGGTGACGCGTTTGGCTCCGAGGATGCCGTGCGCCGCGTGGCAAAGGACTACCCGAACATCGCGTTTGTCTTCGGTTCGGGTGGTGGGCCGCAGAACCCGAATCTCTCCGTATTCGACGACTGGATTCAAGAGCCAGCGTACCTGTGCGGGATGATTGCAGGCAAGATCACGAAATCGAATGTCGTCGGTGTTGTCGGCGGGTTGCCTGTTCCGGAAGTCAACCGCATCATCAACGCCTACATCGACGGTGCAAACTCCGTCAATAAGAAGGTGCAGGTGAAGGTTGCCTTCATCGGTTCGTGGTTCGATCCTCCGAAGGCAAAGGAAGCAGCGCTGTCGCAGATCGAACAGGGCGCTGATGTGTTGTTTGCCGAGCGCTACGGAGTCATCGATGCGGCAAAGAGCAAGGGCGTTCTTGCATTCGGAAGCCTCCAGGATCAGCATTCGCTGGCGCCAAACACCGTCATTACGAGCCCCGTCTGGAACGTCTATCCGATCGTCCAGCACGTAATCGAAGAGGTGAAGAAGAACGATTACCAGGCACAGGATCTGAAGGACTGGTCGATGATGGCAAAAGGAGGCGCGTCCCTGGCGCCGTTCTATGAGTTCAAGAACAAGCTGCCGTCGTCGGTCCTCGACATGGTTGCCAAGAAAGAACAGGACATAAAAAGCGGGCTGTTCCGCGTTCCGATCGACGAGTCGCAGCCGAAAAGTGACTGACGCGAGCAGCAACGCAGGCAATTTGCAGACTCACGCGTTGATGATCTTCGCCCCGCCGGTATGACCGGCGGGGCTATTGTAAAATCTGTGAGATCGTAGGTGGCCACATATGGAACAACTGGTTGGAATGAAGGGAGTTCGCAAGAGCTTTCTTCGGACGGTTGCGAATGATGGGATCGACTTCAGTGTCGGTCGGTCGGAAGTGGTTTCCCTCCTCGGCGAAAACGGGGCGGGGAAGACGACCCTCATGCGAATCCTGTACGGGATGTACACGCTCGACGACGGCGAAATTCGCATAGGAGGGAAGACTGTCGACATCGGCTCTCCGAAAGATTCCATCGCTCTCGGCATCGGAATGGTCCATCAGCACTTCACGCTGGTGCGTACGTTGACGGTGCTCGAAAACGTCATTCTCGGACTCCCATCGCCAAAGGGGTTTCGGTTGGACTATGCGTCTGCCAGGACGCGGATCAAAGAAATCTCCGCCAAGTACGGGCTTGAAATCGACACCGAGGCCTACATCTGGCAACTGTCTGTCGGCGAGCGACAGCGGGTGGAAATTCTCAAGGCGCTCTATCGAGACGTGAACGTCCTCATACTCGACGAGCCGACGGCGGTGCTGACGCCGCAGGAGGCTCAGGGGCTGTTCAAGACGCTGCGGATATTGAGAGACGAGGGCAAGGGCGTTGTGTTCATCTCTCATAAGCTCCAGGAGGTGATGGAGATCAGCGATCGCATCGTCGTCCTGCGCAACGGCAAGGTGAGCGGGCAGCAGATGAAGAGCGAGACGACGAAGGAAGAGCTGGCACGACTCATGGTCGGCCGCGACATCGTGGAGCTGCCTGCCGAGCTTACGGGAACGCCGAAAGAGGCGCTTCTTTCCGTTTCGAGCTTGGGGGCGGAGAACAATCAGGGAATTCAGGCACTGAAGGGTGTCTCGTTCTCGCTGCACGCAGGCGAGATCCTCGGCGTAGCGGGAGTTGCGGGCAACGGTCAAACCGAGCTCGAACAGGTCCTGTGCGGTGTCCGTTCGGCCACCTCCGGCAGTGTGCGGTATCACGGCCAAGAGCTTGCGAATGCGTCACCGAAGGAGATCATCGATGCAGGAATCGGCCGAATTCCCGAAGATCGAATGGAGGCAGGATTGGTGCTCGACCTGCCGCTCATGGAAAATCTGGTTATAGAGTTTTTCGATAAGGCCCCGTTCTCCCGGGGTATCCTGCTCAACTATCGGGCAATCGAGCGGGCGGCCGAAGAGCTGATGCGCGAGTATAGCATCAAGGCTGCAGGTGTCCACGAAGCAACTCGAACGCTCTCGGGAGGCAACCTACAGAAGGTGATTCTCGCACGTGTGCTCTCTCGAAATCCCGAAGTCATTATCGCCTCGCAGCCGACGCGAGGGTTAGACGTCGGGGCAGCGGAATACATACACAACAAGCTGCTCGAACAGCGCGAACGAGGTGCGGGAATTCTGCTCCTTTCGGAGGATCTCAACGAGGTCATCGCCCTGAGCGACCGCATCATCGCTCTGTATGAAGGGCGCATCATGGGCATTGTCCCTCGCAGCAAATTCGACCTCGAAGAGATCGGGCTCATGATGGCAGGCTCCACCACGGAGGATGGAAATGCACCTTCCGAAGTATAAGCTCGAAAAGCGGCTTCCCCCGCCGCTGTGGTTTCAGATTCTGACACCGGTCATTGCGGTTGTGATATCGCTCCTCATTTCTTCGATCTTCCTGCTGGCGATAAAGCAAGATCCCCTGCAGGCCTACCTCTACATGTTCCGAGGTGCTGTGGGATCGAAGTTCGCGTTTCTCGAGATGTTGGTAAAGGCAACGCCACTCATTCTGACCGGCGTCGCGGTCGCTCTCGCCTTCACCGCCAAGTTCTGGAACATCGGCGCCGAGGGCCAGCTCTATGCGGGTGCCTTCGCGGCGACGTGGGTCGGAATCATGAACCTGCCCTTGCCAGCGCCACTCTATATTCTGGTTGTGGTTCTCGCAGGGTTCGCCGGAGGGGCGATCTGGGCCTTGGTGCCGGGCTATCTCAAAGCTCGCTACAAGGTCGATGATGTGGTGACGACGCTGCTCATGAACTACATCATGATCTACATTGTAGGCGGCATATTGAGCGGCCCTTGGCGGAATCCGAAGACCATGTATCCGGCTTCGGTCGAAATCGCTCAGAATGCCGATTTCCCGAAGCTCATAGCACACTCGCGGGTGCATTTCGGCTTGGTGCTCGCAGTGTTGGCCGTGATTGCTCTCTATTTCATCGTCAGGCGAACCCGATTGGGATTCGAGATCCGAGCGACTGGCACTAATGCGGGTGCCGCGAGGTTTTTGGGAATCAACACATTGAAGACGATCATCTACGTCGCGATGATAAGCGGCGGAATTGCGGGGATCGCCGGCGCCGGAGAGGTCGCCGGAGTGCAATACCACCTCATCCAGAGCATCTCACCAGGGTACGGATATGACGGGATCGTCATCGCCATGTTGGGACGGCTCAACCCGGCCGGAGTCCTGCTCTCGGCGATCTATTTCGCAATGATCATAACGGGCGCTCAGGTCATGAGCCGTTCGTTGAATGTTCCGCCCTACATTGCTTCGGTCATCCAGGGTGTCACCCTCCTGGTTATGCTGGCGATGCTGCTCTCCTTCGAGTACCGCATTAGGAGGGAACGATGAGCGATTTCCTGACAGTCACCTTCTGGGTTGGCTTCTTGGCCGCAACCATTCGGTTGGCCACACCCCTCATTCTCGCCACGCTGGGAGAGACGTTCGCCGAACGGTCGGGAGTGCTCAACCTCGGGATCGAAGGTACCATGATGTTCGGAGCGCTTGCAGCCTTCCTTACCACCTATTTCACTCACAGTCTGTGGCTGGGAGTGCTCGCTGCCGTGGTTTCGGGGATGGTATTCGGGCTGCTTATGGCATTTCTCGCCGTCACTCTCGGGCTGAGTCAGCATGTATCCGGACTCGGGATTACCATTTTGGCGACCGGCCTGGCCTACTACCTGTATCGCGCGGTCATAGGCTCGCCGACGGTACCTCCGCATGTCGACTCCTTCAACACACTGCCCATTCCACTATTGTCGAAGATACCCGTGGTCGGACCGATTTTCTTCGACCATTTTGCGCTCACCTACATTGCGTTTCTCCTGGTACCGGTTGCCGGCTACGTCATCTATCGGACCACATACGGTCTGAGCCTGAGATCAGTTGGCGAGAATCCCGAAGTGGCCGACTCGGTGGGAATCAGCGTGCATAAGATACGCTACTCTGCGCTCGTCATCGCAGGTGCGCTCATGGGGCTTGCCGGCTCGTTTTTCACGCTCGCGGAGTTCAATCTTTTCCTGTTCGACATCGTCGGCGGACGTGGATGGGTGAGCATCGCTCTCGTGATCTTTGCAAACTGGATCCCTGTGCGGGTGCTCTGGGGCGCCTTGCTCTTTGGCGGAGTCGATGCGATTGGATTGCGCCTCCAGGGAACGTCGATAGGGATTCCTTTCCAGATCTATCTAATCCTACCCTATCTTCTGACGATCATCATGCTCATTCTCATAGCGCGAAACGCATCCTACCCCAGTGCAATGCTGAAACCCTACAGGAGGGAGTAGAGAAATGGCAGACCTCGAACTGTCCCCCGCTCGGGTCGACGCGATCGCCAAGGTAACCGGAGAGGCCTGCTTCGTCGACGACCGCAAGTTTCCCGGAATGCTCACCTGCGCAGTGTTGCGCTCGACCGAGGCTCATGCGAAGATCCGATCCATCGACACACGGCGTGCCGCGAAGGCGGAAGGTGTGGAGGCGGTCATTACCGGTGAAGATTGCCGTGATTACGTCATTGACCTCGGCATCGGTGACCAGCATCCGCTGGCGGTCGGAAAGGTTCGCTACGTCGGCGAACCGGTTGCAGTCGTTGTCGCTCACGACAAGTGGGCAGCACGGGATGCTGCCGACTCGATATCGGTTGAGTATGAACGGCTCGAGCCGGTCCTGACCGTCGAGCAAGCGCTTGCCGACAACGCTCCGTTGGTCCACGAAGATCAGGCCTCCTACCACCGGCAGGGCGCCTACTACGAAGAAGGAACGAACATCTTTCACCACTACCGATTGAGGAAAGGAAGCGTCGAGGCAGCGATACAGAAGTCCGATTTCGTGCTCGAGAATACCTTCCGGATGCCTCACCGCGCACACGCCCAGCTCGAGCCGCACGGTGCCGTGGCACGATGGACGCGCGAAGGAAAGATAGAGATATACTCGAGCACTCAGTCTCCGTTCTTTGTTCGAAATACGCTTGCGGCGATTTTCGGTCTTCCGAGCTCGGACGTCCGTGTGCTCGTCGATTACCTCGGAGGAGGTTTCGGCGGGAAGTCCGACGTGACGATCGAGCCGCTTCTCGCAGTCGTAGCGAAACATCTTCCCGGCCAGTGGTTGAAGCTCGTCCTCTCGCGCGAAGAGGTTTTCGTGGGAACCGTTGTCGGCCGCGGCGCGAAGGTGGTCGTAAAGTCCGCCTTCAATCGAGACGGGCGAATCATTGCTGAAAAGATTCAACTCTACTTTGCAGCGGGGGCCTTCGGAAGCTATGCTATGCATGTCGTAACGGCCGGCGGCTATAACTGCAACGGGCCGTACGACGTTGAGAACGTCGAGTCGGACTCATACGGGGTATACACGAACGCTCCGCCGGTCGGCGCGTTTCGCGGCTACAGCCATCCGGAGACCCACTGGGCTATCGAGCGACAAAGAAACCTCATCGCGAAGAAGTTGGGAATGGATCCTGTGGATCTGCGAATGAAGAATATCCTTCGTCCTGGCTCCGTAAACAACCTCGGACAGACGATCGAAGAGCACAATGGCAATCTCGCAGGCTGTATCGAGGCCGTGCGTGAGAGGCTGAGCGACACTGCGCTCGCCGAGGTGGCCGAGCAACATCCAGAGTTTGCCGTCGGCCGCGGTATGGCTGCTCTCATGAAATCCCCGGTCATGGCCACCAATGCGGGGTCGTCGGCTATCGTTCGATTCAATGAGGACGGCAGCGCCGATGTCGCCTGCAGCGGAGTCGAAATGGGGCAGGGGACGAAGACTGCGCTCGCTGAAATCGCCGCGAAGGCACTCTCACTGCCACTTTCGCGGATTCGAATGAAGACATCTATCGACACCGACATCTCGCCCTACGGTTGGCAGACGATCGGAAGCACGACGACATGGAAGAGCGGGATGGCGATTCTTGACGCGGCGCGGAAGGCGATTCTGAGGATCAAGGAGAACGCCTCGCTCGTTCTGGGAGTCCCGGCCGACCGACTCGAATACGATGGTGAGCGAATATCCGCAACCGATGCACCCGAGAAGACCATCGATGCTCGCATGGTCGTCTTCGGTCACATGAGCGAGAACGGGCTCGTAACCGGCGAGCCGGTCCAGGCCTACGGAACCTATATGCCGCACGGCCTCACCTATCCGGATCCCGAGACGGGTAGGGGGAACTCGGCACCCGAGTACACCTTTGGTGCACAGGGTGCCGTTGTAGGCGTTGACCGCGTAACCGGAGAGGTCAACGTTCTACGTCTCATTACGGCGATCGACGCCGGAAAGGTCATCAACCCCGTTCTTGCGAAGAACCAGATCATCGGAGGGATGATCATGGAGATGGGAGGAGCGCTTCGAGAGGAGCTTCTCTATTCGAAAGACGGCAGGATGCGTAACAACAACTACACAGATTACAAGATACCGGCCTCCGAGGATGTCGAGACGACCGAGATGGAGGTCATCTTCTTCGAAACAGAAGAACCGATCGGCCCCTTCGGCGCCCGCGGTATCGCCGAGCATGGCACCGTCGGAATTGCCGCTGCGATCGGCAATGCAGTCAGCGATGCACTCGGGATAGACATCAACGAGTTGCCGCTGACGAACGAGAAGGTCTACGCGCGCATCTGCTGCGGGGAGGGAAAGGATGTTTAGAGGGTTCGACTACGTCCGACCGACCGATATCTCCGGAGCTATCGATGCCCTGAGCACTCACGAAGACTCCGAAATCCTCGCCGGGGGAACCGATCTACTGCTTCGTCTTCGCGAAACCTCCGGTCCGGACAAGCTCCTTGTCGATATCAAGCGCTGCGAGGGCCTGCGTGGGATAGAAGAACGTCAAGCTGGTCTATTCATCGGGCCGCTCACTACCATTCGCGAGCTCGTGGAGAGTGCGTTGATTCGCGAGCGCTACCGCTGCCTATGGGACGCCGCATCTGTGTTCGGCTGCCACGAAATTAGAAATCGTGCGACGATCGGGGGTAACATCGTGCACGCGTCGCCGGGCGCCGAGAGCGGAACACCGCTCTTCGTCTTTGAGGCGAGCGTCGAGCTCACCGGGCCGAGTGGGAAACGCACGCTTCCCGTTCTCGAGTTCTGGCAGGGGGCTGGGAAGGTGCAGATGCAGCGCGGTGAAGTGCTTACCGGGATTCTCCTTCCGGAGTTCTCGGGCCCTATTGAGAGCCGATATCGGCGCATCAGCCGCACAAAGGGAATGGACCTTGCTGCGCTCGGAGTCTCGGTCCTCGTGACGTCGCCCGACAATCCGTCGCAACGCGAGATTCGCATCGCGATGGCCGCAGTGGAACAGGTGCCCTATCGAAACAGAGAGGTCGAGTCGCTCCTCAGCCACCGGGCCCTCGACGGAAGGATTATCGCGGAGGCCAAGGTGATGATGGCAGAGAGCATTCACCCCCGAGACACGAGCATCCGCGCGAACCCGAGCTACAAGCGGGCGATGGTGGGGAACCTCACAGAGCAAATCCTCGGCGAGCTCGAATTGATCGAGGAAGGGGCGGCGGAGAAATGAAAACCATAACACTGACCGTCAACAAACGTCTGCTTACGTTGGAGGTGCCGCCGAACATGAGCCTGCTCGAGCTCTTGCGAGAGCGACTCAACCTGACCGGAGCCAAGGAGGGCTGCTCGAACGGCGAGTGCGGCGCGTGCACCGTCATCATGAATGGCGACGCCGTTCGAAGCTGTCTCGTCCTCGGCGTCGAGGCGGACGGGGCGGAGATTACGACAGTCGAGGGCCTGAGCGAGGGGGATGTTCTCGATCCGGTGCAACGGGCGTTCATCGACGCCGACGCAGTACAATGCGGGTTCTGCGCGCCGGGCTACATCATGGCGGTGCGAGCCTTGCTCGACCGTAAGCCGAAGCCTTCGGCCGACGACACCCGCGAGGCCTTGAGCGGCCATCTGTGCCGATGCACGGGATACGAAGCCATTTTCGAGGCGATCCGTGAAATCCCGCAATCGCCCGGCAAGGAAGGATAGCGCCGCGCGTTTGCGGTCGACGAACCCATATTTTCCTTGACAACCGGTTTCTCGCAAAGTAGTCTAATGGTTCGGCTCGAGTGTTGCGAAAACTGATCATGCTCCCATGCGGATGTGTGAGTACTGTGCTTGAGGAGACAAGGCATCAGCAACCAAAGGAGTACGAATATGGACAAGTACCGCCACATCGGTCAATCCTTGCGACGCGAAGACGCGCTCGAGAAGGTCCACGGCCGAGTTCGATTCGCCGACGATTTGCACCCCCCAGGGTTGCTTCACGCCGCGCTGCTGACCAGCCCCCACGCATATGCAGAGATTGAGCAGGTCGACACCTCGGAAGCCGAAACGGCACCCGGAGTCCGCTGTGTCGTAGACGGAGAGGACTTCCCATTTCTGCTCGGCATTTATCTTGGAGATAGGCTCCCCCTTGCACGCGGCAAGGTGCTGCATCACGGTGAGCCGGTTGCCGCGGTCGTTGCGGATACGGAGGCACAAGCCCACCATGCGGCCTCACTCATCAAAGTACGCTACAAGCCGCTTGAACCTATTCGCGATCCGCGTCAGGCGATCGCTGCAGGAGCGCCAATACTTCACCCCGACATGGCCGACTTCTCTTGCATTCCGGAGATCCTCCCGGAACCGGGAACCAATATCGCGAACCGGACAAAGACCCGCAAGGGCGACATCGAACGGGGGTTCAAGGAGGCCGAGGTCACGGTGGAAACCGAGTGCTCCTTCCCCCCGGGAGACCACGTCGCAATGGAGACACGAGTCTCTATCGCGGAGATAAGTCCGGACGGGCAAGTCGTCATCCGCTCGTCGACTCAGGCACCGTTTGCCGTGCGCGAGCTTCTGAACAAGGCATTCGACATCCCGAACGGTATGATCAAGGTAATCGCCCCCCGTATCGGCGGAGGATTCGGCGGAAAGGTCGGACTCCAGCTCGAAGCTCTTGCCTATCTGCTGTCGAAGGAGGTCGGGGGACGCCCGGTGCGTCTCGCGAACACGCGAGAACAGGACATTCTGAGCTCACCGGGCCACACCGGACTCTATGCAAAGGTGAAGCTCGGAGCAAAACGAGACGGCACGCTCACTGCGGCCGACCTTCTGTTCCTCTACGATTCCGGGGCCTACGCAGACTATGCGGTCCACATCAGCCGTGCCGGCGGGTTTTCTTGTACAGGACCCTATCGCATACCGAATGTGAAGTCGGACTCGCTGTGTGTCTATACGAACCATCCGTACGCAACTGCCTTTCGCGGCTTCGGCCATGTCGAGATGACCTATGCTGTCGAACGCGGCATGGAAAAGCTGGCAGAAGCGCTCGGCATGGACCCGTTGGAGCTCCGGCTGAAGAACGCGATTCGCGCAGGCGATATCTCACTCGGCCAGGTAGAGTTCGATCGCAACACGGGGGATCTTCCGGCGTGCCTCAGGAAGGTTGCAGAACGGCTCGAGTGGAGCAAAGGCTTTCGGGAGCAGATATCTCCGACGAAGGTTCGAGCAAAGGGGATAAGCGCCTTTTGGAAGGCGCCCTCGATCCCGACCTTCACCTCTTCCGGCGCCATCCTCATCTTCAACGAGGACGGAAGCGTCAATCTCTCGACAGGCATAGTGGAAGTCGGCCAGGGGACCTACACCGGGTTGAAGCAGATCGTAGCGGAACGTCTGAAGATAGATCCGGAGATGGTGCACCTCAATCGGGAGGTCCAGACCGACTACTCTCCGCATGACTGGGAGACGGCGGCTAGTCGTTCCCTCTTCATGGCGGGAAGGGCGGCGATAGAGGCGGTGGACGATGCGGTGGCGCAGATCAAGCAGGTGGCCTCGGCGCCATTACGCTGTCCTACCGAAGATCTGGAGGTTGCCGACGGGAGAGTGTTTCTCAGGGATAACCCGCAGGTAGGCTTGCCCTTGAACGAGGTCGTCATCCACTACATGTACCCGAATGGCACAGCGATCGGCGGACCGATCGTAGGACGCGGGAAGTATGTCGCCCGTGGGCTGACCGCAATCGACCCCGAAACCGGTGAGGGCAGGCCCTGGCTCGATTACACGATGGGAAGCCAGGGCGTGGAGGTGGAGGTCGATTTGAGCGACGGCAGCTACCGAGTCCTGAAGGCGGCCTGCGCCATGGATGTGGGGACCGTCGTAAATCCACAGCTCGCCCGAGGGCAGGTTGTCGGTGGCATGGCGATGTCGATCGGCTATGCGAGCTCCGAGGGTTTCATCTTCGATAGCCGTGAGCGAGTCCTGAATAACAGCCTTCGCGACCTGAAAATCATGCGCTACGGAGACCAGCCGGAATACTTCGTCGATTTCGTGCAAACTCCGCAGGGCGACGGCCCCTACGGCGCACGAGGGATCGGCGAACAGGGTATTCTCGGAATCCCCGGGGCCCTGGCCGCGGCGCTCTCGCGAGCGGTGGGAAGACCGCTCGATCGGCTTCCGCTCACCTTCGAGGAGGTCTGGCGAGCGGTGCAAGGGGGCCATGAATGATCCCCTTTGATTTTGTCTACTTGCGGCCGGAATCCATCGAAGAAGCAGTAAGCGCCTTCGCAGAAACCTCGCGTGCAGGGCTCGATCCTCTCTATTACGGCGGGGGCACCGAGATCGTAACCTTCTCCCGTGACCGCATCGTACATCCTGGCGCGGTCATCGACATCAAGCGAATCCCCGAATGCAGAGAGCTCCGAGTGGAGGGCGACAGCGTCGTTCTCGGCGCGGCGGTCGCGCTGAATCGGATCATCGAGAGCGGCCTCTTCCCGCTCCTCGGCCGGGCGGCAGCCGGGATCGCCGACCATACGGTGAGGAACCGCTTGACCCTCGGCGGCAACGTCGCAGGGCGACTGCCCTACCGCGAGGCCGTTCTCCCCCTCTTGCTCTCTGAAGCCCATCTCGTCCTGGTTGGACCGAACGGTCGACGGACGGTAGGGATCCGGGAAGTGTTCTCGAAGCGTCTGAAGCTGGAAGAAGGGGAGCTCCTCGTTCAGGCGAAGACGGCGGTGTCGACCACGAAGGCTCGATGGAGACATGTTCGCCGGGAGAAGGGAACTAGAACCGACTATCCTCTCGTTTCCGTCGGCTTTCTCGAGCTCGACGGCACGCTGAGGGTGGCGGCGAGCGGTCTGCTGGCTTTTCCGTTTCGAGACGATGAGGTAGAGAAAGCGCTCAACGAAACTCGCCGGACTGCGGAGAAGCGCGCCGACGAAGCATTGAAACGCCTCCCCGGCGAGGTGCGCGACGACCAGCGGGGATCGGCCGAGTACCGGTCGCATCTGTTCAGGAAGATCATCGTCGAGACCGTCGAGGAAATGGAGAAGAGCTCATGAAAGAATACCGTGATGTGGCAAAGCTGTCGCTCGAGATAAACGGCGAGACAAGAGAGGCCGTCGTTCGACCCTCCGATACGCTTCTGCGGGTGCTTCGTGAGCGGCTCGGCCTCGTCGGCACAAAAATGGGGTGCGAGAACGGCGATTGCGGGGCCTGTACGGTGCTCGTCGATGGAGAACCGGTGAAGTCGTGCATGCTGCTCGCGGTCGAGGTGGAGGATTCATCCATAACGACGATCGAAGGTCTCCGCGACACTCCTCTACAGAAAGCATTCGCCGATGAGGCCGGCTTTCAGTGCGGCTTCTGCACCCCGGGATTCGTTGCGAACGCGACCGCACTTCTCGAGCACAATCCAAATCCGAGTAACCAAGAGCTCACCTCATGGCTCGCGAGCAATCTCTGCCGATGCACCGGCTACGAGGGAATCGAGCGCTCGGTGAAAGCTGCACTGAACGCAAACGGGAAGCGTCGGAAATAGTCGGCGTCTGCGGCGCTGCTAAACGTTATGAGCTGGTATTGAGTGCGAAGTCGCTTGTTCGGAGGAGGGACTCGGCGTTGTGAGAGAGCGCGACGATCTCTGACGCGATGGAGAGTGCGATCTCTTCGGGGGAGGTCGCCTTCATGTCGAGTCCCACGGGACCATGGATTCGACTCAGGTCTTCTTCACTGAATCCTGCTTCGAGTAGCCGTTGTTTCCTTCGGGCCTGGGTCCTGTTGCTGCCGAGTGCTCCGATATAGAAAGCGCGACTCCGTAGCGCAGCGTGGAGGGCAGGGTCGTCCAGCTTGGGGTCATGGGTGAGAACGACGACGGCGGTTTCCGGGGTAATCGCCAGACTCTCGAATGCACGGTCGGGCCACTCCGGAACGAGCCGGTCAACATCGGGGAAGCGCTCTGCGCTTCCGAAGGTCTTTCTGGGATCGACCACCAGGGTGAGAAATCCGAGAAGCTTCGCGATCTTGACCAGGGCGATAGCGATATGGACTCCACCGACGAGGACGATCGTGGGCGCAGGGGGAAAGACCTCGACGAAGAGGTCGAGCCCGTCGTCCGTTTCCATTCGCGCCGACCTCGTGTGTTGAGTGACCATTTCCATCAGTCGCTTCACAGATTCCTGGTTCCCGTCGAAGGAGCCGACCGCGTCGCCCCCATCATCAAATGAAATCTTGCGCCCGATTCGGCTGTCGTGCGCGTTTATGACAGTGACACTGTAGGCGCGCTCGTTCGCAGCGATCCGCGCCTTGAGGAACTCGAGGTGTTCTTCGTTGAGTGGCTCCAGGAGCACATCGATCGTGCCGCCGCACGGTAGCCCCACATCCCAGGCCCGGTCGTCGCTGGTTTCGAAGTGCAGTACCTTCGGAGGGCTGTCCGCCCTCATCTTGAGCCCTTCGTCGATGATCGCCGATTCGACGCAGCCGCCGCTGATCGAACCCGTAATCCGACCGTTCCTTCCGATTGCCATCTTGCCCCCGACACCGCGCGGGGCAGAGCCGTAGGTCTTGAGAACTGTTGCGACGGCTATCTGATTGTCACCCGATGCGATCCAACGTTCGACATCGGAGATGATGTCCCTCATAACTGGCTCCTCGTTTTTGTAGAGGCGACTTTTTGACTTGAGTCCACGCAGTGAGGGGGTGATTCTATGCGAGCTTGGCGGTGAGCACCATTTCTACACTCTTGAGCGCTCCGGACACCGGGCATCCGTTCTTCGTATCTTCCGCGTGTTTCTGAAACGTGTCGTTGTCGATTCCCTCCACCCGCGCTTCGGTTGCGACCTCGATTTTCGTTATTGCGAAGCCCCCTCCATTCTGCTCGATGTGAACGCGGTCCACCGTCCGCACCGAGTCGACCCGAAATCCGGCCGCCGCAAGCCCCGCTGCGAGGGCCATGGAATAGCACGCTGCGTGCGCGGCCGCAATAAGCTCTTCCGGATTCGTTCCAGTTCCCTCTTCGAAACGAGAGCTGAAATTGTAGGCCATTCCGTTGAGAGCGCCTGACTGGGTCGCAAGCACCCCGTTTCCGGATTTGAGATCACCTTTCCATTCTGCATTTCCGCTACGTACCGGCATGTTAACTCCTTCGACTTCTGTCATTTGTCGATCTGATTGGTAAATATTACGCCGGATCGGACCCTTGTGTCAAAAGCGGGAGGGCCCGATCCGTAGTTGACCGGCCCGAGTCGGGCAACTATCATTTGAACGTGAGGCAGAAAAGCGACTTCCTGTCACCGACAACCCACGGCTTCGTGCGGGTCTCGGTCTGCGTGCCGAGGCTACGGGTCGCCGATCCGCAGTTCAACGTCGAGCAAACCATCAAGATGGCTGCCGGAGCCTCGGCAGAAGGCGCTGCGCTCGTGCTGTTTCCTGAGCTCGGCATCTCCGCCTATACGAACGAAGATCTTTTTCATCAGGATACGCTCCTTGACGGCACCGAGGCTGCGCTTTTGCGGCTCACCGAGGCGTCGCGCGAGCTCACCTCGTTGATCGTGGTCGGCGCACCACTGCGATTCGAGCAGCGGCTTTTCAACTGCGCAATAGCCGTCTACCGCGGAGAGGTCCTTGCGGTTACCCCCAAGACCTATCTTCCCAACTATCGAGAGTTCTACGAAAAACGCCAGTTTGCCGGAGCCAAGGACGCACTCGGGGGAAGCATTAGACTGCTCGGCCGGGAGGTCCCGTTCGGCAACGACGTCGTTCTCCGTGCCGCCGAGTTGCCTGAGTTTTCCGTTCACATGGAGATCTGTGAGGACCTGTGGGCGCCCATCCCCCCGAGCAGCTACGGAGCGCTTGCGGGCGCAACGATTCTTCTCAACCTTTCGGCGAGCAACATAACGATCGGCAAAGCAGAGTACCGGAAGGCCCTCGCGGCCGCGCAGTCGGGGCGCTGCGTTGCGGCCTATCTCTACTCGGCGGCGGGCCACGGCGAGTCGACCACCGACCTTGCCTGGGACGGAGACGCGCTCATCTACGAAAACGCTGAGCTGCTTGCGGAGGCCGAGCGCTTCGGCGGGACCGAGCAGCTCATTTGGGCCGATATCGATCTCGGTGCGCTCGTTCAAGACCGGATGCGTCTCACCAGCTGGGGCGATACTGCCTCCGCGCACCGAGAGCGGATCGCTTCGATTCGAATAATCCCCTTTGACTTCGAGCTGCCATCGGCCAAGCGGCCGCTTCGGAGAAGACTGGCCCGGTTCCCTTATGTACCGTCGGATCCTTCCAAGCGCGACGAGCGCTGTTATGAGGCCTACAACATACAGGTGGCGGGACTGCTCAAACGACTCGAGAACACCGAGCTGAAGAAGGTCGTAATTGGAATATCCGGTGGACTCGACTCGACGCAGGCGCTCATCGTCTCGGCGCGGGCATTCGATCGACTCGGGTTGCCGCGCAAGAACATTCTCGCCTACACTATGCCGGGCTTCGCAACCTCGACGACGACCCTGCAGAACGCTCGTGAGCTCATGGCCGCCCTCGAGGTAAGCGCCGCGGAGATCGATATCCGCCCTTCCTGCATGCAGATGTTCAAAGACCTCGGCCATCCCTATGCGGCGGGAAAAGAGGTCTACGACGTTACCTTCGAAAACGTTCAGGCAGGCGAACGCACCTCGCATCTCTTTCGTCTGGCGAACTCAAACGGCGCGCTCGTCGTCGGTACCGGAGATCTTAGTGAGCTTGCTCTCGGGTGGGCCACCTACGGCGTGGGCGACCACATGTCTCACTACAACGTAAACGCCTCGGTTCCGAAGACTCTCATCCAGTATCTCATTCGCTGGGTGGCGGACACCTCTCAGTTCAACGAGACCACGTCGCGGGTTCTCAGGCGAATTCTCGATACGGAGATCTCCCCCGAGCTGGTACCCGACCGTTCTGGCGAAAACGAGAAGCCGAGTCAGAGCACCGAGTCACAGATCGGCCCCTACGAGCTTCAGGATTTCAACCTTTATTACATCACACGATACGGTTTCAAACCGAGCAAGGTTGCGTTCCTGGGTCTCGAGGCGTGGGGCGACGCCGCACGCGGCGGCTGGCCGGATCCGCTGCCTGAGGAGAAGCGCCACTCCTACGATCTCCCCGCCATCAAGAAATGGCTCGGGGTCTTTCTCTTCAGGTTCTTTCAAATCAGTCAGTTTAAGCGCTCGGCCGTTCCGAATGCGCCGAAAGTCGGGTCCGGCGGCTCACTTTCGCCGCGGGGCGATTGGCGAGCACCGAGTGACTCCGAGGCGCGGATCTGGCTCGATGAGCTTGCGAAAAACGTCCCCGACTAGATGTGGATAGCCCAGCCCTCGGCTGCTCGCATCGATTCCATGACGGCCTCCGAAAGGGTGGGATGGGCGTGAATCATCGTGGCGATGTCCTCTGGAAGCAGCTCGGAGGACTTCGCAAGCAGTAGCTCGTGAATGAGCTCGGTGGCATCGGCTCCTACGATATGGGCCCCGAGGATCTCGTGCGTCTTCGGGTCGAAGAGAACCTTGACCATTCCCTCCGATCGCTCGACTGCTACCGATTTGCCCGCGCCGCGGTAGGGGAAAGTCGCTTTCTTGTAGCTCACCCCCTGCTTCTTTGCGGCATCCTCGTTCAAACCGAAGCTTGCCACCTGCGGCTCGCAGTAGACCGCCCCCGGAATGGCCATTGGGTCCACCTTCTTCGCGGGATTGTGCCCGGCGATGTACTCGACGGCAATCTCGGACTCCTTCGAGGCAACGTGTGCCAGAAGCGGCGAAGAGGTGACGTCGCCGACGGCGAAGATACCTTTGGTAGTCGTTTGGTAGTAGTCGCCGACTGGAATGAACCCCCTCTCCGTTTTGATCCCGACGGCGTCGAGACCGATGTTTTCGGTATTCGGGCCGCGGCCCACGACAACGAGAACCAGGTCGGTCTCGACGTCCTCCTTCTTCCCGCCCTTTCCCTCGATGCTGACCGTGGCTCCATTCTTCGTCTTCTTCATCCCCGTCGCTTTTGTCGAGGTGTGGACCACCATCCCACGCTTCGTGAATGCCTTCTCGAGCACCCCCACAGTTTCCGAGTCCTCGAGTGGAAGAAGGTGATCGAGCATTTCGACCAGGGTCACCTCGGTCCCGAAAGCGTTGAAGACATGAGCAAACTCGCAACCGATGGCACCTCCTCCAAGGATAAACACTCGCTTCGGAAGCTTTTCAAGCATAAGGGCTCCGTCAGACGAAATGACAAGCTTGTCATCGAACTCGAAACCGGGGATTACCTTTGGTCGCGAGCCGGTGGCGATGAGGATATTCTTGCCACGGACTTTCTTGCCGTCTTTGAGACTCACCTCTCCCTTGCCGGTAATCCTTGCTTCGCCTTCGATCAGAGGAACCTTGTTTTTCTTGAGTAGAGAGTTGACCCCGCGGGAGAGTGTGTCCGCGGCGTCTCGGGATTTCTTGAAGACCTTCGAGTAGTCGAGGCCCGACCGGTCAACCTTGACTCCCATTGCCTCGAGATCGCTTGCAGAGGCGAAGACCTCTGCCTGGTGGATGAGGGCCTTTGACGGGATGCACCCAATATTGAGGCAGACTCCCCCGGGCTTGTCCTTTTCGATTACGCAGGCTGAGAGACCGAGCTGTGATGCCCTGATTCCTGCCACGTACCCTGCCGGACCCGCCCCGATGATTACTACATCGTATTCTGTTTCGCTCATGTATGGCTCCTAGTACAGCACCCGGACAGGGTCCTCGATGATGTCGCTCAAATACTTGAGAAAGTTGGCGCCGAGGGCACCGTCGATCACGCGGTGATCGCACGAAAGAGTCAACTTGAGGTTGGTCTGTACCCGGATCTCGTCATTTTCTCCGACGACCGGCTCCTTCTTGATCGCCCCTACCGCCAAAATCGCTGACCCTGGCGGGTTGATGATGGCGGTAAACTCCTCGATGCCGAACGAACCGAGGTTGCTGATCGTAAAGGTGGCACCGGAGTACTCCTCTTGCTTGAGCTTCCCGTCGAGCGCCTTGTCGATGAGAACTGAGAGCTCTTCATCGATTTGAACCACTCCCTTCGATCCGCAATCGCGCACCACAGGAGTGATGAGCCCGTCCCGCTGCGCGACGGCGAGCCCGATATCGATCGAGCCGAACATGATGATCTTGTCGCCCTGCCAGGAGGAATTGACCATGGGATGATGTTTCAACGCCTCGGCAGCGAATTTGATCAGGAACGCGTTCATCGAAACCTTCTTGTCGCGTCGCGCGTTCAGTTTCTTGCGTGCCTCGACCAATCCGTCGGCCGGCACGCTGATTTTTACGTAGTAGTGCGGAGAGGTGTATTTGGACTCCGAGAGTCTTTGCGCTATGATCTTGCGTTTTCCGGAGATCGGAATCTCTTGCTGGGTGAGCCCCGGCGAAACACCGGAGGCCGCGGTGCTGCCCGTGCCGGTTCCTTTTTCGATGGCGGTTTCGACGTCGCGCTTGACTACGCGCCCGCCGGGTCCGCTCCCCGACACGCGGGTCAGATCGACGCCGGCGTCGTTGGCAATGGCTCGGGCGAGCGGAGAGGATTTGACCCTTCCCTCCGTTCCGCGTGGAGCGGGCCCGGCAGCGGAGCGCGGGGCGCCTGTAGTTCCTTGCGCCGCCGTCGTACTCGGCTGCTGCACGGGGCGCGCGCCGGCAGCCTCAGCCGCAGGTGCTCCGCCGTTTTCATGACCGCCGGTCGGGGCCTCTTCGGTTCCGCCGCCTTTCTCACCATTCGCGGCGGTTGAGCCCGCCGGGCTCTTTTCTTTGCCTCGACTGCTTCCGATCTCCGCCATTATCGAGGAGATGTCTTCATCCTTCTCTCCGATGATGGCGATGGGATCCTCGACCTTGGCACCTTCGCCGTTGCCGACGACGATCTTGAGAAGCGTGCCCTCCTGGATGGATTCGTAGTCCATCGTCGCCTTGTCGGTTTCCACCTCGCAGAGCACATCCCCTGTGCTCACGGCGTCCCCCTCTTTCTTGGTCCACTTTACGATGGTGCCTTCTTCCATCGTCGGCGACAGCGCCAACATCAGTACTTTCTCGGCCATATCGGCTCTCCTTGTCTACAGATACAGTACGCGCTTGACCGCCGCGGCGATTTTATCGACCGATGGTTGGGCGGCGAGCTCGAGGCTGTGGTTGTAGGGCATCGGCACGTCTTCGGAATTAACGACCTCAACGGGTGCGTCCAAGTCGTCGAAGCAGTTCTTGGAAACGAGCCATCCGACATGAGTCCCTACGCTCGCGAACGGCCACGCCTCGTCGACGACGACGCATCGATTTGTCTTTCGTACCGAGGCATAGATTGTTTCCTCATCGAGAGGACGAATCGACCGCAGGTCGATGACCTCGACGTTGATTCCTTCTTTCTCCAGCTCCTCGGCCGCCTCGAGCATCATCTTGACCGGCTTGGAGAATCCGATGAGAGTAACGTCGCCGCCCTCCCGCTTGATTTCGGCTACTCCGATGGGAACGAGGTACTCTTCAGTGGGCACCTCGCCTTTCCATCCATAGGCAAGCTCTGATTCCATGAAGATGACCGGGTTCTCGTCGCGGATCGCGGACTTCAGCAAACCCTTGCCATCGTAGGGTGTCGAGGGCGAAACCACCTTCAGTCCTGGAACATGAGCGTAGATCGATTGGAGTGCCTGAGAGTGCTGAGCGCCGAGAAACTCGGCGGGCCCGTTCGGTCCTCTGAACACGATCGGACAGGTGAATTGCCCGCCGGACATGTAACGTGTCTTCGAGGCGTTGCTGTAAATCTGGTCGATGGCCATCAACGAGAAGTTGAGGGTCATCCATTCGACAATCGGCCGCAGGCCTGCAAGCGCAGCTCCGATACCCAGGCCGGTGAATCCTTCTTCGGTAATCGGCGTGTCGATAACGCGTAGCTCACCGTATTTGTCGAGTAGGCCCTGACTTACCTTGTAGGCGCCGTTGTATTGACCAACCTCTTCGCCGAGGAGAAGCACATCTTCATCGCGCTCCATCTCCTCGTCCATTGCCTGCCGGAGCGCTTCCCGGAAAGTAATCACTGGCATCTATTTCTCCTCGTCCTCTACTCTGCCAAGACGTCTTCGTACAGCGCGTCCGGCGACGGCTCTTCACTTTCGTCGGCGAAGGCGGCTGCCTTGTTGCTCAACTGCTTCATCTCATCGTCGATCTTCTTGTACTGCTCTTCGGTCAGAAGCTTTCCGTCGACCAACTGCTTCTTGAGAATGAGGATCGGATCCTGCTCTCGATACTGCTCGAGCTCTTCCTTGGTACGGTATTGGGCCGGATCGCTCATCGAGTGCCCGCGATAGCGGTAGGTCTTCATTTCGAAGAAGAGGGGATGGCTGTTCCTGCGGACATCCTCTATGGCGCCCGACATTTCCTTGTATACAGTCATCACATCCATACCATCGACTTGTTTGCCGGGGATGTCGTATGCAGCTCCCATGACGGAGAAATCATACACCGCCGATACGCGCTTGTAGTCAGTGCCCATCCCATAGTGATTGTTCTCGCACACGAATATGATCGGCAAGTTGTAGATCTTTGCCAGGTTCATGGTTTCGTGGAAAGCACCCTGGTGGATCGCACCGTCTCCGAAATAGCAGAGCACCACGCCGTCCTCTTTTCGGTAGCGTATCTTCATCGCTACTCCGGCTGCGATCGGAATTTGGCTGCCGACGATGCCGTTGCCGCCGAGCATGTGTCGCTCTGCATCGTACATATGCATCGATCCGCCTTTCCCTTTCGAAACACCGGTCGACTTGCCGTAGAGCTCGGCCATGACCGCGTTGGGGTCCATTCCGCAGGCAAGTGCGTGGGCGTGGTCGCGGTAGCCGGTAATGACGTAGTCTTTCTTCAGGTCGAGGGCGAGAATCGAGCCGACAGCGACGGCCTCCTGCCCAATGTAGAGGTGACAGAACCCACCGATCTTCCGAAGGCCATACATTTGACCGGCCTTCTCTTCGAATCGGCGGATCAGGATCATTTCCCGGAGGAACCGGTTCACCAGATCCTTGTCGAACTCCTTGCCAATTTCGCTTTTTGTTTGGACTTTTCCCATACAATCTCTCTCCTACTCGAACGTCACAACTTCACGGGTGTTCGTGAGGGGCTCATAGTAACTCGCCTCTTCGATGACAGTCTCCAGAACGACGAACTCAGCGCTGCTGCAGTTGACCTTCCAAAAGACGTCGAGGCGAGGGGCAAGAACCTCGAGCACCTCGTTCTTCAACGAAGGATTCTCGATCATGTTGACTTTCCCGCTCACGTGGACAATCCTATTGAGCTGCTTCGACTGGAACATCCAGTCGACCTTTGGATTTGACTTGATGTGGAGCGCCTTCGAGAAGTCCGGACAGGTAACGGCAAACAAGGCTGTCTGTCGGTCTCGAAGAACCGCGGGGGTCATCCATCGCAGATGCGGTTTATTCTCCGGGTCCACCGTGGCCAAGACTCCGGTCTTCGTTTCATCGATGATTTCTGTCAATTTGTTCATCAGCTCATGTTGTGTCATGGCGAGCTCCTCTCCTTAGAGTGACGACTCTACTATAGTATAACCACAGGGGCGGAAGCCGGGCAAAATCCGCCTCGCAATCGGCCAACGCCGAAAGAACACAGTATATCAGCATTCGGATGTCGCAGAAACTGGCGCAGTAGGCGACTGATACCTGCTGTGCATTGAAGTCCAAAAACAGAATTGAGTAGAATACTGCTGCATTATAAGCGAACGAGACTATTTTTCAAGAGCCCTTTCCGGACGGCCGTCCATTATGACCGTTGGTGATCTCACGGGAGCGCGTTCTCATTGACTTTTGAGCGGATTTCATTAAGATAGGGCGCATGGCGGACAACAAGAAGAAACCCCTGATTCTCGTCCAGAAACCGATGATGCGGGTCGTTTATGCACTTATCCCGCTCCAACTTGCGTCGATCTATTTCTTCGGATGGCGAGCCCTTGCGATCCTTGTCGTCGTAAATATCGCAGGATTCCTGAGCGAGTATGCATTTGCGCGCGTCTACAAGACTCAAGTCAGCTCGGCGGTCTTCGTAACGAACTTCCTGTTCGCCATGTCGCTTCCGCCGACCGTCCCGTTTTGGATTGCCATCGTCGGAATCGTATTCGGCGTGGTATTTGGAAAGATGGTTTTCGGAGGATTTGGCCGCAACGTATTCAACCCGGCGATATCGGGGCGCGCGTTCATCTACGTAAGCTTCGGCGCGCAGATGACCGCACACGGCGCATGGGTTGATCCAGTACGGGGAATCTTCGGCGGGATTACAACCTGGCAGGCGGACGCGATCTCCTCAGCGACGCCGCTCCCGGAGCTGGCCGCCGGTACTCATGTTCCTCTTCTCAATCTTTTTCTCGGCAACGTGTCTGGATCGTTCGGCGAGACGAGCGCTCTGCTTATTTTGATCGGAGGCATCTACCTCATCGTCAAGAAGATAGCAAGCTATCAGATCGTACTCGGCGGAGTCCTCGGATACGGCGTGCTGCAGGCTGTCCTTTGGTTGGGAGGAGTCCACGGCGCCTATGATCCGTTGAGCGGAGTTCTCGCGGGGAGCTTTCTCTACGTCGCTCTCTTCATGGCAACTGACCCTGTCTCCGCCGGTCAGACGACCGACGCGGGTCGTTGGATATTTGGTCTCATATTCGGACTGCTGACGGGGCTCATACGGACGTTCTCCGTGTGGCCGGAGGGAGCAACATTCGCGATTCTAATTGCGAACATGTTTGCCCCTCTCATCAATCACCTTCTCCGTGAAGCCCAGACTCGAGCGAAAAATCGACAGAAGGAACAGGCAGCATGAGCGCGACTACTACGAAGGTGAGCTTCTTCAGGGAGAGGATCTTTCCAATTCTGTTCATGTTCATTGTCACGGTCGTTTTCATAACGGCAGTGTCGGGCGTGTATCTCTCGACACAGGGCACGATCAAGTTGAATGAGACGTTGTTTTTGAAACGTGCTATCCTCTTCGCGGCGAACATTCCGGTACCGCAGGGGGGCGCCGCAATCGAGAAGGTTTATCAACTGCGGATCAAGGAAGTCAAAGATTCGAGCGGAGCGCCGAAGTACTACGAGGTCATGGACGCGAACGGCACTGAGCTTTCTGGATACGTGGTGTACGGGTCGGGTCCGGGCCTCTGGGGTACGATCCAGGCGGTGATCGGGTTCGACAAAGGACTCGAAAAGCTCACAGGAGTCGACTTCATCAAGCAGGATGAGACGCCGGGGCTTGGCGCCCGAATAACGGAGGATTGGTTTCGCGCACAGTTCCGAGGAAAGAGCGGTCCCTTCTCGATGGTTCGGGAAGGCGAACAGAGCACGACGCATCAGTTCGATGCGATAACTGGCGCGACGATAACCTCGACTGCGGTCCGTGACATCGTGAACAAGACGGAACAGAACGTGAAGTCGATCATTTCAAATTAACGGGGGAAGATATGGCGAAAGGAAAGACGAAGAAAGTCTTCCTGAGTGACATAGGGAAGGACAATCCCGTTTTTGTTCAGATACTTGGAATCTGCTCTGCGTTAGCGGTGACCAACGTCCTCAAAAACACGGTCGTAATGGGGCTCGGTGTCATGTTCACGACTGCGATGTCGAGCTTCACCGTTTCGCTGCTTCGCAAGATTATCCCAGGGCGTGTGCGCATGATGGTCGAGACGCTGATCATCGCAGCATACGTCATCGTCGTCGACATTGTTCTGCGCGCATTCGTTCCGGATATTGAGCGTCAGCTCGGACCCTACGTTGGACTCATTATCACGAACTGCATCATTATGGGACGCGCCGAGGCATTCGCACTCTCGAACAGTCCCGGTCTCTCGCTCGTGGACGGTCTTGCGTCGGGTATAGGCTACTCCTACGTTCTGTTGACGATCGCGTTCTTCCGCGAGCTTCTCGGTTCTGGAACGATCTGGGGATACAACGTTCTCGGTTCGGGGTGGACGAATTGGTCGATAATGGTGATGGCCCCCGGGGCGTTCTTCATGCTCGCGATCTTCATCTGGGTTGTGAAAGGGCTCGTTCTCAAGGTGGAGGATGATGCCGCCGTCAAAACCCCGGTGCAGACTCCGGCGAAGGAGGCGACGGCGTAATGAATGCAGCGCTTTTTCCGTTTGCGATCTTCTTCGCCGCGATCTTCACAAACAACATTCTCCTTACGAACTACCTGGGGATGTGTTCGTTCCTCGCCATCTCGAAGGAGATAAAGACCTCCGTTGGACTTGGAATCGCGGTGACCTTCGTCATGGCATGTACCAGCCTGCTCAACTGGTTGGTCTATCATTATATTCTGATTCCCCTCGGCCTGGATTATCTTCGGTTCATCGTCTTCATCATCGTGATTGCGGCGTTCGTGCAGTTGGTGGAGATGATCATCGAGCGCGTGTCGGAAACCCTCTACGCGGCCCTCGGTATCTACCTGCCCTTGATTACAGTCAACTGCGCGATACTCGGGGCAGTACTCTTTATGGTAATTCGCGAGTACTCTATGCTCACCGGGTTCATGTACGGGCTCGGAAGCGGCATCGGATGGTTCCTTGCGATTCTCGCGATGTCCGGGATTCGGCAGAAGCTCAAGAACGCCAGAATCCCGCGCGGGCTGGAGGGAGCCGGCATTGCGCTTATCATAACTGGGATGATGGCGCTCGCGTTCATCGGCTTCACCGGCATGATCAAAGTAAGCTAGCAGCGAAACACTACGAGAGAGGTAATAGATGCCCATTAGCGCGCTGTTGATTGCGGTCGGCTCGATTTCGATACTTTCGAGCTTCCTTGCTCTCCTCATGGTCATCGCAGATGCAACGATCGCCAACTACGGCGACGTAACCATCCGAATCAACGAGAGCGAAGAGCATAAGCACGTCGTGCGCGGAGGGAGGCCCCTGCTTTCGACGCTCATGGCTGAACAGATCTTCATCCCATCGGCGTGCGGCGGACGTGGATCATGCGGCCTGTGCAAGGTGGAAATTCCGCAAGGTGCAGGGCAGTATTTGCCGACGGAGCTTCCTTGGATCAGCGAAGAGGAGCGAGCACAGAACGTGCGGCTCTCCTGCCAGCTCAAGGTCAAGGCCGACATGGAGCTGCGCATCCCGGAGGAGCTGTTCAGCGTCAAGGAATATCGAGGGAAAGTCACTCGGATTCGAGATCTCACCCATGACATCAAGGAGCTTACGATCGATTTGATCGAGCCGGCGGAAATAGATCTCAAGGCGGGGAAGTTCGTCCAACTTCAGGTGCCCGAGTACGAGCTTACCGACGAGCCCGTCTATCGTGCCTATTCGGTGTCTTCCGTTCCGAGTCAGCAAAACCAAATCGAGCTCGAGGTGAGATTAGTTCCGAACGGGATCTGCACAACTTACGTCTTCAACTATCTGAAAGAGGGCGACGATATAATATTCAACGGTCCGTACGGCGATTTCCATCTGCGAGAAACCGAACGCGACGTCGTGTGCATTGCCGGCGGCTCCGGCATGGCGCCAATCAAGGCGATCCTTCTCGACATGCTTGAAAAGGGCGTCAACCGAAAGACTCGATACTTCTTTGGTGCCGTGACCAAGAAGGATCTGTTCCTCATCGATGAGATGAAGGCTCTCGAAGGCAAGCTGCCCGACTTCAAATTCGTCCCGGCGCTTTCCGCTCCGGAAGAGAACGACAAATGGGAGGGTGAGGTCGGGCTCATCACTGAGGTGCTCGACCGTCACACGCCGAACGGCGAGAACCTTGAAGCCTACCTGTGCGGGAGCCCCGGGATGATAGATGCCTGCATCAAGGTTCTGACGGACAAAGGGGTGCCCGAAGAGCTCATCTACTACGACAAGTTCGCTTGAGCAGAAGGACATTAACCGGTTGCCGACAAGAGAGGAGCTGAGGAATCGGCCTAAGGAGCTATCGATGAAACAGAGCCCGCAGTTGCAGAAAGCCCAAGAGAGTATGGCGCCGGGCGTCATCACGCTCGAAGGGTTCCTGGGCACAGACAAGAGAAATCTCGGGGACATTCTCGTCGAGGATGAGGCGTCCGTACGCAGAATGGGTATGACTCACGAGCACATCGCTCACGCCATGCAGCGGCTGCGTGACGAGGGGATGCGCGGACTCGGTGAGTTCATCCCGGTTGCGCCCCATTTCGAGGTGAGGGTCGATTCTGTGCGCGGCAAGCTACCCTGTCCGTTCCAGCATCCGGGGATCTTCCCGAAGACGAACATTACCGTCCGAAACAAAGACAAGAACGAGGAATTAACCTATACGGATCTTCACATACATCTTATCAACCAGCATGGATTCTACGAGGGGAGGGGCTCTGCGTTTCGACTCGATCCTCACGTTCTGGTAGAAGTACTCGAAATCGAACCGGAAGAGTAGAAGGCCATTGTCCCGTCAGGCTCACCGCCCAGGTGACACCAGGAAACCCAATTGGACTCCAGCCGGGTTCTCATTGTAGACGACGACGATCTCATCTGTGTGTCGCTCGGGAAGGGACTCGAGCGACACGGATACTCGGTGATGGTTGCCGAAAGCAGCATTGAGGCAATCAGCGCGCTCGAGAATGAGGTGTTCGATTACGTTGTCGCAGATTTGGTAATGCAGGGAACGGACGGACTGCGAGTCCTGGAACGAAGTAAGCAGTTGCGCCCCTCCACGGCCGTCATCATCCTCACGGCCTTTGCGGATCTGTCCTCGGCTCTGGAAGCGCTGCGCCTCGGGGCGGACGACTTTCTGAGCAAACCGTGCAATGCCGAACAGCTTTCCCTGCGATTTCAACGTTGTACTGATAAGTTGCGTCCGTTCTCCGAGCTGAGCATGGCAGTCGCGCGCAAGGATTCCCTCTTGCGGGAGACGCACCACAGGGTCAAGAACGATTTCATGATGCTGTCGGCTCTTGTCGGGTTGCAGCTCACACGGGTAAATGACGGTGCGGACAGAATCAGGTTCGACGAGCTCAGAACGAAGATACAGACTATGGCGCTCGTTCACGAGGAGATGTTTCACGAACGGTCCTATCAGGATATCATGGCGCGTCCCTACCTCGCCGAGCTCAGCAGGCGAACCGTGCACTCGTTCAATCCAAACCGCTCCCCGGTTTCGGTGCACGTCGAGGCGCCTGACGTGATGCTCCCTACCGAGACTGCAGTCCCACTCGGCGTTCTCCTCACTGAGCTCCTGACGAACTGTATGAAACATGCATTCGATTCCAGCGTCGGTGGGCACATCGATGTGATGCTGACCACGGACGGCCGGTCATACTCTCTGGTCGTTAGAGACAACGGACGTGGTCTGCCGAGCGACTTTCGAATCGATGAATCTGAGACCCTTGGAATGAAGATCGTGTCCGGATTGGCTTCTCAGCTTCGTGGAACGGTTGAATACCGAACCGCGGGCGGCGCGAGCTTCACCCTCAAATTCTCTGGGGCGACGCTGTAGATTGGCGTCCAGTGGGCCGCATGTGGCATCTATCGTATCCGGCGACTATGAAGCAGGCGGGTAGACTGCCCAGATCAACTTGCCTTTTGGCTGTACGCGCGAGGCCGGATACGAGCTGCTCGTCGAATCCCGCGAAAGAATGCTGCGAACGACGGGGGTCTTTTCCTCCCCCGACACGAGGAAGATCACCATTGATGCATCGTTCAAGAGGCGAAATGTCATGGTTACTCGACGTACATGAGGTTCACGGGGTGCTTGGGGTGTGGAGGCGACGAGGTTGTCTGCCTCGAGCTGCGGCTGCGCGGGAAACAGCGAGGCAGTATGTCCGTCGGGGCCAATACCAAGGAGGACGATGTCGAGCATGGGTGATCCCGCTTGTGAGAGCTCCCGTACGACACCCTCATAGTCCACGGCGGCGTCGTCGGCCCCTATCTCGGTCCTGACTCGATGGACGTTCTCGTCGGGAATGTTGATATGAGATAGGAGTGACTCCTTTACCATCCGGAAGTTGCTGTCGATTGAATCCTGGGGCACGTTCCGTTCGTCGCCCCACAGTAGATGGACTCGCTGCCACGGCAGATCCCTCTCTTCCGCCAGGCGGGCGTAGAGCCCCTTCGGCGTCGATCCGCCCGCAAGGGTGAGTGTGAGATAGTCTCGGGTTGTGAGGATTCGTCTCACCTCTGCGAGCAATAGCGCTGCGGTGGTCTCGAATAGTTCTTCGGGTCTGCTGCAGTAGATACTTATCACAATCGGTCCGCCACAATCACTCTACTTGACAACGAGAATGGTCTCAAGTACCCTGATCACAGAGCGATGCTGCGGCCGCTCAAACCCTTCCAGCATGGATCGCCTACCTGCAGAGAAAAAGTGGACATCGAGAACCGTTCCTTGAAAATCGATCCGGATCATGCGGGAAGTCTTCTGTCCTCACTGTACGAACGCTATCACCGTCGAGAGTACCTTCATCCGGATCCTCTCGAGCTTGTGTTGCGGGCCACATCCGAAGAACGTGAGGTAACGGCGATCGTCGCCTCTTCACTCGCACTGGGCAAGGTAGATCTGATTCTCCGGGCCGCCGGCGGCATTCTCGATCTGCTCCAGGAGCCTACGGCTGCATTGCGCAGCCTATCGGGCTCCGATCTGAGACGGATTTTCGAGAACTTTCGGTATCGATTCTTTTCCGGTGTGCAACTTGCGAACTTTCTCGTCGGAGTCGGGGGGGCGATCAAGCGCTACGGTACGCTCGAGACCTGTTTTCTGTCCGGGTTGCGAGATTCGGACACCTCCACCTTGCCGGCACTCGGACGTTTCGTGAAGGAGCTCCAGGCACTTGCGCCTGGCGATATCGGAATTCTTCTGTCGGATCCTTCAAAAGGCAGTGCGTCGAAACGCCTTCATCTTTTCCTGCGATGGATGATCAGAAATGACGCCATTGACCCTGGAGGATGGAGAGTCCCTCCGAGCAAGCTCATCGTGCCGGCGGACGTTCATATGCTCAAGGTAAGCCGGCTCCTCGGGTTCACAGAGCGCAGGCAACCCGACCTCGGTGCTGCGATGGAGATTACCGCGGCCCTCTCGAAGTTTTCTCCGGAGGATCCGGTCCGGTTCGACTTCTCCATGACACGCTTAGGAATCCACCCCGACCTCACCTACGCTCATCTCTACCGCGGCCTCCCCTAAATGCCCTGTGCGCCGAATCGGCGTGCAGTGTCCATATTTTCTCAATCTCAGGCGTAAAGGAGTCTCATTATGAAGAGTCTCAAAGGTTCACAAACAGAGAAAAATGTGCTAACTGCATTCGCCGGCGAATCCCAGGCGAGGAATCGCTACACCTATTTCGCAAGCCAGGCGAAGAAGGACGGATACATCCAGATCTCGAACATCTTTTCTGAGACCGCCGACCAGGAGCGAGAGCATGCGAAACGGTTCTTCAACTTCCTCGAAGGTGGCGAGGCTGAGGTTGCAGCCGCCTTCCCTGCCGGGAAAATCGGAACGGTCGCCGAGAACCTGGAAGCCGCCGCCGCCGGGGAGAATTACGAGTGGACTTCGATGTATCCCGGCTTCGCGAAAGTCGCTCGGGAAGAGGGCTTCGAGATGGTCGCAAAAGCGTTCGAAGCCGTGTCCGTTGCCGAGAAGCAGCATGACAAGCGCTACAAAGCCCTTCTTGCCAACGTGAAAGAACGGAAGGTCTTCAAGCGCGAGGAACCGGTGCTTTGGCGCTGCCTAAACTGCGGTTACATCTATGAGGGATCCGAGCCGCCGAAGGCATGTCCCGCCTGTCTTCATCCGCAGGCCTACTTCGAGCTGTTGGGAGAGAACTGGTAGAGGACGGAGAAATCATCCGGCCGCGCGCCCATCGGGGCGGTCGGATGGTTGAAATTTCTTGCCGTAGAATCGATAATAGCGGACGAAAGTTCGATAGGAGGGATTATGAAGCTGCAGGACAAGCTCGTCGATGCGCTCAATGTGCAAATCAAGGAGGAGCTCGCCTCCGCATATCTCTACTTTGCGATGGCGGCCGATTTCGAATTCAAGAACCGCAGTGGGATATCCGCCTGGCTGAAGGCGCAGGCACGCGAAGAGGTCAACCACGCGATGCGAATCTATGAGTACATCAACGACCGCGGCGGCAAGGCCGTCCTTCAGGCTCTCGATGCGCCGAAAGCATCATGGGAGAGTCCGGCGGCTGCCTTCGAAGCGGCGCTGAAACATGAGCAGTACATATCCGGTTGCATTGACAAGCTTGTGAAGCTCTCCCGCGAGGTCGGGGACAACCCGACCGACGTGTTCCTGCAGTGGTTCGTTACCGAGCAGGTTGAAGAGGAGAAGACCACGGGAGATATCGTCGATCTGCTGCATCAGGTTGGTGACTCGAAAGAGGCGCTTTTCATGGTCGACCGAGAGCTCGGCGCACGAGGAGCGGAGTAGTCCCCTCCCAAGTTACACCTCAGAAAGTGGACGAGACATAATCTAATAGATACCAAAGCATGGAGGAGAACGTGAAAAAGTACGTTTGCAATGTCTGTGGCTACATTTACGATCCCGCCGAGGGGGATCCCGACAACGGCGTGGAACCGGGAACCGCATTCGAATCCATTCCTGATGATTGGGTTTGCCCGGTTTGTGGTGCAGGTAAGGAAGATTTTTCGGAAGAGTAGAAGGCGTTTCGATTTTTCGAGGGAACCTTGGTTCCCTTTTTTTTTTGCCCGGGCGTTAGCCGTGGTTACGGAAGATCCGGCTGTCGATCCCGTGTTTCTTGACCCGGAGACCCATGATGCGCTCCGTGATTCCGAGCAGCCGTGCCGCCTTGGCCATGTTGCCCTTTGTCGACTTCAACGCGTCGAGAATGAGCTCACGCTCGATGCTTTCCATCGCATCGGGCAGGGTGGAGTGAAGTTGAGTATTGGTAGACTCCGCCGACTGGAGGGTCGGGGGGAGATGGTGACCGTGAATTACCTCGTCGATGCTCAACAGGACCGCACGTTCGATGCAGTTCTCCAGCTCGCGTACATTGCCCGGCCAGTGATAGTTCATGAGCAGGTTGATTGCCGAGGTCGAAATTCGTCTGATCGTCTTGTGATTGGCCTTGCTGTACTTCTCAGTAAAGTAGTCGGCGAGCAGCGTGATGTCGCTCTTTCGGTCACGCAACGGCGGAATGTGGATTGGGAAAACGTTGAGGCGGTAGTAGAGATCTTCCCGGAAGACTCCGCGCTCCATCAGATCCTCGAGGTTGCGATTGGTCGCCGTGATAACGCGTACGTTTATCCGGATCGTGTCGTTGCCTCCGACGCGCTCGAACTCCTTTTCCTGGAGAACTCTCAGAAGCTTCACCTGAGTGGTCGCCGAGAGGTCACCGATTTCATCGAGGAAGATCGTTCCACCGTTGGCCAGCTCGAAACGTCCCTTGCGGGTGGAAATCGCGCCCGTGAAGGCCCCTTTCTCGTGTCCGAAGAGCTCGCTTTCGATGACCGTTTCCGGAAGCGCCGCGCAGTTGACCTTGATGAACGGTTTTTCCGCTCGCATGCTGTTGTAATGCAAAGCCTGAGCCACTAGCTCCTTGCCGGTTCCGCTTTCACCGCGAATCAGCACGGTGGCATCGCTCTTCGACACGTGGGCGACCAGATCGAAAACTTCCTGCATGGCATGGCTGTTACCGATGATGTTTGCCGGCCGATAGCGATCCTTCAGAACCTGCTGGAGTCGGGTGTTTTCCTCGAGAAGCCGCTGCCGTTCCTCCTCGATTTCTTGCCGTAGCTTCACGGCGCGAGCGATCATCGAAGAGATGATCGAGAGCAGCCGGACGTCCTCATCGAGACTGATGTCCTCGGCAAACAGCCGATCCACGCTCAAGGTGCCGATCGTCTCGTTTCCCAGCTTGATAGGAACGCAGATGAAAGAGATGTCCTTCTTGCTGAGATCGTTCCGCGCCCCGGTTCTGTTGAGGAACGTAGGCTCGGCGGAGATGTTGGGGATCACCATCGGTTTTCCGGTTTGGACGACCTTTCCGGTAATCCCCTCGCCCAGGCGGTACTTGCCCTTTTCCCTCTGGGTAGTGGACAAACCGTAGGCGGCTTCGATGAAGATTTCTCCTGATTGGCGATTGAGGAGCGTGATGGTGCCGCGAAGCATCCCCATGTTTTCGCCGATTGCCTTCAGCAGGGGAGTGACGACATGTTCGAGGTCGACGCTCTGGTCGAGTGTCTGGCTGATCTCGAAGAGGAGAGAAAGCTCCTGTATTTTTCTTCTATAGTGGCTCTTTTCTTCTGTTGCCATAGCGACTGCGTCTGAGTCCAGTATAACGAATAAACTGCGCAGGGAGAAGTTGATGCGACCGAGTATCCGCTATGCGATTCGTAGATGAGCGAGCTCCGGGTATTCGACCTGCTTCTGGGTTTCCGGATTGAAAGTGTCGGGATTGCGCGTGGAAACTCTGCGGGATACCGCGTGGGCGGTCAGCTCGGAAAGCTCCTTTGTCGCAAGAAGTGATTCGATAGAGTCGCGTCCGATGGTCGTGTCGAGCCAGAGCTCCTCTTCTTCTCTGTCGAGTATCGCCGGCATTCGCTTCTTCTCGTTGTGAACGATGCTCATGAGCTCGTTTGCAGCGGTCGTTATCAGCGAAAAGGTCTTGCTCGTTTCACCGTCGGTTGGATTCTTCCAATACGAGAAGATACCGGCCACTGCGAATGCGGAATTGTCTCGCATATGGCAGTAAAACGGGTAAGACCTGCCTTCGTGCTTGTGCGGCTCGAAAAAGCCGTCCAGCAGAATGAGGCAGCGCTGCTTGGCTACGGAGCCACGGAACGAGGGCTTCTGATAGAGGGTTTCCGACCGCGCGTTGAGGGTGTTGCGACTGATCGAGGTCGCCTTGTCTGCGTCCTTGACCCAAAAAGGGACAAGGCCCCAACGCAGGAGCTCGACCCGCTTCGGGTTATCGGAGCAGACAACGGGCCAGCTTGGATGATCGAAGCCCGAAGCACAGAAGTAGTCCGGTACCTCCGTGTCTGCGAGGAGGGTTCCCCACCGATTGAAGAGTGAATCACGGGTTATCGACATCAAAAAACACACATTCGCGTCCTTCCGGGACCCAACCTACAGGCTGAATGCTACCGTCCCTTCTTCAGCTCGTCTATGATCTCGTCCAGTGAAATACTGGCGAAGGTTGTTGCCGAGTCTGCGATCCCGTACGGAATGACGATTTCACCGTTGTGAATGAGTGAGCCGCATGAGTAGACGACGTTGGGAACGTATCCCTCGCGTTCCTTGTCGTTGCTGGTTATGAGTGGTTCCCGAAGATGGCCGATAACCTTCGTCGGATCGTCGTGGTCCAGGAGCGTCATTCCCAGCGAGTACTGCCTCATCGGGCCGACGCCGTGGATGATCACGATCCAGCCTTCGTCGGTCTCGAGAGGTGAGCCGCAGTTTCCGACTTGGACGAACTCCCATGGATATCCGGGTTCCTGAATGATCTTTGCGTCGGTCCAGATGTGGAGCGAATCCGAGAACATTATGTAGTTGTTGATTCCGTCGGAGCGCCCCAGCATGGCATATTTCCCGTTGATTTTGCGGGGGAAGAGGGCCATGCCCTTGTGTTTTGCCTGAGGACCGTGGAGGGGAAGAACCTTGAAATGATAGAAGTCCTCGGTTTCGAGTAACTTCGGAAGAATGGTGTAGCCGTTGAAGGCGGTATAGGTAGCGTAGTAGTTGACCTTGCCTTCTTCGGAGGTGAAGCGAACGAAACGAGCATCCTCGATCCCGTTGCTCTCGGCGTAGGATATCGGGAATATGACACGCTCTGAGATTGCCGTGTCCATCGAGAAGGTAATTTCGTAGTGGGAGCTCGCAACCCAGTTGATCGTTTCGATCTTCTCTCGTCTCGTTCGAGAGACCTTGGATTCGTGGAGCTCCGCCTCGATCGACGCCTGTAGCTCGCCGAAGATGAAGGTATCCCCAAGGCGATTCATGACCGGCTCGACGACGTCCTCGTACACCCCGATTTCATGAAGCTTGCGGACGAACGACTCCTTTTCGTATACGTGGCGCTTGACCGCCTCTGGAACGTCGACCATCGGTCCCGCGGGCTCGAAGGTCAGCTCGTTGTTCGAATCAAGAACTCCGCTTCGAAAGACAATGGAGGAAAGATGGCCCTCGCCGGTGGCACGGAAGCTCACAACTATCCGGAGCTCTCCTTCGCGCAGGTTGCCTTGATAGGGGTCTTCGACCATAGACGGGTTGAAGAACGCCGCGGATTCGATGGAGTACTCTTTGCTGAAGTAGGCACCGATCAAGAGCTTGCGCTCTTTGGACAGATGGTTCGTCTTGAAGTCTGCCGCTTGAAGGATCTCGTGGATATTCACGAAGTTGGATTCGAAGACCCTGGTAATGTTCCTGTGCCGTTTCGAAAACTCGCGCAGAACCTGATTGAGCACCATTCGAACGGATTCGTCGTCCAACTCGACGACCTTCTTTACAATCGAGGTGATCCGGTCGCCGTCTCCGGGTATGAAGGGGCGCGCAATTACCCGTTTGGAATCCGGGTAGAAAAACACCGGTTTCCGTTTGACAGTGATTGCCATAGCAGCTGAGGAATACTGATCCTCCCCCTAGGTTTTGTCAAGCTCAGCCCGTCGGAGCCGGTCGGTGAACGAGTTACAGCTTGTGTGAGACTCAAAAATTGAGTATCCTTCCGGGTAGCTGCCCTGCGTCATTGGGAGTCCCGAATGGTGCCCAAGAAGGTTGCGTTCATTTCCTCGTTCCTTCCCCGGAAATGCGGAATAGCAACATTTACCTCCGACCTCATCCGGAACGTTGCTTCGGCGGGAGAGAAGAACTTCGTGCCCGTCGTGCTCGCGATGGAGAACGCCCCGCTGAGCTACGATGAACGTGTCGTTTTCAAGATAAAGCGCGACACGACGAAAGACTACGTCGCCGCTGCCGACTACATCAACTTCAGCGGCGTCACGACCGTATCTCTTCAGCATGAGTTTGGTCTCTATGGAGGGGAGGCCGGCAACTACATCAACCTCGTTCTCCGGCGTGTTTCGGCCCCGATTCTTACAACGCTTCACACGATTCTCGAGCATCCAGATGAGCTCATGTTTCAACAGACGGCAACGATCGCCGAGCTTTCGGAAAAGCTTGTTGTCATGAGCGAGCGCTCCGTTCGCGTGCTCCGCAAGGTGTATCGGATACCCGAAGAGAAGATCGTCTACATTCCGCACGGCGCTCCGGATATCGGATTCGTGGATTCGAAGTACTACAAGCAGAATCTCGGATTCGGAGACAGAATCCTCGTGCTCACCTTCGGCCTCATTGCTCAGAACAAGGGTATCGAGTACGCGCTGCAGGCACTGCCCAAGGTCGTCAAAAGACATCCTTCGTTGATTTATGCTGTCGTCGGGGCGACGCACCCGGAGGTCGTTCGCCACGAGGGAGAAGCCTACCGTCTGTCTCTGCTGCGTCTGGTGAAGGAGCTTGGGATTGAGGAGAACGTTGTTTTCATCGACCGTTTCGTAAGCGACGAAGAGCTGAAGGCTTACCTGAGTGCGGCGGATATCTATGTCACCCCATATCTCGTCCGAGAGCAGGCGATCAGTGGTACGCTCTCGTTTGCGCTTGGTGCCGGCAAGGCGATCATTTCGACGCCATATTGGTATGCCGAGGAGCTGCTTGCCGACGGCCGAGGAGTGGTTGTGCCCTTCCGTGACGCAGACTCGATAGCGAAGGCGATGCTCGGTCTCCTGAAAAACAAACAGGCGGCCTACGAGTTGCGCGAACGCGCATACGCTCACGGCCGCAATATGACCTGGTCGAAGACCGGCAGCATGTATTGGGACCTATTCTCTCGGTTCGAGTCCCAGCGCACGATCGCCTTCAAATCGTTGGAGATTGCGCCGATCAAGAACGTTCCACAGCCGCTGATGAATCACCTCCTCCGGCTTACCGACGATACCGGAATCTTCCAGCACGCCAAGTTCATCATTCCAGAAAGGTCCCAAGGCTATTGTACCGACGACAACGCCCGCGCGCTCGAGGCGGCGGTGCTCTACTACGATCAGTATCGGGAGAAGGAGGTCCTGAGGCTGCTCAACACCTTTCTCTCGTTCGTGAGCCATGCACAGCGTGAGAACGGTGAGTTCTACAACTTCATGACCTTCGATAGGCGGTTTGTCGAAGAAAACACGGAGAGCGGTGATCAGACCGGACGCGCCCTTTCGGGGCTCGGAATGGTGATCGCTCGACCGCCGTTGACCCAGCATCTCATGTATGCGCGTGAGAAGTTCGACCAGTCGCTGCCGGTCATACGCAAATTGAATATTCGCGGGCAGGCCCACGCCATAATGGGGCTTGCAAGCTATCTCGAGCAGCATCCCGAAAAGGACGATCTTCGCGAAGAGATGGAGAGATCGGCCGATGCTCTGGTGATCCGGTTTCACGACACATCCGACGAGAACTGGCGCTGGTTCGAAGATGTGGTGAGCTACGACAACGGAGTTCTCCCCCGTGCCTTGTTCACCGCAGGGCGAGTTCTCGACGACGATTCCTACCGCGAGGTTGCCGTCGATAGCTGCAATTTTCTCCTCGCTGCGACATTCAACGGCAAATGGTTTTCCTTCGTCGGTTCGAACGGCTGGTACCCGAGGGGCGGAGAAAAGGCGCAGTGGGACCAACAGGCGGTCGAAGCGGCGAGCACCGTTCAGATGCTCGGGGCCGCCTACCAGGCGACGGGAGACGCATCCTACCTCGAGCTTCAGCATACCGCATTCAATTGGTTCCTCGGGGTAAACGACAAGGATGTCCCCATCTACGATTTCAAAACCCACGGCTGCAACGACGGTCTTCACAAGAACGGCGTTAACCTCAATCAGGGCGCCGAAAGCCTTCTTTCCTACCTTCTCGCCCTCTTCTACGTAATCGAAGCAACACCACTCGAAGCGTAGGGCGACATCCCTCGTCTCGGAATCACCTTGTCGATCACGCATTTCCCTTCGAGCGCTCTCCCCGATTCCTGCCCTGGCCCTGAAAGGGCTGCTTGACAGCTCGAGTCACCGGTGCTATAGTTGCGTGTGAGTGAATGATCATATAGTGAATATTCGCTCAGTAAATGCTCATTCATCGAGCATATGATCATTTCCCTGTGGAGCTGCCTGGCGAGGTCAGGGAAGAGTGCCGGCAAGGAGTCGATACCGTGAGCCGAAACGGCGTGGGCGCGCAGGAGATGGAACGAGATCTCATCACTCGCGTTGCATGGCTGTACTACAAGGGCAAGCTCACTCAGGCGGAGATCGGGGAAAAGATCTCCCTTTCCCGGCAGAAGGTTCAGCGCCTTCTTGAGAAGGCGCGCGATCTCGAAGTTGTGCGATTTACGCTCAAGCATCCTCAGGCGAATCTGCTGGGGATCGAGGAAGAGATGATCCGGCGCTTCGATCTGCGTGACGCGATTATCGTGCCCGCTCACACAAAGGATACCGACACGCTGCGACGAGCTTACGCTCAGGCCGGGGCGCCCTACCTTGAACGTATTCTCGCCGACGCCAAACGGTGTGTGCTGGGAATGGGATGGGGCAATACAACGGCCTATTTCGCCGAGTCGTTCGAACCTGAACGCGGACGCGAAAACGTGAAGATCGTTTCCTTGATCGGGAATCTCATGACGAATGTCTCCATGAATCCGTACATCTCTGCAGAGCGGATCGCGGAGAAGTTGGGTGCCCCGTTCTACAACATCTGGGCCCCCGCCATCGCGCACAGCAAGGAGAGAGCGGGGGTGTTTCGTTCTGAGCCATGGATTGAGGAAACTCTCAAGCTCGCGGAGAAGTCGGACATCATGCTCGTTTCGATTGGTGAGGTCTCCGACAAGGCGAGTCTCTTCAAAATGGGGTATCTGACGAACGAAGAGCTCGTGAGGCTCACGTCGAAAGGAGCGGTCGGAGATATCTTGAGCCGATTCTTCGATGCGGACGGAAACGTCCTTGACGACGAGGTACACGATCGAGTCATCGGAATATCGATTGAAGTCCTCAAAGACTCGAAGAAGACTGTGATCGGCGTCGCCGGCGGAGCTTCGAAAGTCGAGGCAATCCGGGCCGCCTTGAACCAGAAATACGTCAATGTGATCGTCACCGATGAATGGACGGCGAACGAGTTGCTCAAGCCGCGGTGACAGCGCAAGGAGGAGTGTATGGCTGATAATGCGTTCGACGCATTGGGAATGATCGAGACCCGCGGTTTTGCAGCGATGGTGGAAGCGGCCGACGCCATGGTAAAAGCCGCCAAGGTCGATCTCGTCGGTTTCGAGCAGATCGGAGGAGGATACGTCACGGCTATTGTCAGAGGTGATGTCGCCGCCTGCCGGGCCGCAGTCGAAGCCGGGTCACGTGCGGCTGAGAAGGTCGGGGAGATCATCTCGACTCACGTGATCCCGAGGCCGCATGCGGGTGTGGACCATGCGTTGCCGCTTGGACGTACGGAGAGGGAGGCGTAGGACGAATGAACGTTGATTTGAGAACCTACGTCTTTCTGGACTCTTTGCAGCTCCAGATGGCTTCGTTCATCTCGACGATATCGAAGGGGTACTACCCGATCGGCGGGCAGGCCTGCTGTGTCATCGAGATTGCGCCCGGAATTGAGATCAACCGACTTACTGACGTCGCTCTCAAGGCAACCGACGTCACGCCGGGGCTGCAAGTCGTCGAGCGCGCCTATGGGCTTCTGGAGGTGCATTCCGATAGCCAGGGTGAGGCGAGGATGGCTGGTGAAGCGGTTCTTCGGGAATTGAGCCTCGGAGAGAACGATCGTCTGAAGCCTCGGGTGCTTACGAGCCAACTCATCAAGAACATCTCCGACCATCATGCGCAACTGATCAACAAGGTGCGCTATGGAAACATGGTGCTGCGGGGAGACACGTTGTATGTACTCGAGGTCGAACCGGCAGGCTATGCCTACTACGCTGCAAACGAAGCAGAAAAGACCTCGCGCATAAACATCATCAACGTGCAGGGGTTCGGTGCTTTCGGGCGGGTCTACATTGCCGGCGATGAAGCAGAGGTCGTCGAGGCCCGGAAGGTCGTTGAGGAACGACTGGGCAGCCTTACCGGCCGGGCGATCAGCTCGGGCGGCGGGCGAATATAGAGTCCTTCAGGTCAGCGAGGAGAGGAATATACCAATATGGCAGAAGAAACTTTCGATGCACTGGGAATGATCGAAACCCGGGGCTTCGCCGCGATGGTCGAGGCGGCGGACGCGATGGTAAAGGCGGCGAAGGTCGACCTCATCGGTTACGAGAAGATCGGCGGAGGATACGTCACGGCCATCGTGAGGGGTGACGTGGCCGCCTGCCGCGCCGCAGTGGAAGCGGGCAGCCGAGCAGCCGAGAAGGTGGGGGAGATCATATCTACTCACGTCATTCCGAGGCCGCACGGTGGAGTGGACAGCTCGTTGCCGCTCGGGCGCGGTCCGGAACCGTCGAAGTCAGGCAAGAAGTAACTCCCTTCGCCGGCTGCCGGGACTCCGCGCGCGAGCAGCACGCCCGGACACCGGAAGGGAGATGAGAGGTAATCTCATGGTACTTGCACGAGTACAGGGTACAGTCGTATCGACCCACAAGTCGGCGCATCTCGAAGGGCTCAAGCTCCTCCTCTTGGAGAAGCTCGACCCGCAGACAATGAAGGGTAAGAACGACTATGTCGTAGGTATCGATAGCGTAGGGGCCAACGTCGGAGAGATCGTTTTCTACACTGGCGGCAGCAGCGCCCGAATGACGGACGTCACAAAGGGCAAGCCGTCCGACGCCACCATTATCGCAATCGTCGACTCGATCGAATCCGACGGAAGGCTCGTCTACGAAAAAAGCGAGCGGATAGGCAGGTAGCCATGACACTGGCGCGCGTGAAGGGAAGTGTGGTGAGCACCAAGAGGTCGGACAACATCCGTGGAGCCGGATTCCGCCTGCTCGAGGAGTGCGACCAAGCCGGCAACGGGAGGGCGGAGTTCCTCGTTGCTCTGGACATGGTTACAGCGGCTCCCGGCCAGTTGGTCCTCGTAGCACAGGGCAGCTCGTGTAGATGGACTCTCGTGACCGATGAGCGGCCGATCGAAGCGATGATTCTCGCAATCGTCGACCAAATCGACGAACAGGGAACGATCGTGTATGAAGAGTGAGAGTCGGTAGGGAGAAGGAAATGGCAGATCTATCTGAGGAAATCCGACTCGTCGTCGAGGAAGTGCTGAAGAGCTACGACCTCCGGACGCTCGGCATGAAGGCGGAGAGCGTCTCGGAAGGTCCTTCCCTCGGAAAGGGAGTGTTCGCAAGCATCCCCGCGGCGGTGGAGGCGGCGACGACGGCACAGAGAAAGCTGATCGAGCTGCCGCTCGATACGCGCAGAGCGATCGTCGAGGCGATTCGAGGTACGGTCTTGGAGCACAATGACCAGTTGTCTCGCGAGGCAGTCGGCGAAACCGGTATGGGGAACGTCTCCGACAAGATCGTGAAGAACACCATCGCTGCGCGCAGGACGCCCGGAGTCGAGGACGTCGAGCCTACTGCCGTAACGGACGAACACGGTCTGACCCTCACCGAGCGTGCGCCCTACGGAGTAATCGGTGCCGTAACCCCGAGCACAAATCCGATTGCGACGATTACTTCGAACAGCATCGGCATGATCGCCGCCGGAAACTCGGTCGTGTTCAATACTCACCCGGCGGCGAAACGCTGCTCATGCAGTCTTGTTACTCTGCTCAACGAAGCGATTGAAAGGGTTGGTGGACCGGCGAGTCTGATCGCCACGGTGAACAATCCCACCATAGAATCGGCAAACGAGATGATGCACCACCAAGGTGTCGCATTGCTTGTTGTGACCGGAGGGCCGGGCGTCGTAAAAGCCGCTATCGCGAGCGGAAAGAAGTCGATCTGCGCCGGACCGGGAAACCCTCCGGCCGTCGTCGACGAAACTGCCAACATCGAGAAGGCTGCGGCTGATCTCGTCAACGGAGCGGGATTCGATCACAACATAGTCTGCATCACCGAGAAGGAGATTCTTGTGGTGGAATCGGTGGCGGATCGCCTGAAAGGAGCGATGCAGCAGCACGGGGCTTTTCTACTGAACGGCGAGCAAACGCAGCGTCTCACTGATCTCGCGATTCGCGATTTCCCCGGCCCCGGGGGCGAAGGTTCTCCCAACAAGAGTTACGTCGGAAAGAGCCCGGCATATATCGCCAGGACGATTGGGGTTCAGGTTCCGGAAGATACGAAGATACTCCTGTGCGAGGTTGGAAAGGAGCATCCGCTGGTTTGGACGGAACAGCTGATGCCGCTGATCCCGATGGTTCGCCTGGGCAACGTCGACGAGGCGGTCGACTACGCCGTGCAGGTTGAGCATGGGTTTCGTCATACCGCGACGATGCATTCGAACAACATCGAAAACCTCTCGAAAATGGCGCGAGTCATGAACTGTTCCCTTTTCGTCAAGAACGGACCATGTTACGCGGGGCTCGGGCACGGTGGAGCGGGGCATACCTCCTTCACGATTGCCAGCCCGACGGGCGAGGGAATGACGAGGGCCCGAACGTTTACGCGGGAGCGGCGTTGCACACTGGTCGATGCCTTCAGAATCGTCTGAGACGGGAGGTAGAGGAATGAAACTTGGTCGCGTCATCGGACGGGTTGTCTGCACTCAGAAGATGGAATGTCTCGACGGGCTCAAGCTGCTCCTGGTACAGCCCGTGAATGAGATGGGCCGGCAGATAGGCGCCCCAATCGTCGCATTCGATGTTGTCCGTGCCGGCGAAGGGGATCTGATCTTCTACGAGAGCGGCAAAGAGGCGGCGCAGGCGAATCCCAACGGATGGTTCAATCCGGCCGACGCAGCGATAATCGGTGTCGTCGACCAAGTCAACGTGGGTGAATACTGATGGTGCTCGCACGCGTGCGCGGAAATGTGGTGTCCACGGAGAAGCATCCCCATTACGTCGGATACAAGATCCTCATCGTCGAAATTGTCGCGCCCGATGGGACGGGAACCGGAAAGTCTCTCCTTGCGCTCGATGGGGTGCAGGCGGGCGAAGGCGATCTCGTGCTCCTGATCGACGAAGGGGGATCGGCAAGACAGGTTCTTGGCGACGCCGATGCGGTTACGGTTCGAACCGTCGTTGCGGGGATAGTAGATCGAGTAGACAGAGAGGATGTGACGTGAGCGAATTGGATACCGTAAGACGAGTCGCTATCGGCAGCGACCACAGCAGCTACGACCAGAAGCGCATGCTTGCCAACTACCTCGAGCTTGTTGGTTATAGGGTTGTCGATGTCGGATCATTCGGACCGGAGCGAGTCGACTATCCCGACATAGCTCTCGAGGTTTGCCGCCAGGTGGTGAGCGGCCGTTGCGAGCGCGGCATCGTGCTCGACGGTGCCGGAATCGGCTCGGCGATGGCCTGCAACAAGGTGCGTGGCGTCCGCGCGGCGCTCTGCTACGACCTTCGCACCGTCAGGAACAGCAGGGAACACAACAACGCGAACGTTCTTACACTGGGAGGACCGCTTCACGAAGCGGGAGAGCTTTGCGAGCTCGCCAAGACATGGCTCGAAACACGGTTCGGCGGAGGCCGGCACATTGCGAGAATCAACAAGATTATGGCGCTCGAGCGAGGAGGGTTTCAGCAATAATGGACCAAAGCCAGCTAATCGACAATATCGTATCTGAGGTAGTAGACCGGTTGAACAAACGGATTCACGGTCTGGAAATCCAGGGACGATCGGCCTCCGGTCAGGCACATCCCGCCGATTGGGGCCCGGGAGGAAAATCTCGCTTGTCGCCGTCGGATCTGGTGAGCTACATAGATCACACCCTGCTGAAACCCGAGGCGACCAAGGAACAGATCGATCAACTCTGTGACGAAGCTGTCGCGAACGGATTCTATTCGGTCTGTGTCAATTCCAGCTGGGTTGCGCGCTGCGCGCGGCGCCTGCAGGGCAGTGAGGTCAGGACCTGCGCTGTGGTCGGGTTCCCACTTGGTGCTATGGAAGGCAGAAGCAAGGGCTTCGAGGCTCGGAATGCAGTCGCGAACGGCGCCAAGGAAATTGACATGGTAATCAACGTGGGGGCGCTCAAGGCTGGTGACCTGCGCACCGTGGAAGATGACATCCGAGCAGTTCGCCGGGCTTGCCGACCGGGCATTATCCTGAAGGTAATTCTCGAGACTTCGCTGCTGAGTGACGAAGAGAAAGTCATCGGGTGTCAGCTTGCGAAAAAGGCGGGCGCCAACTTCGTCAAGACCTCCACAGGTTTCTCGAAGGGAGGCGCTACCGTCGAGGATGTGGCGCTCATGCGCAAGATCGTCGGGAGCGAACTCGGGGTAAAAGCTTCGGGCGGGGTTCGAACCTATGAGGATGCGATCAAGATGATCGACGCAGGCGCCACGAGACTCGGGACGAGCTCGGGCGTGGCGATCGTGAAGGGCCAGGGGGGTTCGGCCTCCTATTGAGCGCAACCACTCGAGCTCAGTAGTCAACCTTCTGCGGCGCCAGGAGAGCCTTTGTGGAGAGCAGACCGCACGCTGCTTGAATGTCCTGTCCTCTCGATTTCCTGATGGTCGTGGTAATGCCGCTCTGCGTCAGGCGATCGCGGAACGCTTCCATTCGGCCGGTTGGCGTTCCCGCCAAGGGTGTGCCGGGAATTTGGTGAAAGTGAATGAGATTCACTCGGCATCGTATGCCGTGGAGAACTCTTACAAGCTCCCTTGCGTGTTGGTCGCTGTCGTTCACCCCATCGAACATGATGTACTCGAACGAGATTCGCCGCTTCCCCCCCCGGGTTGAGTCCCTCAGCAGATCGAGAACCTCCGATAGCGGATAGACGTTTTCGATCGGCATGAGGCGTCGGCGTTCGGCTGCGAACGGAGAGTGAAGACTGACTGCAAGGTGCACCTCACTCTCAACGAGGAACCTCTGAATTGCAGGCAGCACACCGATTGTGGAGACCGTTACTCTGCGAGGGCTCAATCCATAGCCCCAGGGCGAACAGAGGATGCCGAGGCTCTTGATAACGGCATCCAAATTGTCGAACGGCTCTCCCATACCCATGTAAACGATATTGGAGACCTCGTGGACTTCCGGTAGGCTCGCGTACTGATTCAGGATCTCACCCGCAGTGAGGTTCGCCTGGAATCCCTGCTTCCCGGTCATGCAGAACAGGCAGCCCATCTTGCATCCGACTTGCGTCGAGAGGCAGAGGGTGTTCCGGCGTTCTTCGGGGATATAGGCTGCCTCGACGAAGCGAGAGCCCACTGCAAAAAGGTATTTCTTCGTGCCGTCCGATGACGCACTCACCCTGGCAGGCGGCGCAGTACCAACGCGATAGCTCTTCGCGAGCAAGCCGCGAAACTCCTTCGAGAGGTTGGTCATCGCGTCGAAACGGCTGACGCCCTTTGCATACATCCATCCTGTCAGCTGGTCGCCGGCGAAAGCGGGTTGGCCTGACTTTTTCGCCAGCCGCCGCAGCTCCGTCCTGTCCATTCCAAACAAAGTCGTCATCGTTTTCCCACGCGAAAAGATACTATCTTTTACCGATTCATTGAACTGTCCACCGTGACCGGTCGCCTCAGAAGTAAATCTCTGCGGTGATATTCCCGAAAGGAATCCCCCTGTCAATGAGAATGTCGCGGACCTCGACCACCATTCCGGAGCTGCCGCAGAGCATGAAGTGAACGTCCCGTGGCAAGCGGTCCTGTTCAATGAGCCATCTCGAGAGCCTGCCGCTGTAGACCCAGTGGGAAGACTCGCGCGAGCAGCAACAGACATATCGTGAGCCGAGAAGGCCCTGCAGATCGTCATGAAAGTAGAATCGATCGAGCGTACGGCCGCCGTGTATGAGGGTCTTGCCTACTGATAGTCCGGACCTCGCCATCGAAAGAAATGGAGCGATCCCGGTACCGGTGGCAACCCACCAGGTATCATCGAATCCATCGACGAACGAGCCGAACGGTTCGGAGATCAAGATTTCATCGCCGGGTCTCGTTGCGCTCAGCCGAGGGGTCTGCACGCCGTCTGGGAGGAGGTCATAGAGCAGCGTGAGATGGTCGTCGCTCTTACCCGACGCGATGCTATAGTAGCGTTCGGCGAGCATGGGGTCGGCCGTCAACGCAACGACCTGTCCCGGCACGAAGTCGAAGGGACGCGGAAAGCTCAGCGCAAAAACCGCCGGCGCTATCTGTTCGTTATGGGTAATACGGACCGCTTTGATCGGTGTGAACCTTGAGGCGTTCCTTTCCGAAGGCTCCATAGTCTCCGGAAGCATATCGCTATTCCTGTGGCTGATCTACCAGCTGGAGATCGATAAGCTCTTGGACCGATACCTCGGATTTCGCGCTGTTTGCCACCACTGCTCCCTGACGCATCACGACAAACCGATCGGCCACCGCATGAACGTCGTGGAGGTTGTGGGTAACGAAGATACACGCGATATCCTCGGACTTGAGCCTCTGGATGAAGCTCAGAACCCGTTGCACGCCGCTCACCGCCAGCGCGGTGGTGGGCTCGTCGAGTATCACCAGCGAAGCTCGGAAGTGCATGGCGCGGGATATGGCGACACCCTGCATCTCTCCTCCCGAGCAGAACCGCACCTCTTGATCGGGCGAAGGGATGTTGAGCCTGAGATTCTGCGAGAGTCTGAGGGCCTCCTCTCGCATCTTCTTCTTGTCGAGGCGGTTGACAAACAGTGTCCGTTTGACCGGTTCCCGCCCCATGAAGATGTTCTCAGCGACGGTCATCGTGCCGATGACGGCCCGATCCTGATATACGGTCTCGATACCGAGCTTGCGGGCAGTCTTCACGTTCGGAATATCAACCGGATTTCCCTTCCAGTAAATGGTTCCTGAGTTGTGGGGGAGTACCCCGGAGACGATCTTGATGAGTGTCGACTTCCCCGCTCCGTTGTCGCCGATGAATCCGACGATCTCCCCGGGATAGATCTCGAGGCTCACACCGCGGAGGGCGTGCACGGTACCGTACCACTTCTCGATGGTGTCGAGCTTGAGCAGCGGGGCGTTCGTCTCGACCCCGGTTTTCCCTGTTTCGTTTCGATCTTCCGTCGCCATGGTGTGAGCTCCTCCTCGCCCTCTATTTCGGCATCAAGATGCGGTCGCGCAGGTCCACCCGTGACTTGTTGATGAGGATAGCCAGCAGGAGGATTACGCCGTTGATGACGCCGCGGACAGCCGGATCGACATTCGTCATAGTCGTTCCGGTGTCGATGATCCCGAGCAGCAGTACCCCGCCGAAAGCGCCGATCATCGATCCCTCGCCGCCGCGCAGACTCACGCCTCCGATAATGGCGCCGGCAAAGGCGAGAAAGATAGCGTCGCCGGAGGCGATCGTACTCGGTATCGATGCTAGGTAGCCGGTATAGAGCAGTCCGGAGGTTCCTGCGAGCACTCCCGCGATCGTGAAGACCCAGAAGTTCATCCATCCGAGGCTGATTCCGAGCATATTCGCGGCGTCGGGGTTGCCCCCGATCGCTCGAACGTAGCTCCCGAAGCGTGTATGCTGCAGCAGGAAGTAGAGCACGGCACAGATCACGAACAGCATGATGATCGCGAAATGGATGCCCAGGACCTTTCCGCCTCCGGGATACACGAGCGCGGGCGAGAGGTTAATGATCGCGCCCTTATTGATTACGTAGGTCATCCAGTCATAGATGAGGAAAGTCGAAAGGGTCGCAAGAAACGGATTGATCTTGATCCTGCCGACCAGGACACCGTTGACCGCACCGAGAAGTCCGCCGAAGAGGGGCATGAGGACAATCCCGAGCCAGCCCGGAAGAGCAGGGATCCAGCTGCGAAGAAGCATCCCGATGAACATTGCGGTCAATCCCGCATTTCTCGCAACCGAGAGGTCCATGTTGCCGCTGATGAGTATCAACGCCTCGGCAAACACGAGCATCCCGATAGCGGAAGCATCGTAGAACATAAAGTGAACGTTGATGACGGTGAAGAAGTTGGGAATCGACAGCGAGAAGATGATGAACAAAAGGACGATGATAACCCAAATGAGGTTCTCGAGAACGCCCACTTGAATCTTCTTTGACGTGGACGTTTCAGCAACTTTTGTCGATAGCATCGATCCTCCTTACAGGCTCTCCCGCAGGTGCCGGAGCATCCGCGGGAGAGATGAGGCAGTTTCTTACCAAATTAGTAGAACACCTACTTCTTGTTCAACGGAACATTGGCCCAAAGTGATTTGTCGTTCGCGTTCTTCTTGGTCACGAGAATCGCGCCCGTTTGAAACCACAGGTGGCCGTACTCGGTCGTAATCTTTGCAGGGGCCCAGGCCGAGTTGTCCTTCCAGGGAAGGATTCCTGCGTGCATGGCACCGGTGTTGAGATTGAGCTCAGAACCGGTGATGGTCGAACCCACCTTCGGGAGTGCCGATGCGCCGTCCTTGATGTAGGCCGCCAGGTAGTGCTCGGCGATCGGAACATAGAAACCGGCCGCCTGGTCGAGCGCCACCGAGATATCACCGGCGTTGATCTGGTTGATTACGCACGGGGTAGCGTCGATGGTCGCAATGTAGACGCTTTTCGGATCCATGTTCAGATGCTTCATTGCTTGAACCGCTCCGCAGGCCATCGGTCCGTTGGCGCCGTAGACTGCATCGACCTTTGGGTTTGCGCGCAGCTTGTCGGAGGCCGCCTTCTCGGCAGGCTGCTCTTGGAAGTTGCCCTCAGCCTTGATAACCTTGATGTTTGGATATTGATCGACCGCGTCGTGAAGCCCCTTGCTGCGCTGCTGTGCTGACGCGCCGCCGAGCGGGCCCATCATTTCGAGAATGGTCCCTTTGGCCTGACCGTTGTACTTCTTCTTGAGGTACTTCACGATATCATCTCCGAGCTCCTTGCCTGCGCGCTCACCGGAGAACCCGACGTACATCTTGACGTTCGGGGATTTGATGTCCGCATCTGCGGTGAAGACGGGTACATGATGCTCGGAGGCATATTGGACGATGGGAACTGCAGCTTCCGCGTCCTGTGCGGAGACAATCAGTCCGGTGATTCCGCGGTTTATCATCTGCCGCGACTGCTGCAGCTGAACAGCCGGGTCGCCGTTTGCTCCTTCGGCGATGAACTTCCAGCCGTGGTCGCCGGCAAACCATTTGAAGCTGTCTTGGAAGTACGCCTCCCAGGGATTCGTTACAGTCTTCGTAGAGATGCCGAGAAAGATCGTCTTGGCCTGGCTCGAGCTGCTCGAGCTACTCTGGGCCTGACCGCTGCTGAATGCGAACGGCACTGCGATTACCGCGAGCACCGCCGCGATGAAGACGACGAAAAACAATTTTCGCATACGCTCCTCCTGTTGAATTGACATTCTTTCTGACTGACAAGAATACCTCTCAAATCTTCGGAGCGGAATCGAAAATCTTCCACAATCGGTAGAGGATTCTACGATTTTCCCTGGTTCATTCCTTGCCGTTTATCAGAGGAAAAAGCAGCTTCTGGCTCTCTCGACCGAACATATTCTCTCTCGTAACGAGCAGCGAGCCGGTGTCGATTCGCCTCGGTACTCTTTCTCCTTTTAGCAGCTTTACTGCGGTCGAGACGCCGAGGTAGCCGATGTTGAAGGGTTTTTGAAGGACAATTCCTTTGACGACGCCGGATTCGAGATAACGTATCTCTATCGGTGAGTTGTCGAATCCGATGAGGTCGACTTTGTCTTTCAGATGGAGGTCGGCAAGGGCGTTTGCCGCACCCACCGTTGCCACCTCATTCAGAGCGATGAGGGCGTCGACGTCATGACGACGAGTCAGAAGGTTTCTGGTAATTCGGTACGCCTCGTTCGCGAGATCCTGGCTGTAGTAGGTACCTATGAGCCGTATGCCGGGATACCGTTCGAGGACCCTCTTCACTCCGAGCTCACGCTGAATAGCCGTGGTAGTTCCTTTGACGTAGCTGATGATGGCGACCGACCCCCTCCTCCTCAGGAGGCGTACAGTCAGTCTGCCTGCCTTCTCGGCGGCGGCTTCGTTGTCTGTGGCAATGAAGCTCGACGAAATATCCCCGGCAAGCCCGGAGTCGATTGTGATAAGCTTGATCCCGCTTGCCCGGACCCGTTCGGCCGCAGGTACGAGTGCGTCCTGGTCGTCTGCCGCGAGCACGATCGCCGCGGGATGTTCTCTTGCGACGCGGTCGAGCATCTCGATCTGCGCATTGACATCCTTCTCCTCTTTCGGGCCCATGACTCGCACGTCGACGCCGAGCTCCTTCGAGGCGGTCCGTACGCCCGCTTCTACAATCTGCCAGAATACGATGCTCGGGTCGGTTGACTTGAAGATTACGACGATCTTGGTATTCCGGCCGACCCGTGCCGGCAGCAGCACGCGCCATGTGAAGAAGCCGGCGGTTATGACCGCAATGCCGACGAGGATCCCGACGATGCTTGGAACAAGTTTGGCGAACGGAGTACGAATCGACCTTCGCATCATCCCTCACTCCAAAATCGGCAGCCAAACATCAACAGTGGTCCCTGATCCTTCAGAAGGCCTGAATACCAGCCCGTAGTCGTTTCCGAAATAGAGCCTGATGCGTTCGTGGACATTTCTGACACCTACACCGTTGGTGTCGTCTACAGACTCCTCCGCGCCCTCCGAGCAGGAGGAAAGGATGTCACGCATACGCTCGGGATCTGCTCCGACGCCATCGTCGACGATCTGAATCAAGACCCGCGAACCGACCCTTCTGCCCAGAACTTGAACGGTTCCTCCTTCTTTCTTGTTCTTGATTCCGTGGTAGATCGAGTTCTCCACGAGAGGTTGAAGCAGGATTTTCAAGATTCGGTTGTGATGTATGTTCTCGTCGACATCGATACGATAATCCAACTTGTCTCGATAGCGCATCTTCTGGATGATGAGGTAGTTGGTAATCTGATCGATCTCTTCGCGAATCGTAACGATTTCGTTGCCGGAGCTGATCGTCAGGCGAAGCAGTTTCGCGAGAGAGGAAACCATTTTCACGACCTCTCCATGCTTCTTCGCCTCCGCCATCCAAATGACCGAATCGAGTGTGTTGTAGAGGAAGTGCGGATTTATCTGGGCCTGAAGCGCCTGGAGCTCGGCCCGCCGTTTAGCCTCGTGCTCGCGTACATTCTGGAGCATGAGTTCCCGAATCTTGGATATCATCAGGTTGAACTTGGCGGCAAGGTTGCCGATTTCGTCGGATGAAGCCACCTTCACCTTTATGTCGAAGTTTCCGCTCTCAACCTCCTGCATTGAACGAGTGAGAAGCCTGATCGGTCTCGAGATCCGAAATGAGACGAGAAGTGAGAGCATTACGACAACAGTGAAACACGCGACGCCAAGCAGGAGGTAGTAGATCTGGATGAACTCCTTGTCGCTGACCAGGTTGCCGACGTAGGTAACGCCAACTATCTTCCAGCCCGTCTCACTCGAGGTGCTGATCGTGTAGATCCTTCGATCCTTGCCGCTACCTGCCGCAAAGCTGCTGCCTTTGACTGTGAGGACTTCGTTGATCCGTTCCTGCTTCAAGTTGCTGTAGATCAACTGCTGTTGCGGATGATAGATAATCGTGCCCCCGCTATCCACTATGAAAACATACCCTCGACTACCCAGGTCGATATTGGCGCAAATGTTGCGGATGACACTGAAGTTCAGGTCGACGAGCAGAACAGCGATCGGACTGCCGGTTCTGTAGTCGTAGATCTCACGGCTGAGCGAGATTACCCATCGCCGCTGTTTGTCGAGAACGAACTGCACGTGAGAGGGTGAGATGACCGGGTTGCCGTTGGCCCGCAACGCGGCCCGATACCACAGGAGGCTGTCTGGTTTCACATAGGGGTTCAAGTCGAGTCGGTTTCGGTCGGAAACGACTTTCCCATCGAGTCCGAAGAGTGCGATGAGGTTGATATCCTTCCGCGTTCGCTTGATAGCGTCGAGAAGGCCCGTGACCTTTGTTTTTTCGGTTTCATTATTGTCCGCGAAGTAGCTCTCGACCTCGTGGTCGTACATGATGACGGATGATATGTTCTTCATGTAGGTGATGTACCCGTCGATGTTTTGACCGGCCTCCCCCATCAGCTGGAGTGTGTACGATTTACTGTTTGCCGCGACAGTCTCTTCGGTGAGGTTGTAGGAGACTACCTCGACGACCACGACTGCGATGAACACAAGTGAGAAGAGCGTAAACGCGACGGTGGCCTGCAAACCGCTGAACGCTCCGAACGTACGGTCACGCATGAACTGAAGTCTCGCCCGCAGCAACCTCCCGCCGAAACTCGATCGGGGAACGGTTGGTGCTCTTCTTGAAGATTGTGCTGAAGTAGTGCGGGTCTGTATAACCGACCCGTTCGGCAATCTCGTAGCTCTTCAGGTCGGTCGTCTTCAAAAGCTGCTTCGCGTGCTCAACGCGGACCTCGGTGAGGTATTCTACGAATGTCCTGCCGGTGTGGTTCTTGAAAATCGAGCTGAAGTAGCTGGGGCTGACCCCAATTGACGAGCATACCAATCTCAATGACAGGGACTGAATGGCGTAGTTGTTCTTGATGAAGTCGATTGCCTCCTCGGTCTTGGTTCCGGCGTAGGTCACTCGTTTCCTTTCGGCCGCATCGATCGTCGAGGTACAGGTTCGAACGAGGAACCGCTCGACATCATCGATCGTCGAGAGCGTTGCGAAGGGATCGATGGAGATCGGTTCCATATCTCGATTTCGCCGAACCTCGTTCAACCGGACGAGAACCGAGTGGAGCTCGAGGTCGAAGCGGCTGCGGGAAACGAATCCTTGGCGCATTTCGCGAAATAGGGTTCGGAGGGCCGTGCGAGTTTCACGGCGGTCACAGTACCTGAGTGAATCCGCGAGTGCTGCAACCGCAGATTGAAAACCCGAGGTCCACTCCCCTCCGGGGGGCGCGTCTTGACTCTTCCGGCGGCAGGCTCGATCCGGAACATCGGAGTGCGCGATGGACCTTCCGCAGCCCAGGATGAACCGATATCCAAAGGCACACACTGCGTCGCTGTAGGAGGATGCGAATCCCCCGGCGCTCGAATAGGGTTCTCCGATACCGACCGTCGCCCGTTTGGCAACCGGATTCTGTGAGAGGATGGCTTCGGCGACCTTCAGCGCCCTCGCGGCCGCGCGGGCTGTACTATCGGCGGATACGATCATTACGGTTCGTTCGTGGGAGTCCACGAAGAAAGATCCGGAGAGCTCCCTCTCGAGCAATGAGGTCGAATCACCGAGGTCTGCGACAACCGCGACACCAGGACCCTCTCTAAGCAGCCCCGCCGACTGCAGGACTCTCACGAGCTCCTCATCGGCAGGCGCGGTTTCCGATGTACGTCGCGCAGGCAGCTTCGCGGTCAGCTCGCGAATTCGCGACTCCCGGGTCGCAACGAGTTGTCGCGAGACGTCTCGGAGTCTTTCTGCCCGGCGGGCCTCGCTGTCGAGCTCGTCGTGGAGGCGGCCAAGGAGCGCGCGCAGCTCGTCTGCAGTGATGGGTTTGAGGATGTAGTCATACGCGCCGAGCTTGACTGCTCTTTGAGCATACTCGAACTCATCGAAGCCCGTTAGGAGAATGACCTTCGTTCCCGCATGTTTCGAGGTAATGAGCTCGGCCAGATCCAATCCATCTCCAAACGGCATGCAGATGTCAGTGATAACAACGGCCGGCCTGATTTTGTCCACTGCTTGAGCGGCATCAGTTCCGTTGGTATAGGATCCCGAAAAATCGAATCCGAGGTCCGTCCATTCGATTGTGTTCTCGATGCCGTTTCGCACGATCTCCTCGTCGTCTACGAGGAGGATCTTGTACTTTCTGTTCTTACTTGCCTCGGACATGTTGCGATAGCCTCTGGGCGCTTTGCATTCTGCCCCTATTATACCATACAGGTTCGCTGCACGGTGCGGTCCCGGCTTCGAGAGGACTGATACCGGCGGCTCGAAGACTTGAACTGCGGACGCTACCGACTGCTTCCCCCTTGCGAGCACGCGCGTAAGCAAGTCTCAGAGGATGCAGAAGTCAGCGAGGCTATTCGTCTTCGACGTTCAAGCGGCCGGCGGACTTCATCTCCTCGAGCTCGGTCAGTGTGGAGGGCCAGTCGCCCTTGAGAAGCCGAGACAGGGCACGGTCTGCCAGTAGCTTGCCGCCGGTCTGGCAGGAAGGGCAGTAGTTGCACTCATTGTCGGCGTAGGCGATTCGCTGGACGGGAGTCCCGCAGACAGGGCACGGTTGGCCGTACTTGCCGTGCACGGCCATTTCGCGTCGGAATGCCGTGACTTTGGTCGGGAACCCGAACCCGACCTCCTTCCGAAACCGATCTGTCCACTCATGGAGAACTGAGAGGCAAGCTTCGAACAGTCGAGTCGCCTCCTGCTCCGAGAGTCCGGCGGTCTGTTTGAAGGGAGAGAGGCGCGCCCGGTGGAGAATTTCATCGGAGTACGCGTTCCCGATGCCGGCGACAATTCGCGGGTCCGTCAGTGAGCGCTTCAACGTATGGTTCTCCTTTTTCAGGGTTGCCACGAACTCCCCTTGTGTTGTTTCGTCGATTTCGAGTCCCCGGTCAAACCGATCCAAGCTGGACCTGCCGCGCACTATGTGAAGCGACACGCGCTTCTTGGTGCCTGCTTCGGTCAGCAGGAGCGTGCCCGGATTCGGGCCGCCGAAGTCGAACGCCGCGAGCCCGATCTTTCGTGGGACGCCGGACCTTGGAGATTCCCACCGGAGCCTTCCTGCTATCATGAGATGAATGACCAGAAAGAGCTCTGCTTCGAGCGCTATCACAATACGTTTGCCGATGCGGCGGACGCCGGTAACGAGCTTTCCCTCGACCTCCCGGTGTGATGGGTCGACGGTGCGTAGAACGAACGGATGGAGGATTCGAATGCGCTCGAGGGCTGCGCCGAGCACCTTTCTCGAGATCGCTTCAACGTAAACCGTGAGGTCCGGGTATTCCGGCATGGGACCTTTTTCCTTTCCTGTCCATGCGACCGACGAAGTTCGCCGGACCGCTTGTCGCCGTGCGATGAATAATCTACCATGAAATCCATACGACCGTCTTGAAAGGAGAGATCATGTACAGACCATCTGAAGTTCGGTACAAATCGATGGTTTACCGTAGAACAGGGAGATCGGGTCTCAAGCTGCCGGGTATATCGCTCGGACTCTGGCACAATTTCGGCGGCGTCACGCCGCTCGAGACCGGGAGAGCGATGTTGCATAGAGCTTTCGATCTTGGCATTACCCATTTTGATCTCGCAAACAACTACGGCCCGCCACCTGGGTCGGCAGAGGACAATTTCGGAAAGATCTTGAGGCAGGATTTTGCGGCCTACCGCGACGAGCTGATCATTTCCACAAAAGCCGGCTACGAAATGTGGCCGGGGCCCTACGGAGAATGGGGGTCGCGAAAGTACGTGACGGCGAGCCTCGACCAGAGTTTGAAGCGCATGGGCCTCGAATACGTCGACATCTTCTATTCGCATCGTTTCGATCCCGATACCCCTCTGGAGGAGACCATGGGTGCACTCCATCAGGCGGTGCGTCAGGGCAAAGCACTCTATGTCGGGATTTCCTCGTATTCAGCCAAGAAGACTAAAGAGGCTTCGGAAATTCTCAAGGAGCTCGGAACACCCTGTCTCATTCACCAGCCGTCCTATTCTATGCTGAACCGGTGGGTCGAGGAGGGCCTGCTCGACACCCTCGAGAAGGAGGGTATCGGATGCATTGCGTTCTCACCCCTGGCGCAGGGAATGCTGTCGGAGAAGTATCTGAACGGCATTCCGGAAAGTTCGCGAGCCGCGAACGAGAAAGGCTTCCTCAGCAAAAAACTTCTAACGAAGGAAAACCTGGAACATATCTCGGCGCTCAACGAGATTGCCAAGGAACGAGGTCAAAGCCTGGTGCAGATGGCGCTGTCGTGGGTTCTTCGTGATCAACGAGTGACTTCGGCGCTCATCGGTGCCAGTAGCCCATCTCAGATCGAGGAGAACGTCGCGGCATTGCGAAACGTCGAGTTCAGCAAGGAAGAGCTCTCGCGAATCGACAAGCATGCTGTGGACGGGGGGATAAACCTCTGGGCGAGGTCGAGCGAGGCCGGCTGAACCATAACCTTTGGCACTTAGAACAGAAAGCAGTAACTTGTATACAGCGTCCGTCGCACAAGCGACGGGCGCTGTATCATGAAAGAAGGACATTTACGCAAGACCATGGAAGACAAGAAGTTGAGCACCCACGAAAAGGCCCTCAAGATGAACATGGACTCAACTGTCCACGGAACACTTGCAGAAATCGGCGCGGGTCAGGAGGTTGCTCGATGGTTCTTCCGTGTTGGTGGCGCAAGCGGTACGATCGCGAAAACCATGTCGGCTTACGATATGGCGGTGAGCGATGCCATTTATGGCCCATCCGATCGGTACGTTAGTCGAATGCGACTCGAGGCCATGCTGGATCACGAGTATCCGCTTCTCATCCAGCGGTTGGATGAAAAGCGTGGCGCCGACACCAGGTTCTTTGCATTTGCGAATACTGTTGCCGCGCGAAGCTACACACGACATGAAGACGGACACGGCTGGGTCGGAATCAGATTCCAGTCCACGCCCCGCGGGGAGCCTTCAGATATCATCGTACATGTACGGATGTTCGATACCGACAATGCACGTGAACAGGAGGCGCTCGGATTAGTCGGCGTCAATCTTATCTACGCGGCCAACTACCTGAGCGACGACCCTGTCGGAGTCATCGGATCACTTCTCGATGAGCTCGGTTCGCATCGAATCGAAGTCGATACCATCAAATTCGCCGGTCCCCGATTCAAGGAGGTCGACAACCGTCTCATGACGCTCGAGCTTGTTCGCCAAGGCCTCACCGAGGCGGCGATGTTCACGGCCGAAGGAGAGGCCGTCCAACCGGGAGAGATGCTCTTCGGGAAACCCGTTCTCATCGTCCGCGGCAATTTCCGACCGATCACGAATACGATCGTCGATATGATCAACGGCGCTCGCGAGCTGTTTTCCGATCAGATCACTGACGGTTCCGAACAGCCGGTAGTCGTGACGGAAATGACGCTCAAGAACCTCTCCGGAGACACGGGAATCGATCCCCAGGATTTTCTTGCACGGGCGATGATCCTCGAGTCACTCGGCTACAACGTGCTTATCTCGAGCCTGACGCATTATCACAGTGTCGCGGTTTACCTGTCGCACTACACCCACAACAACGTCGGCGTCGTGCTCGGCGTGCCGGCACTGCTCCATGTCTTCGAGGAGAAATACTACGAAGATCTCGATGGTGGAATACTCGAGGCGTTCGGACGACTGTTCAAAGCCCGCGTCGAGCTACTTGTCTATCCCTACAAGGACCAGGATACCGACGAGCTGGTAACCCTGGCAAACGTCCGCGTGGCGGAGAACCTAAAACATCTGTTCAGACACCTCGTGGACAATCGACTGCTCGTTCCCATTGAAGACTTCGAGGAGAGTCGCCTCAACATCTTTCCTCGGGACGTTCTGGCGATGATCCAGGCTGACGACACGGCATGGGATTCCCTCGTTCCCCCAGATGTCGCAAAGCTGATACGGTCGAATCGGTACTTCGGCTGCCGGCCGAAGGGCTGAAAGAGAAAGCGGTTGCCGTCGGGGTCGAACAGTGGCCGAAATGGAGGCCGATCTCGTACGAACCCGTCGCGTTTCGCAGAAGACATATTCCCCCGGCGCGGAGCGCTTCGACTTCCCGCACACGGTGCAGCCATGCACTTTCCTGAAGACGATGCAACGCGATTCCGGCAATAGGGCCCCCTCTCATGTGTTCCGCATCGAGACTAAGAAAGAGATCTCTGTTCAGTCGCAAACGATCGTCGCGATGTCAAACCGACGGACGATCGGCAGGCGGCGAATTGAGCTTGCAGAATTGGGGCGTTAGAGTATAGTAGAGATTGGGTGGTTCTGCCCGAGCATTGAATGCTCAGGCCGAAACAAAAGGAGAGAAAATGAAGAAACGAATCACTGGTCGCGGAACCCCGGCTGTGCTTATGGTTGCGCTGTTGGCCGTGTCGGTGGTGGGATGCTCGACACTCGACAGAGCGCTTTCGATGATGCAGGTCGGAGGGACTTCCAGTGAGGCCCCCTCCGACACCTCGCAGTCTTCGGGGGATGCTTCTCAACCCTCGAAGAGCTCCCAGGGCACCACGTCGCCGGGTGCGGCGCTCATGTCCGGGTACTCGCCCTATCAGATGCAGTTCTACGCGATTTACGCCCTTGCCGCTCCTTTTGGAGGCTACAAGATTGGCGAGGCAGGGTACAAGCCGGGTCAGGGCACCGTCTGGGAGTTCAGCGGAACCGGTCACGCCCACGACGCCTCGACGGTCGAACATGCGCTCCTGAAGATCAACTCGGATGGTTCGCAATGGTGGCGGGTAGAGGTGCAGTCGAGCGACGAGTCGTTGCTCTACGAATTTCTCCTTGCATCAAACGATACGATCGCAAAAGTGCGGTACAAAGATCCGGAAAACGGTCAGATCATGGAGTTTGTTCCTGAACAGTCCGGCGAGAGCCAATCTCAAGGCTCTGCTGCACCTGTGCCTCAAGCTTCGGATGCCGAACGGGGGAAGGTCAAGAAGGATCAGCAGACGATCAGGGTGAAGGCAGGCACATTCCGCGCCGAGCATGCCACGTATTCCGATGAGCAGAACAACTATCAAAGCGAAGTCTGGACGACCACGCAGGTTCCGGGCGAGCTCGTGAAGTTCTCTACCAAGAACCTGAAGACCGGTGAAACCTCTCAGGGCGAGCTCGTGAAGATCGAAAGCGGGGTAACGACGGTTCTACAATCATTCTGATCACGCGCGACTGTGCGGGATGGAGCCTATCGCCGGTGATGGGTTAGGGTGACGCGCCCCGCCGCATTTTCGCCCGGCTTGAGGATTCGCAGACCCAATCGAGGGAGGTTGAACGCATTGGTCGCCGCGGTCACCGGTTCCACCGCAATTGAGTTCCGATCGGGGTGGGTGAACAGCTGGAGGAAGCCGAATGCGTCGCCGGTAATCATGAGCTCGGTTGTCTCTTCAAGGCAAGAGACAACGACGAGACCGTCGGGCGGCGCGGTCAGCGCCGTGTCCAGATGCAAGGCTCCAAGTCGCCGCCCGCCGCGGAAGTCGAACGGAGACCCGTCAACCGGTAGGATTTCGCCGCTCGGAAGGAGCGCTTCATCGACGGGGACGTATCGTGACGAAGCAGTCTTTAGGGTCAACCCGTCAATCGGGGCGCCGAAGGTAAGATAGGGGTGCCATCCGAACGCGACCGGCGCCGCTTGATCGCCGGTGTTTCGGACCGAGAGCTCGAGTGTGAAAGTCGTGACGGTCAGGATATAGCCGACCTCGAGAGTCACATCGAAGGGATAACCACCGAACTCATCCGGCTTGATCCGAGTCGTCAACCGCAGCGTCGCCGCTTCTGCCGAGGGACTGCCGGCGAAGAGGGTCGTGAACGGTCGGTCATATACCAACCCATGTAGAGCGCTGCCGTCTTCCGGAGAGTTGAGCGGAAGCTGGAGCTCGCGGCCGTTGAAGCGGTAGACTCCGCGAGGTATTCGGTCATTGAACGGGAAGAGGATCCGCCCGCGAAACCAGGGATTCTCAGCCGGGTCCTCCGAGGGGGGCGGGTCAAGGATCTCGGTCGGAGAACGGTTGGCCTTGGGGCCCGATCTACTATCGGCGAGTCGGAGAGCGCCGACGGTGCCACCGAGCGACGAAAAAACCTCGACGTAGCTGCCGGCGCTGTAGAGCCGATAGGCCTCCGTAGCTCCTGCTGATGTCGGTTCCACTCCGGTCAACGTTGCCTCCCCACCGACGGTCTCGGCGACCTGTTGATTGTGCGTGAAACGGCAGCCTTCGATCAACGCCCCTCTCGCCGTCCGTACGAGCCGTCACGTACGATCCGGTGGAGCGTGGAACCGTGATCGTAGGGGACTGGTAGAGATCCTAACAAGGGCATACCTTAGTGGTGCAGCCACGAGACGACCGCCCCATCGCCGAAGCCGGAATCCGGAAGGGAGACAGAGATGGACCGAGAACGGATTTCATTGAAGGGCGAGAGGGAGACTCTCCTCATACCGCTGCTCAGCAAGGCACGCGAAAGTGGTCGAAGAGAGCCAATCATCGTCGACCCCTATGCGCAGGAGATCCTCTCTCGTATCGACTATGACTTCTCCGGGTTGAAAACGCCTCGCCAGTCTCTCGTAACACTCGCCATGCGCGCAAAACGTCTCGACTGGTATGTTCGAGACTACCTCGAGCGCTACGATCGGCCAACCGTGCTACATCTCGGATGCGGCCTCGACGGCCGTTACTTCCGGGTAGGATGCAAACGCGGGGTGTGGTACGATCTCGACTTTCCTGACGTCATCGACATTCGTCGGCGATTCTTCGAAGAATCCGACAACTACCGGATGATCGGTTCGTCGGTTACCGATCTCCGGTGGTTCGATGCCGTGACTGAGGAAGGACCGGCCTGCATTGTTGCCGAAGGATTGCTCATGTACCTGACCGAAGGGGAGGTGAGGCATCTGCTCCTTTCGCTTCAGGAGCGCTTTCCGGGCAGCGAGGTGGCGTTTGACGCGTACAGCACGCTCACTGCACGGAGTGTCAGAAATCATCCTTCCGTGAGGAAGACCGGCGCCCGCGTTCAGTGGGGAATCGACGATGCGAATCGCATCGAGGGATGGGGAGTTAACATCCACATCATGGAGGAATGGTGTTTTACCGAGTCCCGAGACATTTCGGATCTCGACCTCTGGTTTCGGCTCCTGTTTCGACTCATGGGAAGCATCAAGGCGGCGCGAAAAGCGCACCGCCTGATACGAGTTCATCTGTGAGGCACGACTCGACTATCGTACGGTTGCCCCAAGGGTCACCGCCAGCGTAGCAAGTCTATTATCGGTGTAGGTGCTGCGTGAATCCGTCCAGTATGTGCCGGCGTACTGCGAGTTCCCAGTTGCCGTCCCCCCCACAAATCTCAGGTTGGCGAACACCTCGATGCCCCGTTTCAATTGAATACCTGTTCGAAGTGACGCGTCGAGGATGGAACCCTCGAACGAGAATGTCGCTCCGTTGAAAAAGGCCGAAGAGGCATAGAAGCCATCGGCGACCGCCTCGAAGAAGATGCCGCTCGGGAGCAGATACTTTGCGTGAACTTTGAGTATCGGCACCGGACCGAGGTTCTGGCTCACCGTCAACTGGCTTCCATCGGTGTTCTCGAATCGAATGGACGCATTGCGCAGTTGCAGCGAACCTCCGAGACCCAGCAAGAAGCGCGGTGTGTTGACCACATCATAGAGGTAACTGAAGCGCCAGAACGGGAATGAATAGGTGAGGTCGAGGTTGGCATTGCTGCCGAAGGTGACGTCGTCTATCGTCACACTTCCACCTGCGGGGACGCGTGTCTGGGTCTGAAGCAGAAGTGGCTGATAGAGAAGGATGAAATGACTGCGATTGCCCAGAGTCAGCTCAGCCTGATAGCGCGAAAAGGGAAAGAGTATTTCCTCCCCTCCCTGGGTTACGTAGTTGAATTTCGTGCCGTTTTGGCCGATTTGAATGGTGTTCTGCAGAACCTTCACGAATCCGAGCTCATAGTCGAGTGAGAGCTGATAGCCCGCTCCTGCGGGCGTCAGGATGGTTTTTTCACCGTTCGTTTGCCCAACCGCAAGACTGGAGACTCCAACGATGAGTGCTGCAGTGATGACCCCGAAAATAGTCTTCTTCATTGCTCTGTCGCTCCTTTTCTGACCGAGTCAGTATCCCTTAACGTGTAATAAATGTAACACATTTTGTGTAGTATGCCAAGTGGATTCGAATCTTGGTGGACAGCGGCAACGCTTCTCGCACGACCCCTTGACCCTCGCCGGCTCCTGTTCGATAGTGGAGCGAAATTGAGCATTGACGAAAAAGCGCGCTCCGAGTGTTACTTTCGCGGCTACCGTTTGTTCGAATACTGTAAATATTGAGATATTTCTGGAGATTGATTGATGGCAAGTTGCCCCAACTGTGGATTCGACCTCAACTCTGAAGGTGCATGCGCCGTGTGTGGCTATGGATCTACCACGGAGGAACAACTGGAAACGGTCGGGTCGTCCCTTCGCTCACACCGACGCGAAGGAAGCTCGACATCGACGGAGGAGCGCGGCAGCGCCCTGGGGGCGACTCATAGTGAAGCGCCGGCTGCACAACCTGGCGGTGCTGGAAGAAAGGGCGCGAATTTGGCGCTGATTCTCGCGAGCGCTGTGGTGCTTGCCGTGATAGCGGCGGTCGGTGTATTCGTTCTCACCCGTCATTCCGGGTCAGACAATGGTGCCGTAGTCGCTCAGGCACAGACATCCTCCGCAGCATCGGACCAGTCTCCGACGAACGCGACTACCGGCTCGGGGCAAGCGTCTTTGGGCGCCAACACCGCTGCGGGTGCGACGTCGTCAGACACCGGTAACAGCTCCGGTCACAAGACTTCGGCGCAGAGCGTGTCATCATCGGGAGGTAGCTCGGCGATGAACCGTGGCTCGTCGACATCGAGCAGCTCGGGAACGAAAATCTCTCGGGTCGGATTCTCGGCCCCCGTCGGCGCATCACCGGAGAGCATTCGAGCGACTCATCCGATCGATCTCTACAATCCGCAGAAACAGCCCGTTTACGATATTACGAAGCGAACTGAGCTCCCCCCGCTTACGAGCGAGGACGCCTACGTACAGTGGATGCTGGCACACACGCAGCAGCAGGAAAAGTTCCTGCGCCAGCGATGGGAACGCGCCACCATAGCGGTTGCCCATCACCTTATCATCCACCGTAGTGTTCTGATGGCTTTTCTGCTTACTCCGCGAGAATGGTTCGTTCGTTCCTACAATCTCAAGAACACCTATGAGAACTCCGCCCTCCCCATCGGGTACGGACAGACGATCTCCGGTCCGGATCTCGTCGCACATATGACCGATGCCCTCAGTCCGAAACCGGATCAGCGCATCCTCGAGATTGGAACCGGGTCCGGATACCAATCAGCGGTACTCTCACAGCTCTCCAACTACGTCTATACTATCGAGATCGTTCGCCCGCTCGCCGAACAAACGAATCAGATCTACCTCGATCACACCAAGACGATGCCCGAATATGCCAATATCCATCGTCGTCTTGCGGACGGATACTACGGTTGGTCTGCTTATGCTCCGTTTGACCGGATCATTGTCACCACTGGAATCGATCACATTCCACCGGAGCTGCTGAAAGAGCTGAAACCCAACGGAATCATGGTCATTCCGATCGGGCCTCCTTCCGGGCAGACGATACTCAAGATTACGAAGACTGTAGACAAAGCGGGGAACGTGCATCTCACCCGCGAGGATATCTACCACGGTATCAAAGACATATTCGTTCCGTTCACCGCGGCCGGTGGCGGTACGCACGATCTTGGCGGGAGCAGCAAGTAGGCAAGGGTTGACTATGAGCCGACCCTCGGGGGGAGGGCGCCTGGTAGGGCATTTTCCTCGACCCTCCTCGAGGAGCCGGTGGTGGGTCGGTCGTCGCATAGGCTCTTCGTCGAAGTGAGGGCTGAAGCCGCCGGGGGTGAAGCCGAGGCCTCGGAGCACCTGCAAGTCTCCAGGAAGCGAATGGTCGCTTCGCCACGTTCCTCCGTTGCGGTCTGAAGGAAACACACCCTCGGGTCCTTATTGCCCGATTGCCCGATTGCCCGAGAACCTCCTCTCTCGCCGGTCCGCCAGCTGAATGCTATCGAGGAGCGGATTCGGCATCAAGCCGCGTTTTGCGTGGAGTGAGGAAAAGGAATATAATCAGGCGTGGAGGGCGCCATGAAGAAGAATTTCGCGTTCGTTCTGAGTGGCGGCGATTGGTGGAAGCCGTTCATCGTCTTTTGGGTTATCTTCCTCGCAGGCTATATCGCTGAAGTCACGATGCCACGATGGGCGCTGCCGGTTGCGACGCACGTCGGGATCTATTTCCTCATCTTGTTCGCTTTGACGACAGTGATGATTCTCGCCGAGGTGATCTTTTGCATCATCGCATTGCGCATCGTTGTGCCAAAGCTTTCGATCGACGGCAAGTCGTTCAGCTTTGACGGTTCGATCGGAACATTCGTCGGCATCACTGTTGTCGGATATCTTCTCACATTGGTCACTCTGACGATCTACGCCCCGTGGTTCGCACGCAGGGTCATTTCGTACCTCGCTTCCGAGACGACCTACGACGGCGAACCCGCCGAGTTTCTCGGCAAGGGCGGGAAGCTGTTCGTCTACTTCCTCCTCGCGCTCTGGCTTCCGATCGTCATCGTCAGCGTGGTCTACGGACTGGTGCTCGCTTCGCGCGTCGGTCGGGGTGCCTTAGCGGGTACAGGCATGGTGACGACCTCGACTCTTGTCCTGACAGCGATAGTGTTCATCGTGTTGATCCCTTTCATGTACTTGGCCAACAAGTGGTATGTGAATATCCGATGGAACGATGCGGTCATCCGATGGCGTACTCGTTTTTGGCCATCGGTAGGGCTCATTCTCGGGCAGATACTTCTCACGATTATTACGGCGGGAATCTATGGACCGGCAGCGCTGTTGAGACTCTACCGCTACTTCGTCGGACGTACTGCGATATTCGAGGGCGAGAACGAGGTCGGACGTCTCGGTTTTGACGGCTCGATAGGAAGAGGGTTCGGGCTCATTTGGGGGCAGACGCTGCTCGCCATAGTTACCCTAGGGGTCTACTTCCCGTGGGGGTGGGCAAGGATCGGCCGATGGATGCTCGGCGCCTCCTACTTCGAGTCGCGTGAAGCGCCGGCATGATGGATTGCTCCCGGGAGCGTCGCCCTATCCGCCGAAGCACATGCAAGGGTCGGCGGCCGGCCACCTCGAGATGGTGACGGTGGCTTTTCTGCCGTTCCTATTTACACTGAGTGCGCTGACTTCATAGCTGTCGTTGCTCACGGATTTGCCTTGGTTCACCTCGAGCCACCTGTTGAGCCCCGGGTCCCAGAGAAAGACCGATAGTTGCTCGAGGGAAACATGGTACTTTTTCTCGAGCGAAGCCGGATAGTGTATCACGATGGTAATCGGATTCTCGAACTTCAGCGTCTTCTGTCGCAGAACGTCGCCATTGACGAACGATTTGACATTCACGACTCCTCCGATGACCGTGCGTCCCGCCGGCGGCTGCTCCTTCTTTCCGTTTGGGTCTTGCTTTATTTCGACTGTTACGTTCTTGTTGTCGATCTTCTGCTGCGCCTGATAGACGAAATTCATTTGACCGACCGTGTACTCCTTCTGACCATTTGAGAAGGCCGCCTGAACCGGCATCCAAAGAAACGCCATGAATAGGACGAAGAACCCTGCCGCTGAAAGGCCCACCGTCCCATGAACCATGGTCGTGAGGCGAACATCTGCGCGATGATTCATTCAATACCTCCTATCGCTTAGACCGTGAGAATCTATGAGCGGTGACCAGTTTCTCCACCCGGCCCCGCTCGTTCAAGAGCCTTCTGATGTCCCTTTTCAGCGCGCTGGAGGAGCTTAGGATCTCCAAAGTCCCTTAACGTGGCGATTGCATGCCGATAGAGCTCGCGAGCTCGCTCGACATCTCCCGCTTCGAGGTGGAGACCTGCGGCCACCTCGAACGTGTAGCCCGGTTCCATGCCGGTCGTGATTCCGGCCTCCTCGACGACTTGGACCGCCTGGTCTGCGACCATCAGAGCGTCCTCAAGACTCCCGAGCCCGCGAAGCGCCTCCGCCCGCCCGACCAACGCCAGCGCGCTGAACCTGTGATTTCCGGTTCGGCTTGCGAGCACGAAGTAATTGTCGTAACACTGTTCCGCAGCCGAATACTCTCTTTGCTGAAGCAGGGTGTCGGCGAGATTGTTGAGGGTCATCAGCTGAAGGTGGACGTCGCCGATTCCTTCATAGATGGAGACCAATCGTTCGAAGATGCCCACCGCCTCAGCGAGCTCGCCCCGCGCGTTGGCACGGTAGCCGAGGTTTCCCATCGCTTGGGCCTCGAGGCGTGGAAAACCATGAGCATGAAAGAAGCGCTGTGCCTCTTCCAGGATCGGGCGAGCAGCCTCATGATCTCCAAGGAGTTGATGAGTTGCTGCCTCTCCGAGGTGGCTCTTCCATTCGTAAAGCTCATCATCAGTCTCCTTCGCGACTGAAAGGCACCGACTGAAGTAGCCCCGTGTCTTCTCGATCTCACGTTTTCGATGTGCGGTCCAGCCCGCTTCATGAAGCGCAAAACCCAATGCTGCCTTGTCGTCTTTGGAAGCGGATATGGCGCGCTCTAGGTGCGCCTCGGCTTCGTCGTAGTCGCCCTGTTCACGGGCGAGAAGCGCAGACCAGATCAAAGCTCGGTTGAAGAGCGGGCGCGAAATTGCTGACTCGTTGGAGATGACCGATCTGAGCTGACTTCTTCCCTCGACAAAAAAGCCGCGCACTTGCCAGTACCGTCCGAGAGAGATGAGGATACGTGCGCGATCATCGCTGCGATTGTGGTCGGTTAGGTATTCTTCGGCGGCACGGATATTGGCGATCTCCGCGTCGATCATCTCGAAGATGGATTTCTGCTCCGGCCCCTCCATCTGCGATGCCACATTCTCGACGATCGAAAGAAAGTACTCGGCGTGCGCGTGTGCAATGCGTTCTCCATGTCCGAGGTCGGTCAGTTTCTCGAGTCCGTATTCACGAATCGTCTCGAGCATGTGGAATCGCGAACTTCCGTCTTTGTCTTTGAAGGTCGCCATGACGAGGAAGCTCTTGTCGACGAGCGACTGGGTAAGTTGGAGTATATCGCTTAGGTCACGGATCTCATCGATGCACACGCGCTCGCACGCGTTCATCGTGAAACCGCCGGCGAAAAAGGAGAGGCACGCGAAGTGTGACTTCTCCTCTTCCGTAAGGAGGTCGAAGCTCCAGTCGATCGTTCGCCGCAGGGTTTGTTGCCGTCCGGGCAGATCCCGTGGCCCGCCGGTAAGGACCATCAGCCGCGCCGACAGGTGGCCAAGCAGCTCGTCGGGGGACAGAAGCCCGATGCGTGCTGCCGCAAGCTCGATAGCGAGAGGCAATCCATCGAGACGAACGCAGATCTCCGCTATTGCCGGCGCGTTTTCGTTCGTCACTTCGAAGTTGGGGTCCTGATCGCAGGCACGGTCGATGAAGAGCCTGACGGATTCGTACTGCCCCAGCCCTTCGACATGCGCCGATGACACTCCCTGCGCCGTCGGTATACCGAGCGTTGGGACATGAAAGACGTGTTCACCGCGGATGTGCAGTGCCTCTCGGCTCGTGACGATGATTTTCAGGTCCGCGCATCTTGCGAGCAGCTTCGCCACCTCGCCTCCGCCCTCTATTACCTGTTCGAAGTTATCGAGGACGAGGATCATCCGCCGTTTGGAAAGGTACTCCGCCAGCTGATCGGCAACGCTGCTAGCAGCAGATTGCGTGACCTGCAGTGTCTCGAGGATCGCCTGGGGCACCTGTGTCGGTTCGCGGATGCTCGATAGGTCTACGACGAAGGCGCCGTCAGGAAACGAGTCGATCAGATCGGCTGCTATCTGAAGTGCCATTCGAGTCTTGCCGATTCCACCTGGACCGACGAGAGTCACAAGTCGAGCGTGCCCGCCTGTGAGCTCTTCTCCGAGGCGTTCGAGATCACTTTCTCGTCCTATGAAGGGGGTAGGCTCGAGCGGAAGATTGTGGAGGTGCGCATCGAGCGATCTGAGCTGAGGATACTCCTCGTCTTCACCGGCAAGTCGAAGCTCGAAGACGGTTTCCGGTCTCGTCAGGTCCTTGAGGCGGTGGCTACCGAGCTCCCTCAGAGAAATCCCTTTCGGAAGGGAATCACGAACAAGCTCTTCGGTCACAAGAGTCAGGATCGTTTGCCCACCGAATGCGAGGGACTGGAGACGAGCGGTCCGATTCAAGCTCGGTCCGAAATAGTCGCTGTCGCGCACCTCCGCCTCGCCGCTATGCAGAGCGATGCGAACCCGTATCGGGCGAGGCAGATCCCAATGTTCCGCCCGGAGCCCGGTCTGGATGTCAACGGCGGCCTGGACCGCGTCCGGTGCGGCCGAGAAGGCAGCACAGAACGCATCCCCGATGGTCTTGAATATGTATCCCCGCGCATTCTCGATTGAGTGGCGGAGGATTTCGTCATGGCGCCGAAGAGCCTCACGCATCGCCTCAGTGTGAGACTCCCACAGTTGGGTGCTGCCCTCGACGTCGGAAAAGAGGAAGGTGACCGTGCCGGATGGTTGGGTGCCCGTCTTCTGCCTCCGAATCGACTGAAGGTAGGAATCGACATTCAATCAATCTCGGCCCGGGGATCTGAGAAGCGAACTGGAGAGGGCCCAAAGGTACCGCCCGATTGAGAAGCAATCCGTCAGGCAGTCTGAATACCTGACAGGACTATCCCCCTTTTGTGGCCTTAGAAACAATCATAATATCTTTAGCTTCAAAACGCAAATCCCCTGGTCAATCTACTATAGACTGTCGACGGCCTGTCCTACGGGCCGAATCCGTGGTCGTTGTTTGGTTCTTCGCGCATATCCCATTCGGGAGAAGAGCCGATCTTTCAGGATGAACTGATGGAACAAAGCTCCGAGAACGTGGAGTCCAACTAGCATGCCGAAAAGGACGAAAACGGCGGCGTGAATAAAGGGCTCGAAGCCCATCGGCAGGTGAACCCTCCCGCCGACGACCAGTTGAAGAACATGGGACTGCAGTGCAAGGAGGATACCGCTTCCGCCCATCAGAAGCGTAAATACGTAGAGCAGCCCGTGTGTGGTCCTGGCTATGAAGTCCAGGAACGGACTACCGGTTTTCGCCGGCAACGGCCGCGGCGTCGCGAATCGGACGATGATTTGGGCAAGTATTAGGGCGAGGAGGGAGATTCCCAGAACCATGTGGAGAGTCAGAGGTGCCACCTTGACGGCCGTATTCGGCCAGAAGTGGAGGATACCTACGCCGATCAGTGCTTCGCTCAAGATGATTAATGCAATGAGCCAGTGGAGTGTAACTATCAAAGGGCTGTGACGGATTGGGGCCCGCCGGATATTCGATTGCTTTTTCATGGACGATAGAGTCGCATCGGATCATGAAAACAGCATGAAGACGAATTTCTCCTGGCGAAATTACCAATTGACGTCTGCCCGCGCATCGGATAAAATTCCCTTGTGCCGCATAGCTGTGCATAACCTCTCCGACCGAATCACATAAACACCAATAAGTCCAAACGGTATCCAGATCTCGGAGTAGCCATGGGCAGACTCTACGTAGGAATCGATATTGGATCGATATCACTCAACACCGTCGTCATGAACGAGGATCGGCAGGTCGTCGAGAATCACTATACCTACTGTCATGGACGACCATTTCACGAGTTGCTTCAACTTCTCGAAGCGTTGCTCGAACGGCGTTCGGGTGATGTGATCATGACGCCGGTTTTCACCGGAAGCGGCGGAGGGCTTGCTGCCGGCATCCTTGGCGGCAAGTTCATCAATGAGATCGTAGCTCAGTCCGCTGCCGTCATGGAGCATTACCCGCATGCGCGTTCGGTTATCGAGATGGGTGGAGAGGACTCGAAGCTCATCTTCCTGTCCGGGGATGGAGAGATCCGCAACTCCGCTCGGCTGCGCGACTTCGCAATGAACAGCATGTGCGCCGCCGGTACTGGGTCCTTTCTCGATCAGCAGGCAAAACGGATGGGGCTGTCGATCGAGAACGAGTTCGGAGAGCTTGCCCTCAAGTCGGAGCAACCGCCGCGAATCGCCGGGCGCTGCAGTGTCTTCGCGAAGAGTGACATGATACATCTTCAGCAGATTGCGACGCCGGTACACGACATCGTCGCGGGTCTTTGCTACGCGGTCGCTCGGAATTTCAAGAGCAATCTGGCGCGGGGTAAGGAGATCGCTGCACCGGTTGTGTTCCAAGGCGGGGTCGCTGCCAACCAGGGGATGGTGCGGGCCTTCCGCGATCTGCTTGCACTGGTCGACGGACAGTTGATCATACCGGAATACCACGCCTCGATGGGCGCTATTGGAGCCCTGTACCGCGCAGCCGATCAGGTCGAATCCGAGCTCACCAATCTCACTCCCCTCAAATCCTACCTATCAGAGAGCCCGGGCGAAGGAGAGGCCCTTCCGGCGCTGGCGGACCCTCAGACGAGGTTCGAAACCTCGGTCGCGCAGCTTGACGACATGGCGGTCACGCTGGACGTATATTTGGGACTCGACGTGGGAAGTCTCAGCACCAATGTCGTTCTCATTGACGATGCCGACAGAGTCATTGCTCGCCGCTATCTGCCGACGGCCTCGCGGCCCCTGGAGGCGATCCGCCGCGGGCTGTCGGAGATTGCCGAAGAGGTAGGTGAGAGTGTTAGGGTAGTAGGTGCCGGCACGACTGGTTCTGGGCGCTACCTAACCGGAGATTTCGTCGGCGCCGACATCATTCAAAACGAGATCACTGCACAGGCGACTGCCGCAATTGCGATCGATCCCTCGGTGGATACGATTTTCGAGATCGGCGGGCAGGACTCGAAATTCATCAGCATCGACGACGGGGTGGTCGTCGACTTCGAGATGAACAAGGTATGTGCGGCCGGTACCGGATCATTTCTCGAAGAACAGGCCGAGAAACTGGACATCAACATCGTGAATGAGTTCGGTTCTATGGCGCTCTGCGCGCCCAAGCCGGTACGTCTCGGCGACCGTTGCACGGTTTTCATGGAATCGGACCTAAACTCTCATCAACAGAAGGGAGCGACTACGGAAAATCTCGTCGGTGGTCTTGCATATTCAATCGTCTACAACTACATCCAGAAAGTTGTCGGCACCAAGCGCATCGGCGAACGAATATTCTTTCAGGGCGGCGTCGCGAATAATCGGGCAGTCGTCTCGGCGTTCGGGGCTGTAACGGGTAAGAAGATCACCGTGCCTCCCCATTTCGACGTGACCGGAGCGATCGGGGCGGCCATGCTCGCTCGTCGCGCAATGGTTTCGGGCAGGGCGAACGGAAGACGGGCCAAGAAGACCCGTTTCAAGGGTTTCGACGTCAGCAAGATTCCCTATTCTCTCACCCGTTTCACCTGCAAGGGGTGTGTGAATCAATGTGAGATTAGGAAGGTCAAGATCGAGGGCGAACGTCGGCCCCTCTACTACGGCGGGAGGTGCGAAAAGTGGGAAATCGAGGAGCGCAAACACCGGGACCTCGTAACTCCCAATCTGTTCGAGGAACGGGTCGAGCTGTTGCTCGACGGCTACGTTGATACTGCCGAGTCAGCGGAGAACGGGTCGAGGGAAGAGCGTTCTACCGAGCAGCCACGACGTCCGACGGTAGGCATACCCAGGGCGCTCATGGTCTTCTACCAGCAGTTCCCTTTCTGGCGGAATTTCTTCGACGAGCTCGGATTCGATGTCGTCCTCTCGCGGCCAACCAACAGGAATCTCGTCTCGAAGTCGCTCGAGATGCTGACCGCCGAGACCTGCTTCCCGGTCGAGGTCGCATACGGCCATGTGGTCGATCTGCTCGATCGTGGGGTCGACTACGTCTTCCTTCCGTTCGTCGTCAATGCGCGGGCGTCAGAGGGCAACCCTACCGTCAATTACAACTGCCCGTGGGTCCAGACCTATCCATTTTTGATTCGAGCAGCTCTTCGAGGACGTGACGGCGCGATATCAAAGCTGTTGACCCCGACACTCCATTTCCGCTATTACGAACACGTATTGCCACGAGACCTCTGCGACTTCATGGGCCGGCAATTCGAGTTGTCCCGCGAGAGAGTCCTCAAGGCGTTCGAGCGAGCCGGTACGGCGCAGACGGCGTTTGAACGCCGAATTGCCGAACGTGGCAGGGAGGTTCTCCGGACGCTGCCCGCAGACAAGACTCCTCTGGTGATACTCGGTCGTCCCTACAACACCGGCGACCCCCACCTGAACCTATCGCTCGTCGAGAAGCTGATTGGCATGGGTGTCTACCCGATTCCGATCGACTACCTGCCGCTCGAAAAAGAGGACATCTTTCGAGATTACTACATGATGTATTGGCCGAACGGGCAAAAGATCCTGGCTGCGGTGCGCATCATCGCACGAGACGACAGGCTCAACGCGGTCTATCTCGGCAACTTCCGTTGCGGGCCCGATTCGTTCTTGTCACACTACGTACGAGAGGAGCTTTCCGGAAAGCCCTATCTCCAGCTCGAGGTGGACGAGCACTCGGCCGACGCAGGGATGATCACGCGTTGCGAGGCGTTCCTCGACAGCCTGCACAGCCGTACGGAGTCGATTGGGCGAGGCGTCGAGGGCCGAGGAAGCGGTCCCGGCAAGCGGCACGACTACGTGATGCCCGCCCGCGGGAGCTCGCACCGTGTGCTCTATTTCCCCTTCATGAGCGACGGCGCCTATGCGCTTGCAGCGGCGTCGAGGAGCTGCGGTCTCGACGCGCACGTCCTGCCGATGCAGGACGGAGAGGATCTCGAGCTTGCTCGCAGGTACACCTCGGCGAAAGAGTGCTTTCCGATGATATGCACTCTCGGCAGCTTTTTGAAGAAGATGCGTGAGCCGGGATTTCAACCGGAAAAGACCGCATTCTTCATGCCCGATCACGCCGGTCCGTGCAGGTTCGGTCAGTACAACAAGCTTCAGAGAATCGTTTTCGATCGTGTCGGGTATCCCGAGGTCGAGATTGTTGCGCCGAGCAATGAGGACGCCTACGCGGGACTATCCGGGGGCCACGGCAATCGATTTCGCCTGGCAGCGTTGAAGGGTATCTACGCGGTCGATCTGCTGCGCAAGTTGCAGCAGCAACGCAGGCCCTACGAGGCGGTCCGGGGAGAAACCGATAGGGTCTACCGTGAGGCGCTCGCACGGATCGTCGCCTCGACTGAACGGGGGGCGGGCGACATTCGCAAGGTGCTGCGAGAGGCGGCCGAGGAGTTCACCGCGATTCCGCTCGTCGACGGACCGCGCAAGCCGATCATCGCCATCGTTGGAGAGATCTTCATGCGCGACAACCCCTACTGCAGCGGATTTCTCGTCGAACGTCTCGAGCGGTTGGGCGCCGAGACCCTCATGTCGCCGTTCATCGAATGGATGACCTACTCGACCCTTCGTTACACCCGAGATAGCCTCTGGAAACGTGACGCGATGGGATATCTCCGTTCGAAAATCCAGAGCCTTTTCACCCACGCTATTGTCAACAGGCTCACTTCGACCGTGGAATCCGCATTCGATTCAAGAATGCACGTTACGGTCGAACAGATGCTCGACAGCTGCGAGCCCTACATTCATCGTGACTACGACGGTGATCCGGCGGTGGCAATTGGTACAGCCAGACTCCTCGCAAACGCAGGCATCTCCGGTGTCGCACATATCATGCCGTTCACCTGTCTCCCGGGCTCCGTAGTTGCAGGCGTCAGCGGCTCATTCCGAAGCGATCACCGCGAGATCCCGTGGGTCAACATCGACTTTGACGGTCAGGAGGACACCGGCATCGAGACGAGGCTCCAGGCCTTCATGTATCAGGCGGCCGAGTACCAGCGTCAATGGCGAAAGGATCCGGTGGCTCTCGAATAGCGCACGAACGGAAGATCTGCAAACACTGTTCGAAATCGATCTCGGCGACTACACTGGTTCATTGTAGAGCTTGGAGTCGCATTTGCCGAACAAATATCACTCTTCTGAACGAATAGCCACCCGGGCGATTGGACCGGTGGCCGTCGCCGTCTTTCTTGGAGGAATCGGAGGCGGGATCGCGTTCCCTATCCTGCCTCTCCTCGGCATTCGTCTCGGCTTGTCCGGGCTACTGGTCGGCTTCATCCTCTCAGCCAACCGCATCACGCGGCTTGGGATGAATCCGATAACCGGAAGCTGGATCGACCGAGTGGGCGGCAAACGACCGTTGGCCATCGGCCTGCTCATCGAGGCGATTTCCACTGCCACCTTCAGCATCGCGCTGCATACCTCCATCCCAGGCTGGCTTCTCCTTGCCGGCCGTGCAGTCTGGGGGATCGGTTCCTCGATGTTGATCGTCGGTGGGGTTACCCTCGCGCTCAACCTTTCCGACGAACGGACAAGAGGCCGGAGCACAGCCGCGGTGCGAATGGCTATGAGCCTCGGAATGCCGGCCGGATTGCTCGCCGGGGGAATCATTGCCGGAGTATGGTCCGACGACGCCGCGTTTTTGGCGGCCACCGCCTGCGCGCTCATCGCTGCCGCCCTCAGTTGGATTCTTGTACCTGACGCAATGGTCTCGAGAGCGGAGGGAACCTCCGGTCGGCCGGCGGCTCGGGGCATCGGCCAGAGACTTCGCGAGGAGCTGCGTATCGTCGTACATGCGGACGGGCGAATCAAGATGGTATGGCTCACGAACCTCCTCGTTTTTTTCTCTATTCAGGGAACGCTGCTTGCAACCCTCGTATTGGTAATCAATCATCGTCGGCTGACGATGCTCGGTTTCGGAGTCCAAACCGTCGCAGGGGTCCTCATGGCGGTTATGATCCTGAGCTCTGCCCTAATGACCGTGTTTGTGGGTCGCACCCTCGACCGTATCCCGTCGCGGGTTCTCGTATCGCTCCCCTCCATCATTGCTGCGGCGGTTGGGTTCGCGCTGCTTGCGATGAGCCGTTCGATGCTTCCGGCTGTGATAGCCCTCGTCACGATCGGAGTCGGAATGGGAGGGACCTCAATTCCCTTGCTGACACTGCTCGGTGATCTGACCCCTCCCGGGAATCGTGGTCATACCGTCGGAATCTATCAATTCTTCGGTGATATAGGTGGTAGTCTGGGACCTATTGCCGGGGTGGAGCTGACCGGTCGAATAGGATTCGAGAGCGTCTACCTAAGTGTCGCCGCTTTGTTGTTGGTCATAGTGTTCCTCCTCATTCGCCTGAGATCGGCGGAACGCCCGTCGAGCGCTGTCGCGGCGCAAGAGCTCGATTCGGCCAATTGAGGCAGCCGCGCGCTCGGACGATCGTGGCGAAACCGGATCTCGTCTTGACCGTTCATCTCGCTGAGGACTATCTTTTCTACGGCTATTAATCACTTTTCGAGATATTGGAGGCAAGATGGCGAAAGTGGCCATTGGGTGCGATCCGAACGCTGTGGATTTGAAGGAGGTTCTCAAGAGGCACCTCGTGGAGCTCGGACACGAAGTGGAGGACTTCGGGAGCGACGATCCCATTTATGCAAACACTGCAATCCGCGTTGCCGAAGCTGTGGCATCCGGGAAGCACAATCGCGGAGTTCTTCTCTGCGGTACCGGCATCGGTGTGAGCATCAGTGCAAACAAAGTGGCGGGCGCCTACGCCGCCCTCGTGGCCGACCCCTACTCGGCGGAACGAGCGCAGAAAAGCAACAACGCAAACATCATCTGTATGGGTGCGCAGACCACCGGCGCGGAGGTGGCCAAGTACCTGCTCTCGATCTTCATGGGAAGCGAGTATTCACCCGGCGGACGGTCAGAACCAAAGATACGAAGGATATACGACTACGAGCGAGAACACGCCGAAAGACCGTGAACTGCAACTCGGGTGACCGGAGGTAAAAATTGGATTTGATGACGGCCAGCTACGACAAGGAGAGTGAGCTGACGGAGGCGTTGGAGTCGATTGCCTCGGCGTCGGGGGCTGACGAGGACTTCTTGCGGCGTACCTTCGAACGAGTGCGCGAGCGAGCTCGCCTGGCTGCGACAACCATCTTTCTGCGAATGCGGTGGCTCCTCAGCCGTACAAACGAAGACGTCGACGACACCGAGAAGCTTGATTTGCTCGGAAGATTCCCGAATATGACGGTCGAAGAGCTCGCAGACAACATCGCTTACCCCAAGAAGACGGTTTTCGATTTCGTTGTCTCGTCCTCCTCTGTCAGTCGCGAGATGCTCGAGAAGATCTATGCGACGATGCTGACGAGCAGCACCGATTCCACGGGTCTGCCGGATCTCTCCGAAGAACGAATGCTGCAGGAGATTAAATGGTGGGTTCTCGATCTTGATTTTCCGGAATACTACTTCAAGACCACCCCTCCCGAAGAGATAGCTCACCAAATCCTCGTCAATCGGTTCCACGAGATTCAGGGGCGCGATTCCGAGTCCTATCGCAACATGAAGATCTCCTACACTTCACCCTCCGGGACGGTCATCCACTGGGTACACAGTCAGGCGAAGTTCGTCGAGGTCGAGCAGGAGATCGAGCAAGACTACTACCGGAGCGGGCTCGCCCACGATGTGGCAGTCTATGCCCACGGAGGCCTCTATCTCTACATCGTCCAGGAAAGCGAGACGGAACCACAATCTGACGACTTTGCGGCGTCTGCCCCGAAATCCTTCTTTCAGAGAAACAGCAACGAACGGCTGGCTCGGTATCGGAACGCATGGGAGGCGATTCGGAGGAGCGGGAGCTTCCACATCGAACACACGCGCAAGACGGAGACCGGCGAGTACCGAGTAATGGTCGGATTCCCGGCTCGGGTAATCAACCATTTCATGGCGAATCTTTCGCGTGTCATGACCCGGGCAGGAATTAAGGTCCGTCGAAAGTACACGGTGGCTTTCTCCGGGGCATACCCGATGATCATTTCTTCATTTTACGCTCGCGAGCCTTTCCCCGAAGACCTACTCTCTCGGATCGTGGAGATCGGGTTGTATCCCGACACTCGCCTTGCCCGCCTCACCGAGGCAGGGGTCATCACCCCGGCCGAAACCAATTTCGTGCACGCGGTCATCGGCTACGTGCACACCTTCATAGCCGCGAACGACCCCAACATCGCCTATCTCGAGGAACGTTTCCCCGACCACAGCGGCCTTCGAGATCTCTTCGTCTCGGTCAAACGCCGGATGGCCAAGGATCTCTACACTGTCGACAAGATCGCCGAGACCTTCAACGAGAATCCGGGGATTGCCAAGAGACTCTATGCGCTGTTCCGAATGAAGCTCGATCCGGCAAGCACCGATTCGGAGGACAAGCTCGGGCGGGCGATGAACGCGTTCGAACAAGAGCTCGAGTCACTTGTGCTTTCTCACGACAGCATCGATATCGTGGAATGTGCGCTCACGTTCGTTCGAAACACCATCCGCACGAACTTCTTCCTGCCCGTCAAAACCGCACTGGTGTTTCGTCTGGATCCGGGCTTTCTCGCCAGAACCGATTTTGGACGGGCACCCTACGGTGTGTTCTACGTGAGAGGCAGGGACTTCACCGGTTTTCAAGTTCGCTTCGGCGACATCGCCCGCGGCGGAATTCGAATACTCCGATCGGCGAACTTCGATTCCTATCGGGCCAACGCAAACTCGTTGTTCGAGGAGTGCTACAATCTCGCTGCAACGCAGGACAATAAGAACAAGGACATTCCCGAAAAGGGAGCCAAGGGGGTCATCCTTCCCGACTTCGGCAAGGACGACGAAGAGGGCCGTGCCGATGCGTTTCGAAAATACATCGACGCATTGTTGGATGTTCTCCTTCCGAGCAACAGGGACTTCATTCGAGGCTACGAGGAGGAAATTCTGTTTCTTGGTCCCGATGAAGGCACCGCCGAGTTGATGAGCTGGGCCTGCGAGCGCTCTCGCGACCGGGGCTATCGATACTGGAAGGCCTTTACCACTGGAAAGCACTCCCGTCTCGGAGGAATATCGCACGTCGACTACGCCATGACCACGAACGGCGTCCACCGCTACGTCCTTGGCATTCTCGCTTCGCTCGATGCTCGAGAGGATTCGATTACGAAGCTTCAAACCGGCGGTCCGGACGGGGACCTCGGCGGTAACGAAATCCTCGTCTCGTGCGACAAGACCGTGTGCGTGGTCGATGGAGGCGGCGTTGCCTACGATCCCGCCGGTCTCGACCGCAACGAGCTCGAATCGCTTGCCCGGCGACGCGTGGATATTTCACACTTCGACCCGCGGCGTCTCGGCAGGAACGGCTTCCTGGTCAAGGTGGACGACCGCGACGTCGAGCTCCCTGACGGGACCGTCGTTCAGTCGGGGTTGACCTTCAGAAACGGCTTTCACCTTTCCAAGTGGATGAAAGCGGACCTCTTCGTGCCGTGCGGGGGCCGGCCGAAATCGATAAACAGCACCAACTGGGAGCATTTGCTCGACGAGAAAGGGGTGCCGCGAATACGCTGGATCGTCGAAGGGGCAAATCTCTTCATCACTCAGGAAGCCAGGCTCAAGCTCGAGGAGAAGGGGGTAATCCTCTTCAAGGACTCCAGTACGAACAAGGGGGGTGTCACCTCATCCTCCTACGAGGTGCTTGCCGGCCTCGCTCTGTCCGACGATCAGTTCGTTCGAGATATGTGCGCCGGCCCCGATTCATCTGAGCCCAAAAACGGCGAGCCACCATTCAGAGAACGTTACATTCGAGACATCGTGGAGCGCATCAAAGAGAACGCGGACGCGGAGTTTTCCATTCTCTGGAAGACGAGCCGAGAGAACGGCCGACCGCTGTCCGGGCTCTCGGATGAATTGAGCGCCCGAATTCTCGAGGTCACGGCCGGTGTCGAGGCGTCGAGCCTTTTCGACGACACCACGCTCGTGTCGAACGTCATACCTCTGCATGTTCCGAGCGCCCTGATAGGAGCGGTCGGTGGAATCGAACGACTCCTCGATCATCTGCCGCGACCATACCTAAAGGCGATATTTGCGAGGACAATTGCGCGTCGCTTTGTCTATGAATACGGCGTCGAGCCGAGCTATGAGGACTACCGGCTCTTTGTCGATCGGCTGCGGTCGGCCCCACCTGACCGAAGTATTGCAGGAGATCGGGTCCGGCCGACCTGACAGCTATTGCGAGCCGACCGCCTTCGCAGCAGCCATCAAGACAAGCGACTTTGTGATCGTCCCGCCGGAGATTGCGTCCGGCCTCAGGGTCTGTTCGTCGACGATGATTTGGGCGAACCGAGTCATGCCCGCGGCGATCGGGGGCGGCGCTGTAACCTCGACGGCCTCATATCGATGGTTTCGCACCGTGACCCGGACCGTTGCGGTCGTATTTGCGGCGGCCGTCCCAGGAGGCATCTTCAGGCTTACGGTGCCTTCGTAGACGCCGTCGGCGACATCTGTAAGGTTCGGCTCGGGCCAAGTGAGCGTACGTGCCCATGTGCTCGTCGAGCGGACGAAGTACGCCACGGTGAGGAATCCGCCTGCGAGCACCACTACCACGATTAAAAGGACGATCATCCAACGTTTCATTGAAACCTCCGAAGCGAAGTCTCGCCCGGATCACGCAACGGCAGGATCATACTTCACCGTGTCCGCAGGTCGTCGTGGTTGAGGCGAGAGGAGAAGTCACATTGTGTGGATGAGTCATTATAGCAGACGCGCGGCGGTTCATGCCACCGGCGCGAACACCCGCGAGAGTTCTCGTTGTTATACTTTGCCGCCGCCCGCAGCCCCGGGCGGTGAATTGCTCGGATCGCCTCGCTTCTTCGAACGCCTCGGTCGGCCGTACCGGCGATCTCTGCCTGCGATGTCGGCTCGTGTTGCAACCTGGTGGTTGACCCACTCGATTACTGCAGCGTAGCCCTGGCTCGGCGGGTCGACCGCGCTGTCGAGGTAGCCTTTGACCACCGAGATGACACGAAAGCCCTGTCGCAGTTGGAAAGTGAGGGTTGGGTCGTAGAGTTCACGCCGGATGACTGCAAGAACGTACTCCTCTGCACTTATTTTCTCAGCATAACGTCCGTAGCCGCGAAGTCGCGCACCGGCTCTGATCCGGCGCAATCGAAGATCCCGACAGAGGTTTCGCCGAGCGGCATAGATCTTCTTGCCGATGCCCCTTCCCTGCATGGAGGGCTCGACCATGATCTCGGCCCCGTAGAGTGTTCTCCCGTTTTCGGGGTCATGGTTGGTGAAATAACCGTTATCGGTGAAGCGGAACCAGTTGCCCGTTACCTTGTACTCGTCCCATCGAATGATCAAGCTGGCCGCCATCCCGACGATTCGGCCAGAAGCGACCTCCTCGGCGACGAACTGGCCCGCCGGGAAGACGTAGAGATGCGACTGAAGATGTTCGGTCAACCAGGGATCATCGTGGGGATAAATACGCTCGCTCAGGCGTATGATCTCCGGAAAGTCGGACGGTTGGGTGTTGCGCACGACAACGCCGGAAGAACGGTCGTTGCTACGAGCCATGGATGATTCTCATTCTCTGTACCTATATGCGAGTGGTCTGGAGGTTCGCTGTGATTTCGTCGGTCGTTACGCTGTCGTTGAGCGGCAGAACAGTCCCCTGTTCACGTGCCTCCCTGATCGTGTCGAGATTGAGATCGCCGATGACCATCATTTCTTGGTTCGGATTCCCTTCAGCGAGGATGCCGTCCCGTGCGAACAGGAAATCGCTGGGGGTGAGGATCGATGCCTGACCGTAGTTGAGCGAGACCGCAGGGACCTGCGGCAACGATCCTACCGTGCAGGAGTGGATCACGTACATTTGATTCTCGATGGCGCGGGCCTGCGCGCAGTAGCGAACCCGAAGGAATCCCTGCCGGTCGTCGGTGCAGCTCGGCACCACCAGAATATAGGCGCCCTGCCTCGCCGCTGCGCGGGCAAGTTCGGGGAACTCCACATCGTAGCAGATTGTAACCGCGATCTTGCCGAACTCCGTCTCGAAAATTTTCAGCTCGTTGTGAGGTGACATCACCCATTCTTCCTTTTCGAAGCGGGTCATGTGGAGCTTGCCCTGAATGTCCCACTCACCTCCGGGGCCGAAGACATAGCTCTCGTTGTAGACGGTTTCGGTATCGGGAGGATCCATCGCAGGAACGGTTCCGCCAACAATATAGAGCCCGCTCTCGCGGGCGAGCCGGCTCAGAAGGCCTACAACTCGCTCTTCGAGACGTGCGAGCTGTCGTATCTGTTCCTTGATCGGTCTGCGAAGGCTGTTGAGCGTCAGGAGCTGACAGGTGAAGTACTCTGGAAACACGAGCAGCCGCGCCTTGTAGTCCGCGGCCGTCCAAACGAGCGCCTCTACCTGATCCGCAAACTCCTCGAACCGCTGAACCGGACGAATGAAGTATTGAAGCGTGGCAACACGTACTCTGCTGGACAATGGTCTCTCCCTCGGTCTCGAGTCTTGTCAAAACCCTAGATCGAGCGCCGGCAAATGTCAACGCAAGGGAGATAGGTCCTGCGAGCCGGAGCTCCTGCCCTCAGAGCTTCAGCGATCTCCACGGTACCGTACTCGTCGTCGATTGACCGACGAACAGCATATCGCCGCTGAAGGGGTCGATTGAGAAGCTGCTTATGTAGCGATTGCCCGAGATCACCCACTGGGCAACGAGGTTCTGGCTGGAATCGTAGGCGGCGATCGCAAAGGCGCTCCAGTTCTGATAGTCGCGGTCCCACACGAGGTAGGTGTACGCCCCCTGTGTGAATGCGAGGGTCACGGTTCGAATCCAGTAGTCGGGGCTCGGGGCAGTGGCGGGAAGCTGAGTCGGAGCCGGATAGCTTCCAGTGGCTATCGATGCCGGCACAGGCATATCCGCTGTCGTAAAGGTTGCACTTGGCACCGCGGCGCTGAGCGGGCCCGGATTGCCGGCAACGTCGACAGAGCGAACCTTGAAGTAGTTGATGCTGCCGGCCGCGAATGTACCAACAATCGCACCAGTGGCAGTGCCGCTCCAAGCGAGCATCGTGAAAGACCCAGTCGACGAAGTATCGGTGTAGACTTCATAGTGATCCGCGCCGCTCACCGGGCTCCACTTTGCATAGACTGCTTGGGTCGAAGCCGACACGACAGTGAGACCGGAGGGGGAGGGCAGCAGCGGTGTAACCGTCACTATGGCGCTCGGGAGACTCTCGCCGTTGGTATTGACGGCGGTTACGATGAAGGCGTACTGGCTGCCGCCCGTGAGCCCGGCAACCGTGTGGGGGGAGGCTACGTTGTGTATCTGCGTTCCTGTCGATGTGCTGACGGTGGTTCCCTGTCGATAGTAGATGTTGTACGAGGTTGCCGTTGCGACCGGATTCCAGCTGAGTATCACCGAGCTGACACCGGAGGTGCCGGTGGAGAACTGTGGCTGGAACGGTGCAAATCGGTAGCTCGCGACAGCGACGGCCGACTGCGTCCCATCTGGCATGACTGCGACAGCCTGCAGCGTCGTGTCGGACGAGATGGTCAGCGTATAGGGCGAGGCCACCTGAAAGCCCATATCGGCTTCCGGAACCGGCGGTGAGCCGCTTGTGGTGTACCATATCACGCTGCCCGATGTCGGTGCCGTCATGGTCACTGAGATGCTCGTTTGGTATGTTCCGCTCGGCACGGAAAAGGTCGGATCTTTCGTGTAGGAGATCGTCATGTCGAGGTTGGCAATCGAGCTCGGAAGCTTCAGCGACATGAACGCCACCGCCTTGATGAGGACATGGGTGGCGTCTCCGGTGACGAGGATCGGCTCGAAGGGCTTGTAGAGATGGGTAGACGGTTTGTAGGGATCCGGATCGGGAGGTTCCGGAACACCGACGGTGCCGATCGAGTAGGTGTAGAAGATGAGCGCACCCTCGGTCCCGCACTCGAGGGAGATCTTTTGGTTGCGATACTGCTCAACGGTTCCGGAAACCGGAACTGGCGTTCCGCCCTCCGTGGGGGCAGTCAAGAAGTTCGGCGTTTCCGTCGGCACGGCTGCGGCTGTTTCCGAGGTCTCAACCTGTTTGACGAGCTCGTTTCCCGCGCTGTAGTACCCGAATGGGCTTGGGCAGCCAGACAGAACAACGACAAGCGCCGCCGTCGATAGAATTGCGATCGGCCGAGAGAAAACCATACTTCGCTCCCTGAGGTGGAATTCAGGCGAGGCTATGGATGCAACTTGTCGTTCTTATATGTAGTGAGGATATCCCGTTCCGAGTCCGGATTCAAGGCTCAGGGCTCAAATGTCGCGAAACGGCAGGGCCCCGCCGGCACACCAGATCTCGTTGCAGTCCCGGCGAAAATAGGGTATAGTGGTCGCGGGTGTTTTGAAAAAGGGGATCGATGAGTATACGAGTCAAGATGGTGCTCGTGGTACTGCCGCTTCTTATCGTTGTTCTCATCATCGGCGGTGTCTCTTCCTACTTCATCGCCACAGGCAGCGTCACCCGGGTGACCCTAGAGTTTTTCAACTTCAAGACCTCTGAGCTGGAGAAGTACGCTAATAGCCAGTGGAAGCTCCTCGTCGACAACGAGCTCAGTGACCGACCGGAGATGGTCAAGGCAGCTCAAGCGGCCATCGAAGTCTTTGCGCGGAGCATTCTCAACAGCCCCTCAGAGCTCATCTTTGCAGTCGACCAGAATCAGAATGTCACCCTTTCGACGGGCGCAATAGAGCTCACACCGGAAGAGAAGGACCTCCTAGCAGCTAAGATGGCGGTGAGCGACCGGCAGCTCTTCAACGCCAAGCTGGGCGGTGTCGAGCGCGTCGCGATGGGAATTCCGTTTCAGCCCTTCAAGTGGTACTTTCTCCTCACCCAGGAGCGGAAGGCCTTCTACAGTGAGGTCAATCGTATCACCTACCAGACGCTGTATCTGATTGCAGGCGGCTCGATCCTTTCGATCGCGCTTCTGCTCATCTTTGTGCGTTTCATCAACAATCCGCTGTCCCGCGTCGTAACGGCCATGCAGTCGATCATCGAGACGAATGATCTGGCCGCCCGGGTGCCTGTCGCCTATCGGGACGAGATCGGGAAGATGTCTCACACCTTCAATATCATGATAGGCGAGCTGCAGACCGCCTACGATCGAATCAAAGGCTACGCCTTCGATGCCGTTGTCTCGCAGAAGAAAGAGGCCAAGATTCGCAACATATTCCAGAAGTACGTTCCGCAGGAGCTCATCGACCGTTTCTTCGCACATCCCGAGTCGATGCTTACCGGCGAAGATCGAGAGCTGGCGGTGCTGTTTTCCGACATTCGAAGCTTCACGACAATTTCTGAACATCTTACACCCGACGCCCTGGTCAATTCACTCAACAGATACTTCTCGGTCATGGTCGACATCATCATGAATCGCGATGGAATAGTGGACAAGTACATCGGCGACGCGATCATGGCCTTCTTCGGAGCTCCTGTCAAACATCCCGACGACGCGCTCCAGTCGGTGCTCGCCGGTATTTCGATGCTTCGCTCGCTTACCGAGTTCAACGAGCAGCAGGTGGCAAACGGCAAGCCGGAGTTCCGAATCGGGGTGGGTATCAACTACGGTGTGGTCACGGTTGGCAACATAGGTACCGAACGCAAGATGGACTACACGGTAATCGGAGACACGGTGAACGTTGCCTCTCGGCTCGAGGGATTGACGAAGATCTATCACCAGAATCTCCTGATTTCCGAGAGCGTCCACGCGGCGATTGACGGAAGTGTTTCCAGCCGCCTCGTCGACACAGTGGCGGTCAAGGGCAAGACGCAAGGGCTGCGCATTTATACAGTCGAAAGCGACCTGAGCAGTCAAGAGAAGGAAGATTGGGAGCAACACGACGAAGCGATGGAGTCCTACTACCGACGGGATTTTGCGAAAGCGGGCAAGGCGTTCAGGGAGCTGGCACGCCGGATGCCGGGGGATTATCTCGTGGGCCTTATGAAGGATCGCTGTGCCGCCTATGAGAAAAGCCCGCCCCCCGAGGATTGGAACGGCGTCGAAGTCATGCATGAAAAATGAGGACGACGGTGAAATATCGTGGATTAGCGGTCGGACTGCTTCTTTTCTTCGTTATGACGGGAGTGGCCGTCGCTCAGTCCACGCCTGCCCAAGCGGTGATCTACGTTCAAGACCTCACCCCGGGCGATCTTGGGAATCGAATCCGCGATATCCTCGTGACGCGGATTGCCGATAAGTTCGAGGCATTCAATCTGCGTGCGATCGGAGATCCGATCCTCGTCGACACGCCGGAGGCCGAGAGCGCTGATTTCCGGGTGCAGCCGCTGCTGGCCCAGAAGGTTCCCGCCGCGACTGATCTCGTGGTCGCCGCGATCTTCAGAATCCAGTCGAGCGCCGTAGACATTCAATTCATCCTGGTCGATCCAAAACAGAAGAACGTGCTTGGCGGTGTGCTCTCGCGAGCCAGAACGGGGCTGACGGTGTTCACGAGCGTGGACGCTGCTGTCAACGACCTCGATCCCGTACTCACCCAATACGTGACGAATCGATACCAGTACCAGCCACCGCAGGGGGTCGTAGAAACAATCACACTAGAGGGAGGGCGCGAGGGCGAAGAGGTGTTCTTTGCCGGCCGTGACGTCGGGAAAGTGTCCGGCGGCGTGCTCAAGGTCCCCTACACACCATTTCCGGTTGGGTCGAAGGTGCGCGTCGAGATTCGCAAACCGGGCTACCACCCGGAGGAAACAGTGGTTGAGCTTCCCTCGACGCAGGTGAAGGCTCCGATTCCCGCCCTCCAACGTGCGAACCGCTTTACTGCAGGAGTGGACTGGACCTTCGGCCAGGCGCTTGGGTTCGGTGTCGTCGGCCGGTTCTACGGGGTGCCAGACTGGACCTATCTTGAGCTGGCGGCTTATCGAGACCTCGTGCCGCAGACGCACGTTGGTTTCCACGATCTGCGTCACTACGATTTTGGAGTGACGGCCGGGCAGTATCTCTTTCTCTCCTACAGCTCTCTCGTACGGGTTACTGTCTCTCTCGGGGCGGGGGTCATCTACACCTCCCTGGAGGGCACTACGACTCCGGATTTCGTTGATCTCTACCTCAACCTTTTGAGCCCCACCGTGGAGCTTCGCTTCGCCGGCTGGCAGCTCTTCGTGCAGCCGCAGATGAAGTTCGCTCTTGGAGTGGGTGACAATCTCCTCGGGCGCACCTGGGTAACAACATCGCTCGGCATCCCACCGGTAACGATAGGAGTGCTGCGTTCATGGTGAGGGTGCGTTCAGTGAGAGCGATTCATACTGTCGTAGCCGCGGTCCTCATATTGTCAGCGGCCCTTCTTGCCGGCTGCTCTCTTTTTGCGGCTCACCCGTTTCCGGACTACATCGCCGGTATCGAGAAGAGAGTTAATATCTCCGAACGGATTGCCGCCGCGTTGAAGACCGCCGTGTCGGCACGTTACGAGATCGGAAACATCGCTACCCCGGCCGGTGATCGCGTCCTACTGCTGATCGATCCGGCCGTTGCAGAACCGAATCCGGACTCACCGACACCGTTGCTCCTCATCTTCAACCGCACTCTCGACTACCTCGGAAGTGTTGTGCCCCAGGGGCCTCTCGGCTACTTCGGACGACCGTTTGCCCTCGCCGCCGACGGGAATGTACTCTCGGGCGACACGGTTTTCGATCCGGCGACCGACACAGTTGTCCTCACATTGAGTCCGACCGGCCTGACCGGTTTCGGGTTCTCGGTCACCTCCGGAACGCCTGCCACCTACATCCTCTCGTTGCCTCCCGGCGAGACAGCGTCGACCCAGCTTGTTCTGAGCAGCTATGACAACATCTGGAGCGCGCCGGTGAATTACAATGTGGATATACTCCCGGCGGGTACCACAGGCGGCTCCACCTACGTCCTCGAGGGGGCTCGCCTCGAAAGTGACAACGACACGGTGACAATTACCATGCGTGACGCCGCCACCGATGTTCTGACCGTCGTTCATGCGTCCCTCGCTGCAGTAATCGCCGGCACTGCGCCGGCGTTGATCTCAGCAGGCTCCGGTGCCGCGACGATGGACGGCAGCGACTCGAAGGTGTACTACACGGCTAATGACATCGTTCTCAGACGAACCACGGGCAGCTTCGAGCGATACACCTCCGATGGGACCTCGATGACGGCCAAGATTACCTCTGATCGGCGTACAGGAATCGTCTACGGCTTCTCCCCCGACGGTGCCTACCTATATCGGCTCGATCCGGCCACTGGATCGTTTGCACTCATTCGGACGTGGTGGTAGCGATGCGTCTCTCGACTGCGGCATTCCTGATGTTTTGCATGATTTCTGCAGTAGCGTGGGGGCAGTCGGGAGATGCGCCGCAGGCCGCCTCCGGGGTCGTGCCCGGCTCGCAGGTTACCGGAGGCGACAATGTCGTCAAGTACGCGGAATTTGCTCGTCCGCGACGGATGATCTACTACTTCCAGGCAGATCCTGAGGAGTTCAATTCCTTCGACCGCTCGGTGCTCTATCGCTCCGTGCTCATGGCCGTCGGTTCGGCCAATCCGAATGTGGTGCTGCTCGAGTCGCCCGAGTCTGAGGTGCCCGCCACCCAGCAGGGAATGGAGGAGCTCGCACGTCAGATCGATGCTGATTGCTGGCTGCGGGTATCACTCACGGGGGGAATGGCAAATGCGCGTATCGAGGTGGAAACCTTCGACATCCTGAAGCAGCAGCGATTCGGAGCACAGGTTATCGAGCCCGGTTATCCCCTCGACTACCGGACCGTTTCGAATGGGTTCTGGGACTCCGTCACGAACACGATACGAACCGACTACGGAGCCGTCGTCGATACCCTTCGGGTCACAGTTGAGGGTGTACCTGGAACGCGGGTCGCGGGGCTCGGATCGAAAGAGCTGGTCCTGGGGGAGGGCGGAGCCCTCGAGATTACGCTTCCCAATCCGGCTACCTACACGATCGACGCGGTCGCACCCGGATTCTATCCGGTCAAACGGACCTTCTATCTCGGCTACGACGCCCTCGTCGAGAAGCTCGACCAAGTTCGTGCGGCGCGATTCGGAGTAGACGTCGACATGAACGCCCTGCAGTTCCCCGGGGCACGATTCTGGTATTTTCCGGTTCCTGCCACGCTATACGTTCGGGGCGGCTTCACGACCTACGCCATCGGGATGTACTTCATAAACTCTACGCCGTCGATCCTCAGGGGGAACCCACTCACGCGGTTGGAAGCAGGTGCGGGTTGGTTCTTCTCCCCTCCGGGAAGGAACATACGGCTATACGCCGGAGGCGACCTCGCGCTCCGTATAGCGCATGGCGTCGGCGATTTCGGAATCGATCCATACGCACCAGTCGCCGCCGATATCACGGCCGGTATCGAGTATTCTCCAGGTGTCCACCTTCGATTCTTCGCAGAGTACAGCCCGACAGTTTACTATACACCTGATTCGGCTCAGTTCAGGCTCGTGTCGTTTCCCGGCGGAGAGGCGGTCCCGGGGTACCTTTTCTTTCAGGGGTACTCTGTGGATATCCGCAGCTTTCGGGTGGGAATCCGTTACACCTGGTAGGGCGCGGCGAGCTTGCCCGTCCGCCGGAGCCGGCCGGGGGACGAGTACAGGCCCTCTTCAACTCCTATCGTAGGTACTGCCGCAGCGCGGTCAGAAAATCCTTGAAGGTTGGATCATCCGTTGTGCGGGTGATCTGCGCGTCGAGATAAGCCCGCTGTTGCTGGACATTCTGGAACCCCGAAAGCGTCCCCACCAAATCTGAGGCGTCCTGCAGGCCGGATTGTCTTCCCGCTTCCTGGAAGGCAGCATCGTAGGCCCTCAGGCGCCTGCCGAAATCGGGGAAGAGACGAGTCATCTCCGGACTTGCGAGGAAAGTCTCGAGCGCCAGCTTGCCGTCGAGTATTGCGTTCGGGCCGCCTGCCCTCAATGCGGTGTCTTCCTTCTGGGTATAGGTGCGGTAGTCGGACTGCAGAGTGGTAACCCGTTTCTCGAACTCCGTGAGGCGCGAGACCTCCGATTGCAGATCCGTGACCTCCTGCTCCCGGGTTCGAATCGTCGTATTGAGTGACGACACCCGTTCTGCATTCTGCTGCCGAAGGGCGGCCAGTTGATCCGTAGTCGTCTGCTGCAGCGTATTCTTCTGCGCGTTCAATCTCGCTATCTCGTCCGTCAGCTGCTGCTGCCGATCAAGAAGCGCCCGTTGCTGTGCGTTCGCAACCCGCTGCGTCTGCGCCACAAAAGCCGTGTCCTGCGCCGCCCTGTCGATTCCGGCCTGGCGTATTGCCGCCAATGCTTTCGGATTCGCGTCCGATTGTCCGACGAAGGCGCTCAGGACGAAACCGAGACGGGCGAGCTCACTCGCCGTTTGTTGCCCGGCCTGCCCGACTGCCGGATCCAGACCGAGTGCCTGGCGATAGCTCGCGTAGGCTTCGTCGTAGTTGCCGTTGCGAATTGCGGTGGCCGCCTTTTCCGAGAGGGCGGCGAACTGGTCTCGCCGCTCCTGTTGATCCTTTTTGAGGGTATCGGCCGCGGTTTCAAGGGCTTTGTCCCGCGCCTCTGTAAGCAGGGTGGTATGTGCGTCGGCAATGACCGGCATGAAAGCAAGAAGGTCCCCGTAGAGCTTGTCGGCGCGTGCGGTGTCGCCGGCGCTGCGCGCCTTGACCGCTTCGGCCGCTGTGTCTCGGAGTCTCGTCAGGAGAACGAGATCGTCTGAGAGACTGGAGATGGATTTGCTCTCCTGTTGCTGGCCCTGTACGAGCCGCTGAAGTGAGTCGAGCAGAAACAGATCCATTTCTCGTTGTCGAGAGATCTCCGCGATCGACACGACCTTTTCGTCGGAGAGGTAGCTCTTGAGATCTCCGATCCCTTTCAGTGCCCCCTGGGCATCATTGGATTGCAGGGCGCGCCGGATCTGCTCGAACTGGCCGAGAATCTGGTCTTGGACGATCGAGGTTTGCGCCTGACTTCGAGCGAGCTGCTGCATCCTCGACTGAGCTGCGGCGAGGTTCTGAATCGCTTCGACACGAGCCACGTCCAGGACGCGGGTTCGCTGCTCGAGCTGGGCCTGCAGAGCGTCTTCGCGCTGGCGGTATTCAGACACGAGCTGCTCTCGTTCCTGCCGGAGAGATTGAACTCGACTCTCGTATTCGTTTTGCAGTTGTGTGAGTTGCTGCTCTACTGCCGCTCGCTCGCCTTCGAGTTGCTGCCGATACTCGGCGAGCTGTCGATCGTAGTAGGCCTTGCGCTCTGCTTCATAGGTTGCGAGCATCCGTGCCATGGCGTCACTTGCGACGCCCTGCTTGATTAGTCGTTCCCGCTCCGCCTGCAGCTCCGCCTGGATCTTCTGGCGGTACTCCTCCTCTCGTTGTCTGAGCTTTGTGTCCATACTGCTCGCGAGCTCTTGGCGTTGTTTTTCGACAGCAGCCAGTTGAGCCCTGACCGTGGCAATCTGTTGATCCTTATCGAGCAGGCGCTGCTGAGACTCCTGCTGGAGCGCGCGGATCAGCTGCCCCTCAATGGTCGCATACTCTCCCGAGCTCCCCACCATCTTCTGCTCGCTACGCTGATAGAGGAAGACGAGGAGAAGAACGGTCACGGCAATGACGACGATGGCTATCCCGTCGACGAGCACCGGAAAGAGAAAGCCGGACCTGACGTTTTTCAAAGAGAATAGCTCAGGGGTGGTTTGGATGCGGTTCTCGGTGGCTATTCGCTCGATATGCTCAAGTACTTCCGATTGTTCCTCTTTGGAAATACCGGCCTGCTCGAACACTTCCTGAGGATTCGTACCCGAATCGGACATCTCGAACCTCCCTTGGAGCACTACCTATCTCATATTTGTACACGCTAATGGGGTCTACGTCAAAGCATTTTTGGCGCTCAGCCGTGTCGGCCGCGATTCAGGAAAAACGGTTGCATTCAGTCGCTTGGGCGTCTATACTCACGCCAGAGGGCGGGATGCAAGCAGGAGGACGGTTTCTCGGCTCCGCGTTGTTGCTTCTGATCGTCGGTGGTGGGGTCGCAACCAGTCAGAGCGCAGATCTCATGATGGCGGTAAGCGGGCAGGACTCTCTCCGAGTCGGTGAGGCCGCAGCCCTCATTGGTATTGTAGGCGGCTCTCTGCCATCTCAGGCCGAACCTGCGACTGCGGTCGACGAGCTTCGCCGTATCGGCTATGTCCTTCCTCAGAAACAGCCCGCTGCTCCAATCACGGTCGGCGAATTCTCCTTTCTGATTATCCAGCTGCTCGATCTTCCTGCCGGAATGCTCTACTCGATCTTTCCCGGGCCCCGATATGCAGTTCGCGAGCTCGTAGCGCGCGGGGTCCTTGCGGCCGGTGTTCATCCCGGGGCGACTCTTTCGGGCTCCGAGGCGCTTCGAATTCTCGGTACGCTGTCGCGGGGAGGTGAGTAGAACGGTGGGCAGGTCGCGGATCGTCCTCAGGGCGCTCGTGCTCCTTGCGTTTGGTCTCGTGACAAATCTATCGGCGCACGGTCAAACTGCTTGGACGTTCGACGGCGGCGGCAGCGTAAGCAGTGAGGTGGGACCGCTGCCGGGATGGAACACCGGGCGTGTCTATCTCGTCGATCGGCTCGACGGAAACCTCAATCTGAGACAGAAACTTGAGGCACTGACTCTCGACTACAACCTTTCGGGATTCTTTCGCTTCACCTCTGAACGCGAGATCACCGGGGACCTTTCCGAGCTCAGCGCGAAGCTGAACCTTCGCGGGTTTCCCGGAAGCCGCGGCCTTTTTCGGGTCAGCCTCGGACGCATTCCGCTCACCGAGCCGTCCGGACTCGTCCTGCGGCAGCCCGGCGACGGTCTTTCGATCGGCGCGAGCGTCCCCGCTTTCAAAGCAGAGCTTACCGCGGCCTACCTCGGCTTTCTGCTGAAGAATACGAACAATGTACTCCTGAGCGCCTCCGACGTTACGGCGCTGAACGATCCGAACGTGGTGCTGGCACCGAGCCGAGCAGTTGGCCTCCTTGCGCTCACATTTCCGGAGCTGGTGCTCCGGACGGACCTCGGGCTCTGGGGAATGTACCTCCTCGGAATGGGCGGCTCCCTCCCCGCGGGCAGGTGGTACGCCGGTCTCTCCGAACAGGGACCGATTTGGGGGCCCCTCTCGCAGCGGTCGGACCTCGTCACCGGCGCGGAGCTTGCTGCGCAGTTGTCGCTTCTGGCCCGAATTGTGCTCCGCGCCGAGTTCCCGCGCGTCGCTACCTCCCGTGCCGAGTTGGAGCTTCTCTATGCCTCCGGTGACACACCGAGTCTGTCTGCCTTCATGCCGCTTACCGGCGATACGGCAGGGGTCATTCTCGCCACGCCGCTTCAGAACCTTTTCCGTCTCTCGCTGGGATATTCGGCCCACCCGTTCACCAACAAGGGGTTCGAGTGGCTTCAGGCAATTGCCCCATTCATCTCTTCGAGATGGTATTTCAGACAGTCTGCTACCCCGGCCGCTGCAGTGACCTACGATCCTCCGGGCAACTACTACGGGACCGAGCTCGAGAGCGGCCTTGCCTTCCGGCATGGAACAGATCCGGAGATCAGCGTATCCGGAGGGTTCTTTGCCGACGCCGCTGCAGCGTTCCATTGGTTCGCAAGGGCGTCGGTTGTTCTCAATCTATAGGAGGTGTCGAGCGATGCGACAGGGCAAGATGGCCGTCGTGCTCATCCTTACTCTCGCGGCAGCGGTTGGCGTCGGAACCTATGCCCAATCGTCTCAGGCCTCGACCATCCGAATCTCAGTCGATTCCTCACAGGGCCGCTCCTACCAGCAGGCAGCGAGAGGTTCATGGAGCACGATATACGCAGGTCGAGAGGTTGTCACAGATCGCCCGATTGCGACGACGAAGGACGCCGTCCTCGATCTCCAGGTGGGGTCGGTGAAGCTCCGTCTCCTGGCCTTGAGCATTGCCTCCATTTCGGAGCTCGGCGGGACTACCGAAAGGCCGAGCCTTCGCGTAGCGTTGCGGGCCGGCGCCCTCGAGCTTCAGCAACCACCGACCGCAGGAACCGAGACGATAGTGCATTGCTCGTTCGGTGAGATTACGGGCGTCGGGGCGGACTTCCGGCTCGACGGGAACCGGCTCAGGGTAGAACGCGGGAGTGCTCGTGTCGTCAACTCGTCCGGAAGCCAACGGACTGTCAGAGCCGGTGAGGAGCTTCTCATAACTCCCGACGGCTTTCTTGCACAGCCGCAACGCTTTCGATAGAGATCGAGCGCATCCAAGATACGCACGGCCCCCTGGAAATCGCGGTTCTTGGCGTCAGGACGCACGAGCGGTGTCCCAGGAGCTGAAGTGGCCCCTGAACCGGGCTTCATCCGTCGTGGCAATGAACGCTGTGAGACGCCACGTCCCTCCCGCATGGGGAGTCTTGCGGCCTGTGGCGTCCTGAGCTCGGTGCCATTCGCGCTCGTAGCACGGTGGGTTTGCTCTCAAGACCAGACCACTCGTTTCTACGGGAGTCGACTGCAGCCCGATACCGCCCGCAGACTTCAGAGTCAAACTGTCATCGACGAATGGGAATCTGCCGACTTCGATTTTGCCTCTTGCCTCTGAGTTTGTATATTGGGGGGGAGGGGGAGGCATGTTTAGTTTTCTCGGATTCCTTTTCGTGCTCGTCGGAGTGGTGCCGTTTATCGTCGTTCTCGTTCGGCGAAATCGTTATTCGCGCTCACAGCTTCTCCGAAAGCTGGGGCTGAGCGGAATGGTTTTTGCCGCCGACATCGCGATTCTCATTGCATTGAATGTCTTCATGCACTTCTACACACAGCTCGCGTGGTTTCAGGGGCTCGGCTACGCCGAACGGTACTGGACCGTCTTCCTCACCAAGATTCTGCTCTACGGCATAGGTGCAGGCGTCTTCTTTGCTTTCCTCTACGCAAATCTTGTTTCGGCATGGTCACTTACGGCGCCTCACGGTCTGAGACGTGCCGCGCTTCCGCTGTCGATCATTGTTTCACTTCTGATGGCCTTCTTCACCAGCTCGATGTGGCGCGGCTATCTCCTATTCGCGAATCAGGCTCCCTCTCGTGCCCACGACCCCATCTTTGGGGCGCCGATCGGGCTCTACCTGTTCACGATACCGTTTGTCTCCGAGCTGATTCCGTGGCTCGTTTTCATGGTGCTCATTACGATGGCGTTCGTGTCGATCCCGGCGTTTCTCCAACGGCGCAGTCGGACCGCGACGACGATCGGGGGAGGAGTGGGCGGGCTCGATCCCCTCAATCTGCTTTATCGCCGCTTGATGTTTCTCGCTGGATTTCTCGCGCTCCTGATCTCGGTAAGCATGGTGTTGAGCCTCTTCCGCCTGGTCGAATCGCAGGCCGGAGTCGTCAAAGGTGCCGGTTTCACCGACGTGCACTACCGCGTGCCCGGCCTGATCATCACGATCGTGCTCTACATGCTGCTCGCCGTGTCGCTCTGGGTAGGCTCCGGGTCCCCCGCAATTCGTCGATTAGTGCTCGGCATTCGAGAGGTGTCGCCCGACAGCATTTCTCCCTTCACCCCGAAGACAGGATTCATAGCAATTGGATTCTTCGGGCTTCTTCTCGTCGTCAACGTCATCGTGCCGGCTCTCGTTTCTTCGTTCTTCGTCAAACCGAACGAGATAACGCTCGAGGCACCCTACCTGAAGGACAACATCACCTTCACTCAGCGTGCCTACGGAATCGACTCGTCGAATATTCAGGAACGCCAGTTTGCAGCGGTCAACCCGACTCTGAACAGCGCGGTCGCAGCGGACAATCAGGATACCCTCGACAACGTACGTCTGTGGGACCCGCGTGCGCTACTCGACAATCTCAAGCAGCAGCAAGAAATTCGTCTCTACTACGACTTTCCGTCTGTGAGCGTGGATCGATATAGAATCGACGGCAAGGAGCGCCAGATGATGATTGCCGTACGGGAGATTGACCTGGGCAACCTGGCACCAAGCTCGCGAACCTGGGTAAGCACTCGATTGAAGTACACTCACGGATATGGGGCCGTTCTCCTACCGGCGCACAAGTTCATCAACGAGGGACAGCCGGATCTGCTGATCAGGAACATACCCCCCGTCAGCTCTCCGAATACTCCGAGGATCACCCAGCCGGCCGTCTACTACGGCCAGATGACGCGGACACCGGCATACGTGGACACTACTCAGAAGGAGTTCGACTATCCCAAGGGAGACTCCAACGTCTACAGCTCATATGCGGGCGATGGTGGCGTGGTGATCAATTCGTTCTTCAAGCGATTTCTCTACGCCTGGCGATTCGACGACGTGCAACTTCTGTTCTCCGGTTACATCACGCCGAAGACGAGAATACTCTTCCAGCGACAGATCGTGGAACGGGCGTCAACCGTGGCTCCGTTTCTCGAGTTCGATGGCAAACCCTATCCCGTCATCACGCAGAAGGGACACTTAGCTTATATACTCGATGCCTATACGACCTCAGGGCACTATCCGTACTCTCAGGTGTACGACGGCACGAACCGCCGATACACAGGGATCAATTACATCCGTAATTCCGTGAAGGCGGTCGTCGACGCATACAACGGGACCGTGACGTTCTATGTCATGAAACCGAACGACATCATGATAAGGACCTATGAGCGCATGTTCCCCGGCATGTTCAAACCGTTCGGCGAAATGCCTGCCGATCTTACCCATCATATCCGCTATCCGGAGGATCTCCTCGGTATCCAGGCCGAGATGTTGCGCGTCTACCATATGAACAACGTGCAGTCCTTCTATCAGCGAGAGGATGTCTGGCAGTTCGCGACGGAACGATATCGCCAGGGATTCCAGCCAGTCGAGCCCTACTACGTACTGATGCAGTTCCCGGGCCAGGACACACTTCGCTATGTTCTCATGCTGCCGTTCACACCGAAAAACAAGAACGTCATCACCGCCTGGATCGCCGGACGCAGTGATCTGGCGAACTACGGCAAGCTTACAGTCTTCACATTCCCGAAGGGAGAAGAGATAATCGGGCCCAAACAGATCGAGGCTCGAGTCGATCAGAACACGGAGATGTCGCGCGCCATGACCCTCTGGGGACAGCATGGATCGGAGGTCATCCGGGGAAATCTGCTCGCCATCCCCATGTTCACCAAGCAGAAGCTGCATCTGATGTACGTCGAGCCGATCTTCCTTCAGGCGCAGGACGCGAAGCTTCCCGAAATCAAACGAGTGGTAGTCGCAGATCCGAACCGAGTCGTTTGGGCGAAAACCTTTGCCGAGGCGGTGAGCCTATTGACGAAGGGGGTTTCGCTATCCGGGGGTACGGCAGCAGTCGTGACCTCGACCACAATGCCGCAGAACGGAGCGAACGCCAACGGTTCCCCCGGCAGCAGGGAAGTGGGTCCCGAAGCGCCAGGCTCCCCAGGCTCTGCAATCGGGCAGGCCGCATCGGTCGGCGCTCGGGCGACTGTGGGCTCGGCATCGGCGGTTGCTTCCGCTGCTTCCGCCGAAGAGTTCAGGAAGGCGCTCGACTACCTGCAGCAATATCGAAAGCTGAGCGGCGAGGGCAACTTCTCGCAAGCCGGGGATCAGCTCGGCCGGCTCGAGCAACTTCTTCGTCAGAACGCCGGGACCTCCAACGGGAAGACCGCAGGCTCCTCCGGGAGCGTCGGCGGCTCCAGCGGCGGATGATGGCCAGTGCGCCCGGCTCGGTTGGTTAGATGGTTGCGCTCCCCTCGGAGCCGATCTACAATTATGGCGGGTGGACGCGAAGGGGGAATGTAGCCGTTTGCCGAACCGCTTCGGTTCGATCCCGGATTGCTCCACGAAGCTGTCACCATCCTCCCGCAACCTCATCACGCACGTTGCTTCAGTTCGCCCACATCTACGAACTCGGAGGTATGACGTGAGAGGGTGGTTCCGTGTGTGGACAATGGCCGCAGGTCTGCTATTCGTAGCGGTATCGGCCCGGGCGGAGAATCCTTATCAGGATGAGATTGCAGTCATGACCCGAACTGTCGGTGCCTTCGACCGATCTTCGGAGCTGATCGAGAATGCCTCGACGGCGGAGGACATGACCGCGGCGCTTTCGGCCACCGCCGAGGAGCTCAACGCTGTTTTTGCCGAGATGTCCTCCGTTACGAAGGCGCACCCCGACTGGGGTCGACAGCCACCGGCGGAGGTCAAACCAACCATGGAGCTCTTCGACAAGGCGACGAACCGTCTTTTCGATCAGGCGCTGCCGAAGGCACTTACCTTCGTAAACGACCATCAGGACAATGAGGACCTGCAGAAAGCCTTCGGGAGAGTGAACTCCGTTCTCTATCACAGATAACTTTCAGCCTACGGTCGCCGCGGAACGTAGGGGGTAAGCGGAAACGTGACCATGTAGTAATCGGTACCGAAATTCCAGAGCAGGAAACCGGGTGCGTTCGCATCCTGTACACCCTCGAGCTCGGTACGCAGGTAATTGGAATACTGCGCCTTGTCCATCTTCAACTCATACGGTCCGAGGAGGAAGGCTTGCACGAAGGGACGGATAATCGCGCGGCCGTTGACGATCCGTTGAGATCTCCACGTGCCCATGCGATAGAGGTATTTGGCGCGTTTGAGGTAGGGAAGCCCTGAGAGGAAATCTCGAGGAAAGAGCGACGGATAGAACATGGGGCAGATCACGTCCGCATAGTTCGAATAGACCTCGATGTCTTGACCAACCCAACCGGTGATAGGGTACCAGGAATTGTAACCGAAAAGATCCACTGCAATGGGAACGTGAAGCGCGGCCCGGGCCATCTTGAGAAACGACTCCAGAGCGGCTTCCTCAGTCATTCCCTTTCTTCGATATCGATAGAGGGCGTTTCGTGAGCTGTGCTCCGAGGGGAAGCGGATGTAGTCGAATTGTATTTCGTCGATCCCGTCGCGCTGCAGTTCCTCCGCGATCTGCAGGTTGTAGCGCCAGGCAAACTCCGAAAAGGGGTCGACCCAGAACTCCTTCTGAACTTCCGTAACCTTGCCGGTTGTCTTGTTGACCTCTCTGACGAAATGCCCCCACGGGGCGTTGCGTTTCGGATCCCATATGGCATAGCGATGATGCTTGTAGCGGAAGAGGTACATATCCTTGAAGACAACCAGCCTTCCGACCACGTAGATCCCGTTCGCGTGGGCGGTTTGAATGAGGTCTTCGAGGTTGAAATAGGGGTGGACAGCACCGAGGGTATGGGCGAGAGGAACCTTGGTGTCGTAGGTGATATGGCCGTGATCGTCCTTCACGTCGACGACGAGGGTGTTGAGGCCGTTGGCCTTCAGGAAGGAGACCCAATGGGATAGCTTCTTGCCGGCCGCGTCCCACGGAGAGATGTATATCCCGGCTCGTCCTGAAGCGGCTCTCATGCGCGCCCGCGCTGCGGGAGAGGCGGCCGGAGGCTGCGGGGACGGACCCACCGTATGCCATGTGTTGGCTGATGGATCGAGCTTCCACTCATTCGTCTGGGTTTCGAGGTCGAGACTCTGCGAGCCGGGTCCGGATTGCAGGCCGGTCGCGTGTGTACTCAGATTGCGGATAACCTCGCTCTTCTCGCCGGGGAAGTGGAGCGATGTCCAGCTCTTCCAGTCGGGGCTCGACCGATACACGCCTCCGCCGAAACCGACTCCAACGTAGACAATGCCTTTGCTTGCGGCTGAGTAGGAAAGGCCGGAGATCTCCTCATAGAAACCGTCCCCTCGATAGATGAACTGCAGATCTTTCGCGCGACTGACCCACGTCTTGCCGTCGTCGTCGGTGGTGAAGACTCCTGCGAACGAGGTGGCGATTGCCACCGTCGACTTGTCGTAGGGCGACAGCGCCACGGCCGTGATGAAGTCGGCGCTCTTCACTGGTTTGTGGACGGGAATGCTCCTCCAGCTTCTGCCGGCATCCGAAGAGACATAGACGCCCGTCTCGGTCGTGACCGCGACCCTTTTCCCGTCGCGAGGATCGACCCCGAGGGAGGTCAAGGTTGCGATTGGATCATCCGTGAAGGGATAGATGACCCGAATCGGGAGCCCGTTGCTTCGTTCCTCCCAGGTCTTTCCTCCGTCGGTAGAGATGAAGAGTCCCCGATTGCGGGTCGTACCGTATTCGAGCCCACCGGTGGCGTTCACCTGCTCGAGGAAGTAGGGATGGGACGGGTGCGGAGCCGAGCTGATCCCGTGCGCCAGGATAAGACCGGGGGTAGATGAGAGATTCGGGGCGGCCGGTTCTGGCTTTGACGTCGGGCTCGCAGCGGTCGACTTTGGCACGCTGCCTGCGGAGCCGCCGGCCGACGAACCGGCCGATGTCGGCTTCTCGGTCGTAGCGTTGATCGAAGCTGCAGGGGAGTGCGCGATCTCGGAGCCGGCGGCGCTCCGAGTCGGCGCACTCCTTGTGGAGTCGGAGTTTTGCCCGGTATGGTGGGAGGTGAATGCGTGAACGTTCTGCACTATGAGGAACGCTGCGCTTGCAAGCACAACTACGGTTGCTGCGGGAAGCCCGAATCGGATGATACGTCGCATGGGTTACATCTCGGTAAACTGTTGATACCACAGGAAGACCCTTCCTGCAAGGCCAATGGTCCCTCGGAATAGGTCGATCGTGGTAGCGAAACTCCCACAAACCTGATAATATTTGTTAAGTTATTGATGGAGGAACCAATGGGGAAGTACTCGGAAGGCCAATCATGAGCGACTCGACCTCCTGCCGGTGCCAGGTCGAGGACCGCAAGATCCCGGCGCTCGTAATCGACAACATCTGCCGGAGTCTTTTTCGTCCTCCGGCGAGGTTCCTTGCGAAGTATGTCTCCCCGGGCAATACTGCTGTCGATCTCGGCTGCGGTCCGGGCTACTTCACGCTTCCCATGGCGAAAATCGTTGGCGCTCGGGGACGGGTACACGCGATCGATTTTGACCCGAAGGCCATCGAGCGAGTGAAACGCAAGGCCGACCGCCAGGGAATCAACGGTCTGATCAACGCACGGGCCGTCTCCGCCTCGGAGATCGATTTCATCGAAACAGGCTCGGTGGACTTTGTGCTAGCAGAAGGATTGCTCTGCTGTATGAAGGATCATGCAGGAGCCGTACGGCAGATTCAACGTATCCTGAAGGAAGACGGGCGCGCCTACTTGAGCATCATCAAGCTCTCCAGAGAGGGAGATCCCCGGAGCGTTTCCAAGCATGAGTGGACAGCACTGCTCGCGGAAATGGAGGTTCTCGCAGCCGGCGAGGGGCTCATGTCGCGGTGGGCGGTGGTGGCTCCCGGAACACGGTTGTCCGCTTCCCACACCCGGCGCACGTAATGCAGGAAGTGGAGATTCTGTGCAAGAGAGTGCTTATTCTAAATCAAGGACTCGTGGTCGCGCAGGGAACGTCAACTGAATTGAATCGGACCCTATCGGGGCACCGGCAAGTGATGAATCTCGTGCTCGAGGGAGTCTCCCAAGGCGATCTGCAGACTGCGATCGCCGGCCTACCTGAGGGTGCGACGGTTTCGTCGCCGTTGGAGACGGACGAACGGAGAGTCAGTCTAGAGGTGAGTCTGTCGAAGGGCATGTCCGAGAAGGCCATCTTCGACTGGGCGGTGTCCAACCATTTCACGATCGTTGGCATGAACACCAAGACGATGGATCTCGAAGAGATCTTTCGCCGCCTTACACAATCCGACACCAAGTCATAATATTCCGAAAAACACACCCCAAGAAGCAATTTCTCCTCTCGTTGTGCCTCGACTACTTCAGGCTCATCGTGAAGCCGCTCGACATCTTGCGGTAGACGTAGCCGGAGAAGAGCAGGAGTGGAAGCGTTGCCAGGAGGCCGATCGCCATGAGTTGCCCCCAGAGGGTCTCGTACTCCGTGATGAAATTGACGATCTTGAGCGGCAAAGTCTGGAGACGGGGGTCCCGGAGGAACAGCAGCGCGAAGAGAAACTCGTCCCACGCCATGATGATGCTGAAAATCGAGGTTGCGATCACGCCGCTGCGCATGAGCGGTAGAACGATGTGCCAGAGTATGCCGAGGTTCGACGCGCCGTCGATCCGCGCCGCCTGCTCGTATTCGGTCGGCAATGCCTTGAAGAAGCCGAACAGCATCCAGATGCAGTAGGGGAGCGTGTAAACCTGATAGACGATGATCAGCCCTCCGAGGTTGTTGAGTAGATGTGCCGCGACGAAGAGGGTGTAGAGCGGTATTGCGAGCACGACGGGGGGTAGGATCTTTACCGCCAAGACCCAAACGAGAAAGACGGTGTTGAAGTGGAACGGGAACCGGTGACGCGATAGAGCATATCCGGCGAGAAAGGAGAGGAGCAAAGAGAAGAGCGTCGAGAACACTGCCACGAAGAGGGTGTTGAATAGGTTGCCGAAAAAACCGCCGGCGATTACTTCGACGAAGTTCTTCAGAAACAGCCCGTGCGGGAAGAACACGGGGACCGACGAAATGTTCTCGAGCGGCGACTTGAAGGCAGTTACGACAATCCAATAGATCGGGAAGAGAACCAGCACGAGAACGATGAGAAAGAGGATCCAGAACAGCGGTCCCTTTCGGTCCAGGCTCGTAGCCCTCATACGTCTCCCTCTTTCATGATCTGGCGGATGTAAACGACAGCGATGAGAGCAATGACGACCAGGGTATACATCGATGCCGTAGAGGCGCGGCCCAGGTTGAAATAGACGAAACCCTCGCGGTAGATGAAGAACGAGACCGTCTCAGTCGAGTTTCCTGGACCCCCGCCGGTAAGGGCGTAGACTTTCGAGAAGACCCGGAAGGTATCTATGGTTCGAAGCAGAACGACGAGAACGATCTGGCTCCACAGGATTGGGACGGTTACCGAGAACACCGTCCGGAAGTAGCCGGCGCCGTCGATGCTCGCCGCTTCGAAAACCTCTCGTTGAATGGAGAGCAGTCCGGCCTGAAGGACGATGAACGCGAAGGGAGTCCATTGCCAGATGTCGACGAGGATGACGGAAAAAAGGGCGAGGTGCGGGTTATTCAACCAGCCGACCGGGCCCAGACCGGCCGCTTTCAGGAGGTAGTTGAGCAGGCCGATGTCGAACTGGTAGAGGGTCCGCCACACCGAACAGACTACCATCGTGGATACCATCATCGGGAAGATGACGATAATCATCGCCGGACGTCTCCCGAAGAACTTTCCATAGAAGAGGAGCGCCAGAGCGAAACCGAGCCCCACCTCGAGAAGCGTTCCCACAAAGGAGAAGATGATCGTATTGACAAAGGATGTCTGGAAGATGTCGTCGGAGATGATCGACGAAAAATTCTTGAATCCGATGAAGAGTCTCTCATCGGAGAGGAAGTTGTACTTGTAGAAGGAGTTGGCCACAACCTGCACGACCGGATAGACCGTCAGGAAGACGACGACGGCGAAGGCTGGAAACAGGATGGCGTAGTAGAATCGGTTCTTGACGATGTACTTCAGCATGGTTCTGCGTTTGATCAATAGGACGACGCTCCTCTCGAAGGAGCGTCGTCTGATTCTGATTATCTCCGTTGTGCGGCAAGAGTCAACGCCGCATTATCCGGTCCTAGTTCTACTGTATGATCTCCTGGATCTTCTCGTTCGCGGTTTTGAGAGCATCCTGAGCGCTCATCTGCCCGATGAGGGCGAGTTGCAGATAGGTGCCGAACGTCGTTTCGATTTCTGGCCATTTGTTCGTCCGAGCCCGGGCGCGCGCGTTCTCGAGGGCAGCTTCCTGGCCGGGGAACCACGGGTATTTTTTCAAGAGCCCCGGATCCTGGAAGGCGCTCTTTCGCGAAGGGGCAATGCCGAACTGATCGGCCAGCTGAATCTGCATGTCCTTGCCCGTCACGTACATGAGGAAGTCGAAGGCCGCGCTCTGATTCTTGGACGCCTTGGGAATACCGAGGAGCCAGGCACCTATGACCGGGGACGAGGGCGCGGTTTCCCGCGGATGCGCCGTCACCATGACCTTCCCGACCACTTGCGACTTGTCGGGATTGTTCAGATCGCCGACCCAGCTCGGCCATACCTCGGTCACCATTGCGAGCCTGCCGCCGTAGAGTGCGTCCCGAACCTGTGCGCTGTTCCAGGTGTCGACCGCCTGCGGAGCGTATGCCTTCAGTTTGAGGAAGTACTGCAGGGCCGCGAGGGCCTGGGGACTATCGACCGTCGCCTTGTTATTCTCGAGAACGTTCGCTCCGAACGCCCAGAAGATCGGAAGGAACCCGGATACGATTGGATTCCCCTTCACCCCGCGGAAGCCGACCGGGGTAACGTTTGGATCCATCTGTTTCAGCTTCTGTGCATCGGCAAGGACATCATCCCAGGTCGCAGGTTTCGCCAATCCGTATTTGTCGAAGAGATCTGTTCGGTAGGCGAACATTTCCACATTACCGACGTGAGGAAGGGCGTAGAGAGTACCGGAATCCGCATACGGATAGCGGCCGAGCTTGACGGCTGCGGAGATGAAGTCCGGGTCCAGAGTCTCCCCCTTCGACTTCAGCATCCCGTCGAGACTCGCAAGCCATCCTGCCTTCTGGAACTGTGGTGCGTTCGGATCATCGATCATGATGAGATCGTAGCTTCCGGTGCCGCTCTTCATGTCGATTACTACCTTCTCGTACTGCGAGTTGTAGGGAAGCTTCAGGACGTCGAAGGTGACGTCGGGATGCCCCTTGGTGTACTCGTCGGTCGCGTACTGCATGGCGTTTCCGTACACTCCGTCTCTTCCGGCAATGGTCAGCTTGACCGGCCCCGTCGCCTCGGGTTGCGGGCTGGCGAGAACGAAGAATACCGGGGCCAAGAGCAAGACCAAAACAGAGAGGATAAACCTGTTTTTCATACCTACTCCTTGTGTCGATTTCCTCCAGTGTATACCCGCTTCATCGGCGGCGATACCGTTTTTCATTTCAGCGTTACCATACAAAATTCGCTTATTTCCCTAATGTGACGAATCATGTATAATCCAGCTCATTCATGGCGACACCCGAGAGCGGATCCGAAAAGGGCCACCAACGACATCGCCTCAAACAGCGCGACCTCGTCATGAGCATCTTCTTTCTTTTCTCCGAGGAATACGAGCGCAGCCAAACCGAATCCATTTGGCAGGTGAGAGTCCCCATAGAGCGGGTCAAGGACTACCTCCAGAGCCGCCACAGCGTTCGCTACAAGAGCAACCTCTGGGTATACACTCAGCTCAAGCGTTATGAGGATGAGATAGGCGTTAAGCTATTCGCGAAGGAGTCGATAGGATCGGATCCTCAGGATTTCGCCCTTCGCATCTATTATCCTTTCGTTAATTTCCTGCAGAAACAGCATCTCTACGTCAACCAGAAGATCAAGGTCGCTAATGGTGCGTACGACAAGATCCAGCATTATTCGGCCGCACGAGGCGATAGGAAACCGGTCCGACTCTTACTCGGCGCGGGAAGCACGATCTTTCATCTTGCGGCCATCATCGCCGAAAAGTCCTCTGAAAAGGCGACGAGGTACTCGGTATACACTCACAACCTGGGTGCGCTGCAGCAGATTCTAAATCCGAAAGTGAATTTCGGAAACATCGAAGTCTTCATGCCTCAGGGCAAGATCGATCCCGTAACCTACACGATCGTCGGTTCGCCCACTCCGATGTTCGAGTCGTCGGATTTCGACTTCGTGATTCAAGGAACAAGTCGCGTTTTCGACGGAAAGCTCTACATCGAGTCGCGGGCGGAATGGGACCGGAAGCGGATGATCCTACGAAGCTGTCATGGCCAGAAGCTGCTGGTCCTGACGAAACACGAGTTCTCCGACGAGCCGTTCCCGGGAACCGAGCCCTACGGGTCGGTCGAGGACTATGACTGGGTCGTCGTGCCGAAACGAAGCTCCGAAGACGGACCGAAGAAGCGCTCCGAGGTGCTCTTCGACGAATGCACTTCGGTCCTGAAGCCTGAAATAATAAGCTGGAATTACGAAATCTACAGAGTCGACCACCGAGGCTGACGGAACGGCTTGGATGTTCGGGAGGCGCTCTCCTACATGAGGTTCCTGAGCGTCGACACCCTGTTCGTCGTAATCGAATAGACTCCCAGGTCGAGGAAGTACCTCATTCGCTCGGGATCATCGACGGTCCAGACAGAAACCGGTATGAAACGACGAGAGGCGTGGGCAACCAGGGTTTCACTGCAGAACGTGTGAAAGACGTTGAGTCCACAGCACGAGGTCTCTACGGCGTTGTTGCACACGCTTTCCACGAACGAATCGTAGTCTTCCGTGCCGCGTTCATATTGGCTTTCGCTGATGTTGAGCAAGACTTGACAGTCCTTGTGGTGAGTTTTCAGATAGTGCGCACGCTCTCTTTCGCACCCGGAAAACACCACTCGATCGACCATCCCCCGCTCCCGGACCAGTCGCATTGCCGGTTCAATGACCGAGTCCTCTTTCACGTCGAGGTTCAGCACGAATCGGCGGCCGGCCGCGAAGTCGAGGACCTCCTCGAGTCGTGTCATCCTCGCTTCTGTTCCTCGGCCGTCAACTGAACCAGACCTATGAAGCGCCTGCAGTTCGCGAAACGACAGCTTCGAAAGCTCTGTCGGCTGTCCGTTCAGAGTTAGCGCTCCATCGTGCTGGAGTACGACAACCTCGTCGCGTGTCGAGCGGATATCGATCTCGATGACGTCTGCCCCTGCATCGAGGGCACCAACCACGGCATCCAGTGTGTGCGGCGTCGAGGATTCACATCCATCGTGGGCGGTCACGAGCGGTAAGTGGTGCATCTGTCCGGTTCCGGATGTACTATACCACGGAACGCGAACGGGCAGACCAAAGCGGCGTCCACGATAAAAGAGAAGGAATACGGATCGTTCCCGCAAAATAGATGCGAAGTGTTTTTCATATACGATGTACTTTTACATGGTTCACTCGTTGAGGGATCGGAGGTCTCTCTTAGGAGTCGGTTGCCCCGGGATCTGGCTCTGCTTGCCGGTTGTCGTGCCCAACCCGTGAGAGAACCTCGTCCACGGTACCAGTGAACGGCCCCGGCGTCTCCATTTTCAGGCTCGTGAGAGCTGCCGCGTATCGCACAGATTCCCCGGCCGGGTGATCGAACCTCCAGGCGAGGTAGGATGCGAAGCAGGTGTCGCCCCGTCCGGTACGCCCCGAGAGGTTCTTGGGAGTAAAGGGCGCGCGGTGGATAGCCTGACCGTCGAAGACGATTACCTCGGTGTTGTGTGTCACCATTACCTCTTTCGCACCGAGGGCGGAAAGTTGCCGAGCCGCGCGTTCACGGTCTGCAGTCCCCGTCAGGATTTCAGCTTCCGCCGCGTCGGTCTTCAGGTAGGTGATGCGGGGCAGCAGGTGTTCTTTCATTTGCCAGTCGCGAAAGAGCAGCTTGCCTGCTTCGCTTCGGCGAAGCACTCCTTGAGCGTCGATCGCAACCGGGGCTCGAAGCGAAAGCGGCCCGATGAGATCGTCGGGGATTTCCCCTGCGAAAAGCCCTGCAAGATGAAAGACTCTTGGCTTTACCGCCGCGAGCTCATCGAGGCAGAAAGGATCGGCTTGCGATAAGAGGGTTACCGTTCGGCGTTCGCGGTCTTCTGTTTCGTAAACGTTGCGTATCGACGTGGTCGCCGCCGAGTCGACGACGCGGCACTCGGTTCCGTTGGAACCGAAGACTTCGAGAAGCGGGCGGTCGGCCGGGGCCGCCTTGGTAACCACCAACACTCGCGCACCGCTGCGCGTCGCGGCTGCCGAGGAGTAAACCACTGCGCCGCCGAGAAGCCTCTCCTCTGTTCCACCGTAGACGATGATGTCTTTCGAAACGTGACCGACCATGACAATGTCGTAGGTGTCCATGCGCAGAGAGTAGATCATTCGCGCAGTTGTTGCTACCGCCGCACCCCCTGCAAGGGGTCACTTCAAACATCAATCAAAAAAAGATTGACACCACGATAGGCTGGTTTACTATAGATATATGGGGAGTCTCCCCACAAAAGTGTATTTCAACATGTCATGAGCAACCCCTAACTCAACTCAAAGGAGGATCACCCATGAAGAAGGGTGCGTTTGTAGTAGCAGTGCTCTTGGCTTTCGGCGGCTTCGTTTTTGCCGGCGCTCAACCGGAGCAGAAGGTCCTGCACATGTACACCGCCTTCGACACTGAAGAGGCGCAGTACTATATCAATGCCTATGAAAAGGCATCAGGAGTCAACGTTCAGTGGGTACGTCTCTCGTCAGGAGAGGTGCTCGCCCGCGTAGAGGCGGAAGCCGCAAATCCGCAGGCCTCGGTCTGGTTCGGCGGCTCGAATACCTCGCACATCGATGCTGCGGCGAAGGGACTTCTCGCTCCCTACAAGCCCAACATAGACTTCACCTTGGCTCCCAACTTCCACGATTCCAATTGGGATTGGGTCGGTATCTACACCGGCGCAATCGGGTTCATCAGCAACAAGAACTTCCTGCAGAAGAACGGTGTCGCTGCGCCGACGTCGTGGCAGGACCTGCTCAATCCCGCGTTCAAGGACAACGTCGTCATCGCCTATCCCTATACGTCAGGCACCTCGTATACGACCTATGCAACGCTCATTCAGCTCTACGGTCTCGACAAGACGCTTCAGTTCTGGAAGCAGTTCGACCAACAGAGTGTTCTGCAATATACAAAATCCGGCACGGGCGGCATCCCGATGACCGGTCTCGGCGAGGCGGCGGTTGCCATTGGATTCTCGCACGACATCGTCGCGAAGGGGATCGATAAGGGCTATCCGGTCGAGCTCACCTTCCCGAAGGAGGGTACGGGCTACGAGGTCGGAGGAATGGCTCTCATCAAGGGGGGCAAGGAGCCCGAGCTTGCGAAGAAGTTCATGGACTGGGCGCTGTCGGTGCCGGCTCAGAACCTCTATCAGAAGTATGAGCGCCTGCCTCTCAACCCGAACGCGACGGTTTCCTCCGGCGCCGTCCCCTTGAGCAAGATCAAGCTCATCGACTACGACGCACAGGCTGCTGGCATGAACAAGGACAAATACATCCAGGCCTGGAGAGACGCGATCGGGAAGTAGGTCCGATAGTGTAAGCCGAATTGCGAGCCTCCGGGTATCCGGAGGCTCGTTCGAGGCACGCGCCGCAGAGCGCACAACACAACCCCACCATCGAGGTCAACGGAATGGCACAGCGCGGTCGCGCGTCCGCGAGCGGCACGGAGGGTCTTCGCATGATCCTCCGAGAGCCGCTCCTATTCATTACGATTCTCGCGATTTTCTACCTACTGCTGGTCTTTGTCATACTGCCGATTGCTCAGGTCGTGGTGAAGAGCGTCTTGGTTGATCACCGAGTAACGCTCGGCAACTACCTGCAGGTTTTCTCGAAGCGATACCTCATTACTCCTTTTTTCAACAGCATGCTTCTCGGGTTCACGACTGCGTGCGCCGGCACCTTCGTCGGCTATGTCTTCGCTTATGCGGTTACCCGCACGCCGCTCCCGGGCAAGCGCTTCTTCCGGCAGATTGCGACCTTTCCGATCGTGTCGCCACCGTTCGTTGTGGCGCTCGCTGCGATACTTCTCTTCGGAAGGGCAGGGATCTTGACTCCTTACGTCAAAGCGATCTTCGGAGAATACTCGATTTACGGTCTCGGCGGGCTCGTACTCGTCGAGACGATCGCTTATGCACCGCTCGCGTTCCTCGTGCTCGTCGGCGTTCTGCAGGCCATCGACCCCGCCCTCGAGGAGGCGGCAATGGATCTCGGCGCCTCGCGCGGGAGAGTCTTCGCAACCGTAACCCTGCCGCTTTCAGTACCTGGCGTTGCGGCGGCCTGGCTTCTTGTTTTCATCGAGTCGGTGGCAGACTTCGGGAATCCGATGGTCCTTTCCGGCAACTTCAGCGTGCTCTCCGTTCAGGCCTACCTGCAGATTACCGGGGCGTTCAATCTTTCCACCGGTGCGACACTCGCCGTTCTGCTGCTTCTGCCGACGGCGGTTGCCTATGCGGTGCAGAAGTACCTCGTTTCGCGCCGCTCCTACGTCACGGTGACCGGGAGGCCGACGAGTGCGGTCATCCGGAATCTCGAATGGTACGTGAAGCTCCCTGTCTACGGTTTGACCTACCTCTTCACGGCCCTCATCTTTCTCTTCTACGGGATGGTGCTCTGGGGATCGTTGCAGAAGCTGTGGGGGGTCGACGCGACGCTGACTCTGCGCAACTACGCGGAGGTGTTTCGCGTTGGCAAGGACTACATCGTCGACTCGGTGCTCCTGTCGGCGATAGCGGCCCCAATCTCCGGAATTCTCGGGATGATCGTGGCGTTTCTCATAGTGCGTCGGCGCTTCATCGGGCGACGGGTCATGGAGTTCGCTTCGATGCTCACGTTTGCCGTGCCGGGAACGGTTGTCGGCATCGGCTACATCCTGGCATTCAATCAGCGAAGCACCTTCTTCCCATTCGTACTGACAGGCACCGCCGCCATCATCGTCGCACTGCTCGTCTTCCGCTACATGCCTGCGGGCATCCAGTCGGGAGTGGCAGCTCTGCAACAGATCGACCCGTCGATCGAGGAGGCTTCGGCCGATCTTGGCGCCGGTTCGGGTACGACCTTCAGGCGGATCACCCTGCCGATGATCGCTCCGGCGTTCTTCTCGGGTCTCGTGTACAGCTTCGTCAAGGCGATGACCGCCATTAGCGCAATCATCTTCGTCGTTTCGGGAAGCTGGAATCTCATTACCGTGGCGATACTCGGCTATGTGGACAACAGCCAGTACGCCCAGGCGGCCGCGATGAGCATATTTCTCATCGCGATCATCCTCGTGGCCCTCGGCGTCATCCAGCTATTCGTGAACAGGGTGGGGCGCGGGGTCCGGGTTTCAAGCATCATTGGATCATGAGGTAGTGGACGTTACCATGAAAAGCGACTATCTAACACTTCGAAATCTCGTAAAGGAGTTCGGCGGCGGCCGCAACCTCGTGCGCGCGGTGGATTCGGTAAATCTTGAGGTCCCCGAGGGAGAGCTCGTGACCCTGCTCGGGCCCTCGGGCTGCGGTAAGACGACGACCCTCCGTATGGTGGCGGGGTTTCAAACACCAACCTCGGGCGAGGTACTCATCGACGGAGAGAAGATGAACTGGGTGCCGCCGAACAAACGTCCGACGGCCATGGTCTTTCAGAACTACGCCCTCTTCCCTCATCTCTCGGTTTTCGAGAATATCGCATACGGGCTCCGTGTCAGACGAGTGCCGCGCACGGAGGTCCGTCGGAAGGTGCTCGAGGTAATGTCGCTCGTCGGGCTTGCCGGCCTCGAGAAACGCTCCCCGGAGGCGCTCTCCGGTGGGCAGCAGCAGCGCGTGAGCCTCGGGCGATCGCTCGTCATGGAACCGAAGGTGCTTCTGCTCGACGAGCCACTTTCGAACCTCGATGCGAAGCTGCGCGTGAGCACGCGCATGGAGATTCGCAAGCTGCAGCAACGAGTTGGAATCACGACGGTCTACGTCACCCACGACCAGGAAGAGGCGATGACGCTTTCCGATCGCGTTGTCGTCATGCTCGACGGGAGAATCCAGCAGGTCGGAACACCCCGTGAGATCTACGCGCGACCGACGAACCGATTCGTTGCCGGGTTCATCGGCAAGGCGAACTTTCTCGAAAGTCGCGTCGGCGAGGCGCGGGACGATCGCGTCGCTGTGGAGATCGCCGGTCGGAGAATCGAGTTGTCTGCCGGGGGCCGGCGCTTTGCCTCCGGCGACCGCGTGCTTATTGTGGTTCGGCCGGAGTCGCTGACTGTGGGGCATGCTGAAGCTGGAAAGATTCCGGCTGTGGTGACCGAAAGCGTCTATCTCGGTTCGGAGGTCCTCTACGGAGTCCGCATCGGAGAAACCCATGTGACCGTCGAGGAGCGGGATCCGGAGGAACGCGAGGTGTTCGAGGTCGGCGCGGCAGTTGGGATCACACTCAGAGAGGGAAACCTCCACGTGCTCCCCTACGAGGAGTCTCGCGGCTGATCGCCGGGCGCTCCGGTCGAAGAGCGTCCATCGTCCGGTTCAGCCCGCCCTCGCAGTGCTGGTGGAGTCGCCGAGATAGACAAAACGATCGCCTGGGTGAAAGGTTATCTTGAAGGGGCTGTTCAGATACAAGTGGAAGTACTTATCCCGTTCAACACCGATGACTTGATCGGCCTTCTGGATGCTTTCGAGGCTGGTCACCGGCTTCTTTGACAGCAAAACGAACGCCTTCCTTTCGTAGGCAGCCTTCACGGCAAAATCGACAACCCCCCACTTCTGAACGAGCTTCGGCCCGAATGATATCTTCCCTGTCACAACGACAGAGCCCCGTGAAATTGGTTTTCCGGCTTCTGCAACCGGTACGTAGGTAACGCAACCGGCGAGTATGGCGGCAAGTACTACGCCAACAATGGCTGGCCAAAAACGCTTCATGAAAATCCTGCCTGTATGAAAAGGAATAGTTGCACAAACGTATCCGCACCGTACGGTGCGGAGTTTCATCGGATCGACACCCTTCTCACTTGTTGTTGCTGTGCGTTACTTGGCTTTGCCTCCTTTCGTTGTCACTCCCGCGTTACGGGACTCTCCCTCAGGATCCTTCCCGGCAGCGCTGCGCGAAAATCACAGACTTCGTGTCCGTATTCGCTTGGAATCGCATCTCTCATACCGGAGCTCCGAGGCCGGGCGGTCCTTCGTACCATCGGGTATGAGACAGCTACGAACACCGCTATTGTCCGTAAGGAGTATTAATGGAAACGCGTTTTTATGCAAATGGAGAAATTAGGGATACAGAGAAAGTGAAGGATGTTGCGGTTCCGCTACTCCTTGAGGGAGAACTTGCGCCGTATTTCATGGAAAAGGGCTTCGAAGAACGGATGGTTGCCGGTCGTCACGCCGTGATCCATGAGGATCTCATCGCGTTCGTTGTTCATGTACTGATAGAGAAAACGCACGGCGTCGCTCTTGCGCTCAGGCTTGAAGCAAAGCTTCACCACGGCTGCCATTTCCTGGTCCGTGAGGAAATGTTTGCTGCCGTCTATGATCATGTAGTAGGTCTTGCCGTCAGGCGACTGCTGAATTTCTACCGTTATCTCCTGTACGTTTTGCCCGACCCGCGCAGTCGTTCCGGCCTTCTTGTGCGCCTCCTGCTTGCCCTTGTTCAGTTTCTCCATTTCGGCGTTCAATTCGTCGACCCGTTTGTTGTGCAAGAGCACGTTCGCCTGACGGACCAAGAACAGCAATCCTTCCGCATCTATCTCTGGAAGCATGTCAACGAGCTCATTCTCGAGTTTGTCTCTTGCCGAAAGAGTTTTAACCGCTTTTTTGGCGGGAGCCGCTTTCCTTGAGCTCGATGACTTCTTCACTGAGGAGGCTTTCTTTGCCGGGGTTTTCGGTGTTTTTTTTGAAGCAGGTTTTTTCGCCACTTTCCCTTCCTTACCCAAGAGGTTGATAGAAAAGACGATTCAAGGTGGTTGCCGGAGGTTGCATGCGGGGACGCCGAGCCTGAGGCAACGGTCTCTCCGCGGTTCCCTCACCTGTCCTACAAATCTACCACCAGCAGGCGTGCTCAACAAGTGGATTTCGGCGGATTGTCTCGATGTCGGGCGTGTACGCCGGCACCAGTTTCCCTGGATATTCCCGGCAGAAAGAGTAGCGGGTCGCCCCGTTCCAGACTGCCCCGCAGCTGCTCTCCCGCCGCCCAGCAGCGTCAAGAGTGCCGTCAGCTCGACGACTTCGAATGTGTCATGGAGCTTTGAAGGCGCGAGAGAGAGGTCTTCTACACTACGATCCCACATCCGGCAACGCTCGACATTCGTCGTCGGTCGCCGCGCAGCCGTTTGTGACCACGGTGACGGTCATGCCTCTCATTCGGCAGGCGAGCACGAGCTCCAGGATTCGCTCGCCCAAGAACGGCTCTCCGCCGCTGAAGGTGAGGTGAAAGATCTGGACCCGACGGAACAATGCTCTGAGGGTACGGAGCGATTCCCGAAACCCTACCGTCTGGGCTCCCGTTGCTCCCGGGCGTTTCCAGATGTTGTAGCAGTAGCGGCAGTGCAAGTTGCGCTCCGGCGTTGTTTCGAAGACGATCCCCGGAAGATAGACAGGAGGCTCAGCGCTCTTCGTCGGCCACGATCGATCGGTAAGCAGCGAACGGCGTTGCAGTTGTGGCTCGCCTCTGGGGGAGAAAAAGGGGGCGGGCGTCCCGCCCCCACGATGCCCCTAGCTGGGCGGCACGTTGCTGTTGTAGCAGTCCCTGAGGATTTTCCATTTGCCGCTGGAGTCTTTGTGAAGAATGGTTAGAAACTTGCCGTCGACAACGATCGCGGCGCCGCCGGTTTTCGGAGTATCCGCTTTGTAGTAGGTTCCCATCGTGTAGGCATAATCCCCCATTACCACGATCTCTTTTGGATTTATGCGCATCTCGGTGTTGTATTCTTGTGCGCCTTTCGCGAACTTGGCCTTGATCTTGTCAGAAACCGCCCAGAGCTGAAACATCGGTTGATCCTGCGGCATCTTGTATGCACCACGATCGTGAAGATTCAAATAACCTTCGGCGTCGTGATTCACGACGAATCGAGAATAGTCGTTCCACAACGTCTCAATCGCGGTCTTGTCCGCGGCCTGAGTGTTCGAAGCGGTTTTCGAGGCCCCATGTTCGTCCCCTCCCCCCGCAAATGCGAAGCCCGTCAGCGCACCGACGAGAATCAGTGCCGTAAGACATCTCTTCATATCGCTCTCCTTCCACGAGGTCATCGCCCCATGTAGCTTTGCGGAATACATACACGATCGGGCGTTGCAGAAACGTTGCCGTGGCGCTGTGGGCGATCTCGTCCCCATCGAGGTCCTTTCGATGGCAACGCGGCTGAGACGACGATTTCATCACTCGACTGCGTTGATGTCCGAAAACTTGCATTCGGCACGGCCGCAAGGTAGTATGGGCCATGGATATTCGGGACTCTGCAAAGGCGACGACTGCGATGTGGAACCAATCAACGGCAAGCGCTGTTCCTCGAGAACGTGTGCGGCACTCCCGCGCTCATTCTGTGTGATTTTCACAACGCGGGAGAGAGGTCTGTCGTGGTCATGGAACGGATTGGAACGATGACGGTAGTCACACAGAGAGCGGAACAGCCTTGCACAATGGAGGCCGGCTGAATGTTCATTCGTACAGTTCTGGGAGACATCGACCCAAAGCGGCTCGGGCAATGCGGGGCACATGAGCACGTCGTCATTGATGAAAGCTTCCCAACGCTGGTCGACGAAGAGTTTCTCCTGAGCGACGTCGAACGGATCTGCGAGGAGCTTGACCGGTTCCGAGAAGCGGGCGGTCGTGCGATGGTGGATTCGATGCCCTGCGACGCCGGTCGGGACGTGCTCAAACTTGCCGAGGTTTCGAAGCGAAGCGGTGTGCACATAATCGCTTCGACAGGTCTTCACCTTGCAGGCTACTACCCGCCCGGTCACTGGGGTGCTGTGCTGAAGGCCGAACAACTGGCTGAGCTCTTCATTGCGGACATCGAAGAGGGTATAGACGAGTTGGACTACGGCTGTCCCGTCGTAAAGCGCTCCGCTCACAAGGCGGGCGTCATCAAGGTGGCGAGCGGCAAAGACCGTCTGAGCGAGCGCGAAAAGAAGATCTTTCGTGCCGCGGCGATAGCGGCGAAGGAGACCGGTGCTCCGATTCTGACACACACCGAACAGGGTACGGCTGCCTTGGAACAGGTCGAAATCCTACGCGGCACCGGACTCGATTTGCGTCATGTCGTACTGTCGCATACCGACCGGCTGCCGGACGAGAGCTATCATCGTGAGATTCTCTCTACCGGTGTGCGCTTAGAATATGACTCGGGCTTCCGGTGGCCGCAAGGAAGCGAGAATCGCACCGTCTCCCTTCTCACACGGCTGCTTCCCGAATATCCCGAGCAACTCCTTGTTGGGATGGATGCGGCGAAACGGAAATACTGGCGTTCGTTCGGAGGCAGTCCAGGGCTCCAGTTTCTCGTCTCGGAGCTTCCCGAGCTTCTCAAGAATGCCGGGGTCAGTGAAGAGCTGATTCGGGGACTCCTTGTGAACAATCCATCCGTCGCCTATTCGTTCGAACGTTAGCACAGGACGGCTCCGGAGATCCTGCACCAACTCTATCTCTCAGAGGATTGGGTCATACGACCGTGAGGCGACTCATGGATAGGGCAGAAAAGAAAGGTCCGTCGGCCGGGGTGACCTCGACGGCAATCTCCTATGAGAAGCGAGAACGACGTCGCTTTCTAGAACTGAGCGAGCACTTGGAGGTCGAATGTGAGGGAATTATCACCGGCGAAATAGGTGAACTCCTTGCCGCTGCCGCCTCCGTTGTAGGCAAGCGAGAGCGTGAAGGGCACGATATTCGGTATCGAGAACTTCGAAGCAAGCTTCCCCTGGTAGGAACCGTCGGAGAAGTTGCTAATGCCGGAGAGCGTGAGGTCGAGAAAGCTCGCAAGAGACTGTTGTTTGGTAATCGCTGCGTACGCGTAGAGCTTCCCGACGTACAGCGGCACAAAGCTGCCTGAGGCCGTCATCGAAGGATAGTCCGCAGTCGCATCGGTCCCTTTCGAGTTATAGAAGGCCTCGGCCTGGGCGGTCCAGCGCTTGAGCTCTCCGAAGGAACGGGAGAAGCCGAGCGATCCCGAGTAGCTGAGGTCGTAGTTGTCGTAGGGAAAGAGCACTGCAAGCTCGCCGTATACGGCAGTCCCGAGCAGGTTGCCCGAGAAATCGAATCCATATCGATTCTGAATGCTCTGCCCGAGATATCCGCTCAAGCCGAGCTCGAACCCGCCGAGTGTCGCCGCGGTTCGAAGGGCGAGATTCGTGGTTGTTGCGATCTCTCCGACCGCGCCGTTCTGGATCGAGTTGGAGAAGTCCGTAAACAGAGTAACGTCCCAGGATGGAAAAGGGAGAAAGAGCTTGAATCCCGGTTTCCCCTGGCGTAGATCGATGTTCTCGAGCGAGCTTGCCTTGGCTGTGTTTATGAAGTCGACCGGCGTCCAGACGTTGGAGGGTCCCCACGCGACGAGCTGATTCCCGAGTCTCAAGAAGAGTTTCTTTGCGACGTCGAAATCGAAGAAGAACTCCGAAAGGTTGAAGGTGTTCGAGAAGAGGTCGCTGCCGATCGGAGCTGCCGACATCGAGCCTCCGGCTCCCTGGAACAGGGTGTGCTGAACGGCGTAGGAGAGATAGAGCTGTCCGTAGAAGGGTATTGTGACCTTCGCGAAAGTCTTGCCGGAGAAGGCCCCGTTCGCGGTGTAGCCGTCGAAAGCGGCGGAACTGTTCGCCTGGACATCGGCAAGAAAGGTGCCGCCGACGAGGTAGGAAAGTGCGTTCTTCTTTTCCTGCGTCTGGCTCTCTTCGACACTTTTGTCGAAAGTCTGCGTATCGAAGATGCTTGCATCGCTGCTTCCCGTATCTGCAACTCCGTTTGACTCGCCATTCTGCGGGCTCGAGCTCGTCTGGGCCAACAGACTCATCGTGAACACGAACAACCCAATGGTTGCGATGGACGTGACTTTGCCAATTCTGGTCATAAGAACTCCTCCGGGTAATCGCTATCGAGACTGCTGTTCGAGATAGGCCTTCGAGAAGACGTAGTTCTCGATCTTGCTCGCGGAGATGCCTTCGTTCGTGATATAGGTCTTCTGGCCAGGCTGCAGGTTGTCCATTGAAAGGAGCTTCGTGAAGATCTCCTTTCCGTTTCCGACGCTCTGGTACTGGATGTAGTAGACCGTCCGAAGCAGAGTTCCGGAGGCACTATAGTTCTCGACCTTTACCGGAAGGCCGTCACTCCTGCGCACAAACCACTTCTGAATCGGAAAGGACACGTCGAGCTGCCGTGCTTTGAGCCCAATCACATCACACTCCCAGCTCGCAATCGTTGTCTGCCCGTCATAACTGAGGGCATACTGCTTCTCCAGCTCGAGACGCCCGAAAGTGTCGGTTCGAACATCTGTCGAGCCGACGTCATCCTTCCTGTTGCGATAGACGAACTCGCGTGTCGTCGGCAGGTAGAGATAGAGATTGTCGCCTTCACGGAAGTATCCCTTTCCCTTCTCGCTCGGTGGATACTGAAAGATCAGGGTGAACATGTCTGCAGCGTCCCGCCGGTAAACCTTGATCTGCAGGACGCGGTCCGCTTCACCGGGTTTCTTCTGAACGAGATTGAATGTGTTCGTAATGTCCAGCCCTTCTAGGTTGAGCTTGTTTTGGAACTCCGTCACGATTTTGAGGGCGCGCGGCTCACTCTGCTGCGCGGGGATCGAAACCGCGATGACGGCTGCAATGAGTATCAGCGCGGCGGAGCGCAGCGATATGCGTTTTAGACCCATGGAGCTCTCCTTTTGGATACGTACCATATGAACGTCAAAAGACCTTGTTCAGCGCCTCGACCGGTGTGATCTTCCCGCCCTTGCGAGCCGGAAAGAAGGCGAAGAGGGCCGTGGACAGCGTGGTAATTGCGACGACGAGCGCAATTCCTCCGATCGTTGGAATGAGCACGAAGTGCCCCATGTCAAGAAAGAGACCGAGGTTCCCGGCTGACGGCAGGACGATGAGGTATCGAAACAGCAGAGATACTCCGACCGCCGCGACTACCCCGACCGCGGTGAATAGAAGCGACAGGATGATGTTCTCGAAGACGAATAGAAGCGTCACCCCGCCGGATTCCATGCCGATCGCCCGCATCGTTCCGATCTCGCGGAGCCGCTCGTTGATGGTCATCCGCAGGTTAATGAAGATCGATATTGCGATGATGAAGAGCATGATTGCCGTAATCACGGCGCCCACTGCATTCACCGCTTTCAGCACACTGCGAACGATCCCCAAGACCTCGTTGATCGTCGCCACGCGAAGCTCGACTCGGTCATTTCCGCTCTCGTCGACCTGGTACTTCGTGCTCGCTGAGCTAATGACCGAAATGGCCTCGGCGTCATTCGTCGGTCTGGAGACCTGAAAGCCGTTGGCTTTCAAGACCGACATGAGTTGGTTTCGTTTCTCGTCCACGTTGTTCGGATGCTTGAGGTAGACGTAGAGCGTGGATGAGGTGTTGCTGCCGGAGAGGTCGAGCCGTCGCAGGAAATCGAAGTGTGTCAGCACGGCCCCATTGGCAAAGAAGTTGTTCGTCGTGTAGATTCCTTCCACCTTCAAGATGCCCGTATTGAATGCGCCGAAGCGAGAACGAGTGGACAGAACGGTTTCATCCCCGAGCTCGAGACCGTAGTAGGAGGCGATGTCCTTCGGAAGCAGGACACCGTTGGGATCACCGACGAAGCGGTCCCAGCTTCCTGCGAGAAAGGTCATCTGGTCCCGATAGCCGGTGTCGCGAATAGTGTCGATACCAACGAAGAGCAGCATCTTCGACAGCCCCTTGTAGTACATTGCAGAGCGGACCTGGTACCGTGCGAGTATCTCCGCATTTCCCAAGGCGTTCTTTGCGAGCTCTACAACCTTTGAGGTTTCGGGAATCCCCAGATAGACTCGTCCCTCTTTGACGTATTGTCCGGTAATCGTAATGTGACCGGCCGATGCCCGTATCAGGTTGTTGCGAATGTTCCGCGTTGCCCCGGTTGAAAATGCAAGTAGGAGCACCAGAACAAACGTGACGAAGGAGTAGTTGACCCCGAGGGTCAGGCTCCGCTTTTTCTGACGGAAGATGTTCTTGAAGGCGAGTGTGATGAAGTGGATCATGCCTACCTCTTGTTCATCGCTTCGAGGGGTGTAATCGAGGTTGCAACCCGCACGGGATAGAGCGTCGCGAGAATCGACACTACAACGGTAACCGCGATTGCCTGGATGAAGGGACCAATCTGCAGCTGCAACGGGAGGTTTCCTCCCCCGATAAGGAATTGAGAAAAGGTGTCCGGCAGGGGTATTCCGTTGTTGCCAACCAGGACTATAACGACCAGAGCAACCAACATTGCGATAACACTTGCAGTCAGATTGAGGATCAGGGTTTCGGAGATGAATAGCCGACGAACGAAGCTTTTCTCCGCTCCCATCGCGCGCATCGTCCCGATCTCTTCCGTGCGCTCGGTGATGTTGATGATGAGCGTATTCATGAAGATGAACGCGACGATAAGGAAGATCAGTCCGGTGGCGGCGTATATGAAGGTCTGCAGCCCGCTCGCTATCTGAGCAAAGTAGCCAGAGGCCTCACTCCACCCCAAAACCCTTATGCCGAGATTGGGCTTGTCTTCGACCAGCTTCATAACCTCGGCCGTCTTCGAGTGGTCCGTCAATTTGACGGCTATCATGGTATAGCCGGATAGGGCCTGAGACTTCAATGTGTTCAAGTCTATCGAGGAGAGGGAGTCGTCGGAAGCCAATCCGAAGATCCCGGCCTCATTCGTGGAGGCATCATTCAGGCGCCTGTCCAGGTTGGGTGGCAGGGACTGAACTCCAGTGAAGTTGTAGAGGTTCGAGTAGGTCCCGATGTCGAGGAAGTTGATGTAGTTGAAGACGTTCTTGTAGTACTTCGGGTCGAAAATGCCTACCACTTTCGACGAGGCCGCATTGACCCCGCCCTGAGTCAATCCCAGCACCGTGAGCTTGTCTCCAACCTCGAGGGTAGTACCGTAGCTCTTCATGTATTGCTGGTTCTGGTACTCGCTGATGACTATGCCGTGAGATGGATCCGGCACGTCGTTCGATCGGCTGCCGCCGACTCCAAAAAAACTTCCTTCGGCAATTTGTGCATTGTCGAAAACACGACGATAGCCCGTCGGGTCGACAGCGTAGAAGATAAATGGCAACTCAAGTCTCGTGCCGTTTCGTTCGACCTGCAAGATTGCGTAGTTCTGCGCGTAGGGGGTATGGGCAGCCACTTCCGGGAGGCTATCGAGGTAGCGCTCGATCTCCGGAACATTTGGTATGTTTGGTAGGGGAGTCTGAAATGCGAAGGGAGAGGGCTTCTCTTTCGACTTCGCAGCGTAGATGATAAAGTCTCCCGTGAAATTCTCGATGATCGATCTGCGAGAAACGTCGTGTGCGGCCCCCGAAAACGTGGTTCCGAATATTATCAGGAAGGTTCCAAACGCCACGAGCAGGGCGATGAGAATCATCCTGCTCTTTCGCCTCATGAGCGTCCGCAAGGCAAGCTTGAGTAACAGCATGGGCTATACTGCCGCCTCGCTCGCAACCCGGTCGACGATTTTCCCGTCGCGTACGTGAACGATTCGTCGTGCATGTGTCATAATCTGGGGATCGTGGGTCGAGAAAATGAAGGTCGTCTTCTCCCGATCGTTGATCTCCCGCATGAGGTCGATGATTCGCAGACCGGTCTCGGAGTCCAGATTTGCAGTCGGTTCGTCTGCCAGTACGATGATCGGTTGTGTAACCAGGGCTCGTGCGATTGCGACACGTTGCCGCTGACCGCCGGAGAGCTCGTTGGCCTTGTTCTTCACCCGGTCGGCCAGCCCGACCTCTTCGATGAAGTGCATGACGGTCTTTTCGCGCTCCTTCTGCGAATGCCGGCGCTGGAGAAGCAGCGGGAACTCGATGTTCTCGTACACATTTAGAACCGGGATGAGGTTGAAGGATTGAAAGATGAAACCGATCTTGGTTCTTCGGTAGCGAGTCAATTCGGTGTCACTCAAGTGCTCGGTCTCGACATCGTCCACCTTCACGATCCCTTCGGAAGGGACATCGATGCACCCAAACATATTGAGCATCGTGCTCTTCCCGGACCCGGATGGTCCCGCGATCGCAAGTAGCTCTCCCTTTTCTATCTGCAGCGAGACGCCGCGAAGAGCCTCCACCCGGGTTTCGCCGAGCATGTAGTGCTTCTTTACGTTGACCAACTCGACCGCGTTCATCTTGACCTCCATTTCGTACTCCCCTTGACCACGAATCGTGTACTAATATCACTCAAATCGCCGCAAATGGCAAGGGATATCGGCAGCTACAACACATTATGTGTATTCAATTGATGAATCTCGGCAAGGATGGTAAGATCTTCAATCAATTCGCCGGTAGGGCGCTACTGCAGGGGTTTCATTCCCGCCCGCTTCTTGAGCTCGATCCGCTTCTTGCGAAACTCCATGATGGGGAAATCTCCCTGAAAGAGAAGCTCCCCCGTTCCCGCCCCGTCACGCTTGGGAATCTGCGTGTTTACGACTCGCCGGTCCTGATGCGCAATGTAGAGATTCATCGGAGCCGCAAGGCGGCAGATCAGTCCGCGAAGCAGAGGAATCCTCACGAAGCGCTGATAGAATCGCAGGTAGAGGATTGTGTGCGTCTCGTCGACAGGTACGAACAAAGCGAGGATTCTCGCCTTCTTGGAAATGTGGTTCTCCCACATATTCGGGAACATGAGCTCTACCTTGAACTCTCGATCGGGGGGTGGAACCGGGACTTCCTCGGGAGTTCGAGGACGAGTTCCGTCGTCACGCTTGTTGAAGGGATAGACGAAGAAAAGGTTCTCCCCCTTCCATTCAAGCCCGGGCCCTTCGACCAGCGTGGCATTGCCGCGCCCGATGCTGTTGGCGTGGACGAAGGGCAAGTGGACGACATCGAGCTGGTTTTCCATCACCTTTGAGTAGTGATTGTCCCACCTGTCCTGCACTGTGGCCCAGACCTTCATCTCCTCGAGATCCTCGAAAAACGCCGGCGGCTCGAGATCATGCGGGGGTGAAAAGCCCCACCAAATCCAGATGATCCCGTGGGCCTCGTGAGTCGGATAAGATGTCACTCGAAATGAGTCGGGTACGGGGACGTCTCTACCGTTTGCCGGGATGCGGACACACCGTCCCGTGGAATCATACTCGAGGCCGTGAAAGGGGCATTGGATTCGACCGTCGAAAGACCTGCCGAGCGCCAAGGAGGCACCCCGATGCGCGCAACGGTCGTAGAGACAGACCGGCTTGCCATCAGTATCCCTCCAGAACAGCAGTCGCTCACCCATCCGCGTAGCGCCGAGCGGACGTTTTCCAAGCTCCCGCGACTCCAGCACTGCATACCATTGATCACGAATCACCTCCTCCTCCTTTCCAACGGCCGGTCGAATCTGCTTCATCCCGTCACTGACCCGGATAGAAGCAGGTCGTGGCGTCGATTCAAAGCGATACATCGATCATATTCAGTATTCAACTGATTTGTGCATGTGAATTTCTACACAATCGCCCTCGCGGACCAATATCTCGGAGCACACGCCGCACGACTCACTGAGGGAAACGGGACTTCTCCTCCGTCGTACTCCTGACAACGTGGTCGACGATGAAGTCGTAGATCTGCAGCGTGATATCTTCCGAATCGCCCACGATGTTGTAGCCGTGATCCACTCCAGGCACGTCGCGGTACTCCACGAGGCTACCCGCGACATCGAGCTTACGCGCGAGGGCTGCCGCCTCCCCCCGGAGTCGATCCCGTTCGGCACTGATAACCAGTTCCGGGGCAATCCCCTCGATGCCGTTGCCATTGGTTTCCCACTCCGCCGACGCCAGTCGGTAATGCCGTCGCTCTGACCGCCGATGCACAATCGGAGGCCGGTACACCGTGCACCTGACCTCGCCGTGCCGGGCTGGTACTGCAACGATATGGATGTCGCCGTCGATCTCCGGGAATTGACGGCGGGTTTTCGGCGCCAGTGCGCTCAAGCTCCCGAGAAGGCGTGCCGGTATCCGCAATGAATGGTACAGACATTCGGGTCGTAGTGGTCCTCCTTCAGCGTCCTTCCGCGACCGAAGCGCATAGTCCTCGGGCGGCATCGTCTTCACCTCCAGGGAAAAGGGACAATGCGGCTGACAGTCCTTTTTCTCGGCGGGAGGAACAGACTCTACGCCCCGTCGTGGAGGGAATCGCCTCGGAGCCTCAAAACCCCACCGCAAGACCAAGCTCCGCAGTTACTATCTGTGCCAACGGATTCGGGAGAGCGTGGTAGGAAAGTCGAGCCTCCAGATCGAGGTGGTCCAAGAGGGCAAAGGTCGTTCCCACCCCTGCGGCGACCTCGAATCGAGCCGCGCCGAGGTTATCGAAGTATGCTCCGCCGACTGCCTGCAGGTAGGGGTCGAATCTACCGGCCTTTGGAAGACTGTAGCGAAAGCCGGCCAGTACATCACCGCTGTAGTCCGTCGATCCGCCGGAGACCGGCGGCAGCATGAATACTCCACCTGTAATGAGCACCATGAATCTGTCGTCGAACCTGTACCCGAGCTCGGCGGAGATTCGCCATCCCGTGCCATAGGAAGCGGCAAGGGATCCGAAAGGCGATGCGCTGCCGGTGCTGAGCGCTACCATCAGCGGCCAGGCAGAGAGTGGCCGGATGGTGGGGGTTATGGTTACTGAGCTTTCGGCCGGCACCTCGAGCGAATAGCTCCCGTCCGGCTGCCGGGTCGCGCCGTCGAGCGAGTAGCGCCAAACCGCCACTTCGCCGCTATGGCTCACATAGTGGCCGAATGATCCGGATGGACGCGCGATTTCATAGGAGTTTCCATTCACGACGATGTGGTTGCCGGTGTACAGATATCCGTGTGCGGACCACTCGACGGTAGTCTCTTCCCGGTGCTGCGACTTCGCATCGTCGCGTCTCGCAGCTGAAGAGGAGCTCGTCATGAGAGTCGCGCGGCTTGTCTCACTCGTCGTATCGATCGAACGGCTCGAAACGACGACGAGAAAGCGTTGATTCTCGAACCCGGTGGGTGGCTGGCCGTATCCGCGGGTGCTGACGACTGCCGGTTGAGAGAACCTCGATGCGTTCCCGAAGTTCATGTTGCGGTAGACGCTGCTGGTATAGATGTTCGTAGCCACCGGGGTCAGGGTCACGGGGTCGATGCCGCCGAGGGAGTCGACTATCGCGAGCATGCATTGGTGACTGTGCGATAGATAATCGGTGACTACCGTTTGATCGGCGGGAAGGTTCAAGGTCCAAGTCACCGTGAAGGTTTCCTGGCCCGGCGAGCCGGAGATGCTCGGAGCGGGGACGTTCTGCGCTGTAGTGTAGGCAAGGCCCGACGCCGCCATCGCGTCATCTACCTCGCTCTCCGGCGGAGTTCCCGTACCATAGTCGACGGGGATATCGATCCAGTCGCTTGGACCCGGCATTCCCCAGTTCGCGATTCGGAAACGTACCCTCACGTTGTATCCGTCTTGGGGAGAAGAGTAGGGTGCGACGGCCGTCTCCTTCTCGGAGGTGTTGGAAACGACCGCATCGAAAACGTTGGTAACAGTCAGAACGTCGGTTGCGGTTCCCGGGTCGTCGTGGGGTAGCTCGATCTTGCTTGCCGGGGTATTCCGCGTTCCGATGTCTGACGGCGAAATGTAGACCCCTTTCAGAACGTGGGTACCGGACGCATCGCCGGTACCCCACCAGTTCGGGTTGAACTCTTCCGAGAGTGCGTCGGCCACAACCGTCGAAACATCTCCGACGATCGCGGGGTCGCCTTGGGGCCAGACGAGCTCGACAGCCGACGGGCCGGTTACCCGAATCACGTCGAAGTAGAAGCGGAAAGTGGGGTCGAAGTCCACCCAATCAGCGGTTACGGCGCTCGTCGGGATCCTCAGCTCGAGGTTCCAGGCGGGATTGCCTCCGTAGCTGAACGACGTGACCTTTGTCAACAGTCCGAGAGCCGTCTGCTGCGGGGTCGTCAGGACTGTCCATCCCGCGGCTTGGCTCCACATCCGAATCTCCTCGATATCCTGGTCGGGCCCGGCGGAGTGCCCGGCGGCGAAGGGAAAGACCATCAACCGGCGATCGTTCCCGGGTGTCGTCGTAGTGTCGTCCGGGCTGAAGGTGAGCACGACTAGGTCGTCCGCATCGAAGCCGAGGTCGTTGCGAACTTCGAATGACAGGTAGAGATAGTCGCTGTTCCGATCCCGCAAGGCCTGGAAAGCCAGATCTGCAGGCTCGGCGCCGTCGCCGAAGGTGATTCGATGGGCTCCCCTCCATCCGAGATCGTTCTGTACCTCACCATCCACGGTCGGGGGGTTGGGGTTGTAGGGAACGCCGCGATGCACGGGAAAAGACACAACCTGGTTGGGAAAGGCGCGGATGAGAACGGTGATCGTAGAGCTCATGTGACCGGTGTTGTCCTCTACCGCGAGGGTAGCGGTATGCTCCCCGGTGAGGTACGTTGCCTGGGTCGTCGCCGTAGTGGTGGGGATCGCAGGCTGGCCCTCGCCGAGGTTCCAGTGGTATGCCGCAATGCTGCCGTCGTCGCTGCTGCCGCTTGCGTCGAAGTCTACGACCAACGGTGAGGCCCCCTCTACGATCCAAGGGTCTCCACTCTGGTCCGCCGCAGGGGTCGTCGAGAGACCCGCAATCGGGTCGGTGTCCACCGGAGCCGGATTGACGGTGATGTTTACGCTGTCCGAGCTCGAGCCCCCGAAGCCGTCGGAAACCGTGTAGGTGACGGTGTGAACCTCGGGAGAAGAGGTGGCGTTCGAAAAAGTGACATTGCCCGGATTCTGCACAACCGCCGAGGTGATGGACCCGCCGGGGAAGAGCCACTCGTGGTCGAGGGCACCGCCAGACGGTACGGTATCTACGACCGGAGCACCCGCGAAGGGTCGGGACTCCCCGCTGTTAATCGTCTGATCTCCAGAAGGAGACGAAATAACGGCTACGGGAGGACGATAGAGGTCGACCGGATTCGGGGTTATGATGGCCGTCTTGTTGCGAGTTTCCGTTGCGGTCACGTCGAACGTCGTGTCCGAAGGCAGCGTAAGGTCGAGTCGCCACGTCTCGTCGGCAACAGCAACGCCGTAGGTGTTTGGATTTCCCGATCGAGGATTCCATTGAATGACGAGAAGGTAGACGCCGGCCGACGGCTCGGTGAGGTCGATACGCCACTCACTGTCGCCCGCAGGCGGGCTGTCGGTGTCGACGCCGACACCGATTGCGAGACCCAGTGGCCAGGAGGTGTAGGAGGACGTAGCGGAGCTCGAAATCTGAAAGGAAGGGTCCGTCACGGTCTGGTTGGTGTCGATCTGGACAGAGACCGAGTGGATCTGTTGGCCGCCGGGAACGAGAAATCGCACGCTCGCCGACGCCCCTTGGTAGGTCGCGGTGTTGTCTTGAGCCCCGACTGAAAATGCGACGAGGGCCAAGAGAGCGAAGAAGAAAGCCGGCCGTCCGAGATGCAGCCTCCCGGTGTTGTCGCGCGTCGTCATGGGTTCGCCTCCCCATAGAAATAGAAGTCTACTGCACCTGCATCGGTCGCCTTCGTGTCGTCGAACGGCAACCCCACCGCAAGGGCCGACCCGGAAACGGCCACCGACAGCCCGGGAAAGGTCGCGAGGTAGCTCCCCTGCGCCTTCTCTGTGAACGCGAACTGCTGGCGTTGAATCCAGCCCGAGCTCACCGGCAGGAAGGTGTACACCGCGCCGCGCTCGCCGGCAGCGGTGTAACCCGGCGCCGCCACAATCAGGTGATCGACGCTGAGTGCCAAAGACGCACCGAGAAGGTCGGTTACCGACCCCCCCGCAGCCGTCAGGGCAGCCGGCGTCGACCAAGTCGTACCCTCTTGCGGAAAGAAATAGACGGTCGAAGTACCGGGAGCTCCGGCCGCAGCGCCGAAGCCGGAAACAATGGCCACAGAATATCCGATCCCACTCAACGCAGTCGCTTTCGAAGAAGTCAACTCAGCCGTGTAGCTCCAGGTGACACCGGACCGGGTGTATACAAGCGCTCCTCCCCGTCCCGATGCCCTGCCGCGGGCGCCCACGGCGAGCAGACCACCGTCCATTGCCAAAGCGCCGCCGAACTTGTCGGAGCTCGCAGGCGATGGGGCGGTCGTGGCTCCCGTAAAGCCCCACATTTCGGGGCCCAGTTGGTCTTTGTAGAAGAACTCTATCTTTCCCTGGTTCGTTTGATAGGCCGGATCACCCACGGCGATGTAGTCACCGCCGATTGCCACCGCGGCACCGAAGTTTTCGGAATTCAACGTGCTGTTGCTCTTGAGCTCTTTGATCTCTGCCCAGCTGCTGCCATCCCATTTCAGCACGTAGGCTGCACCCTCGGTGCCGGGATCTCCGGTAACGTCGGCGTACGGTGCCCCGACGACAGCGTAGTTGCCGGAGATGGCGACCGCCGTACCGTATCCAGCGAAGTTGGCTTGGTCGCTCGCAACCAGCCGTGCCCTGCGTATCCAACCCGACGTGCCGTGCTGGAAGAGATAGACTGCGCCTGCGGAGGATCCTCCGTCGTTCGTCGACCCGATGATGGCCCACTCGCCGTCCACGGCAACTGCATGGTTGGGGAGGTTGTTGACGTCTCCTCCGAATGAATAGTCGGCTCCGGCGTTCGAGCCGGCGTCAACAGTGTTTTCCTGCCTCCAGATCGTTGTCCCTGCGTATGTCCGTGCAGTGGTTCGGATGAAGGTGTTCTCGCATGCGGCGAATAGGACAGCGGCAGCGGCTATTGCTAGAAGAGTGTATCCGAAGCCTCGCATCACTCCTCCTCCCAGAGGGCTTGTCCCCTGTCGGCCGCATTCGCCGCGCGAGTTCCCTCGTCGGCAACAGCAAGGTCAAGGTATGCGAACTTCTCCGCCAATGCCGGCGCGGTACCTTTCAGCTTTCCGAACGCCGCAGAGGCCCTGCCGTAGTCCTCCGTTTCGTATTCCACTCGCGCGATACCGAGAAGAACCGAGGGATTGTCGGGCGAGGCCTTGCCGGCCCGCTCGTAGTAGCTGCGGGCCGTGTCGTAGTCCCCGTCGAGGAAGGCGATCATCGCCAGATTGAGGAGCGCCGGAACGTACTCGTTCTTGGCAACCACCGCTTCGAGCACCGCCCGTGCCTGCTCGGTCCTTCCGAAGCGGGCATACAAGACCCCGAGGCGATTCGCTGTCGTGGGTGAGTCGCGCCGCGCGAGCTCGGATTTCAGAGCCCGTTCTCGCGAGAAGATCTCGGTGTCCACGAGTCTGCGTGTTTCCTGCTCGAAGCTAGGCAGAAGCTGCTTCTCGGAGGGAGGGCCGATTTGCGGAAGATCGCCTGCGCCGCTCGCCGAGTCGGAAAACCAAACCGGCTCATAGACCGACCATGACGATCGGATCGGGATCAGCTTCGCTCGACCCGGAGTGACATTTTCGTTCCATTCTGCCGCTCCCGTCTTCCATGCCTTGAGGAAACCGCCTGAAAGGAGCGTGGTCTCGACCGGCATCCAAGCGGTGTCGCCAATAATTATGAGGTCGGCTTTGTTGTTGAAAACTCGGACCGCCTCTTCGGGTGGGAGCGCCAACGCGACCGCCGAGTAGATGTGACCGGGGATGGTTATGAAGGCCGTTTCCACGCCGAGCGACTGCAAAAGTGAGGTAAAAAGGATCGATAGGTCGTCACAGTCTCCCGCACCGTACTGCAGGGTCTGACGCGGAAACTGGAGGTAGTCAATGAGGGCTGCGTTCGCGCTGAACTGCTCGTAGGAGCTCGAAGGGTCGATCTCATAGTTGACCCCGAACAGGGCGAGCGATTGGAAGATCCCTACGGCGGCAACGAGATTCCGGTCGAGCGCTGCACTTGCATAGGGTCTGATCGTGCTCGAGACGTTCTTGGCAAATCGGAGAACGACCGGGTCCTTCGCCGTTACGAAGGACGACGCCTTGCGATCGTCGTCCCAGGTCATCGCATTTCTGTCGTAGATGCGAATGGAGTCCACCGTCTGGTTCAGGTAGGCGGCCCCTCCCACCTGGGAGTTGAGCGAGATGTTCGCGGAAGCTTTCGTTGTCTCGAAGATGTCGAGGAGCTTGTTGGAAAAGAGCGCATAGAGGGGGATCTGGCGTGTCTCCCCAGGCGCGAGCTTGTCGATCACCGGGCTCTCCTTTGGATTCTCCATGAACTCGCCAACGTAGAAGCTCGCGGTTATGCGCTCGATCGGGCGGCTTCCCCTGTTGCGGACCGTGACGACGCCGAGTGGATGATCGTCATAGTATTTATAGAAGACCGGAAATATGTTCTCGAGCCTCAGGTCGAGGAGCTCGAGGTCCTTGTTGGGAGCGATTCGCTCACCTGAAGCGCGCCGCTGCGGCCGAAGCGACGCGGACAACGAAATTGCCAGGCCCTGAGTCATCCCGAGGAAGGTTCGGTACGAGACTGCTGCACCGATGGCGAAGGAGGGGATGAGATCGTAGGTGATAGACGCTGTGGCGAGCAGAACTGGATTGGAAGAGATCGGCGCGGTATCGGCCGATGCTGCCCAAAGTGGGTTGTCCTGATTGTACACTGCTCCGAAATACCCCCCGCCAACCGACGCCTCGAGCTGGAGGGAGGGGAGGGGCCGCAACGCGAGGCCCGCGAGGAGTGCCAGATAGACCGACGACACGGAGCGTTGAAAACCAAAATCGGGGAGCACCTTTACACCGAAATAGTCGTACGCGCCCTCCAGTCCGAGATATAACTGACGCGTGACGGTATAGGCGGCGCCGAAGGAGGTGCCGCCGCCCGGGCTGTAGAGTTGGGCATCGGCTCCGAGCGGCAGGCTCATGGTGGGGCGCAGGTAGAACGCGAGAGGTGCGTCTACGTCGTTGGATTTGTTCTGTGCAAAACTCAGAGAGCCGAGGAGAAGCAGAGAAAGAATAGCCGTGGCCGTCCTCATACGATCGCTCCTTCTCAGCCGAAGATGGGGATCACTGATGACTTACGTGCCGAACAGCTGGCAAAATCTTACCATCTCGCTCTCGTAGAATCAACAAATTAAAAAATCCAATTATCTCAGCGTTCGATCCGGGCGGCGTGTGCGATCGCCGGCGGGAGATTCCGCTGACGATGAAATTGCTTAACAAAATTTAAGCACCGAGAGCAATGACCGGTGCAACATCCCTCAAATAGGCAATTCCGCCCTTGACGGCACTCTCGGGCGGGCTGACAATGCAAAGGCAAGGCGAGCAAAGTAGGCTGATGGAGAGCGATTCACGTTCATATCAGCTTGAGCCGCTGGAGCCCCGACTTCTGCTTTCTGCGACGCTACTCCTTGACGAAGCGGTGGTAGCAGCTGACCAAGCAGTGGAAGGTCTCGTAGCAGATCTCAGCTACGAGGCAGAAGACCAGGCAATCCGTGCAAACCAAGATGTCTCGGCTTACGTCCCCCTAGCGGAACAGGAAGGTCTATTCGCCGGAGTCGATCCGGCGTCCGACGAACCGCGGGATGAGCCTCAAGGGACCGAGATCCAGCCCACTGCCGAACTGTCCGAGCGCAATGACTCCCAATCTCTGACGCAAGATCCTGCTCAGGAGCAAACGCCCGCTGCCTTCCAAGACGGACAAACTGATTCAACTGAACAGATGATCGATACTCTACACGCAGCGCAACCTCCTCCGTTGGGCGTGCTGAGCTACGAGACGCAGCCTGGGTCCAACGATTTGGTGCTGCGGCTGCAACAAGAAGATCCGCGCATCCTCGAGCTGTTCGACAACGATGCGGGCCAGGTTGTGGCGCAGGCACCCATTGCCGACCTCGAAAGGGTCGATTTGATCGGTTCGGACAACGGCGACGACCTGCTGACGATAGATTTCTCTCGACCCTTCTGGATCGAGGGGGGGATCAATTTCGACGGCGGCGAGGGCTGGTACGACAGTCTGGTCCTGCAGGGCGACGATGCCGTCGGTATTCACTACACAGCCATCGGGAGCGATTCCGGCACGGTGCGGTTGAGTGAGGGTTCCGTTGCGACCGAGATCCGCTTCTCGGGTCTAGAACCGGTCGACGTCAGCGGCTTTGCTTCATATACCTTCAGTACGAGCAACTATCCGGACCTGTACCCCGTTGACCTCTACCCCTCCGGAGTTCCGACGGACCTCTCCGGAGTGGACAACATCCTCATTGACAGTCCCGCTGCGGGGCAGAATCGTATTTCGGGCACGAGCGGTGGCTATCCCTTCGAAGAGGTCACCTTTTCGAGCGGACAGAGCCTCGTAATTGACCTGGGTACGAACGATACCGTCGACAGCAATGCGGACTCGGTTACCCTCAGCCCTGACGGCTTTGTCGCCGCGGGGTTGCAGAATGTGACAATTCGTACCGGCCTCGGAGACGATACGATCGAGATAGCCGCGACCAGTCTCGATCTTCCGGTGGCAGGCGGAGGGCTGAGCATCGACACGGGCGACGGGAACGATCACGTCGTATTTTCCGGGCCGTCGCTGCCGAGCGCCTCAGCCGAAATCTCGGGGATCGACCTGGGAGCGGGGATGGACACCCTCGATCTCAGCGGGGTGACCACGAACCTCACCTTCTCGGTGCAGGTTGACGGCAGCGTCTCGGTCGATGACGGAATCGTCATTCTTGGCGGCATCGCGGGTGCAGACAACGTCATAGGTGGAACAGCATTCAACACCTTTGCATTCGAAGACGGAGCACAGCTCGCCGGCACCGTCGATGGGCCGGGGGCCACCGTACTCGACTACAGCGGGTATACGACGCCTGTCACGGTGAGCCCGTTTGTGGAGTCGGCGACGGGAACGGCCGGGGTCACGCGCGTCGCGGCAGTAGTCGGCGGCGAAGCTTCGGATACTATTGTAGGTCCCGCAGCAGGGGCGATTTGGACGCTCGATGGCGACGGCAGCGGAAACGTCGCCGGGGTGGCGTTCAGCAGTATCGAGATCGCCGAAGGGATCGGGCCGCTTGACACACTCGTAGGTCCGGGGAGCAACACCGGCTGGGCGGTCGACGGTGCAAATGCGCTGACAGTCGCAGGTATGGCATTCACAGGAGTGCAGAGCGTCGCCGCCGGATCATGGGTCGACACGATTGTAGGCCCTGATGCGGGCTCCAGCTGGATACTGAATGGAACGAACGCACTCGCCGTCGCGGGCATCGCGTTCACGGGTGTAGAGGCAGTTGTCGCGGGCACAGGTTTCGACACGGTGGTTGGCTCAGCAGATGGAGCCACCTGGGCCCTCGATTCGGCAGGCGCCGTCACGGTCGCGGGCATTGCTTTCTCTAATGTTGATTTGGTGGACTCACGCGGCGTTGGAGACAGCCTGGTTGGTCCTGTGGGAGGCACGACTTGGACGATTACCGGTTCCGATGCCGGTAACGCGGCAGGCGTCAACTTCAGCGGAATCGAGAATCTGAGCGGTGGCGCAGCCGCCGATGTTTTTGTCTTTGAGGGAGGAAACATCAGTGGTATTGTCGACGGCGGGCAGGGAATTGACGTTCTTGACTACTCCACCGCAGGGGTCGGGGCTGACGTTGACTTTGTGATCGGGACTGCGACGGCCGCTGGAGGGATTACCGGCGTCGAAGAAGCTCGGTTCGGGGTCGGGGCACTCGCGGCGTCATCCGTCCCGGCGAGCTCGGTCACCCTTGATCTTGCCGCCGCGAGCGGCGACCTGTGGGTCAGGCTATCTGCCGGCGGCACGGTCTCAGTGAGCGACGGGCTCAACGAAGTAGGAGGAATTTCGGGTGTCGAATCGATCATCGGTTCCACACTCGAGACGCGCTACATCTTCGACGACGGCGCTGCGTTGACGGGAGAAATCACGGGGACCGGTCTCACGGTACTGGATTACTCTGCGTATCTTTCGCCCGTCTACGTCGACCTCGGGACCGGGGCTGTATCCGGCGCCTCGAGAGCGTCGAATATCACCGAGGTGGTCGGTGGTTTGGATTCCGATACGGTTGTCGGCCCAAGTGAAGGTGTGACGTGGTCGATAACGGCTCAGAACGCCGGCACCGCAGGCGGAGTCGTCTTCAGCAGATTCGAGAACCTCACCGGCGGATCGGGAGATGACACCTTCATTTTCGCCGTCGACGGAAACGTGACTGGAGTGGTAGACGGCGGCGACGGTCGCGACGTGATCGACTACAGTGCTCTGTCCGCCGGCGTCACCGTCCAACTTGGGGCGGGATCCTCGGTGAGCAATATCGAATCGATTATGGGCACCGGGACGGTCGATACCCTCAACGGACCGTCCGCCAATGCAACATGGACAGTCACAGGCGTCGACGAGGGGACGGTCGGTGATACCGCCTTTTCGGATTTCGAGAACCTAACCGGCGCGGCGGACAACGAAGACACCTTCATCATATACGCCGGCGGGAACGTGAGCGGGTTGATCGACGGAGGATCGCTGGGCTTCGACACCTTGATTCTTCAGGGCGGCAACTACGACACCGTTGCCTATACGGTGACTGGTCCGACCTCCGGGACGATTGATCGCGATGGTGAGGTGATCGCGTTTACCGGATTGGAGCCGATCCACGATGAGACGACCGCCGGCGCGAGGGTGGTGACGACCGGTCCCGACGATGATCGGGCGACGCTCACCGAAGAGGGTGACGGCACGCTTACGCTTGCACCGGAATCAGGATTCCCCACCTTCGAGGCGCTCAATCACTTCTCGAAACCATCGGTCAGCCTGACGATCAACCTGGGGGGCGACGACGGAACATTCGGCTCGAGCAAGGATGTCCTTACCATCAACGGTCTGGACATGGACGCGGCGCTCACGATCAACGGCGACGACGGGATCGACGAGGTTGTCGTGGCCGGCGACGTGGCCCTCCACGGCAACGCTCTAACGATCAACGCCGAGCACATTGCGGTCAGCTCCGGGGTAACGATCGACACGACCGGGAGCACGGATGGAGACATCGTTCTCAATGCGCAGGCCGCATCCAGCGGCGGCGCGATCCCAGACACAGGGTTTCTGGCCGACGCGGACTCGTCGATTACCCTGACGGGGGCCACGGTGGCGTCGGGTGGCGCTATCGAGCTCACCGCGCACTCCCAGGTCAATGTAACGAGCGACGGGTCGGCGATTCTTGGAGTTTCCGGTTCGGTTATCACGAGCTTTTCCAGTGCAAAGATCGATATCGATGGTTCGCAGCTGAGCGGGACTGCCATTACGCTTATGTCGTGGGTCGAGAGCATCCTAGTGGCCGACGCATCGGGCAACCCCTACAAGCTCGTGGTCGTCGTCGGCGAGGCGAATCCGCGGGTGCTCATCCACGGGGCTTCGAATCTCAGCACGACTTCCGGTGACCTCCAGGCAACTGCGATGTCGGACGTGACGATCAACGCGAGCGCGCGACCGGCGGCGAACACGGATTCGAGCGTTGACGCGGCCGTCGTCAGCACTACATTCGGAGTTGGTGCGCTGCTCGACGTGTCGGAAGGCACGGAGCTCGATGTGGCCGGGGACGTAACTCTCTTGGCAAGCAGCACCCTGAGCGACACCACGACTGCCGACGCCCATGTGGCCTCCACGGCGGGCGCGGCAGTGGCCGTTTCGATCGTATACGGTGATACGACTGCTTCGATTCAGAATTCAACGGTTGGTGGAAGCTCGGTGAGCCTTTCCGCGATCTCGGACCGTATGATCGACACGACGGCGCGCTCGTCGCCTGGTGGTTCTTCCGAGAGCGGCAGCGGCAGCAACGCGAGTGAGAAGACTCTCGCAAACAACAACGCAGAGACCACTGAGGGGAGCGTCACGGTTGCAGGTGCCGTCGCGGTAAGTACCGATACGGGAACCACCTCTGCTTTTGTGATGGATAGCGCGATCGATGCGGCGTCCGGTGCCGTGATCATCGTGGCGACACCCAAGGACGTCGTATCGGTCTTCGCCGACGGAGAGTTCACCTCAAGCGCGGCGACGGGAGTCGGCGTTGCGGTGGCGATCGACGTTGTCGACCGCACGAATCTCGCCCACATCGGCGGCGCCACGGATATCACTGCCGGGTCAGTGACTGTGGGCGTGGGGAAGTTCGATGCCGGTGTGCTGTCGGCGCCGGAGAAGAGCACGTTCACCGCGCAATCGATTGCCGGTGTCGGCAACGCTTCCGACGTCGGTGTCGCCGGCTCACTCGCCATCAACGTGGTCATAATCGAGAATAGAGCCTACTTGGATGCGGCGGCGACGCTCACCCTGCACGGCGACCCTGACGTTACCATCGGCGCGTATTCCAACGCAGCCAACACGACGAAGGCAGTTCCGGCCGACGGCGGCGGCACCGGCTCGAATGTCGGTGTTGGGGCTTCGGTAGCTCTTATCGACGCCGAAGACACTACCGCCGCGTACCTCGAGAACGACGTCAGCCTCACGGGGGCGCACGACGTCGACCTCGTAGCTGAATCGCTTCACGCAACGATCACCGAGGCGAAGAACGGTGCCAAGGGCGGAACTGCTGTCACGCCGGTAGTCGGGATCTCGATCTCCGATAACGACGTCTTTGCAACACTCGGTACGGGAGATCCGCTCGACGTCGGAGGCGATTTCACGGCGTCTTCCTCTCTCCACAACACCGTGCAGACCAAATCAGAAGGCGACACAAAGTCCGAGAATACAGGTGTCGGCATCTCGATCGCCCTCTCCATCGTCAACGACTCGTCAACCGCAACGACGGGGCGCGATGTCATCGCAACGGCAGGCACCGTGGCTTTCATGGCGAGCACGATTTCCCTCAGCGAGAGCGACGCGAAAGCGAGCGCCGCGGGCGCGCAGAACAAGAGCGACGACACGAGCGGCAAGGATGTCGACGGGAAGAAACAGGCGCAGCAGGACTTCGCGGACAACACCGCACAGGGCGGCGGCGCCATCAGCT
>CAZDMH010000013.1:0-123967 GCA_964506755.1 uncultured Spirochaetales bacterium
AGAATTACTGATTCTACACACTCGCTTCGTCTAGGTGGAATCACCTAAGGTCATGGGACTCATCGGTAGGCAAGAGGCTACGTTGACGCGCCGGACACCGCATCGCGGATGGGGCGAGCAGAGCCGAGGCGTATGATTGCTCCCGATTCGTCGAACTCGAAGCCTGCGAGGAAGGCGTCTATCCGGTCGTAGGTCAGTATCTCGAAGCCTGCAATTTCATGCGGGTTGCCGATGACCGTGATCCACTGTTCGTCTCGAATCCCCACTCGTACGCCGTGAAAACCGAGTCGGAAGCGAACGACGTCGAGATCGCGCCGCGTTCGCGGCGTACGGATCGGAAAAACCAGCCCGCCAGGCGCCTGAGGCAGCTCTCCGGTCGGTGGCGCAACCACCTCGGGTGAGGGGCCCGCGGCCGTCTGCTGCCGCAGCGGTAATGCCCCGATCCGCGAAGAGAGCTCCTCCCATTCGGGAACCTCCGCGAGCTCGCCTTCAGAATCGAACTCGATGAGTTCCGTGAGAACGGCGAACCGGCTCGAATCGAAGCGTATGAACCCTGCGAGGCGCTGGGTGTCGGGCTCTACGAACACACGTTTGTACCAGCAGCCGGCGGGGCTGTAGTCTCGGCAGATCCGCGGCTGGCGCGGCGATCCGTGGATGAGGCATTTTGAATCGAACGGATTGAGGAATCTACAGGGTGCCAGGTAGTAGGCCATCCACCATCCCGAATCGTAGAGCCCGATGTCGATCCTCGGATGCTCGAGCAGGCAGCGCGCCCACTCGAAATCGTGGCGATTTTCGATATGGAAGCGATGGAGAGGAAGCCGGGTGCAGCAGGGCGAGGTTCGACAGGTGGAGCACGGGGAAGTCGCCCAGGAGCTGTCGCTGTCGACGAAGGGAGCGTTCAACTATGTGTCTCTTACTGCTTGAAACTGGGGATATCGAGGTAGTCGATGACCTCGCGGCAGAAGGCGCTGATCTGCTGGAGACCCTGTTTTACCGTAGAGCCCGAGAGTTGAAGGTGCATTTCGTGGGGCGTAAATCGAATCTTCGCGTGTCCGTTGAAGCACAGCTTCTCCGGACCATCGATGTCGCTCAAGAGCTCCTCGCAGAAGTCCCGCACCCGCTTGAAGAACTTGTACACTTCGACGAGTATGACCTGCTTCGCTTTGAGCTTCTTGAGCTGCTTGACTCCCTGTTCTTCGTAGATCACCTCGGTTTCGGACGAGAAGATCTCCAGACGTCTATTGAGCTCATTGAAAAGGTTGAAGAAGGTCTCGAGCTCCAATCCGGTCAGATGGTCGAGATCGAGCTTCTTTTTTGCAAGAATCGGGAAGTACTCGTCTTCGAAAAAGATGGTATATATTGTGACGTTTCGAATCTCGCCGTCTCTAATCCGCCGCTCTTGGATCTTCGGCATGTACCGGGAGCGTATTGAGTTGAGGACCGGGTATTCCTCCGGTTTCTTCTTCGAGGCGTTCTCCTCTTCGGCGATGCTCTTCTCGAGCTCGATCTCGCGCGTATCGAGCTCGAAGCTCTCTGCGAGCCTTTCACGATAGTCTGTGAGGCGCTCGATTTCGTCCTGCAGATAGCGTTTCCGCTTTGTTTCGTTGGAAAGTTGGACGAGTCTGGAGAGCGTCTCTATCGATTTCGTGGTCCGAAGGTACTCCTCCTTCGGATCGCTGATGTCATCACTCATCTCGGTGAAGTATAGGTAGTCCGTTTTCGTTTATCAAGTATTTCGTATGTTTCACACTCAGAGAGCAGGTACTGGGAGCAGAGGTTACACTTGAGTCCGAATTCGTAGGAGAGCTGTTGCCTTTGCTCTTTCTTTGCGATACTATGTGTGCGTACCCCGACGGTAAAGTCGGGGCATCCCACACGGAGGGGGTAGATAGAGTCAATATGAACGACTCTGACGGCAGTAAACGTCCCAATCGACCGCTCGAGAATGAGAAATCCGCTCCCTCTGTGATGCCGGGATAGGCTCAGGACCTTTTTCGGCACCCTTCGGTTTGCCCGATTCTTTGCACAGATGGACGCGGAGAAGTGAGGTGAACCATGATCCAGAGATTCAAAACCTATCCTCCAGAATAGCAGCAGGCTAGATCGCGCATCTGACCTGTTGGGCGCGCGGTATCTCCGCGTGCGTGGCCGTGACCGGCCGGCTGGCCGGCGAAACTGGAGGACAAAAATGATCACAATCTGGAAGCAGAACGGCAAAGGCATCATGCAGAATACGGCTGTGGAGCCGAACTCCTGGGTGCACGTAGCGGCACCCACCCCGCTCGAGATGGAGGCGCTCAAGCGGGACTACAAGATCGAACCTGATGTCATCAACGACATCCTCGACGCAGACGAGAGGTCGAGAATGGAAAAAGAGGACGAGTACATGATGATCATCGTCCGCGTCCCATTCTACGATCCCGAGAACGAGGTCCCCTATTTCACGATTCCCCTGGGAATCGTCTTCGTCGAGAATGTCATCATAACGATCTCCCTGCGTGACCATCCGATCCTACGAAGCTTCATGGACAACAGGGTACGTAACCTCAATCTCACCAACAGGCGGGGGTTCATCCTGCACCTGTTTTACCATGCTGCGACGTCGTATCTGCGCTATCTCAAGGAGATCAACCGGCAGACGAGCTTCATCGAGCGCGATCTGCAGCGTTCCATCAAGAACAATGAGCTCATCCACCTGTTGACCATGGAGAAGTCGCTCGTCTATTTCACGACCTCGCTCAAGTCGAACGAGCTGCTCCTCGAGAAGCTCGCGAAGACGACGCTGCTCAATCTCGAGGAGTGGGAGAGCGACCTGCTCGAGGATGTCGTTACCGAGACGAAGCAGGCGATAGAGATGGCGAACATCTATAGCAACATCCTGAGCGGCATGATGGATGCCTTTGCCTCAGTCATTTCCAACAACCTCAACGTCGTCATGAAAACCCTGACCACCATCTCCATCATCCTCATGATTCCGACTCTCATAGCGAGCATCTACGGGATGAACGTGGGGCTGCCTTTCCAGCATTCGCACTTCGCGTTTCTCGGCATCGTCGTGGTATCGGTGATATCCTCGGTGATCGGGGCGATCTTCTTCACGCGCAGGCGTTTCTTCTGACCGCGCGAGGCCCGGTTGCTATAGCTTGAGGACCTCGTAGTCCCGCTCGAGGGTGAAACCGAGACGCTCGGCGAGCCGTCGGGAGGCCTCGTTTGCGGCGTCCCAGTGCGGGGCGAGCGCGTGGTCGAGGCAGTGGAGGATAAGATTTGCGGCGGTTGCCGCTGCGAGCCCGCGTCGGCGGTAGCTCGACTCTGTGTCGACCTCGATTTCGACGGTCGCATCGTAGCGGGCGAAGGAGGAGGCTCCGGCGACGAGCTCGCCGTGGTCGAAGGCCCCGAAAGCGACGCCGGTTTCGAGGAAATGCTCGGGAGATCGGAAGTTCTCGACGAGGGCCACCGACCAACGGTGCGAAGCCGCTTGTCTGATCGCCTCCTCATCGAAGCGGCGCAGCTCCAGGTCCGGGGGAAGTGACTGGGCAATCGACTCGAGCCGGGAGCGGTCGAGGCCCTCATTCGAGAAGCTGTAGCGGACAATCCGTTTTGCCGAGCTACCCTCAATCAGGCGCATCCATTCCTGCGTTGAGGGCAGGACGAGACAGGGGCGGGCAGTTGTCTCGATGAGGTATTTCGCGGCCACGCTCTCCGCATCGCCGGCGTACATTACGAAGTCCGAGAGGGCAAGGCTGCACACGGTCGGGCGGTCGAGTCGATCGACGCAGGCCATCCCCACGCTTCCGAAGACGACCGGCCGAATGACCGGGGGAAGCCACGATTCACTCAACAGGGGAAGGAGCTTCGCCGTGCGATCTTCGGTCAGAATAGTCTTCTGCGGAATCATTCCTCATCGTAGCCCAGGATGAGCGGCCGGACAAGTTCTTCTTTACAATAGACAGGGGCGCATGTAAGATTCACCTAATTGGAGGGTCGGAGATGGGAGACAAAAAGCCGCACAAAGAGGTGAAGCACGCACCCAAGAAGTCGCTGAAGCAAAAGAGAAAGGAAAAGAAGGAGAAAACGAGCGGGAAATAGCTCGTCTCCCGTTGTTACGCCTGCTTCTCATCGAGCGATAGATGCTGTGGATCGTGTTTTCTCTTTCATTCGTCGTGGCGTTGTCGGGCGCTATGGCACCGGGTCCTCTGCTCACCTACACGATTGTTAAGTCTCTGCGCGCCCGCCGGCGCGGCTTCCTCACCGGCGCCTGGGTCATCACCGGGCACGCGGTGCTCGAGTCGCTCCTCGTCGTGGGGCTCCTGCTCGGGCTGGCGCAACTTCTGCACAATCAGATCACGGTAAGGGCAATCGGGGTGCTCGGCGGGCTATTCTTGCTGTTCATGGGAGTGCTCATCGTGCGCGACGTCGTCAAGGCTCGGGTTCCGGATCTGCGCGACGCGAAGGATCCCCCCATGGTGAAATCGCACCCGATCGTCGGCGGAATCCTCGTCTCGATGAGCAATCCTTACTGGTGGGTCTGGTGGGCGACGGTCGGGTTCGCCTTCATGGCCCGATACCAGGTTTCTCTTCGAAACTGGGGACTGCTTCTCGCGTTTTTTCTCGGCCACGAGGCCGGCGACCTTGCCTGGTACCTGACCGTCTCGACGACGGTGTACCTCGGAAGAAACAGGATCAATGCAAAAGTCTATAGCGGCTTGCTGCTCGCCTGCGGGATCTTCGTTGCGCTTTTCGGGCTCTACCTGGGAGTGTCACCGTTCCTGGAGTCGATGTAGTCGTATGAGAGCGTCGGGAGTAAAAGTGTAGGCGCAATGAACGTGAAGTATGCTAATCTGATTTCGGCTCGAGAGCTCATCGAGCATCTCGGGGACGATGACCTGGTCGTTGCCGACTGCCGTTTCGATCTCGACAGGCCTGAAGCGGGTCAGAGGGACTACGTCCGTGGCCACATCCCGGGAGCGGTCTATGCCCACCTCGAGCGCAACCTCTCCAGCGCGCCGGTAACCGATGCAGGACGACATCCCCTGCCTTCGCCGGAGGCAATGCGGCGAACGTTCGAGCACCTCGGAATCGGCGATACATCCCAGGTCGTCGTCTACGACGACTCACAGGGGATGTACGCCTGCCGCCTGTGGTGGATGCTCAACTATATGGGCCACGACGCGGTGGCGGTGCTCGACGGAGGGCTCACCGAGTATCTGCGGAAGGCGGGTCCACTTCTGGAAGGGATCGATCACAATCCCGAAGCGCGTTTCACGGGCAAGCCGAGGCGCGAGCTCCTCGTAGTGAAGTCCGAGGTCGGTGAGGCGGAGAGACTCGTCGATGCCCGCGACGCCGATCGTTATCGGGGCGAGGTCGAAAACCGCGATCCACGCGCCGGCCACATACCGGGCGCCCTCAATTACCCGTGGCGGGAGAACATCGCAGCGGACGGTCGTTTCCGTCCCCCGGAGACAATCCGAACCCACATCACCGAAGCGCTCCGTGGGGCTCCGACGGAGGGCACTGTCTTCTATTGTGGATCGGGAGTCAGCGCATGTGTCGATGTACTTGCGACGTCGTTGGCGGGCTTCGGTTTCCCGAAGGTCTACGTCGGTTCCTGGAGTGAATGGAGCCGTGACGAGACGCTGCCCGTCGCGACCGGCGGGGGGTAACTTCAGGGTGCTTGCTTGCGCCGCACCGCCTCGGTTATCTCGATGCCGGTATCGTAGTCGAGCTGTCTCGGCTCGTAGTCCTCTTCCTCCCGTTGGCGGGTCATAGCGGTGTAGCTCCATGTCGGGGGCTTTGCGTCGCTGCGCCAGGGTCGGCGCTCCCAGTAGTAGCCGCGAAAAGGATCGCGGGTCCGGTTCATCCAGTCGAGTATCTCGTCGTGAAGCGAATTTCTCTTTTCCGCGTGCTCAGGCGAGGCAATAAGGTTCTTCATCTCCTCCGGATCGGATTCTAGGTCGTAGAGCTCGTCGGTCGTGAGAAGGTTGATGACAAGCTTGTAGCGTCCGTCGAAGACCGAGCGGATCGGTTGGAAGCCGCCGAAGCCGTCGTGGTCGATCTCGTAGCGCCCGAACTCCATGAATATCGATCGCTCAACCCGTGTCGAGGGGGCCTCGAGCAGCCCGCGAATCGACTCTCCTTGCAGAATCGGCGGTGCATCGTAGCCGGTAACCTCGAAGATGGTCGGTACAATATCGATGAGGGAGACCGGCACGTCACAGCTGGTCCCCGGCGGTATGTGTCCGGGCCAGCGGGCGAGAAGGGGGATGTGGGTGATTTCTTCGTACATTGCGGCGCCCTTGCCGTCGAGGGAGTGTGAGCCGAGCATATCGCCGTGATCGGAGGTGTAGATGACGAGGGCGTCGGGAGCGAGCTCGGCTGCGGCGTCGAGAACACGCCCGATCTCGCCGTCAACGAAGGAGTTGCAGCCGAGGAAGTTCGCCGGGGCGATGCGAAGCCCGTCTTTGTCTTCGTCGAGTGCCTTTCCGGCCCACGCCCGATGGTGGGCGGGTTTGTCTTCGAGACTGTCCCAGACGTTCGACTTCTTCGGCATTTCGTAGTCACGGTACATCGAGGCGTAGGGCTGGGGGCAGAGATAGGGGTGATGCGGCTCGTCGTAGGAGACGACGAGCAGGAAGTCCCTTCCTCGGTTCGCCGTGAGGTAGTCGAGTGCACGGTTGCTGACACGGTGCCCGTAGGTGAAGTCGGCGTCTATGCCCCCCCTCGCGTGAATCGTCTCCGGCTTTCGGCTCCTGCGCCGGTCTTCCGGCGAGAGCTCCTCGAGGTAGCATCGCATGTCGTACCAGTAGTCGGGATTCCAGCCGGCCGGGCAGCGGCCGAGGCCGAAGTAGTCGCCGCCGTCGACGTGCCATTTTCCGACATAGGCGGTCGGGAAGCCCTTGTCGGAGAGCCGCCGGCCGACGGTAACGACGTTGTCTCCGATGGCCATGCTGTTGCCCCACGCTCCGTTCGAATGGGGATAAACGCCGCTAAAGAGCGCCGAGCGGGCGGGGCCGCATACCGGCTGACAAGTGTAGGCACGATCGAATCGAACCCCATCGGCTGCCAAGCTGTCGAGGTTCGGCGTCTTCATGTCCGGGAAGCCGTAGCAGCCGACCATGTCCGTGCGCTGGGTGTCGGTCATGATCAAAATGATTTGACGCGGGAAGCTCTTCTTCTCTGCCATTGCAACCATTCTCCCGGCGCGACCGAGAGCTGTCAAGGAGATCGTTCGAGCTTCGATTATCCACCGAAATCCCCGCCGACCGCGGCGCCGCGCTTGTGACCTCCCGGGGGGGCAGCTATAATCTCGTCTTGAGAGGTGCAGCGTGAAGGTTCGACTGATTGATGTGGCGATGGACCTCGGCGCCGGAAGACGCGGTGTGGACATGGGACCATCGGCACTGCGTCTTGCCGGCATCCGGGAGAAGATAGCGGCGATGGGCGTCGAAGTCGATGACGATCCGGAGCCCATCGAGGTGGCGATCCGAGAGCGGGGAGACGTATACGATCCCCAACTGAGGTTCCTGCCCGAGATCGTAAACGGCTGCACCCACCTTGCCGCCAGGGTGGAGGGGGCAAAAGAGGAGGGGATCGTGCCGATCGTCATGGGAGGCGATCATTCGATCGCGATCGGCACGATAGCGGGGCTTTCCGCCCATTACCGGGCGAAGAAGCGGACACTCGGCGTCGTTTGGATCGACGCGCACTCCGATTTCAATACTCGAGAAACCACCCCGAGCGGGAACATCCACGGTATGCCGCTCGCGGTGTGCGTCGGCATCGGCGCCCCCGAGCTCATCGAGCTCTATGGCCCGTCCCCGAAGGTGGATCCGCGAAACGTGGTGGCCATAGGGATTCGCGACGTCGATCCCCTCGAGAAGCAGAATCTCCGTGATCACCAGATCCTGACGTACACCATGTCCGACATCGACCGACTCGGGATGTTCACGGTCATCGACGAGGCCATCGAGCGCCTGAGCGCCCGCTGCGACACTCTCCACATCAGCTTCGACGTAGATTCCCTCGACCCTGAGTTTGCCCCTGGCGTCGGCACTCCGGTCAAGGGAGGCCTGCAGTACCGGGAGCTTCACCTCCTGATGGAGACCCTTGCCGCCTCGAAGATGGTGGGTTCCATCGAGGTCGTGGAGGTGAATCCGATCCTCGATCGAGCGAACGAGACCTCCGAGGTCGCTGTCGAGATGGTCACGAGCGCGCTTGGCAAGACGATCCTGTAGCGTTCGAGGTTGATCATGAAGCTCCCGAAACCAATACACCCCTGGAACGTGTCACCCCGCGAGGCGGTGGAGATCCAGCGGCGGCTCGCGGACTCGGTTGCGGTTGCACCCCTCTCGAAGGATCCGCGGCTGGTCGCCGGTGTCGACTGCGCGGTCTCGCCGCGGCGGGGACGCTGCTACTGCACTGTGGTCATATGGGATTCGGTGGAGGCGAGGATTCTCGAGGTTCGCAACGCCTCGCGACCCCTCGAGTTTCCCTACCTGCCGGGCCTGCTCTCGTTCCGCGAAATTCCGGTCATCCTCGACGCTCTCGCCCTGCTCGAGACCACACCCGACCTGATTGTCTGTGACGGGCAAGGTTTCGCCCATCCTCGGCGATTCGGCCTCGCGTGTCATCTCGGCGTTGTCGTTTCCATTCCGTGCTGCGGATGCGCCAAGAGCCGCCTCGTCGGCACCTACGAGCAGCCGGCGCCCGAGCGAGGCTCGAGCTCGCCTCTCTTCGACCGCGGGGAGCTCATCGGCAGGGTGGTGCGCACCCGCGACGGTGTGAAACCCGTCTTCGTGAGCGTCGGCCACCTCGTCGACTTGAGCGGATCCGTCAGGGCAGTGCTCTCGACCGGCGGGGGCTACCGCCTTCCCGAGCCCACCCGTCAGGCCGACAGGCTCGTAGGTGAGTTCAAGCGCAGCGAAGAGGGGTGGAGGTAGCGCACCGGGGTCGCTACATGGCGGACGGCGGCCAGCGCGGGGGCGGGAGCTCGCCAAGCTCATCGATCCACTCATCGATCTCGAGCAGATGTCGGTCGAGGGTGAGCCGTGCGCTTTCGGTGAGGAGAAGCCGGCGCCTGCCGAGGTCCGGTGGGTCGCCGCGACCCGACCCAGGTCTCGACAGCGCAAGTGCCGCGGGCTCCACCACTCCCTGCGCAATCCAGCGTTCGAGATGCTCCCTCCATCTTTCCCCGATATCGACCCCGAATATGCCTTCGAGCCGCTCGAGGGACACCCCGTCGGAGGTCCGTAGGCCCGTGATGAAGTGTTCGAAGAGCAGCGCCCGGGGGGGGAGCGGCTCGATCTCGTGATGCCAACTGCGGTCGAAGCGCGATCCATAGACAAAGAGGTTGGGATTGGTGAGGCGGGCCACCAGCGGCGCCCCTCCTTCGCTTGGAACCAGCGGAATTGTCGATACACCGCCGGGTCCGAGACCGAGGTAAGGTTCGAGGCGCCAGTAGCAGAGGTTGTGCTCCGAGCGCTTGCCCGTCCGTGCGAAGTTCGAGACCTCGTACCATTCGAAACCGACCTCGCGAACCTTCCTCTGTGCGTCCAGCCAGAGATCGTCCTGAAGCTCGGGCGGGGGCATTCTCCGCACTCCGCTGTCGAGCGCCTGCCGTAGCGGGGTGTGTTTCTCGACGGTGAGCGAGTAGATCGAAAAGTGATCGGCGCCGAACGAGAGCGCCGTCTCGATGTCCGCGTGGATCATCGCCCGACTCTGGCCGGGAATCCCGGTGATGAGATCGACGTTGAGTTGCAGCTTCCCTACGCGGTCTCTCGTCCGGCCGATCGTCTCGAGGGCGGCGAGTACCGCCGAGCGGTCGGCGCGGCGCGTAAGGGTGCGCAGAAGGGAATCGTGAAAGGACTGCACCCCGAGGCTGATGCGGTTGACACCGTTTCTCACGAGAACATCGAGGAGCTCCGGGGTGACGGACTCGGGGTTCGCCTCGAAGGTGCATTCCACGTCTCCGCCGGCGGCGGAACCGGCGATCGCGGGCAAATGCTCTCGCAACCGGGCGAGAAAGCGGTCGAGCAGCGCCGGCGGGACGATGCTTGGGGTTCCGCCCCCGAAGTAGAGGCTTCGCACGCGCGGGCGGCCCATGGCGTCGGAGAAGTACCCCGCCTCTTCGAGGATTCGATCGAGGGTGGCTTCGATGACGCCCGGTGAGTGGGTCGTCTCGAAGTAGAAATCGCAGTAGTTGCAGCGGCTCGAGCAGAAGGGGATGTGAACGTAGACTGAGACGGAGGGGAGACGCGCGGGAATCAGCTCCCTTCCCACCGTCGTTGCCGGCCGGGCTGTCACCATCTCGGAAGGCTACCACGGGCCAGTCACCCCTGCAAGGTCGAGGGGAAACGCGACAGGTTGATTCGAATCAGACGAGATGGCATGCTGACGCCGTCTATGCACAACGCCAAATACGCTCGTCCGAACAGCATGCGCACCGACGAATCGAACGAGTTTGCACACCATACTATGTCTGTACGGCTTCCCCTGATCATCGACGAGCTCATCGAAGAGAATCCCGATTATCCATCTTCCTTCGTCGAGTCGCTTCGGAAGCTCCGCGAGGAGGTTGTCGAAGACCGGCCGATCCGTTCCATCGCCGTGCCGGCCCCCGATTGGGGGAGCTGGGAGGAGCAGGTACTCCGCCATCGAGGCGAGACATGGCTCCATTCGGAGTGGTTCTACGCAGAGCATCTTTTCTACCGAAGGATCGTCGAATCGGTTCGCTGGTGGGAGACCGGCCGAGATCCCTTCGCCCCGATCAAGGCGTCAGAGTACTCGAGCACGGGACATCGCGAGCTGCTTCAGGCCGCCGTCGGGATTCTCGACTCCGGAGCCTCGCCCGTGGAGCGGCTCGAATCGCTTCTTCTTCTCGACCTGTGGGGCAACCGGATTGACCTGAGCTACAAGGCGTCGGCGGCACTCGGTGCGGGTGGGGCGGCTCGTGACGACCTCATTATGGATGAACGAGGGCGAATCGTGGATGCTCTCCTCGGCTTGGATCAAGGCTCTCGCTCAATCCATATCGTCACCGACAATGCCGGCAGCGAGCTCACGATGGACCTTCTGTTGGCCGATCTGCTTGTATCCCTGGGCTTCTCGGTCTCCTTTCACGTGAAGATGCACCCGACCTACGTCGGCGACACAACGGCCCCCGACATCCTCTCTTTCATCCGGACCGTCTGCGAGGGAAGAGAAGGTCCGGCCGCAGCGGCGGCCGGGCGACGACTGGATACCGCCTTCCTTTCCGGCTCGATTCGGATCTATCCCGATCTCTACTGGAACAGCGGTCGCTTCATCGGCGAGCTTCCGCCAAGGATCGTGGAGTCCCTCCGCGGTTCCCGCCTCGTCGTCTTCAAAGGTGATGTAAACTACCGGAGATTGAGCCGCGACGCAGCTTGGGCCCCTGAGGCCGGCTTTGCCGAGGTCGTAGGAACCTTCCCTGCGCCCGCGGCGGTCCTGCGGACGATGAAGAGCGACACCGTCTTCGGCCTCCCCCCAGGAACCGCCGAGCGGTTGGACGCAGAGGATCCGCGGTGGAAGACGAACGGGCGCCGCGGCCTCATCCAGTACTTCGCCTAGCTGCTGGTCCCTGCGGGGGTCTTGCCGGCCGCCTTCGGTTCATCTCCAGCTGCACGCCCCGCGCGGAGCCGCGCAAAGGCCGAGAGCAGGGCCTTGACGCCGGCGACGGTGATGTTCGTGTCGACCCCGGCTCCCCAGCGGCCGACGCCGTTCGGCGATTCGATCTTGATGTAGGCCACCGCCTGTGTATCGGAGCCCTCGCCGAGTGAGTCCTCGTGAAACTCTACGATTTCGAAAGAATCCCAGCCGTGCTCCTTCATCGCCGCGACGAAGGCATCTATCGGACCGGTACCGTGGCCGACGATCGTTTCGTTCTTCCCGTCGTGGGCTACGACCGCCTGGCATTCGGTCGATGATTTGCCCCCTTCGTGACTCGGAGACTCGGAAAGCGAGACGAGCTGCAGGCTCGCCTCCTCGCCGAGGTACTCCTTCTTGAAGATATCGAAGATCTCGACCGGTTCGAGCTCTCGAGAGAGCTCGTCGGAGATTCGATTGACCACTTTGCCGATCTCCGGATGCATCTTCTTCGGGATGTCATAGCCGAAGTTGCGCGAGAGTATGTATGCCACTCCTCCCTTGCCGCTCTGGCTGTTGATGCGGATGATCGCCTGATAGGTGCGACCGATATCCCGCGGATCGATGGTGAGGTAGGGGACTTCCCACGGAGCGCCCGGATCGCCGCTCTTGTCGCGGATGTCCATTCCCTTCTTGATCGCATCCTGGTGGGATCCTGAGAAGGCAGTGAAAACCAGCTCTCCTGCATAGGGTTGTCGCGGCGGTACTTCCATCCGTGTCGTGCGCTCGTAAACCTCCTGGATCGACGGGAGATCGCGGAAATCGAGGCCGGGATCGATGCCGTCGGAGTGCATGTTCAACGCGACTGTAACGATGTCGAGGTTGCCGGTTCGCTCGCCGTTTCCGAAGAGTGTCCCCTCGACGCGCTCGGCCCCTGCCATCATGCCGAGCTCGGTGGCGGCAACCCCCGTTCCCCGGTCGTTGTGAGTGTGCACGCTGATGATAACGCTTTCACGGTCGGCAAGGTGGCGACTGAACCACTCTATTTGGTCCGCGTAGACGTTCGGCGGCGCCCACTCAACGGTGTCCGGCAGGTTCATAATCATCTTCTCCTTCGGCGTAGGCTTCCAGATCTCTTGAACGGCCTCGCAAACCTCCAGGGCAAACTCCACCTCCGTGTCCGAAAAGCTTTCGGGCGAGTACTCGAGCAGTATCTTGGTTTCCGGCACCGAGGGAATGAGCTCCTTGACCAACCGTGCACCGTCGACCGCAATCTGTTTGATCTGGGCCTGGTTCATGCCGAAGGTGATCTTTCGCTGAAGCGCCGATGTGCTATTGTAGAGATGGATGATCGCGCGCTTGGCGCCCTTCACGCTCTCGAAGGTGCGGCGGATGAGGTGCTCTCGGGACTGGGTCAGCACCTGGATCGTTACGCCTTCCGGTATCCGGTCCTCTTCGATAAGGCGTCTGACGAACTGGAACTCGGTATTCGAAGCCGACGGGAACCCCACCTCGATCTCTCTGAAACCGACCGCCACGAGGAGGTCGAACATCTCGAGCTTCTCATCGATATTCATCGGGATTGCCAACGCCTGATTGCCGTCCCGCAGATCGACGCTGCACCAAATGGGCGCTCGGGTAATCTGCTGTTCCGGCCACCTACGGTCGGGCAGCTGCACCCTCGGAAATGGACGATATTTGGCCATTGCTTTCCTCCTGCATCTTGCCGTTCGAAATTGCGGTCACGACGATTGAAACCGCAACGGCAAAAAAAAACCCGCTGCCATGTAGCACGGCAGCGGGGTTTGATCTAAGCTTGTCGGCCTAAATCAATACACCAGTCTATGGGCCTTCCCCCCTGCCTGCGAAAAGTCTAGTAGAGCGAGTAGGATGCTGAGGCCGGTCGAAAGGCTGTCTGGTGTCTTGTTCTTCATAGTGAACGCCCTAACTCTATCGATTTTCGGAAAAAGCGTCAATGGTCTCAACGAAAATCTTATTCGTGATCTTCTCCACCGTGAACGTGTCCATGACTCAGCTCGTCCTTGGTCGCGTCCCGCACTCCGACGATTTTCCCTTCGAAGTGAAGGGTCTGTCCCGCGAGAGGGTGGTTGGCGTCGACTTCGACCGATTCGTCGCCAATGCTTCTGATCGCCATGATCTGGTGGCCCTGATTCGTTTCCGCCTCGAACTGCATCCCCACTTGCAGCTCTCCGAACTCCTTGAACCGGTCCTTCGGCACGTCGAACAGCAGCTCGTTGTCGTAGTCCCCGTAGCCTTCGGCCGGAGCGACCTTGGCCTCGAATGGAGCGCCGTCTTCTTTGCCGTCGAGCTCTTTCTCCAACCCTGAAACGAGGTTTCCGTGGCCGTGAATATAGGAAAGTGCACCTCGATCCTCGGAGCTGTCGATGACGTCTCCTCCATCGTCGGTCAACCTGTACTCGATACTCACAACTTTGTCCTTCGAAACCGTCATCTCTTCACCTCCGACTTGCCTAGAATCGCCCTCCGGGCACGTTTTTCAATATAACATCGCCTTCCCGTGATTAAAAGGACTTTCTCAAAGATAACCGATCTTCTATGATTAACTCGGCCATGAGTGCACAGAAGCCGAGCCGTCATATTCTATCGAAATCCACTTTCATCCGCGGCTGCCAGTGTCACAAGTCGCTCTACCTGTACAAACACTCCTACAAGAGTCGGGATCCCCTGACCCCGGCTCAACGGGCCGTCTTTAACCGGGGCACGAACGTCGGTGTCTTGGCTCGGAGGCTTTTTCCCGGCGGCGTGGACGCGAGCCCTCCTACCCCGTTTCAGTTCCAACGGTCGGTGGCCCGCACCCGTGAGGAGGTGGACAGCGGAACCGAGGTCGTCTACGAGGCGGCATTCAACCATCTCGGGGTTCTCGCGGCGATGGATATCCTCGTCAAGGAGGATGACCCTCCTCTCGGGAGCAGGGGGTCGGTCTATCGGGCATACGAGGTCAAGAGCTCGACCGGTATCTCGGAAACCTACCTTCTCGACGCCGCTCTCCAGTACTGGGTCATTTCAGGTTCGGGGATTGAGCTGAGTGACATTTCCATCGTCCATATCGACACCGGCTATGTCCGCCGGGGCGATCTCGAGCTCGACAGGCTCTTTCGAGCCCAGTCGGTGCTCGCCGAGGTGCTCCAACGACAGGAGTTCATCGCAAACAAGGTGGAGGAGCTGAAGGCGCTCATCGGCGAGCCGGAGGTGCCCGAGATCGAGATCGGCCCGCAGTGCAACGACCCCTACCCATGCGACTTCATCGGCACCTGCTGGAAAGACGTGCCCGAGTATTCGGTCTTCGACCTCAGCCGCCTGTCGGAGGAGAGGAAGTTCGAGCTCTTCCGAAGCGGGGTGGTGGAGGTCGGCGCAGTTCCGGACGATTTCCCTCTGAGCGAGAAGCAACGCGTTCAGGTGGAGGTCGAGCGGAGCGGTACTGCGCTGATCGATCACGCGGCGCTCGAGGACTTCCTCGATCGGCTGCAATATCCCCTCTACTTCGTGGACTTCGAATCTTTTCAGCCTGCTGTCCCTCTCTACGATGACTCCCGTCCCTACCAGCAGATCCCCTTCCAGTATTCGCTCCATGTGGCTGAATCGGCGGAGGGGGTGCTTCGTCACGAAGAGTTTCTCGCCGAAGCCGGTCCCGATCCCCGTCGCCCCTTCCTCGAGGCGCTCTTGGCGGCGCTCGATTCGAGCGGCTCGGTGCTCGTTTACAACCGAACGTTCGAAGAGACTCGACTCGCGGAGCTCACGGATGAGTTCATCGAGTATCGGGCGGAGATCTCGGGGATACAGGCGAGGATTCTCGACCTTATGCTCCCGTTTCGCAATCAGAGCTACTACACTCCTCAAATGCGGGGCTCCTATTCAATCAAGCGGGTTTTGCCCGCACTGGCACCCGAGCTCTCCTACGACGGGCTCGCAATCCAGGACGGAACTCAGGCAAGCATCGCCTACGAGCGCCTGCTCCGCGAGACCGATGCGCGAGCAATCGGCCGGGTGCGACGGAGACTCCTGGAGTACTGTAAGATGGACACCCTCGCGATGGTGAAGATCCTGCACGTTCTCGGCAGGGAGGTCGGCCGCAGCGTTGTGGCAGACCCCGGGGACGGCCGGTGATCGAGCTTTCGGGCCAGATCGAGCGAATCACCTACACGAACGAAGAAAACGGCTACACGGTGGCGCGGGTGGCGATAGAAGGCAGTGGCGAAACTGCAACGGTTGTCGGGTTTCTCCATGAGCCTGCGCCCGGTACGACCCTGCGAATGCGCGGAGAGTGGACGGTGCATCCGAAGTTCGGGCAGCAGTTCAAGCTCGAAGAGTACGAGACCGTCACCCCCAAGACGGCCTCGACGATCGAGCGCTACCTCTCGGCCGGGGCTGTGAAGGGGATCGGTCCGGCGACGGCGAGGTTGATCGTGCGCAAATTCGGCGCAGACAGCCTGGAGGTCATGGACCGCGACATTGGTCGCCTGCGAGAGATATCGGGGATCGGACGAAAACGGCTCGCGCAGATCAAGCAGTCCTGGGAGAGCCAGAAAGCGGTTCGTGAGGTCATGCTCTTTCTCCAGGGCAACGGGGTGAGCCCGGCCTACGCGGCAAAGGTCTACCGACGCTACGGAGCCGCCTCGGTCGCGGTAGTAAAGAAGAACCCCTATCGCCTTGCGAACGACATCCAGGGCATCGGATTCGCCACTGCGGACCACATCGCCGGTGCGCTCGGCTACCCGCGCGACGGCGAGCAGCGGGCGGAGGCCGGGCTGCTCTATACGCTCGAACGATGTGTCGACGAGGGCCACGTGTTCCTACCCGCCGACGAGCTCGTCATTCGGGGCGTGGAGCTGCTCGAAATCGACGAGAACGTCCTGCGGCGTGTCCTCTCGAACCTCGAGAAGCGGGGACGGATCGTCATCGACCGCTCGTCGCCGGGGAGGGTCGGGGAGCGGGTACCCAAACCGCCGACCGAAGGCGGCACACCGATCTACCCGCTCAGGCTCTACGAATGCGAGGTTCGGGTTGCCCAGAGGCTGCGCTCGCTCAGTGTTGAACCCCTGCAGCAACAGCTCGACCAACCGGCCGGCGCCCTCCTCTCGGGCCGCCTCGGTGATGAGCAGCAACGGGCGGTGAAGGCCGCCTTCGAGCACGGTGTGACGGTCATCACGGGGGGTCCGGGAACCGGGAAGACGACGGTCATCGACGCGCTCGTGCGCGGTTTTTCCTTGGGCGGCCTCGGGGTGCTCCTCGCCGCCCCGACCGGCAGGGCGGCGAAACGGATGACCGAGGCGACCGGGCGGGAGGCAAAGACCATCCATCGGCTGCTCGAGGTGGGACCCGGCGGCGGATTCAAACGGACCAGAGAGAACCCCCTCGACGCGGACGTCCTCATTGTCGACGAGATATCGATGGTGGATGTGCTCCTCATGGCGGCCCTTCTCGACGCCCTGCCGGCCCGCGCACGACTGGTCATGGTCGGCGATGCCGATCAGCTGCCGTCCGTCGGGCCGGGAAACATACTGGCCGACGTCATCGCGGCGGGCTCGATCCCGGTGGCCCGCCTCACGCAGGTGTATCGGCAGGAACAGGATAGTCGAATCGTCTCCGGTGCCTACGACATCATCCACGGGAGGTTGCCTCAGTTCTCCGCGGACGAGGAGGGGGACTTCTACTTCATCGAGCAGAGCGAACCGGATCGCGTCGTCGGCTTGATAGCCACCCTCGTCCGGGAGCGAATCCCCGCTCGCTTCGGGCTCGATCCCGTGGAGGAGGTCCAGGTTCTGACCCCGATGAACAGAGGGGCGACGGGTACGAGCCACCTCAACGAGACCCTCCAACAGGTCCTGAACCCCTCCACAGCCGTGCTCGAGCAGGGGGCCCGCTCCTTTCGTCCCGGCGACAAGGTTATGCAGACCCGCAACAACTACGATCTCGACGTCTTCAACGGCGACATCGGGCGGGTGACGCGTGTAGACTCGGAAGCGTCCGAGCTCGTCGTCTCCTTCGACACCGGAGAAGTTGCGTACGGCGCGGAGAGCCTCGAGGAGCTCACGCTCGCCTACGCCATCACCGTTCACAAGTCACAGGGCTCCGAGTTCCCGGCGGTGGTTCTTCCCCTCTTGACGCAGCACTACATGCTGCTGCAGCGAAATCTGCTCTACACCGCGGTCACGAGGGGTAAGCGTCTCGTCGTCATCGTGGGCAGCAGAAAGGCGCTCTCGATGGCGATCGGAAACGACCGAACGCAGGAACGAAACACGGCTCTTGCGCCGCGGCTCAGGTAATCCGCCCTGCCGGAGCAACTTGCACATTACTAACCGAACGGTAACTCAATCCTAACAAAGAAGCCGTTACATAGAGCACAAATCAACCATCCGACAAGGAGGCAGAAATTGTCTAAATCCAAAATCGTCTTGATCATGGCTGTGGTCTTCTCAGCGCTGCTCGCGACCTCGGTCTTCGCCGGCGGACAATCCGAAGGCACGACACCGGGTGCCATGGCGAAACCTTCCTCGAGCTCCGGCGGCGAGCTCCTCGGTGCCGGTTCGTCGTTCGCGTTCCCGATCTACTCCAAGATGGGCAGCGAGTATGCAAAGGTTACGGGGGTCAAGCTCAACTATCAGTCGATCGGATCCTCGGGCGGAATCAAGAACATCAAGAACAAGGTCGTGGATTTCGGCGGTTCGGACGCGTTTCTCACCGACCAACAGATGAAGGACTTCAGCGCTCCCCTGATCCAGTTCCCGACGGTTGCGGGCGCAATCGTCGTCACCTACAACCTTCCCGGCGATCCGACGCTGAAGCTGACCGGTCCGGTCGTAGCGGATATCTTCCAGGGCAAGATTACCAGCTGGAAGGATCCCAAAATCACCAGCCTCAACCCCGGGGTCAACCTTCCGGATCAGGCCATCGTAGTAGCACACCGGTCGGACGGAAGCGGAACGACCTTCAACTTCACGCTCTACCTGAGCCGCGTCAGCGACGCATGGAAGCAGGCAGTGGGACACGGGACCTCGGTCGACTGGCCGGTCGGTCTCGGCGGTGCCCAGAACGCCGGTGTAGCAGGAATCGTGAAGCAAACTCCCGGCGCAATCGGCTACGTCGAGCTCGCCTATGCGACCCAAAACAACCTGCCCTTCGCGACCCTGAAGAACGCCGCCGGCAACTGGATCGTACCCTCACTCAAGTCCACCTCGGCGGCCGCAGACACCAAGATCCCGGCGGACGGCCGAATCTATCTCGACGATAGCCCCGCCCTCGAAGGCTATCCGATCACCACCCTGACCTGGGTCATCGCCTACAAGGATCAGGACTACAACGGACGGACTCTCCAGCATGCGCAGCAGGTGGCCAAGTTCTTCTGGTGGATGATCCATGACGGTGAGCAGTACGCGGAACCTCTCCAGTACTCGAAGCTCCCCGCCGCCGCCGTGAAAGCCGACGAAGCGATCATCAAATCGATGACCTACAACGGCACGCCCCTCCTGGCCAATTAGGCTCCCCTCCAATTCGGCGGCCGGCTGAGCTCAGTGCCGGCTGCCGTCGACGGCGCTTTCGCTGCGCAGACGGTGTGTCCCCCACACCGCGATGTCCCGCGGAGATGCGGCTAACGCAATCTTAATCGGACGCTAACAAAATCCTAACACGCGTGCGTGATCCTCCGCGGAAGGGCAGGAGAAGCCATGAACGGCGACAAGGTATTCAATGCGGTCCTCACCGCCGCCACCGCGCTCATCGGACTCATCGTGGTCGGTATCTTCATCACCCTGGTCCAGGGATCGATTCCTTCGATACTGAAGTTCGGGCTCGGATTCCTGGCGTCGGCTCAGTGGAACCCGGTGAAGGTCGAGTTCGGCGCGCTTCCGTTCATTGTGGGGACGCTGCTGACCTCCACGCTCGCCCTGCTGATCTCCCTGCCGTTCTCCCTCGGGATAGCCGTTCTCCTAGGCGAGTACTACCAGCGTGGTCGCTTGGCCAGGGGCCTTCAGGTCTCGGTCGATCTGCTCGCGTCTATCCCGTCGGTCATCTACGGGTTCTGGGGCCTGACGGTACTTGTTCCGAGGATCCGAGCCTTCGAGATCGGTATCCACGTCACTCCCTACGGCGTAGGCATCTTCACCTCCTCTCTCATATTGGCGATCATGATTATCCCGTACTCCTCGGCGATCGCTACCGAGGTCATACGGTTGGTACCGCGGGAGATGAAAGAGGCCTCATACGCGCTCGGCTCGACCCGCTTCGAGGTCGTCAAGAACGTCGTGCTCAACTATGCGAAGTCCGGAATTCTCGCCGGCATCATGCTCTCCCTCGGCCGGGCACTCGGAGAGACTATGGCGGTCACGATGGTCATCGGCAACAACTACAAACTGCCGAAGAGCATATTCGACCCCGGCAACACCCTTGCGAGCGTTATCGCAAGCGAGTTCACCGAGGCGATGAACCCGATCCACCTGTCGGCGATGATAGAGCTCGCGCTCGTTCTGTTCCTGATCACGATGATCCTGAACCTCATCTCTCGGCGCATCATCGCGAGGCTGGGAGGCTGATCCATGGCCGAGCGAAGTCTGAGGGCCCGCATCGTGAAGGACCGGGTGTTCCGTGTGGTAATCATGGTTCCGGCAATTCTGGTCTTCGTCCCCTTTCTCCTCATCCTGTTCCACGTAGTGCAGAAGGGCATCGGCTCGATCAACTTTGAGTTCCTGCTGCAGATTCCCAAACCCGTCGGAGAGGTGGGCGGGGGTATCGTCAACGGAATACTCGGAACGATAGAGGTCATCCTCATCGCCACGATCATTTCCGTTCCGATCGGTATCGCCGGAGGAATCTACCTGAGCGAGATGCGCTCGCGCCGCCTCGCCTCATCCGTGAAGACCGCAGTGAACATTCTCCAGGGTGTTCCCTCGATCGTCATCGGAATCGTGATATACGCTTGGATCGTCGTTCCGCTGCGCACCTTCTCCGCTTTCTCCGGTGGCATCGCGCTCGCCATCATGATGCTGCCTGTCATCGTCGGAGCGGCTGAAGAGACGATCAACCTCGTCCCCTCCACGCTCAAGGAGGCCTCCCTGGCGCTCGGGGCTCCCTACTACAAGACCGTGTTTCGCGTCATCCTGCCTGCCGGCTTCTCGGGCATCTTGAGCGGGGTCATGCTCGCGGTGGCTCGGGTCGCCGGGGAGACAGCGCCGCTCCTGTTCACCGTATTCGGGAATCCCTACTTGAACTTCAATCCGCTGCGTCCGACCGCGGCGATTCCCCTCATCATCTACGACTATGCCAAGAGCCCCTATCAGGACTGGATACACAAAGCCTGGGGAGCCTCGCTCGTGCTGATCTTGATGGTGCTCTTTCTGAATCTCGTCGTCCGCCTTCGCCGCAATCGAAACCAACTCTGATCTGATCATGCGACACCGGCCGTCCCACGTGTTGCCTTGGACGAACGAACAGCACTGGAGGCAAAGTTTATTTGACAAATCGAGGGAGGCGGGATATCTTTCTAGATAGAGAGGTTATTTCCGCCCGAGCGGAAACGAATGAAGAGTGGGAAACCACAGAAAAACGTTTTGGCAGGAGGAAACCATGTTTGATCCGCCTGTTCGGTCAGGCTGGTGAGAAGCCAGCGGACTGCCGAATGTCACCATCGACACGCAGCGAAAGCGCATGTTGGTAGTGATATCGAGATTGCGATTCAAGGCTTCCGAATAGGAAGTCATTAAAGATGAGAAGAGGTGGTTAAGAGTAAAAGCGTGCGAACCTCCTCTGCCACTCTTCCAAAAGCCGGTATCCATTCCGGCTTTTTTTTTGTCCTGAGCCTCCATCGACCCGATGATCCCATGACCCGATCTACCGTCGCCTGCGCCTGACGCCGCCGAACGACGTCGCCAGGCTATTGACCGGTCTGCGGTCGAGCGGCAGGATTGGGCATGGAAATCACACTGATAGGTGACGAGGTCCGGCTGCGTCCGCTCCAGACGGGTGATGCCGGCGCGCTCGCGTTGGCCGCCTCGGAGTCGCGTGCCTCCTATGGCCTGACCACGGTCCCGAACGGGCTCGACGAGGCCGGGAGCTATATAAGCGAGGCGCTCGGGCGGAACGGCCGTATTCCGTTCGCGATTGAGTACGGCGGACGCGTCGTCGGATCGACGAGCTATCTAGAAGTTCAGAAGTGGATCTGGCCCGCGGGATGTTCGCTTCAGCGAAGCGAGGACCCGGATGCGGTCGAGATAGGCGCGACCTGGCTCGCCGAATCCGCCCAGCGAACCCGGTGCAACACCGAGTGCAAGTTCCTCCTGCTCGAATACGCCTTCGAATCCTGGAAGGTGCATCGCGTTACCCTGCGAACCGATGAGCGCAACCGTCGCTCCCGCCAGGCAATCGAGCGGATCGGAGCCCGCTTCGAAGGCATCCGCCGAGCCGACAAACCCGCCGTGGACTGCACGGTGAGAGACTCTGCCATGTATTCGATCGTTATCGAGGAGTGGCCGGAGGTGAGAGGGACCCTTCTCGCGAGGCTCGGGCGGGGCTGAAGCTTTCGTCGCAACCTCCGGCCATCGTGCGCCTCGATCAGCGAGGGGTCGGAGTGTGATCCGATCTGACCCGAAGTCAAGCGCTCGGGCGCTTCTCCGTCAGGGTCCGTGCGGTGGTCCGCAGACGATTGCCGTAAAACGTGAAGGCGAGTCCGAGGAGAATGAGCGGCAGCCCGGCCCAAAGGAACGGCGTAGCGGTCTCGCCCCCGAAGAAGAGTCCGAGCACGACTGCGATGACCGGGTTGACGAAGGCGTAGCTGACCACTCGCTCGGTCGGTTCGTGCCCGATGAGATAGGTGTAGGCCGCGAAGGCGATCGAGCCGACGATTGCGAGGTAGGCCACTCCGATCAACGATCTCGTCGACATATTCGCGATTACCTGCGAGGGCGAGGTCGAAAAGAGGACGCTGCCTATCAGGCAGACGATTCCGACGAAGGCCATCTGAATGGCGCTGCTGACGAGATTGTCTCTAGCCTCGAGAAAGCGGTGACCGAGGCTCGTCGCGAGACTCCAAAAGCAGACTCCGCAGATGGTGACGAGAACCCAGAGATTCAGGCTCGACGCGATCGAGGTGCCATTGAAAAGCAGCAGTGCGACCCCGCTGAATCCGGTAATGATGCCGAGGCTCCGCATGAGTGAAAGCTTCTTCGCCAGCACGAAGCGGTCGAGAAGCGCAACGAGGATCGGGGTCGAGGATGCGAGCAGGGCTGCAATGTAGCTGTCGACCCGTTGTTCGCCGACAGTGATGAGCCCGTTGCCTCCGATGAGCAGCAGCGAGCCGAGCAGCACTGCCGCGAGGATATCGCGAAGCGACAGGAGCCGTTTCAGCCGTCCAGTCGCAGCCGCCACGCCGAGAAGCAGCACTCCTCCTACGCTCCAGCGCACGCCGATGACATAGAAAGGGGGGATAGTCGAAACCGACTGGCGTATGAAGAAATAGGTCCCACCCCAGGCAAGGTAGACGGTAACGTAGCAGACCACGATCAAGACGGCGTTGCGGTTCATGACGAGGTTCTATCACTTCGCTCTGCGAGGGGCAACCGGTCGCGGCCGCCGCACGCTATCCGTTCGACCGTTCGCCGGTGAGTGCGGCGAAGATGCCGAGCCCGATATAGATCGCCCCGCTTACCCAGCGGTTGGCAACTGCGAACAGCCGTCTCCTCGAAAAGAGGCGCAGCGTTCCTGACACGAGAGCGTAGAGGCTGTCGGTGCAGGCGGCAAGGGCGACGAAGATGACGCCGAGGGACAACGTCTGCAGCCAGGCGGCACCGCGTGATGGGTCGACGAACTGCGGCAGGAAGGAGAGAAAGAACAGGGCGGTCTTCGGGTTGAGCAGGTTGACGACGACTCCCGACCGAAGGAGCTTCCAATAGCTCGCCGGGTGAGCGGTCTGCGCGGAAGGAAGATGATTGTCCCCGTTTCCGATCAGTGCACGGATGCCGAGGTAGAAGAGATAGGCGGCGCCGAGCCAGCGAACGACCGTGTACGCCAGGACAGAAGCCATCAGCACCGCGGAAATCCCGACTGCCGTAAGGGCCACCTGGACAAGGCTGCCGATCGCAACCCCGACCGCCGAGACGATTCCCGCCCTGCGACCCTGCTGTACGCTGCGGGCGACGATGAAGAGCACCGCGGGGCCCGGTGTCAGGCAGAGGACGAGCGCCGCCACAAGGAAAAGCGGCAAATGGCTAACGTCGATCATATCTCCCGGATTATAGCCCTTTTCCGACTCAAACGCACTCCACAAGGCCTGCATGGTCGCGGCGATCCGGGTATACTGCCGGCATGACGATATCGAGCAATCTCCTGGACCGAACGGTCGTCGTTCTGACCCGACCAGAAGAATCCGGCAACGTGGGGTCGGTCTGCCGGGCGATGAAGACGATGGGTATTCGACGCCTGCGTATCGTTCGGGATCGCGAACTCGATCCCCATACCGTCTCCTATATGTCGGTTCATGCATTCGACGTTTTCGAGAATGCCTTCTTTTTCGACAGCCTCCCTGCCGCACTGGCCGACGTGAGCCTTTCCGCCGGCGTCACTCGCCGCAGGGGCAAGAAGCGGAAGACGGTGTCGTTGCTGCCGGAGGAGTTTGCCGAGCGCGCCGCTTCTACGGCAGCGGGTCTCATCGCGCTGGTCTTCGGGAATGAGCGGACCGGGCTGACCGACGCCGAGCTCTCTGAATGTTCTATCGCCGTACATATTCCCTCGTCACCCGAATTTCCGTCACTGAACCTCTCGCATGCGGTCCAAATCCTCACCTACTCGATGTATCGGGTGGCGAAGCCCTCTCCATACTACACACCGGTTCCTCGCGCGCGAGTCGAGTCGCTCGTCGAATCCTCTATCGCGTCGCTCTCACAGATCGGATTCTTCACCGTGGCTGGAAACTCACTGATGACCGAGTTTCTTCGGGACATCTTCTCCCGTGCTCACCTGAGCAAGACTGAAGCCGACCGCGTAGAGCGCATGTTCAAGAAGATCGAAAATCTCAAGGTGCATCTCGAGAAATAGGCGCTTCTTCAATTTGATCGGAGATGCAGCCTGCAGCTCGGGTGGAATGGACACTCTTTGACAATCAATGGATAATGGGTCGTAGCATGCAGGTGTTGTCGAGAGGTCCTGGGCAGGCGGTTCCCAGCGACTACCATGAGGAGCGAACGGAGCGGACGCTCTTCACGGGGAGGTTGTTCTCGATTATCGCAACTGTAACGGTGGCGATTTTCGCGCTTCGGGACACCGTGCTCTTTCAATCCAAGAACTTCGTCGTTTGGGGAGCGATCGGGCTCCTTCCGATACTACTTTTCCTCGTCCTCGGTCTGACGCTCTTCCGGAAGACCCGAAGGTTCGTTGTTCCCCTTCATGTAGCTTCCCTGCTCGGCTCGATGATCGCCGCATGCGGGTACACTTTCACGAGCTACCTCCTCACTGACGGCCAAACGTCCCCTGGCGGGAACAATCCGCTGGTGTTGATAACGACACTTTTCTTCGTCTTCATCTTTGCGGCCGGCGCACGGCCATATTTTGCGATCGTCGTGCTCCCGCCGATCATGATCCTCACGGGCGGACTGCTCATACGAGGTGCGGTGCCGCTTTCCGCTCTCGCCCATCTTTCGAGCGTTTGGGTTTTCGCCCTTGCCGGGATTGCGGCCAGTCTCGCCCAGGAAAGAGTCTTCCGCAACGAGTTCGAGATGCGCCGCCTTGCGCACCGGCGAGGAGAAGAGCTCGAGCTCGAAATAGAGCGGGTCAGGCGGTTGAATCAGAAGCTCGAGACGGAGATCGAAGAGCGCAAGGCAATCGAGGAGGAGCTCGAAAAGCGAGCCGCGATGGATGAGCTCACCGATGTCTACAACCGTCGAGCAGGAATGGAGATCCTCACTCAATCAATCTACCTTGCACAGCGCAACAAGCAGCCCTTGAGCCTCTGCTTCGTCGACGTGGACGATTTGAAGTTCGTGAACGACAATTTTGGCCATAGCGAGGGCGATCGCCTCCTGCGGAGAGTCATTACCGTCTTGAAGCGCCACCTCAGGAAGAGCGACTACGTCTCGAGAATCGGAGGCGACGAGTTCCTGATGGTACTGCCGGATTGTACGAAGGAATCAGCCGAGTACATCATGGAGCGCATCAAGGATGAGCTGCGCTCCGAAGACAACGAACCCTATCCGGTCAATGTAAGCGTGGGGGTCTCAGAATATTCGGCCGAGCATCCGGTCGATCCCGAAGCGCTCGTTGAAGAGGCGGATTCGTGCATGTATGAGGCGAAGCAGGCAAAGAAGCAGCAGAAAAGAGAGTCGTAGCCTTCGATCACCCAAACAGGAACGAACGGAGCTCTTCGACGCTCGTCAGGAAGGCGAGACAGGATTTTTCCATATATTCGTGAATCTCGGGAATATCGTGGCTCCAACCTGCCGCCGCGACGGCGACTCCGCTTGCCCGACCCATCAGAACCGCCGGTTTGAGATCATCGACGATCAACGCCTCGTTCGCCGGGAGCTTGAACTCGGCAAGGATCTGCTCGACGGGCCACGGGCTCGGTTTTCTCCTGCTCTCGTCGTGATCCCAGCCGAATATGAGCTCGGGAACGAGCTGCTCGTCGTTGGAGCGCGTTCGGTAGTCCCGCTCGATGATATGGCGTTCGGAGTGGGAGGCTACCGCGATCCTGCCGTCGGCCTCCCTGAAATCCCTGAGGAGCTCGAGGAATCCAGGGAAGAAGTGCGGCACCCTGGTCGAGGTGTAGTTCTGCCAGATTTCGAACTCCTCCTGGAGCTCCGCGTCGCTGAGGCCGAGCTCACCGGCGAGATAGCCCATGATCCCCGGATCGAAGTTCTTTCTGAACCATCCTTCGAGCGAGATCGGAGCCTGACCGGGTCGCAGGCGTTTCATCATCTCGATGTGTGCGGGATAGTGGATCTCTCGCGTGCTGTCGACCGCCGTGTCGTCGTGATCCAGTATCAAGCAGCGAAACCTCATGAAACCGCTACTCCTCGACGAGCGCTCGCACGAGCGGGATATCAGCGGGCGCGAGCGGAAAATCGCGGAGCTCGGAGAGGCGCACCCAGCGCAGCTCCTCGTGAACTCGCGTCTCGAACCGCCCGGTTTGATGGTAGACTTTGAAACCTGAGAGTCGGACGCTTCCGTCCGGGTACTGGTGGATGTTGGTGCCGACCGGTTTTCCCACATCGATCGTCACCCCCAGCTCCTCCAAGAACTCTCGCTTCAGCGCCTCGGTCGGGTCTTCACCGAGCTCGACCTTGCCGCCTGGAAACTCCCACAGGTTGGGCAGCCTCCCGTGATTCGAGCGCCTCGCAATGAGGAATCGGCCCTCGTATTCGAGTATGCCGGCGACCACGTCGACGGGCGGGGCATCAGGTTTCTTGAGCATCATCGGTATCCAAGAAAGACTTCGCGCTCTTGGCCGATCGTTGTCGTCGGTCCGTGGCCCGAGTACACGGTGGTATCATCGGGAAGTGTCATGAGCTTCCGCTCGATGCTCTCCATCAAACGTTCCTGGTTGCCTCCCGGTAGATCCGTCCGACCGATTCCTCCTGCAAAAAGCACGTCCCCGTCGAAGAGAGCGGCGGCACCCTCTTCGTAGAAGCTGACGTGCCCGGGGGTGTGACCGGGTGTGAAGAGTGTTCGCAGCGAGTGACGTCCGAATTTGATCATCGAACCCTCCTCGAGCAAGAGATTCGGCTCCGGGCTGCTCGGTATCTCGTAGCCAAACTGTTTTGCCCCGCCGCGCTCCTTGAGGAGCGGAACGTCAAGTTCATGGATTGCAAGAGGCGCTCCGGTCGCCGATGCGAGAGCGGCGTTTGCACCGATATGGTCGAAGTGAGCGTGGGTATTCAAAATGAACACGACCTCAAGGGAGTATCGATCGAGCTCGCTCAGAATGCGGCCTGCCTCGTCTCCCGGATCGATGACGACCGCCTCGTGTGTATCCTCGCAGCCGGCAATGTAGCAGTTCGTCTGCAGCTGGCCCAAGGGTAGCTGTCTGATAATCAACGTAGTTTCCTCTTTCTGCGTTTCGCTCATGATAGGGATAATTACCGCAACTGATCAACGGTAATGAGCGAATTCCTCCATGATAGCAAGTGGCTTTCCCTGCGACTCCAACAGAAACGAACCGAACACCCCGGTAGCCGGCGTGAGGCTGCCAAGGAACGCAAGGATACGGTTCATCCCGACATCGACGGCCGCGGCGTTTCTCATGATAAACCGCTGGACAAGCGAGTACTTGACGATCGGGTAGAAGCGAACCGCGATGCGTTTTGCCTTCAGTTTCTTCCTCAGAAACTCCAGAGCGCTGTCCACTCCACCTGTCTCATCGACAAGGCCGGCCTGCTTTGCATCATCCCCGGACCAGATTCGCCCCTCGCCCACGCGATGGACCGCTTCCGGCGAAGACTCTCGGGCTTCGGCCACCTTCGCGAGAAAGACTCGATAGAGCCGGTCGACATCCTCTTCGATAACCGAACGTTCGCGTTCCGTCAAGGACTTGAACGGCGATCCGAGGTCGGCGAGCTCGCCGATCTTGACCGTGGATTCGGTTATTCCATGGCGTTTGAGCGTTTCGCGAGCGGAAAAGAGCATCGAGATAACGCCGATCGACCCGGTTATTGTGTCGGGCTCGGCAAAGATCCGTTCTCCCGGCAGGGCGATCCAGTATCCGCCTGAGCCCGCCACCCCGCCCATCGAGACGACGAGCGGCTTCTTCTCGGCCAGCTCGGAGAGGCCTTCCGCTATCTCTTCGGAGGCGAGGGCCGAACCTCCCCCGGAAGACACTCGAAGCACGACCCCCTTTATCGATTTGTTCTTCTTCAATCGTTCGATCTCGGGCAGAAACGAGTCGCTGCCGATCGACTGACCCAAGGCGGGATCGCGGCGGCTCTTTCCGTCCACGATGGCTCCTTCGAAGACCAGAACTGCAACCTTCGTTCCCTTCCCGAACCGGATCTTCACCTTACGCAAGCTCTCCTCGCGCGCCTTCGCCTTGCGCCACTCCTCGACCAGGTTGCTCTTCGTCGCCGAGCGGGTCATCCACTTTGCCTCTACAGCCTCCTCCGCCGTTAACACCCTGCCGCCGAGAAGCTCCTCTACCTCCGACTCGCTCTTTGAGAAGCCGCTGCGGACGGCATCTTTGAAGCTCCTCATGGTGGCTTCGAGAATAGCCTGATGCTGTTCCCGATTGCTCTCGTCGAGAGATTCGAGTCGGAAAATGTCCCCGGCGCTCTTGTACCGGCCGCGTCGGACGATCTCGACCTCGAGCCCGTTCATCTCGACCAGATTCTTGAAGAAGACGAAGCTGCGTGCCATTCCCTGGAACCTTACGGTCCCGAGCGGGTGTATGATGCGCTCGGAGCAGGGGGAGGCAAGATAGAGCGTCGCGGTGTCGTAGCTGCGAGCGTAGTACACAAGCCGTTTCCCGGCCCCACGGAGTCGCTCGAGCTGATGACGGATCGCATCGAGCGCACCGGGCAGGCCCACGCGGAAGTCCATACGGTGATCGATGAGGACGGTATCTACGTTCTTGCGTTGGAGCAGGTGCTCGACGCGAGCGAGGAAGGCGTCGAAACGGAAAACCGGTCCTCGGCCGGCCGTCAGAAACGGTCGCGCAAGTGGAGCCGTTTCGAGATAGGTGCCCGAGAGGTTGATCTGTGCATACTTCATCGTTTTGCTTTCTCCTTTTTCAAAAAAAGCGATATCTCTTGACCGAGACCGGCTCCGACCGGCAACGCCAGCGTCACGCCGATGGTGGCCAGGAGAGTGGTCTTTGCTCGGTAGGTGCTCGACCCCCCCATGAGCTCGATGCCCGCGGTGATCCCGGCGGCTATTGCTCCGCCTATGAGGGTATGAACGATGTCTCGCCACTGCGGATCGCCAAATCCGGTTGAATCGACGGTCTCCTTGGCAATTCCTGCGGTGATGGCTGCGGAGAGACCGACCGCCGGCAGGAGGAGGGGATATGCGTCGACGGTAGTGTGGCCGTAGATTGCCGACACCGCCGAGCTCACGAGGAGCCCGGACATCGCGCCGGCAAGAATGTGGAGCATCGTGTCACGCTTGACGAGCGGAGCCGATGACTGTGCGGCTGCAGGTACGACTACCAGCGCCGAAAATAGTAGAATCAGGAGTGCGATCGAGGAAAGCGGGGAAGGTCGATTGACTGCGATCTTCATTTCCGTCGCATCGTCGCGGCTTCCGGCTATGCAGGTTCTGCTACCGCATCGAGCATTTCTCGAAGACGGCCGTGGACCTCTTCGTCGAGGGCGGCCACGATCATCCCCCGGCTCTTGAAGCGTTTCGTCGATTCCGGGCCGAGGTGGTAGCCGTTGTCGTCAACCGCACCGCCGACCGGCGTACCGTCCTCGAGAGAAATGACGGCACCTGCATTCAGCAGCAGCGGGAGAGATCCAGCGAAGTCCCAAAGATTCAGGCTACCGACATAGGCCATGATTCGACCCTCGGCGAGGGCGACAAGCGGGTAGACGGCACTTCCTCCGGCGAGGACCGGATTCGTGAAAGGGAGCCGGCGGTCCCGGGTGAGCTCCTGCGTTACCGCCACGATGCCGCTCTTGGAATAGGAGCGGCGACGAGGCTCGATCCGTGAAAGCTCGATCGACTCGGCCTGCTCCTCCGGAGTTGCCGCCGAGAGACTCGCCGTTCCGCGATAGTTGTGTCCGTCCTCGGAGACAAAGATTTCGCCCGAAAGGGGAAAGTAGACGACGCCTTCGCGAAGCACTCCCTCCGTCATGTAGCCGATCGAGACGCCCCAGTCGTGAAGATGGTTCGCATAGAGTATGGTGCCGTCGATAGGATCGACAACCCACGCGGTTGCCTGCATGGCTTGCATCAGATAGTCATCGTCGCGCTTGTCGACGGTCTCTTCCCCGACGATGAAGCTGCCCGACTGGGGTTTGTCGAAGCTGCGGCCGAGAAACTGCTCGATTTCCCGATCCGCCTGTGTTACGACGCTGTCATCGTCCTTGTAGTCGTGCGTCGGATTGTCGAAATGATTCAGTGCTATCCGTCCTGCCTGCGTGCAAAGGAGAAGCACCTCCCTGAGATTCCAAGTTGTCATGATGTTCCGTTTCGGAGCTCTATTCCCCGGCGTCCGTGGTCCCGATTGATTCGCTTCGAACCCTTGCATCGTAGCCGAGCGAGCGGACGATCTTCGTTATCTTCTCCAGAGCCCCCGGGTTACCGGTGTATTCGACGCGAGCCTCGGCGGCGTTGATGTCCACATATACATCCGAAACGCCCGGCACCTTTCGCCCCGTATGCTCGATTGCATAGGCGCATGAGGCGCAGTCGGCACCCTCGAGGTCGAGGATTGCGGTTTTAACGTCATCCTTGTCTTTCATGCAGCTAATGTAATACACTTGGTCCGTTTGGGCAACCTGACGCTTTCCGTAAGCTACACGAGCCCCTGGCTCCAGCCGATCGGATCGTGTCAGGACCTGTTATCCCAATCGATCAAACACATTGCCGACGGGATGAGATCGAAAAGGAGGCGACCGTGGGCTTCAAAGGCTTTCCGCACGACTTCCTGTGGGGCACCGCAACCGCCAGCTATCAGATAGAGGGGGCCGTGGCGGAGGACGGACGGGGTTCGAGCATCTGGGACACTTTTTCCCATACCCCCGGCACGATACTCGACGGAACGAACGGCGACGTCTCCTGCGATCACTTCCACCGCTATCAGGAAGATGTCCAACTCATGGCTGCTCTCGGGCTCAACGCGTACCGATTCTCGATCGCCTGGCCACGTATCTTTCCGGAGCGAACTGCTTCGAACGCGTCGGCCGATCCTCGCGGTATCGCGTTCTACGATCGCCTCATCGACTCTCTGCTCGAGAAAGAGATACAGCCCGTCGTGACACTCTATCACTGGGACCTGCCGCAGTATCTCGAAGATGAGGGCGGCTGGCCGAACCGCGACACCGCATACCGCTTCGCGGACTACGCCGCGTTCTGTTACGAGCGTTTCGACGACCGGGTGAGCAAGTTCATTACCATAAACGAGCCCTGGTGTGCGTCGATCCTCGGCTACCTCACGGGAATCCACGCCCCCGGCAGGAAGGATCCGCAGGCCGCCTACTCCACGATCCATCATCTTCTGTTGGGACACGGGTTGGCGGTTAGAGCCTATCGCGAGCTCTCGAGAGGCGGAGAGATAGGGATTTCACTGAACATCTCTACTCCACGGCCTGCGAGCGACCGGGAGGAGGATCGCTTGGCCGCAGACAGGGCTGCGGACCGGGATACGAGAATGTTTCTCGACCCGCTGTTTGGCCGAGAATATCCGCGACGCCACCTCGATACCCTTCCGCAGGTTGAGATGCCCGTGCGTCCGAACGATGGGGATATCCTCGCAACCCCGCTCGACTTTCTCGGTCTCAACTACTACTTCGAGCACGAAATGGAATACGACGCCTCGGTTTCAGAGCAGTTCAGGCTGCGGGAGACCGATCTCCCAAAGACCGACATGGGCTGGGATATCGTTCCGGAAGGGCTCTATCGGCAGCTCAAATGGGTCGTCGACCGTTACCCCGCAGTCAATCTCTACATAACTGAAAACGGGTGTGCCGTTGCAGATGTGCTCTCCGAGGACCGATCACACTGTCTGGACCCGAAGCGGATCGAGTATTTGGGTGCTCATCTCGACGCCTGCGGGCGAGCGATCGAGGATGGAATACCGTTGAAGGGCTATTTCCTGTGGTCCCTCGTCGACAATTTCGAATGGTCCTACGGATATACGAAACGCTTTGGGATAGTGTATTGTGACTACGCCGATGGGAGGAGAGTGCCGAAGGATAGCTACTTCTACTATCGCGACCGGATAGCGGAGGCGCTCCAGTAGGTGCGGGCGGGCCGGCTGATCCGAGCGCTAAATGCGGTTCGCCAACCCCGGAAGGGTGATTGAAGACCTCGATTAAGGGAGGGAGATATGAACTTTTCATGGTCTCTCATCATTGACCTTGGCATAATCTCGGCGGGGCTGCTTGCGGCGACCTTCATCCGCTCGCGTGTCCGCTTTTTCCAGCGATATCTCATTCCGAACGCCCTAACCGCAGGGTTTCTGCTTCTTCCGTTCTACAATTGGGTGTTGCCTTCGCTCGGGCTGGGGACCGAGGGGCTCGGCTCCCTGGTCTACCACCTTCTGAGCATCTCTTTCATTGCGATGACACTCCGCAAGGCGCGGTGGACGGGCAAAGTGGGTGACAAACGGCTCATCTCGACCACGGCCGCGGTGCTTTCGCAGTACGCGATACAGTCGCTCGTAGGTCTCGGGCTGACGATCCTCTTCATCATAACCGTCTTCCCGAAGCTTTTCCCCTCCTTCGGTTTCATGATACCGCTCGGCTTCTCCCTCGGTCCCGGACAGGCTTTCGCGATCGGTCAGGGGTGGGAGGGCTTCGGTTTCAAGGGAGCCGGATCGGTTGGGCTGACCTTCGCTGCAATCGGATTCCTCTGGGCCTGTTTCGGTGGGGTGTTCCTCATCAACTGGGGTTTGCGAAAGGGCTGGACCGAGCCTGATAAGGTAAGCATTCTCCAGGCGCGTGAGGTGAAGACCGGTGTGTATCGAACCAAAGAAGATCAGCTTCCGGTCGGTTCCCATCTGACGACGGAAACCGAAGCGGTCGACACGATGAGCTTCAACCTCGCGATGGTATTCATCGTCTACCTGATAGCCTATCTTCTGCTGAGCCTGATAACCTACCTGCTTTCATTCGCCGGCAAGATGGGGCATGACCTGGCCGTGAACCTGTGGGGCTTGAGCTTCATCTTCTCGGCACTCGTAGCCCTGCTCGTTCGCTACCTTGCCAAGGTATTGCGCTTCGACCACATCCTCGACAACGGTACCCTGACGCGGATTTCCGGAGGTTCAGTCGACTTGATGGTGGCGGGCTCGATAGCGGCGATCTCCGTAGTCGTGGTAGCCGAGTTCTGGGTGCCGATCGTGGTGATGTGTTTGGCCGGAGGGTTCCTTACCCTCGTTACGGTTCCCTGGATCTGTTCGAGGTTGTTCACCGATCACCGCTTCCACCGGACCCTGATGATCTACGGGGCGGCAACCGGGACGATGCCGACCGGGCTCGCGCTGCTCCGCGTCCTCGATCCGCAGTTCGAGACCCCGGTCGCATTCGATTTCATGTACTCGTCGGGGCTGACCTTTGCACTGGCCATCCCGTTCATCTTGGTCATCAACCTGCCGGCCTATTGGGTGAAGTATGGCAACCCACTCTACTTCTGGCTTGCAGTGCTCGTCGCCTTCGGATACCTCGTCTTCAGCGGGGTCACCTTTCTGCTCATCTCGAGGCGCAGGGGGCTGACGAACAAGCGTAAGATATGGCTGAAATACGGAGCCGAAAGTCGCAACTAGCACGCTGCGGCTTTCGGCCTCATCGTAGGTGGGGCTAGTTTTCCATGTCCTTGAACTCGGATACCAGCTGCTGAACGGTGGACTTTGCGTCCCCGAACAGCATCCGGGTGTTCTCCTTGAAGAACAACGGGTTCTGGATACCGGCAAACCCGGTGGCCATCGAGCGCTTCAAGACAAAGACAGTTTTTGCCTCGTCCGCATTGATGATCGGCATCCCGTAGATCGGGCTCGACTCTTGCTCGCGGGCAGCGGGATTGACGACATCGTTCGCCCCGATGACCATGGCGACGTCGACGGTGGGCATTGTCGGGTTGATCGAATCCATCTCGATGAGCTGGTCGTAGGGGACGTTTGCCTCGGCGAGGAGAACGTTCATATGGCCGGGCATGCGGCCCGCCACCGGGTGGATCGCATAGCGAACCTCAGCGCCGTTCTTCTCGAGAAGATCAGCAAGCTCCTTGACGGCATGTTGAGCCTGGGCGACGGCGAGGCCGTATCCGGGGACGACGACAACCGACTGAGCTGCTTCGAGAATGAGGAACGCATCCGCCGGCGAGAGCGCTTTAGCCTCCCCCTGCGTCGTGCCTGCCGCAGCCTTTTCGGTGACGGCGCCGAACCCGCTGAAGAGAACGTTCGGAAGCGATCGGTTCATCGCCTTGCACATGATATTCGTAAGGATTACTCCGCTTGCTCCGACGAGCGAGCCGGCGACGATGAGGATGTTGTTGTTGATGACAAAACCTGCGGCCGCCGCGGCGAGCCCCGAGAAGCTGTTGAGCATCGAAATGACGACCGGCATATCGGCGCCGCCGATCGGCACGACGAACATGACTCCAAAGACGAACGATAGCGCAACGACGATGAGGAAGTAGGTATAGGAGGTCGCCGGGTTGAGCCCGAAGAGGATCGAGAAGACGATGATCCCTGCCAGGATGAGCCCGTTGACGATGCGCTGGCCTTTGAAGACCATCGGCTTCCCGGAGATTATCTCGCGCAGCTTGCCGAAGGCCATCATGCTTCCCGTGAAGGTCACTCCGCCGATGAATACCGAAAGAACGATCGTGATGATCTGAAGCAGGGGCAGCTGCGGCATCATCTGATACACGGCCCAGCCGACGAGGAGACTCGCTATTCCGCCGAATCCGTTGAAGAGTGCGACCATCTCGGGCATCGCGGTCATGGCGACGAGGCGAGCCGAAAAGAACCCGATGACGGTTCCGACCGCCAGTCCGGTAATGATCCACTGGTAGGTGAGGATTCCCTTGTCAAAGAGGGTCACGACCACTGCCAAGAGCATACCCAGAGCCGATAGGAGGTTTCCGGTTCGCGCCGTGCGCGGCGAGGAGAGCATTTTAAGCCCGAAGATGAACAGCATAGCCGCAACGATGTAGATGATGTTGATTGCGATGTTCATTTCTTTGCCGGCTCCTTCTTCTTGAACATGCCGAGCATCCGATCGGTCACAAGATAGCCGCCGACTACGTTGATGGTGGCGAAGGCAACCGCAAGCACGCCGAGCGCGATGGCGACCCATCCATTGACGTCGGTCCCCGCGGCGGTGAGTGCGCCGACGAGCGTAATTCCCGAGATGGCGTTCGATCCGGACATCAGCGGCGTGTGCAGGGTCGACGGTACCTTCGAAATCAGCTCAAATCCTAGAAAGATCGATAACATGAGGATCAACAGCAGAAAGATGATCATGAGTTGTACATCTCCTTCAGGCGCTCGTTCCACACCCGTCCGTCGTGGGTGACCAGGCAGCCTTTGATGATCTCGTCCTCGGTATCGAGGACAAACATCTTTTTTTCCTTGTCCCAGAACTCCATGATGAGATTCCCGACGTTGCTGGAGTACATCTGACTCGCGTGAACGGGAACCCTGCCGGCGAGGTTCGGGAATCCGATGATTCGGACGCCGCCGATTTCGACCTCTTCGTCGAGCTTTGACCCCTCGACGTTGCCGCCGCTCTCGATTGCCATGTCGATGACCACGCTGCCCGGTCGCATGCTGGCGATCATCTCCTTTGTCAGGATTCGGGGAGCCTTTCGGCCGAAGACCTGGGCTGTCGTTATGACCACGTCGGAGGCTGCACAGTGCTTGGCCATGACCTCCTGCTGTTTTCGGAGCTGTTCTTCTGTGAGCTCTTTGGCGTAGCCGTCTTTGGTCTCACCGGTTTCCCCCAGATCAACCTTGACGAACTTCGCACCGAGTGACTGAACCTGTTCTTCGACGACCGGTCGAGTGTCGAAAGCCTCGACCCGTGCCCCAAGGCGGTGTGCGGTGGCGATCGCCTGCAATCCTGCCACCCCGGCGCCAATGATGAACACGCGTGCCGGTGAGAGGGTGCCTGCGGGGGTTACCATCATCGGGAAGATGCGGTCGAGACGTTCGGCCGCGAGAAGGACCGCGACGTAGCCCGCGAGGCTGGCCTGGGAGCTCAGTGAGTCCATCTTCTGGGCTCGGGTGGTGCGTGGGATCATCTCCATAGAGATGGCATGGACACGACGCTCCGCTATCGAGCGCACCAACTCTTTCTCGTTGAAGGGATCAAGGTAGCTGATGTGAACCGCTCCCTCCTTGAGCTTGTCGACCTCGTTTGCAGGGGGTTTCTCCAGCCTGAGAACGAGATCGCAGGAGGCGAGAAGCTCGTCCCGTCCTACCACCTTCGCTCCCGCTTGAACGTATTGGTCGTCGGTGTAGTCTGAGCCGGCGCCCATGTCTTTTTCGACGACAACTTCGGCCCCAAGATCGGCCAGCTTTTTCACCGTTTCCGGTATGAGAGGCACCCTACGCTCTTTTTTACCTGTTTCTCTGGGAATGCCTATCATCATGTGGGTTACTCCAATAGGGCGAATCAGTCTTAATTACAAGAATACTCTTATTTTACGGAAACGGTCAAGATTATTGCTCCTTCTGAAGCACTTCAGAGGAAAATGGAGGCCTAAAGCGGAAGCCTGACCAGAATTATAACCTTAACCGCACCTCGCCTTTCAGCTCGCTTCGACCGTCGAGAGGGCGTCGAGAGGGCGTCGACACCGGCGACGATTCAGGTATCGAATACTCGCAGAGGGTTGAGATTCGTGCCGTAATCGAAGGTATCTATCTGCTCGTGCCGTTTCAGGGCGCCGACGATGAGGTAGGTGAGCGGGGTGACGAGCACTTCGTAGGTTACCTTGAACAGCCACTGAGTCACGACGAGCTGGATCAGCGCGTTGCCCGGTATCGTTGTGACGAAGGCGATGGTGATGAAGATGGTCGAGTCGGCCGCCTGCCCAACGATCGTAGAGCCGATCGTTCGCGTCCACAGGAAGCGCCCCTTCGTGGCGAGCTTCATCCTCGACAGCACGATGGAGTTGAGAAACTCGCCGGCCAGATACGCGAGGAAGGACGCAGCCAGAATTCGGGGCGTCTGGCCGAGTACGGCAACATAGGCGCTCTGCCCCTTCCAGAAGGAAGCCGGGGGCAGGATCTGCGCGATCCAAATTACTCCCACAACGATCAAGTTTGCCGCGAACCCGGTCCAGATGACGAGTCGCGCCATTCGGTAACCGTAGACCTCGGTCAGGATGTCGCCGAAGATGTATGTGATCGGAAATACGACGACGGCAGCCGGCAGAACCAGCGAAAAGATGCTCACGAGCTTAACCGCGACGATGTTCGCTGCGACGAGGCAGGAGATAAAAACCACCGTTATCAAGAAAAAGAGTGGGGTGAATCTACTTTTTCCCATGCTCACGTTGGACCCTCGTGTAGATGCCTCCCCGCGGATTGAACTCCCCCCGAACCCGCAGCCAGCGTGGCTCCATCGCCTCGAGGAGATCTTCGTGGATCCGATTGACCACGTTCTCCGAAAAGATGCCGAGGTTGCGAAATCCGAGGAGGTAGAGCTTCAGCGACTTCAGCTCGACTATGGACTTATCCGGGATATAGTCGATTCGAATCACCCCTGAGTCCGGCAGCCCGGTCTTGGGGCAAACGGAACCAAACTCCGGAAACTCGAGCTCGATCACATAGTCGTTCTGGGGATACTGATTTGGAAAGCATTCCAATGTGGGCAACGGATCGGAGATGCCACTTCGGGCATGTTCGTCAGTGTAGCCGCCCGACTCCTGCGGGTTGCCCGTCATGTCGTGATCCATGAGGGGATTTTACGGGTTGAGATAAAAAAGTCAATTGAGCTATATTTTGACAGTTGTGGAGGCGCTTGACTCGTGAAGACTGACACCCAACCAAGTATCGAATGGTTCAAGTTGGACAATGCCGCTACAATGTACCCCTCGGTGGCCTCTCAGAGGACCACGACCCTGTTTCGAATAGCGGCGACGCTTCACGACCCTGTCAGGATCGGGGCTCTTCAGCAGGCACTCGAGAACATCGTCGTTCGATTTCCCTACTATCTCGTGGAGGTGCGGGCCGGCCTGTTCTGGTACTACCTCGTGCGAAAGAACCGCATGCCGAAGGTGGAAGTGGACACCCGCTATCCCTGCATGGACGCACCGCTGAAGAGACGACGGCGGTACCTCTTCCATGTCCGAGCCTACCGGCGTCGCATCTCGGTCGAGTTCTCGCACATGCTCACCGACGGCGCGGGGGCCATTGAGTTCTTGAGATCTCTGCTCGTTGAGTATTTCACTCTTATCGGGGTTCATCACGGACCGGCTGACGGCGTGATGACACCGGATCAACCGGTCGAGCTCGAGGAGTACGAGGACGCATACCGCAAGTTCTACAACCCCAGTATCCCCGGACCCGGCCGTGAGAAGAAGTCCTTCCAAATTCCTGCGCCCCTTCTGCCGGTGGGGACCTTTCGGATAACGACCGGAATCGTCCCGGTGGCCCGGCTCAAGGAGGAGGCGAAAAATCACGGTGTCACGCTGACCGTCTTCTTGTCGGCCCTCTTGCTCAATGCCGTGCAGTGTCACTATTTCGATCTTCCCAAGGGCCGCAGGCGCCCGGGAAAGGTCATCAGGCTCGAGGTCCCCGTGAATCTGCGCAAGCTCTATCCTTCGAGGTCCATGCGCAACTTCTCCCTCTACGTTACGCCCGGGATCGACCCTCGGCTCGGACGCTACACCTTCGACGAGATCGTTCACGAGGTGCACCATTTCATGAAGGTGGCGATCAACGAACGGGCAATAAACCGGCAAATCGCCCGCAACATCCGTGGCGAATCGAATTTGGTGGTCAGGATAATTCCGCTCTTCCTCAAGAATCTCGTGATTCGACGAATCTACTACATCCTCGGCGAATCGCTCTTTACGACCTGCCTGACGAACCTCGGTCAGGTGAGCTTGCCCGAGACGATTGCCGATCAGGTCGAGCGCTGCGAAGTCATTTCACCGCCGAGTGTGACGAACAAAACGAATTGCGGGGTCGTGAGCTATGCGGACAACATCTACATAAGCTTCGGACGGGTCATCGAGCAGGCGGAAGTGGAGCGGTACTTCTTCACCTCACTTGTGAAAATGGGAATTCCGGTTAAAATAGAAACCAATTAGGATAGGGGTTATCAATGCCATACTGCTCGCGGTGCGGCGTCGAGGTCGACAACGACGTAGTGAATTGCCCGCTGTGTAACACGCCAATCCAGCACTTCGAAGAGACCGGTCCCGCGGAGTCGCGCTACCCTGCCGACGACGTGGAGCCGCGGCCACGGATAGGCGATCGTGGGCGGCGCAGGATTCTCTGGGAAGTGCTCACCCTTCTGTACGCGATCGGTGTGATCGTCGTGGTGGGCAGCGACCTTCGAGTCGACGCCGCAGTCGACTGGTCGCTCTATCCAACGATCTCAATTGTCTTTGCGTGGATCTGCACGACCCTATTGATCTTCTTTCGCAAGCAGCCGGCGACGATCGTCATCGGAACCATCGTCTCGACGATCGCGTTTCTCGCGGCAACGGACCTCGTCGACGGCAAGATTGAGTGGTTCTTTCCTCTCGGCCTCCCCATCCTTGCCCTGTTCGTGATCATCTCGGGGATCATATCGGTTGCCACGATCAGGGCAAAGGAGCGCGGTCTCAACGTCGTAGCCTTCGTGTTAATCGGAATTGCCGTCTTCTGCTTCGGAGTAGATCTGCTCGTTTCGCTCTATCTCACTGCTACAGTGGACTTCACCTGGTCGATCGTGGTGCTCCTGACTCTCATCCCTGTGGCGATCATTCTGCTCTTCCTGCACTACAGGCTGCGCAACAGGTTCGACCTCAAGCGGGTCTTCCACCTGTAGCAGAACCTATCCCAACAGCTCTTCGAGGTCCTCGGTATCGCGGAACTGTTGGGGTGTGATCGTTATCCCTTCCTTCAGGAGCTCGCCGCCGATGAGCACATCGCGGCCGCGGCCGATGGTGGACACCGCTTTGAGGGAACCTCCGAGGAAGTAGCCCGCCGAGAAGGTATCGTTCTCGACATCGCCTCGATAGACGATCTCGTCATACTCTTTGGTCGAACCGGTGAGCTTGATGCTGTTGCCGTACTGCATTGTCCAGAAAAAGGGCGGTTCGCGAAAATCCTCCGAGCTTCCGAGCATCGACTGGGCTGCATGCATCCCGTGCCGCTGCGCGACGACCCAGTGTTCGATCCTCACCGAACCAACGCCGTAGACGTCGGGCACCATCGCGATGTCTCCGGCTGCATAAACGCCCGGGAACTTCGTTTCGAGCTTCCCGTTGACCGGCACCACACCGTTCTCGAGGAGGCCGCTTCCTTCAAGGTAGTCGACGGACGGCATCACCCCCGCGCCGATAATGACGACGTTGGCTTCGAGCTCCGTGCCGTCGTCCAGTATGATCTTGTCGACCGCGCCGCTTCCGGTCACCTCGCGGGCTGTATGCCCGAGGTGAAAGTTGACCCCGTTCTCCTCGTGGATACGCCGGATTCTCTCTCCGACCTTCTCGCCGAACACCGTCGCGAGCGGAACTTTCTCGGGCGCGACGATCTGGACGTCGATCTTCCGCTCGCGAAGCCCGGACGCAGTTTCGAGACCGATGAAGCTCGCACCGAGAATAACGGCCTTCGACGCATCCTTCACGGCGTCGAGGATAGCCTGGGCGTCCTTCATGCTGCGCAGGTAGAAGCAGTTCTTCTTCTCCGAACCGGGAAGGCTCAGCTTGCGCGGAACGCTTCCGGTGCAAAGCAGAACCTTGTCGGCTGCGAGGGTATCCCCGTCGGCGAAGCTGGCGGTTCTGGTTTTCGGGTCGAAACCCACGATCTTCTTGCGGGTAACGAGGTTTACCTTCTGGTCTTTGTAGAAATTCTTCTCGCGAAGCGGAAGCCATTCGGGTTTTGCCTCGCCTGAAATGAAACCCTTTGAGAGCACCGTTCGATCGTATGGGGCGTCCTCCTCCTGAGTAACGAGGGTTACCGTTCCCTTGAATCCGCCGGTCCGCAGGGTTTCGGCGGCGGTGTCGCCTGCCGCACCAGCACCGAGGATGAGCACCGAGCTTCCATCCGATTCCCTCTTTTTGGACTCCCCGGACTCCTCGCGGGGTCGCACGTAGACGTCGCCCTCTTCGGTCTTGACCTCATATGCCGGTACTCCTCCGAGACCGGGAGGAGAGTCTTTTGTTCCGGTGCTGACGTCAAACCGCGCATTGTGCCAGGGACAGATGACCTTGTCTCCCACGATGAGACCCTGATTGAGCGGGCCGCCGTAGTGGGTGCACTTGTTGCCGCAGGCGGCGATTCGATCACCGAGCCGCACAAGCATGACCTCCTGGTCGTCGACCATCGCAACGACCGGCTTCCCGGGCTCGAGGGCCTTCTCATTCACAGTTCTCGTCCATGCTCTCTCGGACATCTTTGCCTCCGATGCGAAAAAAATATGCAACAGCACGGTCAAAGTCAAACGAGGGCCGCCCGGGCAGTGCGGGAAGTCCGAGCCGAGACTGAGCGGCGCAGGCCACCCACTGCCTCAGAAGTTCTCCTTCTTGAATGAGAAACCGAACTTGCCTGCGGCGGACCTGACGGCTTGCGACAGGCCTACTGGACCGCAGAAGAAGACCGAAACCCCGCGGAACTTGTGCCTTCTCGAAATGTCCGCAAAAAGGGCATTCCAATCCGGACGTCCGAAGTGAGTCACGGATTGCAGTCCGGTCGTCGGGTCGCGCCGAGTTTCCTTCCGGATGAGCTCCATTCCGATCTTCACCATTCCCGTAGAGGCATTGACCTGTGCGTTGGTCATGTAGATGTTGATCTCGAGGAACTTGTCGAGCTTTCTGCGCTCCAGCTCGGCGAGCATCTCGGAGAACCAGTCGAAGGACTTCTGTCCCCGGTTCAACCAGAAGAAATACACTTTCTCGAGCTTGAGATCCTCCTTGTGCTGGTGCTTATAGAGAATGCTCTTCAGAATCGAGGCGAACGGCGTGACTCCGATTCCCGCGCCCACCAAGATAGCGACGCGTGACTTGAAGATCCGACCGCTCGGGGTGCCGTAGGGCCCGTTCAGGACTACCGGGACCCGCCGCTCCCGGGCGGAGAGCTTGGTGAAGCTCTTGTGGAGCGCTTTGGTCCAGTTTCCGAGTCCTCTTACGTGGAAGTCGATATGATCGGTCACCTCAGGGTTGCTGCTGATGGTAAACGGGTGCCACTCGAGCCGGCTTATCGACGGAATGCGAAGGTAGGCGTAGTCGCCTGGTTGGAACGCAAAGCGTTCTGGTCGCCGAATCCGGAGATGAGTGACCCCGGTCGGGAGCGCGGCGGCGTTCTCAACGAAGGAGATATTGCGCTTGGCAAAGCGCTTGATGTAGTACTCGATTGCGAAAAAGGCAAGAGAGTAGAGGCCCCAGTGCCAGAAATGACGGGCATGCAGTAGGAGAATGGCAAACCATGCGAGGTAGAGCAGATGGGATACGAAGAATAGCTCGAATCCCTTGCCACGACGTATCCGTTTCCGCGCGAAGAGCCACATGAGAAAGAAGACGCCGAGGAGAACCACGCCGGAGAGCCCGAAGAAGGTGTGGAAGAGGCTCTGCTCGACAGGAACGGACATGGTTGAGTAGTTGAGAATGTGTGCACCGGTGTGAACCAACGCGAAGAAGAACATCACCTCACCGATGAGGCGATGGATTTCCACACTTTGGTCGGTTGGTAGGAGCGCGCCAAAGAAGCTCCTTCGCACCCAGGAGAGAAGAGACCTCAGCATCGGGACGAGTATGAGCGCGCCGTTGAGGTTCAGACACGCGCCGGCGCCCCGAGCCACTTGAAGGTAGATGTTGGCGCCGAGCCCTGCATAGTGCGTCATCGCCCGCCAGAACAGATAGGCGTTGAGGGCGATGTAGGCCAGAAGAAGAAGCTGTTTGTAGATCCTGCCGGGAAGCAGGAGGAAGATGAATCGGACAACAGAAGTGAATTGAAAACCCCCTCGGCTTGCACCGGTGCCGGCGGACGGAGTGAACCAGGCCGCAATGCTGTGGATCATCTCCCCTCTGATGTCCGGATAGAGCTTCAGGAGCTTCCTGAAGTCTGCGAAGCTGATCCGCTTGTTCAATCCCCCGACCGACTTCCGATAGATGGCTCGACAGAGCTCGCGCTTCTCGTTGGGGGTGATCGTGATCTCGTTCTGTCGAAGCGAGGCGTCAAGCATTCGCTTCATCTCATTCCGATCGATATATCCGTCCGAGTTCTCGTCATGCAGATCGAAGATGAACCGCAACTTCGACTCGTCGTCACCGAGGATGAGGGAGATGACCGTGCCGAGAAAGTCCGCCTGTTTGATCTGCTTCGCGCCATTGCGGTTGAAAACCGAAAAGAGTCTGCGCGCAAGATAGGCGTCGTCCACCTTCAGGAGCTTCCTGAGCGCTTGGGGTCCGAGACGCTCCTCCTCTGCTCCCTCCTTCTGACAAAGTGCGCGGATATGGTTGAGAAACTCCTGATCGAGTTGGCTCAATACCTTGCGGTTCTTTCTTCGTTCGGCCACACGAAGCCTCCTGGGAAGCGGTTTTCTCCACGAAGCTGCAAAACTTAGTCTTTTTATAATATATGAGAATCCCTCAGAGTGAAAGAGCAAAGCAGTCGAATCTGCCGTGAACTCAAAGTCGATCTACGACTGCTCCAATTGATCATGTCATTCCTGTTTGATACGATCAGCAGACAAATATGAAGAGCGTTGCAGCCCGACTGTTCTCGCGCAGCTTGGTTTTCACGATAACCCTTACATTGGTGATCCTGACCCTGTCCGCATGCGCAGCAACCCAAGCCAGAGTTCAATCAAAGACCGATTTCGTCCTCGACACTGCCTGTACCATATCCCTCTATGACAAGGCCTCTCCGGGCACACTGACTCAGGCGTTCGACCTGCTTCGAGAAGTCAACGACCGGATGACGATCGACGGGAAGAACAGCGAGCTGATCGATGTCAACAATGCCGCAGGCGAACATCCCGTGAGGGTGTCCGACGATGTCTACGGCGTTATCAAGTCGGGACTTCTCTATTCTCGTCTGACACATGGAGCCTTCGACATAACCGTCGGCCCCCTGGTGAAGCTGTGGGGAATCGGCCGCGGCGGTGACAAGGTCCCACCCGAATCGGCGATCAAGCATGCGCTCTCGCTGATCGACTACCGAGATGTAGTTCTGAACGACGCTGAGCACACGGTTTTCCTCAAACGGAAAGGGATGGTGATCGATCTGGGAGGGATCGCGAAAGGATATGCCGGTGAGGCTGTCGAGAAGCTCCTGGCGAAGGACGGAGTGCATCATGCCATCATCGACCTCGGAGGCAATATCGTGGCGATGGGTACGAAGCCCGACGGCTCACTATGGCGAATTGGTATCCAGGATCCGAACCGCTCGCGTGGCAACTACATCGGAATCGTTTCGGTGGCGAACAAAGCGGTGGTGACCTCTGGCAAGTATGAACGCTACTTCATCTACAAGGGCAAGCGCTACCATCACATTCTCAGCACGACAACCGGATTCCCGGTCGAAAACGGGATTGCGAGCGTGACGATTGTTTCGGCGAACTCGACGACCGCCGACGCCCTTTCGACCTCTCTCTTCGTGCTCGGCGTGCGGAAGGGGATCGAGCTCATCGACTCGCTGAAGGACACCGAAGCGATAATTCTTACCGAAGACAAGAAAGTCTACATCTCGGGTGGGCTTCACGAGCACTTTCGGCTTACCGACCCGGAGTACGCGCTGAGCGCACTGATCAGCGTTCCTGGGAGCTGAATCCCGAAAGCGCTTCGCGCTCTCGCTGTTGGTGCGTCTTAATCGGACGAGCAGTCTGTAAGGTATCTCCGGTCTTGGCTTTCGCAAGAATTGCCCGCGGCGTGACGTCTCAGAGCGCGATGCCGAGCGAGTTTCTCACTACCTTCCTTACGGCCGTCTGAATCTCGTTCGGATCGAGCCCGCTCGAGCTTATCCGGGAGAGGCGCACCGAAGAGAGCATCCCGAGAAAGAAAACCGAGAGGATAGATTTCATATCGCGGCGGCTCAGCTGCGACATCGACGGACTGCTCGCTGAAATGGGAGCGAGGATCGAGCCGACGAGGTCGTTGATCTTTTCGAGCTTCTCGTCGATGCGGGTAAAAGCGGCCGCCTCGGTCAACAGGATATTGATCAGATCGAGGTCGCGAAGGAGCTCCGGAACGAAGACGTCGAGAAGCACCGCCATCCGTCTTTGCATCGAGCCCTGTTCCGAGCAGGACTTCTCGAGACGCTCATAGAACTCAGACCAACCCTCGTCGACGATGACCTGGACGATCTCCTCCTTGTTCTTGAAGTAAGTGTAGATCGTTCCGACGGGAAGGCCGGAATCCTTTACGATGTCGGAAACCGACGTATTGAAGAATCCTCGTTCGGAAAAGAGCTTCTTGCTCGATTGGAGTATGGCCGCACGCTTGCCTTCGTCCCGCATTCTTGCCATGGTGACCTCCCTATTGACGCCGCTCTCCTGGCCTTATATTAGCAGACTATCCCCAAAGAATCTCAGTGAAGTATAGGGGAGCGTATTGATAGAGAATGAGGGCTGCACGGCGTATTCGTGGCTTCAAACCCGACTGCTGTCAGGACCTCAGGAGGTAGCCCTTTCCGAGCGAGCGGATGAGCTGCCCCGAGAGCCACGATGGGCCCTTGGGAGAGCCCCGCATGCGCATCGGACTATTAACGATGACGGTCACGCCGTCGATGATCCGAGTGTAGATGTTCGGGTAGAGAAGATTCATGCGCTCGATGACGATGCCGCGGTGGTAGTTCTGATGGACATAGCTGATCTCGCCGTTCGGGCTGACACCGACGACCATCCCGGCGTGCGTGAGCTCATCGTTCCATTTCCCGTCACCGTTCTCGTCGTAGGTGTTGTCCCAGAAGATGATGTCGCCGGGCATCGGGTAATAGCTGGTATAAAGAAGCTTGTTGGCTCGCATGATCTTGTAGATCCTCGTGACGCCGCCACCCGTGTAGCGGTTGAAACGGGCCCCAAGGTTGATCCCGGCATATGCGTAGATCGCGAGGATGGTCCCGGAACAGTCGTAGTTGAAGCGTTGCCCATTGACAATCAGCTCGGTCTTTCCCAGCACGTATCGTGCGCCGGCGAGAAGCCTGAGTTGCGTGGGAGAAAGGTGTTCGGTCCCGAAGGCAACTGCACCGATTGGCGGGGCGTAGGCAGCCGGTCCGATTGCTGCTGCCGCCGTCGGTCGTACCACAGCGGTTGCGGTTAGCGGGAGCATTCTCCCATGCGAGGGGTCCAGCGCCCCGGTTGCTGACGGGATGCTTGCACAGGAGGCGAGGAGCGCCGCGGCTGCCGCGCCCAAGAGAAGCGCTCGTAGGGTTGTCTTTGGACCGTCGATTCCGTCCACTCGGATTCCTGCTCTGTTACTCTTATCGGTCCCGCGCCTTATTCTCTGCACCGCCCATTTTCCCGAGCCCTATACAGTAGGTCTCGATGGAGACCTTTCGGCTGGCCTTTGGCTTGAAAGCCTTTGCCGTGGCGTACTCCTCTCGAAGGCGCTCGAGAATCTGCTTCTCGTCCCCTCCCTGGAATATCTTGACGACGACGCTCCCCTGCGGACGGAGAAGGCGTGAAGCGACATCGAGTATATCCCACACCAACTGAAATGACCGGCCTGCGTCAACCGTTCTGTTGCCGGTCGTATGGGGGGCCGCATCACTCATGACGAGATCGTAGGGGCCGTGGTCGGCCAGCCGCTCTTGAATCTCGGTGTGAGTGACGTCCCCTTGCAGAAAGATGGCATTTTTGGGAAGATTCGCAACTGACAGGGGATTGAGATCGACCGCAGTGATGAATCCGCTCCCCTGCAGAAGCTTGAGAGCGTAGAGTGTCCAGCTTCCCGGTGCGGCCCCGATATCGAGGAGTCGGCCTCCCTTGTGGATAATGTGGAACTTTGTCTGGATCTCCTCCAGTTTATAGACGGAGCGTGCGGGATACCCCTCTTTTTTTGCCCGGACGGCATAGAAATCCGGTCCGCTATTATATGGGCTGCTCATGGCGAATCAATACAGGGTCGATGACGATGAGTGAGTATACTTCGCGGTTCGATAAGATAGAAGAGGCAATCGTACGCGCACTGCCGGAAGACGTTGGTTCGAGATGGTTGGGCGAGGTGGCGGGCGGCATGCTCGAAGGTGTGTCGGCGGAATCGATCGTCGCTATCATGCGACCTGTCCGCGAGCTGATAGTGCGCGGCGGAAAACGGTGGCGGCCCCTCGTATGTCTGCTCTCCTGTGAGATGTACGGCGGCGGGGACAGAGCCCTTCCTCTGTCCGTCGTCGTAGAGCTTGCTCACAACGGAACGCTCGTAGTCGACGACATCGAAGACCGTTCGGAGTGGCGCCGAGGCGCATCGTCAGTGCACCTCATCTTCGGCGAAGATGTTGCGATCAATGCAGGCAACATGCTCTATTTTCTCCCGACCTTCCTGATAGACAGTGCGCCGTTCTCTGCCGAAGAGAGGGCGGAGCTCTATCGCATGTTCACCGAGGACATGAGATGTCTCCACTTCGGACAGGGTCTCGACATTCAATGGCACGGCGAACATGCCCACCGTCCAACGCGGGCCGAGTATCTGCAGATGTGTCGTCTGAAGACCGGGTCACTCGCCCGAATGGCGGCCCGAATGGGGGTATATGCCGGAGGCGGCGGGCTGGAACGGGCCGATCAGTTCGGCAGAGTGTGGGAGGAGATCGGCGTTGCCTTCCAGATCCTCGACGATGTGAAAAATCTCACTACCGGCATTCCGGGAAAGCACCGCGGAGACGACATCGTGGAAGGCAAGAAGAGCCTTCCGGTCATCATAGCGAGTGAAAACCACCCAGAGATCTCCGGACGACTGAACTCCTGCTTCCAAGCAGCGAAGCACAGCGGCCCGAGCTCGCCGGCGGTCGAAGAGGCGATCTCGATAATGGTCGAGTGCGGAAGCATTCGAGAAGCGGAATCGCAGGCGGTCGCAATGATAAACGGTGCTCGCTCCTCGATCAACCGAGACAGTCCCGATGGCGAGGCCAAAGCCCTGCTGATCGAGCTCCTCGACCGGTTTTCCGACTGAGCACCGCACTACTCAGACCGGCCTGTCGAAACCACAGACCGTTTGAGAGATCCTGTCTCTGTGACGCGATTGCTGTAGAGCTGGTACCGAGGATGGAAGCGGCCGTCAGCCGACCGGCGGCGTCGGAGAGCGGCGTCTATCGTGCACGCCGAGCAGCGTATTGGTAGTTACCGCTGTGATGACGATTGCGCCACCGACGAGGGAGGTCGCCGCCGGAATCTCTCCCACGCCGACCCACGCCCAAACCGGCCCGAGCACCGTCTCGATGAGCGAGAGGATCGCTATCTCCGCGGCCGGCACATAGCGAGTTCCGCTCAGGAACAGCCACATAGCCGTTGGAAGCATGATGAGTCCCGCAAGAGCGAGGATTCGCAGGTCGTGCGTATTGACCTCCGTGGGGTGGGCGCCGAGCAGGAAGGCACCGCTCGAGGAAAGAATGGCTGCCAGGCAGAGTGCGGGGATCCGATCGCCGTTGCCGGCCTTGCGCATCACAACGAGGTTGAGTCCCTGGACAAAGGCGACACCGAAGGCGAATAGGTTTCCCACCCAGTTGCCGACTCCGATCGAGCCGATGAAGATCGTGAGGACTCCCCCGAAGGCGACAAAGATCGTCGCCACGGTTCGAGGACGCACCCGTTCGCCGATGAACGCTCGTCCGAGCACTGCACTGAAGAGCGGCATCGTAGCGAGGATAGCCAGGGTGTTGGCGATGCTCGTGTGGGTAATTGCGTTGACGAACAGGAAATTGCCGCTCGAGAGTATCAGCCCTGAGAGCAGGGCGTAGCGGCCGAGGCTGTAGAGATGGCGGAATATGTTCTTCCTGTGTCTCACGAGCAGGACGACGCAGAACGAAACGGCTGTGAAACCGCTTCGGAAGAAAATGATGTCCCACCTGTTCCCGTCTCCGATGAGTCGCAGAAGTAGTCCGTCCGGGCTGATCAGAATCATCCCGAGTGCGGACATGAGGATACCGTTGGTGTAACGTCTCGCCTCGGATGCACCGGGCGCGCTCTGCAGCGTAGGGGCCAAGTTCATGATTCGGTCGACCTTGGGACACCCTACATCGCGTGGCTTGGCGGATGCAAGCAGAGGCCGGTCCCGTTCGACTCATCCGGAGAGACCGTACTGTGCGGCTCCCCTCCTCCCGTTCAGGTTGCCTTTTGACTGCAAATCGCGTACTTTGACACTATGCGAAATCCGGTGCTCAAACGCCACTTCACCTATCGTTACTACAACGTAACCTTCGTTCTCATCGTTCTGAACATTATCGTGTTTCTCATCAACACCCTGAGTCCGCAGTCGAGGATCTACCTTTCGCTCGTGCCTCAGCTCATCGTACAGGGCGGTGCCTATTGGGAGTTCTTGACCTACATGTTCGTTCACGCGAGCATCATGCACATACTTTTCAACATGCTCGGGCTCTTCTTCTTCGGTTTTCAGGTGGAGCGGCGGATGGGCAGCACCGAGTTCCTCATCTTCTACATGCTCTCAGGGGTAGGAGCCGGACTCATCTCCTTTCTCGTCTACATCTTGACGGGAACCTATTCTGTAATTCTGCTCGGCGCATCGGGTGCAGTGTTCGCAGTTTTGCTTGCGTACGCGACGTTTTTTCCCGATTCTCTAATATACGTCATGGGTATTCTGCCGATCCGAGCGCCAATCCTCGTCCTCATCTACACCGGAATCGAGATATTCTCACAGATCTTCAGCATGAACGCCGGCGTGGCACATTTGACGCACCTTGCGGGATTCCTCGTTGCCTACCTCTATCTGGTAGTACGAATCGGAGTGAACCCCTTCCGAGTGTTCTTCGGCGGACAACGCTGGTAGGAGAGCGATGAGAGGGCGGTTCGCCCGCATCACGAACACAGACGAATATCCGCGCTCAGACTTGCTCGCGACACGCGGGGGTCGGCGATGCGCTCCGGCCGTCCTGGTGATCGTCGTCCTCCTGATCGTTTCTGCCACTGCCCTCCCTGCCCAGAGCCTTCGCAACGACTACTTCGTTCACCAGTTCTGGGCCGAGCTCGAGGCGACTCCGGGAGCACCTCGGCCGAAAGACGCACAGACCAAGGAGATCCTGAAGGAGGCGCAGTACGTATTCTCGGGGATGATCTACGGCTTCAGCTTCTCCTATACCCCACCCGACACGACTCGCGGCGTGGCCGGTTCGTTCGAGCTGAAGCCGATCGCAGAGATCAAATGGGGCGACCCGAAACTGAAGGTTCTCGACACCCGCATAGAGAAGAACAGGCTCATCGCCAGAGTTCTCTACACCCTCGTGCCCTACCAGGAGAGCTGGAAGCAGGGCTGGGATAGCAACGTCTATCCGACTGCGACCGGACGCGGCACCTCTCGCTACTTTCTGAGCTATGATGAGAAGATGGCTTCCTACCGCGAGGCGATGAAGGAGGCAATTCGCGACTACCTCAGGCAGCGGATCTACAACAAGCCGAAAAAGGTGACCGGCGAGCTCGTGCTGCGCGGCAGCCCGTATACGATCATAGACGCCGGACGGTACGTTACAACGGTGACCGTCAAGCTCCGCATCGACAAGGTCGAGCCATACACTGTCTTCTGAACGGCTGCGCGCCGGCTATGTTCCAGACCACTTTCCCATTCGTCACTGCATCTCGACTGCACGCTCCGCTATCCGAGAAGGAGGTGAAGAAGCAGCGAGAATCCTCCCCCGAGCAAGAGGCCGACGATGATGCCGACGGCAATTTCGGGCACGGTGTGTCCGAGCATTTTCGGCAGCTCCAGATCCTCACCGATCATTGCTGCAGTGCCGGCGATGGGTGCTCCTTCCCCGGCCGCGTCGTGGCTTCGTTGCTCGAGCATGCGCCGGATGATGATCGTCAGCTTCTCGACGGTCCCGCGGAGTCTGTAGGCATCGTACATCACGATGAACCCAAACACCGCGCACGCCGCAAAGAGGTCGGAAAATATCCCGGCGTTGAGCGCGACCGAGGTTGCGAGGGCCGTAACGAAGGCCGAATGCGCGCTGGGCATCCCCCCCGAGGTGAAGAAATACCGGAAGCTAAACGTGCCGTCCTTCGCTGAGTAGAAGAAGACCTTGAAGAGTTGACACAGCACCTGGGTGGCCACGGCTGCAATCAATGCGATCGGTAGGTTCATGGCTTCTCATATCCTTCAGTGCGGTGACCGGCAAGGGGGAGCGGCTCGCCCCCCCCCTCGTCGGGCCGACCAACAGCGGTTGATCTTATCGAGGGAATCGTCGGCGCTCGGGCGCACGATCGATACTAGTTGACCGTGGGCATAGTTCCCGGATAGACGAGAACGATCTGTCCGGAAGCCGTTCCAACTGCGATGTCGTCACCAATCCGTACCGGTCGAGTGGTGATCTTGCCCCCCACGCTCACAGCCGCCTCGGGAGCTCCAGTACGGGCACTGGCCCGTACCAGCCGGCCGTCGTTCGTGCCATAGTAGAGTGCCTGGCCGTCGAGGAGCGGGGAGGCGGAAACGTTCGTAATCGGGTTGAAGAGGTTGCTCCCGTTTGGGGTCGAGAGGCCAAACAGGGTGTTCTTTGCGTATACGTAGATTCCGCTGCTGCCAAAGACCGGGTCGGTGAAGACCCCCATGGACTGACTCGAATCGAGAGGCTTCTGCCAAACGACTTTGCCACTGGAAACGTCCGTGAGCACGGCGGTGCCGCGCCGTCCCGTAAAGAAGACCTGTGAGCCGCGCATCACGGGTGCTATTGCGACCGGCTGGACCGCTGTGCTGCTGATCTTTGTTACCACCTGGCCGGTCTTGGCGTTGAGCTCAAAGAGCGTGCCCTGTTGGTCGACGATGAACAGGTGAGCTCCCGAAACGAGGGCCGACATATTCGATGCACTCACCAGTGGAATCTTCCGGAGTACCTGGCCCGTACGTTCGTTGTAGACGACGATTTCACTGTCTGTGGGATAGTAGGCCTCACCTCCGGCGACCTCCACGCTTCGACCAAAGAGGTGGGCGTTCGACTGGTCGAGGGCTATCTTGAACAGCTGCGAACCGCTCGATGCGTCGACGCCCACGAAATCTCGGGCCCCCGAGAGGAATACTGTGCTGTCTGCGACAACCGGCTGAGAGTTTTCGTTGCCGGAGTTGCCGGAGGACACCTCCCAGTTCAAGTTGCCGCTGCGACTCGTCGAACGCAGCGTGCCGTCCTTGTCGACTGATATGAGGTTGTCGTTCCAGACAGCAATGGTGCGTACGAGTGACGTTCCCGCAACCGAGAATCGAGCGTCGATCGGCTGAGGCTTGAGCGACAGCGTCCGGTTCGTCGTCTTGTCTGCCGCGACGGTAATCGAAGTGGTCGCGTCGCTGTACCCGCGAAGCGAGGCACGAATCTGAAGCGAGGTGTTTTCCTGGTATCGAGCGCTATAGGTGCCGGTCCCGTCGTACTGGCCATTGACATAGATCGCCGCGTTCGCGGGGCTCGCAGTGATTGTAACGTTGCCGTACTTGACCTTGCGGGCAAGGCTGAACGACAGAGAAGCGGTATTTTTGCCGACCGTAACGGTTCGGGTCTCTGAGGTGTATCCTGCGGCTTGCGCCGCGACCTGTATCCGCTGGCCGTCAGTGTACTTGCCCTGATAGGAACCCGTGCCGACCTGGTTACCGTCCACGAAGATTTGTGCGCTTCTCGGCGTAGTGTTGATCGAGACCGCAATCTGTGCCGGTTTCGATACCGGCTGACTCGATGCCTGGGATGCCGGTTGCGGAGTGACAGCCTTTGTCTCCGGTTTCGGCGCAGCCGGTTGAGTCTCCTGGGATTTCGTCAGGCTGACCGTGAGCGCGATACCGGCTGTCGGCACCGTTATCGGAATATCCTTGGTCTCGTATCCCTTGAGCCGGACCGAGAGGGCGACCTGCCTGCCGGGCGAATAGAGCCCGGAAAACCCTCTCGTACCGACCAACTGGCCGTCAAGGAAGATCTGAGCCTGATCGGGAATAACGCTCACGGAAAGCGGCACCGTTGTGGGCGTGGCCGGAGCCGGGGCGCCTCCGCTCCCCTGTGTCGTGGGCTGCTGCGGGGACGGCTCGGTGGGAAGAAGCTGCATCGTCGCCGTTACCGCGAGCGCCGCCTGTTGCTCAGGGGTGATCGGCGCCGGCTTCGGCACTGATTTCTGTGCTGTCTCTGTCGTTGTCGTAACCAGCGGTTTTACTGCCTCGGCGCTGGCACCGGCGTCGATCTGCTTCTTGACGATTGCAAGCTGCTCTACGACCGGGGCGAGGTCCGCTTGAGTTACGACGAGCTGCTGATTTGCCGTTACTCGAGGCGCGTTCTCGGTGACCGTTTTCTCGACCTCCTGCGCAACCGCCTGCTGCTCGGGCGTGGCCGCGGTAATCGTGGCCTCCGGTGGAACGACAGTGACGACCCCCTCCTTCACCGCGAGCTCTGTTGTGGTGCTGCTCGTTGCGGCAACTCGGAACTCGGTACCGCGAACGCCGGCCACGGCCGTACGGGTCTGCACGTTGTATTGGTCGTTGCCGACGAGCTTCTGAACCTTGCTTACGATTGCTCCTGTGGAGAGCGCGACCTTCACCTGCCTCGTTTCGCCGAGGGCGAGCTTTGCGACGGAGACCTCCGAGTCTGCCTCGATTCTTGCCGTCGCGAGGTTCCCGAATTGAATCTCACAGTAGGAGTCTGCGCCCACTCGAAGCCGTTCCGACGCTTTCAGCGAATCCCCGATGTTTGCGGGGACCCACGTGTTGGATTCGTTGGTCTCGACGTCGCCGGTCAGGAACGTGATCGTGGCCGACTGTACGGTCGGTTGTTGGGCGGGCGGGAGTGCCTTCTGTTCCACTCCGGTTTGAGTTGTCACCGGTGCAGGGGCGGTTGAGGGCGCGGCAGCAGCTGGTTGGCCGCCGCCCTTTGGCTTGGCGGGTTGACCGCATGAGCTCAAGCTCCATGCCAGCAGCCCGACGAGCACTGTCGACATCACAACGCGGGACCAACGATTCATCGTGTACGATCTCCTATGAGTCATTCACCGGTAGCCGGAATTCAGCGCCCTACCGCTTAGTCATTTCGACTCTGTTCACTCTATAAATATACCCCAAACCTTAGGAGAACTCAGATTCATTGTCAAGGAAACAGTTTTCGAGGCCGAGCATCGCTCTCGGTGTGCTTCTTTCAAGAACCTGTCGAGACGTGATATAAGGGAAAAAAGCGGAGGGGGGGAGCATGAGTATTCACATTGGAGCGGAAAAAGGCGACATCGCGGAAGCGGTCCTGCTGCCCGGAGATCCACTGCGAGCGGAATTCGTGGCGGACACCTACCTCGAAGGGGTCGAATGCTACAACCGGGTGCGAGGTATGCTCGGTTTCACCGGCACGTGGAACGGGAAACGCGTCTCGGTCCAAGGTACCGGCATGGGCCAACCCTCCTTGTCGATCTACGTAAACGAGCTCATTCGGGAGTTCGGGGTGAAGACCCTCCTTCGTATCGGCAGCTGTGGCTCGATACAGAAGGAGGTCGCCGTTCGAGACATCGTCGTAGCCATGAGCGCCTCGAGCGACTCGGCGATGAACGAACAGCGATTCCGCGGCATGCAGTATGCGCCGACCGCCGATCCGGCGCTGTTCGCCGCGGCACTGGCGCTCGCCAAGCAGCGAAACCTCGAAGTCCGTGCGGGGAGCGTTCTGGCAACGGACACCTTCTACACCGACGATCCCGAAAGCTGGAAGCTGTGGGCCGAATACGGCGTGCTTGCTCTGGAGATGGAAAGTGCTGCGCTCTACACCCTCGCGGCGAAGTATCGCGCTCGAGCGCTCACCTTGCTGACCGTCAGCGACAGCCTCATTTCCGGCGATCTCATGAGCGCCGAGGAACGCCAGTCAAGTTTCACCGAGATGGCCGAGCTTGCTCTCGACCTAGCGACCTCCGGATAGGAGAACCTCTCACGAGGAGCGGGGGATAAGGCCATGGCGGAGCTTCAACAAGAGGATCCTTCTGGTCCCGTTGTCCACGGTCGACTCCGGGATCTCCCCGTCTTTGACCATCGCCGCGACCTCCCGCACCATGGACGGTACGTTGTAGACGGCATGATCGAGCAGGATGTCTGCTCCGGCGTCGAAGGCCCGCCTCAGGGTCTCGTGGAGCGGAAAGTGCTTCGAAAGAGCGCCCATCGAAAGGCCGTCCGTGATGACGACTCCTTCGAAACCGAGTTGCTTTCGTAGGATATCCTTGAGGAAGATCGTCGAAAGTGTCACAGGATATTTGGGGTCTATCTTGGGGTAGAGAATGTGTGCCGTCATAATGACTTCGACCCCGGCCTTGATGGCCGCAACAAACGGCCGGATATCCTTCGCCATCAGCTCCGGCTTCGTGTACTCGACGATCGGCAGGTCGTAGTGAGAGTCGAGCTTCGCGGCACCGTGGCCGGGGAAGTGCTTCGCCACGGGAATGATTCCGCCCTCTTGGGCGCCCCAGATATACGCCTGGCCAAGGGCCGAGACGACCTCCGGATCGGGCCCCATCGACCTGTCCCCGATGATCGTCGAGTCCGGCTTCGGATAAAGGCCGAGCACCGGTGCAAAGTTCATGTTCAGTCCCATGTGGCGAAGCTCGACGGCGTTGATGTAGCCGTTCGACCATGCCATGCCGAGGTCATGGTACTCGCCGATGTAGAACGCCGCCGGGAAGCGCACGAGGTGAGGGAAACGAAACGCTGCCACTCTCCCTCCCTCCTGGTCGGCCGAAAGAAGCAAACCGATCCTCGGCTTGCCCTGTAAGGCTGCTGTCTGCAGCCAATGGGTGAGCTCGCCGACGCCCTTCTCGTCCTTGTAGTTCCACGGATAGAGGATGAACCCGCTATAGAGTCCGTCACGGATATCGCGGAGCATCGTGTCGCTTATCCCGTCCCGGGGGATGTGTCCCATGAAGTGCTGGCCGATTTTCTGTTCGAGGGTCATGCTCGCCATGAGTCGATTGATCGTTCTCCGTTCAGCAGCCGTTGCAACCAATTTCCGGGTGAGCGGACCGGTGTCGCGAATGGTCGGAGGCGTGACCGTACCTGATGGAGGACGCGCGGGAATGGTAATTGTCGGAGCGCGGGGCGTGACCCTCGTTCCGGGCGGAACCGTCCGGCAGTCGATGAGAACGAATACGGTCAGGAGAAGACCAACGCTCAGTACTCTGCGCACGTCTACAGAACTCCTTTGGATGAGTGAATTGTACACTGCTTTTTGGCCCGCGTAAAATCTGCGTCGGGCCTCAGTTCGTCGGAGGGCTTTCGTAGTATTCGAATGGAAAGGGGCTCTCCTGAAGGGTACGGATGTCGGCTTCGGAGTATTTGGCGCGTAGCTCCGCAGCATGACGGTGAGCCTCCGCCATACTGTCTTCGCGCATCGCAGTCTGCCGCTGCTGGCTCGACGGACGCGTCACTCTCGGCCTCTCGTCGGCAAGCGCGGTTTCCAGCCCGAAATGGGGCTTTACCTGTTGCCACGCGACATGCTTCCAGGAACCCGTTGCTATCTCAAAGCTGTAGAGAGGCAGGAAGTACCTTCCGTGTTCCGCAACGAAGAGGACCGCATCGCAGAGGAAGTCGAGCTCTTCGTCGAGAAGAAGGAAGTGCAGCGTCATCCGGGTCCAACCGGGTTTCACGCCGCATTTGCCCTGGAGGATCAACCGACGGTACTGCTCGGAGCGTTCGTCCCCTATCGAGAGCAGCCGGTGGCCGTAAGGGCCTGCACAGGAGCAGCCTCCTCGGGTCTGAATGCCGAAGAGGTCGTTGAGGAGACGGGCAACGAACCGCGGGTGAAGGTAGGAGGAACGGTCCCGGATGAGGAAAGAGAGGATGCCGATTCGGTTCTCGGCCGATGCAGTTCCGATGATCTCGACGTTTGGATGGGCCGCAACGCGCGAATAGGCACGCAGCACGAGCTCGCGCTCTCGTTGTTCTATGAGCGTCGGGCCGAGCTTCTCCTTCAGTTCCATCGCAAGAGCCACCTTCCAAACCTGGGGGATACCCGGGGTGCCTGCCATTTCTCGGCCCTCGATGTTCGTCAGGTAGTGCTGGTGCGACTGGCTGACGAAATCCACGGTTCCCCCTCCTCCATGCGTTGGCGGGAGATCGGTTCGATAGATGCGATCGTGGAATATCAGCACGCCGCTGCTCCCCGGTCCGCCGAGGAACTTATGAGGTGAGAAGACGACGGCGTCGAAGTAACTCTCCTCGTCGTGATTGACGTCGATCCGGACGTAGGGCGCCAACGCGGCGAAATCGAAGAATGCCAGGGCGTCGTGACGATGGAGAATACGGGCGATGGCGTAGACGTCGCTCCGCACCCCGGATACGTTTGAGGCGGCCGAGAACGACCCAATCTTCTGGCGACCCTCGTATTCCGCTCGCGAAAGCTGCTGTTCGAGATTGTTCAGGTCGATCAACCCGTCGGGCGTGAGCCCGATTTCGACCACTTCGGCGAAGCATTCCCGCCAGGTGACCTCGTTGGAGTGATGCTCGTACGGTCCGACGAACACCACCGGGCGCTGCTCGTCGAACGACTCGATCATCTGCTTGGCCGTTGACTTGTCGGTGCGTCTTTCCAGGAGGGAGCGGAATCGATCGCGGGTAGCGGGGGGAAGGTAGACCCCCAATATCTGCTGGAGGCGCTCGATTGCACCGGTCGCCCCGCTTCCGGTCAGTATGAGCTTGTGGTGCTCGCCCGCGTTCACCATCATCTTGATCCTGGCGATTGCCATCTCGAGGAGGGTCGTCGAGAAGTTGCCGGTAAAGTCATCATCGGTGTGAGTATTGCCGTAGAAGGGAAACAACGAGCAAAGATAGTCCTCGATGAACCGCACCGCTCGCCCAGAGGCAGTATGATCGGCGTACAACAGTGTGCGCCGTCCGAAGGGCGTTTCGATGTAGGCGTCCTTTCCGATGATACTCTCTCGGACGAAATTCCAGAATTCACTGCTCATCGCTACTTGCCTCCTTCCGCAGCATACTCACGAGCTCTTCGACCTCTGTGTCAATGTCCTTGCCTTCTGCACGGTACACGAGATCTGCGGCACCGTAGTATTTCTCCCGCTCGAGGTCCCACATCAAGTGAACGTCCTCTTCCAGAGTCGTGCCGGAATTGACACGCGGCCGATCGGCCGCTCTCACTCTCCGAATGAGCTCCTCGGGAGATACCTCCAGCAAGACTATCGGCCCGGTTCCTCTCAACACATCCAGATTCCATTCATAGCGGACGGTTCCTCCTCCGAGGCAGACGATCGCATTTGAGCGCCGAGCGAAATCCTTGCATATACTGTACTCCAGCTCACGAAATGCGAGCCAGCCCTTCTCTCGAACGAGATTGTGAAAGGAGTATCCGAGAATTCGATCCATTTCGAGATCGAGATCGTAGAAGGGGCGATCGAGGAAGGTCGCGATGCGTTCCCCGAGTGTCGTCTTTCCGGAACCGATCATCCCGGCTAAGTAGATGTTCAACTCCAGCTCCTCAGCTTATCTGGGCAACCTTGAACCGCCCGTTCGTAGCGTCGGCATGCGCCCCGGTAACTTTCGTGGGCCGCGGGATCCGGCGCAAAATGGCGTACCGGCTCCATCCAGCGACGCGAAAGCTCCGCGAAGCGCTCCTCGTTCACCTCCTCTCCATTGAGACCGGGAAGGCAGAGAAGCGCGCACCCCCGTCCCGTTGCCTCCGGATCGTCCGGGGCGCTGACGCCCATACCCATGACGTCGGCTCGAATCTGGTTCCACAGCCGGGAGCGAGCGCCCCCGCCGCCCACTGAAAGCGAAGAGATGTCCACCCCTGCCGCCTGGAGTCGATCTGCGAGGAGCGCCGTGCGGACAGCGTTCCCCTCCAGGCAGGAACGAAAAAGGTGACCGGGACCGTGGTTGGGATCGATTCCGAGCCACGCCCCGCGAAGGTCCGGCCTCCAGAAAGGCGAACGTTCCCCGGTGAGGGAAGGCATCATCATGAGGCCCTCGGCCCCGGCGGGGACCGTTTCCGCCAGGGAGGTAAGCTCTTCGAGACTGCGGCCGGTTAGAGATGCGATCCACGCAGCAGTCCCTCCCGAGAAACCCATCGCTCCGCCTGCGAGGGTTCCGTCTCCGACCATTGCGGTGTTGACCGTCAGGCCGGGGAAGGTTGCCGTTAGCGAGTCGCTGCCCCGAGGAACCGAGACCATCAGCACATCCGTCGTGCCCGACACGAGCGCTCCCGTACCGGCCGTCATAACGCCACATCCGTACATCGCCGCGCTTCCGTCCGATGTCCCTCGAACGACCGGGGTGCCGCGGGAAAGTCCGGTCGACAGGGCCGCTGCTCGGCACACCGAACCGGCCCTTTCGACGGCCGAGTCCGGACACGGGAGCAGGCGAGGGTCCAGCCCGGCGGCCTCCCAGAGCTCGGGTATCAGGGCCCGTTTCCACGGCGAAAAGCCTCCTGAATAGTCAGCATGGGCAAAGTCCGTGCCAATCTCGCCCGTCAGGCGGTGCACGATCTCGTCTTTGATCCCGATTACCCGAACGACGCTTTTGAAACGCTCGGGTTCGTCGTGGCTCATTCGCATGAGCTTGGGTATGAGGAGCTCACCGGTCAACCGTCGTCCGGTAAGCGCCGCGATCTGCTCGTCGCCGATTCGTTCCGCGGTCAACCGGGCGGCCGCTTCGGCGCGATGATCGTTCCATGTGGAGCCGCCTCCGACGGGATAACCGTGGCGGTCGAGAAAGGCGTAGCCGAAGAAGGTGCTCACGCCGACGACGTCGACGCTGTGGTCCCTCGTGGCGGCGCGAAGGAGGCGGGACACGAGCCCCCACAGTCGCTCGAGGTCGACCTCGGCCTGCGACCTGCTGAACAGCTCGGTGCCGACCGACTCTGACCACTTGCCAAGCAACCGGCCGGTATCACCCTCCCGCACGAGAACGCGACAAGTAGAGGTTCCGCAGTCGCACACCATGATGTTCACCGCTTGTCGACCTCAGTCTCGATCCGAAAACGGTATCTTGCCGCGGCGTGCAATCAGCGGCCCGGTTTCCATGCCTTCACCGCATCGACGAGCGCCGAGGCGGCTCCGGGATAGAGCCAGGTCGGGAAGCTGCACCCGGGCGCGAGCATGAACTTCGTCGGGCCGCCGAGCCGCATCCCTTCGACGGCGTTTCTGGCTGCCTCGGCGGGTGTTACCCGCGTCGCCCTGTTCTTGTCCAATCCGGCCATGATCGTTCCGTTCCAGACCTTCCGAATCTCCTCCATCGAAGGGTTCGACTCGTCACGGTCTTCGTAGGAGATGATCGGTGCCGGGAGGTGGACGACGTCGTCGACGAAGATCCCGTAGTCGTGCACGTGAAGGGTGTTGAGCGGCCCGTAGTCCGATATCGCCTCGAGAATTCGTCGTAGGAAAGGCAGGGCGAATCGGATGTAGCGTTCACGGCTCATCTGCTTCTTGCTGCCGAAGGTAGAGATGAAGATGCCGTTGCAGCCGGCGCGAAGCGCCTCCCGGCAGTAGCCGATGACGTTGTCGGTGATCACCTCCAGCGCCTGCAGCACTTCACCGGGCGCTGTCTCGACCAACTCGTCGAGGTGCTCGCCGGCAAGGTTCCTGAGGAGCACCTGCCACGGGTCGAAAACCGTGTCGATGAAATAGGCTTTGCCCGACAGCTCTCGGGCGATGATCTCAATAGCCTTGAGCTGCTGAGCCCAGTCGGTATCGCGAGGCTCGAAGGGTTTGATCTTTCCTAGATCCTTTGCCTTCGCAATCTCCGGGGTACCGGGGGGCATCGGGTAGAAGTAGTCATTCATGAGCTTGAGCCAATCGAGGTCGTAGTAAGAAAGAAACTCCAGAGAAATGTCCGCGATTCGCTCGCCCGGCGCATGCTGTACCCCGAAATGATACCAGAACGAAACGGGAGGACGGTCCACCTCCTTGCCTGCAATAGTGTTATCCATGCGTTCTATCTTGTTCATACATTCGCTCCCTCTTGATTTCATAGCATGCCCGTAAGAAATACACAAGCACTGAGATTCTACTGAAATATCAATAAAATGTTGACTCTGCGACAAAGGTATGTTAGCATCCGATTTTAGTCTTTGAGAAATCTGACGGCAGCCGCCGTTTTACGACCGGGATCGAGGAAGATGACTGAGCTTAGCGACACACTGCGTTCCGCGATTATCGAGTGCAGGATCGAACCGGGCACGCTTCTCGTCGAGAACCAACTCGTAGCCAAATACCACTCGACGAAAGCCAAGGTGCGCAGCGCTTTGAGAAAGCTCGCTGGGGAGGGTTTCCTCGAGCCGATTCCCCGAATGGGCCATCTGGTAACCCTCCCGACTCAGAAAGAGGTGGACGAAATCTTCGAGCTTCGTGGCCTCATCGAAACCTGGACCGCGAAGGCGGCGGCCTCAAAGACAACCGGCGACGACATAGTCTATCTGAAGTCGCTCGACTTCTCGGTGACAGCCGGGGACGCCGACAGCTTTCGTCGATCCCTGCGGGCAAACCACCTCTTTCATCTACGGATCGCCGAGATTGCAGGCAACGATCTCATGACGGAGTTGCTTTCGAGTCTGCTCGACAAAACCCACCGGATTCTTCACATGGGGCTCATCTCGGCCGTACAGGCAGGTGACCTCGTCGACGATCATGTGAACCTTATAGCCGCCCTCGAAGAGCGGGACTGCAGGACCGCCGAGAGGGTTGCTCGGAAGCAGGTGCAGGCGGCACGGTCGATGATCGAGCCGGCCGTCGGGGCGTATTGGCGCGACGGGAAGCCCGGTCTGGTGCTCCGCCGATGAAGCCAACAACGAAACGAACGGAAAAAACTTGGCATTTCTCGCCGGGCGCTCGGTCTGTGTTCCGAGCGCCCCGCATATTACATGTTTGGAGGTAAGGAAACAGATGAAAAGGATATTGGTCTTCCTTTTTCTCGCGATAGCAGTCGCCGCTTCGCCGCTCTTTGCGAACGGCCAGAGGCAGAAGAGCTCCAACGACTTTCTGCTGGGAATCGGGCTCCCGTTGACCGGCAGCAACGCAACCTACGGTGTAGCATCACTCGACTCCGAGAAGTTGGCGGTCGACTATGTCAATTCTCATGGAGGGATCCTCGGACATCAGATCAAGGTCATTACCTGGGACACGAAAGCCGACCCGGCGACGGGTGTTGCGGGCGCACAGAACTTCGTAAGCCGCCATGTAAATGCGGTGGTCGGGTTCTTCAACAGCGACGTAACGGTTCCGGCGATCCGTGTGCTCGAGAACGCGAACATCCCTCTTTTCGGTGACAACCCGAGCACTCCGAAGCTGGCGTCGCTCCACCTTAAGAACTTCATTCGGATCACCGGCGACGACGCTCTCGAAGGCGTCATCCAGGCGCAGTTCGCAGTCAAGAAGCTCGGAGCCAAGACGGCTGTCGTTTTAAACGATCAGGAGACCTTCGGCGAAGCCTTTGCCGAGGCGTTTGCCAACGAGTTCAAAAAAGAGGGAGGAAAAGTGCTCGATTACGAGGGTATCGATCCCACGGCCAACAACTACTCCGCGATTCTCTCGAAGATCAAGTCGCTGAACCCTGACCTCTTTGAGTTCTCCGGCTTCTATCAGCCCGCAGGATTGCTCGTCAAACAGGCTCGGCAGACGGGAATCAAGTCGACCTTCATCACCGACAGCGCGGTCTACGGCGACAAGTATCTCGGAATAGCGGGGAAGGCAGCCGTGGGCAGCTACATGACGAACCTGCCGATTGGGAGCGCGACGAAGACTCCGCTCGAACAATATCTCGCGTCGAATCTCATGAGCAAGGACAACATCAAGGTCGATCCGATCGACGCCAACGCCTTCGACGCGGTCATCGCGGTATGGCACGCCGCTCAGAAGGCCAACTCGATCGCCCCTGCCGACCTGATCAAAGTCATGCACGACATCTCCTTCCAGGGCGCCACCGGCGAGGTATCGTTCCTCCCGGACGGTGACCGTGCCCAGGTCGACTACAGCATCATCGAGGTTACTCCTGAGATGAAATACAAGACGGTGCAGACCTTCAAAGAGGTCCTGACCGCCGGCTGACGACAAGAAATGTACCTCGACCGCCCCGGGTGAGAAGACTCTCTCGGGGCGGTCGCTTTCGGAGGAATGAGATGTTCCTGCAGGAGCTGATCAACGGTGTGGTCGTAGGGGCCTCCTACACCCTCATTGCCCTTGGATTCACCCTCGTCTACGGCCTGATTCGGCTCATCAACTTCGCCCAGATCAGCCTATATACCCTCGGGGCGTATCTCGCCCTCTATTTCACCCCCATCTTTGCGGCGCTGATTCCGGTCCAGGGATGGCTCGCGTTCGTTCTTTCGATCGTCGTGAGCGGTCTGTTGACAGGGATCGCCGGAGTTGCGGTTGCCGGGATCGCCTGGTGGCCGATTCGACGAGCCCCGATCATTTCGATGCTGGTCTCCTCCCTGGCCATACTCATTCTGATCGAGTCCCTCATAGAGGTTCTGATCAGCCCGCTCCCCATGGTCGTGAAACCTCCGGTGAGCGACCGCAATTTCGAGCTTCTCGGCAGTCACATCAGTACCCTCCAGATCGTAATGCTCGCGGGCGGACTCCTGCTGACTCTGCTCCTCTACCTGTTCATCCGTCGATCCAAGTTCGGCCGAGCCATCCGGGCGGTCGCCTCAAACCCCGAGAGCGCTTCAGTGCTGGGCGTGAACATCAATACTACTGTCTTCGCCGTGTTCGGGATTGCCGCCACCCTCGCAGGCGTCTCGGGTGTGCTGGTGAGCAACACCTACGGGGTGGCGAACTTCACGATGGGCGAGATTGTGGGGCTGAAAGGGTTCACCGCCGCGGTGCTCGGAGGTATGGGCAACATCTGGGGTGCTGTGGTTGGCGGCTTCTGCCTCGGTATCCTCGAGAGCATGTCGACCTTCCTCCTGCCGAGTCAGTGGACGGCCGTGGTCGCCTTCGCGGTGCTCATCCTCGTCCTCGCGTTCCGGCCGACCGGTATTCTCGGCACGCGCCTGGTCGACCGGGCATGAGTCGAGGAAAGCGCGATGCATGACCGTCGATCGTCCCCGATCATCTTCCTCCTGAAGAACAGGGTCTTCTATCTCGCCGTGGGCACGCTCGTGGCAATCCTGATCCCTCTCCTCGTCCAGAACAGCTACGTTCTCGACATCGCCGACGACATGATCATATGGGCGATTCTCACTGTCGGGCTCAATGTAGTGGTTGGTTTTGCCGGTCTGCTCGACCTCGGATACATCGCGTTCTTCGCGATCGGAGGCTACACCTTCGGTATCCTCGGTTCGAAGCTGGGCATGAACATGTGGGAGGCGATCCCAATTGCGGCCATCCTCGTACTGGTTGCGAGCGTGATCATCGGGATTCCCACTCTGAGGCTTAAAAGCGACTACCTTGCTATCATGACCCTGGGTTTCGGCGAGATCATCTACCTCTCGGTCAACAATCTCAACTCGATCACGGGCGGCCCGAACGGTCTCTACGACATGCCGTCGCCCAGCATCTTCGGGCTCTCCCTCCAGCAGCCGAGTCAATACTACTGGTTTCTCTTGATTCTACTCGCGATCGCCATCGTGGCTATCGCCCGCCTCAGAAGCTCACATGTCGGGCGCGCGTGGCTGGCGGTGAGGCAGGACGAGCTCGCCGCGCGGGCTACCGGCGTCAACATCGTCAAGTACAAGCTCTTGGCATACATGGTGGGAGCCCTGTGGGCCGGAGTCGTCGGGGTCTTGTTCGCGGCGAAACAGACGATTGTCTCGCCCACCTCGTTTCAGTTCTCCCAGTCGTTCTACGTCCTCTCTTCGGTCATCATCGGCGGTATGGGCAGTATCCCCGGTGCAATTGCAGGAGGGTTTCTGTTCATCCTCATCTCCGAGACTCTCCAGGGCATGGCTCAGAACTACTCCAGCATCGTATTCAGTGTCGCGCTCCTCGGGGTCATCCTGCTCCGACCGAAGGGGTTGATCCCGGCATCCGTCGGCCGGCGCGGCGCCGGCCTTCCTTCGAACGGGAGGACGGCAGGCGCCCTCACTGTGCGGCCTGCGTTGGCGACTGAGAATGGTGTTGAGGCGGAGGTCCCGACCGCTCGGGCGGCGCCGGATGAGAGACGATCGGCCGACCGCCCTGCCCGCGCTGGATACGGCGGCGGGGGAGCCCTTCTCGAGGTGCACGGCGTGAGTGTCACTTTCGGTGGGGTTCGAGCGGTGAGGGAGGTTTCTCTCGCAGTTGCACCGCAGGAGATAGTCTCGGTCATCGGACCGAACGGTGCCGGCAAGACTACCCTGCTCAATATCATCTCCGGCTTCGTCCGCCCCGCAGACGGGAGGGTGGAGCTCTCGGAGCGAGACATTACCCGGCTTCGAGTCGACCGGCGTGCCCAAATGGGGTTGGCGCGTACCTTTCAGACTCCTCGTTTGCTGCCGACCTTGAGTGTGGTCGACAACATCATCCAAGGTGGTCACATCAACTTCACGACCGAGGCGCCGGAAGTAGCCGTGGGCACCGGCCGCCAGCGCCGCGAAGAGCATGCAGCGCGGGAAGAGGCCATTGAGCTGCTTGCCATGCTTGGGCTTTCCAACGTCGCTGACACGATTCCGACGCAGCTCTCCTATGGGGATCAACGTCGTTGCGAGGTTGCCCGCTGCCTCGCTCTGCATCCGAAAATCATCCTGCTCGACGAGCCGGCCGCCGGTATGAACGCTCAGGAGACGGCAGCGCTCGGGGATTTGCTGTTCCGAGTCCGCGGGCTCGGGGTCGCCCTATTGCTGATCGATCACGACATGTCGCTGGTTCGTAAGGTTTCGGATCGAGTGAGCGCAATGGACCGAGGTGCTACCGTCGTGACGGGCGACGTTGAAACCGTTCTTCACCACCCCGAAGTCGTACGCAGCTACCTCGGGACCTAGGAGATACCTCCATGCTGAAGGTAGAAGGAATCGAAGCCGCCTATGCGGGTGCCGTCGCTCTCCGGGACGTCAGCTTCCGAGTGCAGGAAGGTGAGGTCGTTGCCCTCATCGGCGCGAATGGCGCCGGCAAGACCACGACCTTGAACACCATCGCGGGCCTGGTTCGGCCGCGCAGAGGGACCGTCGTGTGGGGCGGTATCGATTTTACCCGCATGCCTCCGCATCGAGCGGTTTCATATGGAGTCGGCTACTGTCGCGAGGGCAGGCAGCTGTTTGCCGACATGACGGTGCTCGAAAATCTGCTTATGGGAGGGTTCACGATACGCTCGGGACGAAAGCTCTCGGAGAATCTGCAGCAGGTTCTGTCGTTGTTTCCCGAGATCGACGAGCGTCTTGGGCAGCTGGCGGGAACCTTGAGCGGCGGCGAGCAGCAGATGGTCGCCCTGATGCGGGCCCTCATCAGTGAACCGCGGCTTCTCCTGCTCGATGAGCCCTCGCTCGGCCTCTCCCCGATAGCGACGAAGCGGGTGCTCTCGGTGCTCCCGGAGCTGTCGAAGTCGGGAACGAGCGTTCTGCTCGTGGAGCAGAATGCCGCGCAGGCGTTGGAGTTCTCCGATCGCGCCTATGTCATACAGGTGGGTGAGATCGTCGCCGAAGGACCGAGCTCCGAGGTGGCAACCGATCGGCAGCTCATGGAGGCCTATTTAGGCGGCCTCGGGGTGGGATCCGATACTTGACGAACGGCGGAAATGCTGATAAGCTCATACCGTTCGGTTGTTGGAAGCTGTCTTTCGTGCGCGGCCAGTGGTATGCGCCGGAGAGATGGCTTTTTTTATTCTTCCCGAGGGGAGTTCGAAGGCGGCGAGGTGTCAATCATCCCGCCGAGCAGCTGCCTATCCCACGTGAATCCGCTTCACCTGCTTCGGAGTCGACACGGAGCGGAGGTGGAGACGGCAAGGAGGGTCCTATGCAGAAGTCTTATATGAAGCCACGTCCCACGAGGAGTGGCGACTAACAATCGAACACACAGTTCCGTGCGGGCATGTTGGCTCGCACGGAACTTCTCTTTCTTTTTCCCCCACTGTACGAGGAGACTCGCATTCGATAGCTGGATCTATCTCGAGGTCTCGGCACGCCACCGTCAGGCCAAGCTCGGCCGGGTGGCGGAAGAGACGAAAAGAGCGAAATGATCTTGACTGACTAGTCAGTCATTGAGTAGATTCCGGGTATGGACGATGAAACCAAAGAGGTCCGCCGTGAGGAAATCGCGGTGGCCGCACTTCGGGTATTCCGGCGACGTGGTTTTGCCTTGAGCCGGGTAGAGGATATCTGCAAAGAGGCGGGAATCGCAAAAGGCACCTACTATCTCTATTACTCGACGCGTGAAGAGGTCCTTGGGGTGCTCCTGCAACATTTTTTAAGCGAAGGGAGAGCCGGCCTCGAGGCTCTTGCGAGCGGCCCGATTTCGGATGCGGCTGCCGCAGTGGGGGAGATCATCGACGACGCGGCTCAGCGCCTCGATTTCATACCGCTGTTTTGGGAGGTGGCCGGGCATCAGGCAGTGCAGTCGGAATACGAGCTCAACAGAAAGCTCTCAGAGCTCTTCGATGGGCTTGCGGAAGGGTTCGAGGATGTGCTACGGGCGGGTAGGCAGGCTGGGTCGCTGCGAGGGGACCTGGATATCCCCGCATTCTCACGCATGATCGTCTCCGCAATCGACGGGGTCATCCTGCACGCGGCACTCTTCGGCGATCAGATGCAGGTGCATCTTCAGGAACAGAAGATCGAGCTGATGAATATGATTCGTGCCTACACCGTGGGCAACTAGGCACAAAAGACATCTAAAGGAGACATGTATGATATATGGTGGTTCCGAGAAATCGGTCGCACAGAAGTCCGTCATGATGGCGGCGCAGACCGTTATTCTCGCTGTGGCTCTCTGGCTGCTGCTCTTCGGCGGTCTCGATTGGATTTCCAGGATGCTTCACCTCTCATGGGGTCGAGCACTCCTCGGGCGAAGAGCTCTGCTCGCCGCCTGTTTCGGCGTCGTCTACGTGAGGATCGCGATTACCGGGCTCTATCTTCTCAAGCGAGCGATGGGCTGGGAGGAGGCGATTTCGATCCCATTCGCGTTCATGATCTACTACCTCGGGTTTTCACTTCTCGCCGGTCCGATCGGACGACCTCTAGGGGCGGCCGCGTTGGTCGGGATCGTGCTTTTTGCGGTCGGATCGTTCCTCAATACCGGATCGGAGCTGCTCCGCGATAGTTGGAAGAGGAATCCCGAGAACAATGGCAAGCTCTACACGGGAGGGCTCTTTCGCTACTCGATGCACATCAACTACTTCGGAGACATCATCTGGGTCGCCGGGCTGGCCCTGATTACCGCGAATCCGTGGTCGGCAGTCGTCCCGGTTGTCCTTTTCTGTTTCTTCGCGTTCTACAACGCGCCGTTGCTCGATCGTCACCTCGCAGAGAAGTACGGCGAAGAGTTTGCGGTCTACCGCAAGCGGACGAAAAGGATAATTCCGTTCATCTACTAGCGGAGTCGGTTGCAGGCGGCAGCGCCTCCCTATCGGAACTGATGGGGACCGAAGTCCGCCTCGTAGTAGGGGGAGACGTTGCTTCCCGGCGGGACGATCTCGTCCACCCTCTTTTCGTCCTCCTCTGTTATCTCAACCGACATGGCTCCCAGATTATCCTCGAGTTGATCCATAGTCCGGGGGCCGATGATCGGGCTCGTGACGCCGGGACGGGTGCGGACCCAGGCAAGCGCGAACTGCGCCATCGAGCAACCCTTCTCCTTGACGATGGGCTCGAGACCGTCGGTGACGTCGAACATGCGCTCGGTGTAGCGCTGCATGAGACGGGGGTTGTTCGCCAGGTATCCGAAACGGGTATCCTCGGGTGGCGGCGTGTTTCTGCGATACTTCCCAGTCAGCGCTCCGCCCGCGATCGGGCTCCACGGTATGACCGCGAAGCCGTAGGTGCGAAGGGCCGGCAACAGCTCACGCTCGATCCTTCGGTCGAGGATGTTGTAGGGCGGCTGTTCGCAGATGAAGCGATGGGTGCCGAGCCTCTCTGCAGTCCAGAGTGCTTCGACCACCTGCCAGGAGGCGAAGGTGCTCGTCCCGATGTAGCGAACCTTGCCGGAGCGAATCAGATCGTCGAGTGCCCTCAGGGTCTCGTCGATCGGAATATCGGACTGCGGGCGGTGGATCTGATACAGGTCGATGTGGTCGGTCTGCAGCCGCTTGAGACTGGCCTCGCACTGCTGAATGATGTGGCGTCGGCTGTTCCCTGACGCGTTCGGATCATCCTCGTCCATGACTCCGTGCACCTTGGTAGCGAGTACCACCGATGATCGTTTCCCGTTCCTCTTCAGCGCTTCGCCCGTGATCTCTTCGCTCTTTCCCCGGCTGTAGACATTTGCCGTGTCGAGAAAATTGATGCCTTCATCGAGGGCACGATCGATTATCGCATAGGCGTCCTCCGCCTCCGTTCTCATCCCGAACATCATGCAGCCGAGACAGAGCTCGCTTACCTTGACGCCGGTACGCCCGAGTGATCGATATTTCATGACTTTTCCTCCTACTCGAACTATACCGCGACCGCAGCGCGGGGTCAAAGCGAGCGACCGCCATGGCGGCAGCGCTCCTCGCACCCGTCCCGGCTCGCATGCTACGCTCTCTGCATGATCGATTTGAAGTTGTTTATCACATACCAGCTCAGAGAGATGAAGCGAGAGCTGTCAGATGCGATTGCAGGGCTCTCGGAGGAGGACATGAGCTCCCACGAGCCGTGCGGCCACTGGCCGGTCGCCTGGATAGCCGAGCACTGCAGCGACGTCGCAGACCGTTTCCTCTACCACCCGGTGAAAGAGCGGTTCTTTCTCGAGCACGATCCGGTCATCGACAATTGGGCAAAACAGCCCCCAGAGCCCGGGTATCAGTATCCGTCGAAAGATAGGATCAATGAGCGATGGGAAACCCTCTGCGATGCCGTTCTCGGAGTCGTGGACGTACTTTCGCTCGAGGATTTGCAGAAGAGCTTCGGGAAGGAGCCCTACGTCGAGAGCTGCCTGCGTGTCATCAACCACACCAACGTACACCTGCGCAGCCTCTGGTGCGTGCTCGGAGAACGCCGAATCGACGAAAAATTCCCCGAGCAGGCGCCTTGGATGCCGTAGCGCGCCCGGCGTGTCGTCTGCCGACGCGCTGCTCTTGACCGGCGACGATTAGTCATTGGGGTTCGTTGTGGCACGTACCTCCGCGAACTTCGGCTTCAAGACGTCGTAGATGATGCGGATGCGCTCATCGTAGTGCAGGAAGGATGACTTCATTGCGTTGATCGTGATTTTCTCCAGATCGCGGAGCGTGAAATTGAAGTGCTTGACCGCTAGCTCCATCTCCTTCGAAAGAGTCGTATTGCTCATGAGAGTGTTGTCCGTGCAGAGGAACGCGCGGAAGTTGTTTCGATAGTAGATCCCGAAGGGATGCTCATCGAAGCTCGGCGCAGCCCCCGTCTGGATGTTCGAAGAAAGGCACATCTCGAGCGGAATACGCTTGTCTCGAATGAAGTGTGAGAGGGTACCCATCTTCTCGATTCTCGTGCCATGGACGACCATATCCTCGAGCAAACGCGTAGCGTGACCGATGCGTTGTGCCCCGCAGATCTGCAATGCCTGCCAGATAGATTCGACGCCGAATGCCTCGCCCGCATGGATCGTGAGGTTGAAATTGCGGCTGCGAATGTAGTTGAAGGCCTCCAGGTGCTTCTTCGGAGGATGCCCATTTTCGTCGCCGGCGATGTCGAATCCGACCACTCCGCGGTTCGCAAAGGCTACGGCGAGCTCGGCTATCTCGAGCGAAACCGGCGCGTCCTGGTGGCGCATGGCGCAGAGAATAACGCCATACTCAATTCCCGTGGCCTTGCTGCCGGCCTCGAGGCCCCTGAGTGCCGACTTGACGACTGATTCGAGATTCAGACCCTTCTCGAGATGTTGAATCGGGGCAAACCGTATTTCGGCGTAAACCACTCCGTCCGCCGCCAGATCCTCGACCGTCTCCCGGGCGACCCTCTCGAGAGCCTCTTCGGTCTGCATAACCGAGACCGTGAGGTCGAAACCTTGCAGATAGAGTGCGAGGTTCTTTCGATCCGCACCGCGATGAAACCACTCGGCGAGCTCCGCCGGGTTCGTGGTCGGAAGCTCGATTCCCTGTTTTTCGGCGAGCTCGATAATCGTCTCCGGCCGCAGCCCTCCGTCGAGGTGGTAATGAAGCTCCACCTTCGGAAGTCGTCGTATCATCTCACTCGTTACCATCGCCTCTTACACTCCTTCGTTTCAATCTGCCGCGGCGCGGACTCTGGATGTCGTCATCATGATTACCTGAATAATAGCACCGATGAGGGCGATGACGATACAGAAGACGTAGACCATCCTCATCGAATAGTGCTGATAGATCTCGCCGCCGATGACGCTGCCTGCTACCACGCCGAGAGTCGAGATCGATTCATGGATCGACATCCGTTTCGCACGTTCGGTGCTCCCGCTCACCCCGTGAAAGACACTGCTCGAATAGTTGAACGCGAAGATGACGCCGAACACGAGGACCGCGACGAGAAAGCCCCACAAGGACTGCATCATCGCCAACAACAGAAGTGATAGGGCGAGCGCTATCTGTCCTCCGACAATGACCGTCCTACGCTCGTGCCAAAACGACACGTTGCCCACCCAAAGGAACGAGAGAGTGGATACCAGCGACCGGACGAGCAGCACGAATCCAATCTGTCCCTTCGTGAGTATGGTGTGATCGTGGGCGAACATCGGGAAGATATTCGCGATGACACCGATCGTGACATAGGTGCCGACGATCCCCACCCACGCGGGGAAGCGGAGGGGTGTTCCTCCGTCGGAACCGGAGGAGCCCGGCGGTCGTTTCGGCTCGACGTACTCGTCTGATCGGATTCGCGCCCAGTAGAGGGTCGCAACCATGATGAGCAGGGTTGCCACGAAGAGGGTCGCGACTCCGAAGAATATCGCCAGACGGTTCGCAACCTCTGCGAGGGCGCCGGCGATGAATGGGCTGATGATGGTCCCGGTGCTCCATGAAAGGTTGAAGCGGGAGATAGTCCGGTTGAGAACCTTGCCCTCGAGACCGGTGGATAGCCATCCCATCAGCGGCGGCCAGAACAGCGATGCGCAGAGTCCGAACAGCGAGTAGAGGACGAACGCGACGCCGGCGTGCCCGATGAGCAGGAGCGTAAGCATGATCGCCCCCATGCTCCCGGTTGCAATCATCAGTGAATATCGGGGTCGCAGCCGCTGGCTGAGTGGACGCAGGAAGATGCAGCCGAGGAAGTACCAGAACGAATAGCTCGCCGCAAACCATCCGACGGTGGCCGGCGAGAAGCCGTAGGTCATGCGGACGTAGAAAATCAGGCCAAGGTTAACGGATCCGATGGCCGACGCAGTGAGAAATGCGGCTGGAAAGATGAGATGGCTTTTCCCGACATTTGAGAAGAACGAACGGATGACCGGTCGATATCGACCGAACGACGATCTGAGCAGGTGAGTCGGTTGTTGCATCATTGTCTGTGGCTGCTATTGCGCGATAACATCCGAGCTGAGCATGTTGTCACCGTCGAAGATGAACCGTCCTATGACGTAGTCTCCAGCAAGCACTCGCGGGAGCCAGAGTCGGTCGTCCGCCCACATTTTTTCGTAGGGAATTTCGTCGATCTTGCACCAGAACGGAATTGCCTCGGGGGATTCCCTTGGCTCGCCCGTGAATCCCTCCGCAAGGAAGACGAAACAGCGAAGTGAGTAGCCGTCGGTGAAGATGAAGCAGAGCTCAGCCCGCTGGGAGACGCCGACCGGCTCGAGATGGACCTCCTCCTTGACCTCCCTGGCTGCCGCTGCAACCGGGGTTTCGTCGACCTCGACCCGTCCTCCCGGTCCGTTGATCTTTCCCGCACCGAGGCCGCGCTGCTTCTCGATGAGCAACAATCGGTTCTCATCGCGTATGAAACAGAGCACCGCGGTTTCGTTCGGCACCCACTCTTCCCAATCCACGTCTTCCACCTTGCGGGGAGCGGTGCTGATCTCGTCGGGCTCAACAACTGCGTGCATCTCGCGTGCGCATTGCTCGCACAACGGAAGATCGACGAAGAGCACCTGACGATAGGGAAGTCTCTCGCCGCAGGCGTGGCATCGGGTATGGAAGATGAAGATACGCTTCCGATAGCGAAAGGAGATCAAACCTTCGGCGGCGAGCACCAGCAGAAGATAGGCAGTCGGGATGCCGGCACGAACGAATACGAAGGTCATCGCGTAGAAGGCAAGGGCGAGACCGCCGAGGTAGAGGCTCGCAAACCGCTTTTTCTCTCCGTGATGAAGGTGACCCCGTTGGGTCATGTTGAAAACGAGCAGCAGGAGCACGACAACGACCGCAATCCTCTGCACGATGAGCATGGTCATTGAGTCAGGCTACCAGCGTTGGTCGGCTCTCGTCAATCGGTCTCGGCCGAGCGGCTCCGTTCGTGGCAGCCGGTAGCCCCTGCGGTGCTCTTGTTGATTCGCGCCTCGGATTCCGGCACAATCGCTGCGGAGGCACGCCGATGGCCGAAATCCCGAGAGATCCCGACACTCTGAGCTTTCTCAAGAGTCTCGGATTCCCTTCGCTCGTTGTACACCACTCATTCAACCACTTCGATTTCAACCGGCCGGCGCGCCGGATCCTCGTCATCGGTCCGATGGGTTCGGGGAAGACCGAATACTCCGCACGAGTATGGCGGGACTCTCTCGTTGCGCGAAGAAAGACGGTCAAGGTCGCCCGTGAGACGACAACTGCAGGATCGGACCGCAGGAAGGTCTTCTTCGTACGATCTGCCCTCGACGCGAGGCGCTTCAGTGAGTATCCGCCCGACGCGCTCGCCTACCGCGGCGGCTACGAGCGGTGCGGTGACCAGATGGCGGTCATAAAAGACTCCTTCGAGTTCGAGAAGCTGCTCGATACCAACCGTGATTGCGGAACCTGGATAATCGACGAAGCAACGTTCTACGACGAGCGGCTGGCCTACGTGGTACGGACGGCCTCTGAGGAGCGCGGCGTCATCTTCATCTTTCCGACCCTGATACTGAATTTCCGCAAGGACATCTTCAATCCGACGGCGCGTTTCCTGCTCGAAACTGCCACGGACGTCTTTCCACTCACCGCGTACTGTGAGCACGACGATTGCCTCGACGACTCCTTCTACACCTACCGCTACTACCGTGTCGCCGGAGAGGAGTGTCCCGCTCTCTATTTCGATCCGCTGATCGTCATCGGCGGCGACCGCCAGATCGACGATCCGAAGGTGCCGAATTACTGCACTCGCTGCGACCGCCACCACTATCTTCCTGGCAAGGAGTACACCTTTCTCGTACTGAAACCGCTCGGCGACCGCTGCGCAGCCGGCGACACGAAGCCCCTGGAGAGGGAACTGACGTTTCTCAAGGACGAGCCGGAGCGCTCGGCGCTCGGCGAACAGATGCGCGAGCTCGCTGGGCAGGGAACCTCAAGCCGTATCTATCTCAACGCCTTGAAGGTCGGTTGTCTCGCAGAGAAGGCCCTGCTCTACCTCTTCGTCGAGCAAAACCTCCTTCGAGAGGAGCAGTTCGTCTCGCTGGTCAAGCGTCTCGACCTCGACCGCAAGTACATCACGAGCTCACTCTCCGACAACCGTCGAACCGCCAGGCTGGACTAGAGCCGTTTCGAACACGCTATCGGGGCGCCGGAATCCGCCGGAGGCCGGCGGACCCGGTCGATCCTAGAAGTGCAGGCTAAAGTGAAAGGAGATATTGTAGGGAGCCTTGTCGATCCGTTGCCCGTAAACAGGGAACGCTATGAGCGCCGTGACGTCGGCGAGATCGAGGCTGACCAGGTAGACGCCGACGCCGGTCGAAGCAAGAAACCCGCTCGAGGTCGCCGGTGCCGGAGCGCCGTAGTAGCCGTTGAAATAGCCGGCGTCGAAGAAAGCGTAGAGCCCCGGCACGATGCTCGGAAGAAGGATTGCCGGGCCGAGCGCGCGAATTTCGAGGCTGTTGACCATTTTGAGCTTCGTGTCCCAGGCCGCAACCTCGAAACCGCGCACCGCGTCGCCGCCGAGCCCGAAACGAAGGGTGCGTCCGCCGAAGGTCTGCTGGACGTAGATGGGCACCGAGCTACCGGTTGCGTAGTCCGCCGAGAAGAACTCGCCGGCGTAGAGGCTGAAGTTGTTCATCCCCTTCGCAGTGGTCGAGGTGTAGAGGGTCTTGAAGACCTTGCCGTTGAAATTCCAACGGACGAAGTCTGCCCCGCCGAGGTTGTTGAACAGGAACCCCGGCGCCCATTCGAGGGATGTCTCCGCATAGATTCCCTGGTAGGTCTTGTGCAGCTTGTCGTACTGAAGGGTATCGTAGTCGAGGCCGCCCATGAATGAGTTGGAGAGAATCTGGTTGCGGTCCGGGAAGGGTGAGCTGAAAATGAGCCCGCCCGCTGACCCCGGTTCGGCGAAGTAGTGGTCGTAGTGAAAGCGGTAGAACAGGAACCCTTCGATCAGGTTGCGGCTCAATGCCGGGTTGTAGATGATTCCCTGTCTCAAACCGAGATCGCTGATTGCCTGCGCGCGATCGTAGACCGATTCGTTCGGGTTGGCGGAACCGGTAAGAGCAGTTGCGTAGTTCGGGTAGGTTATCGGATTGCCGTTCGCGTCCCGAAAGAAGGTCTCCTTCTCGTACCCCGCGCCGGCGGTCATCTCGGCGATAGTATCGAGGCCGGAAACGATCGACGGGAGACGGTAATCGAGCTTGAGATCGAGGCCGGTCGGTACGATGCCCCACCAATAGGTCCTGAGGCCGGTAATCGAAAAGGAGAACGGGCTCGAAGCCTGCGCTGCGACCATGCCTGCCGAAAGCAGCATTGCCAAGGCGACGGCCACGCCGAATATCCTGCGACGCATTGAAAACCCCCTTCGATTGCTCAATAGACCGTGCGCCGCAGGGCTGGGCGCGTCGGTCGGCGAAAATACTAGGTCATCGAGGCGTCAAAGTCAAGTTGAAAGCGAGATGAGCGAACCGTTCTTGCACGTCGCTCCCGTTCCATACTATTGTAACCACGCATGCACATCACCGACATAATACTGAAGAAACGCGGCGGCGGGCGACTCGATCGCGAAGAGATCGACTACTTCGTCGGCGAGTACGTGAAGGGCGCGCTGCCTGATTATCAGATCGCGGCGCTCTTGATGGCAATCTGGTTCCGAGGAATGGACGATCAGGAGACCGTCGACCTTACCCTGTCCATGGCCGCGTCCGGCGACCAGATAGATCTGTCGCGGATTCCCGGCATCAAAGTCGACAAACACAGTACCGGCGGAGTAGCCGACACCACAACGCTGATCGTCGCTCCGCTGGTTGCGGCCTGCGGTGGAAAGGTCGCAAAGATGTCCGGACGCGGACTGGGGCACACCGGTGGTACCCTCGACAAGCTCGAGTCCATTCCCGGTTTCTCGGTCAATCAATCCATGAACGACTTCATTCGGATTGTCACCGAGTGCGGAGTATCGGTAATCGGCCAGACTGCGAATCTCGTTCCGGCGGACAAGAAGCTGTACTCTCTGCGTGACGTAACCGGCACGGTCGACAACGTTTCGCTGATTGCAAGCAGTATCATGAGCAAGAAGCTTGCCTCCGGCAGCGACGCCATCGTGCTCGACGTGAAGACCGGCAGCGGCGCCTTCATGAAGAGGTCCGGGGACGCGAGACGACTCGCCGAGGTGATGGTCGATATCGGGAAACGTGCCGGCCGCAGAACCCTTGCGCTCGTGACCGACATGAATCAACCCCTCGGCAATGCGATCGGCAACGCGATCGAAGTTCAGGAGGCCGTTGAGATTCTGCGCGGCGATCACCCAGGTGACCTCAAGACGGTTGCCTTTGCGCTTGCCGCCCAGATGCTTATCGCCTCTGAGATCTGCAGCAGCGAGGACGAGGCGATGGCGAGACTCGACCAGGCGCTGTCAAGCGGCGATGGGCTGGACCGTCTCCGGAAGATGATCGAAGCTCAAGGGGGCGACGGGAAGGTCTGCGAGGATGTGAAGCGACTGCCTCAGGCCGGTGAGCTCGTGGAAGCGCGCGCAAAGACGGACGGCTATATCACGGCGATGGATACCGAATCGATCGGAATCTCCGCCCTGCTGCTCGGTGCCGGCAGGCTCACGAAGGAGCAACCGATCGACCCCGCGGTCGGGATATGGCTCGAGCGGCGTATCGGAGATTCAGTCCAATCCGGAGAGGTGCTTGCTCGGTTCTACGTCAACGACCAGGCGAACCTCGAGGAATCCATCGAGCGGTTCACAGCGGCAATCAGTATCGAAGCGAAGAGGCCCGAGACATTTCCGCTCATCTACACGAAAATCGAGTAAAGAATGCGAGTGACAATTCTGGTAATCGACAGCTTCGGTATCGGAGCCCTTCCCGACGCCGCCGCCTACGGCGACGATGGATCGAATACCGCGCTCCACATATGCGAGCACGTCGAAGGCCCGAAATGGCCCACGCTGAAGAAACTCGGATTGGGCAACGCCGGCCTGCTGCTCGGGTTCACGCTGCCGGGCTGCGAGCCCGTCGAGGCTCCCCTTGCGAGCTGGGGAGTGATGCGGGAACGCTCCCCGGGCAAGGACACCACGACCGGCCATTGGGAGATAGCCGGAATTGTGCTCGACCGACCTTTTCACACCTTTCCAGCGGAGTATCCCTCCTTTCCCCCGGAGCTCGTTTCCGAGTTCGAAAAGGCTATCGGCAGAAAGATCATCGGCAACAAGGCTGCCTCCGGTACGGCAATTATCGAGGAGCTCGGTGAGGAGCACCTCCGCACCGGAAAGCCAATCTGCTATACCTCGAGTGATTCCGTCTTTCAGATTGCCGCCCACGAGGAAATCATTCCCACCGACGAGCTCTACCGCTATTGCGAGATTGCGCGCCGGCTCTGTGATTCCTACCAGGTCGGGAGGGTCATAGCGCGCCCGTTCGTCGGGAAGACGGGGGAGTTCACTCGGACCGCCGGTCGCCGGGATTTCAGCATCGAGCTCACAGGCCCGAGCATCCTCGACCACTTGAGCTCCCATGGCGCGAATACGGTCGCGGTGGGGAAAATTGGCGATATCTTCAACGAAAAGGGGATCTCGGCAAGCTATCACGACAAGGGGAATACTCTCTGCCTCAACAGAACTGTGGAGCTGCTCGGTGAAAAGAAGAGCCCCGCCGTTCGGCCCGCCGACGAGCTCATCTTCGTCAACCTCGTCGACACCGACATGATCTACGGCCACCGCAGGGATCCGAAGGGGTATTGCGACGCGGTCGCCGAGATCGATAGCCGCCTGAGCGAAATGATGGAGCTCCTTGACCCGGGGGATATTCTTCTCGTCACCGCCGACCACGGCTGTGATCCGACGTTCCGTGGTACCGACCACACTCGGGAACATGTTCCCCTACTCGTCTATCGAAAAGGGATGCAGGGAGCGCGACTCGGGATTCGTGAAGGGTTCTCAGATGTTGCCCAGACGATCGCGGACCTGCTCACGGGCGCCCACATCGCGAACGGGGACTCGTTCCGAGCTCTTCTCGGTTCTCAGGCGCAAGGCGGATCGTAGCCCGGATTTTCACTCATTTTCATCTTTCGTGATGCTCTTCACCGCTTCAATGTTGTTGATGTCTCTTTCCAACGGCGGTATAATGGAAAACGGAGACATTAGCCCGCCTTTTGGAGGACATAATGACACAGAAGCAAAAAATTTTTTCGGTAGCAGTTGTTTTCGTCTGCATAGTATCAGCTGCAGTATTTGCAGCAGGGAACAAAGAGGCCCCTCAAATCCAGATACAAACCTCCGGTCCCCAGTACCTTTCACCGAACGGCGACGGGGTGAAGGATACGGCGGACCTGTCCTTCAGCGTCACTCTGCGGGTCAAGAGCGATAAGGGATTTGTTCCGGAATACGGTTTGACGATCGAAAATCCGAGCGGAACCGTCGTTCGAACGGTCCAACAGACCGAAAAATCCGATCTCAATTGGTTCGTGAAGATCTTCACCGGCTACAAGAGCTTCACCCTGACAAAGACCATAACATGGGACGGGAAAAACGACAGCGGGCAGATCGTTCCCGATGGAACGTACAAGGCCAAGCTCTACGTTGTCGACTCCAATCAAAACAAGCAGACTGCGGAGTTGAGCGACTTCATCGTCGACACGAAGCCCCCCACGGTCTCCATCAGCGCCCCCAACGGGCTTCTCTTCTCGCCCAACGGCGACGGCAACATGGACACTCTGCAGATCGACCAGACCGACGGGACGAGTGAGCAGCAATGGACGGGCACCTTCGCCGACTCGAACGGGAAGGTCGTACGAACCGTCAAGTGGGAGAACACGGCTCCGAAGAGCTTCGCGTGGGACGGGAAGGACGACAGCGGCCAGGTGGTCCCGGACGGCACCTACACCTACACGCTCTCGGGCGTTGACCAGGCGGGCAACAAGTCGAAGGACTATCAGATTACCGGCATCACGGTCAACACTGAGAAGACCCCCGTCAGTGTGTCGCTCAGCAATCCCTACATCTCGCCCAACGGCGACGGCGTAAAAGACACCACCTCCATCCGGCTGACTGCCAACACAACCGAGCCGATCGGCAGCTGGTCGCTCGCGCTCGACAATTCCTCCGGCGCCACTATGCGGCAGATCAACGGCAAGGGCGAGTTTCCCGGATCTGTTCCGTTCGACGGCACCGACACGCGGGGCAACGTTCTGCCGGACGGCAGCTATATGGTCGTCTTGAAGGCGACGTTCCAAAACGGAAACGTAGAGACCTCCCGGACTCCCTTGGTCATAGACACGACTCCGCCTACGCTCGGCGTGTCGTTCACGAACCCCTATTTCTCGCCGAACGGCGACGGAATAAAGGATTCCAGCACCGCGTCGTTCTCGGTTTCCGGCAGTGTACCGGTTGAGAGCTGGAAGATGGCGCTCCTTTCGGGTAGCGGTAGTGTTCTCGCCGAGAATCAGGGGGCGGGAGATCCTCCGCAGAGTCTCACCTGGGACGGTAAAGATCGGTCGGGAAACCCTGCACCCCAAGGTGAGTACAAGGTTCGATTCGCAGTTACGATGGAGGACGGAATCTCTTCGGAGACGACGGCTCCCCTCACGATCGACACCACGCCGCCGAAGGTGGAGGTAACCGCAAGCACGCCGATTTTCACTCCGAACAGCAGTGATTCGAAGAACACGGAGGTTATCTCCTTCACGTCGAACGAGCCTGTGACCTGGGAAGGTTCCCTTGCGGACGCTCACGGTCAGCAGTTGCTCACGACCACGCAGCCGATGTCGCTCCAGAAGGTGACGCTCGACAAATCCGTTCCACAGGTCGAATCGGCCCCCGACGGGGTCTACAAGCTCGATTTGACCTTCACCGACCGGGCCGGCAACAGTGCCAAAGCGCAGCCGGTGAACATCACCCTCATCAGCAAAGAGATCTCGACCAAAATCGTGGCGGCCCCGGCCTTCTCGCCGAACGGTGACGGCACCGCCGATGTGCTTTCAGCGACGGTCAACACGACCTCCAACGCCGGAATCGCGAAATGGGACATAGCCGTGCTCGACTCGAACGGCAATGTCGTCTCGGACTACCCCGGTACCGGCGCCCTCCCCACTGAGTTCAGATGGAACGGTGTGGTCGGACAGCAATCGGGCGGCAACGTCATGGCGCCCGACGGCACATACACGTTGCGTCTGACGGTCAACTACACGAACGGCATCACCGGACAGGCCGTTTCGAACAACTTCCAGCTCGACACCAAGCCTCCGACGGTCACAGCGAATGCGTCTCCCAACGGATTCTACGTCTCGAGCAACGGCATTGACGGTAGCGTTTCGGCAACGGTTGATGTCAAGGATGCTGACCCGATTGCGAGGTGGGGCATCGATATCCTGAACCCGGACGGCTCCCTCTTGAAGAGTTACTCGGGCCAGGGCAACCCCCCGTCGCAGCAGCTCACCTGGAAAGGAACGCTCCCGCTTCCCGGCAAGGCACCGACGGAAGTCTCGAGCTATCCCTTCGGAGTTCGAATGACGGCAACCGACAGCGTCGGCAACGCCACCACCGTCACGGCACACGTTCCTATCGAAGTGATTGGAAAGATGCGCGCCGACGGCAAGATCCAGATGCTCGTACCGAACGTTCTCTTCGGGGTCTACAAGTACGCTCTCGATTCTCGAAGCGCCCAACAGGGTGCCGAGAATATGCAGATACTGCACAAGGTGGCTTCGCTGCTGCAGCAATACAGCTCCTACGACCTCGAGGTGGATGGATACTCGATGGAGATTTACAAGCCCGGAACCCCGCAGTACACCCGTGAAGAGTCGATTATCATCCCTCTTTCGAGGAACCGCTCGGAGACGGTGCGTGACGCCCTCGTCAACATGGGGCTCGCCGCGGACCGCGTGGTGGCGAAGCATTTCGGGGGGCTGCATCCCCTGGTCGACCCGCACAACGTTGAACTTCGCTGGCAGAATCGACGGGTCGAGTTCATCCTTCTGCCCAAGTAGGGCACGGACGGTCGAAGAGGACGAAAACAGCGGGCCGTGCGGAGTTCTCCGCACGGCCGTTTTTGTCAGGCGGCGGAAGAATGAAGCTTCGAATTATCATCACGGGCGGAACCTTCGACAAGCACTACGACGAGATCCGTGGAACCCTCGGCTTCAAGGACAGCCATCTGCCGGAAATCCTGAAGTCCGTGCGTTGTACGCTTCCCGTGGAGCTCGAGATAAACCAGCTCGTTGACAGCCTCGAGATGCGCTCCTCGAACCGGCAGAAGATCCTCACATCGTGCAAGGAGGCCGAGGAGGAGCGGATCGTAATTACCCATGGTACCGACACTATGGTCGAGACGGCTCGCATCCTCGGCGAGGCACGGCTGGAAAAGACCATCGTGCTCACCGGAGCCATGATCCCGTATGCTGTCAGCGGCTCGGACGCCGTGTTCAACCTCGGATGCAGCATTGCCGCCGTCCAGCTTCTGGCTCACGGTGTTTACATCACAATGAACGGTCGCATATTCGATTGGGACAAAGTGATCAAGATCCGCGAGAAAGGAGTCTTCGAAGAGGCGTGAGATATCGGGCCATGATCGGCTGTTGGAGGAGGAGCGCAGGTGAAAGAACCGACCGACTGGTGGAAAGACGCGGTGGTCTATCAGATCTACCCACGGAGCTTTCAAGACACAAACGGAGACGGAGTCGGGGATCTGCCGGGAATAGCACAACGGCTCGATTATCTGCAGTGGCTCGGGGTAGATACCGTGTGGCTGTCGCCCGTCTACCGGTCTCCCATGCGCGATTTTGGATACGACATCAGCAACTACCGGGAGATCGATCCAGTCTTCGGCACTCTCGAGGATTTCAAGCATCTCCTTCGTGAGGCCCACAACCGTGGAATCCGCGTCCTCATGGATATGGTGCTCAACCATACCTCGGATTTGCATCCATGGTTCGAGGAGGCGCGCTCATCCCGGCGGAACCCGAAGCGCGACTGGTACATCTGGCACGATGGGGTCAACGGTAGGCCCCCGAACAACTGGCTTGCGACTTTCGGCGGCCGTGCCTGGGAGTGGGATGCGGCAACCGGTCAGTATTATCTTCACTCCTTTCTGAAGGAACAACCGGACCTGAATTGGCGAAACCCAGAGATGCGGCGCGCCGCTTTCGATGAGATGCGCTACTGGCTCGAGATGGGTGTCGACGGTTTCCGGCTCGATGTCATCAACTTCATCGTGAAGGATGAGCAGTTGCGCAGTAACCCTTTTGCGTTCGGACCTACGATAAGGCCTTACGATCTGCAGGAGCATCGCTACGACCGAAACCAGCCAGAGACTCACGAGATCCTGCGAGAGCTTCGCAAGCTTCTCGATTCCTACGATGCCATGTCGGTCGGTGAAGTCTACAGCCCGGAGCCCGGGGACCCTGCGGTCTCGGCCGCCTACCTCGGTGAGGCCGACGAGCTCCACCTCTCCTTCGATTTTTCGCTTTGTTACCAAAGCTTCAACGCAGAGGCCATCGGTCGCTGTCTCAGACGATGGTACGCTCAGATTCCTGAGGGAGCGTCGGCCTGCAACGTCCTTTCGAATCACGACGGATCGAGGGCAAGCAGTCGTCTGGCGGCGAAGCGAGAGCGGCGCCGCGCATTCGAACGGGAGAAACTCCTTGCCGCCCTGTTGCTCACACTTCGGGGGACGCCCTTCCTCTATTATGGAGAGGAGATCGGAATACGGGATGGTCCGATCAAGCGGTCGCAGATCGTCGATCCTCTCGGAAAGAAGTATTGGCCGTTTCACAAGGGGCGTGACCCCTGCCGCACCCCGATGCAGTGGTCGGAGGAGCCGTATTCCGGATTCTCTCATGTCGAACCGTGGCTCCCGGTAAACGTCGACTACCCGGAAGTAAACGTTGCCGACGAGCGCAACGATCCTTCCTCCTTGCTCTCCTGGTACCGTTCGCTGCTGCACCTGCGCCGGGAGAGCGAATGCCTTCGGCATGGAGAAATAGTCTTTCTCGATCTGGAGGCTCCCGTAATCGGCTACCGACGACGGGTTCCCGGCGAGGAGTGCCTCGTGCTTCTCAACTTTTCAGCTCGGACAGTACGGCTGAAACCGGGGACCGTCGAGAACGGGACAGTGCTTCTGGGCACCAATCGGCGAAGCGGCGAGCAGGGTGGAAAGAGACAGGCGCTTCTTGCCCCCTACGAGGCGGCCGTCTTCTCGTTCCGATCCGCCGCAGGTTGACGGTCAGACAGAAGGCAAGACGGGCGAGCGGGAAGGATGGGCGGTATTGCCGCCGGTCCTTTTTTGAACCGGGGAGGATAGAATGAAGAGTCGTCCGACAATGGCGAGCAAAAAACGATACGAGACGATGTCTACGTGGATTCTCGTCGACCGCCGGCGAGATCAGGCGGCTGTCCACGCCTGCATTGGCGCTTCCCGCGATCATGGGACTTTCGGTTCGGAAAGATGCAGCAGTGCTCCCAACAGGATTTCAGGACCGTCTATCGGGAAGACTATGTGGCTCCCGGTTGCACGCATCCGCCCATGTAAGACGAAAAGCGCAATTAACCTCGGTATCAATACGAAGCCATTACCCTGGGGATCCTCATAGTCGTTGAGATGCGCAGCGACGAAACGATGTTGAAATGGACGGGTCTGCAGACTCGATAGTCTGATTGACAATCGCGAGCACGGGCAGGGCGCCGTCCTATCGAGCGTTAGCCCGTGCTTGCTTCAACGCCAGAGCCGTCAAGAGGGCCATGCGACAGTGTAGATGTGCCTGCCGCCCCTGTCGGGCCCCTTGAGGAGAAGGTCGATCTCCTCTTGGCTTCTCTGCGTCATGTACTTCGCCTCCGGCAAGACTCCCGGAGGGAACTTCTCGCGGATATCGTCGTGCAGCTTCACGACGTAGTTCAGGTAATTCTCGATGGCCTGGTGAGCCTTCTCGGCCTTCGCGAGTGATGGTTTACCGAGCACACCTTCCGGGTAAAGAGCGAACTCCACTCCGCCTCCTCCGACGTGGCTCTGACCGGGGATGGGGTAGTTGTAGATGTCTCCGCCCTTGTCGATGTGCCCTTCCGGGAGGAAGCCCCACGTCTTGGTGTCGACGCAGTTCTCCATCTGCACGAACTCCGGGAACAGCGCTAGGCAGATTGAGTTCTCGGCCTCATCACCATGCCGAAACGGAGTCTCGAAAGGACCTCCATGCGCCTTGTCCTTCAGCGCGTCGCCCATGATTTTCATCACATCGAGGAAAATGATCACTGCAGGAACTTGATATTTCTTCGCCCACTCTTGTATGGCCGACGGAATAATGTATTCCTGCCCGTGGCTGCTCATGAGTATTTGCTTGCGAAAACCCGCGTTCCAATATCCCGAAACGATATGTCGCACCATGGCCGAGGTGATGTCGTCGGGGATAGGAACCGTGCCTGTCTGCCCAAGGTGCGCGAAGGGGTGTGACGCGTACCAGAGCGGTTCTGCCACAGTGCATCCGGTTTTCTGAGCGATCATTTCGCACATCCTCGACACGATGAAGACGTCTTCACCGAATGGCTGAGCGTCGCCGTGGTTCTCCGTCGATCCGAAGGGAATCAGGAGAATATCGTTGACCTTCAGGCGCTCTTCGACATCTTTCTTCGTCATCGTCTGATAGTAGATCTTCGATGGTCTTTCCATATGTCCGCCGGATGGCGGAAACTTCCACTCACTCATTGTGGCATCTACTCCTTCTACCATTGTTTCTGTCGGCAACACTGCCGCAGCTCCAGTGAATGAACTCTCACGCACTCCAGAATCGGATCTTCCAGGTGTGCCGGATTACACATCTTTCGCGCGGGAAATCCGACGAAACCTGCCGCGCCGCTCACGGAGACATCGTTCGGGGATAGGAATCGGCTCTTCGCTTGAGGCTTGTCGCTGGCGGGAGCGCCGGTTCATCGAGCGAATTCACTATCCAATGGTAATAATCATAATATACTTGAAGTATATCCGTGTCAAGCGTCTGTCTCAATGCGGGATGATCGGGGAAGCACAAAATGGGCGAGGGCGTCCGGTCGACAATGTTGCGGTAAATCGATTTCGATTTTCAGATTACCAACGTCGTAACTGGTAGACACTCGCGAAGCGTCGGCCACGCAGAAAAAACTTGACAGGCGAGATATCCATATTATACTGGGATTATAATTCGATTCGAATCCTGATGGGCAGGGAATCCCGGCGGAGATGGTTCAAAGCAAAACATCCATGGTTTACGAAGCCCTCAAGAAGAAGATCATAAAGCTCGAGCTGCCGCCCGGTTGCCCCATCAACGAAGCAGAGCTGGCGCTTTCACTCGGAGTCAGCAAAACACCGGTTCGAGAGGCCCTCCGAGAACTGGAAAGGGACGGATTGGTGGAGAGTATCGCTTCGCGCGGTTCGGCTGTTTCACATATTACGCTGCGGGAAATCGGTGACGTCTTCCAGATGAGAGAAATAATCGAGTCCGCTGCAGCCCGGCATGCGGCTCTCCAGGGCGGCAATTCGCAGCTGCTGAGCGAGCTCGAAAAAGACCGTGCGATGCTGGATCGTGATTGCAGTGAAGAGGAGATTATCGATGAATGGGGCACCTGGGAGGATGTCCACCTATTGATTGTGAGGACATTGGGAAATGCCCTGTTGATCGACATGTATTCCGGACTGATTGAGCGAATATCCCGAATACGCAACTGCTATAAACGGCATTTCACTAGCCGTCGTTTCCACGACATCCTCGCAGAGCATACCGCCATACTTGATGCAATCGCGGTAGGTGACGCCGATCTCGCCGAGACCAACATGAAGCTCCATCTTCAAAAAGCAGGCGTTTTCATTACCGAACTTACGGTGGACAGAGAGGGAGTCACGTCATGACGCACGTCTACACGAGAATATCACGACCCGATAGAAAAACCGTGACCGATTTCGCGAAACTTGGTGCTGCAACAGTGTATGAAGCGGCCGGCCGAGTTGGCTCTGTCGACCCGGCAATAAAGCCGTTGGCAAAAGGTCTGCATTTGATCGGGAGCGCCCTCACCGTTCAATGCCACCCGAAGGACAACCTCATGCTGCATAAGGCACTGCAGATCGCGTGTGAGGGTGATGTTATCGTTGCCTCGGTCGAAGGTTACTATGAGGCCGGCTACTGGGGCGAGCTCATGGCGACCTCGGCAATGGCAAAAGGAGTGGCCGGGCTGGCGATAGACGGCTGCGTGCGAGACAGCGAAGAGATCGTCGCCATGGGCTTCCCGGTCTTCTGTCGTGGAACGTGCATGCGGGGCACAGTCAAGGATACCCTCGGTACTGTGAATCATCCGATTTTCTTCGGCGACGTGCTTGTACGTCCAGGAGATATCATACTAGGCGACGACGACGGGATTGTGATCGTTCCCGCGGAAAGGGGTCGGGAAGTTCTGGCGGCTTCGCTCGGTCGAGTCGAGAAAGAAGAAGGGAAGGCCGCCGCCCTCGCGTCGGGGACAAGCAGCGTTGAGTTGAACCATCTCGACAAGGTGTTCGAAGCTCTCGGTCTCATGGAGGGGGATGCGTGAAAATCTCCGCCGAAGAATTGAGGTCGATTGCGACATCTATTCTTGCCGAGGTCGGTGTTCCCCGGGACGAAGGACAACTCGTGGCTGAGAGTCTGATCAAGGCCGAAATGCGCGGAATACCAACGCATGGGGTCAATTTCCTCCCGATGATTGCGCAACGCATCAAAGGGGGTCTGCTTGAGGTACCGACCAAATTGACGGTGATTTCGGATGAAGGGTCGACCACCCATATTGACGGAGGAAACGGGCTCGGCCAAGTCGCTGCCGCTGACGCGATGCGGAAGGCCATCGACAAAGCACACACCTACGGCACAGGCGTCTCGCTCGTGAGAAACACGAACCATATTGGGCTGCTCGCCTTCTACACGCTCATGGCGGCCGACGAGGGAATGATCGGGGTCTGTTCGTGTAATAGCGCGCCTTCGATGGCACCGTGGGGCGGCGCCGAACCTTTCTTTGGAACGAACCCGTTCTCGATCGCTGCTCCCGGAGAACCCGATTTCTCGGTTGTGCTTGACATGTCTACAAGCGTGGTTGCACGTGGGAAGATACGCCGCGCGGTGAGAATGAAGCAACCAATTCCAGCGGGCTGGGCTTTGGACGCTCACGGCGAGCCGACCGAAGATCCGGGGGCTGCCATGGAGGGAACGCTTCTGCCCGTCGGTGGCCCAAAAGGATATGGAATGGCTTTCTTCGTTGATCTCATTGCAGGCCTGCTGTCAGGTTCCAAGTTCTCGCGTGCGGTGAGCACATTTCATCGGCCTTTGAGTCCCACTGGAGTAGGAGTCATGGCTCTCGCGATCGACGTTACCAGGTTCATGCCGTTGGATAGCTTCCGTCGGCTGCTGGGTGAGCACATCGGCAGCATCCGGAGCTCGGAGAAAGCGGGATCGACTTCGCGGATCTACTTGCCCGGCGAGATCGAGGCGGAAAGGGAGAAGTGTGCAGCCTCAGAAGGAGTGGAAATCGACCCTGAGGTACACCAGGCGCTTCAGCGCCTGCAGAAGGAGCTGGGTCTTGAGGCCGACCAGTTGATCACGTCCGCGCAAACGCAGACAGGAAAGGTGGAGGGAGAGAAGAAGTGAGCGCAATAGACTTCGGTCTGAAGGACAAGTCCTGTGTGGTCACCGGTGCTTCCCGTGGTTTGGGGAAGGCGATAGCCGAGCTCCTCTATTCTGCCGGGGCGTGTGTGTCCCTGTTCGATCTTGCCGAAGACACCGGCAGCGCGCTGGCCGAACGCCTCGATTCCACCGGCGAGAGGGCGCTGTTCTTTCGAGTCGATGTGACGTCCGTCGAGGAAGTCGAGGCGGCCATGGCGGAGACAGCACGACGATTGGGTTCTGTCGACGTTCTCGTGAACAGCGCCGGAATTATGAAGCACCTCCCGATCGACGAGATGAGTCTCGAAGATTTCGAGAACATTATCAAGGTCAACCTGACCGGAACCTTCATTACCTGCAAGGCAGCGGTGCCCTACATGAAGAAACAGGGTAGAGGCAAGATAGTGAATATTGCATCACTGGGGGGCAGAACTGGTAGGCCGGGTGTGGGGGTCAACTATGCCGCGTCGAAAGCCGGGGTCATCGGGCTGACTCAGACGCTTGCTCGTGAACAGGGGCAGAACGGCATTTACGTAAACTCGGTGGCACCGGGTCCCATTTTGACGGAGCTAACGAAACAGGCATCGTCGGAGGTATTTGCCACATGGAATGCCGGGAGAGCGGTGAAGAAGGACGGGCTGCCGACCGACGTGGCGCAGACCGTACTCTATCTCGCGTCGAGCCTGTCCGACTGGGTCACAGGAGTGACCTTGGACGTAAACGGCGGGATACTCATCAGATAGGGGAGAGAACAATGTCCAAGACGATAGCCATACATATGAAAGACGTGAAGGGAGTGAGACGCGATCCCCCGAGGACATCGTGGGTGCTGGTGTCCGAGAAGACCGTCGGAGCAAAAAACCTGGCAGTCGGCATGAATGAGACGGCACCGGGCAGCATGGTCCCGGCGCACAAACACGAGAACGAAGAAGAGGTGATGCTCTTTCTTTCGGGTCGGGGGGTCTTTGTGACCGAGGACGAAGAGATTCCGATCGAACCGGGTGTTTGCGTCTACAACCCGCCCGGAGGAGAGCACAAGATTCTGAACACCGGAGACGAGGTCCTGCGGTTCGTGTGGATCTATTCGCCGCAGCTGAGCAGCCACAGAACCAATGACGGGGCCGGGAGACAAGCACCTGCATGACCTGGGTGTCCCGGCAATGCCGGAGCGCGGTCCCGAGGGCTGCGTGCCAACCAATCGGGCGACAGTGAAGCGTTGCTTCACATGCAGAAATATTCGAGGAGGCTGAAGATGAAAAAAATCTTCGCAATCATCGTCGCGTTGGTAATGACGGCGACTATGGCGATGGCAAACGGTAAACAAGAAGCGCCAAAGCCGCCGCCGGAGCCGACGAAAAAGGCGGCACCGGGCGCGATTATTCTGAAACTGGCGCATGCCGATTCGACGAATCCGTACACCTCGCGGAAAGAGGACCAGGCACTGACCTTCGCGAATCTGGTCAATGCCAGGAGCAATGGTCGAATTCACGTTGAGATCTATGGGGCAGGAGCGCTTGGTGGCGAGAAGGAATACGTCAATCAGGTCAAGCAGGGGTCAATTCAAGCCGGACTTGCCTCGGGGGTCATTTCGAACTTCTTCAAGCCCGCCATGGTTACCTCGATTCCTTACGTGTTCCCGTCGGCGGATATTGCGTGGAAGGTGTTGGATGGACCGTTCGGTCAGAAGCTTTCAGAGGAATTCTTGAAGGAAACCGGCATGCGAAACCTCTCGTTCGGCGAAGTCGGATTCCGAAATTTCACGAATAGTGTGCGCGAGATCAAGAGCCCGGCCGATATGAAGGGTTTGAAGATCCGGGTTCAGGAGGATCCAATCTACACCGCGATGGTCAAGGGTCTGGGCGCGAGTCCGACGCCGATAGCCTGGCCGGAGGTCTATACCTCGCTGCAGACACACGTTGTCGACGGTGAGGAGAATCCCGTCTCTACGATCCTGTTCGCCAAATTCGCCGAGGTACAGAAATATCTGACCCTGGACGGACACGTTTACGGTGTGGACTGGTTCGTAATCAACAACAAGTTCTACGAATCGCTGCCGCCGGACCTCCGTTACATCGTGTTCGACTCGGCGCGAATCAGCTCCGCTACCAGTCGAGGTGTTCAGCAACTACTTTCCGCTACCGGCATAGCACAACTTCAGGCGGACGGAATGAAGGTCTACGTACCGAATGCGCAGGAGATGCAGCAGTTCAAGGATGCGACACAACCTCCTGTTCTGGACTGGCTGAAGACACAGATAGACTCCTCGTGGATCAACGGGGAGATGAATGCGGTGCAACAGGCGGTCAAAGAAAACCAACAGGAAAGCCAATAACAGCGACCGGGTGACAAACAGAGCGGGGAGGGCGCCGAAAGCGCTTTCTCCGCCCTTCGTTTCGAGGGAGAGGCGAAAGCACATCGGAGGAATGCGTTGAGGATTCTTAGATATCTGTTCCGCATCATTGATAGCTTCACGAGTATTGTTCTCTTCTTGCTGCTTGCCAGCATGGTCGTGAACACCGCCGTCAGCGTGTTTTTCCGCTACGTCCTCAATGACGCCATCTCGTGGTCGGAGGAAGCATCGCGCTATCTCATGATTTGGATGGGGTTCTTCGGAATGAGCCTCGCGACCCGGGACCGCGAACACGTTGGTATCAGTTTCGTTGCCAACGCGATGCCACCCGCGGGACGAGTCATTCTTCGATACCTAACCGACATCGTGGTGCTTTCATTCTTGGTCCTGCTGGTCATTCTTTCGATAAGACAAATCATAGGTTCCCAAGGCGAAACGACGGCTGCTCTGCTGCTCCCGATGACAGTTCCCTACGCTTCGGTTACGGCCGGCGGGGTGTTGATGGCACTTCAAGCGCTCAGAAGGACAATCGACATGATAGTCGAGGACCTGAGCGGCACAAAGGTGTCCGAGAGGACACAATCGGGAGAGGCATAGATGCTACTGAGTGTGGGAATTTTCGTTGTCTGTCTTTTAATCGGTGTGCCAATTGCATTCAGCCTCGGCGCAGCGTCCGTGGTCTATCTCGTCGTAACGGGAGGGATTCCGTTCGACATCGTCGCTCAGAGAATGTTCAACGGTCTAGATTCCTTCCCGTTCATGGCGATACCTTTCTTCGTTCTTGCCGGCGAACTGATGAACTCCGGAGGTATTACCAAGAGGCTCGTCAACTTCGCGGATACTCTGGTGGGCCACATGAAGGGCGGTCTGGCCCATGTGAACATCGTGACGAGCATGTTTTTTGCGGGGATAACCGGTTCGGCCATTGCAGATACATCGGCTATCGGTTCTATGCTCATTCCTGCGATGAAAAAGGAGGGTTACGACTCGGATTTCAGCGCGGCAGTGACCGCCTCCTCGTCAGTCATAGGACCGATAATACCGCCAAGCATACCGATGGTTATCTTCTCTCTCCTGAGCGGCACCTCTGTCGCTGCCTTGTTTCTTGCGGGAGTAGTTCCCGGGATTCTCCTGGGGCTAGGATTGATGGCTGTCGCGTATGCCATTTCTAAGAGACGGAACTATCCCAAGAGAGAGGGGCTCCCGAAGCTCCGGGCGATTGTCTTAGGGTTTGTTTCAGCACTGATTCCCCTCATGATGCCGCTCATCATTCTAGGGGGAATACTCGGTGGCGTGGTTACAGCAACAGAGGCCTCCGGAATCGCCGTGGTCTATGGACTTGTCGTCGGGTTTGCCGTCTACCGAAACCTCACACTCAAGAAGCTTTTCGAGATATTTGTATCGACTGCAAAAACGGTCGGGATCGTGTTCTTGGTAATCGCGGCTTCAAGCGTGTTCAACTGGATGCTTACGATCGCCCAGGTGCCACAGACGATCACCTCGTTCGTATCCGACAACATTCAAAGTCAGGCTCTTCTCCTTCTCGCAATCAACGTCGTTCTGCTCTTCTTCGGTACCTTCATGGAGGGCACTGCCGCCATGATCATCACTGTTCCAATCTTGATGAAGATGACCGCAGTGTTCTCGATAAACCCGGTAATGCTGGGGGCGATTGTCGTTTTGAATCTCATGATCGGGCTTATCACTCCTCCGGTAGGACTTTGTCTGTTCGTGGCGTGCGGGATAGCCCGGGTGTCACTCGAGAAATTGGTTCGAGCAATTTGGCCATTTCTGTTGGTCGAGGTTGCCGTGCTGCTGATAACGACCTATGTGCCTTCGGTCAGCCTGTTTCTGCCGCGGTTGTTCGGATACCTATGATTGCTCGTGAGCTCGGCATGTGACCGTGCAGCTCAATTGGTTTGTCAGGATCGAGATAATCGGACAGGAGATGCGCACATGAAAGCAATAGTCAAGAATAACGATCAAGCCGGTTCATACGAAGTGAGAGACATCCCAAAGCCAACGGCGAAGGAGGGAATGGTCCTTGTCCAGGTGAAAGCGACCGGCCTGTGCTACACGGACATGTCGATCCTGAACGGACAATACAAGGGGCGGAAACCGGTGCCGGTGCCGATGGTGATGGGACACGAGGGAGCGGGGATCGTAGCAGAGGTCGGCGACAGGGTTCGGTCACTCGCCCCGGGAACCCGGGTCGGATTCGAAGCACTGAGCGGGTGCGGCGAATGTTACAACTGCCGTACCGGCAACAAGAACATGTGCACGAACTGGGACCACTTGGGGATCACCTACGACGGCACCTTTGCCGACTACGTGCTCGTACCGGCGGCTCTCGTCCACCCCCTACCGGACAATGTCGAGCTGGCGGACGCAGCGATTCTCGAACCATTGAGCCTTGTGGTCAGGTCGATCGAACATCTGCAGCCTTCCGTCGGCGAAAGTGCCGTCATCGTTGGACCCGGATCGGTTGGCCTTCTGCACCTGCAGGCGCTGAACGCTGCAGGAGTCTCCAGGTTGATCGTCATCGGACTGGACGTCGACAAGCACAGATTCGAAATCGCGAAGAGGCTCGGAGCAACGCATATCGTCAACGCCAGCCATGATGATCCGGTCGAAGCAGTAAAGGCTGCCACTGGCGGAAGGGGAGCGGACATGGTCATCGAAACCGCAAGCTCTCCAAAAGTCTGGGACTTTCTCCTCGAGCTGGCCGCGGCCAAGGGCCGAGTCTCTACGTTTGGGCTCTACCCCGAATCGAGCTTCAAGCCGCTCACTGTGCTGCGAAACGGTCTGACCATCTTCGGCGATGTAGCCTTCGTGCAGAGACACTTCATGCGCGCCATTAGTTGGCTCGAATCTGGGAAAATCTCCGGACAGGCCCTGGTCACGAGACGATTCCGGTTCGATGATGCCGCGGAAGCCTTCGAGACCTTCAGGGCCAAGGAGACCGTCAAGTGCCTTTTCGAGGCGTGAGGCATCTATGTGGAGCGTACCGGAGGTGCTGTGGTCCAAGTAAGCTTTGATGCGCAAAGGCTCTTCGCTTTGATGGAAGAGCTGGACATCGGACTCATCCTGGCCTCGAGCCGACACAACGTGCGATATCTCACCGGTGGTTACTACTACCCCCTATACATGTGGGACGGCAACACGATGCGAACTCAGCATCTTTCATTTGTTGCGGTCCCGCTTGACCGGCTTGACGGTTCCTTCTTCATCGGACGCCCCACTGAAGAAGGAATCATGGACGAGGGCGGAGTGTGGCCGTACGAACGCTTCGAGAGTGAACGCATTGGGAGTCTCTCCACGATCGACAAGACGGTGGAGGTTCTGAGACGGTTCGGTCTCGACCGTGGGCGAATCGGAGTGGAGTTGTCCTATCTGCCTGCAGACGCCTTCCAGAAACTCGCGCACGAGCTGCCGGATGCCGAGTTCATCGACGCGTCGGCCGTTTTCGATCCCCTTCGCGCAATCAAGCGCCCGGAAGAGATCCGGCTCATGCGCATCGGGCTTGCACGGAATCTGGAATCGATCGAGTCGGTCCTCGCGTCCGGGTGTGAAGGAGAAACCACTCTAGAGGTTGCAGACCGAGTTCGCGCTGAATTCCGACAGCGCGAACTGCACTATTTGTATTCCTTGGTTTGCGCAGGACCAAGTTTCTTCAGGGCCCCCTCGGAGAAACGTATCTGGCAACGTGGACGTCCGCTTCACATCGATGCAGGTGGGGTTCTCGACGGCTACATCGCGGAGGTTTGTCGTTCGGGGTTCCTCGGACCGCCGACCGCCCTCGCCGATGAGTTGCTGCAGGGATGTCATGAATTATCAGACGCGGCACGGAAGCAACTACGACCCGCGGTAGCTGCGAGAGAGCTTCAAGGCACTGCCGAAGAGTTCTTGCGCAGGCATGAGTTGGGTAGATATGGACGGTTCATTGCGCACGGCATTGGTATGGTTCATCATGAAGACCCTGTGGTCAATTCCACTTCGCAGGACGTCTTGCAGGCAGGCATGGTGCTTTCAGTTGAGACCGAGTTCCTGCATCCGGAGGTCGGTCACGTCAAGGTGGAAGACACAGTCCTCATCACCGACAGCGGAAACGAAGTCATGACCCCCGACGGATTTCGCTGGCATCTTTCCGAGTGATTCAGTGTAAGGACTCGCGCACGGCATGGCTGGTTGAATGAATGTTTGAGTTACACAAAGGAGTGGACATCCTTTCTCACTGTGGCGGAATTGAGTCGGTAGGTGAGGCGCGGGATCTCTTTGTCGAACTGCAGGTGCCGTTGCGATTTGCAGACCGGCGGCGGTTTTTGTACGCAACGGCCCTTCCACCGATCGGAACCGAATGTCCCGCAGCGGATCTTCGAGATCTACGCCGATCAGCGGGAGGGGCTCCTTCAGCTTGCCGGGTAGTACAACAGAATAATCCTGCCGGATCAGCTCGAGAGGCTGGCGGGTCGGAGGGACTGTCAACAGTGCGCGTTCAGAAAACGAATGGAACGACGGTCGCATTGCCGGCCGCGTGAATGAAAAGTGTATAGGTAAGCAACGTACACAGAATGTGGACGTCTTCTCGCGGTCGGAGAGTGATCGCGAACGTCCCGGACACCAAATCGAAGTTCCATTGAGAACCAGGAGGGTAGACGAATGAGCACCAAAACACAAACCGCTGGGGGAGTCTATAGAAACTTCATCGACGGAAAATGGACCGAGCCGGGAAGCGGTGAGTATTATCAGGTTTTCAACCCAGCAAAGAAAGGTGAGGCTGTCGGCAAATTCCCACTTTCGAATGAGTCGGATGCAGCAAAGGCAGTCGAAGCTGCGCACCGCCAGTTCCGGAATTGGAAGAATCTATCGCCTTCAGAGCGGGCAGAGTACCTCATTCGTTTCAGCGAGGTCTTGGATAGGAACAAGGAGAGGATTGCCGAGGCAGCCACGATGGAACAGGGCAAGCTGTACAAAGAGTCGCTTGCAGAGCCGACGCGCGGCGTAAAAGAGGTTCGGATTATCGCGGGCGAGGCCGTTCGCCTCGAAGGGATTGCGCGCCCTTCCGACAGCAAGAGAACCACCAATGTCGCGGATCGGGTGCCCATCGGTGTGGTTGCAGCTATCGCGCCGTGGAACTTTCCGATTCTCACTCCGATCAGGAAGATCGTTCCTGCCCTCGTGGCAGGTTGCACTGTGGTTTTCAAGCCCGCGACCGCTACCCCCTTATGCGGAGTTATCCTCGCCGAGCTCTTCGAAGAGGCAGGTCTTCCGCCAGGGACGTTCAATCTACTCATTGGCAGCGGCAGGAAAATCGGTGATGCCTTGGTCGGCAACCCCCTCGTCAGAGGTGTCACGTTCACCGGTTCCACCGCAGTCGGACGAAACATCAACAAAGTCGTTGCTCCCAACTTCGCGAAGGTCCAATTGGAGATGGGGGGAAAGAACGCGGCAGTGGTGTTCGACTATTCCGATCTCGCCGGTGCGGCAATGAGAATCGTAAAGGCGGCATATACGAACGCCGGCCAGCGCTGCACGGCGATTAGCCGTGTCATCGTCTCGGAAGCCGAAGCGGACGAGCTGGAGCGCCTGCTCATAGAGGAGGCGGAGAAAATGAAGGTGGGACCGGGCACCGACCCAAATGTCACCATGGGGCCGATTGTCAGTCAAGAGGCTCTGGATACCATTGCAGATTACGTTGACTCGGCGAAACGCGAGGGGGCGAAGATCGGCACTGGCGGTACGCAACTGACCGGCGGTGTTTACGACGAGGGCTTCTATTTCTCTCCGACGGTGATCCTGAATGTCAAACCTCAGATGCGCGTTGCCCGAGAGGAGATTTTCGGCCCCGTGTTGGCGGTCATTCGAGTTCCTTCCCAGGAAGAGGCAATTCGTGTCTGCAACGATACGGAGTATGGTTTGACGGCAACCGTCTATACCGACAAGATGGCATTTGCCTATGATTTCATGTCGGAAGTCGAAACCGGCATGGTTCGCGTCAATAACCTCGGCGTCAGCGGCGGGAATATGCCGTTTGGAGGGGTAAAGAACTCCGGCCTCGGGCCGTTCTCAATCGGTCAGACGACCATGGATTTCTGTACGAATCTCAAGGTCACCTATATCGAATACTGATTGTACCGTTTCCCCGCTTGGTCGGCGCATTCGAAACCCTGGTTAGGTCTACTTCGCCTCAGCGTTGTGAGGCCGTTGATCGAAAACTGCGTTAGTGCCGGCCAAGCCGGTCAAGAATGCATTTGCGTTGCGGAGATGTGTTGCCATCGATCTCTCCGCCTCCTCCGGATCTCCAGCAAGTACGGCGTCGAGTACCGCTATATGCTCGCTTATGATGTCCTTAAAACGGCGTCGAGTCACACGACTTCCATAGTAATTCCTGATTCTCTTTATTCTGTCGATGAGTCCCAGGTAGACGGTCACCAGTGTTTCGTTGCCCAGCGACTTGACAATCAGCAGATGCAGATCCTCCCACGTTCCCCATTCAGCATACTCGGCGTCTGGAGGCGTCTCTTCCAACAACTTCTTGTAGATTTCACGCTGTCTGTCGAGCTCTTGGTCGCCGTTGAAGAAAGCGGCACGTTTGGCGGCTCCGGATTCGATAATCTCGCGGATCTGAAATACGTCACTGATCTCTTGGGAAGTGATGTGAGAAATTGTGGAACCCCGCGACGGCACATTTTCCACAAGACCGTCGCGCTCCAGTTGACGCAACGCCTCGCGCACGGGAGTCTTGCTGATTTGAAGTTGCTGGGCGAGTTCAGCCTCGTTGATCGGCAGACCGGGCGGCAACTCGACGTTGATGATGCGCCTCTTGAGGTTCTCGTACGCCCATGCCTTCTTGCTCCCACTCGCAGCCATTGATCCTCTCTAATTATAATTCAAGTATGCCACCTTTATAGATATCGATTATCCATTTAGTTGTCAACGCATCTCGCCGGCAGCAGACCCCAGCTCATAATGGGTGCCCAGAGATGTGGACATGAATCGGCGGTGTGCAATACAATCTCGGTTGATCTCATTTCGACGCACTTGTCCTTGGCGTTCCAACGAAGAACGTGAAGTGGCTGCTCGGCCGCCTTTGAGCGGTGTTGCCGGTTTCGCCAATTAATCGAAGCACCTCCGCTGTACCGGTGGCCGTGCTTCACCGGCACTGGGGGAGTTAATATTGCCGAAACGTGTGGTAGTGATCCATGGGCCAAACCTGAACATGTTGGGGAAGAGAGAAATAGGTATCTATGGTGGCAAGTCCATGGATGATATCAATGGCGAAGTCGCTGCGGAAGCTAAGCACCTGAATGTCACCGTGGAGTTCTATCAGTCGAACAGCGAAGGTGAGCTCGTTACGCTGATACAGGGATGCCGTGATGCCGCGGACGGTATCCTCTTGAACGCGGGCGCATACACACACTATTCGATTGCGCTGCGTGACGCAATTGCCGCCTCTCAAGTGCCAACAGTCGAGGTGCACATCTCGAATATCTACAAACGGGAGAGTTTCCGCCACACATCCCTCATCGCCCCCGTCTGCATCGGCCAGATCTGCGGTTTCGGGTCTCAGGGGTATGTCCTCGCCCTGCGCGCTCTCATGGAAGAGAAACTCGATCCATGGCTCCCGTAGGCGTCGAAAGGAGGAGTAGTGAGTAGTAGGAAATTCCTGGTAATCTCCGGCCCCAATCTGAATCTGTTGGGCACTCGAAAGACCTCCATATACGGGCAGGGATCGCTGGAAGATATCCATCAAGGACTTAGACAGAGAGCCGCCGAGCTCGACGTCTCAGTCGAATGCGAGCAGCACAACAGCGAGGGAGAGATCGTCGAGAGCCTCCAGAACGCACCGGGAGTGTTCGAAGGCATCGTCATCAATGCCGGAGCCCTCGCCCATTACAGCTACGTGCTGCGCAGCGCCATCGGCGCAACACTGCTGCCATGCGTCGAGGTCTTCATCTCGAATGTCCACGCACGAGAGGACTTCCGCCATCAATCCGTCATTGCTCCGGTTTGCGTGGGAGTCATAGGTGGATTTGGCAAGAAGAGCTACATCTTGGCATTGGAAGCTCTTGTGAACCTGAGCAAGAGTTAGTCATAGGAAGGACGGGACATGAGCGTTCGATGGATCAAGATGATTGACAGTCTTTCGGCCGCGGAAGGAGCAGTCTCAGACGGCTTCGTAGGCGTACAGGCACCGCTCGGGCTGCTCGAGTCGCTCACGCAGAAGGAAATGCGACGGGAGAAGGAGAGACTCGAGCAGCTCGATCTGACGATAGACGTATGCACCACCCCTCTGCCCCCGGGGGTAGCTGTCACGCAGAGAGGCTTCAACATCTACGTTTGGACCGAGTACGTGAAGAAAGCGGTAAGATACGCTGCTGATTTCGGCTGCAAAACAATCGCTTGGTCGGATGGTCGCGCCCGACTGCTTCCGCTCGAGGGAGACACCTCCGGGGCAAAACAACAGGTACTGGAGTTCCTGGCAATGCTGTGTGATGTCTCCGGGCGGTACGGCATATCGGTGCTCGTGGAGCCGCTCGGTCCGCGAAGGACGAACTTCCTCAACCGCATGCAAGATGTGGCGGACTTCATCCCACTGTCAGGCAAGGACAATCTGTCGTCGATGATCAGCCTTCGAGAGCTGGCTGAGATCGACCTGAAGGAATCCGAGCTCCAGACCTATTCCCACCTCATTGCGCTTGTCCAGATGGAAAACCCCCTTGCGGGCTTGGAAGCGCGAGAGTCGCCTCGAGCCGACGACGGATATGACTATCTGCCGTTCCTCAAGACCCTGCGTCGCATCGGATACGACGGTACCATAACACTTCCGCAGGATGCTGATAATGAGAACCTCAGCTACTGCGAGAATCTTTGGGCGGAGGCAGAATAGCGGCGCCTCGTTGTCCCGGCACCTACTGCCCTCCTGAGCTGTCGCGGCGCGAACGCTGCCCCGAGAACTTGCCAAGCAAAAAAATCAGAGGGTAGCAGGCAAGAAAGCAGAAGAGCGCAGTTGATCCGAACGTAGCGCGAATGCCGGCTGCACCAGAAACAATACCTGCGATCCAGGGGCCCGCAAACATTCCCATTGAATAAAGTGACTGATGAATACCCATCGCGGTCGTTCGATGTGAATGATCGACACGCTCTATGCTCAACCCCATGAGTGTAGGATAACTGAGCCCATTGCCAATTCCCATGAGGACTGCGGCAACAAAGAAGAGTCCTATCGAAGAGGACGCCGCATATACGCCGATCCCCGCAGTGAACATGATGACGCTGGGATAGAGAATTCCTATGGATGATTGGCGCCGCATGAGCCTGGTGTTGATCAGATTCCCGGTCATATCAGCGCAGACACTCACGCCGACCAATAGGCCAATTTGGACCGGCCCGGCGCCGATTTCCCCTGCAAGGATCGGCATGAACCCGAATGTTACCGCCCAGCTGCCGAACTGCATGATCGTACTGATGATGGAGGGAACCAGCACGTCGCGCCGGGCGAAGATCTGGAGAATCGAGCGGACGGAAACCTGTTGAACGTCCTGTCGCTCGACCTTCGTGAGGGCGATGATGAGCACGCAGACGACCGCGCTGGCCGCGCCGAGGTAGAATGGGAGTGAATATCCCCCGATACCGTTGAGAAAGCCGGTGAGCGAGGTTGCAATCATGCGTCCGAGGGAGCCGGAGAAGGTCAAGAGCGAGGTCGCGAGGACTGCCTTCTCGGGTGGAAAGAGCGCAGAAAATACCACAATGAGGGGCACCCAGGTGCCCGCCGCAACGCCGCTTAGAGAGCGTGCGAACGACAGTACTCCGGCCGACCTGCCGAGCGCCAGTGCGATTGCACTCACGCCGCCGATCACGAAGCCGAGAATCAGAAAAGTCTTTCCACGGCCCGTCTTGTCGACAGCTATACCAAGCGGCACGCGCACGATGGCCTGCCACAGTCCGTACATCGAAAGGACGACTCCGACACCGGCAAGGCTTACTGTCCGCAGACGGATGTAGTCGGGAAGAGTCGGCACGTACAGGTACTGGGACATCCAGTAGAAGAAAGAGGTCGCCAGAAGCGCGGCGAGGGTGCGGGGCTTCGCCCTCGAACCCTGTGTAGGATTACTCGTGGTGATACCGGAAAGAAGCAACCACGATCAGATCGCCGAAAACCTCGTACACCATGCGATGTTCGAGGCTCACCCGGCGAGACCACACATTCTCGCCGAGGTTTCGCAGTCGCTGAGGCTTTCCTGCTCCGTGCAAGGGGTCTTCCTTGACCTCAGGTGCCAGCTCCAGACAGCGGGCGTAGAGCTTGGGATTGTGGGCACGAAACCACTCGAGATCGCTCTTCGCCTGCTCGCTAATCTTCAGTTGCACTATCGATGTCTCCCATATCGAAGCCGTCGAAGGTACCGTCTTGGAGCATGGTCCTCGTTTGCAGCAGACTGTTGAGCGTTGCCTGGTCCTTGAGGAGTGCGATCGTTTCCTGCAGCAGCTCGTAATCTTCCGCAGAGATCACGACCACGTCGCCCTGGTTGCTTCCCGAAACGAGGAGCGGTTCCCGATCCTGGAGCACCTTGCGGTGAAAACCCGAGAGATGGCTGCGATACTCGGAAACACGTGTAGTGGTCATGGTCGTTCCCTCCACGAGACGTTGTACCTATTTTAGTACTAGGGGCCTGGATTATCAAGGGGAGCGTGAGGACCGGACGCCCTCCAACGGCCGGCACCGGTGCGAATGCACTTGCCGTCGGGAGCACCGGTAAAGTATACTCGAAGCCAGGTAAGCGCGAATATGGGTGATCAAGATCAGAGCAGGTCGACGCATGGCGGTCCGGATGAGCCCCAGTTCCTCGAGGGCTACTTCCTGATATCCGAGGTGGAGCTCATGGACCCGAACTTCTACCGTACCGTGGTTCTGCTGGTGAAGCACGACGAAGAGGGCGCGTTCGGGCTCGTCGTGAACCGAAGGTCCAACGTCACGCTCGAGGAGGTCCTTGAAGGCTTCGAAGAGGGTCCGGCGAAGGATCTTCCCATCCATGTCGGCGGACCGGTGCAGCAGGAGTACCTGTTCGCGCTTCACAGCGGTTTTCCTGATCAGCTCGAGAGCGAACACTCGAGCGCGCCTGCCGAAGGCGTCGTTTTCGAGCCGGTTACCGAATCCGTGGTCGACTACCTCAAGACCGCCTGGCCGATTCTTCCGGAGGCAGATCGTCCGAAGATCCATCTCTATGCCGGCTATTCCGGTTGGGGTGCCGGCCAGCTCGAGAACGAGCTCACAGCGGGCGCGTGGGTCGTGCTTCCCGCCTCGAGCGATATCGTCTTCTATCCCGATCCGGCGGAGGGCTGGCGTCAGGCGCTGAGTCGCAAGGGCGCATTCTACAAGATTGTAGCCGAGACCGGATTCAAACCGTCAATGAACTGAGGCAGAGGAAAAGCCGAGGTCGTAATGATCGAGTTCGAAAAGGTTACCACTCGTGGAGGGGACCGCGGCGATAGCAGCCTCCACAACGGTGAACGGCGCCGAAAGGATGATCTCCTGTTCGAGGCGATGGGGGACGTTGACGAGCTTTCCTCGCAGCTTGGTGTTGTCAAGGCGGAGTGTGAAAACAAGAAGCTCTTGACCCTTCTCGCGGACACTCAGCGCTGCCTCCTCTCCATAGGGGCACAGATTGCCACACCAAAAGACGACCAGTTGTATTCGAAAATAGCCGTCCTTACTGAAAGTGACGTCACGAACCTCGAAAAGGCGGAAGCGGCCTATCTCGAGCGGACGGAGATCGGTTCACAGTTCGTCCTGCCGGGAGCTTCTCCGCTTTCCGCCAAACTCGATGTAGCTCGGGCTATCTGTCGACGCGCGGAAAGACGAATCGTTACCTGTATTCGCGACCGAGGAATGATTCAGCTCGCCCCGTCCCAGCACTACCTGAATCGCCTTTCTGACCTGCTTTTTATTCTGGCACGGCACGTATCACAGAAGGAGCTCCACAGAGGGAGGCGTTAGGCCGGCTCGCCGGCAGCAAATCTCCATTTGAGGGCGCCGAAGTTCTTGCCCACTCAGTCGAACCCCAATACACTACCAAAACAAAGAGGAAAGGTACCGGACTCGACTCTTCGAGCGTGCAGGGAATCATCAAGCAGTTCGGCGGAAGGGAGCAGTTGCGCGAACGAGGTCGGCACAGGCTGCCTTCCGTATCACCTTTCCCGTTGCGGAGGGCCACCAGAAGTCATGCGCGGACGCGATCGAATAAGTGAAGCCTACCCCTCAAATCTACCGGAATCGAAGCCGCAGCGCAGGATTCTCGTCGCCGACGATGAAGCGGTCGTGCGGGCCCTTCTCGTGAAATTGTGTGAACGGATGGGATACATAACGGTGGAGGCTTCGAACGGAGCCGCCGCCATAGAGCTTGCCCGAACCGGGGCTCCCGATCTTGTTCTGATGGATGCGAAGATGCCGAAGGTCGACGGCTTCACGGCGACCGAGCGCCTCAAGGCCGACCCGAAGACAGCGCAGATACCCATTCTCATCCTCACCGGACTGACGACACGGGAAGACCGACTGAGGGGAATTGCAGCCGGGGCAAACGACCTGCTGGGCAAGCCGATCGATGCCGAGGAGCTTCTGCTGCGAGTCAGAAACAACCTGCAGGTCAAGGAGTTTCACGACTTCCTGAAACGCCACAATGAGATCCTCGAGCAACAGGTAGCCGAGCGGACCCGGCGGTTGAGCGAGACGATCGACACCCTGCGGGCGACGCACATAACGATCGAGCATATCCACCGCGACACAATATATCGACTTTCGGCGCTGGCGGAGTTTCGGGACGAAGACACCGGCGTGCATATTCGACGGATCGGTCACTTCGCTCGCGAGGTAAGCGTGAACCTCGGGTTGGACCAGGAGTTTCAAGAAGCGATCTACTACGCGGCAATGCTTCACGACATCGGCAAAGTCGCCGTCCCGGACTCCATACTCCTGAAGAATGATAGGCTGACCGACGAGGAATGGCAGCTCATGTGGACCCACACGACTACTGGGGCGAGAATTCTCGAGGGTGCGGAATCGCCCTATCTCCAGATGGGAGCCCTAATCGCCCAGAACCATCACGAACGTTGGGACGGCACGGGATATCCGGCGGGTCTCGTCGCCAAGGCGATTCCTCTGCCGGCTCGCATCGCGGCCCTGGCCGACTGCTACGATGCCCTTCGTTCCACCCGCCCCTACAAGCCCGCGTTCGACCACGACGAGAGCTGTCGGATTATCACCGAAGGCGACGGTCGAACGCATCCGGACCACTTCTGCCCCGAGGTGCTTGCCGCATTCAAGAGGATTCAAACTCGCTTCGACGAAATCTTCGCAGAACATCCGAACGAATGAGCAGATAGCGAGGGCGATCGCGAGCCTTTGTGCCCGAGGTGAGGCGAGCGATTGGATAGGAGCTGCAGAGCGCTATACGATGCGGTTGTGCTGAGTCTTCTTGTCGAGGAGCTTACTTTTGAGCGCGCCGAATATCTTGTCGATGATCTGTTCGAAGGCGGCCTTCTTCTCCACGAACTCACGAACAGACTGGCAAATCGAGTCCGCGATGTTGAACGTGCCGAAGTGGTTGATCGCTGCTCGGGGAGCGCGACTGGCAAAAGCTTCGCCGTTCTCGTTTATGCAGATCTCGATTTTCTCGATCCAGATCTCCATGATTACCTTCTGCGGACCGCCGGAGGGATCCGGACTTCTCGTGGAGTAAACGATACCGTTCATCACCATACATAGTAGTGTGGAACCGCTGCTTTTGCAACTTCGCCCCTGACGCCGAGGCAGGCCGACCTGTTCTTCTCCGGTTCCAGGACAAGCGAATCGATGGTAGGATGAGCCGGGAGGCGATATGGATCTAGAGCTCAGGGATAAGGTGGCCGTCATAACCGGCGGAAGTGAAGGGATCGGCTACGCGATCGCCCGCGCATTCGCTCGCGAGGGCGCGAACAGCATCATATGCGCCCGCAGGTCGCAGCCCCTTCAGGAAGCAGCCGAATCGATTGGCGGCGATTTCGGCGTGAAGTGCGTCGCGGTGGAGTCTGACGTTACCGACCCGGCGGCAGTCCTGCGCATTTGCGAGAGCGCCGAGAAGAGCTTCGGCGGGGCGGACTTCCTCGTAAACAACGCTGGTACCGGCACGAATGAGACCATCATGAACGCGTCGGACGAGAAATGGCAGAGCTACTGGGATCTCCACGTCATGGCGGCGGTTCGCCTTGCGCGTGGACTGGTCCCGTCGATGAAAAAGCGCGGCGGCGGCGTGATACTGAACAACGCATCGATCTGCGCGACGCAGCCGCTCGGCTATGAGCCGATCTACAACGTTACGAAGGCTGCGCTCGTCATGCTATCGAAGTGCATGGCAAACGAATTCATCACGGACAACATCCGCGTCAATGCAGTCAACCCCGGTTTGATCCTCACGAAGAACTGGGTGAAGTCTGCGACGGAGCTGGGAAAGGAGCAGGGAATAACCGCCGACGAGTTTCTCGACGGAATCGCGAAGGAGAATGCACCGATCGGTCGCTTCGCAACTCCGGAGGAGCTTGCCGACTTCTTCGTATTCTTGTGTTCTCCGCGGGCGAGCTACAGCGTTGGCTCGTCTTACTACGTCGACGGCGGCTGGTTGAGGACGATATCGTGACGGGCGCGCCGCCGGTGCCGGAAGGGGTCGAAAGGGGAGAGCCATGATTGATCGACTGACAGTGCTCGGTCCCGGTACCATCATGCCGCTCCCCGACTACGGCTGTTCGGGTTACCTGCTGCATTGGAAGACATCGGAGGGGGAGCGGCCGATTCTCATCGACTGTGGGCCTGGAACGCTGGATCGTCTCTGCGAACACGGTACCCCTGTCGAGGCGATCGAGGTCATTCTCATCACCCATTTTCACGTGGATCACGTTTCCGATCTGGCTGCGGTCTTTCTCTCTAGATGGCTTCGCAATCTCGACAAGGGGCCAGGGGCCCATCGGCTGACGGTCATCGGCCCGGTCGGACTCGCCGACCATATTGCCACCGTGTCGAAGCTCAATCAACCATGGATCTCCGAATACGAGTTCGATATCGTTGAGCTCGGTGCGGGGAGCTATGTGTTCCCCAACCGCTCCCGCTACGATGGTCTCTCACTCGACACGGTGCCGACGGGCCACACCGAGAACAGCATCTGCTACCGGCTGACCGACAGCGAGGGGCGGCGCTTCTTCTACAGCGGCGACACCGACTACAACGAGGCGCTGCTACCGCTGGCCGACGGTGCAGAGCTTGCAATCTTGGAGTGCTCCATGCCTGACGAGAAGAAGCTCCCGGGGCATCTTACCCCTCGACTGGCCGGCAAGCTTGCCGAAAAGTCACACGTGCGCCGACTGCTGCTGACACACTTCTACGAAGAGGTTCTCTCGGTAGACATCGTGACCGAGGTGAGGAAGGAGTACGGAGGAGAAGTCGAGCTCGCGAAGAAGCTACGGAGTTATCCGATCTCCTGATCCTATCGCCGGGCCGCGAGTTGGTAGCCGAAGGATTCGGAGATGCGGTCGGTTGCGGGGTCGAAGATGTTGCCCCTGCGAAAACGCAGTCCGACATGGTCCCCTCGCTTGACTCCGGCGAACTGCTGGGGAGAGCCCTTCGCGATCAATTGGTCCAACCCGTCACCGAAGCGAAGATGCACAAGGGCCTGCGCTCCCTCCTGCATGACTGCGAGAACCGACAGCTTCCCCTCATCGTCGGACGGGCTCTTGACGATCTCAAGATCTTCCGGTCGAACATGGAAGATGACCTCCTGTCCGCGGCGGCCGGCGAGTTCCTTGTCGATGGGAATGAAACAGTAGGGATCGACCTCTGGAACGAGGAGTGAGCGGCCGTCGGCGACGTGCACTTCCCCACGGATCAGATTGGTCTTGGGATTGCCGGTGAACTCCGCGATGAACGGCGTCAGCGGACGGGTGTAGACCATCTGGGGGCGATCGATCTGAACGATAGCGCCACGATCCATCACTGCAATTCGGTCCGCAAGGACCATCGCCTCATGTTGATCGTGCGTCACGAACAATGAGGTTGCGCCGAGCCGGCGATGGACGATTTTGAGGTGATTGCGAACCGAAACGCGGAGCTCAGGATCCAGATTGGACAACGGCTCGTCGAAGAGAAGCACCTCGGGATTCGCAGCGATGGTCCTCGCGACGGCCACCCTTTGTTGCTGACCCCCGCTCAGCTGTCGTGGCTTGCGCCTCTCGAAGCCCGTGAGGTCAACTACGCTCAACGCTTCAGCGACCCTGCGCTCGATCTCCGCCTTTTCGAAGCGGCGAACCCTTAATCCGAAAGCGACGTTTTGGAAGACCGTCATGTGGGGGTAGAGGGCATAGCTCTGAAAGATCATTCCGACGTTCCGCTCGCGCGGAGGAAGATCGATCCCGCGTGCAGCCGAAAAGACAATTTCTTCGCCGATTTGGATGGTCCCCGAGTCGGGCTGTTCCAGTCCGGCTACTGAGCGCAAGGTCGTGGTCTTCCCGCACCCCGAGGGTCCGAGGATAACGAGAAACTCCCCATCCCCTACTTCGAGATCGACATCATCGAGCGCGAGTACTTTTCCGCCGAAGACCTTCCGCAGTCCGGTAATGGTAATCGCAGGCATGGCGGCACCCCCTAAACCTGAGATCTCTCATTCTCTGCCAATATACTAAGATATCCACCTTCGGTGGTAACCGTTCTTCCGTGCAATGCCGAAATTCACTTGACTGCAGAAAAGCCTCCGAGATACAATTATAGATTAGCTCTATGGAATGTGCCTGCGCGGGCAGTCGATACGTTCAAGCCCTGCTTCCTCGATGCCAAACGAAGCGAAGCGGAAAGCGGAGAGCGAAACGTGACCGAGTCCGGGAATACTAAATGGGAATCAATCTTGTCGCCGCATACAACAGATTCGTCAACGCCGTCAGCTTTTCGGGGGACCTCCACCGTCTCCGCAGACTCCTCAATCTACGAATAGACAGCCCGGAATCTATAGAAGATTTCCCCGTCTCTCATCCGCAAGGGTTCATCAAAGAGTTTAGACGCAGACGAATATCGATCGTCGAATCCTATGTCTCTATTCTCCACTACCTCGAATCGACACACCATCGTGAACGGATTCATGCGCTGAAGTTGCTTGAAGAGCAGACGCTTCACTCGAAGAATCTGACGATGCCGTTGAATACAGCACGTGTGCAGCTTGCGCTCATGAAGGAAGCCGTGAAGAGCCGCGACAACAAGCGAAGGCAGCTCGAGCTGTTGCAGGATTTCTCCATCTCTTCGTACGGCCAGCCGTCGATTATCCGCAAATATCTCGACGAGCTGAATATCGTGGAGCTTCCGGAAACCGGGCAGCGGCTCTCGGAGATGGACATGGGCTGGGACAACCACGTGCACGACAACAGCTCCTACGGGAGGAAGACCCCCTCGCAGCTCATCATCGACTCGTTCATCAAAGGCATCTCGCGTATCACGGTTGCCTTCAATCTGTTAAGCGAGCGCGGCAATATGGAGGAAATCCTCGAAGCCGGCAACATACTCGGAATCCGGGTGAACCTCTCGGTCGAGTTCAGTGTGAAGGGTTTCGGCGGTAGGTTTCATTTCATGTTCCTGCTTCCCCATCTCGCCGACCGCCCTGCTCTTGTCGAGTACCTGGAGGGGAAAAGAGAGTTACTCGACCCGTTTGTTCGAGGGCTCGAGGAAAACCAACGTAACCGCGTCCGTGCCATAGGCGCGATGATCCAGAACTTCAATACCATCTACCTGCCTTCGCTCAACGAAGGGTATGCGCCCGGGAGCGCATATTATCTCGATGCACTCCACCTCGACGACATAGACGAGATCGTTTCGATCGAGAACCTGAACCGGATGCATCTCGGCGAGTTTCTCTACTCCAAGTTCAAGCTCGTGCTCCTTCGCAGGGTGCTTCTCGCGAAAACGAAGTACTCGAATGCCGGCGAGCAGCTTGGCGCAGGGGAGATCTCCGAGTGGGACTACAACAACATCAAGACCCGATACGAAACCCTGCGCGAGCGTTTCGTCGAGCTCAATCCCGAGGCACTCCGGGAACAGTATTTTTCGAATCTGCAGCTTCTCGAGTACGTTACCGTCTTCGACAACCTCGAACCGATAGCATCGAGACTCAAGCAGACAGGTGGGCAGATCAAGATCATTCATCCATTGGAGCATGGCATCGACAATGCCTATAAGATGCTCTTCGAGAACTGGCGCTGGATCGACCGGGTCGAGATCTACAACATGTACGACAGTATCAACAGACCTGTTGACGAGATCCTGCGATTTACCTCGTTCGTGAACGTGCTCAATTCCGGGAGTGTCGAGGCCGTCAAACCCTTTCTCGTTGGCCACGACATCGGTGTCAGTGACGAAGAGCTGAAAGAAGTGGTGAACGGCCTGGCGGATCGGAAGCTGATCGCCGTAGCGGGCAGCGACGCAACGGGTCGCAGCAGCTCGATCCCCGGGATGGGGTTCGTCTATCGTTCGCAGCTTCATGGGAAATCCGCGAAGCACTATCTCGAGAAACACTTCAGCCTCCCTGAGCTGGTGTCACGGGTCATCAAGAAACAGGGTGTGCACGTGGACGAGATGAGCGATGGGGAGGTCGATCCGATCATAAGCATGGGAAAGACCTCGAAGTTCGTCCCGAATAAGGTGGGTGATGAGCACGACATGCAGCCGGTTTCTTTTGTACGGGCGCTGCGCTACCTCAATCCGGCGCTCAAGAATCTCATCTATATCGCGATCGGCTTCGTCATTGCCTACCTCTCGATCGGTCTCCCCTACGCCATCGTCTGGTTTCTCATCACGGGCATCCGAAACGTCGTTGTCGACCTCATTTCGCGCCGAGGGTCGAACGTTCGCGAGTGGACGCTGAAGTCGGTTGACTTCCGTTATATGTCCAACTCCCTCTTTTGGACCGGGCTCTCGGTTCCCGTTCTCGGTTTCGTGAAACAGCAATTCGACTTTCTCTGGCCGTTTGCAGTCGGGGGAGTCATCTTCAATTTCGCCAAATTCTTCTTCATATCCTTCGCAAATGGTCTCTACCTTATGAGCCAGAATCGAATTCGAGGATTCGAGCGAAACGTCATTCGAGCCAACTTCTTCCGTGGGATCCTCTCCTGGCCGTTTGCCAGTCTCGCGGCGCCGATTGGGGATCTGCTTGGAATCCCGAGCATAGTCCAGGCAAAGTTCTGGTCCGATTTCGTCGGCGGCATCATCGAGGGGTCGAACAAATTTGCCCGTGCAGTTCGACTCACTCGGCGCGATCTGACGGAGATCATCGGTGCGTTCTGCGCGAAGGCGGAGGACGAGCGTTACACTTGCGCACTCGATCTGCTCCACCTATACGAACGCGAACCGAGAGCACGGAACTCGCTGCGAGAAATCCTATTCGGAAGGGAGAACCTGCCGGCTCGAATCGGAGGATTCTTTTCTCGCAACCATGTTGCCCCCGAACCGAAATGTGCGGACTACGACGAATTGTCGTCGTGGTTCGGACACAAGAGCAACTACCAGAAGCTCGCAGACTTTGCGATCACGAAGTACAACCGCGAACATGCGGTTGTTCTGACGCGCCTGATTACCCATCAGTACAGCTCCATGCGCAACTGGCTCTTCGCCGGGCGTAGATACTGCGGCGGCCGCCGGGATGGGTCCCACCGTGCCAACGCAGTCGGAGGCAAGAAGAGCTCCTCCGAGAAGGTCGAATCGCAGGCGACGCGATAGCAGGCCGGTTGAGTCAGTACTGAGCGAGCGCACAACCGTCGGAGCGTGGATCACAGCCTCCCCACCATACATCCTCCTTCCCGCGAACGATCACCTGCCCGAGGCCGAAGACCGCTCGTCGTGAGCCGGCGATGACGCGCACTTGGTGACCGATCTCCTCTATCGCGGCTACGGTATCGGCCGCCAGGGCGTCTTCGAGGAGGACAATTCCGTCGGGTCGCCCGCCCTCGAGCTCGAATCGAGGTCTATCGAGCGCAGCCTGCGGATCGAGCTCGTCGTCGAGCAGCGCGGAGACGACCTGGAGGTGACCTTGAGGCTGCATCATCCCGCCCATGACGCCGAAAAGCGAGAGAAGGTTGCCCGTCCGTCCGTCAGTCATCAGCCCCGGGATGATGGTGTGGTAGGGGCGCTTGCCGGGGGCCAGGCAGTTGGGGTGTCTACGGTCGAGCACGAAGCCGCGGCCTCTGTTCTGAAGTGCGAAACCGCAGCCTTGCGGAACAATGCCTGTTCCGAACCCCATGAAGTTGCTGTTGATGAACGAGCAGCCGTTGCCCTCGGAGTCGACAACGCAGAAGTAGACTGTATCGTCGCCGACCGGCCCGCCAATATCCCACGGGTTGCCGGCCGCAGGAGCGGCTATGGCCCGCCGAGGGTCGACGGTGCGGGAACGCTTCTGAGCGTACCCTTCGGAAAGGAGGTCTTCGAGCGGAACCTCTGCGCGGGCAGGGTCGGCGACGTACGCGAGAGCATCTGCGAATGCGAGCCGCATCGCTTCGATTAGAAGATGGTACCTACCGGCGCTTCCGGCCGGCTGTGACTCGACGTCGAGCTGCTTCAAGATGTTCAGCGCGATAAGGACGGCGATTCCCTGACCGTTCGGGGGACATTCGTGCACCTGTGCGCCGCGGTACTCCACCGAAATGGGTGTCACCCACTCCGAGGCGTGCGCCTCGAGATCGTCGAGCGAGAGCACGCCGCCGACCTCCTGCACGGCCTCGACGATGCGTTCGGCGATTGTCCCAACGTAGAACGCCTTGCTACCCTCTTCGGCGAGTGTCGCGAGGCTCCGAGAGAGCGTCGGCAGGCGAACGATCGTACCGGGAAAGGGACCGCCGTTGTCCGCCATGAGCTCTCTTCCGTTCGGGGTCTTCGAGAGCTGCTCCGCTGCTCCCGTGCGCCACCACTCGGAGGTGAGGGGCGCCACCGGAAAGCCGCCTTCCGCGAGCTCTATCGAAGGGGCAAGAATGGTCGAGAGGGGGAGCCTACCGAACCGACCGACGAGATCGCACCAAGCAGCCGGCGCCCCCGGTACCGTCACGGTATAGGGGTGGTAGTCGGGAAGGACGCCACCGCCGCTCCCCTTGACGGCTTTCTCGAGGGTGAGCGCCTTCGGTGACCGACCCGAGCCATTGAGGGCATGCAGCGTTCGGGTGGAGGACTCGAAATAGAGCGCGAAGCAGTCACCCCCGAGACCGGTCGAACAGGGCTGAGTTACCTGGAGGGCCGCAGCGATTGCGACGGCCGCATCGGCGGCGCTGCCGCCGCGGTTGAGAATATCGAGCCCTGCAAGGGTGGCAGGCGTCTGGCTGCTCGCGACTATCCCCCTGCGGGAAGCGACCGGTGATCTCCTTGAATGAAACTCCTCGGACGAGGCGAACTTCATGATCTCTCTCCTTGATCGTATCCCGGCACGGCCACGGAGGAGAGGAGTCCTTCGACAACGCCTCGTGCGGTTACTCCGCGTGCCGAATGCTCCGGCCTCACTTGCACTCGCCCGACGAGGACCGGAGGTGCCATCTTCTTGACGTCCTCAGGGATTACCCAATCTCGGCCGGCAATTGCCGCGAGAGCCTGGCCTCCTTTGAAGAGGGCAAGAGAGCCCCGCGGTGAAACCCCGAGCAGGAGCCTCGGGTCCCTGCGGGTGGCGCCGACCAGGGCGAGAATATAGTCCTTGATTCCCTCACTCACATGAACAGCGGCAACCTGCTGCTGCAGCTCCTCGATCCTCTCCTTCAGTCGTCTGCTCTCGCCGTCCGTTTGCTCTTTCCATGCTCCCGGTGACGACGACTGCCAGTCGGAGATTATACGTCGCTCTTCGGAGCGCTCGGGGTAACCGAGGCGCAGTGTCACGAAAAAACGATCCTTCTGAACCTCAGGAAGCGGAAAGGTCCCTTCCGACTCCAGGGGGCTTTGCGTAGCAATCAGGAAGAATGGAGAGGGGAGTATCAAGGTTCGAGATTCGACGCTGACCTGACCCTCCGCCATCGCTTCGAGGAGAGCGGATTGGGTTCGCGGGGTGGCCCTGTTGATCTCGTCGACGAGCAGGATGTTCGTTACAATCGGCCCTTCGCGGAAACGAAAGCTTCCGGAGGCCTGATGATAGACCGTTACACCGAGAATATCCGACGGTAGGAGGTCGGGGGTGCATTGAATCTGGCGAAACCTCCCCCCCACCGACCGGGCAATTGTACGGGCAAGGACGGTCTTGCCCACCCCCGGCAGGTCTTCGACAAGCACGTGACCGCGGCAAAGGAGTGCCGCCAGGCAGAGCTCGATCGCCTCATCGTTTCCGAGGAAGTACTGACTGACCTCGGCAATCCGCTCCGCGGCCCACGCGGCGACTGAACTCGATGATGCCGAGAGATTCCCCGACAGCCCCGTTCTAGACATGGCGGATCACTCCTTTGATCGCAGTGAAATAGCGCTCGAGCGCATCCGCAGAGAGCGGCCGAGGAGCGAATAGATGCTGCTCGTAGAGATCGGCGATTCTGGCAAGCTCCTCGGCAAGCTCCGGAACCCGCCTTCCCACCAGATCCGCATACTCTTTAGGAGCGACTGCGGTGGAAAACGGCACGCCGTGTTGCTCGCCCCAGCTCACGAAGCGTTGGAAGGCCCGGCGGAACCGATGATCCTTGCCTCCGAAGACCGCCCGGAACAGAGCGATCGAAGCCCTCCTCCTGGTCCGTTTCTCTGCACGAGTATTATCCGCCACCGAGCCTCTTGTCCCGAGAAGAGCTCGATCGTGCCGCAGACCGATGAGGAGCCCGACAGCTTCTACGAGACCACGGAACGAACGAGTGAGCGAACGGCCCGCTTGCCGCACCATTTCCCACAGTACAGCGAAGAGCTCTCCGCGGCGCAGGCGAAGCCGAAACAACGGAGAGACAAGCAGCCAGAGGAATGCGAGTGCGAGAAGGGCAAGCAACGTCCAACCGAGATAACCAAGGAGTTGGGCCAGAATCTCCGAACCGTGAGCGGAAGGAAGGCCCGCCAATCCGTCGGAAAGCTCTCGTGGCGGCTTCGGCAGGGCGCGCGAGATCGGCGAGGGAGCGAAAGGTCGTTGTGTCGGCGACGGAATTCGCGCGAGGAGGGAGACGATCCACGCGAGGAAGCTCTCGAGCGCAGATCGAGGGATAAACGCCGTGCGCAGGGCGAAGAGCAATGAGGCGGTCCCGGCCGCGGCAAAGATGCTCCCCGAAACTGCGCTCTTGATCCTCACCCCTTTCTTCGTCGGCATGAGCCCCTCGGCAAGGAGTCGTTGATCCTCTCTCATCCGACCCAAGACGACGAGGTCGTAGAGCGCGACTGCCACCGAAAAGCAGATCCCAATTTCCTGAGCGATGTTCAAGCGGTTCATCGCCCATTCCGCAACGACGAGAACTCCGGCCTGCCACACGATGAAGAAAATCGTCCAGCGGCGACATTTCGTCACCGACTCAGCCGCCTCGCCCGCCTCGAATGAGAAATCCCGGGTCGCCGCAGCGACGGCCTCGCTCTCCATTCGGTCCGGAGTTTTCGTTTCTGCGGCCCGAGCGACAGCTCCCACGTAGAACTCCCTGCGTGCCATCGTTCTCCGAAACACTCCGACGAGCGCCCAAACAAGAGAGACGGACGCAACCGCCGTCCAGAGCTCGGCCCCCCTCACCACTTGCCCAAGCGGTTGTCTCAGGAATCCCCAGACGAGCAGCCCGTTCGCGAGGAGAAGAACAACAATTTCACGGATCTCCGAGGCAACGCCGGTCCGCCGCACCCGCATGAGCTGCCGTTCGACGAGATAGACCGCAGCACCTGAGACCGCGAGAAGCAGGCCGAGCAGCACTTCGAAGCTCGAGTCGAGCCCCACGGCACCGCCTATCGGGAGGACTACACCGAAGACGACAAAGAGAACCGGAGTGGAGACCACAACGAGCAGCGAGGGACGCCCGATGAGCTCTATTGTCTCTGTCGATATCCTCTCACCCGTCAACGATTTGTTCTCCTGTGAGTGTAACGGTATGGACCGGTAGAACCCCTGCGAGAGTGGAGGGATTCGTGGTCTCCGTCGATTCGACCTCGAAGAGCTCGACGCGGAGTCGTCCCTTTCGAAGCGCTCGGAGCTGGCCTATCTGCTCATCGTTGGGGGTCGGACCAACGACGAAAAGACGCAGCCCTGCCGGGACCCGCCGGCCGGTTCCTCGGCCTGATCCGTAGACAAGCCGAATGTAGTCCGCGGACCCATTGGCTGCTCGAATCCGAGCGAGAACCTCGAGAAGGGTCTCTGCCTGTTGCCAGCCGCTCCGTTCATCGTAGGCAAGCGGCGATTTCTGGGCTTCGCCGGCAAGCTCCGCCGCCGCGACGAGACCCACCGGTTGAGCGCGCTTGGCGTATTCGAATATGAGCGCGGCTGCAACCTCGACTGCTCGCTCTATCAACTGGTCCCGACGGCGGGTCGGATAGTCGTCTTCGGAGAGATTGAGGACGACCCTCACGGCCACCGACAAGGTCTTCTCGTATTCGGTCGTGTAAAGCCTTCCGCTCTTGGCGGACGCCTTCCAATTTATCCGTTTCGGTTCATCGCCGGTTACGTATTCCCGCAGCGATCTGAATCGGGTAACGTCTTCACAGGCCGGATTCTGCACAGCCACACTGCCACCGGCCGCTCCGAACCTGTCAACGGGTCGGATGGGGTGTAACATGGGAAAGACGATGGCTCTTGCCTGCGAGTCGTCGATCCTCTCCCATTCGAAAAAGCCGAACGGATCGCTTCCGAGAAGCTTGACCGGACCGTAGCGGTACTCTCCCCGCCGCTCACTTCGCAGTATCAGCTGCAGCTCCGTCTCGCCCGCGGGCGCAAGCGTGACCTCATGGTGAGCTCTGTTGCAGTGAAGAGACCGTGGAGATTCCGAGACGATTAGGCGCGCGACGGGAATGGGCAGGAAGTTGCGAAGCAGCAGGCGGTCGCGAATCGGCTGTCGGCGGGTAGAACGAACCTCAGGATCGAGTCGAGTCACCGTGACGCGACGGCGAACGAGAGCGTTCGAGGCGAGAGCGGCCGCAATGAGAAGGAACACGAAGCACGCGATGAAGCGCAATCCTCCGACCGGCGAGGAGAGCGCAAGCAGGAGACTCAAGGCAAGGAGAACATACCTCATCGTGATCCCTCTTGAGAACGCGGCTCGGGTGGATCCGTCACCGATAGATGCGAAAGGACCTCTTCGACCACCGACCGAGCGGTCGCGCCGCCAAGAAGGCTATCGGCGGACAGTTCGACTCTCTTCCAGAGGACCGTCGGAACGAGCCGGCGTACGTCTTCGACCGTTGCGCTACGCCGGCCATCGAGGGCGGCGAGTGCCTTGCACCCTCGAAAAAGCGCCTTTCCGGCTCGAGGCGATGCGCCGAGCAGGAGACGCGGATCGGTCCGGGTCGCCTCGAGGAGATCGAGAATGAAGTCGCTCACGTTCTCGGCCACCTCGACCCCTCGCACCTCTTCTCGAATTGCCCGCAGCTCGGCTACGCTGGTTACCGGTCCGACATCCTCCACCGGGTGAGAAATCCGTCGCTGTGATTCGAGTATTTGTCTTTCGGCGGCCGGGTCGGGATATCCCATCGTGGTACAGAGAAAAAACCTATCCTTCTGTGCGGCCGGCAGCGGAAAAGTTCCATCGAACTCAACCGGGTTTTCGGTCGCCAAGAGGATGAACGGATCTGGAAGGGGGCGACGTTTGCCCTCGACCGAGATGGCGCGCTCCTCCATGGCTTCGAGGAGCGCCGATTGAGTCCTCGGCCCTGCGCGATTGATCTCGTCGACGAGTAGAATATTGGTCTCCACCGGTCCCTCGTGAAACTCGAACTCACCATTTTGCTGGTTGTAGACTGAAACTCCGGTTACATCGGCCGGCATGAGGTCCGGCGTACACTGAAGTCGTTTCATGTCGCACTCGAGTGAGGCCGCAATTGCGCGGGCGAGAATGGTCTTGCCGACACCCGGCACGTCTTCGAGCAGGAGATGACCATCGCAGAGCAGCGCGACGAGGAAGCTCGTAACCACGTCGTCCTTGCCGTAGATCGCTTTGCGAACGTTCTTCTGAATGGTCTCTCCCCATCTTGCAACCGATGTCATCATGCTATTATACCAACTTTGGGTCTCGGGAATCGCCCGTCCGCGCTTGTTTGACACCTCGAGCCGTAGCGCGGTAATGTTGCTCATGGAACAGAATGTGAAGCTCTCAGAAATCCTCGACAAACGCTCGGTAGTGGTCGGCGCACAGGTCGATACGAAAGATCAGGCGGTCGACCTCGTCCTCGACGCCCTGTACGCACATCACAGCTTTGCAGTATCGCGGGAGACACTTCACTCCCTCGTCGCGAAGCGAGAAAAGCTCGGGGGCACTACCTTTCATTCCGGGATCGCCATTCCGCACATTCGACTCGACGACTTCTCGGGCCTCCTCATTGGGGCGTGTATACCGAAGACACCGTTCGTCACGGATTCGGTCGAGGTGAAGATGCTTCTTCTGGTCGTTGCGCCGAAGAACGCTCCCAGCTCCTACGTCAACGTTCTCTCGACGCTGGTCAAGCTGTCGCAGAACGAAGATCTGTTCGGGCGGCTGTGTCGTGCGTCGTCCTCGGAGCAGTTTATCGACATACTCGATGACAGCGATACGGAGGTCAAGAAGGAGCTGACCGTTCGTGATATCATGGAAACCCCGGTCGTCACGATCGGGCCTCATCTCACGCTTCGCGAGCTCACGAACCTCTTCTACGAGGAGGCGGTCTCCTACGCCCCCGTGGTCGACGATCAGGGGCGGTTCATCGGAGAAGTCGATGTCATCGATCTCATCCGGGTGGGAATCCCCGACTATGCACATATGATGGGGAATCTGCGCTTCCTCCACACTTTCGAGCCGTTCGAGGAGCTTCTGAAGAACGAGGACAAGATTCGAGTCGGCGAAGTGATGAGGGAACCTACCTCTACGCTTGCCCCGGACGATTCGGTCGTAGAAGCCGCGCTCGAGCTCGATCAAAAGAAGAGAAGACGGCTGCCGGTCGTACAAGACCGTCGCGTACTGGGCGTAGTCAGCGACATGGACATACTCTCCAAGATTCTCAGGAGTCGCTAGTGCCCTTTCACCTGATCATCGGAGTGGCGATCTTTCTCGTGGTCTACGTGGCCATATCGATCGAGCTCGTCAACAAGACTGTCGCCGCACTTGCGGGAGCAGCTCTCTTCATGATCTTCCACATCGTCGGCGAGGAGCGTGCGTTCACCTTCGTTGACTGGAACGTCGTCTTTCTCCTATTCGGCATGATGGTTATCGTCGGCGTCGCCAAGCAGAGCGGTGTCTTCCAATTCGTTGCCATACGCATGGCCAAGATCGCCCGTGGACAGCCGATTCGCATTATGCTCCTCCTTTCTCTCATTACCGCACTGTTCAGCTCGCTGCTCGACAACGTTACGACAATACTGATCGTGTCGCCGGTCACGATCATGATCGCAGTGGAGCTGGAGATGTCGCCGGTGCCCTTTCTCATCTCCGAAGCCATCGCCTCCAACGTGGGAGGCACCGCAACCCTTGTCGGCGACCCGCCGAACATCATGATCGGCAGCGCGGCTCATTTCACTTTCATCGACTTCCTGATCAATCTTGCTCCGCTCGTTGTGCTGCTTATGGCTCTCGACCTGCTGCTGCTCGCGCTGTTCTTCCGACGTCAGCTTAGCGCGAGCGAAGAGAGGCGCATGTTGATCATGGAGATGGACGAAAAGAAGTCCATCGAAGACCGTTCGCTGTTGATCAAGGCGTTGATCGTGATCGGTCTCGTCATCCTCGGATTCCTCCTTCAGAGCCTGACCGGGCTCGAAGCCGGCGCGGTCGCTCTTGCGGGGGCGGCGTTGTTGATGCTTCTCACCGGAGGCAAGGAGATAGATCGCTACTTCGCCGAGATCGAGTGGGGAAGCATCTTCTTTTTTATCGGGCTGTTCATTCTCGTCGGGGGGCTGGTTCGCCTCGGTGTCATCGATGACATCGGGGCGTTCCTGCTTGGTCTGACGAAGGACAACATGCGGGTGACTTCATCGATTCTGATCTGGGCCTCGGGTTTCATTTCAGCGATCGTCGACAATATTCCCTACGTTGCCACCATGATCCCCCTCGTCGAGCATTTCGGCAAGAGCTTGGGGGAGTCGACGATCCAACCGCTGTGGTGGGCGCTCTCCCTCGGAGCCTGTCTCGGGGGCAATGGAACGCTTATCGGGGCGTCCGCGAACGTGATTGCCGCAGGGATTGCCAAGCGAAGCGGTTTTCATGTTTCATTTATGGAATTCACGAAGTACGGCGCGCTCATCACTGTGATCAACCTGGTCTTTTCGACCCTGTTCATCGACCTGTTCTATTTCTAAATCGGATCGCGCCGACCGGAGTCAAGAAAGTGGATAACCATCGTAGTGAGCGCCATCTGGATTCGACGATCAGAGATCGTCAGATGCAGGTAGAGCACCACATCAATTTCGTCCGAATCGCCCTCATTTCCATCGGGGTCGGTCTCGATATCTTCACCGCGATAACTCAGCGTCTCGTTACGACCGAGTACCTCGTTTTCGACTCGGTGGTCGTCGTTCTGGCGGCCGCCTATATGACGACAGTTCACCTATTCTCGAAGGGGAGGCGATATCACGGCTGGTTGAAGTATCTGACTGTTACCTTCGATACTGCCATCATGGCCGCCTTCTTTGCCGAGATGCAGCAGCCATCGATGGTCGAAAAGGTAAACCCTGAAACCATCATCTCCGCTACTTCAGTATTCGTCATTATCATCGTCATGCTCAACGCAGTTCGACTCAGCCGTCCTGCCGTGGTCTACAGTGGGGTTCTCGGCACCGCTCTCGTCCTCTACATGTCGCTTCTGTTTTCGCGAGATGCCATAGCACGAATCTGGCTGCCGGCGAGCGTCGTCATCGCCGGGGCGATCACCTACTGGATCTCCGGGAATATCCGTCGCATCGCGCGTGACCTCTCGCGTCGCGAGCGGCTGGCCCGTTTTCTGCCGAAGGAGCTCGTGAAGATCGTGGAGGGATCGGATTTGGAGGTGACACTCGGAGGGAAGGCTCAGCGCGTGACCGTGTTGTTCTCCGATATCAGGAACTTCACCCGATTTTCCGAGAATCGTGAGCCGCAAGAGGTCGTGGACATGCTCAACGAGTACTTCACGTTGATGTCCGGGGCGATCCACCGTAACGGAGGGATGATCGACAAGTACATCGGTGACGCGGTGATGGCCGTCTTCGGAGCGCCGCTCTCCAAGGAGGACGACGCGAGTCGCGCAGTCGGCGCCGCCGGCGAGATGATTCGGGAGCTCAAGGCGCTCAACGAGCGATGGCAGCGAGCGGGACGAGAGCCGATCGCGATCGGCATTGCCCTGCATACGGGGGTGGCGGTTGCCGGAAACATCGGAGCGCCCGACCGAATGGACTATACGGTGATCGGCGATACGGTAAACCTTACCGCCCGCCTCGAGGAGCTCAACAAGAAGTACGGCACGCATTTTCTCATGAGTGAGGATACCTATCGAGAGGTCGCCCACAACTTCGAGGCGGATTTCGTCGCCGAGACTGACATCCGGGGGCGAATGCACCCCGTCAAGATATATACACTTCGCGAGGAGAACAGACTGTAGGGCCGTCCGCCGGCAACCTCACGAGCCTATTTGATCGCTCGACTTCTCCGCCTCCGGTCAGACGACCATCTCGAAATCTGCTGCCGCCGCGTTCTTACGCACCTGCTCGGGACTCTTGCACCCCGGGATTACGCAGCTGACGGCCGGATCCTTCAGGCACCAAGCCAACGCCCATGCAGCCATATCGGCTCCGGCAGGAAGCTCCTCGCGCCGAATTCGCTCAACCTCTGCCAGCGCACTCTCTATCTCCTCGCGCTCTTTGCGGGATCGATGATCGTTCTTCGGGAAGGTTGCTCCGCCGGAATACTTGCCGCTCAAGAAACCGCTTGCGAGAGGAACTCGAGCCAGGATGCCGAGATTCTGATCCTTGCAGCTCGGAATGACAATCGATTCGGCGACGCGGTCGAGGCGGTTGTAGATAACCTGGATCGCTTCCGCGCCGATCTCACTCGCCTTGGGGGCTTGGTAGTCCTGGCAGCTTTGACGCAGCGACAATCCGATGTGACCGATCTTACCCGCCGCGACCTGCTTGTCGAGCATCGTCCACAGCTCGTCATTGTCGAAAGCCTCGTTGTCGCCGGAATGGAACTGATACAGGTCGATATGATCGATGCCGAGAGCGGCGAGCGAGTCCTCGAGCTGTTTGCGCACGTCCTCGGCACCATACAAGAAGTCACGATCGAAAAGATCCTTGAAATGGTGGCCGAACTTCGTCGCTACCACCCATCTATCACGGTCGCGCTTGATTGCACTGCCCACCAGGCGCTCAGAAAGATGGTCTCCGTAGCACTCGGCGGTGTCCACGAGATTGATGCCAGTCTCGCGAGCGGCATCCATGATCGCATCGACCTCGTTTTGAGTGAAGTCCATGCCCCACTCTCCACCGAATTGCCATGTCCCGATTCCGACGACCGAAACCTTGAGGCCGGTCTTGCCGAGCTGTCTATGTTTCACGTGATACTCCCCATTTCGAGATTGTCAGGCTGTAATGCTTTTCATTTCTCGCGTGAATTATAGATTAGAGGTGATTTCAATTACAACCCAAATGAGGTTCCGTCATGCCTATTCCCGAAAGTACCCTCTCCCACGGCTCCGGTGGCAGGTACACGGGTTACGCTGCATTTGTCGATCGTAACGTCAAGAAGCTTCCGGTCGTGAGTTGTTGCAGGAAACCTGGGGCGTCGACGTACACATCGAGGATGTCACATGTCGCTACGCCGGAGCAGGCTACCACGCCTTCACCCCCGACCTCTACTCTCAGAAAGGGAAGCGTTCGGCCGTTTTCGAACGTGACCGCTTGGAGGCGGTGAAGGAGTTCCTCAACACCCTGCCGCCGCCCGACCGGCACGACCAGGACAGGATCGTGGCGGCCTCGAAGATTCGACCCGCCGGAACCAGCTCGTCGAGACCTCCCATTTCCTCGGTGCCCAGCGCGAGCCTACCAAGGGCCAACCGGTGGGGGTGTTTCGGTTTCTATGGCGATACCGATACCGGAATCACTCCGAGGATCCTCGAGTTCGTCGGGGCTCGCCTCAGTGAAGATACGCGAATACAGGCCCTGGAGAGCGCGGCGCGGTAGACTCGAGCTTTCGCTTTGATCCCCATCCGCTCGGTTTCGAATCGCGACTTGAGGGGACCTCTTTGTCGACGGACTACCTGGGCGACGGGGGACTCATGCTGCGAGGCGGCCGCGGTTGCGAAGCACGCACACCCATGCGGCCATCGATCCATTCTCGCCAGGAGTAAAAACTGACTCTTCGAGTCGTACGATCTCGAAATGTTGGGAGACTGCCGCCGTCACCTCTCTACGCGACCAGCGCGGCGGGCCACCAAACCCGTTTCCGCCACTCGAGCTTGCGAGCAGGCTGTACCAGAGCCCATGAGGGCCAAGGATGCGGGCGACCCCCTCAACAAACCTCCGTTGGTCGCTCGTAGAAGTATGCAAGTGGAAAACACCGCGATCGATGGCAAGCTCGAAGCTTGCGTCTCCAAGCCTGTGTTTCCGGCCATGGAAGTCGTCCGGGAAACGTCCGTACAACCAATCGCACGTGACTCCTCTGCGGCCGGCGAGCTCTTTTGCCATTTGCAGGGCCGTCGGTGCGATCTCGATACCGGTACATTCGAACCCACGCTCGGCGAGCCAGACGAGACTCTTGCCGGTGCCGCAACCGATATCGACCACGCGACATGCGGAGATTCTTTCTCTTTCGACGATCTCGGGCAGATGTCCGTCATACGGACCGGGATCCCAAGGAACGTGGCCGGATTCGTAGGAACTGTCCCAGTAGTTGACGCCCATCGATCCCTCGATTCAGGAGGCCTTCTTCATCGGCTTCGGCATGGTCCCGAATACGTAGTCCCACAACGGCGAGGTAACGCCGAAGCGCATGTTCGGACAGGTGCCATGGTGCTGCATGTGCTGGTAGCGGCACATGGCCAAATAGCCGGCCTTCTTCTTGCCGTGGTGGAGGTTGTAGTGGAGCATATCGTATACGATGTAGCCGCCGAGGAATCCGGTGAACACGGGATAGAACCACAACGGCGCCCCGAGGGCGACAGAGACGACAAGATAGAAGATACCGTAGAAGAGGATGGCAAGCGGGATGCTCATCGCCGGAGGCATGACGAGCCGGGTGCGGCAGAGGGGCTGCGCGTGATGCACCCCGTGGACCATAAAGAACATTCTTTTGAGCCTCTCGGTCTTGGGATGAAAGTGAAAGATAAAGCGGTGCATCGTATACTCAGCGAAAGTCCACACAAACCAGCCGAGCAGGAGACCGATGATGAGATAGTAGGGGAAGGTCTCCTGCGGTATCTCTACGAGGGCAAGCACGAGAAACAGCACAGCAACTGGCGTCCAGAGTACCAACACGGTAATCGGGCTCACATGAGAAAAAAACTCGAGTATGTCGGACTTGAACAACCGGATCGGTTCGCTGTCTCGTCCCGTTCTTTCATTCATCTCATTACCCTCTCAATACTTAGAATTTTGCTTAAACCGAGTAAAACAGTCAAGTAGCATTCTGCAATCAAACCACATCTCGGAACCCAGGCGTGGCGAACCTGTGTCTGAGATGAGATTGGGGCAGGGCGTGTCACGATAGCGTTGGAGTCTATGATTCAGGGAACGCTCAGTAGTTGTTGAGAATCAATAATTCTTTGAAGCCTTCGTCCTTGGTGGGCAGCTCGAGCTGGGCGTAGAGATTGGTAATGACTGCCTCCGACAGGCGGTC
>CAZDMH010000013.1:124067-146784 GCA_964506755.1 uncultured Spirochaetales bacterium
TCGCTCAGGTAGGTCTTGGCGAAATGTGACTTTCCCGCTCCCTGCAGGCCGCAGATCAGGACAACATCCAGTGACTGAAATCGCGTGAGGTCCATGTCTCACTCCTTGAACGTTTCTATGAGCTCCCCCATGAATCGAACGTGTGTGAAGTAGTCCTCGACGCTGATGCTTTCGTTTGGCGCATGAACGTTCGAATCGGAATCCCCGCATCCCGAGCCAACGGCCGGAATTCCGAAGCGATCGCAGAGGTGGTACATCGGACCGCTTCCGGCCATGTTCGGATATACAACCGGATCTTTTCCGTACACCGACTCGGCCGCGGCGCGTGCGGCGCGTGCGACCTTCGATTTGATCGAGCTGCGTGCCGGAGGCTCGCCACCCAGCAGCTCGATCCGGATATCGCCGTACCCGTGACGATCGAGATGTTTGCGAAGAAGCTCCGCGGCGAGCTCCGGCGTCAGGTCCGGAACGAGTCGCAGGTCGACCTTCGCCCTCGCGACCGAGGGGAGCACGGTCTTCGCCCCTGCGCCGGTGTAACCGCTTTCGATACCGCAGATTGTGCATGTTGGCGCGAACAGGTAGCGTCTTACCGCTTCCTTACCGGTAACGCCGGCCACGAAGCGGTCGATCCCGGAGTCAGCCTTGAATCGCGCTTCTTCAAACGGGACCGCATCTGCTGCTTCGACGGCCTCCGCCGGAGGCTGAACGACATGTTCGAGATAGCCATCGATCATGATCTCATCGTGCTCGTTTTTCAGGGTAGCCAGCGCCCACACGAGGCGCCAGGCAGGGTTGGGAATGATCGGAGCGTAGGCCGAGTGGAGGTCGCTTTTCGCTCCTCGAGCGGTAAGCTCGAAGTAGGCGATGCCCTTCAGCCCCATCGTGAGAACGGGGCGGCCTGCCTTGTCTCGGTAGCCCGATTCCCATAGACAGCCGTCGGCGCCTCGTATCAGCTCTTCATTCTCGTCGACGAAGCACTCGAGGTGGGCCGAGCTCGTTTCCTCCTCCCCCTCGATGACCCAGCGAAGGCGGATCGGCAGCTCACCTCGAGTCGCCATCCACGTCTCGACCGCCTGGATTCGTCCCAACAGATTTCCCTTGTTGTCGGCCACCCCGCGGGCGTAGACCCTGCCGTTGCGGAACGACGGCTCGAAGGGCCGCGACTCCCAGAGCTCGAGCGGCTCGGGCGGTTGGACGTCGTAATGATTGTAGATCATGAGCAGCGGTCCCCGATGGCCGAGCTCGGCGTAGACAATCGGAGGGGCGCCTTCAACTGGAAGAAGTCGAACGTCCGCCCCGAGCCGCTCGAGCCGGGTGCGAACGATTTCTGCCGTTTCTGTGAGGCCGATGCCCTGGGCCGCGATGCTTGGTCGGGAGAGCAGCGTTTTCAGTTCATCGAGAAAGCGTTCTCGATTCTCATTGAGGTATGACTCGAATGCGTCGCTCACAGTTCCACCATCTGCCACTTCCCTTCGAGGAGAACCATCTTCTCGTTGTATCCGGCCTTTCGCAGCAGCTCGTGCGCTTCGGCGAAATGGTGCGTCAGTTGGTTTGGCTGATGGGTGTCGGAGTTCACGTTGGTCGGGATGCCGAGTTTTCGGCACTCCCGCATTACCCAGAGAGGAGGGTAAGTCGAGTCGGTACGCCCGCGTGCGAGACCGCCAGTGTTGACCTCCAAGATCGATCCGGCTGCGGCGACGCTGTCGAGGGTCTTCAGCACCTCGTCGCGGTACCAAGCTTCGTTTTCGTCGAAGTACTTCGCGCTCGGATTGTTCTTCTTGATGACGTCGAAATGACCAATGATGTCGGGTGTATGCTCTCCAACCATCTCCCGAACGAGCTGATAGTATTCCCGAACCATCCGTTTGATGTCTCCTCCGAAACCTTCCTCGAGGAGGCGTTTGTAGTCTTCTTCGGGTCCGTCGATAGTAAGCTGCTCGTCAGTCGCTCCAATGGTCATGAAGTGGACTGACCCGATAGTGAAATCGAGACGGAGGTTCGCGATTAAGGGTGAAGAAGTCCCCAACATGCCGCGAAGGTAATCAACTTCAAGGCCGAGATAGATCTCGATCTGTCCGACAAACCGCTTCTTGAGTGCGGAAACCTCCCGTACGTATACAGGAAGATCCGATTTGTTCAAGACCCAATCCTGAGCAAACGGCAGCGGAGCGTGACAGGAGAAGCCGATCGCACGGAGGCCGTGTCGAAGGGCCTCTTCAACGTACTCCTCAGGCCTGCCCTCCCCGTCGTCGAGGTAGCAGTGGGTGTGGTAGTTCGTGAGAATCGTCTGAGTGGCTTCCATGGTGTCTCCTGTGGGCGCCTCGTCATTATGGAGAATAATCCCGCGGAGTACAATATTCCTAAAGTATCACGCAGTGTGTTGATATCCGGCGGAGAGATCGCGGAGGGCGTAGGCCGGTAGGTGCAGCGAGGTGGCCTTCTGGCCGACCTTCCAGCGGATCGGGGGTGAGGGGAGCTCAGCCATCCACACACGCCGGATCGTCTCAGGCACCGCATCAGCGACAGCGCTCAAGCGTCGTGAGAAGAACTCTCGATTCACAGTGCGCACCACCGTATGTGAGACCGCACCCTGCTCAGCGTGAGTACCGAGCTCAGGGTGGCGGACCCGATACTCCCTCATGCAGTTGTGGTCGATGGCGAACATCCACGCGCGATGCATCTGCAGCGTCGCCTGCCGTCCGATGGCGATCGTCTCGCGGGTGTGTTCTTTCAGCCGATGGCGCAGCAGTCGGTCGATGTAGTTCACAGCGAACAGCGGGTTGGTGAGCGTGCGGGGGGCAGCGCCGGGGGTGAGGAGGTGACGCAGCGCTCCTGCACGACGCAGGTGACGAGCCACCGCATCGCGGGCAAGCAGCGCGCCGTAGAGGGGATGTTCGTCGGTGTGCAGCTCAGCGGCAGAGGAGGCGCAGGGAGCTCGCAGGTAGTCCCATATCTCACGGTGGATCAAAGAGATATCGCGCCGCATCGTGCCCGGGCGCGGGTGCCAGCGCAGGAGTTTTGCCTCCACGCGGCGCCGTTGAGCCGCGGTCATGGTGCCGCCTCGACGGGTGACGGTGTGGCACATGGTGAGGATCATCTCCCCCTCGGGCTCAACGACGGTGGTGATGTCGCAGGGGTAGTCGTGAGAGCTCACGCAGCTACGCAGTCCATCGTAGAGCAGACGGGCTCGGGGGCGCACGGTGGCGAGGAGGAGCGTCTGAGCGGCCATGGCCTGGCGGCCGAGGCGTAGCACGGCGGACTGGACGGTGGGCGGGGAGAGGTGATAGCGGCGAGCGATCTCACGCAGGGAGGCTCCTGAGAGTAGGGACAGCCAGATGGCGAGCAGGGGTAGGCGGCGTTTGGCGAAATACTGAAGGGACTCACTCTGGTCGCTTAAGGTGTGGCGGCAGCGACGGCAGCGGTAGCGCTGCACGCGCCCGTGAGCGCTCGAGTGGTAGGAGCCATAGCGAACGAACCACCGGGACGGGGGATGGTGGTGATAGGCGCAGGAGAGGTGAGGACAGCAGTGGGGGACTGGCATGAGAGGTGCCTCCGGCACGTAAAGAGTACCCGAAAGTCATGAGAGCCTCTCGAGTTCACTACTCACTACCGAGCAACCACTTCTCCTGCTTCAATCAACACGGTCAGTTATACTTCGTGGATCTTGAAACCTCTCAGCGGCCGATATATAACGTACAGATGGAACAATACTCCTCCGCTTCCGAGTACGATGCTGCCGTGCAGGAGCGTTCCCAGCTACCGGTAGGATTTCGGGCCGGGCGCGTATCCGTTCAATTCCATCCGAAAGAGCGACCCTCTGAACAGCCTTACGAGCTCTATCTTTCGCTGCTTCTTCTCGACGAACTGACCCCGTCGTTTGCGGGTGTCTTTACCCAGAACGCCTTTCCCGGCTATCCGGTGATTATCGGCAAAGAACGCCTTGCGATGCCCATGAGTCGGGGAGTGATTGTGAACAACAAGGTGGCAAATGTAGGACCGAGAGGGGGAGACAAGGACGCCGAACGCATACTGCGCGCGCTTGCCGACGCTACCGACTCGGATCCCGAGGACTACTTCCCGTCGTCGACCGGTGTTGTCGGGTGGAGACTGCCGGTCGAGGAGATTGTGGAGGCGATACCACGCCTCGTCAGTCGAACGACTGAACGCTCAATCGCGGAGTTTGCGAGAGGAATCATGACGACCGACCGCTACCCAAAGGTGAGGAGGGCGACTCTCGGGGAAGGAAGCATCGTGGCGGCGGCAAAGGGAGCGGGAATGATCGAGCCGAACATGGCGACGATGCTCGCGTTCGTGGCAACCGACGTCTCGATCGACCGGCGTGAGCTGCAACCGATTCTTTCGCGCGTGGCGAATTCGACCTTCAACCGGATCTCAGTCGATGGAGACCAGAGCACGAGTGATATGATCCTCGCCCTCAGCTCCCGCAAGAAACCCGCGGTGAAACTCGAGCAGTTTGAACACGCCCTTCAGGAGGTGCTTTCACCGCTCGCCGAAGATGTTGTGCGAAACGGCGAAGGCACGGCACATGTCCTCCGTGTCTCGATCAGCGGGGCGGCGGACGAGGAGGAGGCAGTCGGCGCCGGTAAGGCAATAGTGAACTCCCCGCTCGTGAAGAGCGCAATCTACGGAAACGATCCGAATGTCGGACGCATCCTCGCCGCAATCGGAGACTACCTCGGAAACGCAGGCAAGGAGCTGGATGTGAGCAGGGTCCGCCTGAGTCTCGGCGACACCGCGGTCTTCGATGGAGGACAGTTCCGCCTCGACTTTGAAACCGAAAGGCAACTATCCGGCTATCTGTCGTCGGCCCAGTTCGACCCCGAGGTGAAGGGTTATCCTCCCCATGATCACACCGTCGATATTTGGGCCGAGCTTGGTCGCGGGAAGGCGAAGACGGAAGTGATCGGGAGCGATCTCTCCTATGAATATGTTCGCGAGAACGCCGACTACCGTACCTAGTCGGTCGATGAGGTGGGAATGGAGAAAGGCGCGAAGGAAGAAGAAGTAAAGACCGCTCACGAGCTGATCGAAAAATGTCGTGCCGAGATCGGCAAGAGAATAGTTGGTCAACGGTCGCTGATCGATGGAATGCTGACGGCGTTGATCGCAGGCGGACATGCACTGGTCGAAGGGGTTCCCGGGCTCGCGAAGACGCTTGCCGTCAGGACGATGGCGGAGACACTCGACGTCCAGTTCAAACGAATCCAGTTCACACCCGATCTCTTGCCGGCCGATCTAATTGGGACGATGATCTACCGTCAACAGACGGGGGAGTTCGTGCCGAGAAAGGGCCCCGTATTCACGAACATCGTCCTCGCCGACGAGATCAACCGTGCGCCTGCGAAGGTGCAGTCCGCTCTGCTGGAGGCGATGCAGGAGCGACAGGTGACGATCGGTGAGACGACCTTCGTGCTCGACAAACCGTTCTTCGTGCTTGCGACTCAAAACCCCATCGAACAGGAGGGAACCTACCAGCTTCCCGAGGCGCAGCTCGACCGGTTCATCATGAAGGTGCTCATTACCTACCCGTCTGCCAAGGAAGAGCTCGAGGTGATCCGGCGGATGGGAGTGGATCAAGAGATTCCCATTGGGAAGGTGCTCACCGCCCCGCTTCTCGGCAGGCTGTCGGGAACGGCCGACTCAATTGCAGTCGATGAGCGAGTGGAAGAATACATGATCGCGATTGTGGGTGCGTCGCGCTCGCGCGACAAGACGAAGCATTCCTTCGCACGCCACATCGAGTATGGCGCCTCCACTCGAGCGGCACTTGCGCTCTACAGATGCGCTAAGGTCACTGCGCTTCTTGACGGCCGCACGTACGTTCTGCCGGACGACGTCAAGGCGATGGCGGCACCGGTGCTCCGGCACAGAATTATCCTTTCCTACGAAGCCGAATCGGAGGAGCTGACACCCGACGACGTCATCGCTCAGATTCTGAGCGCAATTCCCGTCCCATAGGATATGGAAGAGCGGAAGATATTCAGAAACCTTCGCAATCTCCATCTCGTTTCATCGAAGCTCGTCGAAAGCCTGCTCGCCGGCAACTACCGTTCCCTGTTTCGCGGGCCCGGGATCGAGTTCGACGAAGTCAGAGAGTACGTAGAGGGGGACGATGCCCGTCAGATCGACTGGAACGTGAGCTCGCGGATGGCAAGCCCCTACACAAAGATCTTCCGCGAGGAGCGCGAGCTCATTCTCTTTCTCGTTGTCGACGTCTCGGCATCACTCAGCATAGGTTCACTCGAGAGCAAACGACAGCTCGCAGTCTACGTGGCGGGCTTGCTCTCCGCCGCCGCGGTGCGCAACAACGATCGGGTCGGAGGAGTTCTATTCTCCGATCGAATAGAAAAGTGGATCCCCGCCCGCAAAGGGAGGCGCCACGCCGCTCGATTGGTTCAGGATCTTCTCACCGCTGAGCCCGTGGGGCGTGGCTCCGACCTCCCGGCCGCAATCCGAACCGTGCTGGAGTCGATGAAACGAAGAGGAATCTGCGTCATCATCTCGGACTTTCGGGCTCCGGTCGTCTGGAAGGAGATGAGCCTGCTCTCGCGCAAGCATGACGTAATTGCGCTGATGATGGTCGACCCGCTCGACGAGGAGTTTCCCGCACGGGGGCTGGTCGAATTGCAGGACGTCGAGTCGGGGGACATGCTCGTTGCCCCCGGCTATTCGCGCCGTTTTCGCAACCGTTACCGCGACTATTTCAGTGGCCTGCAGGAAGAATGGGAAGACGGTTTGCGCCGGCGAAACATCGAGGTCCTCAAGCTGAGAACGGGGGAGGATCCGGCACCGGAGCTCATTGGTTTCTTCGAACGGAGGCGCCGACGGTGAAGCGGGTACCCGTTCACCAGGTGGCGGGCATGCTCGCCATTGTGTTTTGTCTCGTCGTATCTGCCCAAGCCGCTCCGCAAGCGGTTCCAACCCCTCCCATTGTCCCGACCTCCGGAGCCGGTTTCCAGACCCTTGCGGCATTTACGCTTCCGCCGACCTTCTATGTCGGAGATCATGTGGAGCTGCGCATCCGGTTGAAGGTCAATGACACAAACCTGCGGGCTCCCGCAACAATGCCCTCGGATCAATGGATTCAAATCGACTCAATCTCGATCACTCATGCGAAGGATTATTCGGTTCTGCACATATTCTTCGTCTCGTTTGCTCCCGGCCAACGCGCCATTCCTGAAATCAACCTCGGGGGCATCATTCTTCGAGGCATCAAAATTACCGCCACGTCTTTGGCGTCTGAGGGTCGAACTCGACTCACTGATCCCAAAGGCCAAATAGCACTTCCGGGCACCACCCTCATTCTCGGGATTGCCATCGCTCTGCTGATCGGGATTCCTCTCGCGTTTGTGCTTCTGTTCCGTCGTTTCAGGTACGCTCTCGCCGCGTTTGTCGAGAAGCGCCGAGCACGCCGGCCATGGCGGCAACTCAGTCGGGCGCTCGACGCATTGGCCTCCGAAAGACCTCCGCTCAATTCCCGGCGTTTCTACATTACCCTCGCGGACGAGCTCAGGCGTTACCTGAGCCAGAAGTTCGGAACGGACTTCCGTTCCGTTACCGCCCGAGAGTTCAAAACCGCCGCCCGCACGGCAAGCGTCGAAGCAGGGGCAGCCGAAGGGCTTTCTGCGGTGATGAGCTTCGGAGAGCTGGTGAAGTTTGCCGGAACGCAGGCCGGTGACGACGTCTTGCGATCCGATCTCGCCCGGGTGCGGGAGATTGTTGAGGGGATCGAGGAAACGGCGGAGCGCGAGCTGCGTGCACGGCAGCTTCAAGTGCGCGCGGCCGGGCACACAGTCTCGGGGGTAGGCGGAACGGCAGCGTCGGGCATGACCCGCGGGGACGAGGAGCAGGGCAGGTGAGCTTCCAAACCCCCGGGTTTCTCATCCTTCTAATCTTCCTGCCCGTTGTGATCTATCTCAGACACTTCTGGAAGGCGCGGGGCGGTCGGCTCGGATTTTCGTTTCGCAGCTGGTCAGGTACCGGCTTGGCCTATCGTGGACGCATGCTCGCCGTCGTGCGTTTTCTCGCGGCCGTCGCTTTCTGGCTCGGATGCGCACTGTTGATCGTTGCTCTCGCGGGACCGGTTTCGACGATAAAGCATCGAGTTTTCCTATCGCGCGGGGTAGACATCATGTTCGTGCTCGACCAATCCCCGAGTATGTACGCGGCCGATCTCAATGTAACATCCGGTTCACTTGCCGGTGGTCAGGGCGCGACAGGCTTGTCTCCTTCCGGCACGGTAAGAGCGCAGGGAAGTGAGAGTCGCTTCGAGGCGGCGAAACAGGTCATCTCTCAGTTCGTCAAACGTAGAGAGAACGACCCCGTCGGATTGGTATGCTTTGCCAAGGAAGCGGTCCTGCGGATCCCCCCCACCCTCGACTACCGGTCGTTTCTCAAACGTCTCGGCGCTCTCGACTCCCGGGGACTTGGGAACGGGACAGCGATCGGCATGGGACTCGGAGTGGCGGTGCTTCATCTCCGCAATTCGGATGCACCTAAAAAGGCGATCGTGCTCTTGACGGACGGCGAGAACAATGCAGGAGAGGTCTCGCCGGAGCAGGCGGCACGGGTAGCCGCCGAGCTTGGGATACGAATATACGCGGTCGGGATAGGATCTACGGGGGAGGCGCCGATTACCTACACGGATCCAGAAACCGGCAAATTGTACACTGGTGTTCTGCGCGGTGCGTTTGACGAAGGGCTTTTGAAGAACCTCGCCACGGTAACCGGAGGACGCTATTTCAATGCTTCGACGAGCGACGGACTCGCGAGTGTCCTTCGGCAGATCGACACGATGGAATCTATCCAGCGGAGGGTCAGCATTCAGACGACCTCGATTCCTCGGCACCGGGGATTGATTATTCTCGGTTTTCTTCTGGTTCTCGGATCGTTCCTCGTTCGGGCGGGATTGCTGCGGGAGGCGCTCGGTTGATTGCAAATCCTTCGGGGTTCTGGTACCTAGTTCTGCTGGCCCCACTCGCCCTGCTGCTGTTTCTGCGCTACCGGGAAGGAAGGCGTGATCTGATCCGGCTCGCCGGCAGCTGGCGGGCGGGGGAGGTTGGGAACGTTTTTGTCGTGAAGTGGTTCTTCTCGGGACTCGCTATCATCCTCTTCACGGTCTTCACCGTGCTCGCAATCACCGGCATTTCCTGGGGACAGTACCCGGTTAGTACGAACTACGCCGGCACCGATGTCTCCATTGCCGTGGATATCTCCCGCAGCATGCTGGCTCAGGATCTATTCCCTTCCCGGATCAAACGGGTGTCGAGCGTGCTGAGGGAGGTCGTCAACGCCAACACCGGTATTCGCTTCGACGTCGTCGTTTTCAAGGGAACGGCGGTCGAGGTGTTGCCGGCTACTCAGGACACCGAGGCAATGACTTCGGTTGCCGACGTTCTCGGACCGACAATGCTCACCACCCCCGGAACGAACATCGAGCAGGGCCTCCGCACTGCGGTCGCCTCCTTTCCCGCTCAGGACCCGAACCGGCATATCGTGCTGCTCTTTTCCGACGGCGGATCCCTGAGCGGAGATCCGCTCAAGGCGGCCCGAGAAGCGGCCGCACAGCACATTCCGATCTATGCAGTCGCCTGCGGAACGGCTTCCGGGGGACCGATTCCGATCGGCAATGGTCAGTACGTCGAGGATTCCGCCGGCAATCGCGTTATCACCAAACTCGATCTTGCCACGCTGCAGTCCGTCGCCGGCATAAGCGGCGGCGAGGTCCTCAAACTTTCAGATCCGCTCCTCGCACGTAAGATCGACTCGATCATCGGCCGACATGCCGCTTCCGGATCGGTAGGCTCCTACCGCTTTGAGATCAAAGAGCAGTACCGTGTGTTCGTCGTTTCAGCGCTGCTGTGTCTCTGTGTATTCCTTGCAGTGCGCATCATCCGTTGGAAGGGTATCGTATGAGTCGACTATCGTGGAGGCGTGCGGCACGAACGGTGGCAGTCGTTTGCTTGGCAGGGGGGGTGACTCTCCTCGTTGCGTCGTGCTCCGCCCCCGGGGCCTATCTGACGATCCTACAGGGCAACTACGCCTACGAGCGCGGAGGTTATCAGCAGGCAACGGTGGATTACCTGGAGGCACAGAAGAGCGGGGCATATCCGGAATGGGTCGCGTACGATCTCGGAAATGTCTATCATGCCCTCGGTGAGCCCGACGGGGCCTCAGAGGAATGGGCGAAGGCGGAAAAGGCACACGATCCGCAGTTGGTGGCATCGACCCTTTTCAACGAGGGAGTGTTGGACTACGAGCTCGGACGCTATCGCGAGGCCTACGATCGCTTCCGAAAGGTTCTAGAGCTCACACCTGGGGACGTCGATGCAAAGATCAACCTGGAGCTTTCGTTTTCGAAGATGACTACCAAAGAGGTGCCGCCTCGAGCCGGTACACAAAACGAGCCCATCGCGGTGAAGCATGCGAACACACAGGCGAATCAGATTCTCGACATCATTCGGGAGAAGGAAAACGGCTACTTCGTTCCGCCGCCACCGGAAAAATCCAAACCGAAGGTCGCCGACTGGTGAGCCGGGAGAACCATGGATAGGGGAGCGTTCGTGACACTACTACGTCAACTCTTCCTGCCCCGTGCTCTGGCGCTCGGAGGCTTCGCCATGTTGGTGGCACTTCCGGCTGCAGGACAGGATCTGCAGTTGATGGCTTCGCCGAACCCTGCAGCGGTCTACCAGAAGGTGACTCTCTCGGTGATCGTCCCGGCCAAGGATCCGTCGGCTGTGAGCGCGAGTTTCCCGGAGAGCTCCGGGGAGATTCACGTGGTTTCGGGGCCGTATATTCAACCGTATCTGGACAACGCACAACCCTCGACGCAGAAGGTTCGCGTCAGCTACGTAATAGAGGGGAATGAGCCCGGACGGACTATCATCGGACCTCTTTCGATCACGGTCGGCAGCGCGGTCGAGAAGACCGATCCGATGGTCATGGCTGTCGGTGTTCTGCGTGGAAATGAGGTCACCGTTCCGCTCCAGCCTGTGTGGAAGCTGCCCGAGGCGAGGCCGGGGGTGCCACTCTATACCGGCGAAGCGATACCGGTCGTCCTCGAGCTCAAGAACGAGGCGCGGGTGACGAAGGTCGACGAGGTGCACGTTTCACAGGCGCCGCCGGGACTCCTCCGGATATCCGAGCTCGACCCACCGTCTCGCACGCAGGTGGGACAAACGACACTTTACCAAGTCCCGGTTGCCTCTTATCTACTGACTGCAACTGGAGTTGAAGATCTGATACTTCCTGCAGCGCAGGTGCAAGCCGGAGCTCGGACCGGTACGTCGATTCCGCGGCAGATCCAGATCAACCCTATCCCGGAGGCGATATCGGCAAGCGGCGCCATCGGCGCTCTCGCATTCAGGTCGTGGACCACCGAACAGAAGGTTGCCGACGGTGAGGAGGTGTCTCTCCACCTCCGAGTAGAGGGCACAGGCAACCTCCCTCGAATCGGCATGCCGGTTCCTGCGGCGACCGGGATTCTCCAAATCGACAAGAATGAGACACGAAATGTCTCGGAGACAAGGAAAGGGTTCAGCGGATTCAGGGAAATTGTGTACCGCTATCTCTATCAAGGGAGCAACCAGCCGGCCGACACGCCGGTCATCTCGGTACCATCCTTTTCCTGGCTCGACCCCGAAACCGGGAGCATCGAGTCGGTTCCCGAGCGAACCTTCCCCGTCTCGACACCGCCGGCCATCGGGCCGGCAATGAGCCCGTCCGACGGCGCGCTTACCGGTGCCGGTGCTGCCGGTCGCCCCGAAGCAACCGGCGCGTCCGCGACCGGTTCGGCTGGGTCCGCCGGCGGAGTGTCGAGGACGCTTCCCGCCCTTCCGTACACGCTTGAATCAGCCGCGGCGATTCGATCCTCCGAGTATCGCGAGCTCTACTCCCGCGGCGACACCTACCTCTGGCTGCTTCCGGGGCCGGTGATCTTCGGGTTGTTTCTCCTCGTGCGCCCCCGACCTAGGAAAGGATCAGGGGGGCTCACTTCGGTATTGTTGTTCGGTCTGCTCATCTCCTGCAGCACCGCGCCGATTCACGATTCGGTGGAAGCGGGCATGGCGTCGTACAACGAAGGCAAGCTCGAGAAGGCGGCGAGCGACTTCGGGAGGGCCGCGAATGTTTATCCTCGTAATGCCGCCCTCTCGTTCGATCGCGGGATCGTCGAGTACCGCCTTGGCCGTTACGGCGAAGCGATTCACTTTCTGCGAGCCGCGATCTTCTATTCACCTCTCACGCCAACCTACCGTTCCGCGCTCGAGTGGACGGTTTCCCAGATCGGAGTTCCCGAACAGGTTGCCGCCGCCTATCCTGTTCATCCCGATATCTTCCTCATTGCGCTCATAGTAGCGGTCAACGCCGCGTCGATCCTCGGGATCCTTGTGCTCCTCCGGCGTAGCGGAGGATTGGCAATCGCACTCATCCTCCTCCTCGTGCTCTCGGTGATATCGGCGGGCGGGTTGGGGTACACGGCTGTGAAACGCTCCGTCCAGACTGCGGTCGTCAGATCATCCGGAACCGAGATGACAAAGATCCCGATGGCGTCTGCCGGCCGTTGGTTGGAGCTTCCGGCCGGCATGGCCGTACGGGTACGTGACTCGGCTGGAGGTTACTACCTGGTGGAGACCGCCTATGGGAACACCGGCTGGGTGAAGCACGATCGGGTCCTTCTGGACGCCGAATCGCTACAAGCGCGTTAAGTATTTGCGGACCGCGAGAATCTGCTATAGTTGCGTCAGAGCGGTCCGACATCTAATAAGAGGGCGGCATATCGCCGCCTCAGGCACGAGCTCGGAGAAAGGCATTGATGAAAAAGGGGTACTCGTTCTTGCGGCTGAAGGAGGCGCTGCTGTCGGCCGCCGACGGAATCGGTCGCGTCAATCAATGGTATTTTGCTGCGGGAGTAGTAGCCGTCATCGGTGTGCTCCTGATTCCAACCTTCACGTCGATCCATCGGGAGCTCCACGCCGTCACCGGTCCCGCCGGCGGATCGACCGCCCAACAGGCCGCCAGGCAGCAGATCGACCCAACAAAGATTCAGAAACAGGTGACCGTTTCCAAAGGAGATACCCTCCTCGGGATTCTCTCTCATGCAGGCGTGGATTCCAAAGACGCCGACGGCATCATCGCAGCCCTGAAGCCGATCTTCGGCCCGCGCGATCTACAGCCCGGCCAAACCATCAGCCTCTCAATCTCCGAAGATCCCGCGCTTGGCGCTTCTCGGCTGGACGCTTTCCAAATCAACGTCGACTCGACGAAGGATATCATCGCTTCAATCGTAGCCCCCGGAGAGTTCAGCGCCCGAGTGATCCCGCAGGAGGTGACCTACCGGCCGAGCCTCGTTTCAGGCACGATCACCTCGAGCCTCTATGATGCCGCCCGTGCTGCCGGCCTCCCGCTCGGTATCCTAATGGAGATGATTCGCGCCTACTCCTTCGATGTCGACTTCCAACGCGACGTCCATCCGGGTGACACCTTCAACGTTGTATACGAGAGAGTCTACGACTCGCACGGACGGTACCTTGTCGATGGTGACATGGCCTTTGCGGCGCTCACGCTTCGCGGGAAGACGACACCGATCTATGAGTATCGGACCGCTCGTGGTTATGTCGACTATTTCAACGGGTCGGGACAGAGTGTGCGGAAGATGCTTATGCGTACCCCAGTCGAGGGGGCCTGGATCTCGTCAGTATTCGGATGGCGCAAGAATCCTATCTACGGCTACAGTGAGTTCCATCGCGGCCTCGACTTCGCCGTTCCCACGAACACTCCAATCATGGCAGCCGGCAACGGGACCGTAACCGTCGCGGGCTACAATCGAGACTACGGCAACTACGTCCAACTGCGCCACGCCAATGGCTACAAGACTCTCTACGGCCACATGGTCGCATTCGCCCGCGGGATACGGGTCGGGACGACGGTCTCGCAAGGGCAGGTCATCGGCTACGTCGGGACCACCGGCATGTCGACCGGACCGCATCTGCACTACGAGGTGATATATCGCGGAGAACGGATCAATCCCGCGACGGTTGTCTCCCCCTCTGGTCCAATCCTAACCGGTGACGAGCTGCAGAAGTTCCTCACTGCCAAAGAATACATCGATGAGATCTACGCTGACCTGAAAGCCGGCAAACCCGTCCCTTCGGCTCCGGGTAACCTTGCGCAGAACTCGGCCCCCGGTGGCGGCGGCACCCACGGCTCCGGCGGTCGGCAGGGCTGAGCTTTCTGAGTCGATTCGCCCTCTCGCCGTTCGCGAGTCGAGCTACGTCGAGCTCGCGGCCCCCTTCTGCGACTGTTTTTCCCCTTTGAGCTGATTCGGAAAGAGCGGCTCTCCGAAGTAGCGGAACCACTTCGGTGGGCTGAGCTGGCGAAAGAACCTCTGAAAACCCGACGCCGCAGTAGGAACAGCAGAGTATCGAAGACCGAGCAGAGGTTTCCCGTCCGAGGTCTTCCCGAGCTCCACCGACAGGGTCAGCCTCTGCCCATTCGGTTGTTCGACGCGAATCGAAACGTGGCTACCCGGTGAGTAGGAATCGATTAGCTGAGTGAGCGTGTGACTCGAATCGACGGAGGTGCCGTCGACTGAGATTATTACGTCTCCGGGCCGTATACCCGCCTTCTGAGCGGGACCCTGGGCGCGAACCGAATCGACGTAGGCCCCAGGCCGGCCTGCGCCCCGTGTTCTGCCCGTCGACCCGCTTGAAAAATCAACGCCGAACACAGGATGGTACAGCCGTGTCTCCAGAGTCACCCGAAGCTTTTCGGATTTGCTTCCATGGATCACCACTGCCGTGATAGTGTCGCCTGCGGAGTGCTTCGAGAGAACCTGCCGAACTTCGTCCTGCGTGGCTACCTTCTTGCCTCCGAGCTCGATGAGGATGTCGCCTCGAACGATCCCGGCCCTCTGCGCCGGGCTGTCCGGGATGACACGGGTGATGAGCAGTCCCTGGTCTCTTTGCGAGTCCAGGGAACCCGCCGAGGATTGAGCTCTCGCCGGCACGGCCAACAGCATCGACATTAACGCAAGGGCTACTGCCGCCAACCCAACTATCCGTTTCACATTCCCTGCTCCACATTCTCAAGATGTTCTTTCTTTTCAAATAAATAGCGTGTTTGCCAATTCGGTTACGATACGTAACGACAAGGTCGATAGAATACTGCCTCTCCGGGCGTTCGTCTTCAATTCGCACACCTCGCCTTTGAGTATTCCAGTAGTTGCCACGTGTAGCGACTTCTGCAATGATAAAATGAAGGCTCAAAGCAACGAGGCACCTCGAGCGTATGATCAACAAACGCAAACGGGCAACAATGGATGATGTCGCAAGGCTCGCTAGGGTATCGAGGCAAACGGTATCCAGAGTGCTCAACAACAACATCCATGTAACGGACCCGACGAGACGACGCGTACTTGACGCAATACAGAGGCTCGACTTTCGACGCGATGCAAGCGCCAGGAGCCTTGCTATGCGCCGGACCTTCGTTTTGGGAGTTCTGACGGGTTCGTTCAGTCGATACGTCCACTCCCGCACTCTCGAGGGGGCCGAAAGCTATGCTCGATCGCACGGCTACAGCGTTTTCGTGTCCGGGTGCGACTCGACCGTCACGGGGGAACCGCTCAGCTCACCCCTCATACGCCATCAACCAGTTGAAGCGCTCATAATACTCTACGACGGTGCAACGTCGGATTGCTTCTCTGTTCTGAACGACATACCAAAAGGAGTGCCGATCGTAACCACCGGGTATGCAAGAGATTTCGAATCGGTGCACGCAATCAACATCGAGAATGCCGGCGGTGCGGAAGTAGCGACCAATCGGCTCTTGGATGCCGACAGGCGGAAGATAGCGATGATCACCGGGCCTCGATGGGATTTTGACGCGATAGAACGGACCCTAGGATTCGAGCGTGCACTGAGCAAACGGTGGTTGAAGGCTCATATCGAGTACGTTCGAGAAGGGGACTGGTCCCTTGAAAGCGGATATGCCGCAATGAGTGATATCCTGAAAACCGGGCATGCCATTGACGGACTATTTGCGCACAATGATCAGCAGGCTGTCGGCGCAATGCGTGCTATTCATGAAGCCGGCCTTCATGTACCCGAAGACATCGCTGTGGTCGGATTTGATGATATACCCCTGTCACAGTATGTCGAACCGTCTTTGACAACGATGCGATACCCGAGCTTTGAGCTCGGGGAGGCGTGTGCCCGGATGTTGATTGATCGACTGGATGATAGCTCAGAAGGTCACGATCATCGCGACTTCCTCGATGTTCAGCTCATTCCCAAGATTATTGTAAGAGAGTCTTGCCCGTAGGAGTGTCAGGTCCTTGCTGAGGAGCCAATGCGTCGCAGGCCTGATCAAATTACTCAGGAATTCGCCGCCGAACCGAGAATTTGCTTGACAGATGGCATGTTAGCGCTCACAATGCAGTATCTTCAGGTCTTAGCGCTCACAAATTGGTTTGATATCTTCATTTCAGTTGGTAGGTAAGGAGGAGAAGGAAACAGTATGCTACGTAGACGATTCCTTTCAACAATGATTGTTCTTGCCATGGCGGTCTCCCCATTCGTTTTCGCCGGTGGTCAAGGCGAAAGCAGCCAATCCGCAACGGGTGGTCAGGTTACCATCACGATGTCGTCGTGGCTGGAACAACAGGGGGTCAGCCGTGACACAATGAAGGAGATGATAAGCAGATTCGAGAAGGCCAACCCGAACACAACTGTGCAAATGATCGACATTCCATTTGAACAGACGGTTCAGCAACTCCTTGTGGCGGTAAATGCCGACAATGCGCCGGATGTCATGCACCTGAATCCGGTCTATTCCGCACCATTTGCCGCACGTGGAGCTCTGGCCGACCTGAAGCCCTATTTCTCCGCAAAGATGCTGGATCAGATCCCGAAGGGTGCCTACGAAGCCGGTGTCTTCGACGGCAAGCTCGAGACGGTGCCGTGGCAGATCGCGCCAATCGTCGTACTGGGAAGCAAGAAGCTCCTCAAGGAAGCAGGGCTGCCTGAAGAAATACCGAACACTTGGGCTGACTTCCAAACGGCTGTTCAGAAGATCTCGGAGCTCGGCCCCGGAATCTTCGGTTTCGGTGCACGGACCGACAAGAGTGCCAACTCGGCGCAATGGTTCCTGCCCGTATTGTGGGGATTCGGCGCGCAGTTTGCGGATGCAAATGGCAAGATCACGCTCGACACCCCGCAGGCCATCGACGCATTGAATTGGTATCGGGAAATCGGGACAAAGAAATATACCCCGATTGGAATGGGTATTCCTCAGGTTCGCGATCTCTTTGCCCAAGGCAAAGTCGGATTCATATTCGACGGGCCATGGATGCAGAAGATCTTAAGAGATACGACCGGCCTCGGGAAGGCGGCGGATGACACATACATCGTGGGTCCAATGCCGAAGGCGGCTGATGGCAAGCGCTATGCGATAGCGAACAACCACGTCCTTGCCGTCTCATCGCAGAGCAAGCACAAACAGGCGGCGGTCACACTCATCAAGTTCCTGACGCAAGATCCGAGCATTGCTAACTACTACTTTGACCAGATGCAGGCGATTCCGGTATACAGCTCGATTCTATCCGGGGGCCGCTATGCGAATTCCTATACCCAGGCATTCATCCAGTCTGCCTCCTACGCAGATCCGCTTCCGTCGAAAAACCCGCACTTCACGCAAGCGCTTGAGTTGATGGCCGGCGACATACAAGCCGTGCTGCTTGGTGGTTCGGCGCAGAAGGCTGCAGCAGATATGCAGCAGAAGGTGAGCAGTCTCTACGGACAATAGGGAGACATTGTCACTCGTTCGAAATACCATTCCGGCATCGGCGACATTGCCGCCGATGCCGGTCTTGGGTATTCCCCGCGCACGCGATGTAAAGAACCGCAGAAGAGGTATCAACGGTGCAATACTCCCGCGCTGTTAGAGGCAATCCGAGTATCCCATACCTGTTGCTGATCCCGGCACTGGTCATCGGGGGTACCGTACTCGTCTATCCGCTTTTCAATGGCCTCTATCTAGCATTTACCAACTACTCGCTTCTTTCGCCCGGCCACAAATGGGTCGGTCTCACGAATTTCATAAACGATTTCAAGAACCCGGTCTATTGGGAAATTTATGCCAACTCGATAATCATAATCTTCTGCTCCGTGTTCTTTCAGCTGCTGATAGGATTGTCGCTGGCGCTGGCACTCAACCGCCGCATACCTCTCCAGGGAGCATTTCGAAGTCTCGTCTTGGTGATTTGGATTGTGCCCGACATTGTCGTCGCACTTCTCTGGATGATCGTGTTCAATGCCGATTTCGGAATTCTGAACTTCGTGCTTAAGAAGATCGGTATTATCGGGAATTTCGTTACATGGTTGGGCCGACCTATTCCGGCCAAGATCGCACTCATCATGGTCTATTCCTGGCGGGGGACACCGTTTTTCATGGTGATGCTGCTCGCGGCGCTCCAGACGGTTCCTCGGAGCGTTCTGGATGCAGCAACGATCGACGGTGCCAACGCAATTCAACGCTTTCGCATCATCGTCGTCCCGTTCATCCGCGACATCATCATCCTGAGCTGCCTTCTTTCCACGGTCCGTCTGTTCCAGGACATAACTCAGATCTTTATTCTCACAAACGGGGGACCAATCAATTCGACGACCACCCTGGCAATCCACGTCTACAAACAGGCATTCAACGCCTTCGACATCGGGAATGCGGCATCGATCGGTGTGACCTGGCTGTTGTTGCTCCTGGTATTCGCCTTCTTCTACATCAAACTGGTGACGAGAGGGGAATTCCAACGTTGAACACGAGCACTACTCCAACAGGACGGGTACGGGTTGCAGCTTTCATTCATCACTGGAAGCTCGGTCGAGCGCTCCTATTCATCTGTGTACTTGCGGCCGTCGTCATCCTGATATTCCCAATCCTCTGGATGGTCCGCATCTCGATCACGCCGCGCCCCGACCTGTTTCTCCTTCCGCCCAAATGGGTCCCGAAGACATTGAATATGTCAGGGTACGCAACTCTTTTCGGCGCGCACGCTAGTTTCTTTGTGTATTTCCTCAACAGCCTGGTCGTTGCACTCGGCACGATGATACTCTCGCTCGTCGCGGGAACCCTTGCGGGATATTCGTTTTCCCGGTTCGAGTATCCTGGGCGCAAGTCGCTCATGGTCTTCACTCTATCAGCCCAGATGTTTCCATGGGCGCTCTTGGTCATCTCGCTCTATCTGCTGTACAGCTGGATGCACATCCTCAACAGTCGGTTGGGACTCATGCTCGCTCATACGACATTCGCTTTGCCCCTGACAATCTGGATTCTCAAGGGGTATTTCGATACGATTCCACGGGAGCTTGAGGAGTCGTCATTCCTCGACGGTTGCGGTCGAATCGAGGCATTGTGGCGCATAATTCTTCCACTGACACGTCCCGGAATTACGGCGGCCGGGGTATATGTGTTCCTATTTTCATGGAACGATTTCCTGTTCGGTCTCACCCTCATCACTCAGGACTCGAAGAGGATTCTCGGACCCGGAATCGCGCTTTCGTTCATCGGCGAGTTCTCCTATCGGTGGGTGGAGATGATGTCGGCATCCGTGATCATAACCGTCCCCATTGTACTGTTGTTCCTTTTCATGCAACGCGCGTTCGTCGAAGGGCTGACAGCCGGCGCGCTGAAGGACTGAGAGTGCTCGTTTTCTACGGCGATTTGGAGATGTCCTTGTGAAGCCCAATATCATCTGCATAATAACTGACGACCAGGGACCATGGGCGCTCGGCTGTGCAGGCAACGATGAGCTCCAGACTCCACATCTCGATCGTCTCGCACGGGAAGGCGTTCGATTCGAGAACATGTTCTGTGTTTCTCCGGTCTGCTCTCCCGCCCGTGCGTCGATCATGACGGGCAAGATTCCATCTCAACACGGGATACAGGACTGGCTACGCCTGGGCAACTCGACGGTGGAGTCCCCAGAGGGGGGACCGCTGATAGAATACCTGAAGGATCACCCCGGCTACACGTCCATACTATCTGAAAATGGTTACAACTGCGGTCTTTCAGGGAAATGGCATCTTGGAGATGCACATCATCCGCAAATGGGCTTTTCCTATTGGTATGCGCATGCGAAGGGGGCAAGCGACTACTACAACGCTCCGATGATCGAGAACGGTCGTCTATACGAAGAACCGGCGTACGTCACCGAAACCATTACCGACCGCGCCATTGGTTTTTTGGATGCGCAAACCCCCGGAGTCCCTTTCTGTCTGCATGTCCACTATACGGCTCCTCACAGCCCCTGGGATGCGGGCAATCATCCCGCGGAGTACTTTGACCACTACTACAATCATTGTGCTTTCCGCTCGGTTCCGGATAAGCCGATTCATCCCTGGCAGATTAACTCGGCTCCTATCGGCTACGACCCGGAATCACGAAGAAATATTCTAAGCGGCTACTATGCCGCTGTCTCTGCAATGGACGCAAACATAGGCCGTCTCCTCGAGTGGCTCGACACGCACGGGCTTCGAGAGCAAACCATAGTCTTTTTTACGAGCGACAATGGGATGAACATGGGTCATCATGGAATCTACGGCAAGGGCAACGGTACGCTCCCGCAGAACATGTTCGACACCTCGACGAAAGTACCCGCAATGATCTCCTGGCCGGGAACCATTCCAGAGGGCGGTGTTCTCGACGGTCTCGTGAGCCACTACGATTATCAGCCCACGATACTCGAGCTCCTCGGTTTCTCCGAGAAAATAGACAAGACGCTGCCGGGACAAAGCATTTCGCTGCTACTGCGCGGTGACGAGATATCCGTCCATGATCACGTGGTGGTGTTCAACGAATATGGCCCTGTACGCATGATAAGAAACTCCCGCTGGAAGTACGTTCACCGTTATCCGTTTGGACCTCATGAGCTCTACAACATCGAGGACGACCCGAGCGAAGCCCATGATCTCTTTGGCATACCGACTTATCGCGAAATATGGGAGACCATGAGGGGAGACCTTTCTTCGTGGTTCGCGCGATACGTCGATCCGCGAGTCGACGGATCGAAGGAAAAGATAACGGGCAGGGGCCAAATCGGGCTGACTGGGTTGGCGGCGAAGGGAAAAGAGAACTTCAGCCAGGATTATTTCTACTACGCAGACAACAAGGAGGGAGTCATTGGGTTTGGGTACTGACGCGACAGGCGGGAATCGATGAGTAAACGTCCGAATGTCCTTCTCATCATGGCTGATCAACTGCGTCACGATTGCCTTGGCTATGTGGGGGAGTATCCGGTGCTCACGCCGAACCTGGACGAACTGGCCCGCATTGGAGTGCGCTTCACGCACGCGTTTTCGGCGATTCCGACCTGCTGTCCTGCTCGACAAGCCTTTCTTCGTACGAAACGGCCGGAGAGCTTCGGCGCCTATTGGAACTACGACATCACCTTCCCGATCGCGGCTCTCAGTCCGGATGAATATACGTGGACGCGCCAACTCCAAAAGGTCGGCTACCGCAATGCCTACATAGGCAAATGGCACGTCAACCCGGATCATGATCCGAGGGAGTACGGATATGAGTCCTACTTCGGGGTGGAAGACTATTCCCGCCACTTCGAGAAAGTCGCGACGACCACACAGTACGTAAATGCGTGGAGGGGCGAGCCGGATCTGGTGCAATTGGAGGACTCCCGGACTCACGTCCTGGCGCACGAAGCGTCACAGGCGATCCGTCGCCTGGCGGGAACGAACCATCCGTGGCACGTTCGGTTGGATTTCCCCGAGCCTCACCTCCCGTGCAGACCCGCAGGTCAGTTCGCCGAGATGTACGACGCGAAGGACATGCGCCCATGGGGCAGTTTTTCTGACACTCTGGAGGGGAAACCCTTCATCCAGCGACAGCAGCTCAGGAATTGGGCGGTGGAGGACTATACCTGGGACGATTGGGCGCCCATCGTCGCACGATACTTCGGCGCGATCAGTCAGGTCGACGATGCCGTCGGCCGCGTCATCGATACGCTGAAAGAAACGGGTCAATTCGAGAACACGATCATCGTGTTTACTGCGGATCATGGCGACCTCTGCGGTGCTCACCGCATGGTGGACAAGCACTACGTGATGTACGACGACGTGGTGCGGGTACCGCTTGTGGTTTCATGGCCCTCCCGAATTACCACTGGAACAACTATCGATTCTTTTGTTTCCGCGACGCTCGACACTGGACCGACGCTTCTCGATCTGCTCGACCTCGATCTGCCCGCAGACACTCATGGGAGCTCATTACGGGGGCTGTTGGAGGGGAGCGCGCCACATCGGGAGACAAACGAGATTATTGCCACCTACAACGGCGCGCAATTCGGTCTCTACTGCCAACGAATGTTGCGAACTGATCGGTGGAAGTACATCTGGAATCTCGCTGATATCGATGAAATGTACGATCTCCGGGACGATCCCTGCGAGCTGACCAATCGAATCGATGACCCGAATGTCTCGGAGATCGGAAAGAGGATGCGCCGCCGACTCTTCGAGTTGCTCGCGGAGGCCAACGACCCCCTGAGTTCGGGGCCGTGGCTGGTGGGGCAGCTGACTGAGGCAAATCCCGTTTCGAATCTCGAAATTCCGCAAACCGTTTGACAGCCGTCTTTGCGTGATTGTACTACTGCTGCGCCGAATGCTCTTGAAGATTGCGTGCCATCCGGCGG
>CAZDMH010000014.1:0-45764 GCA_964506755.1 uncultured Spirochaetales bacterium
TTTACATCGTCGAACTCGGAGAACATGATGATGGGGATATCTCGATAGGCCTGGTATTCCTCGTCCTTCTTGAGGAGGCGCGTGACCTTCCACCCCGAGAGCTTCGGCATTACGCTGTTCAGGATGATGAGATCCGGGTCGCTCTGCTTTACCTTTTCGAGCGCTTCTTCGCCATCTTTCGCCAGTACCACTCCGAAACCAAGCTTTCCGAGCATAACGTCGAAGAACTCGAGGTTAATGGGCTCATCATCGACTATGAGAATTCTTGTCTTCTTTTCCATGTTCCTCCGGTTCCGTGATTATTGTCCTACGGGCCGACGCTCTTGTCAATCGTCTGTCGCTGCCGCGTCGGAACTCATGTCGCGTTGTTGTGTTTGGACTATCGGACAGGCGGGGTATGCTTCTAGTTTCTCGAGTCTTCGCGCAGCGGCCAAGCAATCTGTTTGAGCTCTTTTCCTGGCCTGAATACGGCAACTCCGTGGGCGCTTACTGGAACGATCTCCCCCGTTTTCGGGTTTCGTGCCTTTTCCCGGCCCTTGCGCGTACGGATCTCAAAGGTACCAAAGCCGCGCAGCTCCACGATTTTGTCCTCCTGGAGCGCACCCTTGAGTTCCTCGAAGAGCTCGTCCACTATGCTGTGGATGTCCTTTCGGTTGACACCCAGCTTCTGAAAAATCTTCTCGATGATCTCGGCTTTGGTAAGTTTTCCGTTATCCACTTCCGTTCCTCTCTACAAGTTCAATCGACGGAGGAAAGGCGCGCCGGGCAGTCGGCGCTTCTACACTCGGTCGTTCGACCCGATCGGCAGGCAACAGTCGATGTAGCTCGGGAAGAAAGACACAGTCCGGGCCGAAACGATCGTACCGGCACACAGAGTGTGCCAGTACTCATGAGCACTTCTCAATCGACCCTATTCGGCCGCGAGAACGTTATACTTCTTGTGAAGCCGGGCCTTCATCCTCGCTGCCGTGTTGCGCTTCAATACGCCCTTGGTAGCTGCGGTGTCTATTAGCTTCTGCGCGCTCTTGAGAAGCTCTTCGGCCTTCACCTTGTCCTTGCCGGCTACCGCCGCCAAGAATTTCTTGCGACTGGTTCGAACCGCACTGACGGACATTCGGTTTCTCATTCGTCGTTTTTCGCTCTGTCTCTGGCGTTTCGCCGAAGATCCAATGATTGGCAAGAGGTTACCTCCACACTGTCGATTGCTGAGAGTCGTCGATAAGCTATCAAATAATTCTTTTGCTGTCAACACTTAACATGCATCGCCCTTGACCCCCTCTGAGGTCTTTCGACGGCTGGATCATTTGACAGCGACCGCGTATCGCGATACCATCTTCCTGCCGCAAGGAGCTCATACATGAAAGTATTCATGCTGGTACTTACGATAGTCGGCTACTTCGCTCTTCACTACCTGCGACTTTGCTTCGTGATGTTGGTCAACATCCGATCCGCCGGCCGGTACGTGGGACGACAAATACACCAAATCGCCCGCATGATTTTCGCGTTGACGAAGTTCTTTGTGGACTGCCGAGTACAAATCAAAACAAATCGAGGAACTCACCTCCCTCGGCAGTTTCTTCTGGTCGCCAACCATCAGAGCCTTCTTGATATTCCTGTTCTCATCTATTCGTTCCCCGGCCATGCCTTGCGGTTCGTCGGCAAGAAGGAGCTCTTTCGGTATATCCTCCTCGTGTCGGCGGTCTTCCGGGTTCAACGTCACGCCAAGATCGACCGCAGGCGCGATTTCGCGAATACCATGAAGGAGATTGAACGGCTGGGACGAATGTGTGAGCGAAACGGCTTCTGCCCGGTCGTGTTCCCTGAGGGAACCCGGTCACGCACCGGTGAGCTTGGACCTTTCCACAGCGGAGCCGTTCGAACGATTCTCAAGGTAGCCCCGGTTCCAGTCGTGTCGGTCGCCGTGGACGGCGGATACCGAGCATCGAGACTTAGGCAGATCCTGACCAACCTCGAGCATCTGCGATACCGGGTGAAGATCCTGACGGTCTATCCGGCGCCGAAGACGAAGTCGGAGGTCGATCACGTGCTCGCAGAGTCGCGATTCGAGATCTTGCAGCAGATCGAACGGTGGCGTGCAGGCATCACGGAAGAAGTCAGCGTTTGACTCGGGCGTCGCAAAAAAAAACCGTCTTCCCTCACCGGGAAGACGGTCGATTTTCGTCTTTCGTATAGCCGGCCAGTTCTAGTGAAAATCGCTCGGTTTTCGCTCTCGTCGGTTACACTTTTCACATTCTGCAATATTTCTGAGTTTGCCGCCGGAGAAGACGGACCTCATTTTGATCTCGCCCCCGCAGCTGCAAAAAAAACTCTGGGCCGCGGACGCAGCGCGTGCGTTCTTGCTAACCTGGGCCATAGTAATGCTCCTTGTTCGAAAGTGCAATCGGGTTCAGTCCACGATCGACGGAAATATACTACCTTAGCCGGCACTTGTCAACCGATTCCGCCATCGTGTGAATGCGCCGAGTCCGTCATTTGACCTTTATGGGTCCTCCCGGCCGTTATTCTCCGGAGGCACGTCAGCCGACCAGCGCTTCGATTCCGGATCATAGCGGAAGCTGTCGATAGGCAACGTGACGACCCCACCCTCTTGGCCGTTCAACACCACGGTGCCCGAAATCAAGTTGACATCTGAAACGAGATAATTCATCGAAGGTCCGATCACGACCGTACCGTGTTTCGGAAACCTTCCTCGCTCCCGAGAATAGAAATCGTACTCATAGGAGAGGCAGCACATGAGGCGACCGCACGGCCCGGACACCTTCATCGAACCGAGGGAAAGGTTCTGCTCTTTCGCCATTTTTATGGAAACCGAGCACATCTGATTAGGAAACGAATGACAACAAAGCACTCGGCCGCAGATACCGACGCCTCCGACAAGCCTAGTTTCATCCCGAACACCGATCTGCCTGAGCTCGATCCGCATCCGGAACGTCGCGACGAGATCCCGCACGAGCTCGCGGAAATCGACCCTACCGTCAGCCGTGAAAAAGAAGAGGAGCTTGTTCTCTTCTGGAAGAACATGAGCGCTCAGGACTTTCATTTTCAGCCGATGGGTATCGACCTTTCGACGACACGTCACGAGCGAGCTCGCCTCCAACTCTTCCGCCTTATCGTAGTCTGCGAGATCGTCCTCACCTGCGATTCGTAAAATGGGGAGTACCGTCTCAGAATCTCTCGCACAGCCTGGACCAATCGGTCCGAGGACGCGCGCAAGGTCCCTTCCATATCGGCTGGGCGCAATTACCTCTTGTCCCGGGCGAAGTGGCTGCTCCTCGTAGCTGCACACGGAAACCTCGCTCGTGTGGACAAAACGCACCAGATAGACAGTGCTATCCTGAACCGCGAACGGACAACCCTGTACCTGGATTTCCTCCTGGTTGCTGCCGCTTGATTCGGGGGATGCAGACGCACCATTACCCTTCATTCACACACTCCTTTCGTGGGTCTTGCGTCGGATGATCGATCGAATAGCTAGCTGAGGAGATCGATTAGCATGCCCGAGATCTCGTCGATTTGCTTGAGAATGTCGAGTTGCGTCCGTTGGTTCTGTATGATACCCGCGGCAAAACGCTCGAGCTTCTGATCGATCACTTTGATCAATGTGAAACGTTTGCGTTTGAGAACATTTGGACTTGATTCATGCTGCTCCACCGCGAGGGTGTTGCGCACGATATACGAAAGGAACTTCCTGACTGCCTTACGGTATTCACCAACGGCAGAAAGGTTGGCGTTTTCTTTGAGCTTTTCGCCGATTTCGTGGACGTTGTCGAGGAGCGTCTCGAGGTCTTCATCGCCTTCCGCAAGCCCGGAAAAACCGCTTGATACCGACGAAGACTCGCTGCTCGTCGTATCGAGCACCGTCGAGAATTGAGTCCGTTCGGCCGCTTTCTTGCCAACTTTGCGGCGATCCTTCTTCGAGGTCGGAAAGCTCGTCTCGACAAAGGGCTCTATCGGTTCCACGACGTGAACTCTTCTTTGCCTTCCTCTTGTCGCTCCAAAGTCGCCTCTTGATAATCCGCTTCGGAGATATCGCCACGCTGCTCTTCCGCAACGGGAGTGACCTCAGCCTCCTCCGGCTGCGTGTCGGGGAAGTTCTTGCTGATGGTGCAATTGCCGTTCAGCACCACGCCTTCCTCCACGATGAGCCTCGGAGTATTGATATTGCCAATTACCATGCCGGTGGAAAGGACAATTACCTTCTCTGAAGAGGAAATGTTGCCTCGAACAATGCCACCGACGACGACGGTGCCCGCTTTGATCGTACACTCTGCACGCCCGTTTTTACCCACGAGAATCTTGCCATCGGTCGTGATCGAGCCGGTGAAATCTCCGTCAATACGGAGCAGACCGTTCAGTTTCAAATCGCCGCGGAACTCCGTCCCTTCGCCCACGATACTGTTGATGAAAGATCCGTCGGTTACAAAGTGGTCACTCATCGGAAAATCCTATTCAGTCCTGGCTGACCGGTATGGCCTGCGACTCCCTGTTGATATCCAAGTATCGCATCGGGTCTACCACTTCGGAGCCGAGTCGTATCTCAAAATGGAGATGCGGGCCGGTCGAAAGGCCGGTGCTCCCCATTCTGCCTATCATCTGTCCTTGCTTAACTTCATCGCCCTCGTGCACATAGACTTGCTCCATATGCGCGTATTTCGTGTAGAAACCGTAGCGGTGCCGGATCACCACGTAGTTGCCGAAGCCGAGTGCCTCGTACCGCTTCTCCACCACTTTGCCATCCGCGGCGGCGACGATAGGCACCCCGGGTCGGTATGCGATATCGACGCCCATGTGCAGGTACATCTGGTGGGTGAAGGGGTGTATGGCAGGACCGAAGTAGGTCGTCACTCTCCCCACCCCGCCTTGGACCGGCCACATCGTCGGCAGCTCGACGAGGAGCTTGCTGTGCGACTCAAATAGCGAGGTAATCTTCTCGAGTGAGCCCACCGACCGGTTCATGAGATCAGTCAAGTTCTGCAGTTGGCTCTGTTCTTGAAGCATTCCCTGGCTCTGTTCGCTGATCTTGTTCAGGGACGCAAGATCGCCGCCGGCCGGGTTCGATGGGTTCGAGCTGTTGTCGAGACCAAGCGTGCCCATCGTCTTGTTGAGGGTGGTCTCGAAGACGCGGGAAACCTTGTTCAGATCGTTAACCTGGTCACGAAGAACTTCGAGACTTGCTTCGGTCTGATTCAGGTTCTTGGACCGATCGGCCAGCAGTCGCGACATGCCGCTGAAGTTGGTGCTGAACAGAAAGAAGGTAAAAAGGACCCCCGCGAGCAGAATACCGATGAATATGAGGGAAAATACGGAAATGCGGAAGTTGAAGATCTTCTTCTCTGAGTGGGGAATGAACATGACGGTGAAACGCTGTCGGCCAAGCACCATCATCCTGCGGAAGAAGCCGGAAACAACGTTGCCAAACGTTCGCGCTTGCTTCCCTAGGTCGTCCACCACCTGGTTTTCGAACTTCTTGTAGTGGTTGAGTGGCGACACGCTAGTTCCTCACCTGCATCCGAATGGCTCCCTGTTCAAATTATCGTCAGACTATCACGCACCTAAACATTTGTCAAATAAGGATTGACGCACAGGAAAGTTCGTGGTAATGTTTCTCGGTGTAACTAGTGGCGTTTCCTGCGGCCAACTATCACCACGCAAGGAATTATATATCATTTCACGGGTCGTGGCAGGGCTTGCGGAGTGACATGACCCCGGTTGGCGTCGTTCGGGTATGACCGGACGAATTCCAGACAAAAAAATCCCAGAGGATAGCACGAACGAGACTTCTTCTCTGAATTGGTAGGCAATATGCAGTTTTTCGATACGCATGCACACATCGGGCTGATCCACGAAGACCCGATTGAACAGCTGATCATCACACAGGAAGCCCGGCAAGAGGGCGTGGAGCATATTGTCAGCATCTGCAACAATCTCCATGATTTCTTCCAGGTCTATGAGAATCTCGCGACGGCAACTCATGTCTACCATAGTATCGGCGTTTCTCCATCTGAAGTTGCGCATCCGGGAAAAGATTGGGAACTGAAAATCGAAAAGGGTGTCAAGCTCGACAGAATTGTCGCTATTGGAGAAATTGGACTTGATTACTACCGGAAGTTCGGAAACCGCGACGCCCAGATAGAGCTGTTCATCCGACAGCTCGAGATCGCCGAGCGCCTGAGGCTGCCGGTCGTCATCCACAACCGGGATGCCGGCAGAGATGTGCTCGAAATCCTTAGAGAGAAGATTCCCGAACGCGGCGGTGTCCTGCACTGCTATTCGGAAGATTGGGAATACGCGAAAAAGGCGCTTGAGATCAACCTGTACATCTCATTCGCCGGGAATGTCACCTACCGAAACGCGAAGAACCTTCACGAAACCGCAGCCAATATGCCACTCGACCGAATGCTCATTGAATCGGAGAGCCCGTTTATGGTTCCGGCAGCCTATCGCGGGAAGAGAAACAAACCCGCTTACCTGCACGCGACGGCGGAGTTTATCGCAGAGCTGCGTGATGAACCGTTGGAGCAGGTCTCGGAGACTCTCTACCAGAACAGCCAGCGCTTTTTGGGCGTCTCAGACTGAAGCCCTTTCCAAAAGGGGCGCATTCAGAAAATCTCAGCTCGTCCCCCTCTCAGCCGTTGAACCGCCCTCGTATCTCTCGATGAGAGAGACGGCTCATCTTGACTGACGGATCGGCGAGGTGATAGTTTTCCCTGTGGATGATATGGGGAAAAGTCTCGGGCATCATTGCGGAGTCGTCGGCGTCTACGCAGAAACCGAACAGCCGATACCGGAAATGCTATTCTACGGGCTCTTTGCCCTTCAGCACCGTGGTCAAGAAAGCGCGGGGATTGCGTACCGTAAACCCCAGGAGATAGTTGTCTACAAGGATCTCGGAATGGTGTCCACTGTCCTCGCGCGCTACCTCGAGGAGAGCCGCCTGTCGACGATCGGTATCGGACACGTTCGCTATTCAACCCTCGGCGGCAACCGAATCGAAAACGCACAGCCTATGCTGGTCAACTGCAACAAGGGAAGCATTGCACTCGCCCACAACGGCAACATTTCGAATACCATCGCGATCAAGGACAGACTCGAAGATGAGGGGTCGATCTTTCAGAGCACCTCAGACTCCGAGCTCATGCTCCATCTTATCGCACGATCAAGGAAACCGGACTTCACAGAGGCGCTCCGCGAGATTCTCGTCTATCTCGAGGGTGCATTCAGCATGGTCTTGATCCACGACAACTCGCTGGTCGCCGTCCGCGATCCAAATGGATTTCGGCCGCTGTACATCGGCTCGAAGGAGGGTGTGAACGTAGTGGCTTCCGAGACCTGCGCCTTGGATATCCTCCGAATTACGGATTATCGTTCCGTGAAGCCCGGCGAGATGATCACGATCGACGAGCGAGGAACCCGGAGCGAGATGTTCGCGTCGAAACCACGAATCAGCCAGTGCGTTTTCGAGCTCATCTACTTCGCTCGGCCGGATTCCTACGTTTTCGATCAATCGGTGCATCTCATGAGAAAGAGGATGGGCGCGGCGTTGGCCAAATGCGATCCCTACGAAGGCGATATCGTTGTCTCTGTACCAGATTCCGGTAATAGCGCCGCTCTTGGATACGCCGAGGAGTCGGGGATTCCGCTGGAACAGGGCCTGCAGCGCAACCACTACGCCGGACGTTCGTTCATCATGCCGACCACAGCGCAACGCGAGCTCGCCGTTCGAATGAAGCTGCATCCGGTGAAATCGGTAATCACCGGTAAACGGGTAATCCTGATCGACGATTCACTCGTCCGCGGAACGACGAGCAGAACGCTCGTCAAACTCATCAAAGAGGCCGGAGCCAAGGAGGTCCATCTTCGCCTGACCTCTCCGGAGCTCAAACATCCCTGCTACTTCGGCATCGACATCCCAACCTCTGCGGAGCTCATCTCCAACAGCAAATCGCCCAAGGAGATAGCGGAGTACGTGGGCGCAGACTCCGTGATTTTCCTTCCCATCGAGGAACTGGAGAGCTGCGTAGAGACGCCACGGGACTATTGCTTCGCCTGCTTTAGCGGCTCCTATCCGATCGACGTGACAAACAGCCGAGGAGGGCTCGCAGAATGAAGCCCGGTAGCTATGCCCGCGCCGGCGTAGACATTGGTCGGGGCGATCGGTTCGTCGAGTTCATCAAAGGAATTCGCTCGCCTGCGGTTTCCAAAGGTATCGGCGGGTTCTCCGGCGCCTTCGAGGTGGATCCACAGCGCTACCGACACCCTGTCTTTCTCACAACGACTGACGGGGTTGGAACGAAGCTGCTCGTTGCCCGCAGCCTCGCTCGTATGGACACAGTGGGAATCGATCTAGTAGCGATGTGTGTGAACGACATACTCGTCTGCGGAGCCGAACCCGTTGCCTTCCTCGACTACATCGCGTGCGGACGCGTCGACGAGGCGACTCTCGAGGAGATTATGCGCGGCATAGTGACCGGGTGCGAGCTCGCCGGCTGCAGCCTCAGCGGCGGGGAGACTGCCGAGCTGCCCGACATGTACGCAGAGGGGGAGTTTGACCTTGCCGGTTTCGCAGTGGGCGTAGTCGAACGTGATAACCTCCTTCCGAAACAGCGTCAAATGAGAGAGGGCGATCTCGTCCTGGGGCTTCCTTCGGTCGGGATCCACTCCAACGGCCTGTCCCTTGCGAGAAAGGTGCTCCCGAAGAAAGAGACGACACTCTGGGCGGAGCTTCTCAAGCCGACGAAGATATATGCCCGAGAAATGACAGCCCTCGCCAAGTCCGGGCTCGTCCTCGGTGCCGCCCATGTTACGGGAGGCGGGCTCGAATCCAACTTCGCACGCATCCTTCCGGAAGGTCTTGTTGGGAGCTTCGACTTTAGCTGGCCCGTGCCCGGAATTTTCGATCAAATTCAGCGCTTCGGAAGAATCCAAGATGGGGAAATGCGGCGTGTGTTCAACATGGGGATAGGTATCGCCTTTGTCGTGGCCGCTCGCGACCTGGCGGCAGTCGAACGCTTGGCAGTCGAGGCGGAATTCGAGATATTGAGGATCGGGGAGCTCGCACGTGGCTAACTTCGCGGTACTGGCGTCCGGAAACGGTTCCAATTTCCAGGCTCTGGCGAAGGCATTCGAGGAAGGGCCACATGCCCTCTGCTGTTTGATCTGCGACAAAGTGAACGCTCTTGTGATCCAGCGATCGAAAGCGATGGCGATTCCCGCGTTTGTCGTGAATTACGGCGGACGCGAACGGCGGAAGGCCGAATTGGAGATACTCGAGGTGCTCCGCGCCCACAATGTTGACCTCGTTGTCCTTGCCGGTTTTATGCGTTTGCTTTCTCCCCTCGTCGTGGACGAATACGCCGGGCGGATCGTGAACATTCATCCCTCGCTCCTTCCGAAATATCCTGGGATCAACGCCATTGCCGAAAGCTACAATTCGAGAGATACTCGGGTCGGTATCACAGTGCATTGGGTCGATCATGGGATGGATTCCGGACCGGTGATCATTCAGAGATCGCTGAATCGAATACCAGGGGAATCGCTGGCAGAGCTGGAACGGCGCATACATGAGCTCGAGCACCGTACCTATCCTGAAACCGTTTTGAAACTCCTTGATCAATCGGAAAATCGAAAGCGGGCCGTGGGACAGGTCGAGAGGAGGACACAGTGAAAGCTCTTGTCTTGGGCTCGGGAGCCCGCGAGCACGCGCTCGCGTGGAAGTTCTCCAAGAGCAAGCGAATATCGGGGCTGTTCATTGCCCCGGGTAACGCCGGCACCGGCGAGTTGGGCGAGAATCTACCGGAACTTGATCCTCTGAACGCGGACGCGGTTGTTCGTACCTGTCGGGAACGGAAGATCGATTTTGTTTTCGTTGGGTCCGAAGAACCTTTGTCCAGGGGCATCGTCGACCAGCTCACTTCGGAAGGAATTCGCGCCTTCGGGCCGACAGAGAAAGCAGCCCAACTGGAGTCCAGCAAGTACTTCGCAAAGCAGTTCATGCGGCGCCACAACCTTCCGACAGCCGAATCACGGGAGTTCGAAACAGAGTCTGAGTTCTCGAAGTATATGAGCTCCCACGAGGGACGTGTCGTAATAAAGAAGAGTGGATTGGCTGCCGGCAAGGGAGTCATGGACTCCGGCAACCGAGATGACCTGTTGCGCTTTGGCAGGCAAATGCTGGCTGATGATCGCATTCTCGTCGAGGATTACCTCGTAGGATACGAGCTCTCGGTGTTCGCCCTGAGCGACGGAAGCGACTGGGTCATGCTTCCCGTCTGCAGCGACTTCAAGAAGGCAGGTGAAGGAGACAAGGGCAAGAATACCGGCGGCATGGGAGCCGTTTGCCCGGTTCCGATCGTAGACTCCCGGTTGATGGAACGGATAACGACTGAGATCGTCGCACCTACGTTTCGCGGGCTCGTTGAAGACGGGCTTGCCTACAAAGGGGTGCTCTACTTCGGGTTGATGAACACATCGGAGGGGCCGAAGCTCCTGGAGTACAACGTGCGGTTTGGGGACCCCGAGGCCCAAGTTCTCCTCCCCCTCATCGAGTCGGACTTCGCGAACCTCATGGACGCAGTAATGGACGGTAAGCTTCGAGACTTTCCGCTTCGCATCTCCGACAAGTTTGCGTTGGGCGTTGTCATCGCGAGCGACGGGTACCCGGACCACTACAAGAAGGGCCACGTCGTTTCGGACATTCCAGGGTTTGCCGACGAGGAGGTTCTTGTCTTCCACGCCTCAACGCGGACGGACAAGAACGGCCGGTTGCTCACGGGCGGCGGGAGATGCTTCACGGTGGTCGGAATGGGAAGCAATCTCCTCAACGCAAACGTTCGCGCGTACGAGGCGGCAAAGCAGGTTCAATTCGACGGCAGTTGGTATCGACACGACATTGGCAAGAAGTTCTTCATCGACGAATAGGCGAATCGCCTCTTGAGCAAGAGCACGGCAGGCCGAACAGTGCGATGTACAAATAACAGAGAGACGAAAGACAAGTGGAGGGACGAATGAAAGACATTCTGCTCATCATCGGTTCCGAGTCCGACAAGAAGAGTGTCGCTCCGGGAGTCGATCTCATGCAGGAAAAGGGACTGTCGTTCGACTTGGTAGTCTACTCGGCCCACCGAAATCTCACCGAGCTGCTACAGTTCCTCAAGGGAGCGCAGGAAGACTACCGGGTGATCATCACGGCGGCCGGCCTCTCGGCGGCGTTGCCGGGAGTGGTCGCCTCCCAGGTAAAGAACCCGGTTATAGGCGTGCCGCTCGTCGCAGGTGAGCTTGCCGGCGTCGAAGCACTGCTTTCGATCGTCCAGCTGCCGCGGGGTGTACCCGTGGCGACGATGGGAATCGGAAAACAGGGGATACTCAACGCGGTTCTACTCGCGGAGAGGATCCTCGCCCTTGCTGAACGGCGGTGAGCGTAGGCCGACGGCCCGCTTACCCCCACTGCTGGCGCCTTGCCTCGTACATCAAGATACCCGCTGCGACTGAAACGTTGAATGAATCGACATGGCCACGAGTGGGTATCGCCACCAGCTCGTCGCACCGTTCACGAAGAAGTCGTCCGAGTCCTCTCCCCTCACTCCCAAGCAGAAGCGCCGTTCTCCCACGTAGATCCAGACTCCCGGCAGACTTGCCCTCGGCAGCGGCGCCGTAGATCCAGAACTCGGAGGCTTTGAGGTCGGCAACCACACTGGCGAGATTTGGCACTGCAATCATCGGGACATAGACATTTGCGCCTGCGGAGACCCTCGCTACGGTCTCCGTCTCGTGGGCCGCGCGGCGCTCGGGCACTACTACGAGATCCACCGCAAACTGGTCAGCGCTCCGCAGTACCGCTCCGAGGTTATGAGGGTCGGTTACGCCGTCGAGAAGCAAGACCAGGGCCTGGGAGCCTGTCAGCGCCTGGAGGAACGACTTCAGCGTCCCGATCGGCTTACCGGGTGCTTTGTCGAGAACCAAAACCGCTCCACGATGATTTCGATGTCCACAGAGCCGCTCGAGCGCGCTATCCTTCTCCCGTCGAACCTCTATACCGACGGTTTTCGCCAGGCGAGCAAGCTCTTCGACTCGCCCCTCACCTCGAGAGACGTGGAGAGAGCCGTTGGAGACTCCTGCAGAGAGTGTTTCTTCAATCGCATGAAATCCGGTGATCGCCTCGCTCAATTCGATGTGCCCCCGCCCGAGTTCGAGCTCTTCTGCTCCTGGAATACTCGCACAACATCGGGTTTGCCGTCGAAGTTCGTGTCCCTTTCGTATTTTACAACATAGATGCCGTCCGCCAACCAGACCCACAGGTCGATGCGGCCGTCGAAATTCGTGTCCACCTGCTGTGACACGAGGACCCCTTTGTTGTATTGGTAGAAGTCATCCATGCGTCCGTCATGGTTGTAGTCGATCGACTCGCTCAGCTTCGCGCCGGTGTCGTCCAGACGAACCACAAGATCGATCCTACCGTCCCGGTTCGTGTCGTACTCGAGGCGCAACACTCCGCCGCCCTCGTCGACGGTCCTATCCGGCGCTCCAGATTGTGCAAACAGATTGTTCGAAAATAGGAAGAGAAAAACGAGAATCGAAGCTGCAAACCCCGCCGCAAGAAAGCGGTTCATGGCTTTCCGTCGCTACCGCAAATCCGAGAGCGGCACGGGACCCGGACTCTCCACCTCGCCTTGAACTTCCGAGAGCTCCTTCAGGAGGTCTTTGGCGCGAGACGAGAGTTTCGCGGGGATCTGGACGAGTATCTTCAAGTAGAGGTCACCTCGTCGGTTCGAATTATGCGTGAAGGGGACTCCTTCACCACGAACACGCAGTGTGCGGCCGTTTTGCGTGCCGGAGGGTACCTTGAGCTTTATCTTCTTATCGTCGAGGGTTGTCACTTGAATATCTGCCCCGAGCGCAGCCTGGGTGATAGAGATAGGAATGGCGCAGTAGAGATCGTTTCCTTGTCGCTCGAAGTGTTTGTCCGAACGCGCCACGATATAGACGTAGAGGTCGCCTGCCTGTCCGCCATTCGGTCCCACATCTCCCTGACCGGTTATGTTGATACGCTTACCTGACTCGACCCCGGGAGGAATGGTGACCTTTATCTTTTGATTCTTTGCCTCGAGACCCGTCCCATTGCATGAGCGACAAGGATGCTCGATGATGAACCCTTCGCCGCCACAAGTTGCGCATGGCGAGGCGATCGAGAAGAATCCCGAGCTTCGCCTAACCTGTCCGCTTCCGCCGCAGGTCGGACACATTTTCTTCCCGCTACCGAACTCCGCCCCGCTGCCGCCGCACGTCGAGCAGCCAACGCTACGCTGATACGCAACCTCCACCTTTGTGCCGAAGACTGCGTCGCGAAAGGAGATCTCCAGGTTGTAGCGAAGATCGGATCCCCGCATGCTGGCACCTTCAGAGCGGCGCCTGCCCGTGGTTCCCCCGCCGAAAAAGGATTCGAATATTCCGGAGAAATCTCCAAATATATCTTCGAAGTCGCGGAAGACTGAGGAATAGTCGTGAGCGCCACCGCCGCCCATTCCCTCGACCCCGGCAAACCCGAACTGGTCGTAGGTTCTGCGTTTCTTCTCGTCCCGCAGAACCTCATAGGCCTCGGTTGCCTCCTTGAACATCTCCTCGGCCTTCTTGTCGCCCGGATTACGGTCGGGATGAAACTGAACGGCGAGTTTGCGGTATGCGCGTTTGATGTCGTCCACGGGGGCATCTCGGGACACCCCCAGGACTTCGTAGTAGTCTCGTTTTGCCAACGTGCAACTCTAACCTTTTTTTATCGCCCGCATGTTATTTCTTCTCTTCGTCCTCGTCAACCACTTCGTAGTCGACGTCTTCCACGTTGCCTGACTTGGAATCGTCGGTACCTTTGCCTTCTCCGTCTCCGCCCGAAGGGCCCTGGGCGCCGTTGGTGCTGCCGCCTTCGGCTGAACCCGACGCTTCACCCTGTGCTTGTGCACCGGCGGTCTTATAGACCTCCTCGGCCAGCTTGTGGCTCGCGGTCTTCAAGGCCTCGATCTTGTTCTTGATCTGGTCGACGTTGTCGCTCTCGAGAGCGCCGCGCAAGTCCGAGATCGCAGACTCGATGCCTTGCCGATCTCCGTCGGAGATCTTGTCGCCGTAGTCTTTGAGCGATTTTTCTGTCGAATAGATGAGAGAATCGGCTTCGTTCCGCGCTTCGGCCCGCTCGCGAACCTTCTTGTCTTCAGCGGCGTGCGACTCGGCCTCGTTCACCATCTTCTTTATCTCGTCCTCTGAGAGCCCGGATGAGGATTCAATTCGAATCTTCTGCTCTTTCCCGGTGCCGAGGTCTTTCGCGGATACATGTACGATTCCGTTTGCGTCAATGTCGAATGTGACTTCGATCTGCGGGACACCACGTGGAGCAGGAGGAATACCGACCAGGTCGAACCTTCCGAGGGTCCTGTTCTGGGTGGCCATCTCGCGCTCGCCCTGCAGAACGTGGATCGAAACTGCGGTCTGGTTGTCGGCCGCCGTCGAAAAGATCTGGCTCTTACGGGTCGGGATGGTCGTATTGCGCTCAATGAGTTTCGTGAAGACCCCACCGAGCGTTTCTATGCCGAGTGACAGCGGTGTGACGTCGAGGAGCAGAACGTCTTTGACGTCGCCACCGAGGATGCCACCCTGTACCGCCGCGCCAACGGCAACGACCTCGTCAGGGTTGACGCCTTTGTGCGGCTCCCGCTTAAAGAGCTCCTTCACAAGATTCTGCACCGCCGGAATACGGGTGGAGCCGCCGACAAGGATGACCTCGTCGATATCCGTTGCCTGCAGTCCGGCGTCCTTGAGCGCCTTTACGCAGGGGTCCTTCGTTCGAGAAAACAGATCCTCCATCATCTGCTCGAACTTCGCCCGCGTGAGGTTGTACTGGAGGTGCTTGGGGCCAGAGGCATCCGCCGTGATGAACGGGAGGTTGATATCGGTCGACTGGGCGCTCGAGAGCTCGATTTTCGCCTTCTCAGCTGCCTCCTTGAGGCGCTGGAGTGCCATTCGATCCTGGCTCAGGTCGATGCCGTAGTCATTCTTGAAGCTCGAAACGAGCCAATCAATGATCCGTTGATCGAAATTGTCACCACCCAGGTGCGTATCCCCGTTCGTCGACTTGACCTCGAAAACACCGTCGCCGAGCTCGAGAATCGAAATATCGAAGGTTCCGCCGCCGAGGTCGTATACGGCGATCTTTTCTTCCTTCTTCTCCTTGCCGAACCCGTAGGCAAGGGATGCCGCGGTCGGCTCGTTGACGATGCGCTTCACCTCGAGCCCTGCTATGCGGCCCGCATCCTTTGTCGCCTGCCGCTGAGAATCGTTAAAATAGGCGGGGACGGTGATGACCGCCTCCGTTACCGGCTCGCCAAGGTAGTCCTCGGCAGTCTTCTTCATCTTCTGCAGAATGATCGCCGAGATTTCCTGCGGGGAGTAGTCCTTGTCCGTGATTTTCACACGTGCGTCGCCGTTTGCCGCTTCCATGACGTTGTACGGCACCATCCGAATCTCGTCAGGCACCTCACTCACCCTACGCCCCATGAAGCGCTTGATCGAGAACACCGTGTTCTCGGGGTTGGTGACCATTTGGTTCTTGGCGGGCTGCCCCACGAGCCGCTCACCTTTTGAGGTGAATGCTACGATTGACGGCGTGGTCCGCTGGCCCTCCGAGTTCTGAATGACAACGGGCTCGCCTCCCTCCATTATTGCAACGCACGAATTGGTTGTACCTAAGTCGATGCCGATTATCTTGCCCATTTACTTCTCTCCTTCTATTTCATCGTTTTGATCACTGTTCGCCGGCTCTTGGGACACCTTCACCTTTGCCGGACGGAGTACACGGTCATGAAGCAGGTATCCTTTCTGATAGTCTTCGAGCACGATTTGAGAGTTACCCTCCGGAGCGAGTTCCCCGACGCTGATCGCCTGGTGTCTCTCCGGATTGAATTCTTCGCCAGTGCTCTCGAACCGCTTCAGTCCGTACTTTCGTTCAAGCATCGACGTGAACTGCTTTTCGATCATCTCCACGCCGGCGTGGAAGGTATCGAAGTCTTTCGACTCCTCCGACGATTTGATCGCCCGCTCGAAATCATCAATGATAGCTATCAAGTCTGACAGAAGATCCGAGTTCGCAAACTTGATTGCATCCTCTTTTTCACGAAACATCCGTTTGCGAAAGTTCTCGAAATCCGCCTGTTTGCGGAGCAACAGGTCGTTCAGCCTGCCGTTTTCCTCTTCCAACTCCCGCAATCGCGTTTCGAGACTGTCCAGAGACGACGAATCTGTTTGCTTCTCGCTCGCAGAGGGTTCGGCCGGTCGTGGCTGATCGGTGGCCTGGTCTTCTCCTACCTCGGAGAACACGGAATCATCGTTTTCGGCCGGTCTATCTCCGTTCTCGTTCGACATCTGTAACCCCTGTGGTTGATTACTTGAAGGCTCTGCGCCACGGATTTGCGGAGCAGCAATTCTTGTGGAGATAAGATACTAAGGGAGCTTTTAGGGTGTCAAGAAATTTGGGCGTTGCGGCGATCTATTTAGTTTCTGCTTCACAACTTACGAGTAGAAAAGGATGACTGTTAAAGTCAGGTATCCGAGATACATCAGAACGAGGACGACACCCTTCCACCGTTCGAAGCGATAGCCCATTCGAGCGAAGATGAGCATGGTGAGAACGATGACAATCATGACCGGAAACGAGAAGAAGATCACTTTCGTTCCCACGTTGAGCGGATTCACGGTGGCGGAGGCTCCGACGATCCAGAGAATATTGAGAATATCCGCCCCGAGGATGTCTCCGAAGGCGAGGTCCCCGTGGCCCTTTCGGGCGGCCACGATACAGGTCGCAATTTCCGGGATCGAGGTTCCGATTGCCACAAGGGTCAGCCCGATGACTGCAGGCGTGACGCCGAAGAAATGGGCGATGAACTGGGCGCTGTTGACCAGGAACTCGCTCGCAACGAGTACTCCCGCGATACCGAGAATGAATCGTCCTACCTGCCGGCCGACCGACGCCGGCTCGTAGTACTCGTCCGCTTCCCCCTCGGCGCGGTTCGCCCGGCGATGCCGTCCCTCGTAGATCACAACAGTCGCAAGGTAGCCGGCCAGCACCACGAGCAGCACGATGCCTTCCCACCGATCGACGCTCCCGTTGAAGCTCAACCCGAATGCCAGTATGTCAATGCCGACCAGAAACAGTCCCGTCGAGCGCAGGACCCGCGAGTCGACGGCAATTGCTGTCGGTGCGACGAGTATCCCCAATGCCAGGGCCAGCGCGTCGTCGACGATGACAGACCCCACCGCGTTTCCGAGTGCTATCTCCGGCTGTCCTTGAATGGCAGAGATGACGGAAACCGTGAACTCCGGCGCGGTGGTCATGAAACCGACGAGGACTATTCCGACAATGATTTTTGGGATTCGCAGACCGTAGGCTATCCCCACAGCCCCTTCCACGAGGATGTCGGCACTCTTTGCCAGCAGCACGAAACAGGCGACCACAATTCCAAGATGGACATAGATGTTGTCGGGAACGAAGCCCATTTCTCTCCTCGTCTGTGTCGGGACGGCGGGAACCAGAGGAAGTCTCACGGATATGAAAAGCTTGGTCAAGGGGAGCGAAAACTCGTTGAATTATGTGACACGTCGGCGGTATCTTAGACGGGGCGATTCAGCGCGCCGGCCCTCATTGCGGTCGGGGACAAAACCTCAGGAGAAGTCAATGGCTATCGTGAAGCTCGAGAATGTGGAAAAGGTCTATCCCCTCGGCAAAACCGAGGTTCACGCGGTAAAAGGAGTATCGTTCGAGATAGAAAAGGGTGACTTCATTTCAATTGCCGGTCCGTCCGGTTCGGGGAAGACGACCATCCTCAACATGATCGGATGTATCGACGTGCCCACCTCCGGAAGCGTCGCGATAGACGGTCAGGTAACAAGTGGGTTGAGCGACCGCAAGATCACCTCCCTTCGACACGAGGTGATCGGGTTCATTTTCCAGTCCTTCAATCTCATTCCGGTGCTCAACGTCTACGAAAATGTGGAGTTCCCCCTCCTGCTGGGCAAGGTAAAGGATGCGAAACGCGAGCGAGACGAATGGATCAAGTATCTAATTGAAGAGGTTGGACTCACCCAGTGGAGTCGGCACCGCCCGAACGAGCTCTCCGGTGGGCAGCGGCAGCGTGTCGCGATTGCACGTGCCTTGGTGACGAAGCCGCAAATCGTGCTGGCCGACGAACCGACGGCAAATCTCGATTCGACGACCGGCGAGGCGATCATCGAGTTGATGAAGAAGATCAATCGAGACTTGGAGACGACCTTCATCTTCTCGACTCATGATGCGACGATTGTCGAAATAGCCGATCACATCATCCGACTCCACGATGGGGTTGTCGCGAGCGAGCAGCGAAGGGAGCGTGAAGATGCCGGTTCTCATTAGGATCGCTTTCCGCAATCTTCTCGAGCACAAGTCCAAGAGCCTGATCATCGGCATCATAATGGCGCTCGGGATTATGATCCTCGTAGTCGGCAACTCGTTCATCGACACCTCGGCTCGGGGGATCAGGCGCGCCTTCATAGACAACTTCACCGGAGATGTGATGATCACCGGGAAGACTCAGGGTCAAATCTCCCTTTTTGGAGTACAGTCCGTGGCCGGAATGGAATCGACACCTCTCATTCCGGACTATACGAAGATCGTCGATCACCTTTCAAGCAGCTCGAACGTCGCATCCATGACCTCGCAGGTGTCCGGATTTGCGACGATCGGAACTGAAGAGAACAACGACACCCAAGACAACACGTTTACTATCCTCTTTGGCATCGAACCGGCCTCGTATCACGCGATGTTCAACAACATCGATCTGACCGCGGGAAGCTACTTGAAACCGGGAGAGGCCGGGATACTCCTATCCAAAGATCGGGTCAAAGAGATCGAAAAGAACCTCAAGACGACCATCAAGGTCGGCGACAAGCTCCTGCTCAACAGCCTCTCGAACGTCGGCTTCCACATTCGAGTAGTCCCGGTTCGGGGGATCTTTACGTTCAAGCAGAAGACTGGAGCGTTGGATGCCATCTCGTACGTGGACATTCAGACCGTCCGAGCCCTCCTCGGTATGGTAGTGGGGGACACCACGACAGAGGACTTGAGCCACGCGGAGACCTCGCTCCTCGGATCGACGGACACCGAGAATCTTTTCGGGGGCGGCATGGTTCAGGAAGATACGAGCGGCACGACGGCCAACAACGTGGCGGGTCTCTCACAGGCGCTGGCCACAAGCCAGGGTTCCCAGTCGGCCCCCCAGCTCGATTCCGGGGCCTGGAACTACGTCTTGATCAAGCTCAAGAATCCGGGTGCTGAAGCCGGCTTCATTGCCAATATGAACATGTGGCTCGGCCAACAAGGAATCGCCGCACAGGCGCACGATTGGAAAACCGCCGCCGACGGTTTCGCCTCCTCTTCAGACATCATCCGAGTGGTCTTCGACGTGGCGATTCTCATCGTCGCGATCGTCGCAATCATCATCATAATGAACACACTCGTAATCAGCGTAATCGAGCGGACCTCGGAAATCGGAATGATGCGGGCACTCGGCGCACAGAAAGGCTTCATCTGGCGGATGTTCGTCGCGGAAACTCTCACCGTGAGCATCGTCTTCGGGCTTGTCGGGATAGCACTTGGTGCCCTCGCAATCGGCGTGATCAACCTCCTGGGAATCCAGATCTCGAACCAATTCCTCCAGGTGCTGTTTGCGGGTTCCGTCCTCAAGCCAACGATCTCTGTTTCGACCCTTGTCGGGTCGCTTGTAGTCGTGATATTCGTCGGGATTCTATCGCACCTCTATCCGGTTTCAATCGCGCTGAAGGTGCAGCCGGTGAAAGCGATACAGACAGATTAGGGAGTTGCGACGTGAAGAATATGATGATAGCACTTCGGAACCTGAACCGGCAGAAGAAACGGAGCTTCCTCCTTGGCGGCGCTATAGCCTTCGGAATACTCATCATCACCCTCATCAACGGGTTTGCCGGCAGCTTCGTTAACAACGTCAGCGAGAACTTCTCCCACCTCTTCGGTGGACAGATCTTCATCGACGGGTTCGAAAAGTCGCCCTCGGGGCGACGGATCTCGATCATACGTGATGACAGCGTCTTGACCGACGCAATCAAGGAATCCGGAATCCCTACAACCTACATTACGAAGGCATCGAGCTTCTCCGGGACGCTGATTTTCCAGAACAACACCGCTGCGCAGCAAGTTGTCGGAACGGACTGGCAGAAGGCGAGCTATATTCGCAGCAGGCTTACCCTCGTCAAAGGCAGCTTCGCCAACATGGACAACCCTCACGGCATCATAATCAGTGACCGTGTCGCAAAGCAGCTGAAAGTCGAGCTCGGCGACACCATTCTCGCCCAGCTTCGAACGGCGACCGGTCAGCTCAACGTGGGTGAGTTCCAGGTTGCGGCGGTTAGTCATGACCCGGGGCTGTTCGGTTCCATCGCCGCGTACGCGAATCTGCAGTACGTCAACACTCTGCTGAATATTCGCAGCGGAGACTACCAGACCCTCGGAATCTTTCTGACGCAGGGAGAGAACATGGATGTCGCTGCCGCCAAGCTTTACTCGGTGCTGAAGGGCAAGGTCCAGATGTTCAAACGTGAGACGACGACCGCTTCGACAAATCCCTTCACGGCAATGCAGCGTGCGACGCAGAACGAAACCTGGAGCGGCACGAAATATCGCCTGTATACGCTCAACGATCGCCTGGCCGAGCTCAAACAGATCGTCGGAACACTCAATACATCAGGCTTGGTCATTCTGCTCATCCTTCTCGTGGTCATCATGATCGGAATAACGAACACCTTCCGCATGATCATGTACGAGAGGATCCGAGAGATCGGGACTATGAGGGCGCTCGGTATGCAGCGGCCCACGGTCCGAAATCTCTTTCTCCTCGAGGCGCTGTTCCTCTCGCTTGGTGGGACGGTGCTCGGGCTCATAGCCTCGGCGATCGTCATGACTCTCCTGCACCTGATCAATTTCGGTCTCAATACACCGCTCTTTCTTCTTCTGAAAGACGGCCATATGACCTTTGATCTGAAGGCGGGACAGTTGATCGGCAATCTCTTGATCGTTGCAGTACTGACAATTCTAGCCGCCTATTTCCCAGCGCGCAAAGCTGCGCGGCTGAATCCAGCGGATGCGCTCCGCTCGACTCACTGACAACCGGAGGCACATTATGTTTCGCAAGTTCATGAAGACCACGCTCCTTACAGCAACCCTGTTGACGGCCGCCTCCTTTGCGGCGTTGGCGCAGCAGCCGGATTTCCACAGGATTCTCCAGCGGGTAGACGAGCTGAACAACTTCACGACTGATTTCTCAGCAGTGTTCACGGTCGTATCAGAGAAACCCGGTCAGGACCCGAGCGTTACGAGGGCACAGATCTTTCGTCGGGATCCGAAGAAGCAGTTCTTGATCGTCATCCTGAAGCCCGACACCCAGAAAGGGCAGGGATATCTCCAAGTGGACAACAACCTGTGGTTCTACGATCCTCAGAGCAGACAATTCTCGCACTCCTCTCTCAAGGAAAACTTCCAGAGCTCTGACGCGAAGAACAGCGACTTCAACCAACAATCACTCGCGGAGGACTACACGGTCGCCGGTTCAAGCGACGGGAAACTCGGGATCTACCCGGTTTACGTTCTCGATCTCAAGGCGAAAAACAACGAGGTCACCTACCCACATGTCAAGCTCTGGGTGCGGAAGGATCTCGAAATCGTGCTCAAGGCCGAGGATTACAGCCTGTCGGATCGGCTTATGCGAACGGCCTACTATCCAAACTACGCGAAAATCGGGGACAAGTACTTCCCGTCGCGAATGTTGTTCATCGACAATCTCAATACGGGAAATAAGACCCAGATCACGGTGACGGATCCGTCGATTGCTGCGCTTCCCGACTATCTGTTTACCAAGGCCTATCTCGAACGAGTCAATCGTTAGGTTGAGGAGGCGCGATCATGAAACGAGCTTACACCGTGCTCTTGCTGCTTCTTCTCGCCGCAGGCGCATATTCCCAGGATCAATCTACCGGCTCGAATCCTCCTCCGATCCCGACGAATCCCGACTCGCTGTTCGGCTCACCGTCGACCTCCTCTGTCGAAGGTTCAGGCGGATCCACGGGTAGTGCCTCGAACGGAGGGGGAGACCAGACGGGCCCTTCCACTCAATCTCCGAGCTCTATGTTCCAGGGCGGGATGGTCGAGGATGTAACGAAGAGCAAGGCCGAGTCCAGTGCTACTGCGGCGACCTCCCTGCTCAAAAGCCAGGGTATCCAGTTCGGAGGAAGCATTGAATCGACCTACACCGCATACGGTTTCTGGCTCGGTGCGTATCCTGATCTGTCGAACCTTGCCAGCGGCTACACCGACCAGATGGTCCCCGTCCTGCAGGGCACGATGTTCTTCGATGCCCGGCCGGATCAGCATTTTCGGGTCTTCGGAAAAGCCAAGGCGAGCTATCCCTTTCAGGTTTCGGGTGGGACGAGCTCCACAGGCGTGACGAGCGCGCTTGGAGTGCCGCCCACACAGACAGTGACACCGAACATCAACATCTTCGAGCTCTACTCCGATTTCGACTACAAGAACAAACTCTATTTCCGCGTCGGCAAACAGGTGGTGAACTGGGGGGTCGGCTACTTCTTCAGCCCGGCGGACATCATCAGCGTTACGCCAATCGACCCCCAGAACCCGACGATCGAGCGTGAGGGACCAGTCGCCTTCAAGGTCAACATGCCGTTTGCGGAAGTCGACAACCTCTACCTGTACCTCGTTGCGAATCAGAGCTTCGCGACGGGGAGCGCATTTCACCTCAACGATGTTGCGGTTGCCCCCAAGGCGGAGTTCGTGGTCGGTGACTATGAGTTTGGCCTCGGTGGCTACTACCAACGCAACCAGCGCCCGAAAGCGATGGTGACTGCCACCGGCTCGATCGGCAAGATCGGCGTATTCGGAGAGGCGGTCGTCAGCAGGGGAGCCGACGGGACCCTTGTGCGACAGGGTGGAGCGATGGGTTACGAGACCTACACCGACACCACCACCCCCTACTTCCAAGGTACGGTGGGATTCAACTACATGCAGAGCGACTGGCACCTGTCCCTCTACGGCCAGTACTACTACAACGGACAGGGCTACGCGGACCCCACGCTCGAGAAAGAGGCCTATATCCTCTACGCCGGCCAGGTGGCCGGCACCCTCCCCGTCAGCCCTCAGCTCAGCCTGCAGGACCTCCAGCTGCCGGCGCGCAACTACGGGGCCGCGGTCGCAAGCTGGAGCAACATCAAGGATTCGAACGTTACGCTGTCGCTCTTTTGGGAAGGCAACTTCACCGACGGGTCAGGGATCGTGAGCCCGAGCGTGAGCTACAAGCTATTCGATCACGCGAGCCTCACGGCGGCAACACATATCGCCTATGGTGGACAGAGCACCCAGTTCATGCAGACCGGGCACATGTCGGTGTCGCTTCAGGCCTCACTCGGTACCGGTGATTTCTAACCCGGGAGTTGCCGAGTGCCCTCGGCAGCGACGCCTACGTCAGAGTGCGAAGGTCGAGAACGGCGCCGCTCTCGAATGAACCGCTGTAGACAAGTGAGAGAATTCGGCGGGCCGCCTCTGTCGGAGAGCTTAGCTTCCCCTCCTCCTTCAATGTGACGAAACGAGCCTTCGCCGGGAAGAGCGCCTCATCTACCTGGCGGATCCGGTTCTGCATGGGAGTATCAAGCACGCCAGGAGCGATCGCGAGAATGCGAACCGGATTCTTCGCCTTCTCCTGCTCGAGGGCGAGGCAGCGCCCGAACATGTCCAGTCCGGCCTTCGAGGCGCAATATGCGCTCATGCCATCATAGGGATGCTGAGCCGCTCCGGAGGTGATATTCACGATCGTGCGCTGGGCGCCCCAATCTTGCGTGAAGCGGATGAACATACTCGATAGAAGCATGCACGCAGTCAGGTTCACGGCCACGTGACCTATGATGCCGCGATCATCCAGCTGTCCCACCGGAGCGAGCGGCCCCTCCACCGCAGCATTGTTGATGAGAACGATTTCCGAATCTTCGTCGTTGTTGAGGTGTGCAAAAACCTCGGAAGCAGCCGCTGCGACTTCGGAGCTTCGCGAGAGGTCTATACGGTGATCGAAGTACCGTCCGCCCCGATCAAGCACCCTCTCTTCGAGTGCTCGGTTGCCCCTGCGCGAGACGCCGATTACGGTTGTGTCTGCCTCCCGTGAGGAGAGATCGGCGAAAGCCTCCCCGAGCCCGGACGAGACGCCGGTAATGATAAAAAACCGCATCAGCTATTTCGATTTCGGCAGCAACTCGAGAATCAGCTCTACCTCTCCCCGGCTGAGCTTCGTTGCCTGAGCGATCTGCGGCACCTTCCAGCCCTGATGCGCAAGCCGTGTAACCATGTCGCGCGTCGACAAGGAAGGGGCTCCCTTGTCCTTCTTTCCCTGCTTTGCCTCGTCCTTCAGGAGAGAACCGAGGAGCTTGACCTGTTCCTCGGCCTGCTTGCTGATCTCCTCCAGCCTCGTCTCCGTCCGCGCGAGCCACTCCCGGGCCTGTTGCATCTTCTCGGTTCGTCCCTCGATATCCTTCAGTACGGAACCGAGAGAAGAAAGCTGCTCCACCGCGCTGTCGGCATCCTTTTTGCTCTTTGCGAGAACCTCGATTCGCTGCGAAAGATCGTCGAGTCGCTTCGGCATTGCCTTTACGCCGTTTTCGAGGCTCTGGAGCTGTTGCTCGAGGCTCTCCAACTGCTGGAAGTTCTTGTCCACTCCGTCGGTCGTCGTTTCGAGGATCTTGTCCTTCCCTTCGAGCCGTTCGTACTTGGCAAATACATCTTTCTCCAGCTCCTCGAGCTTTCGGATTTCCGCTTGAACCGCCTGCAGCTCGTCATGGCTCCCAGTGACCTGATCGAGCTTCGCATCGACCGACTGGGAGATTGTGATCAGTTTCTTGAAATCGCCTTCCATGACCTCTATGCGATGCTTCTCCGCGAGGAATTTCGCAAGCTTCGAGGAAACGTCATCTCCGAGCTTCTTGGTCTTCTGAAAGCTCTTCTCGAGATCCTTGAGCTCTTTGGTCTCCGCCTTAACCGCCTCGAGCTGCTCCTTGAGCTGCTCGATATCCTCAGTCAAAGTCACCTTCAGCGTATCCGCTCGGTTGAAGATCTTCGTTTGCGCAATGAAATCCTTCTGTTTCTTCTCGATCTCGGCAAGGTTCTGCGAGAGTAGCTTGTAGCTTTCTTCGATCTTCGAGGCCAGCCGTTTCTGGGATTCCTCCATACGGTCGTAGCTCTCCTGGGACGAGGAGCGCAAATCTCTGAGACGCTGATCGGCCTCGCCCGCGAGCTCGTGCGTCTTCGCCTGGAGATCTTTCATGAACAGATCGTACTGCTGCCGGAACTCCGAGATGGCGTCCGCGCTCCTCTGTTTCAAATCGGCTTCCAGCCGGTCGACGTCTGCGCCGACGCGCGCAAGATCTTCCCTTAGCCTCGTTCGCTCCTCTTCGCTGCCCGTTATGAGCTCCCCTTTTTCGTGCTCGAACTCGACTCGGAGCTCCTCGAGGTCCTTGCCTATCCTGTCCTCGGCCTCCTTGACCTGGGCAAGGATCTTTTCCTGCCATGAGGCAACATCACTCCTCGTGGCGTCGAGCATTGCCTGGATGTCGCTCTTCCGAGCCTCGAGCTGCTCGGTGATTCCACCGAACTCCTGCTCAACCGTGCGTTCGTACTGAGATACCCGTTCGCCGACCCGCTCCGAGTGGCCCTCTAACTCCTGCGAAATGAGATTCATAGCCGCCTGCCGCGCTTCGGCTATTCGTTCGCGCATTTCAGTGCTGAAGCGGTCGAGAGTTTCCGTTCTGCTCTGGTCGGCCTCCGACGCTATTTCGTCCATTCGGCTACCGATACTCGACTGCCACTCTTCGAGCCGCTCGTTGAGGCCGTCGGTACGCACCTTGAGGTCGGCGAAGAAATCATCCTCGAAAACCTGGAGCTTCTCCGAGACATTCTCGTAGGCCCGGGACTTCAAGTCGGTAAGACCGTGCTCAACCTCTTCAACCGAAGCGTGGATAACGGCGAGCTCCTCCTCGACTCTTTGGCGTTCGGCTTCACGACGCTCGGCAAGCTGCTTCGTCCATTCGTCGAAATCCGTTTCGATCTTTATCCTTACCTTTTCCATGATCGACCGAAGGTTCCGGTCGAGCTCTTCGATATCGATGTTGACCGCCTCGATCTTTCCCATTCGATATGCTACGTCGGCCTCGTAGTCGGCGACCTTGGTTTCCACTTCGGTAAGCCGACCCGTCATATCTTCTTCGAATCTTCCGACCTGACTCGAGAAGCGCTCGATGACGTCGTCGGCTAGCCCGTTGTTTCGCTCATCTATTTCTCCGAGCGAAGTCCGGAAGGAGCTCTCCTTCTCCTCAATGAGCTCTTCGACATTGTTCAACCGATCGCGAAGAGAGGATTCGAGGTCGCGAACGGTGATGTTCATCTCGCTCACGAAAGCATTGAGTTCGTTTCTCTGCTCCTCTTTGCGCTTTGCGGTTTCGGAAGCGAGGGTAGTCAGGTTGTTGTCGACATCCGCAGAAAAAACGCCATAGCGCTCCGAGAACTCCCCTTCCTTGTCTTCGATTAGCTTCTGAATTTCCGCCTGCCAAACCGTAATCTGAGATCGGCTCTCGCCAAACATCTGGTCGAGCTCCTTGCGCGACTCTTCGAGACTCGCCTTCGTTTCGTTGAACGAGCTCGTGAGCAGCTTCTGGACCTCCCGTGCCCTACTCTCAATGTGACTTTTCAGCTGCACGAAGACGTCATCTTCGAGATTGCGCGCCTTCTCGGCAACATCGCGGATGTTCTCCTGGTAGCTTTGCTCTATGGTGTTCACCCGCTCCTGGAACGCGTCGAGTTTCTCGATGATGGTTCGTTCTGTTTCCACCACCTGTTCTTTCAACTCGGAATGGAGCTTTGCGATGCGATCCGTTACGCCTTTGCCGTTTTCCGTCGCTTTGTCGAGCAGCAAATTGAGGTTCGTCTCAAACTGGCCCCGGAGCTCATCGCCGGTGCCCTGCGCGTTCTTGATGAATCCCTGAAACACCTGTTCCAGGTTGCGTACTGTCTCCGCCTCCATGCCGTCGCGGCGCGCCTCGAGGCCGGCGAGGTACTCGGAGAAGCGTTCGACTGACTTCTCCGCCTTCTCGAGCTCCTTCGCTATGGCCGATGCGTTGTCCTTGCTGACCTTCATGACGTTGCCCGACACAACCTTAAGCTCGCGTTCGTTGATCTTGGCGAACTCGTCTTTCAGCTCAGGGATGCTCTTCTCAATTCCTTGCATCCTGACAACGGCATCTTTGATGCGCTTCCCGACCGCATCGACGAACTCCGATTCCTGATGAAGGCGCTTGAGGTTCTCTTCTACCCGTCCGGTCATCTGGACGAGATCGGCCAAAGCCTGGTCATATTCGTTCATTCGAGTGCTGAGCTTCTCGAATCCCTTGGCTCGATCGCCAATGCCGTCCTCCACATTCGAAATGTGCTTGACGATCTCTTTTGCAGTCCGCTGATGAACGTCGAGCTCTATCGAGAGGTTCTTGAGCTCCGTCGTTTTCGATTCGACGAACTCACTCAGCTGATCTCTGACCTTGTCGGAGAAGCGTTTCACCTTGTCGAGTGATCTGTTGTTGCGGTCCAGCTGCCGATAAACGACGAGAACGAGTATCACTATTAATAGAGTGATAATGTTTCCTATCGTCAGAATCATGGTCTCTCCCAGTTTTCAAGAGGTGTGGATATACTTCATGATCGAGTCGCGCAGATCTCCGTACGAGGAGAAGGTGAGATCGGCCTTCGAATCTATCACCTTCCTGCTCGATAGATGCGCAGACTTCATGCCAACCTCTTTCGCACCAAGTATATCATACTTGTAGTGATTTCCAACATACATAATCTTGTCGGCAGGGAGCCCGAGGCGCTTCGAGAGCTCGAGGAACGGTTCCGGATTCGGCTTGAGATACCCGGTTTCTTCGGAGGAAAAGGCACAATCAACGAGGTCGTCAAGTCCGAGATACTTGAGCTTGCGTTCCACCGGAAAGTCGGAGATGACAGCAATCCGGAGCCCGCCGCTGTGTAGCCCTTCGAGACAATTGCGCACGCCGCTGTAGGCAGAAATCCCTTGGAAGGTTTCCTCCCAGCGACCGTAGATGTTCCGCTCGATGAGCTCAGCCGCGTGGTTCGTGGTTACGCGAAGCGAGACTGCGAGTAGCTCCGCCTGAAGGCCGCGGAAGTTGTGTATTGGCCGGATCATCCTGATGGTTCTACGGATTTTTCCGAAGTGGCGCACGAGCCGCGCGTGGGTAAGGAAGAACGGGATGGATCGAAGATACATCTTGTGATTTGGGTACAGGGTACCGTCGAGGTCGAAGGCTACCGCCTGTATGTCCATTCTACCTCGCAGTATCTGCTTGTATTACGTACTGCAGTGTTCCTTGTGCCACCTGGTCGCCGCCAACCGGCTGAAAGCGCCACTTTTCCATCCAAGCCTCCAGCGCGCTGTTCAACTCAGGATAAACCAACGACGGCGTGATATTCAAGACATTGACGTTTCCAGAGGGTGAGACGCTGAACGCGATTTTCAGCTCGATAGTTGGAGGAATCTCATTCAGATACTGCTCCGGAATCTTGAACGGTTCCGGCTGCTGCATCACACGTCGTTGCGCCGAATCGCTCTTCCATTGGATGTTTGGTCCAGTCGAGGAGGGCGCGGATTGCGAACCGACGCTTCCTGATCCGCCTGTGGAGCCGCCTGCCGCGGCACCCGATTGACCTCCGGCGGCGCCGGACGCTCCGGATGTCGACGGCGCGCCTTGACTACTCGACGAGCTGCCCGGAGAGGGGCTCGAGGAACCGGCCGCCGCCGCAAGATCTGAGTTGAAGATGCTGGTGGGGGCCTGAGTCTTGGGACCGTAGAAGGTCTGCGACTGACCCTGGTCCGTTTCAGTGCCGGCTCCGCCGGCCCCTTGTGGCGGTGACGAGCTCTGCTGTGCTCCTTGCGGATAGTTGACGCCGGGCCTGGCCGACTGCGGGCCGGTTACGGGACCGCTGCGCTGTGATGTCGGGCCGGTGACGCCGGTCAAGTTCGTTGACGTTCCGCCACCCGTGCTTGTCATGCTCTGCGGGATATTGGGGCCTCGAGGAATCGCCGTAGCCTGTGACGGGACCGGCGAGGGTGCCGCAGAAGGCTGTTGCCGGGAGGCGACCGAGGGGCTCGCCGGCACCTTCGTCGCGGGCTGATCGGACGGGGAGACCACACTATCGGGGGAAGAGACACTGGTCTGCGCGGCTGACTGAGATTCTTCGGTCGACGCCGTCGGCTGCCGGGCAGATGCTTTCTCGGGCGAGGCCGCTTTTGTCTGGGTGGCGGTGAGCTCGCTGAGAGAATTGCCTTCCAGGTTGACGTATACCGACACCGGCGGGGAGATACTCCGGAAGGGGGCCGCCGGAGGCCAATGCAGCCCCATCAACAGGACGAAAATAACGGCGTAACCGACGAGCACGATGCCTGTGCTGAGGGCAAGCCGCTCTCGGTCCTTCAAATCCATCGACTCTCCGCTCTCCTATTGACTCGGCCCGACCGGGAGCAACTTCAAGTTGACTCCCGTGAATCCGTTCTTCCTTAGATCGTCGAGCACCTTGATCATCAAGTCATAAGATATACTCTTGTCTCCCTCCAAGACAACTGAATGGATCGATTCACGCTCCTTCGCGGTGAGCTGCGACAAACGCGTGTCCAAGCTCTGAAGGTCGTATTTCTCCTTGTTGAGGTAGATCTCGCTCGGTGAGACCACCGTCACGACGAGTCGGGTCATGACGACAGGCTCGGCGGTTGAGGATTGCGGAAGTAGCAGGCGAATGCCCGGTGTGACGACGAAGGTGCTCGTCACCATGAAGAAGAACACGAGTTGGAATGCGATATCGATCATGGGAATGAGGTTGATCTGATTGATCGGCGCGAGACGTCTTCGAAACTGCATCTACCTTCCCTTCACCAGAAGCAGAACCATCTCGCCTACTCGGTTTTCGAGTCTGATGATGATATGATTCACCTTCGAGACGAGATGATTGTAGAATGCGATCGAAGGTATCGCAACGATAATCCCAGCGGCTGTGGTAAGCAACGCTACGGCGATCCCCCGGCCCAGCACGCTTGGATCGTTTACGACGCCGCTTGATCCGAGTACCCCGAACGCCTGTATGGTACCTACGACGGTACCAAGGAGGCCCAGCAGGGTCGCGACATTGGCGATTGTTCCGAGAGTCGGGAGGAAGCGCTCGAGGCGAGGAATCTCGAGGTTTGCCGCGGCCAAGATCGCCTCTTTGATTGCCGATTCGGAATGCTCGTGGTGCTCGATTCCGACCCGCATGAGGTTCGTAATAGGAGCCGGGCTGCTTTCACATATACTGAGCGCTTCGTCGAAATGACCTTTTTCCAGCGTTGCCCTCAACCGACTAATCATCTGATCTTCATCGACTCGGATTCGGCGGAAAAAGATCAAGCGCTCGATAATGATCACGGCGGCAATGAGAGACAGGAGGATGATGACTATCATCACGATGCCGCCCTTCTGAATGAGAAACACCATTCTAGTTACTCCTCATAAGGATTTCTCGCCATAGTTGGACCGTCTACAGAGATATTCGAGTGGTCACGGTGACCCGGAATCCGGGCTCGTAGTAGTAGTTCCATGTCTTTCGGCCGGAGCTGAGCGGAGACAGCAGGTCGTTCATGTTCAAATGGAAGCTCACGCCGCTCGATACACGAAGGTATCCCGAAAGGGATATATTGGGCATCTCTGCGGCGAACGGCGAAATGGTGTCCAGGTTCATCGTTCCTGACAACGCGCCGCCGTATCGACCGTTTGTGTCACTCAACTCTGCATCGACGTTGAAGCTGCTCAAAGGTACGAATGGTCCCGGATTCAGGAAGTTGCCTTTCCAGCCGAGCTTCAACGAGAACGGACCGGTGGGATCCCACGAGAGCTCCGCCGACGGACCGAGCACCGTCGCACGGCCCTGCGTGAAGGAAAACAATCCGGTACCGGCCTGCGCCGAACCGGGGAGTACGGCTGCGCTTGCGTCGGAGAAATCCACGCCGCTCTGAAGCCCGAGCGCAGGACCGAAATGCCAGCTCGCGCTCGCTCCTCCATACCACTCGAGCGAAGGCACCAGGTTCGTGCTCTGATCGAGGAACGGATACTCTGTCCAGAGGTCGAAGTAGCTCTGACGATCCACTCGATAGCCTCCATAGAGGCGGTACGTCAGAAGGTCCTTGTACACCCCGTCGAGCTCGAGGGAGAACGGGATCGCCCACCGAATGGTCTTTTCCCATTCCGCTCCGACGCTCCCTTTGAGGGTGAGGGCCAGGGGAAGCTCGGCACTCATGGAGAGCGTGCCGCCTGCAGTCTGTCCAACTGACTGCACCGGTCCGGTAGTTTGCGTAGCGCTATAGTACCCGGTGAGCGTGCCGTTCACCTTCGAGAAATTCAGGCCGAGATTCAGCGCCGGGTTTACCGCCAACTCCTGTGCGTTCAGGGCATTTGTCGGAGAAGGACCGGCGAGACTCATATCTCCACTTGTCGCACCGATGCTCACGCCGAAGGTGAATGGTGAGGCGCCGGCGTACTCCGCTTTCGCCGCCCCGGAAATGAATCGATGGGTGACCGAGCTGTAGGTGTTCGCGTTTCCCTGGAGCCCGTCTTCAGTCTCACGGTAATAGTCGTGGGTATCGAAGTTGAACACGTTCTTCGCGGAATAGGTCAGGCTGCCGACGAGCGCATCCTTCCGATTGAAGAAACCGGCACCGGCCGGTTGGAAGGTGCTCGTCGACGAAGGTGCCAGATAGCCATCGAGTCGTTCGTGCGAGAATTCGATGTTGAACCTCGGGTCGCTTCCGAGCTTGTAGAGGGTAATGTCCCCGATGATGTGGTTCATCGATCCGGCACCGATCAAGCCGTCACTGAAGAAACTCGCCTGAGACTGGGAAGTGGTCTGTACCGAAGTCCCGTTCGGACCCTGAGTCGGGACTGGAACATCGTAGGCGGCGCTTCCGAGCTTGATGTTCTGTACCTGGGGCAGAGCGACGTCGATTTGCGGCAATGAAGGGGCCTGTTCCTCAGGCAGCGGAGTGTCGATCTTCTCCTGAGTAACGTCTTGCACTTTGAGCAGGATCGGCGGAAGGACGATTTCGGGCTCGGACGGCTCCACCTGCTGCGCCGGGAGCGCTGCCGCGGCGACCAGCGCTACGAATAGCCCATAGACAACCTCTTTCACTGAGCGCCCTCCAGCAGTTTCTTCGCCTCCACCGCCCATTCGGTGTTGGGGAAGTTGTTCTGGATCTTGTCGACCATCGCCCTGACGTCTGAGAGATTACCTGAAAGCTTCGCCATCTCGGCCGCCCGGTAGAGAGAGGCGGCGGTCAAGTCTCTGTTCGCAGGGTCGAGTGTGGCCGCGGCAAGAAAATCGTTCGCCGCCTTTCTGAGATCCCCGTTGCGATACGCGTACTCGCCGAGGAGATACTGAGCCTGGGCCGCGTTCGTCGGGTCTTGGCTCTCCTTTTCGATGACCTGATGAAGGAGAGGAACCGCTTGATCCTGTTTCGCTCCGGACTTGTAAATGTAGATCCGCGCCAGGTCGACCATTGCCGTGCGCCCCGCCTTCGTATCGGCGCCTTTGTCCCTACCGATCGTAACGAGCAATTCGGCCTCTTTCTCCGATTGCCCGGTGAGGATGTAGCGTATCTTCTGCGCCTTCTCTGCGGCCCCTACGGCGGCCGCTTCCTTAGGATAGACCGCTTCGAGCTCAGTATAGAGCTTCAAGGCCTGGCGCAAGTCTCCGCGCTGCGAATAGACCTCGGCCGTACGCTGCATCGCATCGGCTCGGTAGGAGCTGTCCTTGTGGTCATCAATCAACTTCTGCCAGAGCAGGACAGCCCCGAAATCCTCGCCTGCCGCCAGCGATGCACGTCCGCCCCAGTACAGCGCGGCGGCTACCCGGTCACCGTTGGGGAATTGAAGACGATAGTCTGTGAAAGCGGCCTTGGCCTCGTCGTATTTCTTGTTCTCGTACAGCAACTGGGCTCGCTTGTAAAGTGCATCTGCAACAAGGGGGCTGTTGGGATACTCGGCCGCGAGCTTCTTGTAGGCCGCTGCGGAGTCTGAAATCTTCTTCTCAGCTGCGAGCACACCTGCGTACTCGAACATCGCGTCATCGGCGTAGTCGGACTTCGGGTTGTCGACGAAGATGTTCTGAAAGGCCACAGCGGCATCCTGCAACTTCCCTCCGGTCTCCAGGCTCTTTGCGTACATGTAGAGTCCCTTTTGCCGTTCACCAGCATTCTGGCCGTTCGCATACTGAAGGAAGTAGCGGCCCGCTCTGTCGTAATTCTTGAGAAGGTAGGCACACCATCCTGCGAGGTAGAGCGTGCGACTCTTTAGGTCACTCGACGCATTGCCGTGGATGATCTCGTCAAACAGCGACGCCGCCGTACTGTAGTCCGCCAGGCGGTATGAGGCCCAGCCCTGGTAGTACAGAGCATATGGCACGATGATCGAGAGGCCGGCCGAGTCCAGAGTCTTCGTTGTCAGAGGCCGAAGCAAGTCGAGCGCATCCGAGTACTTCTTATCGGAAAGCAGCGCAAGACCACGCATGTAGCGAACGATGAGCTCGGCGCGGACGTCCTTCGTTGCGAGGTTGGGGTTGTCCTTCAACACCTTCTGACTCTCATCGAGCACCGATGTGTAGTCCTGGCTTTCGAAGTAGAGCTTCGTGAGGTCAACCTGCGCCGCCACATCCTTGCCGACGAGTGGAAGGTATTCTTTCAATGTGGAAATGGCCTTGTCGACCTGTCCAAGACGGATATACGCAAGCGATTTGAGTCTCAGCATCTTCGCCGCATATCCGCCGGCCGTCGCAGCCGAAAACTGCGCGTCTATTGCCGCGACCGTCTGTTGATAGTCACCAAGCTCGTAGATTGCATACGCCTCGAGATAGCCCGCCTCGCTTCGGTAGGGCGAATTCGGGTAGCTGTCAATTAGCTTCGCGAAGGAGCTTCGGGCATCTTCATAGTCCCCGCCCTGCAGCTCGAAGCCGGCGAGGCGAAACCGGAGCAGGTCCTGGTATTCCGAAGCATTGGGCAGCGCCACCTTCAGGATCGCGACCGCCTGAGAGAGTCTCTTGGTTTTGGCATAGATCTCGGCCAGATAGAGCGGAACCAAGGGGCTGACTTTTCCTTGCGAGCGTAGACCCCATATGCGCTGGAAGTAGGATTCTGCAAGATCGAGCTTGCCCTGCTTGTAGCTATCGATGCCGACGCGAAGCCAGAACTCCTGAAGCACGTCCGGCATACCGGAAAGTGTGATCTCGGCTTTGTTTACGATCGACGTAAGCTTGGCCTGTTCGTTCGAGGCCTGATAGATCGTGAACAATCGCTGGAAAGCGACGCTTGCGATCGCAGGCGGAGCATTCAGCAACATCGAATAGAGCGCCTCGGCAGAGGAGTAATCTCGTGTTCCGTAGTATGCCTCGGCCTTGTAGAGGGTCAACCGATCTCGAGACGAAGCAGGGAGCGAGGCAAGATCGACCTTGTTCAGCAGGTCGAGCACTGCTTGGTAGTTGTGGTCCCGTAGATGAAGCACGGAAAGCTCGGCAAGCGCATACGGTTCAGTGGTCGGATCCTTCACTCGATTCATCAGCTTGACGAGGGTCAGGCGGGCGTCATCGAGTCGTCCGAGCTCGCGCTCACTTGCTGCCTTATAGAGCAGAGCCTGATTCCGAACAGTCTCGTCGTTGCCGCCCAAGTAGGCATCGAACGATTGAACTGCCTGTGAGTACTCCTTGAGCTGGTACTCTGCCAAGCCGAGCCAAAACGGGACATAAGGAAGAAACCGGGTCTGAGGATAGCGAACCTGTATCTTCTTGAACAGCTCCATTGCCGCCAGGGTCTGTCCGATCCGGAACATCGAGACGGCGCGCCTGAACTGGACGTCCGGGACGGAGGAGGAAAGCGGGTATTCCTTCAGGAAGGAGTTGTAGAGATCGAGCGCAAGCTCATAGTCTCCGTTCTGGTAACGTCCCTCGGCCTCCTGAAGAAGTTGGCGTTCACCGGTTTGGGCCCAAAGGGCGGCGGCAACAATCAACAGAAGAATGGGTGCAAGGAGCCGTCTCATAACCGCAAAGATATAGCAGCCAGTATGAATATTCAACATTTTCGGAACTGCCGACTACGGCATCGGCGGGTGAAAATCGGCGCTCGCGGCGATTCGGACCAGATGGATGTACTCGCGCGGATATCGCTTCCGGAGTGATTGAACTCCAGTCTCGAGGTTTCTTTCCATGACGGATACTCGAAACTGACCGTGCGAGTCGAAGTAGGGAAAGAGTGCGACCACATGAGTGAACTCCCTCAAGACGGGATCGCTGCCGTACTCGCGGTTGACCGCCCCGAGATAGAAATAGCCAGGTTCATTGACTGCAAGCTCGTAGAGAATGAACTCGAGATCGTCGATTGGGTAACCAACATTTTCTACGTACCGGAATGATGGAACCTCCGTCACGTCGTCGGTAAGCGGGCCCGCGCTTGAATTATCCAGATGTGTAAGCGCAAGTGCAAGGTTCCGCGTCCAATCGAGCCCGAAGTAGGGGTCGCGTTCCTCTTCGTATCTGCTGCTCCACGGATTTCCCCGGAGATCGAGGTGCTTCTTTTTGAGGGACTCAATGCTGATCAGACGACCGGTTCTCGGCTCGTACAGACCGTCGATTATCCACTTCCCGAAACCGCTGCAGTTGAATCCACCATGGCTCAACGCTTGCAGATTCTTGATGTACACGAACTCGCCCTTCGAGTTCATCGCGCCGTCGGCATGATCCGCAAGCCGAGGGAGTAGCACGCGAATCCTTTCCACCATACCGCCGAGGACACGATCCTCAGGCAGCGGACGAACTGGAAAGACGAGCGACCAGTCAATGGTCGATCCGGTCAGCGCCATCAGCTTCGAGAAGGGGTCAGTGAGAACTTGGCGAAATCTGACCGGGATCGTAACGTCGTGGTAAAGGCGGTAACCGAACAGATAGAGATCCATCTTTGCCCGATCTCCCATGGGGAATATCCGGACGAAGCTGTCAGGATTGCCGTTCAGGAACACCTTTATCTGAACAAACGAGCCATCGCGTTCGCTCCTCTTGATGATATAGCTGCCGCGGCTGTCAATGGGGAACTGACGATTCTCCTCGTTCGTGAACAGCAGATAGAAATCGTCATTCTGGGTGAGCACCTCGAACTTCACCGCTGTGCCGGAGCTGGTGTCTCGGAAGACGGCGCTCGGGGTCGCGAGCGCATCGGAGGTTGAGCCCGTGATCACATCTGCCAGCTGCTGACGGACGGAATGGTTGTCGGGAATACGGGCGACTTCGGCGCGCAGGGCAGCCGGAGCCAATATGATAAGGACAAGAACGGAAATCCGAAACGATCTGTTCACGTCGAAATGACCTTTCTGTATTATCGACATGAACGGAAGACTCATCAAGTCGGAATCAGCTCTCCCGAAGTTCGACCTCGATCGGGATCGATGAGAACCCGAAGTCTTTGCGGATTCGGTTTGCGATGTATTGGACCCAACCTACCGGAAAGCCCCTCTTCCGATTAACGAACAACAGAAAATGTACGGGATTCGTCCCCGTCTGAGTTACGTATCGCACTCGATAAACGGTGCGCCTATCCCTCGGCGGCGAATAGTGCTCATTCCAGCTTTTCATTGCCTTGTTCACCTTCGAAGTGTCGACCCGAATATTGAGCTGGCGCCATACCTTGTGCAGAGTCTTCGTCAGCTCATCCACCCCCTCGCCGTTGAGGGCCGACATCGGAACGATCGGTGCGAACTCGAGCACCGGAAAGAGAAACCGCACGCGATCCTCCTGTGCATTCCGAAGATTCGGAATCCGCTCAAGAAGGTCCCATTTGTTGAGAACGAGAACCAGCCCCTTTCCCTTATCAATCACGAGTGAGGCGATCTTCTTGTCCTGGTCCGTGACCCCCTGAGTGGCGTCGATGACAAGGAGAACGATGTCCGAGGACTCAATGCTGCCGATCGCCCGGTTCACTGAATAGTACTCGAGGTCTTCCTCCACCCGGCTCTTGCGTCGAATACCGGCAGTATCGACAAGGGCAAACTGCACCCCGCGATTTTCGAAGGTTCCTTCGATGACGTCGCGCGTCGTACCCGGGGTCGCGGATATGAGCGAATGCGCGGCGCCGGTCAGGAGATTCATCGTCGTCGACTTGCCGGTGTTGGGTTTCCCGAGAATTGCAAGGCGAACGGTGGCGGCTTGCGACGCCTCCTCGTCCGGCCGTGATCCTTCGACATCGTCGGGCAATCGGGAGGCGATAAGGTCCCGCAGGTCGTCGATGTTTCTCCGGTGTTCAGCCGAGATTCCGATGACCTCGTTGAACCCGTAGGTGTGAAAGTTCCACACGGACGTTTCCTTCTCCGGCCCATCCACCTTGTTGACGACGACCACGACGCGCTCTGCGAGTGGACGCATTATTTCGATAAAGCTCTCGTCCTCAGGAGTCACCTCTTCCACATCCATGACGAAAAGAATGAGGTTGGCACCCTTGACCTGTTCAAGCGTTCGTTTCGTCACCTCAGCGTCGAGCCCCATTCCGTCTACGCGAAACCCGCCAGTGTCGACGAGCCGCATTCGTTTGGCTCCGATTCGGCAATCGACGCCTACGGGATCCCGAGTGACCCCAGGAACAGCGTCAGTGATGGAATGCCGGCGTTTGAGGAGACGATTGAACAGCGTGGATTTGCCGACATTCGGTCGCCCAACGATGGCGACGACGGGAAGTGCACTGGAGGACATGGGGCTAGTTGTTGAGAAAGGAAAATCGGTCATGCATCCATCCTGTCACATAGCTGTTTATTTCGTTATGCGACCTCATATCCATGACCGTACCGACTAATTCCTCCGCCTCGGACATCGAGACGGAACGGATTATCTGTTTTACTTGTGGGATGCTGAAGGCGCTCATACTGAAGCTATCGAGTCCGAGCCCGAGCAGGACGACGGTTGCCAAGGGGTCACCTGCCATCTCTCCGCACATTGCGACGGGGATACTTGCGGCGTGAGCGTTGTCGATAACCATCTTGAGCAGCCGGAGGACTGCGGGATGGAAGGGCTCGTAGAGATAGGCTATGTGCTCGTTGCCTCGATCGACCGCTACGGTATACTGGATGAGATCGTTGGTTCCAATCGAGAAGAACTGAACGTGCTTCGCGAGTATGTCGGTCGTAACGGCCGCCGACGGAATCTCGATCATGCTTCCTATCGACAGCCGCTCGTCGAACTCGATGCGGTCTCGCCGGCACTCCTCCTTGACCTCTTCGAGGAATTCCAGCGTGCTCAAGAGCTCCTCGACGCCCGATATCATCGGAAACATGATCTTCAGATTTCCGTGAGCCGACGCACGAAGGAGCGCGCGCAGCTGAACGCGGAAAATGTCCTTCCTCGACAGGCAGAATCGAATCGCACGCCACCCGAGAATCGGATTCTTTTCTTCACGGTGCTCCATGTCGGGAATGATCTTGTCGCCACCGAGATCCAGCGTTCGAATCGTGACGGATTTTCCCGAGAGGGCCTTCAGAACCTCCGTATAAGCGGCGTATTGAACCTCCTCGGATGGGGGTCCTCCCGGCTGAAGGAAGAGGAACTCTGAGCGGAAGAGGCCAACGCCGTCCGCGCCGTGGCTCACTACGACATCGGTTTCCTCGGGTACCTCAATGTTCGCATTCAATTCAATGAGCTTGCCGTCGCGCGTCTCGGCCGAGAGATCGTTCAGGGTGAGAAGACTTACTTCGTGTTGATGCCATTCGCGGAGACTGTTCACATAGCGCGTGCGGGTCGCCTCGTCGGGATCTACTATCACCAGACCGGCGTTCCCGTCCACGATGATCTCACTGCCGGAGGTGACGTGACGGCTGATGTCGGAAAGCCCGAGGACGGCCACTATCCCGAAAGACCGCGCCACGATTGCGGTGTGGGAGGTCTTGCTGCCCGCGTCCATGGCGATCGCCTTGACCATTTCGCGATTCATCACCATTGTGTCCGACGGGAGCAGATTATGCGTGACGAGGATAACCTCCTCGTTCAGATCTGCAAGTGATACCCGCTCGCGATAGAGCAGGTGATTGAGAATCCTGTTCGCAACATCGTAGATGTCGACCGCGCGCTCCCGGAGATACGAGTCGTTCGATTCCTCGAGCTGGCGCACCAGGGTCTCGATGACCCGGTGCATGATCCACTCGACGTTTCGCAGATCCTCTCCGAGTTGATCTTCCACTTGCCCGATGAATTCCGGGTCGCTCAGCATCAACAGGTGGGCATCGAGGAAGCGATGATCGTGCTTATCGCCTTCTGCTGACGAACGCTTCTTGAGCACCTGGATCTCTTCGCTTGCCTTCTTGCGCGCAACGTTGAAGCGATCCATCTCCGCCGCAACGTCGTCCGGCTGGATCTCGTAGGACGGGATCGGCGGTCTGTCCTCAAGATAGAGGTAGGCCTTCCCGATAGATATACCGGGCGAAACCGAAATGCCCTTGAATTCTTTCATTTGCCACAACTATACGCGGATTCTGATGAGGTGTCAAATCCGGTATTCTCCCTCTCCCGGTGCTCGTGTACCGTTTTGATACCGGTAGTACCCAGAGTTCCCCTCATTTTGGCTCGACATCCTGCCGATCTGTAGAACATGAAACAGAAACGATCACACATTGGATGTCTCTTCTGGGTGGCGCTCATATTGCTCGTTCTCGTGGTCTTTCTGTTCAATCGGCCGAGGATCGACCAGGTAATCAAGAGCACCGGTCTATCCAACCTCATCACAAAACAGGCGCCCGAAAGGAAAAGCCCCCTCGTTCAACGCTCCCCCCAAGTGGACACGAAACCGCCGGTGACGGTCGAGCCTGGTCCTGGCGGTGGCACGGCGAACCCTAGCGGCTCCGGAGGGACCCAGTCGCCGAATGAGCCCGTCAAGTCGCCGCCGGAGAAATCGACGCCGAAAAGCGTCACCGAACAGACTGTTCCGACACGGACCACCCCCGGCACGGGCGTCTCGACATCCGGAGGCGGAAAACCAAGAGTCGTTTCCCGCCAGTATCAACTCTTTTTCGTCAAAGTCGACTCCAACGGTCGACCGGTACTTGCCGCCACAGAGCAGACCATCGACTTCGTCGATTCCCCCCTGACCAAGACCTTCGACACCCTCCTCCAAGGAGTAAGCTCGAAAGACAGCGGTGACGGGATTCGGACGCTGATCCCGGAAGGTACGAAGCTTCTCTCCGCTTCGGTTCGCAACGGGACTGCGTATCTCGATTTCAACGACCGGTTTCGATTCAACTCCTACGGGGTGGAGGGCTACAACGCACAGCTCGAGCAAGTGGTCTTCACTGCAACGCAGTTCAACACGGTTAAACGTGTCCAGATACTTCTGGACGGCAAGGTGAGAAAATACCTGGCTCCGGAAGGCATTGCTATTGACAAGCCACTCGACCGCTCTTCATTCTCCGGGTGAGAGGTTCCTGAGAATCCGCATCAGCTCCGCCTTCTCCACTTCGACTCGGCTTCGAACGAGGAAAAGATATTCGCGGTTGCCTTTCCGCCCGAGGATCGGAGACGCGAGGATCGAAGATGCATAGACCTCCTCTTGCCACAAACGCTCAACTACCGACTCGAGCACCTCGATCAGGATTCGATTGCTTCGAACAACCCCGTCGAAATCGGACGAAAAATCTCGCAGCTCGAATTGGGGCTTGATTAGAAGAATTGCCCATCCTTCTGTGGTCAAACTCAGAATGTGTGCTGCGGCGCCTTGAACCGATCGAAAAGAAAGGTCCGTCACGGCTCCATGGGGAGGCGGGGTCAAGTTCTCGACGCTCATGATGTTCGTCCGCTCGTGGACTGACACGCGGGGATCGGTTCTCAGGCTGAAGGCGATCTGATTATAGCCGACATCCACCGAGTGAACGTGGGCGACTCCGTGCTGAAGCAGGCAATCGGTAAAACCGCCGGTCGAAGAACCGGCGTCGAGCATTACCTTCCCTGCCACGTCGACGTCCCACGTGTCGAGTGCATGCTCGAGTTTTAATCCGCCGCGTGAAACGTACCTCGTTACCCGCCGAGTGACCTCCGCGTCTGGAGCCACTGAGGTCCGGGGATCCCGCGTCCTCTCACCGTTGACGTAGATCTCACCGCAGACAATCGCCGCGTAGGCCTCGTCTCGTGTGAGCTCAGGGAATGCGCTCCGTGCCGCCGTAATCAGCGTGCTCCGTTTCATTTCGGGATCAAAAACGCGACTGCTCGCTAATCCTCTCGATCGATATCGCCTTGCCTGTCTCGCTGTCGATTTTGAGGGCCACTCCATGGATTTCGGCAGGACTGTCTGCGATCGGCATCTTCAAAGGCATTTGGGTCTGTGACCGACGTATCGCCACATCGGGCTCGACGCCGATAACGCTCATCTGCGGACCTATCATACCGAGGTCGGTGATGTAGGCAGTGCCGGCGGGAAGTAGTCGCTCGTCCGCCGTCTGAACGTGGGTGTGCGTACCAACTACGGCGGTGACCATCCCGTCAAGCCAGTATGCGAGCGCCTCTTTCTCCTCCGGCACCTCCGCGTGGAAATCTACAATGATGATTTTGTTCGTGTCTCGCAGTTTGCGCACAATGTCCTTGCCCACGGTAAAAGGACAATCGATATCAGACATACGGACTCTTCCCTGGAGATTTACAACGGCGACGTTCGTGCCCTTGATTTCGACTACAGTGAAACCGCGGCCTACCTTGCAGTGTGGGTAGTTGGCTGGCCGGAGTATTCGCTCGTTACGGTCGAGAACCGGAAGTATCTCTCGCTTCTGCCATACGTGGTTTCCAGAGGTGATGACATGCACTCCGTCCGACAGGAGCTGATCGGCGATTTGGGGTGTGATTCCCAAGCCGTCAGCGGCGTTCTCGCCGTTTACAATGACAAGATCGGCGTTGTAGCGCTTCACGAGCGGCTTGAGTCCAATGAACAGCGCTCTGCATCCGGGCTGACCGACAATGTCACCCAGGACCAGAGCGCTCATTATGCTAGACAATTTCTGCCGTCCAATGCATCGGTCAGCGTGCGTACTCGACGATACGGGTTTCGCGTATGATCGTCACCTTTATGCGTCCCGGATACTTGAGCTCGTTCTCGATCTTCTTCGCGATTTCTTTTCCGAGGTTCTTCGCCGCGAGATCGTCTACCGACTCGTTGTTCACCATGATGCGCAGCTCACGCCCAGCCTGAATCGCGTAGGCCTTGTCCACTCCTGGAAATCCCTCCGCTATCTTCTCGAGCGACTCGAGACGTTTGATGTAGTTGTTGAGCGTCTCCCGCCGGGCCCCCGGGCGAGATGCGGATATCGCGTCAGCAATCTGGACGATCACCGATTCCACACAGCTCGGCTCAATGTCATTGTGGTGCGAGGCAATAGCGTTGATGACGCGCTCGTCTTCGTTTATCTTCTTTGCAAGCTCCACGCCTGCCTCGACGTGTGTACCTTCACCGTCGGTTTCGATTCCCTTCCCGATGTCATGCATCAACGCACCGCGCTTCGCAATCTCTACATCACACCCAACCTCGGAGGCAATCATCCCGGCGATAATCGCAACCTCTTTGGAGTGGGCCAGCACGTTCTGACCATAGCTCGTGCGAAAGTAAAGCCGCCCGAGCGCTCGGATGCCGTCCGGATTCATGTTGTGTATTCCCAGATCGAAGAGTACTTTTTCGCCCTCTTCGTAGATCGTCTGGGTGATCTCTTTTGTGACCTTCTGGACCACCTCTTCAATTCGTGCCGGATGAATGCGCCCGTCCACGATGAGCCGTTCAAGAGACCGCCGTGCGATTTCCTTCCGAACCGGATCGAAACAGGAGATGACCACTGCCTCAGGCGTGTCGTCGATAATGATATCCACGCCGGTGAGAGTCTCCAGGGTTCGAATGTTCCTACCCTCGCGGCCGATGATTCGGCCTTTCATCTCGTCGTTCGGCAGGTTCACGGACGTGACTGTGATCTCCGAGCTGATGTCCGTTGCTATTCGTTGAATCGTGGTGACGAGGATGCTGCGGGCACGTTTTTCAGCAGACGACTCCGCCTCTTGCTCGATCTTGTTGAGCAATGCCTGAACGTCGTGTCGCGCCTCGTTCTCCATCGACTGCATGATGAGTTTTTTCGCTTCGTCGGTGGAAATACTGGCTACTCGCTCGAGCTCAAGCTTCCACTTATCTTCTTGTTCCGAAAGGTATACCTCTTTGTCAGTCAGTTTCCTCTCACGGTCTGTAAGGCCCTGTTTCTGTTTTTCCAGCGCGACAGCCTTACGCTCTAGATTCTCCTCTTTTTGAAGCAAACGCTTGTCAAAGCGTTGAAGTTCGTTCCTTCTTTCCCGTAACTCATGTTCCTGCTGATTCCTTTCACGAATCAACTCGTCCTTGGTTTCAAGAAGTAGCTCTCGTTTCTTAGCCTCTGCTTCCTTTATGGCGTCCTGACTTAGACGCGCAGCCTTCTGTTCTATAGAGGAAAGTTGAAACCGGGCATAAACCCATCGTATGGTCCAACCTAGAATCAAACCGGTGAGAGGAAGTATGATCAGCAATAACCAGTTCATAGTCTTCCCCCACGTTATTGGTCAGCACTATTATAGATAAATCGATAAATATGTCAAGCTTAATATATCACTAAGATAGTTATGTTTTCCTTCAAAGTCCTGCCCTGTCATTCAACGGGCGTCCTGTTTCGAACTATCAGCAAGCCAAGGCAGCCATTGGGGCACCCTACTTGATGATTCGAAGCATGTAATCCTGAATCGTGCGCGATGTGTTTTTGAGACCGAAGAAAAGGTACCCCTGTTTACCATCGAAGACTATCGGGAGATAGATCGTTCCCTTCATGAATCGGAGATCCTTTTCGTCGATCTTGGAATCAAACTCCGGAATTCCAGTCTTCGGAATCCGGATGTAAACGAGATCGTTCTGAGAGAACAGATGTAGCAACACCGCGTCCGTGCTCGAGAATCGCAGCGTCTTCACCGTCTTGTCGTCAAGACCCAGTGAGAACTCCGCGGCCAACCCTTCCGCTCTTGGAACGAGGATTGCAGCATAGATTGCCTCCACCCTCTGGGATATGCGCATGAGCGATTTCATTATCCCGATGTTGTTCGACTTGAATTCGGTCCTGTATGAATCGTAGTCGAAGCCATTCTTCGTCAGCATCACACGTGCGGCCCGCTCCCGATCCAGAAGACGTGGTGCCAGGATGTTGCGGTGAGCTTCCTTTTCAACCTCTGATGGTTCTTCCGCCAGCTGATCGAAGGTCAATTCGACTGTCGGAATGGACAGAAGATCACCGATCGCAGGAGCCTCCGTACCGCTTCCACCTCGTGCAACGACCGAATCAACCAGGCTCTTCAACTCCTCGTTGCCGCCCTCCGAGGTGCGTGCGACAACCTCTTGTTTTATCTGAAAGACCCCTTCTGAGACCTCGATGGCGTCAGCTGGGACAAGCCCCATGGATTTCACGTCTGAAAGACTGTAGACCTCGATCTTCTTATAGCCGATGAGGTCCCGCATACGCTTTTCGAACGCCGTTTCTTGCTCCGACTCTTTTCCCTCTTGGGAGTCTCTCACTTGCTGCCCGTCTAAGCCCGTTGCCGAATCCGATGCAAACTCCTCAGGCTCCTCGATGTCTCCGACAGCCTCAGCTTCCTCGATCTCCCCCTCCTCAGCGAGGGAATCAATCTCTTCGGGAGCCTCAGCACCTTCCAGAGCCTCGACCTCCTCTATTTCCTCGAGATCGTTGACGTCGTTCGGCTCGTCGCCTCCACTCTCGAACACGCTCTCCTCCTCATCTTCACGCCCATCGCCGGAGCTCCTCCCGGTTTCACTTTCATACCTCGATTCGTATTCTCCTATTTCGACAAGCCGGCCGAGCCTCTCGGTTCCGGAATCTTCTTGGTATGCCGGAGAACGGGTCGCCTGAAACTCCTTGAAAAGGCTGTATCCATACGAGACATGCTGAAGGCTGTCATCGCTGACTGCGCCTATTTCGACTCGCGTCAGGTCGGCGCGCTCTTCCGCAGGCTCGAGAATTTCTACCTGTTCGAGCTCTTCTTCCTCGCCCTGTCGAACGATCCGCGCGATATCCGGGTGGGTGACCTCGAGGGGTTCAACCTCCTCCAACTCCTCGTTGTACTCGTCCTCATCTTCTATCTCGTCTCCCAACAGCTCTTCGTCTGTTGCCGATTCGGTCAGATCCTCGTCCTGGACCTCCTCGGCCTCGTCAACCGGTTCGACCTCCTCGACCTCATCTTCAGTCTCCTCGAAGATGTCTATGTCTGCAAGGAGCTCATCCCCATGAAAGATGGCCTCCAAATCGAGCGCCTCGACGTTCTCAAGCTCATCAACCGGTGAGTATTGCGCTTCCGACTCGTCCTCCGCCGGCTCGACCTCTTCGAGCATCTCTGCTTCTTCGACAGACTCAACTTCTTCGAGGTCTTCAGATACCTCGGTGTCCGGCGGCTCCACGGGCGGTTCCATGGAGACTTCAGTCCCACGCCCCGTTTCCTTGACGGCTTCCTCTAC
>CAZDMH010000014.1:45864-47797 GCA_964506755.1 uncultured Spirochaetales bacterium
CGGCTTCGGCTTCCTCTACGGCTTCGGCTTCCTCTACGGCTTCGGCTTCCTCTACGGCTTCGGCTTCCTCTACCGCTTCGGCTTCCTCGAGCTCCTCTACCGCATCAGCCTCCTCATCCTCCTTGTCCGGTGCCGGCTGCGATTGGGTCTCCGTACCGGAGGGCCCCAGCGAAGTCGAAGGTTGCGTCCCAGGGGCAGGAATCCCGCGGGAGAGCGCAGTTGCCAGGTCGCCGGAAGACAGGAGCCTTCGGATGGCGTCCTCCAAACCTCTGACTTCTCGCTGTGAAACCGGCTCCTCCTCTACCCTTTTCCCGATGACAGAGAGAATCTCGTCCCAGCTCTTGTCGATAAGCCCGTCCACGGTCGTCTCACGCTCCTTGCTGATTCGTCCCATACCGCGCTTGATTTCCCGTCGAACTTCACTCCGGCGCAGCTCGAGCTCTGAATGCCAGCGTGCCCAATCCAGGGTGCTCTTGCTCTCCAGATACTCCTTCAAAAAGCTGATCTGAAATCGCTTGATGCGGTCGGCGAGAACAAGGAGTTTGTCTTGACGTAAGCTCAGGATCAAGAAGGTGAGCAAGAAGACCGTGAGAAATATCGATACAGAGAGCAGGACCTGAAGTGTCCTGTTCAGTGAGAACTCCGATTGAGGAACGAGCTCACCGAGGTAACCCAAAGAGGAGGTCTTAGTTGTAAAGAGAAACAGCTGCCCTCCGGCCGCGTCCGAGGCGACCGGTATTCCCTGGTCGGGAGAGAGAGCGGAGGACTGCCAGTCCTTCAATATCTCCTGCTCGAGCTGCTGATTGTTCGCAAGGTCAGATCCAAAAACGAAGCCTGCGTCGCCGACGGCGCCCAAGGTCTTGCCGGTGTCGAGAACACCCTGTCTTACCAGATAGCCCTGGAGATCCTGGGTGCCGACGTAAAATACTGCGCTGCCTAACACGTCCCCGAGGTACCCGACCCACGGAAGGCGGAAAAGAATTCTATTCTGTTTGCCTTCGACGTAGACTGCCTGAGTTTTCGAGGTCGATTCCAGTTGCTTCGCGTAAGGTGAATCCGGTTCCGCCCGATTCATCGTTTTGTAGACGGTTTGGTATTGATTGGAGCGAATGATGTCGCTTTCGAGCGTGCTGTAGTGAATGTTGCCGCGATCGTCAATGAATCTTACAAAGAGGATTCCTGGGTAGTCAGCAAATAGTTTTTGGAAGAGGTTCTTTCGATTGAAAATGTCCTCCGCGCTCTGGTTGACCATGTTGATTCGTTTCACCGAATCCTGGGCGATGACAGTCGAGAAGCGATCGAAGTAACGTTTCTCATAGTTAGCAACGAAGCTCTTTGCCGCGTCGAGGTGCTGCGTTATCCCCTCTCTCACCCGGTTATCGTAGAAATTGCTTTCGATGAAGGAAAAGAACCCCGAGAACGCGAAGAGCGCGAAGAGACTAAAGGCAACAACTGAGATAAGGAGGCTTAACGCGATTTTCTGGACAGCCCGCATGAATACGCCTTCATTCCCTTGATTCGACCGAATTACCCGATTCGTAATATTATCGGCGAAATCGGCCTATTAGGAAAGACGGTCGAGCGCACAAAAAAAGGGAGACGCGACTCTCCCTCTATGAGTTTTTCGGCAGACGTCTGCCAGAAATCTTCTATTCTCTTTCGGGGGACGCGCCGGCTTTCTCAGAGCTGTCGGTCGCATTTTCTTCTTTCTCGGCAGGCTTCTTGGACGCCTTGTCGTCCGAACCAACTTTCGAGGTGGACGTTGCCTTCTTCGCCTCGGTTTTCGCCTTCGGCTTCGCGCCTGCCGCTGTCTCTTTTGCCGTCGCTGCCTTCGACTCACCGGTTTTCGGCCTGGCGGCGGACTTCGACTTCGCAGTCGAAGAGGTTTTGGCACTACCCTTTCTTGTCGTTGCGGTCGAAGTCTTGGTCTTCG
>CAZDMH010000014.1:47897-139460 GCA_964506755.1 uncultured Spirochaetales bacterium
GAAGAGGTTTTGGCACTACCCTTTCTTGTCGTTGCGGTCGAAGTCTTGGTCTTCGCCGCAGTTGCTTTCGTCGCAGTTGCTTTCGTCGACTTTGCTTTGGATTTCGGCTCTTCAGCCTTCGCAGCCTCCGAGTCGTTCTCCGGCGCCGTTCCCGAGTCCGCTTCGCTCGCCTCGACAGTGCTGACGTCAGGTTCCGCCGGAGACTGTTTTTCTTGTGCGGATTCCTTTTCCGGACGGACCTTCTCCTCGATCTTGCGATCGACCAGCTCGAGAATTACCATTTCGGCGGCGTCACCCTGTCGCCGGCCAATCTTGAGTACGCGCGTGTAGCCACCCGGCCGCTCGAGATAACGAGGGGCGATCTCCGTGAAAAGCTTTGCGAGGATCTCCGGATCGTGGATTCTTTGAGCGATGATGCGCCGGTTGTGCACCGAGTCCACACGAGCCCGTGTTACCATCTTTTCGGCCACACGCCGTACTTCTAGTGCTTTCGCCTTCGTCGTCTGAACCCGTTCGTATCGGAACAACGAAGTCACCATGTTGCTTTTCATAGCCTTGCGATGGCCCTGTCGCCGGCTGAGCCGGTTGAACCCTACTCTATGCTTCATCGTCCTCGTCCTCGTCTCCGTCGGAATCGCCGCCGTCCACCTGCGCCGGCGTCTGGAGCTTCTTCGCAGTCTTCAACGCGCTGTAGTCGGTCATTCCCAGGCTCAAATTCCATTCCTTGAGCTTTTCCTTGATTTCCAGAAGCGATTTCTTTCCGAAATTCCGCGTTTTCGCGATGTCTTCTTCGGTTCGCCGTGTGAGATCGCCAATCGTCTTGATGTTTGCGTTTTTTAGGCAGTTGCTCGACCGGACCGACAACTCAAGCTCTTCTACCGGGGTGTCGAGGATGGCGCGCACGCGCTCTTCCTCTTCGTCGATGTCGTCGTCGCCTCCAACTGCGTCCTCGTCGAAGTTTATGAAGATGGTGAAGTGATCCTTCGCGATTTTTGCAGCCTCCGCAAGGGCGTCCTCCGGAGAAACGGTTCCGTCGGTCCAGACGTCGAGTATCAACTTGTCATAATCACTTCGGTGCCCGACGCGGGTGTTCTCTATGGAAAACGCAACCTTCGTTACGGGGGAGAAGACCGCGTCGATCGGAATTGTACCTACGACCTCGATGTACTTCTCGTTCGTCTCGGCCGGCACATAGCCTCTGCCCAAATCTATCTGCAGCTCAAAGTCGACGTTCGCCTTTTCCATAAGGGTGGCAATCTTCAGGTCCGCGTTGACGATCTCGATATCATTGTCCTTTGCGAGATCCTTCCCGGTGAGCTCCTTCGGGCCTTTGCTCTCGACGAGAATTGTCCGCTGGTCGATTTCGTCGGGAAGCTTGATCTGCAGTTGCTTCAAATTGCTGATTATCTCAGGCGTGTCTTCTACGACATCTGGTATCGCCTCGTATTCACTCGAAATGATGTGAGGCGTGTTTTCACCGTCATAGCTGGTGATTTTCACCGCGGTTACGGCAAATCCCTGGATCGACGAAAGTAGTATCCTTCGCAGTGTATTTCCGATCGTCGTACCGTAGCCGCGCTCGAACGGATAGGCGATGAACCGCCCATAATTCGCGTCGAGCTCACTATGCTCGAATGTAATACCTTTCGGCCTCTTGAATCCCTTCAATAGGTTTTTCCGTGCCATTCAATCCCTACCTTAATTCTTTCAATTCCATGGTGAAACGGCTTGCGCTGTGGGTCCGAACCCCGTCGGTAGAAGATACCGGGCGTTCGACCCCGCGGTAAGCTGTCAGACTCTCCGGCTTTTCCTGGGTCGGCATCCGTTGTGAGGGATCGGCGTTACGTCTTTTATGCTCTTCACCCAGAGTCCGAGATTGCCCAGCGAGCGAATTGCCGATTCGCGGCCGACTCCGGGACCTTTGACGTATACGTGCACTTCATGCAGACCCGAATCGATGGCCTTGCGTGCGGCAGTTTCCGCCGTTGTCTGGGCGGCATAGGGGGTGGACTTCTTCGCCCCTCGAAAACCGAGTCCGCCCGCACTGGCCCAGGAGACAGTATTGCCGTTGAGATCCGTAATGGTGACCACGGTATTGTTGAAGGTAGCTTGTATGTAGACGTTTCCTTCGTGTACCGTCTTCTTTTCTTTCTTCTTTCCCTTAACCTTCGCCAATTATCCTTACCTCCCGAAGCATTGCGTCGAAGACGCTAAACGGCTTTTTTCTTTCCTGCGACGGTCTTCTTCTTGCCCTTCCTCGTCCGCGCATTGGTCTTGGTACGCTGTCCGCGAACCGGCAGACCCTTTCGGTGTCGAAGGCCACGATAGCAGCCGATGTCCATGAGGCGTTTAATATTCAGCGCCACTTCCGTCCGCAGTCTTCCTTCGACCTTGTAGTCGTTCTCGAGAACTCGTCGCAGCTGGTTCACCTCATCGGCCGTCAGATCGTTCATCCTGACCGTAGGATCCACTCCGGTTTCCTTGCAGATCTTGGCCGCCGAGGTCATGCCGATCCCGAAAATGTAAGTGAGTGCTACTTTGACCTGTTTATTGGGAAGATCAACACCCGCAATTCTTGCCATACTCTCTACCTCTGTCTCTGCTTATGCTTCGGATTCGAGCATATGATACGCACTACTCCGTTGCGGCGAATGACCTTGCATTTGTCGCACATCGGCTTGACGCTGACTCTCACTTTCATAGGAGTAACCCCTTACAAGTTCCTTGATCGAATTCGCCCCTTCTTGACGAGGCCTTCATGGTGGTGCATTCGCAAGTGTCCCTCGATCTGCGACATCGTATCGAGGTCCACGCCGACGATGATGAGCAACGATGTGCCACCCATCAGATACGCAACTTGAACCGGAAAGTTGAAAAAGTGCTGCACCAAGGTCGGTATAATCGCTATGAAGGAGAGGAACAGTGCACCCGGCAGGATGATCCTACTCAGGATCCTGTTCAGATACTCTTCCAGCTTGTCGCTTCTGATTCCCGGAACCGACCCACCATTTTCACGTATCTGTTTGGAGATCTCAATCGGATTTAGGCTGACCTGCGTGTAGAAGTATGCAAAGAAGATGATCAAAAGGGCGTAGAAGATGATGTACGGGGCGCCACCAGGTCTGAGCCAATACGAGAAATCTCCCAGCCATTTGATCTGGTTGCCGAGACTGCCCGCGATCTGGATGGGGAAGGTCAGTACCGAGGATGCAAAGATGACCGGAATTACCCCGGACGGGTTGATCTTGAACGGGATGTATGTGCTCTGCGCGCCGTACATCCTCCGTCCGACAACTCGTTTGGCATAGTGCACCGGAATTTTGCGTTGTCCCTGCTGCTCATAGATAACCAGCGCAATGACCCCGACGAACATGCCCAAAACCAGAATGACGAAAACCGGGTTCAGTTCCTTCGCACGTACACGGTCGACGAGCTCGACAAAGGCGTTCGGAATACGAGCAACAATGCCTGCGAAGATGACAAGTGATATACCGTTCCCGACGCCGCGCTGGGTGATTTGTTCACCCATCCACATCAAGAACATCGTGCCGGTTGTCACGGTCAACATCGCGAGCAGAGTGTAAGGCAAGTGCGCCATCGTGATCGCGTCAGGTATCTGGTTTGCGTAGATCGTTACCGCATACGACTGCACGAGGCAGACGAAAATCGTACCGATTCGCGTGTACCTATGGATCTTCTTCTTGCCGCCCTCCTCTTCCTGAATCTTTTTCAACCGAGGAAAGACCACGACGAGGAGCTGCATGATGATCGACGTAGTAATGTAGGGCATGATTCCAAGCATGAAGACCGAGAAGTGCAGAAAAGCCCCGCCAGAGAAGAAGTTGATGTATTCGACAATTCCGATACCGCTTCCGCCCGACCCCTGCTGTGACATGAAGTAGAGCTTCAGCGCGTTGATGTTGATCCCGGGGATCGGCAGTATGGCACCGAGCCTGAATACGATAAGCACACCAATAGTGAAGAGTATCCTATCCCTGAGATCCTTGATTCGCAAAATGTCCAGTATCGGATTGCTTGTCATATGAGTCTACCTACTCTTCAGTCTCTTTCGACGGAGCCGACTCCGTCGCGTCCTCTTCCGACTCTGGCTCCGGTTCCGCCGGCGCCGGCCGTTTCTGACCTGCCTTTGGTTGGATAGCCTTCTTCACAACCTGCTTGCTGACAGCGGTTCTGTCCGAGACCGAGCCCCCGGCCTTTTCGATCTTCTCACGCGCGCTCTTCGACACGTGTTCGATCTTCACCTCGAGCTTCTTGTCGACGTCACCCATCCCAAGGAGCTTTGTGGGGATGCCGTTTCCCTTTATAAGTCGCTTCTCGAGCAGGCTTTTTTCGTCAACCGTCCCTCCGGAGTCGAAACGCTTGCTCACCTCACCAATGTTGATGATTTGGAAGTGCTTCTTCGAACGATAGTTCGAGAATCCGCGTCGCGCGATCCGCCGGAAGAGCGGCATCTGCCCACCTTCGAACCCGGGGCGAACACCCCCTCCGGATCTGGCATTCTGTCCCTTGTTGCCCTTGCCGGAGGTCCCACCGCGATTCGAGCCGATACCTCTTCCTATAATTCTCTTCTTATGCGTCGCGCCTTTCGGGGCTCTCAGTTCTGCCATACTACTTGACCTCCTCGACGGTCACGAGATGGGCGACCGAGTTCGCCATGCCGAGGATGGAGTCCGTTCCCTCTTTTTCGACGGCCTGGTTGATTTTTCGCAGCCCCAGGGCTTTTACCGTTCGTCGGTGACGCGGGAGCTGCCCGATGACGCTGCGCACCAGCCGAATCCGCACCTTCATGTCTAACCCCACATTTCCTTCAGGGATTTCCCCCGATTGCGTGCTATCTCGCGCGCATCGAGAAGATTCTCCAGTCCGTTGAAAACCGCCTTGACAACGTTGATTGCGTTCTTCGATCCGAGTGATTTGCTCAAGATGTCGTGAACACCGCCCGCTTCCATGATTGCCCGGACCGCCCCGCCGGCGATTATTCCGGTGCCGGGTGATGCCGGCTTCAACATGACCTGGGCACTCTTGTATTCACCGAGGACCTCATGCGGGAGGGTATGCCGCTTTACCGGAATCGTAATGACGTTGCGTTTTGCCTTGTCGATGCTCTTCCGAATCGCTTCGGAGACATCGTTCGCTTTCCCGAAGCCGTATCCGACCTTGCCGTTCCCGTTGCCTACGACCATGAGGGCCGAAAACGAAAATCTACGCCCGCCTTTTACGACTTTGGCGACACGGTTGAGCTTAATCAGCTTCTCGGTGAACTCTTTGTCGACCTCTCTGTCTCGGTCTCTCCGTTGATCCAATCCTTGGCCTCCTAAAGTTCGATACCGGCTTTGCGCACACCGTCCGCAATTGCCTTGACAATTCCGTGGTACCTGTACCCGTTTCGGTCAAACACCACGGTCTTGATCGACTTGTCGAGAAGTCGCTTCCCAACCACCTCGCCGAGCTTTTCCCCGTTCGTCACGTTGGGCTTCAGTTGCTTGAGCTCCTTCTCCACATCCCCTGCGGAGGCGATCGTCGTCCCGTTCATATCGTCGATTACCTGTACGTACACGTGTCGGTTGCTCTTGAAGACGGTCATCCGAGGCCGTTCCTTCGTACCGTAAAGCCTCTTGCGAATTCGGTATTTCCTGCGCAGGCGTCGTCTCTGCTTGTCGAGTACCCTATTCATTCTTCCTTCACCTACTTGACTCCGGACTTGCCGACCTTGCGGCGCACGTACTCATCCTCGTACCGGACACCCTTTCCCTTGTAGGGCTCGGGCGGCCGGATCGATCGAATCTCCGCGCTGACTTGTCCCACGCGCTCTCGGTTCGCGCCGCTGACCGTGATTTTGTTGTTGTCGACTACTATGTCGATATCGTTGTCGAACATATATTCGATCGGATTCGAGTAACCAAGGTTCAAAACAAGGGACTTCCCCTTCACCTCGGCCCGGAAGCCGACCCCGTTAATGAGAAGCTTCTTGGAAAACCCGGTGGACACACCGACCACCATGTTCGACACCAGCTTCCGGTAAAGGCCGTGATATGCGCGAGCCTTCTTCGAATCGTTCCTACGCCGAACGACCACCTGATCGTCCTGAACCTCGACCTCGACGAGGGGATCGATGACCTGCTCCAGCTTCCCTTTGGGTCCTTCCACAGAGACCAGTGACTTCTGGAGGTTCACTGTGACTCCCTGCGGAATATTGACCGGTAGCTTTCCGATACGTGACATACCTTCCGCCTCCTACCAAACCGAGCAGAGAATTTCTCCGCCGACTCGCTTTTCGGCGGCCTTCTTCCCGGTCGTCACCCCGGCAGAGGTCGACACGATCACCGTGCCATATCCGTTGAAAACCCGAGGCATCTTTCGATAGCCGGAATAGATCCGGCGACCGGGCGTCGAAACCCGGGATATGCCGTGAATAATCGGCTTCATCATGTCGTCATATTTGAGAAAGATTCGAATCAGAGCCTGTCCGTCCTGACTCATCTTCTTAAAATTCTTGATGAAACCCTCGTTCTTCAGGATCTTGACGATCTCCAACTTCAGCTTCGAGTTGCTGATGTCGACCTTGTCAAACCGGGCATTACTTGCGTTTCGTATTTTCGTAAGCATATCTGCGAGAGGATCACTGACCGCCATACACTACTCCCTACCAGCTAGATTTGGTAACTCCGGGAATCATCCCTTCGCTCGCGAGGTTGCGGAAACAAATTCTGCACATCTCAAACTTCCGCATGTATCCTCGAGACCTCCCGCAAATCCGACACCGATTTACCCGTCTGGTCATATATTTCGGCTTCCTGTTGGCCTTTTCGATCATTGCTTTTCTTGCCATCCGGATATTCCCTCACTTCCTAAAAGGCATTCCCAATTTCTGGAGTAGGCTCCTAGCTTCTTTGTCTGTTTTTGCAGTCGTGACGATTGCAACATTCAATCCACTCACTCGCTCTATCTTGTCGTAGTCGATCTCCGGAAAGATAATCTGCTCCGTGATACCGAGCGAGTAGTTCCCATGACCGTCGAACGCGTTCGGATTGATTCCTCGAAAATCCTTGACACGAGGCAGGGCCACGTTGTTGAGCCTATCGAGGAACTCCCACATTCGCGCGCCACGCAGGGTAACCTTCGCGCCTACCTCCGCGCCCTGGCGCAGCTTGAAGTTCGAAATCGACTTCCGCGCCTTCGTCTTCAATGCTTTCTGCCCGGTAATCTGTTCGATTTCCTTGATCGCCGCATCGAGAAGCTTCTTGTTCGCGATCGCCTCTCCGACGCCGGCACTCACGATAATCTTCTCAAGACGAGGCACTTCCATCGCGGACCGATACCCGAACTCCTTGCGAAGCTCGTCTGCAGCCTTCCCGTAGTTCTTTTTCAAGGTCGGCGTATAGTCTTTCATTACAGTGGCTCCCCGCATTTCTTGCAGATTCGGACCTTGGCGTCTCCGTCAAACTTGTATCCGATTCGCGTGGGACCGCACTTCGCACAGATGATCATGACGTCGGACACTGCGATCGAGCCTTCGATGTCGATGATACCGCCACGGTCGTTCTGCTTCCTTTTCTTCACCGCCTTTTTCACCATGTTGATCCCATGGAGAAAGACACGGCCCTTCGCGTGATCCACCCTCAATATGCGCCCAGTCTTCCCGCGCTCCTTCCCGGCGATCACACGGACGGAGTCTTCTTTCTTCAGCTTTACGTCTACTCTCTGTTTTCTCTCTGCCATGGTAGCTCCCTACAGCACTTCCGGCGCAAGAGAAACGATCTTCATGTAGTCGCCTTCACGCAATTCACGAGCGACCGGACCAAAGATGCGCTTCCCACGCGGATTCCCGCTCGGATCCATCAAGACACAGGCATTGTCGTCGAAACGAATATAGGTACCGTCCCTGCGCCGGTACTCTTTCTTGACGCGCACCACCACCGCACGGTGAATATCACCCTTCTTGATCGCGCCGTTGGGCAATGCATCCTTGACCGCTACCACGATGAGATCGCCGACGGCTGCATTCTTCCTGCGGGTTCCGCCAAGCACCTTGATACACTGTACCCGCTTCGCCCCGCTGTTGTCGGCGACGTTCAGATAACTCTGCTGCTGTATCATCGTCGTCTCCTATTTCGCCCGCTCGACGATTTCGTCCAACCGCCACCGCTTTTCCTTGCTGATCGGCCGCGCTTCGATGACACGAACCGTGTCGCCGAGGTGGGCGTCGTTGTTCTCGTCATGGGCCTTCAGGCGTTTCGAAACAGTCAGATATTTCTTGTACAGCCGGTGTAGTTTTCGTGAAGAAATCTGCACGACAATGGTCTTGTTCATCTTCTCACTCACCACCTTCCCGGTGAGCATACGTTTCGTCTTTCTCGGCTTCTCAGTTTCCACGTCCGTCTCCTACGACTGCTTCCGGATCCCGAGCGAATACTCGTGAACGATTGTGTTCAACCTCGCGAGTTTGCGTCTCAGGTTCCGCCTTTCGAGAGGGTTGTCGACGTGATGAACGACCATATCGAACCGCAGATCGAGGTACTTCTTCTTGATCTCTTCTCGCTTCGTCATCAACTCGGCGTACTGCAGGTCTTTGAACGAGTCTCTCATTCTCCCCTCTCCTCCAGGTCGCGCCGAACCACGAAGCGCGTTCTTATCGGCAGCTTGCTTCCTGCAAGCGCCATGGCTTCCTTCGCGAGCGGCACCGACACGCCCGACATCTCGAAAAGCACGGTGCCTGGTTTAACGGGCACCACCCAGTATTCCGGGCTCCCCTTACCCTTGCCCATGCGGGTCTCGGCCGGCTTCTTTGTGTAGGGCATATCCGGAAATACCCGGATCCAGACGTTCCCGCCTCTCTTGATGTGGCGAGTCATGGCTATTCGGGAGGCTTCGATCTGGCGGTTCGTGATCCATTTCGGCTCCATCGCCATGAGACCGTAGTCACCAAAGGAGATTGCATTTCCCCGGGTGGCGACTCCGCCGATGTCGGCGGCGTGCCGCTGTTTCTTGCGGTATTTCGTCTTCTTTGGGCTAAGCATTTACCTTCTCCCCTCGCTGAGGGCGCTCCCTCTTCTTCTTCACGAGAAGCCCTGCATCATCCTTGCGGTCGCGGCGATAGATCTCGCCGTTGAACACCCATACTTTCACGCCGATCGTCCCGAACGTCGTCTCGGATACGGCGAACCCGTAGTCGATATTCGCGCGCAGGGTGTGGAGCGGGATGCGACCGTCCTTATGTTGTTCCATTCTCGACATCTCGCTTCCGCCAAGGCGACCAGCGATCCGTATCTTGATTCCCTGAACACCCGCGCGAAGCGCATTGTTGACCGCCATTTTCAGCGATCGCCGAAACGAACCGCGCATTCGAAGCTGACGCGCGACATTCAGCGCGATGAGCTGTGCGTCCGTCTCCGGCCGCTTGATCTCTTTGATCTTCAGCTGAATCTTTTTGCCCGCCACCTTCTGGAGCCGCGCTCCTATCTTCTCGATGTTGGCTCCCTTCGCTCCGATGATAATTCCCGGCCGCGAAGTGTGGATAACAATCGTCACCCGCTGCGGGTGGCGTATGATCTCCACGTCTGCGATGTCGGCTCCTTTCGTTTCGGGGCACTTCACGATGGTTCGTCGTAGAGCCAAGTCCTCATGCAGGGTGTCAGCGTATTCGCGCGGATCCACATACCATTTCGATTTCCAGGTCTTGTTGACTCCAAGACGCAAACCATAGGGATTTACTTTCTGTCCCACGTTATTCCCCCGTGCTCGAAATTTCGTCGACTACAACAGAAATGTGGCTCATTCGCTTCAAGAGAATGTCGCGACGTCCCCGTGCTCGTGCCCATACGCGCTTGATTCGCGGCCCTTCGTTGACCTGCAAGTCCTTCACATAGAGCATCTCTTCGTCCAGATTTCTGTTCTGAACCAGGGCATTCGCAACGGCCGACTGCAGCACTTTCTTCAGGAGGCGTGCCCCTTTGTGCGGCAAAGATTCGAGAATCGCAATCGCTTCGGCATAGGGTTTACGCCTCACGACATCGGCGACCCGTCTCAGCTTACTCGGAGCGATGAGCAGGTGACGCGCGGTGGCCTTGTAGCCTTTCTTTGCTTCAATCATCTTCCCTTACCTTTTCGCGGCCTTCTTGTCGGAGCCCGCATGCCCCCTGAAGATCCGAGTCGGCGAGAACTCCCCAAGCTTGTGCCCCACGAGATTCTCGGTGACGTAGACGGGAACCCAGGTTTTACCGTTGTAGACGGAGATCGTGATGCCCACCATCTCCGGAATGATCGTAGAGCATCTCGAGTAGGTTTTGATCATCCGTTTGTCACCTGACTTGCCCATTTCGACAACGCGTTTGTAAAGTTTCTTCTCGATGAACGGGCCCTTTTTGATCGAACGTGCCACTCTTCTCTCCTAACTTACCACGGCGCTTAACGTCCTCGCCAAGCGTACCGGCTTGCTACTCTCTTGCTGCACCCTACCGGCGCTTAACAATAAACTTGCTGGTCGACTTCCGTTTCTTGCGGGTCTTGTATCCCTTCGTCGGCATTCCCCACGGACTAACCGGGTGGCGACCACCGGATGATTTCCCTTCTCCACCACCGTGCGGATGGTCGATCGGGTTCATCGCCACACCACGGACTTTCGGTCGACGACCGAGCCATCGCGAGCGTCCGGCCTTGCCGAGCGATACGTTCATGTGGTCCTCGTTGCCGACGCTTCCAAGGGTCGCATAGCAATTCTTGAAAACCATCCTCATCTCTCCGGAAGGAAGCCGAACAGTCACATAGTCGCCCTCTTTTGCCACAATAGTCGCACTCGTGCCTGCCGAACGAGCGAGTTGTGCGCCTCGCCCCATCTGCAGCTCGATATTGTGGATCGTCATACCGACCGGAATCTTTTCCAGGGGAAGCGCGTTACCGATTTCAATCGGAGAGCTCGGACCGCTCATCACGGTTGCGCCGACCCGTATCCCGCGGGGCGCGATGATATAGCGCTTCTCGCCGTCTTTGTAGACCAGAAGTGCAATGTTCGCGCTCCTATTGGGATCGTACTCGATCGTGGCAACTCGAGCCGGAATACCGTACTTTTCCCGCTTGAAGTCCACGTCGCGGTATCGCCGCTTGTGTCGACCGCCCTTCCTCCATACCGAAATTCGCCCGGCGGTGTCACGTCCCGCCTTGAAACCCATCCCCGAGGTAAGCCCTTTAGTGGGCTTCTTCGAGGTGATTTCCTTGTTACCCAGTCCGGTAGTGAATCGGAGGCTCGGTGTCGTCGGATTATAGCTTTTCAGTGCCACTACTTCCCCCTGATAAGAGCCAGCGTCAGGCTCAGCTGCCCTCGAAAACATCGATCGTCTCGCCCTCCCGGAGGGTGACGATCGCCTTTTTCCACGTCGAGGTGTATCCCATGTTGTACGACGATTTGCTTCGGGATTTCCTCGGTTTGCCCTTCACATTCACGATTCGACAGGTCACCGGTCTCACTTCGAAGAGCTCCTTCACCGCCTGCATTACCTGGAGCTTGTTGGAGCGCGCATCCACCCTAAAGGTGTACTTTTTGCGCTTCTCCTCCCGAAGGAGGTTGGTTTTTTCGGTTAACACCGGTGAAATGATTACCTGATCAGGCGCCATTGTCGCATCCTTCATTCTCGCTCAGGTAAACACCTAAGCGTAAAACTCATTAAGCTTGGAGGCGGCCGTTTCCAGCACCACGACATTCTTCCCGTAGAACAGATCGTGTGCCCGCAGCCTGTTGTATGAGAGGAAGGTCAGCCAGGGTATATTCCTGCCCGCACGCTTGATCTGCGCGTCCTCGCCGCCGAGCACCAGCACCGTTCGCTCCGCGGGCACGAGGTTCTTCAGAACACTCACAAGGTCTTTGGTCTTCCCGGTGTCCACCGTGAAGTCCTCAACCACCTTCAGGGCCTCTTCCTTCAATTTCAAGCTCAAGATAGATTTCATAGCGACCCGCTTCATCTTTCGCGGCATCGCGTAGCTGTAGTCGCGGGGTCTAGGACCGAACACCGTTCCGCCCCCAACCCACAGCGGGGAGCGTCGCCTACCGGCCCGCGCCCGGCCCGTGCCCTTCTGAGCCCACGGTTTCGAGCTCGTCCCCTTCACCTCGCCTCTCGTTTTCGTAGAGGCGGTCCCTACACGCAGGTTGGCAAGCTCGTTTCGTATCGCGTAATAGACGGTACCGTGACTCACCGGACAACCGAAAACCGCGTCGGCGAGCTCGATGTCCTTGACCTCTTTGCCTTGTACCGATAGTACCTTCGCTTTCATCGACGTACCTACTGCTTCTTCTTCGACTTCTTGACGATGAGAGCGGTCATCGGTGCTCCCGGAACCGCGCCCCTCACCAGCAGAACCTTGTTCTCGGCGTCAACTCTCACCACCTTGAGGTTCTGAACCGTGCACTTGTCACCACCCATTCGGCCGGGCATCCGTGTACCACGCGCAACCTTAGAGGGATAGGCCGATTGACCGGTCGAGCCGTTCTCTCGATGAAACTTCGACCCGTGTGTCTTGGGTCCCCCGTGAAAACCATGACGCTTCATGATTCCCTGGTATCCCTTGCCCTTTGACACACCAACGACGTCCACGTATTCCAACCCTTCGAAGAGATCGACCCCAAGAGTCTCACCGAGCTCGCATTCCTTTTCGAAATCTCGCATCTCGACAAGGAACTTCTTCGGTGCAATGTCATTCTTGAACTGACCGCCGTACGGTTTTCGAACCCTGTTCTTCTTCATGTCGACAGAGCCGATAACGAGCGCTTCGTAGCCGTTCTTTTCCGCGTCCCGTATGTTGACGACAACGTTATCTTCTATGTTGATAACGGTAACCGGAGTCAGAGAACCGTCCGCGTCAAATACCTGAGTCATTCCGACCTTTCTGCCGATCAACCCTAGCATCTTTTGCCTCTTACTGCTTTATTTCCACATCGACACCGGCCGGCAGCTCCAGACGCATCAGCGCGTCCATTACTGCGGAAGAGGGGTCGAGAATGTCGATGAGCCGCTTGTGGGTACGCATCTCAAACTGCTCGCGCGACTTCTTGTTCACGTGCGGCGATCTGAGCACGGTGTACTTGTTTATGCGAGTAGGCAGAGGAATCGGACCCGCAACCTTCGCACCCGCCTTTGCCACAGTCTGCACGATGGCCTTGGCGCTTTGGTCGATGAGCTCGACGTCAAATCCTCTTAGGCGTACCCGGATTCTATCCTTTGCCATTCTTCCTCCAAAAAGCAGGGTCCCGCCGCCGACGGCCACGGGACCCCTACGTCAAAGAGCTATTCGACGATGTCGATAACCTGGCCGCTGGCTACAGTGCGCCCCCCTTCGCGAATAGCAAAGCGGAGCCCTTTCTCCATCGCGATCGGATGGATGAGCTCAACGGAGATTTCGGTATTATCACCGGGCATGATCATCTGCTTCGCTTCCGGGAGCGTAACCGCGCCGGTGATGTCGGTCGTCCGGAAATAGAACTGAGGCCGGTAACCGCTGAAGAAGGGGGAGTGACGTCCACCCTCTTCCTTCGTCAATACATACACCGTGCCTTTGAACTTCCTGTGCGGGGTGATCGAACCGGGTTTCGCGAGGACCTGTCCACGCTCGACCGCGTTCTTCTCTGTTCCACGCAACAATGCACCGATGTTGTCACCAGCCTCGCCCTGATCGAGCAGCTTGTTGAACATCTCGACTCCGGTAACTACCGTCGTCTGGGTGTCACGGATGCCGACGATCTCGACGTTGTCACCAACCTTGACGAGACCACGCTCTATCCTTCCGGTAACGACGGTGCCGCGGCCCTGGATCGAGAAGATATCCTCGATCGGCATCAGGAAAGGCTGATCGACGGCACGCTGGGGTACCGGGAAGTAGTTGTCCATCGTTTCGAGCAGGTCGGCGATGCACTTCGTCTTCGATTCGTCGTCCGGATTCTCCATAGCCTCAAACGCCGAGCCCTTTATGATGGGAATATCATCACCGGGAAACTCATACTCTTTCAGCAGCTCACGAACCTCTTCCTCGACGAGGTCGATGAGCTCGGGATCGTCAACTTGGTCGGTTTTGTTGAGGAACACGACGATGGCCGGCACGCCTACCTGGCGAGCAAGGAGGACGTGTTCCCGAGTCTGCGGCATGACGCTGTCAGGAGCCGAAACCACGAGCACGGCACCGTCCATCTGAGCTGCACCGGTAATCATGTTCTTGATGTAGTCGGCGTGACCGGGGCAGTCGACGTGCGCATAGTGACGTTTGTCGGTCTGATATTCGACGTGACGAGTGTTGATCGTGATTCCGCGCGCCTTTTCCTCAGGAGCGTTGTCAATATCATCGTACTTCATCACCTTGTCGCCGTGCAGGCGACCGCAGACCATGGTTATCGCCGCAGTAAGGGTCGTCTTGCCATGGTCGACGTGACCGATGGTGCCGACGTTAATGTGTGGCTTCGTTCTCTCAAACTTTGCTTTAGCCATCATCTCCTCCTTGTGATAAACTCACAATTGGCTACAGTTGTTTACGGTGGGATACGGCCGATACTTCCACGGGGGCAAGAATCCGCCGCACCGCACTTTCCCTTGGTAGCAAGGCAGCGCCCGCCCTCGACTGACAGCCGAAGCCGGAGAGCTCGTCGTCGACCCTGCCCATACGCGACTAGGGCATAGCAGGGCGTTCGATTTTCCTGATCTGTTCGCCTGACTGGAATTACGCAAAATGGTGAGTCGTGAGCAGACTACTCAAGCACTACCCGAAGGTCGCCGTTTCCCGGCGTCCGAGCGACTTGCACCACCTTACCACCCTTTGCGCTTTCCGAACGAAAGCAGACACAACAACTACCTCAGGATGATTGGTTTGGCCAAACAAGCCAGAAATCCTAACCGTTGTGAATGACGAATATACACGAAATCGCCATTCGTTGCAAGTGCACAGGTGCACTCGCAACCAAAACCGGTGTGCCGTACCTAGACGGCGTTTTTAGCTAAATTACAGACGCGCCTCTACCAACGATAATGGGCGAAGGCTTTGTTCGCCTCGGCCATTCGATGGGTATCTTCCTTCTTCTTGAAGGCTGTTCCGGTCGAGTTGAAGGCATCCAGGAGCTCAGCACACAGCTTCTCGCTCATCGAACGCCCGCTTCGATCACGGGCCGCCTGAATGATCCACCTCATGCCCAGCGCCTCCCGCCGGGACTCGCGGATCTCCACTGGAACCTGGTAGGTCGAACCGCCAACCCGCCGCGATTTGACCTCGAAGAACGGCTTGACGTTGTCGAGCGCCTTCGTAAAGACCAGGAGAGGCTCTTCTTTGCTCTTTTCTTTCAGCTGATCGAACGCATCGTAGAGTATACGGGTGCATATCGACCGCTTGCCGTGAACCATCATTCGGCTGACAAACTTTGTGACCGTTACGTTGCCGTAGCGAGAATCAGGTATTATGGGCCGTTTCGGCGTCGTTATTCTTCGTGACATTGCGTTCCCTATGCCTTCGGCTTCTTGGTGCCGTATTTTGAGCGGCCCTGCTTGCGGTCCTCGACTCCGAGCGTATCCTTAGCTCCGCGAATGATATGATACCGAACACCCGGAAGGTCCTTGACCCTTCCTCCTCGGATGAGGACGACGGAGTGCTCCTGCAGGTTGTGGCCGATCCCGGGTATGTAGGCGGTAACCTCGATTCCGTGCGACAGACGTACACGAGCGACCTTACGCAGTGCGCTGTTCGGTTTTTTCGGCGTTACAGTCATAACGCGGGTGCACACTCCACGTTTTTGGGGGCACGCGGCGAGGGCCGGGGCCTTCGTCTTCTTGGTCGTTCGCTTTCGCCCTTTTCTAATGAGCTGGTTGATCGTCGGCATGTGCCTTTCGTTCTCCTCTTGTCCTAAGTCGCTACTGCTACACGGGATAGATCGAGGCGGCGCGGTGTTCGTACCACCGCCCTCTGCGTCCCGTGAAGGTACCAAAAGCTACGATTTTCGTCAAGCGCCTCAATCGTCGCTGTCACCAACCTGGACGGTCTCGGTCTCCGGTTCGGCCTCTTCGTAGTTGCGTTCTTCGGCTTCCCGCTCTTTCGCCGCCCGTCTGGCCTCGAGAATGGACTGGATCGAGGCGTCCAGATCCTCACTGTTTTCATCGAACAGCTTGATGTTCCTATACAGCTTCGTACCGGTACCGGCCGGTATCAGATGGCCGATGATGATATTCTCCTTCAAACCCCGGAGCTCGTCGACGCTTCCTGCGATTGCCGCGTTCGTGAGAACCTTCGTCGTCTCCTGGAAGGAGGCCGCCGAGAGGAACGAGTCGATGTTCAGAGACGCCCGGGTAATTCCGAGCAGCAGGGGCCGAGCCACCGCGGGTTGACCGCCTTCGCGAATGACCCGCTGATTTTCCTCGTGGAATTTGTACTTATCCACATGGTGCCCGTAGATGAAATTCGTATCACCGACCCGGGTAATCTCCACCTTGCGCATCATCTGCCTGATGATGACACCGATGTGCTTGTCGTTGATGTTAACGCCCTGCAGGCGATAAACCTCCTGAATTTCGTTCAGAAGGAAGCGCTGGAGCGCGCTCTCACCGAGAATGAACAGGATGTCGTGCGGATCGACCGAACCGTCGGAGAGCATCTCTCCCGCAATGACCTGGTCCCCGTCGCGAACAAGCAGGTGCCGGCCCATTGAGATCAAGTGTTTGTACTCCCGGTTGTGAAGATCCTCCACGGTGATCATGCGCTTGCCTTTGACGGTGCCCTTGAAATGAACCGTTCCGCTCACCCCGGCCAGCACGGCCGGCGTCTTCGGTCTGCGCGCTTCGAACAGCTCGCCGACGCGGGGAAGACCGCCGGTGATGTCCCTCGTCTTGACGCTCTCCTTGAGCATCTTTGCCAGCGTCTTGCCTCGGGAGACCTTTTCTCCGTCTTCGACGCTGAGATAGGCCGCGCCAGGCAGGAAATAGGTGGCCAGCTCGTTTCCGGTCTTGTCGTTGAGGACAATGCGGGGCTGCAGGCTCTCGACGCTGAACTCGGCTATCTTCTTCTCGATGTTGCCCGTATCCTCGTTGATCTCTTCCTTAAGGGTGGTGCCGAGAACGATGTCCTCGAAGTGAACAACCCCGTCCACCTCGGCGACGATCGGCTCTGAGAAGGGATCGAATACCGCTATTGACTCCTGGGCTTCGACGATGTCGCCCTGTTTGAAGAGCAGCTCGGCGCCATTTCGGATTTCGATCTTCTGATCCTGCGCTATGAGAAGGATCTCCTTCTTCTGGATCGCTACGTAGCCGATCTCCGCGGCAAGGATCTCTTCCTTGCCGCGCTTGATGATCTTCTCACCCCCGATGACTTTCTGGCCGTCGGAAACCAATACCTTGTCTTTCGCTTCGATGGGGAATCGTGAGAGAATCTTGCTGACCGTGAGAAAGCCCCTTCGGGTGAAGAGTGTCGTCTTGTTGTCCAGCTCGACCGTGTTTCCGCTTACGTCGCGAAGCAGCACAGGATACCGGAGATGGATGCGGTTTTCTTCGCTCATCTTCGTTGCGGCTCCGCCGATGTGGAATGTTCTCATCGTAAGCTGCGTTCCGGGCTGTCCGATGGACTGGGCGGCGATGATTCCGACCGCCTCTCCTATCTCTACAGTCTTGTTTGTTGCAAGGTTTCGTCCGTAACAGCGGCGACAGACTCCGTGGCGCGCTTCACAGGTAAGAACCGTACGGATCCGAACCGTCTCGATGCCGACCTCTTCGATTTTGACCGCCAGCTCATCGGTGATCTCCTCGTTGACGTCAACGATGACCTCACCCGTGATCGGGTGCTTGACTCGCTCGAGGGTGAAGCGGCCGACGATTCTGTCGCTCAAGCTTTCGACCACCTCTTCGCCGTCTTTGATCGCGCTGGTTTCGATGCCGTTGATCGTGCCGCAATCCTCGTCGTTGACGACGACGTCCTGCGCGATGTCGACTAGGCGCCGGGTAAGGTATCCGGCGTCAGCAGTCTTCAAAGCGGTGTCGGCGAGACCCTTTCGAGCGCCGTTCGTCGAGATAAAGAACTCGATAATCGAAAGTCCTTCCTTGAAGTTCGATCGAATCGGGAGCTCGATGATGTCGCCGGAAGGTTTTGCCATAAGCCCGCGCATTCCCGCCAGCTGGCGGATCTGTGTTCGGCTTCCGCGGGCACCGGAATCCGCCATCATGTAGACGGGGTTGAATCCTCCCCGATCTTCGCGGAGGGTCTTCATGAGCACGTTCGTGAGATCTTCGTTGGTCTTACTCCAAACCTCGATAACGCGGTTGTAGCGCTCCTCTTGAGTTATGTGCCCCTGGAGGTACTGCGACTGGATCTCCTCGACCTTGGCGTTCGCACCGTCGATCATGTTCGTCTTCTCGTCGGGAATGACGATGTCATCCATCCCGATCGTCGCGCCGAAGGTGGTCGCATAACGGAATCCGAGGCTCTTGATGGCGTCGAGCATCTTCACCGTTACCGCCGGACCGTGGTCTCGATAACACTGTGCGACGAGACCGCGAAGCTCCTTGTCACCGAGAGCGTAATTGACGTAGCCGATCTCTTTCGGCATCGGTTCATTGAAAATGATGCGGCCCGGCGTGGTTTCGAGCCAGTCTCCGTCAATTTTCACCTTGACCATGGCGTGATAGTCCACTGCTCGGATGTCGAGCGCCATGATGACCTCGTTGACGTTGCTGAAGACCTTCCCCTCGCCGTGTGCTCCTTTGCGATTTCGCGTCAAATAGTTTATGCCGAGAACCATGTCCTGAGACGGGAACACGATCGGACTGCCGTTGGCAGGGTTGAGAAGGTTGTTCGACGAAAGCATCAGCATCCAGCACTCGATCTGTGCAGCTTGGGTCAGCGGTACGTGAACCGCCATCTGATCTCCATCGAAGTCCGCATTGTAGGCGTGACATACGAGCGGGTGCAGCTTGATAGCTTTACCCTCGACGAGGACAGGCTCAAAGGCCTGAATACCGAGTCGGTGGAGAGTCGGAGCACGGTTAAGGAGGACAGGGTGCTCTCGGACAACCTCGTCGAGAACCGCCCATACCTCAGGCGTCTCCTGTTCAACGAGGGTTTTCGCCTTCTTGATGTTGTAGACAACGTCTTTCTCCACGAGCTTCTTCATGATGAAGGGCTTGTAGAGCTCGAGAGCCATCTTCGTGGGAAGACCGCACTGATGAAGCTGGAGCTCCGGCCCGACCACGATGACGCTTCGTCCGGAGTAGTCGACGCGTTTTCCGAGCAGGTTCTGCCGGAAGCGGCCTTGCTTGCCTTTAAGCATATCGGAAAGCGACTTGAGCGGCCGATTCGAGGCGCCCTTGACAACACGCTTCTTCTTGGAGTTGTCAAACAACGCGTCGACCGCTTCCTGAAGCATCCTCTTCTCGTTGCGAATGATGATGTCAGGTGCATTCAGGGACATGAGGCGCTTCAGGCGATTGTTGCGGTTGATAACCCGTCGATAGAGATCGTTCAGGTCGGATGTGGCGAACCGCCCACCGTCGAGCTGTACCATCGGGCGAAGCTCCGGCGGAATCACCGGGATCACATCGAGGATCATCCACTCCGGCCGATTGCCAGAATCGCGGAAATTCTCGACGATCTCGATACGCTTGAGCAGCCTCTTGTCCGCCTTCGCACCCTTCTCGGCCATCTTCGCCCGGAGCTCCGTCGAAAGGGCGTCAAGGTCCATGTTCTCGAGAAGCGTCCGGATCGCTTCTGCGCCGATGCCGGCAGTGAAGCTCATTCCATAGCGCTCCCTGGCCTCCATATAGTCCTCTTCCGTGAGAAGATCCATCTTCTTCAGATCGGTGTCGCCCGGTTCTATCACGATGTACTTCTCGTAGTAGAGTATCGAACGCAATGAGGCTATCGAGAGGTCGAGCAGCAGCCCCATTCGCGAGGGCACGGAACGATAGTACCAGATGTGCGATACCGGCGATGCAAGCTCGATGTGTCCCATTCGCTCACGACGAACCTTGAAGTGGGTTACCTCGACACCGCAGCGGTCGCAGATCACACCCTTGTAACGAATGGACTTGAATTTGCCGCAGTAGCACTCCCATTCCTTCGTCGTCCCGAAGATGCGCTCGCAGAAGAGTCCGTCTTTTTCAGGCCGGAGCGTGCGGTAGTTGATGGTCTCCGGCTTCTTCACCTCACCGTACGACCATGCTCTGATCTGCTCCGGCGAGGCCAATCGAATCATTATATTATCAAAATCCTGCAAATCTCTCATTCCGCTACCGTCTCCCTAAAACTGGCTGCCTTGCCGATTGATGAGCTCATCGTCCCGCTCGGTTAGTGGGATCTTTTTGCCCCGCGAATCGTAGATCGAAATATCGAGCGCAAGTCCACGCAGCTCCTGGACCAACACGTTGAATGATTCGGGTATACCCGCCGCGGAGGCCGGCTCGCCCTTCACTATGCTTTCGTAAATCTTGGCCCGTCCGGTCATATCGTCGGACTTGATCGTAAGAAGCTCTTGGAGGGTATTCGCCGCTCCGTAGGCCTCAAGCGCCCAGACTTCCATCTCTCCGAGTCGTTGCCCGCCGAACTGTGCCTTGCCGCCCAGCGGCTGCTGTGTAACCAAGGAGTAGGGCCCCGTGGAACGTGCGTGCATTTTATCGTCTACGAGATGGTGCAGCTTCAACATGTAAAGGAACCCGACGAAGACCGGGTTCTCCAGCTGGACCCCGGACCTCCCGTCGAAAAGCTGGATCTTCGAGTTTCTCGGGAGACCGGCCGCCTCGAGCTTGTCCTCGATCATCTCATTCGTGGCCGATTGGAACACCGGTGTAGAGTACCACTCGCTCAGAGCATGTCCGGCCCATCCGAGCTCGGTTTCGAGGATCTGGCCAAGGTTCATCCGTGACGGGACTCCAAGAGGGTTGAGACAGATGTCGAGCGGAGTCCCATCCGCCATGTAGGGCATGTCCTCTTCAGGCAAGACTCGTGCGACTACCCCCTTGTTGCCGTGACGGCCCGCCATCTTGTCGCCTTCCCTGAGCTTTCGCTTCGTCGCGATCAGGACTTTTACGACTTCATCGACTCCCGGACTGAGATCATCACCCTCGGAGCGTTTGAGCCTCTGCACATCGATGACGGTCCCCTCTGTGCCGTGCGGCACTCGGAGCGAGGTATCACGAACCTCCTTGGCCTTCTCGCCGAAAATCGAGTTCAGCAACTTAAACTCCGGCGTGGTTTCCGTCTCCGATTTTGGAGTAACCTTTCCGACGAGGATGTAGCCCGATTGGACCTTCGCTCCGATACGGACAATCCCCTCTTCATCGAGCTGCTCGAGCGCCTTCTCGTTGGTATTCGGAATATCGCGGGTCAGCTTCTCGGGGCCGAGCTTCGTCTCTCTGACCTCGACCATGAACTCCTTGATGTGAATCGATGTGAAGATATCTTCTTTGACGACTTTCTCGGAAACGAGGATCGCGTCCTCGTAGTTGTAACCGTTCCATGGTACGAATCCGACCAGCACGTTGCGTCCGAGTGCCAACTCGCCGCGGTCGGTCGCCGGCCCATCTGCGAGCACATCCCCTTCGGCGATGTGCTGCCCGACTTTAACCATGGGCTTTTGGTTGAAACAGGTATCTTGATTCGTCCGCTGGTACTTCACGAGCGGATAGACATCGCGCTCCTTCTTGCTCTGGTCGGGAACCACCGTGATCATCTGCGAGGTTACGTACTCAACCGTGCCGGCCCTGCGAGACTTCACGAGCACCCCGGAATCGTATGCGGTCTTGCCTTCCATTCCGGTTCCCACTATCGGGGACTCCGGGAAGACCAGGGGAACCGCCTGCCGCTGCATGTTCGAGCCCATCAATGCGCGGTTCGCGTCATCGTGCTCGAGGAACGGAATGAGCGAGGTCGCCACCGAGATTACCTGCTTCGGTGAAACGTCCATGTATTGGATGTCGGCCGGATCGCGCGTGATGTAGTCGCCCGACTTTCGCACCGAAATCCTGTTTGAGGTGAAGACACCCTTCGCATCGATTGGCGCGTTCGCCTGTGCGATGAAGTACTTCTCTTCATCCATGGCAGAGAGATACTCGATATCCTTGGTGGCCTTCCCGTTCTTGACCTTCCGGTAGGGAGTCTCGAGAAAACCGTACTCATTGACTCTCGTATAGTTGGCGAGCGAAACAATCAGTCCGATGTTCGGTCCTTCGGGCGTCTCGATCGGACACATTCTTCCGTAGTGCGTGTAGTGGACGTCGCGAACCTCGAATCCGGCCCGATCCCGCGAAAGACCGCCAGGACCGAGTGCGTTCAGCCTCCTCTTGTGCGTTAGCTCAGAGAGAGGATTGACCTGATCCATGAATTGCGACAGCTGGCTCGAGCCGAAGAACTCCTTTATTGCCGCTACGATTGGCTTGATCGAGATGAGGTCCTGCGGTTTGACGGTGTCCGTTTCCTTCAGCGACATCCGCTCCTTGGCGATGCGCTCCATCCGCGTAAAAGCAGTCTTCAACTGGTTTGCCAGAAGCTCTCCGACCGAACGAATCCGCCGGTTGCCAAGATGGTCGATGTCGTCGACGTTTGCCTCATCAATATAGACCTTGATAAGGTAGATCATCGTGTTTGTGATATCGCGCTTCGTAAGGATATGGGCTTCGGGGGCGGGATCGTAGTCGAACTTCTTGTTGAGCTTGTAGCGTCCCACCTGACCGAGGTCGTAGCGGCGGGAGCTGAAGAACATGCTGTTGAGATCCTTTTCGGCACTCTCGAAGGTAATCGGCTCTCCCGGCATTATTACCGAATAGACGGCAACGAGCGCATCTTCCTTCGTCGGCTCGTCGACGTTCGGATCGTCCTTTGTAAACTTGACCTCCTCCCGCTCGAAACAGTTGAGGATGATCGAAGAATGGAGTGACTCCGGGTTCGCGAAATCGACGATTTCCACTTCTTTTATGTTCGAATGGAGCAATTCGTCGACGTCGTGTGGATGAATTTTCTCGCCTGCGCGATAGAGCTTCTTCTGCTCTTCGCCTTCACCGACATAGATGGCCTTGGCAAAGACGTTGCCGACAAGCTTCTCTTTGTCCTCGCGGGTGTCTGATACCTTGACCGCAAGCGTCTTGTAGAAGAGCTCGATGATCTTCTCACGGCTGTCGAACCCGAGAGCCCGAAGAAACAGGGTTCCGAGGATCCGCTTCTTCCGGTCGATCTTTGCGTAGATGAGCTCCTTCTTCTGGTCGATCTCGAACTCGAGCCAGGAGCCGCGATACGGGATGATGCGTGAGGAGTAGACCCCCTTCTCGTGCGAGAAGATGACGCCCGGTGACCGGTGAATCTGACTCACTACGACGCGCTCGGCTCCATTGATGATGAAGGTCCCACGGTCGGTCATGAGGGGGATGTCGCCGATGTAGATATCCTTCTGTCGGATCTCTCCGGTTTCTTGAAAAATGAGATTGATTCGTGCCTTTATCGGAACAGCAAAGGTCAGCCCTTTCTGCTTACACTCCGCCTCCGAAAACTTGATGTTGCTTTCGTCGAGGCTGTACTGTGTGTATTCGAGGACCATGTCGCCGTTCGGGCTTTCGACGGGGAAAATGGTCTGGAAAACCTCTTCGAGACCCTGTCGTTCCGGCGGTTGTCCTGACCTCATGCGCTCTCGTTGAAGAAACCGCTCGAAGGAAGAGAGCTGAACGTCTATGAGGTTCGGAAGCTCCATGACCTCATGATACTCTTTCCCGATGTAGACACGTTCGATGGCGTTGCCTTTTTTCGGCATTTCTACCCCCTGGAGAGAAATTGCCCCGACGACAGCTCAGCACATCGCGGGGCGAGATTGGCAGGCGGGCCCTGCACCGAAAACGTGCACGTAGCGACACCGGCGACTGCCGGGCCGCGAATAAAAAACGGTCGCCCACCTGAAAGCATAGAACCACCGAAATCGAGATTTCGGTGGTTGCGTGAGAAAAGATATTCTGTCGATAGATCGTCGATGCTACTTAACCTCAACGACTGCGCCAGCCGCTTCGAGCTTTTCCTTGATCGACTGCGCCTCTTCCTTGGAAACACCTTCTTTCAAGGTCTTTCCGCCTGCCTCAACGAGATCTTTCGCCTCCTTGAGGCCGAGACCCGTGATGGCCCGAACTTCCTTGATTACCGGGATCTTCTTTCCGTCGTCAAAGCTCTTCAGAACCACCTCAAACTCGGACTGCTCTTCAGCAGCTGCTCCTCCACCATCTCCGGCTGCCGCCCCTGCGCCCGGCGCTGCCGCTACTGCGACAGGCGCCGCCGCAGTCACACCGAACTTCTCTTCCATCGCCTTCACGAGCTCGGAAACCTCGAGCACGGTCATGTTGGCAATTGCATCCAGGATGTCATCTTTCTTTACCGTAGCCATATTATCTTCTCCTTCCTTACTAGATTTGTTCAAACAGCAATAGCATCGCTACGTCCTAACCAGAAGACTAAAGCTGTCGTATCTCTATCGTCCCCAGGGACGCTAGTTTCCTGCCTTTTGATCCGCAATAGCTTGAAGCGTTCGCACCAGCTTCTGCGTAACCCCGTTCAGACCATAGACGAAATTCTGAAGCGGGGCGTTCATTGCACCCATGAGCATCGCAAGGAGATCGTTTCTCGACGGCAACCGCGAGAAGGCCGCGACCTGATCTCCCGAGAAAAGCCCCCCCTCGATCAGCCCGCCCTTGACCTTCAGCGGAGTCTCCCGCGAAAAATCCATCAGCGTCTTTGCGACTGCGGCAGGATCTGCCCCGGAAAGCGCAAACGCCGTCGGACCCGTCAGATATTCGGACGCATCAGGCTTGTCGAGCTGCGAGAGCGCAATCTTCGCGAACCTGTTCTTGATTACCTTGAATATCGCCTGCTGGTCTCTCAGCTTGTCGCGCAGATCCGTAATCTGAGCGACGGTCAACCCACGATAGTCCGCGAAAATGATGTCCGTGTACTTGCCGAGCTGCTCCTTGATCGCGTCGACGGCGTCGATATTCTTCTGCTGTATTTCCTTGCCTTCATCGGTTTTCACCTTTGTGCCGGTCATCTTCATACTCTCCTTGACGTCGGACTCACGCGAGCTCTTTCTTCGTCGAGATCTTTACCCCCGGCCCCATCGTCGATGATACGGTCGCGGTCTGCAGGTAGTCGCCCTTCACGTCCGACGGACGGCGACGTTCTATTTCGCCGATGACGGTTCGAATGTTCTCAGCGACCTTGTCGGGCTCCATCGAAACCTTGCCGACTCCGAGATGGATTACACCGGTCTTATCGGACCGAAACTCAACACGTCCTTTCCGGAGCTCCGAGATTGCGCCCTTGATATCGAAGGTAACCGTTTGAGTCTTCGGATTCGGCATGAGGCCCCGCCGCCCGAGGATCGGACCGAGCCGCCCAACGTCCTTCATCATATCGGGGGTGGCGACCGCAATGTCGAAATCCAACCATCCGTCCTTGATCTTCTCAACGAGATCGACATCTCCAACGAATGTGGCGCCGGCCTGCTTGGCTTCGTCAGCCTTTTCCCCTTTCGCAAAAACGAGGATCTTCTTCTCGGAAGTGAATTGATTCGGAAGCACGAGGGTGTCGCGAACCGTTTGACTCTTCTTCAAGTTGAGCTTCAGGGCGAGATCGACGGTTTCGTCAAACTTCGCAAAGGCGGCCCCTTTCACTATCTTGACTGCCTCTTCGACACCGTAGGTCTGCTGCTTGTCAACGTTTTTCGTAGCTTCGGCGTATTTCTTTCCATGCTTCATGCCTACACCTCCACCTCGACGCCCATGCTCCGGGCTGTGCCCGCGATGATTTTCATCGCGGCAGGGAGATCGTTGGCATTCAAGTCGGGCATCTTCTGCTGGGCTATCTCTTTAAGCTTGGCGGCGCTCAGCTTAGAAACCTTCACCTTGTTCGACTCGGCCGATCCCTTCTCAAGGCCGCACGCCTTCTTGATCAGCACCGCGGCCGGCGGTGTCTTCACGATGAACGTGAACGACTTGTCGGCATATACCGTGATGACGACCGGAACCGTCAACCCGGGTTCCAGGCTCTTCGTCTTGTCGTTAAACTGTTGGACAAACTGCGGCGCGCTCACGCCGTGCGGCCCGAGAGCCGGTCCAACAGGAGGTGCCGGCGTCGCCTTTCCGGCGGGCACCTGCAGCTTGATGATCGCCGCAACCTTCTTCTTAGCCATACTGTACTCCCTCTGTGGTAATCACGCCCAACCGAAAATCGGCAAAGGCTCCCATCAGGCAGTCCGCGACTCGGACCGCAAAACCCCGAACTCTCAGACTTTTTCCACCTGGAGAAAATCGACTTCGACCGGAGTCGATCTCCCGAAAATTCCGACCATCACCCGGAGCTTGCCCTTCTCGAGGTTGACCTCCTCGACACTTCCGGTGAATGAGTCGAAGGGACCGTCGATTACCCGCACCGTTTCGCCTACGGCAAAGGTCTGCTTCGGCCGAATGGACTTCTCGGTCTTGATCTCCCCCGCTTTCTGCAAGACAGCCCTCGCCTCTTCCGGGGATATGGGCTGGGGCTTCATACCGCTCATCGAGCCGACGAAACCGGTCACCCCCTGGATCTTTCGGATCTGAGAGCAGACCGGCTTCCATCCTCTGTCGGGTAGGTCCATCTCAACGAGGATGTAGCCGGGAAGAAACTTCTTGGTAGATATTTTCTTCTTTCCTTCTTTGACCTCGACAACTTCTTCCGACGGGACTTTCACATCGAAAACGGACTCCGCGAAGTTGGAATCTTCCATGAGCTTTCGGATGTATTTTTCAACCTTGTTCTCATACCCTGAATAGGTATGGACAACGTACCAGCCTTTCGCCATTGCTACACTGTTCCTTTGTCGGCCGCTAGAAAATGAAATCGATTCCCGCGAGCAGCAGAAAATCGACCGCACCGAGGACCACGGCAAAAATGATGACGGAAACGATGACTACCTTCGTGGAAGCCGCCACCTCTTCGCGACTCGGCCAAACAACCTTCTTGAGCTCAGCGTAGCTGTCTTTGAAAAACTGGACGATCTTCCTCATTCCCTCAAGCTCCTAAGCTGTTCCTGCAACATCGACGGGCGCAATCGACACCGGTGGACGGAAGCGCCAAACGCCCCCACCCTACACACACTACAGGCCAGGTAGGATTCGAACCTACAACATCCGGTTTTGGAGACCGGCGCTCTAGCCGTTAGAGCTACTGGCCTTCGGCTATTCTTGGCGCAATCAGTACCTACTTGACCTTTGCTTCTTTGTGGAGCGTGTGTTTGCGGTCGAATTTGCAGTATTTGCGGAACTCGAGTTTGGCCTGAGTATTTCTTCGGTTCTTTTTCGTTGTATAGTTCTTGCGATTACACTCTGTACACTGAAGGGCGATCAGCTCAACAGCACCTTTCTTCGACTTGGCCATAGCGTCTCACGGCTCCCATTTGATCAAGGTTCTTGCCAAAGGCAAAATACCGCACAGTCAAGAGATACAAGGATACATAGAAAACACGGCCTCTGTCAATGATTGTCGGCGCGGAGGCAACGAATGGACAATAGAGCCCTCGATCGGACTTGAACCGATGACCCCCTCCTTACCATGGAGGTGCTCTGCCAGCTGAGCTACAAGGGCGTTATACCATTCCATCCCAATCGATGACGGCCGTTGTATCAGGTAGTCCAGGAAACGTAACAAAAGGGAAGAAACTTGTCAATACTTGGCACAGTTTCGTTTTGGTCCTCCCCTAATCGGAGGGGAAGACACCTGTCGAAAGGTAGCGGTCTCCCCGATCGCAGATAACGGTTACGACCACCCCATCCTGCCGCCCCGTCCCATCGAGCTCCTCGGCCAATTGCACCGCCACCGAGACATTTCCTCCTGAAGAAATCCCGGCGAAAATTCCCTCTTCGCGGGCAAGCCTCCTCGTCATGTCTTCTGCATCCTGTTTCGATACACGACGCCGTTGATCGAGGCGCTCGGGTTCGAATATCTTCGGTTGGTAGGCAGGAGGCCAAGCACGGATACCGGGGATTCCTCCCTGTTCGTCGGGCACAACACCGACGATGACGATATCGGGGTTCTTCTCCTTGAGGTAGCGAGAGGTACCCATGATGGTGCCGGTCGTTCCGGTCGAGGCTGCGAAATGAGTCACCTTTCCGTCGGTATCCCTCCAGATCTCCGGTCCGGTCGACTCGTAGTGGGCAAGCGGGTTATCGGGGTTGCTGAATTGATCGAGGATCGTGCCCTCGCCGGCCCGCTCCATCTCCCGGGCGAGATCTATGGCAGCTTCCATTCCGGCACCCGACGGAGTCAGCCGCAGCTCGGCTCCGAAGGCGCGCATCGAGGCCCTCCGCTCTACGCTCATGTTTTCGGGCATGATGAGCACAAGGCGGTACCCCTTCACCGCCGCCGCCATGGCGAGTGCGATCCCTGTATTGCCGCTCGTGGCCTCGATCAGGGTGTCTCCCGGTTTGATGCGTCCCGCCGTTTCAGCCCGGCCAATCATGCTTAGAGCCGGACGGTCCTTGACGGAGCCCGCGGGGTTATTTCCTTCGAGTTTGCAGAGAACGAGATTCGGCCCCCGGTACAGCCGGCGGAGACGGACGAGCGGCGTGTTTCCAATACACTCTTCGATGGTCCTGATATTCATTGCGAGCATGGTAACTATGGTAAGTGAGCACATCAAGTATCTGCGGGACTTTCTGCGAGATTTGTCTCCGTCCGATGACTTGACTACGGGCCCCGGCACCGTAAATATGGTCGCATGGATATCAAGCTCACCCGCGCAAACGATCGCGTACATTTCGTCGCTCACAATCCGGAAGCGAACGAGGTCCACATCGACGGTTCGATTTCAGTCGGTGGAGAGAACTCCGGCTTCCGCCCTATGCAGCTCTTGCTGGCTTCGCTGGCCGGCTGTGCCTCGATGGATCTCGTCGACATACTTCGCAAACAGCGAGCGGGAATGGAAGACGTCGAGATCGAGGTTTCCGGGGAGCGCGATCCCGATGCAACCCCCTCCCCTTTCACCAAAATTCACCTCCATTTTCGCCTCTTCGGCAATGTCGACACCAAGAAGGCCGAGCGGGCATTGGATCTTGCAGTCAACAAGTACTGCTCTGTCGGCGAAATGCTCCGGCAGTCGGCTCAGATAAGCTACGACTATGAAATAGTGACCCGACGGAACATCTCCGAGTAATGAAGGCGCTGCAGCTCACCGAGATCGGCCGCCCACTGTCGCTCGTCGACATACCGTCGCCCGAGCCCGGATTCGGCGAGGCAGTGGTGAAGGTAGCAGCGGCGGGGATTTGTCATTCCGATGCCCACTACCGCAACGGCACCTCCATGCTGCGCGGGCTTCCGCTCGTGCCGGGTCACGAAATCTCGGGAATTGTGGAAACGGTGGGACCAGGCGTTACTGCGCCTCGGACCGGCGAGCGTGTCTGTGTGCACTACCTCTGGAGCTGCGGCAGATGCCGTTACTGCAATCTTGGACAAGAGCAGTTCTGCACGGAGGGGAGAATGATCGGCAAGGACTGCAACGGCGGATACGCCGAGCTCGTCCTCGTCCCGGCCCGCAATCTCTTCACTGTGCCCAAATCGATTCCAATGAGCCAGGCAGCGGTCATGATGTGCTCCTCGGCAACGGCGCTCCACGCGCTCCGAAAAGGGGCGCTCCAGCCCGGCGAATCGGTGGCCGTGTTCGGTCTCGGCGGATTGGGGATGTCGGCGGTGCAAATAGCCGCCGCCTTTGCGCCTCGGATGGTCATCGCTGTCGACGTCGACGACGGGAAGCTCGCGTTGGCCGAGTCCTTTGGAGCACTGCCGGTGAACGGAGCCAAGGTTGATCCGGTCGAAGCCATTCGGGATCTGACTGAAGGTAGGGGGGCTGATGTCGCCGTCGAGCTCATCGGCCTGCCGCTCACGATGCGGCAGGCCGTCGCAAGCCTCGGCGTTCAGGGAAGGGCATCGCTTGCCGGCATCAGCGATCGCTCGTTCGAGGTAGACTCCTATACGGAGCTGATTGGCAAGGAGGCCTCGATCGTGGGGGTGTCCGACCATCTATCATCGGAGATACCCCGCCTGATCGAGATGGCGGCTTCCGGCGCCCTGAAGCTCGATCATGTCGTTTCGGAGACGGTCCCGCTCGAGGCCGGGCCGGTCAACGCCGTGCTCGACTCTCTCGAGCGTTTCTCCTCACCTGTGAGGACCGTCATCGAATTTGCGGAAACGTAATTAGAACGGGGCGACGACTAGAAGCGCATCCGAAAGCCGAACCCCATCCGTGGTCCACGCGGCCCCGGAACCACCATGAACGGCTCGGGCCGAAAGGTGACCTTCTTGTTCTTGATGTTCTGTCGCGCCAAGTCCCCGGCGTTCTCGGCTGCAAAATGGCGGATAACGTGGTCGAGCAGCATGCCTCCTGCAACTACCGCCATCGACGGCAGATATTGAACGAGACTGTGACTCATCCACGCCTTGTTGATGGCGTCGAAGCTATCCGTGAAGTAGTTGATCGATTTGAACTGCAGGTTGCTCGGCAGGAGAAAGTAAGCGCCGACTAGGCTTCCCGCTGCAACGGCGAGATGGCCTCCGAGAAAGAGAGCGCCCGAGGCCGGATTGTGGTTCATGAATTGACCGGCACCCGGCATCAACATCGAAGCGAGCTCGGAGCGACGCACGTAGGCCTGCTGTTGTCTGGCAACCGAGACCACATCGAGAGCCTTTCTTATCTCCGCGCCGGTTAGGCTCGAGAGATTCCGGCTGCCGTTCTCGGAAATCAGAAGTTGAAGAGCCTGGGCTACGTAGTTGCCGTCTTCGTTTTCGTTGAAGCTCCGCTTGGGTTTCATGCTCTGCGCGGAAAGTGAGACTGAGACCATTGCGAGGATCAGAATGGGAACCAATACCTGCACCTTTCGAAATCGTGACATTAATTCCTCCGTTGGCGCCTTCAGGCATTGCCCGAAAGGCTGAAAATCGTTCTTGTGGCTTAGCCACACTACAATGATAAGGTAAGTTTGACGTAGTCAGGTTTCAACTGAAATCTCGGAGGCATGGACGAGGCTAACGAAGTTCTTTCGGGCGAGAGTCACGGTTCAATATCGACTGAGTCAGGAGCTGCCGAACCTTGCGCCGCTCTCCGCGGGCAACCATATCCATCAAGCGAGCGAGCTCCTGCTTGTTGTCGAGATGGCGGATTGCAGGGTACTCCCGCTTGAGCGCTGCGAAGCCGGTCCTGATGTTCAACTTCATGCTCGGAGTGCGCGTGCTCCCCTTCATCCCGCTTGCAAGTGATTTCAGATACTCGTATTGCTCGTCGAGTTCTCGACAGACTCCCTTACCGGCCAATCGCCGAGTTACGTCTCCCTGGACCAGCTCCTGCATGCGCTCGAGATTCGTGCCTGAATTGAACGCCACCGGCAAGTCGACGGAGACCATCAACTCACCGTCGGCAGTGTACTCCGAGATACTGCTCGTATAGAAATCCTTCCCGACGATTATCGGAGTTGAGCCGGGGGTAGATCGGGGTACGAATCGGAGCTGCCGGTACTCCCTGACAAGCCGTTCAATCGAATCGATTCTCTTCTGCAGATGGTAGTCCCCCGGATTCTCGCGAAGCGTCTTCTCGAGCTCGGGCAGCAGCTCCTCCTCGTAGTAGTGTATGGCCTGAGAGAGGGGCATTCGCATTTTTTTCGAATGATATATCTTCTGTTCCCCCTCCTCGATTCCCAACGGCGGCTCCTGCTGATGCTCCGATGCGAAAACAGGGAAGAAGGTCGTGAAAAGCTTCTTCAGCAGCGCAGGGAGGTCTTCGATGCGGAATACCTGGGAATATCCGTCGTCGGGAGCGCTGTACTTCGCTATCGAATCAGTTATGGCTCCTGCGACCACTGATGCGTTGCGTTTGTCTTCGGTTCGAGAGTCGAAGAATGCTCCCCCTCCCTCGAGGAGAAGGTGATGAAACAGCTCGAGTGCGTTGTTGTACTCCTCGGACTCGAGAATCAGCTCCTTCTGGTCGAGTGAGATGTTGTCGTTCGAAAGTGTCTCGAGCATCTCCACCGCCGCGACCGCTTCCCGTTTCGCCAGACTACCCATTTCCTCGGCTTGGGTCGGTGCAGTGCTTTCCCCGATCAACTCGATAAGACGGATGGCGAGTGTGAATTTCGTGGTAATGAGCTGGAGCGTGAGGTCGATGTCCTTGAGCCCCGAAAACTCGCTGGAGAGCTCTCCTACCTGTTGCTCGAGGTAGCTTTCCTTTTCCTGCAGATCGCGAATTGACGCTCGCCAGCGTCCCTCGAGTGCATTCATCCCGGGACTCGCTCCTCAGACCTCTCGACCTCGGCACCATCCAGGCACCGGTATGCGGCAAAACCGCCGGAAAGATTCGTAACATTGTTCATCCCGAGCCCGCGGAGCAGGCTGGCAGCGATTCCGGAGCGTCCTCCCGATTCGCAGTAGACGGTCAACGCTTGATCGGGCCCGAAGTTTCGAGCGGCATCGCGCAGATCGCCCAGATGGATGTGTCGCGCGCCGGGAATGTGGCCCGCCGCATACTCATCGGTCGATCGCACGTCGATGAGCGTACCAGGGTGATCGTCCCGCGATCGTGCATACTCCATCGCCGAAACGAGTGGGATGGTTTCCATGGGGCCTGACACGCTCGCCAAATCCCCCGGATCCTCTACATAGCCGCGAACTTCATCCACGCCCACCCTGCCGAGGGCCAATCGCAGCTCTTCAACCCTCTCACGTCGGGCGACCAGAACAACCGGTCGATTCGGATCGAGAAGCCAGCCGGCCCACGTGACGAAAGAGCCGTCATCAGGAATATTGAGCGCGCCTGCACTGTGTCCACGGGAGAAAGATTCGACGCTCCGGGTGTCGACAATCTGCGCTTCGGAGCCCACGCTTTTTGACAGGGCGTCAAGCTTCACTGCACGGGCTTCCACGTCGAAAGCGGGCACTCCGTCCCGGTTGGTGAGCTTCATTCTGCCGAAATAATCCGGCACCTCCGGCTGGCCCGAGAGTACCGACCTGACGAAGCGTTCCTCCGATTCTTCGCGCAGAGCCCAGTTGAAGCGCAGCTCATATCCGACCGTCGTCGACGGGAGCGCTCCCAAGGCCTTCCCGCATGCCGATCCGGCCCCGTGGCCGGGCCAGACCTGAACAAACTCCGGCAGCCTTCGAATGCGCCGAGTCGAAGAAAAGAGCCGACGTGCGCTCGTCTCCGCGCTCCCGGCCACACCGGCGGCGTTCTCGAGCAGATCCGGCCGGCCGACGTCCCCCACGAACAGGAAGTCTCCAGTGAGAACCATTACCGGCTCGTTGCCTGCTGCAGTGTCGGTTACAACGAAAGACACATGCTCAGGAGTATGGCCGGGGGTGTGAAGGGTTTCGATGCTCACCCTTCCGAGCTGGATTCGGTCGCCGTCATGAAGGGGAGTATGATCATACCTGGGCAACCAGTCCTCTCCTCCCTCATCGGAAATGAGAAGCTGCGCCCCAGATCCAGCAGCCAGCTGACGCGCCCCGCTTAAGAAATCGGCGTGAATGTGCGTCTCGGTGACGTGGGTGATTCGAAGTCCCTCGCGTTGTGCAGCGTCGAGGTAGCGGTCTACGTCTCGCAGAGGATCCACGACGAGCGCCTCGCCCGTCTGTTGGCAACCGATCAGATAACTTGCCTGTGATAGTCCCTTGTCGAAAAAACGCTCGAAATACATCGATACTCCACTTCTGACAATTTGCTATTGTAACATATTGACTCCTGACAAGAGTAGTCAACTCTGCGGCCTCCGGTTAAAATCGCCTCATGGAAGATCGGGAGGGCCGGGCGTCACGATCGGGTTGGCGGCCGGTGAGGAGCCTGCGTGACCGCACGGTCTGGATTACCGGGGCCTCCTCAGGCATCGGGGAAGCACTTGCCGTCGAATGCTTCGGACAAGGCGCGCGTCTGGTGCTCAGCGCGCGCACCGAGGAGAAGCTCCAAGCGCTCCGCGACCGACTCCACTCGACCCCGGAGACGCCGACGAAAGGGGGGACGGCTCGCGTCGAGATCTACCCGCTCGACGTCGCGAACCCTCGACAGGTAGAAACCGCCGCTGACAAGGTTCGTGCCATAGTCGGACCGATCGACCTCTTCATCCACGCGGCCGGTGTCAGTCAACGCTCATTGGGGGCCGAAACCGGAATGGAGGTCGTCCGGCAAATCATGGAGACGAACTTCTTCGGGGTTGTCGGCCTGACCCGATCGGTTCTCCCGGCCTTCCTCAAGCGGGGGTCGGGTCACCTCGTCGTCATCTCGAGTGCGTTCGGGAAGTTCGGCGGGCCCGGTCGCTCCGCCTACGCAGCCTCCAAGCACGCCCTGCACGGCTATTTCGACTCCCTGCGCAGCGAGCTGCCGCCGGCGCTCCGGATCACCCTCGTCGCCCCGGGGGCGATCGCAACCAACATATCCTCGAATGCGCTGACCGCCGGCGGATCATCGTACGGCATCATCGACGAAGGAATCTCGGGCGGAATGAGCCCGGAGCGCTGCGCGCGAAAGATCGTCCGCGCAATTCTGAAGGGTCGTGACGAGGTTCTCGTGGGAGTCGACCTCCGTCTCGCCATGGCGCTCCTCCTGAAGAAACTTGCACCAAGGCTCCTATCCGCGTTGCTTCGAAGAGTGAAGATGACCTGAAACTACTGTATCTACGCTTTCAATCGTGCCAGTGAATTCCCGTCAAACGTGCGAACCGTTTGAGGAGCCCCTTGAAGGAGCCTGGCGCAATACAGATATGGTGCGGCATACCCTCGTGAACCATCCCGTCGAACCATTCGACGATGTCGACGTCCGAGGACTCCAATACGCCGTTGACGCCGAGCAGCTTGCGGGCGGGCTCGACCGTCTCTCCCTCGAACGCGGCGAGATGATAGGCGCCGTCGCAACGCCACATCCGGAACGCGGTTGCCACGATGCCGGCACGAATTGTTGCCTCGACCACCGCGGGTTTCTTGTTGTTGAAGTGAAGAGCGATCGCCGGTCCGGTCTCTTGCCCGATCGCGTCACAGAGCTGTAGCGGCGGAGAGCCGGTATGCCAAATCGTCACACGATCATGGTCGTGCTCGAGCCAATCCGAGACATAGACCGGTCCGTGGCCGAGACCTTCGGCGACTAGAATACATATGGCGCCGTCGATGTCTCCTTCGGAGATGACGGGCACCCCCTCGGTCGCAAGTCGTGCGACCGCTACGTAGGGCCAGGCTCCAACTTGATCGGGAAGATCGGGCCAGCAGCGAAGGGCGAGCGCCGCAAGATGCTCGCTTCGCATGAGCTCCCGGATCGCGAGGTAGAAACGGGATTGCAGTGGCAGCACCCTCTCGTCGGTCGCTCGAAACGGCAGACCAAGCTCGAGCGTCGATTTCACGTCCTCGGTGACTTCCTTTTCATCCTGCGCCTCTACCATCTTCAAGAACTCGCCGACGCTCAAATGAAAAAGCTGCGCACCGAGTCGACGGCTGAGCTCTGCGGCATCGGCCTGCAGGTCGATGAAGCCCGGAGCGTGGTAGCCGATCAGCCCTACCTTCGCCTCGCTGAGCTTCCTGGCGGTACTGACGAGACGGACCGCGTCGTTGAACGCGCGAAGAAATCCGTCACCGTTCGGGTCGCCGATGAGCAGCTCGAAAGGACGGCCGAGCTGCCTGAGCGTTGCCGCAAAAACGTGGGTTCCCACGAGGGAGTTGCTGCTGATCATCTCTCCAGTCTTTTTCTCCGGGGTCGCCCAAAGGACGATCGGACCGTTCCAGAGCTGACCGAGAATCGGCGCGAGTCGCCCGTCGCTAATCGTGGGCTGGGTGACGACCAGGGCATCGACCCCGGCTCCCCCGCATTCGCGTATCGCGGACCGCAGCATGTCTTCATCGGCGATGTTTTCGGACGGCACTACGGCATCAAGCGTGTTGGACTCGATGAACGCATGAATCCGACCTCGCATCTCACTGCCCCACTCAGGATCGAACCCTGGCCGTTTCCTTCCAAGGAACAGCAACCCGATCTTGCGCTGCGCACTGCCTCTCGCTTTCATTTCATCCATCTTCATTTGTCCTTTCTCAGCTCGATAGGGTTAGCCGGCTATAGGCACCCTCTGTCAGGTATAGTTACTTTTTGTAAAAAAATAATATACAATCGACGGATGATGTCAAGTCACGCTAACGCGAAAGGAGCAGATCGTGAGCATTGTTGATGCAGGAACCCTCGCCGAACGGGCCAAGAAGGAGAGGTACGCCGTCGCGGCGATCAACACGCAGGGAGGCAACTACGATATCGTTCGTGCGATCCTCGAAGTCGCCGAAGAGGAGCAGTCTCCGATTATCCTCGCAGCCTACGAGGGCAACCTCGAATACTATGGTTTCGAATGGTTCGGAGAGTATGCGCGATGGGCCGCCAACCGTGCGGGCGTACCCGTAGCTCTTCACCTCGATCACTCTCATTCGGTCGACGCGGTACTCATGGCAATACGCAATGGATTCACCTCGGTGATGATCGACTTCTCGACCCAACCGCTCGCTGACAACATCGCGGCAACGAAGGAGGTGATTCGCGTCGCTCGGCCGCTCGGTGTCACCGTCGAAGCCGAGATCGGAGAGCTCCAGCGGAATGAAGAGGGGAGCTCCCAGCAGGAAAACAAGAACATGGTGAATCCCGATGATGTCGCAGAGTTTCTCGCAAAATGCCGCCCCGATCTCCTTGCCATCGGGATCGGGAATGCGCACGGCTTCTACAAGGGAACCCCGAACATACGCATCGATCTACTCAAGACCGTTCACGCCATCGATCCAACCCTTGCGTTGGTGCTCCACGGAACTACGGGAATTCCGGATGAGACAGTCAAGGAGTGCATAGCAAACGGAATTGCCAAGGTGAACTACGGAACGATCATCCGTCACCGTTTTCTCGAACATCTTCGCGAGGGTATCGAGGGGGCAGTCGAGCACAAGGGCCATGTCTGGAAGGTGGCCCGCTACGCGAAGGACCAGACGAAGGACGAGGTTCGGAAGATAATCCGCATCGTCGGCTCAGACGGCAAGCACCCGCGTAGCACGTGACCCGGACTCACCTTGTCAGGCTGGCTACGTTCCTCCCGGAAGTCGAAGGTAGGAGCCGAACGGCTCCTCTCCTATGAGCGGCAGGCAATAGTCGGCAAACGAGGAGGAGACATCCAATCCATCGTCCCGAATATATTCGTCGGGGAGCGTGCGCTCGACATTCGCGACCTCTGCAAGATCTACGAGCACCGGCTCGACATCATAGCCGCCGACCGACGTGCGGCGGAGCCCGACCATGAATCCACTCGCCCCCGAGCACAACCGAGAAACCGCGTGGCGGCCGCACAAGAGCGCCTCCCGGCGGTCCACCTCTGAGGTGAGCACCGACGAGGCTCGCCCAAGCAGCCCCGGCTTTTCCGCCCGAGCACGCACGCCGAGCTCGCTGCGAAGAAGACCGGCAAGGTATTCGCCGACACCTCCCGGCATCTTGTGGCCGAAAGCGTCGATTGACTCCCTTCCCCCCGAGGTTCCGAGCACCTGTCCGTCCGGCCCGGAGAGCCCCTCGCTGGCGACGACGACAAATCCTCGAGTCGATTTCCAGACACTCGCGACGGCGGCAAGGAAACGTTCCCGCTCGAAGCGCCGCTCCGGAGTCAGAATGAGCAGCGGGAAGCGGGGATCGAGTGCGCGGGCAAGAGAGGCCGATGCGGCCAGCCAGCCGGCGTTGCGCCCCATAACCTCAAGCACACTCACCTGAATACCCAGAGCAGAGGCCTCGAGACAGAGCTCCGCCGTCGAAACGGCATAGTAACGGGCCGCGCTCCCGAAACCCGGAGCGTGGTCGGTGCCCGCGAGGTCGTTGTCGATGGTCTTGGGGATGCCGGCTACCCGAACGTCCCCCATTTGCTCACTCATATGGAGACAGGTATCCATTGAGTCGTTCCCGCCGTTGTACAGGAAGTAGCCGATGTCTCTGGAGCGCAGTACCTCCGCGATGCGATCGTAGTCCGTCTCGCCGACCTTGTAGCGGCAGCTCCCGATGGCAGAGGACGGAGTGCGCTCGAGCCTCGTCAGCTCGGCTGCCGTCAATTCGGTCAGATCCAGCAGATCGTCGACAAGCACCCCCTCGATACCGTGCCGTGCGCCAAAAATGCGCCGCACACCGGGTTGCGCCTGCGCCTCCCCGACGACCCCGGCAAGCGAGGCGTTGATGACCGCGGTAGGGCCGCCCCCGTGGGCGATGAGCAAGTTGGCGGACGACATCGCTTCCTCCCGACTACTCGCCGGCCAGTGCGCCTGCAGTGAGTCCGGTGACCATTGAGCGCTGGATTGCAAAGAATGCGACCATGAGCGGTATCGTCGTCACCGTCGATGCGGCCATCATCCCTCCCCAATCGGTCTTGAACTGTCCGGTGAAGCTCAGCAGGAGTCCCGCGGGGAGCGTTTGCTTGGACATGGTGTTCATGAAGGTCAGCGGATACAGGAGGTTGTTCCAGGAATCGATGAAGACGAAGGCCGCAGTTGTGAAAATCCCGGGCATCACGAGGGGAAGCACGACGCGCAGCAGTATCTGGGTGCGCGTGTATCCATCCACAAGGGCGGCCTCTTCGATCTCCTTGGGTACTCCATCGATGAAGTTCTTCATCATCCACGCGCCGAACGGAAGAGCGAATGAGGTATATCCGATGATGAGCCCGACGTAGGTATTCAGAAGACGAACTCGAAGCAGCAGCAGATAGAGAGGGGCTATCAAGACCACGAGAGGAAGCATCCGAACGATGAGGATAAGATACCCCATGAGACCACGGAGCCGGTAGGCGCCGCGCGACAGACTGTATCCGGAGAATATGGAGAATGCAATGGTGATGAGCGCAGTGCCGAACGCGGTGATTACGCTGTTGAGGAGGAACGACATGAAAGGCAGCGTTTGACCGACGAGCTTCGCGTAGTTCTCCGGGGTGAAGTGTCTGGGCCAAAGCGTCGGATCGAGCTGTGTCGCCTCGAGCTCGGTCTTGAAGGAGGTTATCAGCATCCAGTAAATCGGCGCGAGACTCCAAAGCAGCGCTATGACCACCGCGACCGCAATCACGACGCGTTCGACGGGGGTACGGCCGGTAAGCCGAGCAAGCGAGCGCCTGCGAGATGCGCCGGCTGATCTTCGCTGGGTCATCGCGGTGCCCCTTGCATTGCACGAATGTAGACCGATGCGAAGACAACGAGGAAGACCAGCCAAACAACGCCAATCGTCGCGGAATACCCGAAATCGTAGGAGGTAAAAGCCATCCGATACACGTACACGACGAGCGTGGTCGTAGCGTAGCCGGGTCCGCCCTCCGTCATCGCCCAGATCTTTGCGAAGTCGTTGAAATTGGAGATGACCATGAGGAGACCGCCGACGAGAGCCGCCCCGCGCATGAACGGGGCCTTGATGTGCCAGATCATCGTCCACCCTTTGGCACGATCCATCCTCGCCGATTCCACCACCTCTTGCGGAATTCCGGCTACTGCCGCCGCAAAAATCAGGAAGAAGAACGGCGTTTGGGTCCAGATGTTGGCCAGCATGACCGATGGCATCGCACGCATGGCGGAGTTGAGCCAGGGAATGTGCTCGTGGATCAATCCGGCCCGAAGCAGAAGCTCGTTGACGATACCTGAGCGCTCCTCGAACATGTAACGAAAGAGAAACGCAACGACGATGAAGGGCACGGCCCACGGCGTGAGCATTAGCGCCTTCACGACCCTGAGTCTGCCGATAAATCCCTCGGTCAGTAGAGAAAGCGCCGCACCTATGATCATAGCTATGGCAACCGATCCGAGAGTATAGACGGCCGTGTTGAGCAGCGCCTGCCAGAATATCGGATCGTTCGCGAGATGCAGATAGTTCTCTGCACCGACCACACGGGCCGGTGCAGAGCTGATGAAGTTGTACTTGAGACGTGATAGCAGAAAAGTGCGTACAACAGGATAGCCGATCACAATAACGAGTACTGCAACCGTAGGAATCATCATCCAGATGGACCAGCCGTGTCCGGGCTTCACGAAATACCTACGGTGTCCGGTTTTTCGGAGATCGACCATTTCTACCTGTCCGCCCTCACTCAACCGCCGAGCGCGCTCGAAAGGTTCGATTGGATCGACGCGGCGATCTGATCGATCGGAGTATTCCCGGTGATCGCCTGCTGCACGCCGGCCATGATCGGAGAGTAGGCCTGCGCGTAGGTCGAGCCGTAGGGCGGAATAATCATCGTCGGAAGTATCTGATCGACAAACGCCTTGTTGACGGGTGTGCTCAAGAGCTTCGCAACCTCTCCGGTTGCATGCGCCAACGGCGGCAGTGACGATTCATACTTGAAGGTGTAGTCGACGATCGCGTCCGGCGACGTGGCCAGATACTTGATCAACTCCCAGCCTGCCTGCTTCACGGAGCTGTTCTTGAACATGATCAACTGGTGTCCGAGGGCGACTACGTTCGAGGTTCCGGCAGGACCCTTCGGTTGCGGTGCGACTCCCCATGTTGCATAGAACTGGCTGTCGGTCATGTGGTTTACCGACTGAATAACTCCCTGGAGAACGTTCTGGTCCCAGATGAATGCGACCTTTCCTTGTGCGGCGAGCGGCCGGAACTCACCGATCTTCTTGCCGGTGAGGATGTAGCCCTTCTGCGCAAGCTCACGCATCCAGCTCAAATAGGCCTTCATGCCCGCGGTGTCCGCCGTCGCGGTCGTGCCGCTGAAGGGCTTGGCGCCGAAGGTGACCATCCATGGCCAGTTTACCGCGAGACCAAAGGTCCGGTTCGTCGTGTCGAGGCCAAGCGGAATGACGTCCGGTTGCGAGGAATGGATGGCCGCAAGGTCGGTCATGAGCTCGTCGACGGTCGCCGGCGGCTTATTCGGGTCGAGGCCCGCCTTCTTCATGATGTCTTTGTTGTACCAGAGTGCATTCGGCGAATCGGTCCATGGGAAGGCAATCAACTGTCCCTGGTATTTTGCGACCTCCAGATCGGCCGGGTTGATCGAGCTTTTGAGATCCGGAGTGACATAGGATTCGAGAGGCTCCAGCCCGCCGGTTGCGGCGACGTCGAAGGTGTCGTTGCCTGCAATCTCCGCGACGTCAGGTGGGTTGCCCGATTTGACTCGAAGCACGAGGGTGTGACCGATGTCACTGAACGATATGGCCTCGCTCTTTACCGTGATGTTCGGGTTCGCAGCCTCGAACTTCGAAATGGTCGCCTGGATGCCGGGCCGTGTCGCCTGCTCGGCGTCCGCCCAGTTGGCAAAGCTTACCGTGGCCGCAGCTGCTACAGTGCCCTGCTCGCCCGATCCGGACGCGAACACTGTCGCCCCACAGAGCATTGCCATGATACCGGCAAGTACGAGCAACTTTGCCGTGATGCCGCTTGCAGCAGTCGTCTTTCGGACCTTCATACACTCCACCTCCTATGTGGTTTAGGTCTCTGCACGAATTGAAACAGGGAATAGTTATTTCCCCGAAAAAAACTCTAAGTCACCTTTCTGCGGTTGTCAACGTTTCGCCACTCCAGGACGAGCTCTTCGATCCAATCTCACGGAAGAGCTCGCCGAACTTCGAAGAGGCACGATAGAAGACCGCCGGTCGTCCGAGGGGAGCGGCTGTCGGACAGCGTCCACCGGAGAAGGTCTGACCGGTCCAGAGGTGTACCCACTCGTCGCGAGGCAGCACGGGCGTGACCCTTCTGCGTCCCTTGTGGACGACCGGCGCAACGAGGAGGTCACGGCCATAGAGGTACTGCCCACCTTTCTTGTGCAGGCTCTCCTCGTCCGGATAATGAATGTAGGGATGACGAATCGGAGGCAACCCCGATTCGACGTACTCCCGTATCACGGCCCGATGATAGGGTTTCATCGCTGTATAGACATCGGTCATGAGCGCGAGATGGGAGAGTGTCCGGGCGCTCGAATTGAATTGCCAATTCGTGTCGGGCCGGTTGCTCTCGTGGGATCTCATGATGGGAGAGAAAGCGGAGAGCTCGGCCCATCTCATGAACAGTTCCTCGGTGCGCTTCGTCCAGGCAAGTGAGGTGAAGCCGCCGACGTCGGCATGCCACACCCCAACTCCCGAGAACCCGAGGGACACGGCGGCAGGAATGATGCTTGGCAGCCCGTCATGCCGGCTGAAGTCGACCATCTGATCGCCGGCCCAGTACCCTGTGGCAAGCCCCGACGATCCCAGATACCCCGAGCGCATGAAGAAGAACGCCTCGCCGAGCTTTCCCGCTTCTTCGACCGCTTCCCGATTGGCTTGGGCCCACAGCACCGGGTAGCGGTTGTGGAACGTCTCTGCCGACTCACCGGAATGCAGGATGCAGTCAGTCGGAAGATACTCTCCATAATCGGCCATCCAGCCGGACAGCCCTATTCCAAGCAGGTTTTTCTTGATGACTTCTTTTATCCACGACACAGCGTCGGGATTCGTCAGGTCGAGGAGGGCGGCAGGGAACGTCGTTACCGTAACGAGGTAGTCCTTTCCGTTTCGGTTCTTGATGCAGAGTCCGCGTTCAGAGGCCTGCCGGTAGAGCTTGCCCTCGACAGCGAGAAAGGGATTGATGTATCCGAGAAAACGGACGCCTCGCCGGCGAAGCTCCTCTATCTGCCGCGGAAGGTCGGGGTAGGTTTCCGCGTCGAACTGCCAGTCCCACATCAGCTGCCGCCCGAAGCTCGTTTCCCGCTTACCTTCCCAGTCCTGTACCCAGAGAGCGCCGACCTTCACGCCTGCGTCGAGGGCTTCCTTGAGCTTGCACTCGATCTTCTCGCTCCCTCCCTGTACTCCCAGCCAGAGTCCATCATAAACCCATTCCGGAGGGGGAGGCTGCCGACCGAGCAGCCGGCTCATGCTCTCGAGAGTCTCGGCCGGGCCGGCCTCGACGCCAACTGTGACCTCTCGCGGGACCTCCCAGAACTCGAGCCAGGTACTGTCGGCATTGCGGAAGTCGAACCGTGACCAGGCGGAGACGGCACACACGCAATACCAGTTGTCCGAGCTGACAAACGCGGGGACCGGGAAATAGGTCGTGTACCATGTCCCTCCGGCGTCGGAGTGGAGGTTTGCGCCGAGGGTCGTGAGATTGTGGCCACGTCCGACACCCTGTTCCGACACCCAGAGAGGGACATTGCTTCCCTTGAGGTCGAGGCGGGAGTATTGCTCGCCGCAGCCGTAGATGTGCTCGCCCGCTCGCCCTTCGAGTCGCATCCAGATTCGATTTATCTCGGGATTGTCGCACCCGAAGCGCATGACCAGACGCTCGTCTTCTGCTCGGATACTGAGCTTCAGCGCGGCTTCCGGAAATCTGACCACCACGCCGTCCTCTCCGCGCTCCATTTCGAATCGGGAACAGGGGTTGCGGCGTTTCAATCTGTCGGATATTCGAAAATTGCCGTGCGACATTCGGTAGACGGCAGAGCCGCTGCCGAAAGAAAAGGCGGCATTCGCGGCGGTGTGGCGCAGCACGATACGGTCGCGGAATCCGACGCTGAACCCGTCTGAGATTTTGTTGATTTCCAAGTTACTCAATGTTGTCAACCTCCTTGGCAGCGACGACCTCATTCCGTGCTGCCGCAATACCGGCAAGCAGTGACAGTTCCAGTGCCCGGACCCCGTCTGCAACGGTGCAGCTCGGCGCCCTTTTGGCCACGAGCCGCTCGACGAATTGTACGACATTTTGCCGAATCGTTTCCGGCTCCCGCGCTTCCGCGCCGTAGAGGACCGACCGAGCACGGTCTGCCGACTCGTTGGAATCTCCCCAGGAGACGATACCGATATAGTCGGTTTGACCGCCGTCGAGAACGGAAAGTCGTTCCTCCTTGAGACCGCAATAAACGGAGCCACGAGTCCCGTAAACCGCGATGGTGAACGAGAAATCGAAACCTGCGAGTGAATGCTCGATCTGAAACGCAGCACCGCCGGTCAAATGGCCACCTGCAAAGGCGACATCTTCGAAATCGAAGTCGGCATGAATCCGGTCGGTTGTCACACAGTGCAGATCCACGACGTCACGAGAGGTGAGATACCTTAGAAGATCGAACCAATGCGAGGTCTCTTCGACGATGAGACCACCCGAAAGCTGCCGACTCTGAATCCATTTCTGCCACTTGTCGCGCTTGAAAGGGGTACGAAAATGGTGGATCGATACCGCTTCGACGCTGCCCACCGTCCCGTCCTCAATTAACTCCTTGACCTTCAGAATAGCCGGATTCTGGCGGAACTCATAACCCACACCGACGAGCTGTCCGCGAGCACCGGCCTCGGCCGCTGCACGTTGCACCAAGATGGCCTCACTTCGGCTCAACGCCACCGGCTTCTCCAACAGCAGGTGCCTTCCGGCCTGCAGCACCTCGAGCGACTGACTTCCGTGAAGATAGTCGGGGGTGCAGAGACTCAATAGGTCGAACCCTCCATACTCAAGAAGCTCCTCGAGTGAGCTGAAGACCCGCACGCCGATCTCCTCCCACCTGCGGGAAAGCAACTGCTCATCGAAGAGATCCCTCAGACCCAGCATACTGCCCGCCTCGAAGGTGCCTCCCACCCGCCTGAGGCGCTCAGGAAGCAGATCGCACACCGCGACAAGCTCGGCCCCCGAGGCAGCCAGGTATCCAGCACAGTGAGCCATCCCGATTCCGAGGCCGCACACCGCCGCGCGGATCATCGTGATTCCCCCATGGCGGCGACGGCCCGGCGAAGTTCAGCGATCTCCCTGGTGTAGCATTCGACTGCTTCGGGATCACACGGCTTCGGATTTGCGCCCATCAGGCGGTTGAAGTTGTCTCCCAAAATGGGATCGAGTATCTCCTCCTGCAACGACAGACCGTCCACTCGGGGAATCTCGTTCTTCGTGAAGGCAAATGGATTCGCCATACTATGGTCGGTTGAGAGGAAGTCGACGAGACGCCGAGCCGACTCGAGGTTCTTTTCGAGGGAGAAAACGGGCAAATAGGGATGCCCGGGATCGAACCACATTCCGTCGCTCCCGAACATGATGCGCTTCCTGAACTCGGCGAAGAACTCAATGGCCCGCCCTCGCTGGCGGTGCAGGTCTCCGTAGATGCAGAGTCCCGGGCTCAGGTCGAGCCACGCATTCGGGTAGGTACACATGAACAGCCGAAAGCTCTCGAGATTCCCGGTCCTGAACAAGAGATGGGGGAAAATGAAGCTCGTTCCCGGGTGTCGGCCAAGGACCGTTTCCGCCTGTGTTTGGAGCTCATGGAAACCCGGATAGTCACCGTACCCCGCGGCATCGTCGCCGCCCAGGCTCCAGCCGAACCGCTCTCCTCCAAGCCGCCAGAAAACCTCCGGATCCGCGACGTGCAGGACTATCGGCATCGAGAGTCGACCGGCAGTGTCGAAAGCCTTGGTGTAGATCTCAGAGTCCAGGCCGAAACCGAGCAAACGCTGAAACGGTGGTTTCCCCGCCCACATCTTGATTCCATCGGCGCCCAGCTGTGCCAATCTTGACACCTGATCCTCGAGCCTTGCCGCCTCCGAGGCGATTTCGGGATGAAATCGGTGAGTGTAGTCGAAGCCACCGAAGACGAACAACCTATCCGGAGCCTGCAGCTTCGCGGCGAAAGCCTCGGGGTTGAAATTGATATTTCTTCGATCGGGAAGCGATACGATGCCCGCCTGTGTAATCGAGGCTTCCGACAGGTATCGGCTGAACTCTTCGATTCGGAGAACGGAAGAGAGATGCACGTGTGAGTCGACGAGACGTTGAGCCGCCACCGATTATCTCAGCCCCGCGCCCTGTTCCCTTGCAACATCGGCAATCGCCATCACCTGGAGGTCGGGATGATCGCGAAGCAGGGAAACGGGAAACTCGGGTGTGACTGCGCCGTGTGCGAGCTTGCGGAGCACCGCGCGCTGCCAGCGTCGATTCAGATAGATGCGAATGCGCGCAGAGCTGGAAATCTGCCGCATTCCGACCGTAACGGCGAGCCGAGGGATGCGCTCGTAGGCACCGCCCGTCGCGGTGTCGGAGTTGATCGTTATCGTTTCGCGGGAAAGCTCGATGACCCGGGTTGGCAGCTGCCTGAACTCCTCTGCCGAAATTGTGTTCCCCGGCTCAGGCGGCTCGTTGAACGCGACGTGGCCGTTGATCCCTACGCCGGCAACGCAGAGGACCGGTCCGCCAAGACTCTCGAGTCGTTCGTCGTAGGCTGCAGGGTCCGTCGGGTCGGGGAAGATCACGTTGCTTGACGGCAGCAACGGCCCAAGAGGCTCGACCAGCTCGCGTCGAACGAATCCACGAAACGAGAGTGGGTCCGACTCGGGAACCGGAGTACTCCTGTCGAGAAGGTACTCGTCCATGAAGAAGAAATGGGTCTTCGAAAGGTCCAGCGGGCGCCGATCGATCAGGTCCACGAAGCGCCTGTACTGAAAGACCGGACCTACCGGCACGATCATGGCGCAGGGAGCGCCACGCTCTACGCGGCGCTCGATCGTGAGATAGAGCTCCAGCGCGATCTGCCAGTAGAGATCGATGTCGGTCTCAACGATGCGGATGGCGAGAGCGCCCCCGTCGTCCGATTGCGATAGGGAGTAGTCAACCGGTTCCATACAATTCTTATCCTTTCACTGCTCCGGAAGTGAGCCCTTTGATAATTCGCTCGTGGAAGAAGATGTAGACGGCGATGCTCGGAATGATCGTGAGCGTAATGGCTGCATACATAGAGGTATAATCGGTGATGAACTGACTCTTGAAGAATTGGATTCCCAACTGCAGCGTGCGCGCCCTGAGGGAAGAGGTCAACAGCAGCGCGTAGATAAACTCGTTCCACGCAAACAAGAAGACGAAGGTTCCCGCCGTGACCAGTCCCAACCGTGAGAGTGGCAGGATGATTTTCGCGTAGCGCTGCCAGAAACTGCAGCCGTCCATGATTCCCGCCTCCTCGAGCTCTACGGGAATAGAGCCCATGAACCCGTGAATGAGGTAGAGGGAAATCGGTACGTTGATGCTGGCATAGGTGATGATCAATCCCCAGATGGTGTCGTAGATCTTCATCGCGGAGATCAGTTTGAAGTAGGGAACCATGAAGGCGATGATTGGCACCAGTACCCCGGCAAGGATGAGATTCAAAATCACGTTTTGAAAACGAAACCGTTCGCGCGAGAGGGCGAACGCCCCCATCGTCGTCACCAGAAGGTTGAGTGCTGTGGCCAGGGTGGAGATGATGATCGAGTGCAGGAACAGGAGGGGCAGACTCGATATCTTGACCGCTTCGACGTAATTCGAAACTTGCCAGACCACCGGCAGGCTGAATGGGCGGACCTGGAGCGCCAGATTGGTCTTGAACGAGGAGATCACCAGGTATAGGAGGGGAAGGAAGGTCAATAGAAGAAACAGAACAAGCACCGACCATTTCAGGATCTTTGCGATGACGTCCGTCACGCCGAGGCGCCGACCGACAGGGTCTAAACCTGCCCTCATTGGTTCGCCTCCGCGGTCTCCTCCCGCTCGCCGAACAGGCGGCGAATCCCCGAGATCAAGAATGCCCCGATGATGATCAGGGTTCCTCCGATCGCGTTTGCATGGCCGTAATCGAGAGAGCCGAGATCCACGTAGAGCTGCAGCCCCATGACCATCGTCGCGTTCGCCGGACCGCCGTTGGTCATGAGGAAGGTCGACTCGAACTGCCTGAGCCCGAACGCAATTGCGAGGGTCATCGAGGTGACGATGATGCCTCGGACGAGTGGAAGCGTGATGAAACGCTCCTGCTGCCACACGGTGGCACCGTCCATCTGAGCCGCCTCGTAGAAGGACTCGGGTATCGACATCGTCGCCGCGAGGATGATGATCATGAAGTACCCGATGTAGATGACTTCCTGAAATATGACCGCCGGCAGGGCAGTGCTGACGTTCCCGAGCCAGTTCGTCTCCAAAGCTCCGAGTCCCACAACCTTCAGGAGGGCGTTGAGCATACCGAAGTCGGCATTGTAGATGGCAAGCCACATCATCGCGATCGCAACTTTGGAGATAACGTTTGGGAGAAAATAGACAGTTCGAAGGACTTTCCAACCCTTGGGCCGACGGGCAAGGATGAGTGCGACGAGGGCCGCGAGCGCTATCTGTACGATCCCGAGCGAGAACGCCCAAATGAAGTTATTGCCGAGGGCAAGACGGAAGATCGGATTCCTGAAGTTGTCGATATAGTTCTTGAGCCCGATGAACGCCATGTGGGTCACGCCGTTCCACTTCATCAGGCTCACGAGGTACACGAAGACGAGGGGATAAAGGAAGAACATCCCGTAGAGAACAAGCACCGGGAGGAGAAAAAGTATGATACCTTTCCAGTGTTTGTGGAACTTCATCGTCATTGCGATCCCCGAAACAGAAATTGTGCGGCGCAGCCGTAGAGGCTGCGCCGCACGGTAACTGACAGTCCCGCTTGCTACTGTGCTTGACTCAGCTGCTGGCTCATGAACTGAACGAACTTCTGCGGAGTCATCTTACCGAGCGCCATCGCGCCGATACCCTGTCCGAGCTGCGCGGTAACCTTCGCAGGGATCACGTTCGTGAGATTCGGCACCGTGAACTTTGCGTCGTTGAGGGCGTTGATGAACTGCGCCTGAACGGGGTCGGTTTTTGCCGGATCGACCTTGTATTTGATGGCAAAGAGCGACCCGGCGCTCTCGGAGATCGTCCGAACGTTGTCCGGCTTCGTCATCCATTTCAGGAACTCGATAACCGCCGCACGCTTTGCCTTGTCCTGGGTGTTCCCCGCCGCGAGGTTCGAGAGCGCAAAGGCGACCTGCCCGCCGGGATGTCCGCCGTTGATCGCGGGGAAGGCGGCGAGGCCGGAATTGGAGAAGACCTCCGGTGCATCCTTCTTGACCCGGCCGATGTACCAGGGACCGTTCAGGAACATTGCAACCTGGCCGGCCAGGAAGTGTCCGCCGGAGACACCGGCGTTGGCGCCGACTGCATCCTTCGTCGTGTTGCCATTCTGATACATGCGCTGAAGGATCTCTGCCGCTTGGACGTAGATCGGATCACTGAACGGGGTCTTATCGAACACGTTCGGTCCGCCGAGGGCGGCAAGAATCTGGGTATACCACAACATTGAGGTCCAGGCGTTCGTGCCGCCGGTCATCTGGGCCGTCGGCACGACTCCGGCCGCCTTCAGCTTCGCGCAGTCCTGCCAGAACTCGTCGAGGGTCTTCGGGAACTCGCTTATTCCTGCCTTCTGGAAGAGGGCCTTGTTGTACCAGATCGGGGTGACGCCGATCTCGTAGGGAATCGACTTGACCACCCCGTCTCGGGTCGCCTGCTGAATCGTGCCCGGAATGAACTCCTGACCCCAGGAACCCTTGAGATCGTTCGTGAAGTTCATGAGGAGGTCACCCTGATAGTACTGGAAAGTCGTGGGATCGGGATTGAAGATGAAGAGATCCGGGACCTGCCCGGCCGCGATGGAGGCATTGAGCTTGTTCCGGTAGGCATCATAATCGGGGTTCGGCTCGATGTTGACCTGGATCTTGCCCTGATGATCGGCGTTGAACTGCTTCACAAGGTCGGCAATGACGGGTGCCTTCGAGTCTTTGCCCACCCAGATGCTCGGCCAGTTGATGGTCACCAGGCCGCCTTCCTGAGAGCCGCCGGCAAACACGGCCACCGGAAGGAGGAACAGAAGGGCAGCGCCAAAAAGCGCCGCGATACTGATAGGTTTCCTCATACCATACTCCTTTGGTTAATATTTATTTTCTAAAACTAAGTAAATCACAAAGAGGGCTCATTTGTCAACTGCTTTCTGCGGCCGCGACCTCTGAGAGGTACACCTCATATCGCCTCCTGAAAGAAATGGTCGAACACGAGATCTGCGGCTCCCCGGCAGGCAATGATCGGATCGTACTTGCGGCCCACTGCGCTCACCTCGGACATGGAGAGCAAATGGCCCGGCCGCTTGAAAGCCGCGTTCAGCTCCCCGGCGAAGAACTCGGCGCACCGGGGGTAGCGCGTAACCACGAGATAGGCGTTGGGATTGAGAAGGTTGGCGATGTTCGTCGCGACGTTGACGAGCAATTCGGAGAACTCTTTGAGCACGCTCCGCACCTCCTCGTCGCCCGCCTCGAGCCTCCGGTCCAGCTCCTCCCAGGACGAACATCTCGTTCGGGCCGTCAGGGCCTCGAGAAGCTTCTCTTCGTTGAAGTAGGTCTCGAGACATCCGGTTCCCCCGCATTCACAGATCGGTCCGTGGGGATCGACCGAGAGGTGGCCGACCTCGAGGGCGGTCACGCTGTGGTTGACGAAGGCAACCCCATCCTGGATGAACGCTCCTCCAACCCCCGACCGGATGAGAAAAGCAAAGATCGACCTCTGTCCCTCGAGGGTATGGTACCGTTGCTCGCTCAGGGCGATGACCGAGCAGGTATTGTGGACATAGACGGGCAGCTGCAGGGCATCACCGAGCCCCGCGCCGATGGGGAAGTTCTCCATCGAGTCGATTCGCGGATAGCGCACCACGGTCCCGGCGACGATGTCGACGATGCCTGGGGCACCTACCCCGATTCCGAGTATCTTGTCGTGATCGATGCCGGCCCTCTCGATCGCGAGACGAATCAATTCCTTGAGCTTCTCCATGACCGTGTCGGCGTTGATTCCCGACGGGAAGATCGTAAGCTCCTCCCCGACGACTCTCCCAGAAAAGTCGACAATGACCGCAGAAGCGGAATGCGACCAGAAATCGACGCCGACCGCGTAGTAGATATCCGGGCTCACGCAGTAGTAGGAAGGTCTGCGCCCCTTCCTATCAGGTTGTTCCTTGTCTTCGTTGCATTCCCTGATGACGCCGCTCACTTCGAGCTCGGAAAAGATCCGAAAGACAGTCGGTGCTTTGAGTCCCGTTATCGAGACGATCTCGGACTGCGAGATGCCTGAATGTGCATAGATGAGATTGAGGACGAGACGCTCGTTGCGTTGACGGATGTCGTTGCTGCGAAGCGGCTTACCGGCAAGAATGGACTCCTTTTGCAGATTCACGACCCACACCTCCCCTACCCGTCTGCCGGAGCGGTAAGCTCGGGCATCGTCGCGTTCGCATACGGCATTACCGCGATACGTGAGTCGGCCGTCAGCGTCGCGCCGGCCCGTAGGATCGCCTCTTCGAGCGAGGAAACCGGGGTGAGGAGGAGTCGACTCACAAACTCCGGGCTCATCTCCGACACGAGGTACACCTCGCGCTCGACGGCGTCTCGGGCAATTTGGAAGGCCTTGTGCGGTCCGACTCGGAAGCCCTCCTCTCGAAAGCGCTCGAGCACCTCTCGACTCGAGGAAAGCTGAGTCACCCACTCTTCGTAGTCTCTGCTGCCGGTGCCCTCCGGACATGCGGCAACGACCACGATCGTGCCGCCCTTCCGGGTAATCAGTGCCGCGTGTGCGAGCGCTTTCTGCGCTTGATAGAGATTGATGTCCTTGGGGTGTCCCCCGGGGGAGCTGATTGTGAGATCGAATCTCCCGTCGACCGGGATCTGGAAGAGCTGACGTACTCGGGGGACACCCCTGCGCATGACCTCTGCAGGGTCGCCACAGATGACCTCGACGATCTCCTTTTCGTCGTTGAGAACGACATTCAATGCGAGATCGACCCGCAGTAGCCGCCCGAGATCCTCGACGTCCTGACGGGCCGGGTTGTCCTCGTACTCGCCGAGCATGCTCTTCGGCTCTGCCATGAGCGTATGGTTGCGATTGATGGTCTCCATTGCGGCGAGGCCGATCGCCGCGCTCTTCACTCCACCCGAAAAGCCCATGAACTGATGGGGTTCAATGTTACCGACCACGATTCGAAAGTCGACCTCGACGTAGCGTCGATTGAAGATCGCGGGGGTGCCGCGGGAGGTTTTTCCGATCGATACGAGATCCCGCTCAGCCTTGGCGTCGTGGGAAATGACTCGATAGTTGCTCACCACCCTCTCGGGCAGAATCGAGGCGAACTCCTCAGGGCTCATCGGATGGTGAGCGCCCGTTGCGACGAGGAAGGTGATCTGTTCATGCCTCAAGCCCAGAGCTTCCAGGTAGTCGAGCAGAGGCAGAAGCAGGTGTGTGTGGGGCACAGGGCGTGTCTTGTCGTTGACCGCGATCGCAACGGTGTGCGCACCCCTGAGTCTACGCACGGCATCCGACGTCAACCCATCCAGCGAAGAGCGAACGCCGGCCTCCGGATCCGCGAGCGGCCGGGCCGACTTCGGTTGAAGCACGGTCACCGACCACTCGCCCGGGAGCTCGAGATCGAGAGTCTTTTTGCCGTAGGGCAACCTCGTGTGCATCGTCCCGAACCGTACTGGATTGCGCCTCCCTAGGCGCTTCGGTAGAGCTTCGTCAGAACGAACTCGTTGTGTCGCAGCGATTCCGCCGCGGTCAACCGCCCGTTGATCGTGTGATACATGCTTTCCTGCACCTTGTCGGCGGCCTCATCGAGGGTCATCTCGAGGCGCAGCATGGCAGAGAGATCGACGTCGACGTGCTCGGACATCGTCTCGACGGTCAACGGGTTCGCGGAGATCTTCATGACCGGAATGATCGGATTTCCGATGATGTTTCCCTGGCCTGTCGTGAAGAAGTGGAGGACCGATCCACCGGCGGCGCACAGTGTTACCATCTCGGCAGCCGCGCTCGAGGAGTCCATAAAGTGCAGACCGGGCCCCGAAGGCTCTTGAGCCGGTTTAAGCACCGAGGTAACCTTATTTCGACCCATCTTCTCGATATTGCCCATCGCCTTCTCTTCGATCGTCGTCAGTCCGCCGCGTATGTTCCCCTCGGTCGGCTGAGAGCCGAGTAGATCGGCACCGGTTCCCTTTACGAAATCCTGGTAGGCGTTGAAGGTGTCGAGGAACTCCTTGCGCACCGAGTCGTTGATCGCATGGTCGGCAATGACGTCCTCTCCACCGGTGACCTCGGTGGTCTCGCCGAAGATTGCCGTCGCTCCCTGTTCGAGCAGGCGCTCCAGGAGCCTTCCGATGGTCGGATTCGAGGCGAGACCGAGGGTCGTATCCGATTCACCGCACTTCGCGCTAAACGTGAGCTCGCCGGCCTCGATTGGTACGCGCGGCAGCTCGGAGGCCCATTGCACGTACTCCTTCGCTTTGTGCGCGGCCATCTCGATGGTTTTCAGATCTCCATAGCGCTCGATGCTGAAACCGGCAACCGGTTTTCCGGTAGAGGCGATTCCATCGACGATCCTCTGCGTCCATTTCGGCTCGATGCCGATGACGATAGCAGCTGCTACGTTCGGGTTCCTTCCGGTTCCGATCAACGTGTCGAAGGTCAAATCGAGATCGTCTCCGAATTGCAGCCTTCCATAGGGATGTGAGAGCGCCATGACGTCGCGAATGAGGTAGGACACCCCCTCCGCCGCCGCATTGGAAATGTCGTCGACGGGAATGACCGCAACGTAGTTTCGAACTCCGACTTTGCCGTTCTCCCGGCGGTAGCCGGCCAACTTGATCTTTTCCGACATTATGCCCACCTCACGCTTTTCAGATTCTGGGTATGGACGTGGGCTCCCTGCTTGATGCTCTTCGAGGCCTTGCCGATGGAGCGCCCGTACTTCACAACCTCTTTCCCGTCCGCAATGTCGCGGACCGCAATCTTGTGACCGAGGGGTATATCCTCGATCGCCGTAACCGAGCAGATCTCCTTCCCCTCGAGCGTCACTGCATGAATCTCCGTACCGGACGCTACGTCGGTGACAACAACCGCCACATCGTCCTCCGGCTCATGCATCAGTGCACCGTGTTTCATTTTCATCTCCTGATGACAGTTGTCAAAGTTATTTACTTACCATAAGAAAATAAAATTGTCAAGTGGGGGAAGGGCACAGTGTGGGAGGAACACACGTCAAACCCGACGAGGCGACTCGTGGCGGCTCAGATCGTTCGGGAATGCTAGTGCCGAACGGAGAAATAGGTATCTAGGATGAGATCGGCCGCACCACGACAGGCAAGGGTTGCGTCATATTCCTCCGAGAGAATTTCAACGACGTTGATCCGGACCGAATCGGACCCCTTCGGCATTCGCCTGGCAAGCTCGCGCCCGAAATACTCCGAAAGGCTCCGAAATCGGGATACGATCATGACCGCTTCGGGATTGAGCAGTAACGAGAAGTCCAGTGCGGCGTTGGAAAACAGCTCGCCGAAAGGCGCCAGGACATCCGTCATCTCCTTTTCGCCATTCCGCAGCCGAAGGTCCAACTCTTCCCAGCTTTCGACTCCGCACGCGGCGGAAACGGTGCGGAAGATCGTATCCTCGCAGATGAAATCCTCGAGCTTCGTGGCTCGCACCTGCCGCGGTCCACCGGTCGCGACCTGCCCGTTTTGGTGTTCATTGAGCCCCCCATAGGGCCTAATACCTCGCTCGCGCAGGAGGTAGTCCGACTCTGCCGATGTGACCAGGAAATTACCGATCTCGATCGCCGTTCTGTTTTGGCTTACGTAAAGCTGACCGCCGCGAATCAGTGCCCCGCCCATACCGGACCGGACCAGCAGAACACCCAAGCAATCATACCGCTCGGCCCTCCCGTAGCGGTGAGCACCGAGAGCGATGACCGAACAGTTGTTGTGCACCTCTACGGGGATGTCGAATCGATCAGCAATCCGAGGACCGAGATCGTATCCCCGCATCCCCCCGATTCGCTCGTACTCGACGACGACGCCGTTCTCGACATCCACGACCCCGGGAGCGCCGATTCCGATTCCCAGAAGTCTATCATCCGACACCTGTCCGCTCCGCGTTGCCTCCCCGATGAGGCGGACGAGCTCCTCGGTCACCTCCGTCGCAGAAATCTCCGACTCGAACACCGTGCTTCGCCGATAGACTATCTTGCCGGCGAAGTCGAAAAGGGTGACCGCTGCAGTTCGCGCCCAGAAGTCGACGCCAATAGAGTAATGCGCAGACGGGACCACCGAATAGGGAGAAGGGCGCCTGCCCTTGCGATCTGCTGCAACGCTCGCCTCCCCCACTGGGTAAATGAGTCCTCGCTCCTCGAGCAGCGAGAAGATTCGGTACACCGTTGGAGGCTTTAAACCGGTAAGATGCACCATTTCGGATTGAGATATGTTTTCGTGTGTATAGATGAGGTGGAGCACGAGCTTCTCGTTTCGCTCGCGAATGTCGTTGCTTCGCAGCGGTTGTTGAGCTCTCAAAATTCGCCTCCGACGCGGGCTGGTAGGGGGGTGGCCCGAAATCGCGTGAAGCAACCGGTTCTATGAGTCTACGTACTACCGCGTGTTTTCGTCAACTCGGTCGTTCCGAGCCGATGCCGTTTGGAGGCTGCCTATGGAAGAATCCACGCGCAGAAGCTTCTTCACCTGCGACGTGGACTTCAACGCGAAGGCACTTGCACAAGAACCTTGACGCATCGTCCTCCGATCATCATATCGATGGCCTCCTGGGCACGCTCGAGCGGCACGACGTTCGTTACGAGCGGTTCGAACCGGCGGTGCTGCGCCGCGAGAATCGACAGCGCACGCGCGAAGTCATCTGCAGTATAGGCGAACGACCCGACGAGACTGAGCTCCTTTCGCGAAAAGCGAAACAGGTCCATCGGTGCGAGCTCTTTGAATGCCCCAACGACTACGACCTGGGCGGTGAAGGCCGATAGCTCCACGATCTGGGCCGTCGCCGACGGGTGACCGGTGCATTCGAAAACCACTTCGGGCTCGAAGTCCCGCAGCGACTCTTGGAGCGCTTCGATTCCCTTCGCGGCGTCGACGGCAACGGTTTCGAACCCGAAGCTCCGAGCCGTCGCGATCCGTTGCGGTGCTATTTCGGTCATGACGATCCGGGAGCAACCCGAGAGGCGGGCGGTGAGAGCAACCATGAGTCCGATCGGCCCGGCTCCGATGACGAGGATCCCATCGCCGACCTGAATGCGCGCTCGCCGAACTGCATGAACGGCGACTGAGAGCGGCTCGGTGAGAGCGGCTGCCTCATCGGAGAGTGCATCCGGAACCGGGAAGAGGTTCGAGATGGGGGCGGCGACGTACTCGGCCATGGAACCGTCCATCTGAATACCGATGAAGCGAAGGTTGCGGCACAGGTGGTCACGTCCGGTAGTGCAGAGGGCGCAAGTTCCGCAGGAAATCGTTGGAAGAACGGCCACGCGGCTCCCCACGGTGATGCCCGCCCCGTCTCCCGCGAGCTCCTCTACCCGCCCGGCAAACTCGTGTCCCGGCGTCACGGGGATCTTGGCTCGCGGGTTCTTTCCGGCGAACAGAGTCAAATCCGACCCACACACGCCGGTGTAGGCTACCGAAATGATCGCCTCCCCCGCGCTCGGCCTCGGTTTCTTCTTCTCCTCGAAGTGCAATCGAGAATGTCCCTCGAAAACGACGGTCTGCATGGCTCGCCCCTCTCCGCGAAGCGTTTCGGCCCGTCGGCCCGTTCGTTCATCACATCGGTGTTCGACCCACGATCGGCTGCCTCGCAAGTTCAATTCGAAAGGGTGCAATTTGAGTCGAGTGATGAGCCTACTATCGCGAGGAACGGTGACACGAAGCGAATCCGGTGTCAACGCCCGCTGTGCGGGCGGGAGCTGTTGACCTTCGTTATTTTATTTTTTACGATAAGAAAATAATTGCGCCGACGGGAACGATCGGTCAAGCAGGATTCCTATCAAGGCAAAGGAGCGAGCAAGATGAAGATTTTCCTCGACACGGCGGACGTGAAACAGGTGGAAACGGCCGTCTCATGGGGTATCATCGACGGAATTACGACCAATCCTACCCACGTTTCCAAGACGGGGATGACCCCGAAGGAGCTCTACCCCAAGATCTGCAAGATGGTGGAGGGACCTGTCAGCCTCGAAACGGTTGGACTCGACGCCGCAACGATCGTCGGAGAGGCAAAAGAGCTCGTGAAGATCGCAGACAACGTCGTCGTCAAGATTCCACTGATGAAAGAGGGGCTGAAGGCGGTGAAGGAGCTTTCGGGACTCGGGATAAAGACAAACGTGACGGTCACCTTTTCTCCGCTTCAGGCCCTGCTCGCGGCGAAAGTCGGGGCGAGCTACATCAGCCCCTTCGTCGGACGGCTCGACTACGTGGGACATCGCGGAATGGAGCTGGCCGAACAGATCCGAACAATCTACGACAACTACGGATACGAAACCGAAATCATCGTGGCGGCGATACGCCACCCAATCCACGTTCTCGACGCCGCCCTGGCGGGCTGTGATATCTGCACGATGAGCTTCGACGTGCTTTCGATGCTCTATGATCATCCGCTGACTGATATCGGTATCGAGACGTTCCTCAAGGACTGGGAAAAGGTCCCGAAGTAACGGTCACCTCAGGTGTCGCTGCTCAAAGCCGGCCGCTGCCGCTCGCATCCTTGATGGTGAAGGGAGAAGTTGCATGGAAAGAAAGAAGCTGTATTTGGACGGAAAGTGGGTCGACCTGGACAATCATTTCAATGTGAAAGACCCCGGCAATGGGGAGGTCATGGCGGAGATACCTGCCGCCGGTACGAAGGAGACGCGAGAAGCGATCGCCGCAGCCGGACAGGCGTTCCCGGCGTGGCGGGCGCTTACCGCGATGCAGCGTGCCGACCTCATGCTCGGCGTCGTCAGCGAGGTGAGCAAGCGACGCGACGAAATCGCCCGAATCGTCACCCGGGAAAACGGGAAACCGCTCGCCCAGGGTCTCGGCGAGGTCGGCATGACAATCGACCATTTCCGCTGGTTTGCCGAGGAGGCACGCCGCGCCTACGGTCGGGTGATACCGCATCAGGCGGCGGGGAAGCGTCATCTCGTCCTTCGCCAACCGGTAGGTGTGGTCGCGGCGATAGCCCCTTGGAATTTCCCGTTGGTGCTGGCAGCTCGCAAGGTGGCGCCCGCGCTCGCAGCCGGCTGCACCGTCATACTCAAACCCGCGAGCCAGACTCCGCTCTCGTCGCTTCTCCTCGCCGAATGCTTCGAAACCGCCAAGGTACCGAGGGGCGTTTTCCAGGTCATCGCCGGCCCTGCGAAGCCGATTGCCGACGAATTGCTGTCGAATCCAGCCTGCCGGAAGATCAGCTTCACCGGATCCACCGAGGTGGGTCGAACGCTCATCGCAGGCTCGGCCCCGACGGTCACCAAGCTTTCCCTCGAGCTCGGGGGCCACGCCCCGGTGATTGTTTTTGCCGACGCAGACATGGACCAGGCGGTGGAGGGGGCAATGATTACGAAATTCCGTAACACCGGGCAGTCCTGCATCGCTGCGAACAGGATATACGTGGAACGCTCGATCTACGAGGAGTTCCTCCGGCGCTTCGTCGAACAGGCGAAGCGCCTCAAGGTAGGCTACGGTTTGGAGGCGGGGGTAGATATCGGACCGCTCGTGAACGAGGAGGGACTCAAGACGGCGCTGGCACACATCGAAAATGCACGCGAAAGCGGCGCGCGGGTGCTATGCGGCGGAAAACGGGCCGATCGTTCCGACGGCTACTATCTCGAGCCGACGGTGCTTGCGGATGTTCCGGCGACGGCAGCCTGCATGCTGGAGGAAACCTTCGCGCCGATTGCGCCTGTCTGCGCGTTCGACAGCGAAGGCGAGGTTATTCGACAGGCGAACGACACACCCTACGGACTCGCAGCCTACGCCTATACCACGGATCTTGGTCGTGCCTGGCGACTCGCAGAGGGCCTGGACGCGGGAACCATAGGTATCAACGATTCAGTTCCGTCGACGAGCAACGCCCCCTTCGGCGGAATGAAGGAGAGCGGACAGGGGCGGGAGCTGGGAAGCGAGGGCCTCGATGCGTTTCTAGAGACGAAACACATCTCGTTTGGAGGAATCTCCGACCCGTCGTAGGGCGGCTACGAAGGTGATTCGCTGCCCGCGAGGCTGACCTCAGCACCGGTGGTTGCCGACTCGTAGATGGCATCGATAATGCGCTGAACGGTAAACGCCTGTTCGAGCGTACATTCCGGAGCCTCCGTACCACGGACGGCGTCGATCCAGTTGTGAAACCGGTTGAAGTGTCCGTAGCGCGCAGAGCTCGATGAAGGCTCGCTGATCCGGTAGCCGATCCCATCGTTGCCGAACTCGTAGAGCCGCGGGGGAAAGACGCTTGCTCCGGCTTCGGTGCCGAAGAGCTCGACGTTGTGAATGTCACGCGATTCCTGGTGTCTCGCCCAGGCCGCCTCGAGCTGGACGGTAACGCCACCCTCTAGGCGGATCAGGGCACCGCTCAGGTCATCCACCGTGAAAATCCGCTCGAGCTTCTCCGAGCGTCCCCAGCCCCCCTCGCCGAGCCCTCGATTTCCGAACTTCGAGTAGCTGAATCCAGAAACCGACACTGGTTCGAAATTTCCGATGAGCGACAGACAGAGATCGAGCACGTGCACCCCTATGTCGAGCAGCGCCCCGCCGCCGGATCGTTTCTTGTCTCCGAACCAGGTGCCGAAGCTCGGGATACCCGAACGGCGATTCCAAAATGCCTTTGCGAAGTAAATCTCACCGAGCGCTCCTCGATCGATGAGCGCTTTGATGCTCTGTGCCTCGGAGGTGAATCGCTGATTCATGCCGACCATCATGATCTTTCCGCTCGCCTTCGCCGCAGCTATTACGTCGGCGGCTTCTTGCCGGTTCAACGCAAACGGTTTCTCCATGTGGACGTGCTTGCCCGCCTCCAGCGCGGCAATGGCGATGGGCGCATGCAGATAGGTCGGGAGCGCGATAGAGACCGCCTCTATCTCTTGGTCTTCGAGCAGCTCGTCGATCGAGGTGTAGACGCGCGGAACACCGTATTCTTTTGCGAGCGACTCGGCCCTCTCTCGATTGGTATCACCTATGGCTACGAGCTCGGCAGACTGATGGCTTCGGATCCCCTGACAGTGTGTCGGTGAAATCGCCCCTGCTCCGATGACCGCTACCCGAGTCTTTACCGTGTCCATAATGCCCCTCCCTCGATCGGCGACGGCCGATTCGGGGCCTCGTTCGTACTTCTGCTGATACGACGGCGAGCCCATCGGGCAGCGTTCTCGAGCACTCGTTGCACGTTCGCGTCGTGGTAGATCGGATAGGTTTCGTGGCCGGGACCGAAATAGAATATCCGTCCGTGACCGCGCTCCCAAACGCAGCCGCTTCGGAAGACCTCCCCTCCTGAGTACCAGGAGACGAAGATCAGCTTGTCGGGTTGGGGAATGTCGAAACGCTCGCCGTACATCTCCGAATGCGGAATCTCGAAGTAGTCTCCGATGCCCTGTGTTATCTCATGAGCGGGCGCGAGATTCCAGACCCGCTCTTTTTCCCCGCTCTCGCGCCAAACAAGCGAGCAGTTCGTGCCCATCAACCGGCGAAAGATCTTCGAGTAGTGCGCGGAATGCAGCACGACCAACCCCATCCCTGCAAGCACTTGCTGGGCAACTCGATCGACGATTCCATCCTGCACCTCCGCGTGTGCCCCGTGCCCCCACCAGAAAAGCACGTCGGTATTCTCCAGCGCCTTCTCGCCGAGTCCATGCTCCGGTTCGTCGAGCGTAGAGGTTTCAACCTCGAAGTCGGGAGACGCCCGAAGTCGCTCTGCTATCGTCTCGTGTATCCCTTTCGGGTAGATCCGTGACACTTCGTCTCGCTCGCGCTCATGACGATATTCGTTCCAAATTCTCACGCGTATCCTGCCCACACATCCTCCGTATGCTGACCAGACTCCCGATTCTCCGGAGACTCTGCTGATCCTCCGCCCCTAATCGAACTTGCCCGTACGCCCGCCGGACACCGCATGGGCGACCATTTCGACAAGCCCGATTTCCGAGAAGGGTTTGCGAAGAACGCGATCGGCACCCGCCGCGCGCGACGCCTCGAGATCACGCTCCTCGTCATAGGCGGTCAGCATGATGATCGGAACGTGACCTTCCTCAGTGGCTTCGAGACGGCGGATCTCGCGAACCGCCTCCAGGCCGTCCATGATCGGCATTCTGAAGTCGATGAGTACCGCCGAAATGCCGCCGCCACGAAAAGCCTCAACTGCTTCTGATCCGTTTCTGGCCGGAATACATGTATAGCCCTCCTTTTCGAGAAGGGCAACGAGGTACATCCGGTTTATTGCTTCGTCTTCTGCAACTACTATTCGAGCGGCGCTGCTCGCAAATGTCATAGCTTGAACCGCGACTACTATACGCGTCCCCGCCGTGCTCGTCCAGCCGGAAACCGTCTCCCGGCCGGTCGATTCGCGGCGCCTCGAAGAGTTACCATCCAGGCTGCCCGCCTCCTGGGCAGCGCATTCGACCTCAGCGGGGGGCGGATATCCCCGGCTCGAGCAGAATGATCGCCCTCCCCGGGCAACGTTCTGCAACCAAGCGCACTCGTTGGACGAGATGAGCCGGCACGGCTTTCGACACGACGTCGGCGCGCTTGATCCCCTCTCTGAAGCGAAACAACTCGGGAAGCTCACGCACGCACAACCCCGAAGCACAACAAAGGTGCTGGTCCACTCGAACCGCTGTCGATTTGGATTTACTCATGGAAGTGGATTCTGCCTCGTTGGTGCCAAGCGGTCAAGGTCGAGACGCTCGACTGGTTGCCTCCGCCAAATGTAGACTACAGATGCTCGATACGGGCACCGAAAAACTCTTTCGCTGTTGACAGCCGCCGGTGAAAATCCCATAGTGCCATGAGTGTCTAATCGTCCCCGGCAAGCGGTCGAGCTTGCTGAGGGCGGCGGAATCACGTAAAATGGAGACTGGATGTCCTTATACCAGCGCGCTCTAACGCTTCGCGACAGTCGCCGCATGCCCGGCACACCGGCGCCGACAACCGATCAACAGCGGCTGCCGCCGCGCCCGGTCGAGCGTCTCATCGAAACCGTCGAGAGCATCTACAATATCAAGGAGCTCGACTCGCTGCTCGAGGCGGTACTGACGGAGGCGCGCCGTTTCGTGAATGCGGATGCGGGTACGCTGTACCTGAAGGTCGGAGAAAGGCTTTATTTCAGCTTCGTTCAAAACGATACCCTTTTTGCCGGCGGAAAGGCCGAGAATAAGTACCTGTACTCCCAAGAGAGCCTCGTGGTAAACAAGGATTCGCTGGCCGGCTATGTTGCCGAGACGGGTGAATCGCTGTTGATCGACGATGTCTACCATATCAAAAGCAGCGTCTCCTTCTCGTTCAACCCTGCCTACGACTACAAGACGCAGTACAAGACCCAATCGATGCTGATCGTGCCTCTCAAAACCCGTGATGAGACCACCGTCGGAGTCCTACAGTTGATCAACGCCAAGACTCAAGCGGGAACGGTCATCCCTTTTTCAGAGCAGGATCGCATCTTCATCCTCCAGTTCGCCCGAAGCGCCGCGAACACGATCGAACAGGCAAGGCTTTCTCAAGAGATGGTTCTTCGAATGGTCGAGCTTGCCGAGCTTCGCGACCCGTTCGAAACAAGCAACCACGCGAAACGCGTTGGAGCCTACTGCGTCGAGCTCTACGACCGGTGGGGCCGCAAGCAAGGTCTTCCCGAATCGGAGATCCGCAACACCAAGGAAATATTGAGGACGGCCGCGATGCTCCACGACGTCGGGAAGGTCGCAATCAGTGACATTATTCTGAAGAAGCCCGGCGAGCTGACGGAGGAAGAAACTCGAGCGATGCGGATGCATACGATTTACGGAGCCCGTCTCTTCAAGCAGGCACGTTCCACCTGGGACCGGCTTGCCCAGGAGGTCGTCCTCAACCACCATGAGCGCTGGGACGGCAAGGGATATCCGGGGCGGGTCAACGATATCTTCGCGACGGACGTCCGGTTCGGACCCGGCAAAGTCGGAAATGAGATACCCATCTCCGCCCGCATCGTCTCGCTCGCGGACGTCTATGACGCGCTTGTGTCAGAACGGGCCTACAAGGAAGCTTGGGACGAAGACCTGGTCCACGACTATATTCAGAATCAGAAAGGAAAGCAGTTTGATCCCGAGCTCGTGGAGCTGTTCCTCGCAATTCGGGACGTCATCGCGCAAATACACGGGAAATACTCCTACTAACAGCAACTTCTATTCGCGATCCTTGATTTCCGATCATAATTGTTATTACTTTTGAAGGAATTGTATGCGTCTTACCGATTTGCCTCTCGAGCAGCTCCCCGCCTACCAGGGCACGAACCCGCGCCCCGACGATTTCGACGACTACTGGCAAAGGGCCCTTGAAGAGCTCGACGCCCTGGCCCCAGACGTTCATCTCGAAAAGAGCGATTTCGAAACCTCTGTCGCTGACTGTTACGACCTCTATTTCACCGGAGTCCGCGGCGCAAAAATCCATGCGAAATACCTTCGCCCGAGACAGGTGCAGGAGCCGCATCCTGCGCTCCTCGAGTTTCACGGCTACAGCATGAGCTCCGGAGATTGGGCTTCCAAGCTCCATTGGGCGGCGGAAGGCATCAGTGTCTTCTCCATGGATTGCCGAGGACAGGGCGGCCTCTCCAACGACTCAAGCGCAGTGAAGGGGACGACCCTCCGAGGTCATGTCATCCGCGGACTCGATGACTCGCCCGAAAATCTGGCCTTTCGGCAGATATTTCTCGACACCGTCGAGTTGGCACGGATCGCGATGCGGATGGACGAGGTCGACGAAGAGCGCATCGGAGCAACCGGTGCTTCGCAGGGCGGCGGGCTTACGATCGCCTGCGCTGCCCTCGAGCCTCGAATCAAGCGGGCTGCGCCGATCTATCCCTTCCTCAGCGACTACAAGCGGGCGTGGGACCTCGAGAGAACGGAACGCGCATATTCAGAAATAGAGGAGTACTTCCGCAGATTCGATCCTCAACACAATCGCGAGCGAGAAGTTTTCACGCGTCTCGGATACATTGATGTCCAACACCTGGCCCCGCGAATTCGGGCGGAGGTCGTGCTGGCAGTCGGCCTGATGGATGATGTATGTCCACCGTCGACCCAGTTTGCCGCGTATAACAAAATCACTTCGACGAAAAACGTCGAGATCTATCCGGACTTCGGCCACGAGCCGATGCCCGGCCACCAGGATCGAGTCCACCAGTTCATGCGGAAACTCTGACAAACGAAGGAGTTTCACGATGAAAGTTATGAAGTTCGGCGGAGCGAGCTTTCGTGACAGCGATTCTACGCGCTCGGTGCTCAACGCCGTGCGGATGGACGACGAACCCAAGGTGGTCGTGCTGTCTGCAATCCACAAGATTACCGATACTCTCGCACAGAGCCTTCACGATGCCCGCAGGAACGAGACGGGTGTGGCCTCTTCGATCAAGAGGATACGAGCAAGACATCAGGAGCTTGCAGACGCCTGCATCGAAGACACGAAGGTGCATGAGAGGGTGATGGCAAGGATCGACCAGAAAGTTGCCGAGCTCGAACGTCTCTTCTACGGTGCCTCGTATACGGGCGAGGTCAGCCCGCGCACCAAAGCGAAAGTGATGAGCTACGGAGAAAGGATGTCGGTCCATCTCTTCGCCGGAGTCCTGGAGTCGAACAGTATCCCGGCTGAAGCACTCGAGTCCGATGACATCGGCATCGTCACGAGCGACGACTACGAGGCCGCTGCACCACGGTTCCCCATCATCCGGGAGAATCTCCAAGGGAATGTCTTGCCGCTCATGGAGACCGCGATTCCGGTCGTCACCGGATACTTCGGATGCAACGAGCGGGGCGAAACCACGCTCCTCGGGCGCAACAGCTCCGATTACAGCGCTGCAGTCATTGCGGACGGGCTGGAAGCGGACCGCCTGGAGGTCTGGAAAGATGTCGACGGCTTCATGACTGCGGACCCAAGAATGGTTGCCAACGCACGACTCATTCCGCGTCTTTCCTACCAAGAGGCGGCCGAGCTTTCATATTTCGGGGCCAAGATCCTCCACCCGCGAACAGTGTCTCCCCTCATTCGGAAGCGCATACCGCTTTTTGTGAAAAACCTGGAGAATCCGAGCGCAAGCGGAACAGAGATAGCCGCGAAGCCGGAGGTTGAAAAGAACGTCATCAAGAGCGTGACATATGACCGCGACATTTCGATTTTGAAGATTCAGGGCACGGGCGTCGGCTATCGACCCGACGTGATTGTCGAGATCGGCCAGAAGCTGCACGAATCCGGAATCGAGATCTACAGCTTCATAACCTCCCAGCACTGTGTCAACCTTCTGCTCAAGACAGGCGACGTGCGGAAGGGCCAGAAGGCGATCGACTCTCTTACCGAGGATTTCATCGATGAGCTCGACCATCTCGACGATCTGGCGGTCGTCGGAGTCGTGGGAGAAGGCCTGAATGAGACGCCGGGCCTCGCCGCGAAGGTCTATTCGGCAGTCAGTGACAACGAGGTCAATATCGAAATGATCTCCTCGGGAGCCTCCGAGGTCGCCTCATATTTCCTCGTCAAGGAACGGCATTTGTCGAGCACGGTCGGGGCAATTCATGATTGCCTGACGTAGCTCTACTTCGAGAAATCGGCATCTATGCCGAGGTCGGCGCAGACGCGTTCGAGGCAGGTGGCACGGTCGATCTCGCCCCGTAGATGGAGAGAGAGCAGCTCCCTGATACGCGGCGAGAATTGCTCCCAATAGCGGCGCTGCCAATCCGGTATTTCCTGATTCAGCTTCACCTGCTCGGAAACGCTCATCGACTCGTCACCGTAGGCGAGAAACTGTGTCACCATCGTCAAGATGACATCGGGTTTGAGGCGGGTGGTGCCCTTGCGGGGGGCTCTGCCCTTGCCTCTCGAAGCGGTTTTCTTGCTTTCACCGACGGCCGATTCAGACGCGGGGGACCGGTCCGCGCTATCGTCTTCTGACCCCCGATCGCTGCCGGCCTGAGCTTCCCGGTTCTCGGGTATCCAGGAATCGAGCAGCTCGTGAATCTGAGCGTCGGTCAACTCAGGCGCCTGCTTTTTCAAGGTTTCGGCCGCGAAGCTCGTTACCATCGACCGAATCTGGTCAATCGACAGTCCGAGTTGCTCCCGTATGCTGGACGCCGTTCGCCGTGCAATGCGTCCCGGATCGACCCCCATCGCACCATGGGCGCGTTTGCCCTCGACCCGCCGCTTCAGCGCCGACCGTACAACCTCGAGCTCCTGCTCCGATGCCTCGTTGAGAATGAACTCGATGACGTCGTAGAGCCTGTCTCCCTTCATCTCCCTCACACGTTGAATCGAAAGTGCATGATGTCGCCGTCTTGGACGACGTAGTCCTTTCCCTCTATTCGAAGTCTTCCGGCCTCCCGAACCTTCTGCTCCGAACCGAGCTCGAAGAGGTCGTTGCAGTGATATACCTCGGCCTTGATGAAGCCCTTTTCGAAATCGGTATGGATGACACCGGCCGCCTGCGGTGCCTTCTCGCCGGCATTGATGGTCCACGCGCGAACCTCTTTCGGGCCTGCCGTGAAGTAGGTCCTGAGACCGAGCATACGGTAGCCGGCATGGATTAGCCGATCGAGGCCGGATTCGCTGAGCCCCGCCTCCTCGAGGAACTGCCTCTTGTCTTCCTCCGATCCCAGTGCCGCAATCTCCGCCTCGAGCTGGCCGCACACGACGATCACCTCCGAGCCTTCCTGCTCGGCGATGACCCGCACCCGAGAAACCGTCTCCGGCTCCTTCCCTTCGAGAAATTCCGTAAGACCCGACTCGTCGACGTTGCAGAGGTAGAGTTGATCCTTCATCGTCATCAGCTGAAGGTCGCTGAGAAGCGCCTTCTGCTCGGGCGAAAGCCCGAGTGAACGGGCGGGTTTGCCCTCTCCGAGCGCGGTGCGCAGCTGCTCGAGAAGCGGAATGGCGGCCTTCGCCGACTTGGCCACCTCTTTCTCCTGCGCCCGGGTGAGCTTTTCGGCACGCACGAGACGTTTTTCCACTGTCTCGAGATCGGCAAGAGCGAGCTCGACGCCCACGATCTCGATATCGAATGCAGGGTCGACCTTCCCGGTCACATGCACGATGTCGGGATTCTCGAAGCAACGCACGACGTGAACGATGACTCCGACGCTGCGGATGTGGGAGAGGAACTGGTTGCCCAGCCCCTCTCCCTTCGAGGCGCCCTTCACGAGGCCGGCAATATCGACGAACTCGACCGTGGCCGGGATGATTTTTTCCGGTGGGATGATCTCAGCGATCCGTGCGAGACGTGCGTCGGGGACACCGACAATTCCGACGTTCGGTTCGATCGTGCAAAAGGGATAGTTGGCCGCCTCGGCCGGGGCGGAGCTGAGAGCCGAAAAGATGGTCGACTTTCCCACGTTGGGGAGTCCGACGATACCGCAATTGAGAGCCATTTTCTTTCCTTAAAGAACATGTTGTCGGCGAGCGCACCATCGACACTCGAGAGTAGGGCTCGGCCGCCCGCTATTGGCCGGATTCACTTTCTCGGCTCGGAGCTTGCGTTTCCGGGTTGGATCCGATCGCTTCGCGCCGCTCTATGGCGGTCAGCCGTGATTCAATCTCCTCGACCCTGGCCGCGAGACCGGAGACGCCATTTGCCGACGACCTGCGCTCCTTGAACCATCGCGCCGAAATCGCGAGCGCGGTAAGGCAAAGGATAATCGCGACGACGAGGGGGACCAGCCAAACGAGAACGTCTTTCAGTCCATGCAGGATGATAAAAAACTGGTATGTCGACATGCCTCTCGGCAGTGAAGCTACCCCGCGCACTGCAAAAAATCAACCCGCCGCGAGTTCGCTGCCGCGGTCTGCAGCAGTCTTCCGACGCGACTACATACTTTCGAGCATCAAACGAAGCCAAGCGCGCACGGAGCCGGGGTCGGGAAGGCTGCAATCCGCTCCCGACGTTTCTGCCGGATAGCGATCTCCCACGAGGATTGTCAGTCCCCCGTCTCGGTGAATCGCATCGAAGGCCTCGATATCCTTGTCGTCGTCGCCGAAATAGAGGGACAGCGCTGATATGCCCCTCTGTCGCAGGAGGAACTCCACCCCGTCACGCTTGTTCGCGGCCCGCGGTGCGGCCTCGAGAAACCGGTCGTCTTCGAGGAGACGGAAACCCGCAGGAATCCCCACTGCCTCTGCAAGATCACGGGCAGAGGTAAGGACGCGGTCGGCGTCTTCTGCTCGAGCAAGCCGTGCATGGATGGCGACAGACCAGCCCTTGTCTTCCAGGAAGAAACCGGGAGCCCCCCCAAAAACCTCCCTCCACATCGGTATGAGCGTTTCGAGAAAGGGTCTCACCTCCTCGCGGCGTAGTCGCTCGATTCGTTCACCGTCTGAGGTACGAAGCTCGACTCCGTAGCTTCCTGCGAGAGTCATCCCTTCGACCGGCATGAGCGCTTCCACGGCGGCGAGACTTCTGCCGCTCAGGATAGTAGGGCTGATACGAGGGGACGCTGTCATGCGGGTCAGGAGCTCTACCACCTCGCGGTCGGGCTCGATGTGCTCGGGAGTAGGCGCGAACTCCGCGAGGGTTCCATCATAGTCGAGGAACAGTGATACCGCAGGCCGGGCAAGCACGAGGCTGAGCAGATCCCGCTCCGAGATCATCTCGCCGGCCTCGCGAGCAGGGGTTCGATCCGTTGTCGAAAAATCGCCCGCCACGTCAGGTCGGTGCGTACTCTGAGGCGAAAGGCGGCGATCGGGTTTGAACGGACGAACGAGAGAATACGGTCGGCAAGCGTCCCGGGATCCAGGTTGGGATCGAAGATGAAAGCGCTTTCGCCACCGAGCTCCTCGGCCGCCGGTACGGCGGTGCAGACAACCGGGATTCCGAGCAGACCCGCTTCGAGAATCGGCATGCCGAATCCCTCGCGGTGGCTGGGCATAAAGAGAAGGTCGCAGGCACGGTAGAGCTGTGCCACCTCTTCCATCCCTATCAACAGAGGCTGCCCCGGCACTTCCCCGGATTCATACACGAACCGTATCTCCTCCTCGACACCGAGCTGAGACCTGAGCGCTCGCAGTGAATCGAAGTAGCGCATGCTGGCGGGGTCATGCGGGTCGGGCGGACCGGTAATAACCACCCGCGGATCGGCGCCGCGTTGCTTCAAAGCCGCGGATAGCCGAATCGCGTACTCCACATTCTTCGCCTCGGTTACCCTGACCGGCATGAGCAGACTGAGCCCGCAGTCGAGCAATCCGAGCCGCTCCACGAGAGCCAGCCCGACGCCCGAAAGCCCGAATAGAATCGATGCGTCGACGCCGTTGTACACGACGGAGACATCTTCTTTCTCGCATCCGAGCAATCCCGCCAGCTCCACCTGCCTTCGTTCCGAGATGGTCACGTAGGTGACCCTTGCTAATCGGGTCCGGAGGAGATCCCAGGGATAACCCTCGTGAACCTTCGGACGGGAGTGGTCGCTCGTCCAGGTGAAGTCATGACACCACGCGAGACAGCGGAGGGAACTGTGGTGCTCGAGAATCTCTGCAAGCGCGGCGGTGAAGGGTAGGTTGAAGTGCTTCGTGAACACGTTGTGAACGATGATCGTCTCGGCCCCTTCCAGCGCCTCTTCGAGCATCTGTCGGAGCCGAGCTCTGAAGGGCCCGAAACCTTCGGGGATCCTTCCCTCTTCGAGCTCTCGCGAAATCGAGAGAACCGCCGGATGCTGGGAATCCAGCTCCGGGAGACGTATGAAGTCGACTCCCACGGGCAGTGCGTCGGCGGCGCCCTGCCCGCTAACTACCCTCACCGGATATTCGTGGCCGATGAATGACTCCGCCTGGGCCCTCATGACGGCCTCCACACCGCCGACGACCGGAGGTGAGGAGTAGTGAACGATCGCGGTCAGCGGCTTCTCCATGCTCCGCCTCACTTCCTCAGGCTGAAGACCGTATCGAGTTGCTGCTCCATCCAGTGAAAGATATCCTCCCGCTCGACTACCCTTCGCAGTTTGCCGATGAGCTCCGCTCGCTTCTCGGGTCCCATGGTGAGCGCCTCTAGAAGAGCCTGGTAGGTCGAATAGACATCGCAGGGTGGGATTATCAATGCCCCCACGTCGAGCTGTTGGCGGGCCCCGGCGTGTTCCGAAAGTACCAAAACCCCGTCGCGTTCATTGACGATCGGCCCCTCCTTGGCGACCAGATTCATACCGTCGGCGATGGGATTGACGAGCAGGATATCGTAGCGTCTGAGGGCTGCGATGGCCCGCGCGTAGTCGTCGCCGACGAGAAGACGTATCGGTTCCCATCCGCTGTGGGTGAAAGCCGCGTTGATCCGCCCGACAACCGCCATAACCTCGTCGAGGTAGGTCTGATATTCCTCCATCTCGAGCCGTGAGGGCACGAGGATGGAGAGAAACTGCAGGCGCTCCCGGTACTCAGGATGGGTCGACAGCAGCTCCTCGAAGGCGAGAAATCCTCGAACGATGTTCTTGCTCGGTTCGATCCGTTCGATACGGACAATGAGCCGACGATCTCCGGTAAGTGATGAAATCTCCTCGAGATGTGCGGCCACCTCCTCCGACTGCGCTTGCTTCTTGAGGGACTCGACGTCGATCGAGATCGGATAGTCGCGCACGTGGGTAATATGGTCCTTGTAGACGACCTGCCCCGTGCGATACGAGACGCGTGAATGGTGGAGATGTGACTCGCAGGTCCGCAGGAAATTGAGGGCGTCGAGCCTCGTCTGAAACCCGAGCACATCGACGCTGCACAACCCGTCGAGTATGGCCGTCCGCATCGCAGACGGAAGGATATGCCAGTACTCCGGCCCCGGCCATGGTATGTGGATGAAGTGCAGGAGGCTCGGCTGACGTCTTCCCCTGAAACCCTCGCGAATGTTTCTCCCGACGAGATAGAGATGGTAATCCTGAATCATGACGAGCGGCCGACTCCGGGCCGCTTCGATTTCTTGAACGACCGCTTCTGCAAAGAGGCGATTGACTGCAACGTAACCTTCGTTCCATGCGTGCCAGGTCGTCCGATCGATGATCGGCTGCTTCGGCACATCCCACATAGAATGCTGGAGAAACCAGAGCAGAGGATTCGCGATGATGCTGTAGTACCCGTGATAGGCTTCCTTTGACGGTCGGAGGAGCTTCAGCCAGAGTTTCCCACCGGTCTCTCCCAACTCTATATCGCCCTCGCCCCACCGTGAATCCGCCGCCTTACGGGCACAGGCGATCCACCTCAGCTCCGTTCTTCTGCTCAAACCCAGAAGGGCGGTAACAAGCCCTCCCGAGTTGCGTTCCGGAACTATGGCTCCGTCGTCTGCTTCGAGAAAGGTCATTGGACCGGCGTTTGCGACGACGATGAGTGTTCGCCGCCCTAGGCGCCCCGTCTTGGGCCGGCTTGACGCTGCGGCCCTAGGTCTGATCAACCGTCCCTCCTCCCTGAAGCACGAGGTCGATGAAGAGCGCCGCAGTCCAGCCAAACGCGTCGGCTGCAGTTGCCTGAGGTTGGCCGGTCATAGAATCATAGTATTCGTAGATGCTCGGGTTCTGCGATACGAGTCCGACGGTCTTTTCCAGAAGCTCTTTGGCCATACGGTGCTCGCCGACCGTGCGCAATGCCTCGATGAAAAAGTAGTTTACGTTGACCCAAACCGGTCCTCGCCACATCACCGTCGGTTCGTAGTGCGGATCGTTGCGAGCTACCGATGGGATGGGATAGTCCCCCCAGAACTCCTTCGGATCGGCAAGATGGGCTATCAGGCGCTTGCTTAAGGAATCAGGCAGCTCACCGGTCCAGAGAGGGAACAGGCAGATGGGAGATACCACCGGTATCGGTTTACCTTCGCAGCTGGGCCGAAAGAGGCCCGAATCCTCGTCCCAGAGATCCTCGATCATGCGTTTGACGATTGCCTTGGAGCGCTTTCGCCACATGGCAGCATCCCCTTGGAGGCCAAGCGCTTCTGCGATATCCGCGAGCGATTGCATCTGAACACACAGATAGGTGTTGAGATCAGGGGATTCGACCGGCATCCCGTAGTCCCATGTAGGGTTGTCGTCCATACCCGATGAGTAGGGGTGGTTGTATTGAACGAGCCCGTCGACGTCATCGTCGTTCATACTGAACCACCACGCGTTCCACCGGACGAGCGGGACATAGATCTCACGAAGAAACTCCAGATCGGGCGCAGACTCGTGAAGCTTGATCGCAGCCCACGCCAGGATCGGAGGCTTCGTTACCTCGGCGTAGATTGGGTGATCGATCGATGCAACGACGCCCTCATCGAATATCGCGTCCGGCAGCATCCCGTCTTCCAGCTGATTCGCGAGGATCGCCCGGATTTGATTCCTGGCGAGCTCGATGTCGGCGTGTCGATAGGCAAGCGCATGCATCGCGTTGTCCCAGAGCCACAGGCCCACATAGCTGGTTTTGGACGGCATCATGGCCTCGTGGGTCACCTTGCCTCTCGGGCTGATCAAGTTGTTTGCCATGATCCACCAGGCGAGCGCGTAGGTCGGACGGTGGTCCTCCGGCACGTCGGGCACCCGATTGAACCATTCGAGCCATCGCGAGCGGGCGGCTTCGAAAGCGGCAGAGAAGGGCGCCGGAGGCTCGAATGATTCACCGTTCTCGCCGATCGAAACCTTGATCATGTCGTCTTCGCCCCCTGATACTACGAAGTCTACATGATAGCCGCCGCGGTCGGGAAGAATCTCATTCCTCTCGACCCTCCCGTTGGTTTCATAGTGCAGATTCTTCACACCCTTGAATGCGCCGCCGTCTCTCGTCTCAGTCCAGTAGAGCGGGGAGACGTGAAAGCTCAGCCCCAATCTGGAGCCCTGCGGTATGCTGAAAGCGAGAGTGTTGGGCGATTGGAAGACCAGACCGATTTTCCCGTGCCCGTTCGGAAAATAGAGTACGTACGGATGGGTCTCCGGCACGAGCTTGACCGGCTCGCCGTCTTCCCCGGTCAGTCGCAGATCACTGATGAAGGGGGGACGTTTCAGGTAGGCCTCGACATCCGGCTGAAGGTGGACCAACCGTTCAGCAAGCCGGATTAGAAGACTCCCTCCATGTTCCGCAAGATAGATGAGGAGACGCGAGCCGCGGTCGCTGAACGGAATGGCTCGAATATCGATTCGGTTCTTCAAGAGGTCGAGGTAGGCGCTGCCCTGCCCCTCTTTCTCGGCGTCTATACGCCGGGGCTCGTCAATGTTCACTGTAACTTCCCGGTTTTGTGATTTGTTCGTTATAGTATGGGACTGTGGGAAAAGGGTACCATGCGCCTCGAGTGCTCGTAAACCGGGCCGCGGGGAATGCGCGCGTTCGTCTGAACATCAGGCGAGCGATATCCAGCAGAAGAGGAGATTTCCGTGAAAGTACTCATCATTCATTTTCGCTCCGGACCGGGTGTCGGCAACGACAGGGAAGCAGCTATCGATGCCGGTGAGTCGGCCGGGACGGACGGAGTGTCACTCGAAATGGCCAAACGAGCGAAGCTCCTTGTGGAGATGGGCCACGAAGTGGCGATCGCCTCGGCCTACGGCTGGGCGGACATTACGATACCGGAGCTCGAGTTCGAACGCAGGGAGGTGGTCGGCCTCATGCGGGGGTTGTTCGACCCCGCACGGAAGGGTGATGAATCGGCCGACCGAATCAGGGCCAAGAGCGCGAAGAGTGCCGCCAACCTGCTCGACCGATTGCGGGAGGAGATCGGGGGCTACGCTCCCGATCTCGTCTTCGTGCACAACATCTTCTCGCTTCCGATTCATCCGGCAGCCACGATTGCGCTCGCCGATTATATCCGAGAGAGCGGGATCCCGTGCGCCGCCATTCACCACGATGTTCGGAGCGAAGGCGCCTACAAGTTCACTCCGACCTGCTACTACGCACGGCGGGTCCTGGTCGACTACTTCCCTCCCGAGATGCCGAACCTGCGCCACTGGTCGATCAACAACCGAGACCGACGGTTCTTCGAGGAGCGTGGGATACCGACCGAGGTGATTCACGACACACTCGATTTCGCGGACCCGTTCGAGAAGTCTGAACGGGCGGCTCTTCGCCGACGCCTGAGACAGCTCTGGGGGGTCGGGGAAGAGGAGGTTGTTCTTCTGCTCTCCACCCGGATTGTTCCCAATAAGCAGGTCGAGCTGGCCGGAGCGCTGTGTCGTGAGGTTGCGGCGCGAATGAGCACGTATGAAGGCAAGAGGCTCTACAACGGATTGAGAGTCTCAGAGAAGACGAAAGTCGTCCTCGTTCTTGCCGGACGGCCGGAGCGCTCGTTCCATCAATACCGCGATGCAGTGTTCGAGCAGTTTCGGCGGATGGGAATTACCTGGAAATATGTCGGTGACGCAGTCATGCCGCGAAGAAATGAAGGCTCAGGCAAATTTGCGCTCTATCCCGACTGCTACGCCGCCGCGGATTTCGCTCTCTACCCGACCCGGTGGGAGGGGTTCGGCAATCAGCTGTTGGAAATCGCGGCCTCCCTGCTCCCGGTTGCTGTCTTCGAGTACCCGGTGTTCAAAGAGGACATCGCGCCGCTCGGGTTCGCGGTCGTCTCACTCGGCGATACCTCACTGAAGCCAAAGGGTGCGAACGGGCTCCGCGAGCTGCCGACAAAGCGCCTGTCGGACGCCGCCGAAAGAATCTGGGAGCTCCTCACCGACGAGCGGCAGTATCAGGAAGTCGTAGAGCGCAATCAAGCGCTCGGTTCACGCCATTTCGGGCTGCAGGTGCTGAGGGAGCATCTTGAGGAAGTTACCGAATGGGCAGCTCACTACGATCGAGGCAAGTCGAACTAGCCCGCCGCCTCTCCGGTGTCCCCTTCCGAGCCGGAGGCAACGTGGATGCCGGACCCCGGCCTCCGATCCGGACCGGTTTTCGTCGGCGCACCGCCCTCGCCTGAGGCATTCGATGCCCCCTCGCGGGCCTGTTGAACATAGCTCTTGAGCGGTTTGAGAAACTCCATCAACTCCATAGGGAAGAAGTACTTCGTCGACGGGCTTGCTCCGATCGTTTTCAAGGCATCCAGATACTGAAGAGCCATCGTCTTGGTATCGACGCCCTTCGCCGCACCGAATATCTTCTCGAGCGCAAGCGCGAACCCCTCGGCCTTGAGAACTGCCGACTGGCGCTCTCCTTCAGCCTTGAGAATCATCGACTGTTTGTCTCCCTCGGCGACGAGAATCGTAGACTGCCGTTTGCCCTCCGATTCGGTAACCATCGCACGGCGGTTTCGCTCGGCCGACATCTGCCGGTTCATCGCGTCCTGAATGTCCTTCGGCGGGACAATCTCTCGGATCTCGACGCTCGTCACCTTGACGCCCCAGCGCTCCGTGACCTCGTCCAGCTTCGCACGCAGCACTCGGTTGATGTCCTCGCGTTTTGCGAGAACGTCATCGAGCGGGATATCGCCGATAACGGCGCGTAGAGTCGTCGTGGCGATCCCCTGGCTCGCGCCGGCGAAGTTGCGAACCTGTATGACCGAAAGCGCAGGATCCATCACGCGGGAGTAGATGAGAAAATCGATATCGATGGGGGCGTTGTCCTTTGTGATGCAGGTCTGCCGTGGTATCTCGAGGTACTGCTCCCGCAGATCGGCCCAGACGGCACGATCGACGATCGGTATCAGAAAGACGACCCCCGGCCCACGCGCCCCGACCGAGCGCCCGAGGCGAAAGACGACGAGCCGCTGATATTCACGAACGACCTTGAGTGACGATAGGACAATCCCCACGAATGCGAGCACCGCAATGGCCCAAAGCACGATTCCCAATGACATACTCCCTCCCGCTGCCGTCTCTTCAGAGCTTCCGCATGACGACCAGATGTACTCCCTTTACATCCACAACGTCGATTTCGTCCCCTTTCTTGATCTCGTCTCCGATCGAGGTTGCGCTCCACTCCTCGTTGGCCACCCGTACGGTTCCGGTGGAGCCTACGTCGGTCAGAGCGACACCGGGCTGCCCGACGAGCGTCTCGCTGCCGACGGTGATCTTCCGCCTCTGCGCCTTCGCACCTATAGCTACTACCGCTGTCAGCACGCCCCCGAGAAGCACGGTCATTGCCCCGATGAGGAGCGGCGAAATCCTGGTTCGAGCGGAGAAGGGAGGGTTCGACGGGAAGAGGAGAAACGAGCCGACAAGCAGGGCGACGATGCCGCCGGCGGTCAAGATCCCGTGGGTGGGCGCCTTGACGTCCACCACGAACAGAACAAGGGAGAAGAGTATGATCAGGACCCCCACGAAGTTCACAGAGAGAGCACCGAGTGCCACGAGCGCAATCAGAAGCGAAAGCCCGCCGATGATTCCCGGAAGCCCTATCCCTGGCATCGAGAGCTCCACCGCGATTCCGATGATACCGATAACGAGAAGAACGTAGGCGAGATTGGGATTGATGAGATCGGCGAGGAATCTGGGAAATACGGACTGCATGTGTCCACCGGGCTCTTGGGCGAACAGGAGGCCCGCTGAAAGCACGAAGAGAAACGAAACCGCAAGACACGACGCACGTTTCATTTGCTTGCCTACATCCAGTATACTCCCAAAAACGTCCTACGGCGACTATTTGTTTTTCTTGAGCCGAGGGGATTCTTGGAAGGCCGGACAGTGTTTCCCGGTGGACTGGAACACGAGGGTGCTCGGCATATCACGCGACTTGATCCCGAAGACCGAGCAACTGCGCGGGAAGCTCGGATCCCAGGAAACGTTGAAGAACCGGCATTTCAGACAGTTGGGGGCACGACGCGGAAACTCGAGGCTGTCTCTGCCTCCGGAAGGGTCCGCGATCATTTCCCCGCTCCAGATAGGCTCAAAGCGACTCTACCACCCCCCGGAGCTTTGCTTGTACCTGGTTCGCCACCTCCGCAAGAGCCGGATTGACGACCGCCTGCATCGAAGCGATCGGGTCGACGGCCGCTACCTCGATTTCCTCGTCCGTAACTTGCTGAACGATGACGTTGCACGGCAGCATCGTCCCGATCTTGTTCTCGATCTCGAGCGCCTTGTGGGCGAACTGAGGGTTGCAGGCTCCGAGAATCTTGTAGGGCTTCATGGAAACGCCCAGTTTCTTCTTCATCACTGCGGGAACGTCGATTTCAGTCAGGACGCCGAAGCCTTCCTTCTTGAGAGCTTCAGTGACCCGGTCGATTCCCGAATCGAAGCTCGTACGAATCCGCTTCGAAAAATAGTAGCTCATCTCACATCCCTCCTGTACGTGATCAAAGATTACTGCGTTTGACATCGGCAGGCAAGGTTGCTATTGTTCCGGTTAACACGCCGAAAAGAGGGCTGAGCCATGGACAATATCGCGCCTCTGCGCAAGCGCCCGCTCGACATTGCGATCGTAGCCTATTTCCTGTTCAACATCCTCTTCATCACCTATTTCTTCGATCTGGAGCAGATCGTGATACCGGATGTCTCTCATTTCAGCTATCCCGTGTGGCCGCCCCCATTCCTCGTGAATCTCTCCCATTGGTGGGGACGGACCTTCGATCCGCTGCTCCTTGCCAGGCCTGTTTGGTGGCGTGCGACGATCTGGATCGACGTCGTCCTCTTCGGCCCCTTCTATCTGTTCGGGATCTATGGGTTCACAAAGGGCAAGCGATGGATCAGAATGCCGAGCGTCATCTATTCGACGGTGATGATCACGAACGTCACGATCATTTTGAGCGAAGAAATCTGGGGACCCCATGCGTCACCGGCAATTCTCGCGGTGATCGGAGCGAACGCGAGCTGGGTGGTCTTTCCCATTCTCATCATCATCCGCATGTGGCGCGACGGAGAACCGTTCGCGAAATCGAAGGCAGAGACCGATGAGTGAGAGCTCGAAGCGACTCGAACGAAGTGGGTCGGCGAGAGCGCTGCTCATCTGCGCAGCGGTCTACCTCCTCGCGGCAGCTGTCGGGATCATTGTGGGGATCGTCGTGTTCCGTGCCGCCGCCGGCAATCCCTTCGTCTCCTCGTCCGTCGCCGCGGCTGCTACGGGCGACGTCGCCGCGACGATCGTAGTCTTCTTCTTCAGCGTCGTTTTCAACAACTCGAGTACCTACGATCCCTATTGGAGCGTCGCGCCGCCGTTCATCGCCGGATACTGGATCCTAACCGGCTTCCTGACCGCGCACCCCCTGAGGTTGAGCGGTATCATCGTCGTCCTGCTGCTGCTGCTCTGGGCCGGTAGGCTCACACTGAACTGGGCGCGCGGCTGGAGCGGCTTCGATCACGAAGATTGGCGATACGTCGATTTCCGAGCGACCTCGGGAAGAGCCTACTGGGTCGTGAGCTTCCTGGGCATTCATCTCTTCCCTACGATCCTCGTTTTCCTCGGCTGCCTCTCGCTCCTCCCCGTCCTCGCGGATGCTCAGCATGATTTCGACACATTGTGGGTCCTGTCGGTCGTGATGATCACAGCAGCGATCTGGATCGAGACACGGGCCGACCGCGAGCTGTACGAGTTCAGACGCGAGCGGCGAGATCCCGAGGCGATCCTCGACAGCGGGCTGTGGAGCTACACCCGCCACCCGAACTACTTCGGAGAAGTGCTCTTCTGGTGGGGTCTCTACGTCGCCGGCCTTGCAGCGAATCCCTCCTACTGGTGGACGATCGTCGGCCCTCTCGCTATCACAGCGCTTTTCATGTTCGTCAGCATACCAATGATGGAGCGGCACATGATCGAGAACCATCCGAGTTACGCCGAGGCCCGCTATGAGCGCTCCCGGTTCGTACCCTGGTTTCGTCGTTAGTTGTTTCGATAGGCGACGTCGAATCTATAACTGACCGACCGGCCGCTTCCTGCATCGCGCTCCTCGAAGTAGGCCGAACCCTCGTGGTCGATCGCGAAGACAGTGGAACAGCGCGTGCCGTACTCTTTTCCCACTGTGAAGATCGGCGAAACCATTCGTTCCAGCTCGATGCCGAGCCCCGTATCCGGCAGCTCGCCATCGGGAGCCCGAGTCCGATCGCCTAGCATCTCGAAAAGCTCGTCAGTGGGAAGCCGGTCCCGATGGCGCGAGAGGATGTTCGTGAAGCGAGCCTTGCCTCTGCGCACCTTCGGCCACGGGGTGTCGAGCAGATGATTGCTGATACCGTAGATTCCGCTCTCGAGAGGTTTCCCCCCGTCGCCTCGATTCGAGTGGTATCCGAGGCTTCCGTCGGCTCCGAAGAGGAGGTTGTACCCGTTGTATTCACCACCTTCGGCGCGAATCCGTGAGAGAAACTCTTCGACGCCGCCGTCGCTCTCGAGAAACTCGCGTACCAGCCCGCCTCGTGAGGGAGCGTCACGGCGTTCCGACCCCGGTTCGCGATAGTTCGTTACGGCGGCGAAGCGGCCTCCTCGCGTGCATCCCAGCCAGGTGCCCATCTGCTCGAGATCCCGGCCGCCCAGGATGTCTGATGCGTCGTCCCACCAGTCCGCTCCGGCGGTCGGTCGTGCGAGAAACTCGTCGCGGTTCGCCGCGACGACGAGATGGTATCGAGGATGCGATTTGTAGGCACAGAGAATCAAACACATGTGCACTCCTATCGTGAAAGATGCGAAGAGAGGAATTTCCCCGTGTAGGAATCCTCGGAGCGGGCAACAAGCTCGCGAGGGCTTCCGGCCGCGACGAGACGTCCGCCGCCGTTGCCGCCTTCAGGTCCGAGATCGATCACCCAATCGGCTTCCGCAATGATATCGAGATTGTGCTCGATGACGATGACGCTATTGCCCGAGTCGACGAGACGGTGCAGGACGTTGATGAGCTTCTCCACGTCCGCTACATGAAGCCCGATCGTCGGCTCGTCGAGCACATAGAGGGTTCGTGCCCGAACCGTTGTTCCACCGCGCCTCAATGGAGCTCGGACAGTGTCCGCAGGCTTCGCCTTCGCAAGCTCGGTAACCAGCTTGATTCGTTGTGCCTCCCCGCCGCTCAAGGTCGGGCTTTGCTGCCCGAGGTGAAGGTACCCGAGCCCGACGTCCTGCAGAAGCTTGAGGGTATGATGAACCTTGGGATGAGCGACGAAGAAGCTTACGGCCTCGTCGATGGTCATCGCCAGCACCTCGGCAATGTTCTTTTCACGGTAGCGTACTGCGAGCGTTTCCTCGGTGAACCGAGAGCCGCCGCAACTTTCACAGGAGACGGTCACGTCCGGTAAGAAGCTCATCTCGATCTTCCGAATGCCCTGCCCGGCGCACTCCTCGCAACGCCCTCCTTTCGTATTGAACGAGAATCTGCTCGGTGTGTAGCCGCGCAGTCTCGCTTCGGGAGTCGCAGCGTAGAGCTTTCGAATGGCGTCCCACACACCGACATAGGTTGCAGGACAGGAACGCGGTGTCTTGCCGATGGGGGTCTGATCCACCTCGAGCACCCGCTCGATCGCATCCCAACCGCGCAGCTCCCGCACCCCGTCGGGCTGTATCTCTGCCCTACCCCGCTTCCGCCGACTCCGGACGGAGATCATGGCCCGGAGATTGTCGTAGATCACCTCTCGAACGAGGGTGCTCTTTCCGCTTCCGCTCACTCCCGTCACGCAGACCAGCCGACCCAACGGCACCTCGAGACTGAGATCCTTCAAGTTGTGCTTGGCGGCACCGACCACCTCGAGCACGCCGTTTTCCTCGGATTCATCCGACGATCCCACTCTGCCTACTCCGTTGCCGCCGGCCTCCCCGGGCGGCCCCGCCGCCCGCTCGCGCATGGGATGATGGAGCGGCGCCTTGAGCAGCCTTCCAGTCAAAGAATCCGGGCAGCGCATAAGCTCCTCGGCGTTACCTGCGCATACGAGATTGCCACCGTCCGCGCCGCCTCCGGGACCGAGATCGATAATGAACTCGGCACGCCGAATCGTATCCATGTCGTGCTCTACGACGACGACCGTGTTGCCCTTCTCCTTCAAGCGATGGAGCGTGCCGAGAAGCAGGTCGTTGTCGCGGGCGTGGAGCCCGATTGTCGGCTCATCGAGGATGTAGCAGACTCCTCGGAGGTTCGAGCCGAGCTGTGAGGCGAGTCGGATTCGCTGGGCCTCGCCACCGCTCAGGGTAGGGGCGGCGCGGTCGAGCGTCAGGTAGTCCAGCCCGACCTCGCCGAGAAACTCGAGTCGAGAGGAAACCTCGCCGAGCAGGTCGCGAGCGACATCGACCTCTCGGTTCGAGAGGTCGAGCGAGCCGAAAAACCTTTCGGCCTCTTCGATCGAAAGGGCGGTGAGCTCCGCAATGTCGCGATTCCGGAATCGAATGGCAAGCGCTTCCGGACGAAGCCGCTTGCCCTCGCAGGTCGGACACACCCGTTCCTCGCCGTCCCACCATTCGTTCCACCATATCTCCTCTCCGGTCTGCTCCTCATCGAACCCCGATAGACGAAGCCCCGTTCCGTAGCAGTCGGGGCACCAGCCGTGTCTGCTGTTGAATGAGAACAGTCGCGGATCGGGCTCCTCGAAGCTGCGGCCGCAGCTCGGGCAGGCGCGCCGAACGGAAAAGATGCGCTCGCCCCCATCCTCATCCCCGACACGAAGAGCTCCCTGCCCAAACTCCAACGCTCGCTCGACCGCCTTCCGCACCCCTTCACGGGGGGGTCGGCCGGGACGACGATACTCGGCAATCGGGAGGTCGATTGTATGCTCTCGGTAGCGGTCGAGGCGCGGCCAGGCGTCGGTCGGCAGGAGCTCCCCGTCGACACGCAGATGAGAGAATCCCTTGTTCGACGCCCACTGCGCGAGGTCCGTGTAGTAGCCTTTCCGAGCCTGTACCAATGGTGCCCTCAGTTGGAAGCCCCGCCTTCGATAGTCTGTCAGGATCTGAGTCACGATCGACTCGATGCTCCTCGGCTCGATCGGTGTGTTGCAGTCCGGACAATACTGGGTACCGAGCTTCGCGTAGAGCAGTCGAACGAAGTGATAGATCTCGGTCATCGTCGCGACCGTGCTCTTCCTGCCGCCGCGGCTCGTGCGCTGTTCGATTGCGACCGTCGGAGGCACCCCGCTGACGCTGTCGACGTCGGGACGTGTGGCGGGTTGAACGTATTGACGGGCGTATGCGTTGAGGGACTCCAGATACCGACGTTGCCCCTCGGCGAACAGGATGTCGAACGCTATCGTGCTCTTGCCGCTCCCGCTCACTCCGGTAATGACCGTAAAGAGATCGCGAGGAATTCGAATATCGATGTTCTTCAGATTGTGCTCTCGCGCATGTCGAATCACAATGGAATGGTCCGATTCTCCCGTCGATTTGGTGCGGGCTCGAAGCGGCGGTGTCGACTCGGCCGCCTCGGACGCCCGCCGATCTCTCGAGGGGCCCGTTAGAGCCTGCCTTGAGGACCGGTAGTCTCTGAGCGCTCTTCCGGTATGGCTCCTCTTCGAGCGCATGATCCGTTCGGGAGGTCCGGTGCATACGACCCGTCCACCTCCCTCCCCCCCCTCAGGGCCGAGGTCGACGATCCAATCGCATGCGGCTATAACGTCTATGTTGTGCTCGATGACGAGGACGGAGTTGCCCGCCTCCACGAGCTGATCGAGCGCGCCGAGCAGCACCGCGATGTCGTCGAAATGCAGACCGGTGGTCGGTTCGTCGAAGAGAAACAGGATGCCGTCCGTTGCGGCGGCGACGCCCTTCCCTTCGGTTGCTGTTTTCTTTCCGTTCCTTCGGTGTACAGCGCGACGTGAGCTCGCCGTCTTCGCGAGGTAGCCGGCCAGCTTCAGCCGCTGTGCTTCCCCTCCGCTGAGGGTAGGCACCGGCTGGCCGAGGGTCAGATATCCGAGCCCGACCGCCTTCAGTGGACCGAGCAGCGCGACCACGGAAGGCGTCTCGCCAAAGAGCTCACAGGCATCGTCGATCGTAAGCGCGAGGACGTCGGCTATCGACATCGGTTTTCGTTCGTTCCGCTCGGAGATCGTGGTAGCAATCTTTACCTCGAGCACCTCACTTCGGTAGCGCCTGCCGTCACAGTCCGGGCAGCGGATATAGATATCGCTTAGGAACTGCATCTCTATGTGCTCGAATCCGCTCCCCGAACAGGTCGGACAGCGACCCGCGCCGGAATTGAAGCTGAAGGTTCCGGGAGTGTAGCCGCGCTGCTTCGAAAGCGGCTCCGCCGCGAAGAGCTTTCGGATCGGGTCGAGCGCTCCGACGTAGCTGGCAGGGTTCGATCTCGTCGTCTTCCCGATTGGTGACTGGTCGACGAGGACGACATCCTCAAGCCCCTCGTGTCCGAGAAGCGCCCGGTGGAGGCCGGGAGGTTCTACCGGTTTGCCGGCGTAGGCACGGTAGGCGTTGTAGAGGACGTCCTGCACCAGGGTCGACTTGCCGCTTCCGCTCACGCCTGTGACGCAGACGAGTCTCCCGAGCGGGATCTCGACATCGATCTCCTTCAGGTTGTGCTCGCGAGCGCCTTTGATTTCGAGACTCCGACCGGAAGCGCCTCCGCCTGCAGCGACTGTTCTGCGCGCGCCTCCCCGGAGGGAGACCATTCTCGCGCCGCTCAGATATTTTGCCGTGAGCGAGCGCGGGCATGAAAGAAGATCCTCTCGATCACCCGCGTAGATCACCTCACCTCCGTGCACGCCTGCGCCCGGCCCCATGTCGATGATCGAGTCGGCCGCCTGGATGACTTCGGGATCGTGCTCGACGACGAGGAGGGTGTTGCCGGTATCCCGCAGGCGGTGAAGAACGCCGACCAGCCTCCCGATGTCTCGGGGATGAAGCCCGATGCTCGGCTCGTCGAGCACGAAGAGCGTGTTCACCAACGAGGTGCCGAGTGCGGTCGTGAGGTTGATCCGCTGCACCTCACCTCCACTCAGGGTACGCGACTGGCGGTCAAGGGTGAGGTACTCGAGCCCGACCTCCACTAGGTAGCGCAATCTGGAGTTGATCTCGCCGAGTAGCAGCTCCGTCGCCTCGTCCTGAGCGTTCTCGTTGCCTGCTCCGCCCTTCCCCCCAACCTCGAGGTTGGCGAAGAACTTGGCGCATTCTCCAATTGGCAGAAGCATGACGTCGTGTATCGAGAGCTTCTCCTTTCCAAGCCGCCAAAGAAGAGCCTCCGTCTTGAGTCGTGCACCTTTGCATGTAGGGCATTCCCGGTAGGCGCGATACTTGGAGAGAAGCACCCGAATGTGCATCCGGTAGCTCCTTCCCTCGAGCCAATCGAAGAAACGCTTGATGCCGTACCATTTCCCATCGTCCCAGCTTCCCTCACCCTCGATGACCCAGCCGCGCTCTCGCTCTGAGAGCTCTCGCCAGGGGACATTCGTCCGTATCGAACGTCGTCGCGCGTGCTTCATGAGATCGTCCTGGCACTCGCCGTAGCTCTTCGATTGCCAGGGTTTGATAGCCCCCTCTTCGAGGCTCTTGCGGTCGTCGGGGATAACGAGCGAGTAGTCGATGCCGATCGTGCGGCCGAAGCCCCTACAGGTCTCACAGGCACCGATCGGGGAATTGAACGAGAAGAGATTCGGCACGGGATCACGATAGTGAATATCGCAGTCGGGACAGTGCAAGTGCGAGGAGAAACGCTTCGCATCACCGAGGGTACCGTCGGCCCTCATCGGGGTTACAGCCACCATCCCCTGTCCGTACTTGAGCGCCGCCTCGAGATCCTCGACGATGCGTGAGCGGTGCGACGCCTTGAGAATCACGCGGTCCTGCACCACGTCCAGTCTGCCTCCCTCACGGCCGAGGATCCTCCGATACCCCTGCTGCTTGAGCAGCTCTTCGACCTCCTCCTCGCTGAAATTGTGGGGAACCGTTATCGGAAAGGTGATGACCGCCCGGCGTTCCTTTCCTGCTCCGAGAAGCTGCCGAGCGATGCTCTCGGGGCTGTCTCTTTGGACTGCCTTTCCACAGTTGCCGCAGTACAGCTGAGACGCCCGCGCAAACAGCAGCTTGAGGTGATCGTTGAGCTCCGTCATCGTTCCAACTGTCGACCGGGAGGTTCGAACCGGGTTGACTTGATCGATCGCGATGGCGGGAGGGATACCCTCGATATGATCGACCTGCGGCTTGTCCATTCGGTCGAGGAACTGACGGGTATAGGGAGAGAAGGTTTCGACGTATCGGCGTTGGCCCTCGGAATAGATCGTATCGAAGGCAAGCGAGGACTTGCCCGACCCGCTGACGCCCGTTATGACGGTGAGCCGGTTGAGAGGAATATTCACATCGACATTCTTTAGATTGTTCTGCCGGGCGCCGCGAACGATAATTGCTTCGTCGTTCATCGGTGGTGTCGACTTCCCAGACACCCGGTCGCGGCCGGGATGCTTTGTTGTTTTTGCCATGAATTGCTCGAATCTCTCGGATTATGCCACGGCGAGCCTTCTTTGGAAAAGGCGCCGATCGACGAGCTGCCTGCCCCCCTGCCGCCCTGCCGCCTGCGTCGCCGCGCCGCTGGGCCGCAACGACTCGGTCACATCCGGCGATATTGACAATTGATTATTGAAACACTAAGTTTTTAGTCAGGCGGATTTTCCGTCAAGGCATCCGCCGCTCGAATTAATAACACGAAGGAGAAAAAAACATGAGCCCGCAAGAACAAACCGTGTTCGATGACCTCCTGAAGGAACAGCGTGAGTTCGTCCCCCCTGCGCAGTTCAAGGAGCAGGCCGTTGTCACAAGTCGAGAGCCCTACGAAAAGGCCGACCAAGACGTGCTCGCCTATTGGCGCGAACATGCCGAAGAGCTTGCGTGGTTCAAACCGTGGGACAAGGTGATGGAATGGGACCCGCCGCATGTAAAATGGTTTACCGGGGCGAAGCTGAACATGTCCTACAACTGCATCGATCGCCATCTCGACAGCCCGCGCAGAAACAAGGCGGCGATCATCTGGGAAGCCGAGGACGGCACGGTAAAGACCTACACCTACCTGCAACTTCATCGTGAAGTCTGCAAGTTCGCGAACTGCCTGAAGGACCTCGGCGTGAAAAAGGGCGACCGGGTAGCCATATACCTCCCGATGGTACCCGAAGCGGCGATCTCCATGCTCGCTTGCACCCGCATCGGCGCCATCCACAACGTCGTCTTTGGTGGTTTTTCTCCGGATTCGCTCGCCGAACGAATCAACGACTCACAGGCAAAGGTTTTGATTACCGCCGACGGCGGGTGGCGCCGCGGAAACGTCGTCTCGCTGAAGCACAACGGCGACCGTGCGCTCGAACAAACCTCGAGCATCGAACATGTGGTAATGGTCAAAAATCTTCCAGGAGAACACCACCTCCTGCATGTCGTCGAGGGACGAGACCACTGGTACCATCGCATAATGGACCACCAAAGCGCCGATTGCCCGGCGGAAGAGATGGATGCGGAGGACGTCCTCTATATCCTTTACACCTCCGGAACGACGGGCAAGCCGAAGGGCATCGTCCACACGACGGGTGGCTACGCGGTCGGCTGCTATGCGACGACGAAGTATGTTTTCGACATCAAGGAGCAGGACGTATTCTGGTGCTCGGCAGACGTCGGATGGGTCACCGGTCACAGCTATGTAGTCTACGGACCGTTGATGAACGGCGCGACAGTGTTCATGTACGAAGGGGCACCCGACTATCCGGACCGTGGCCGGTTTTGGGAGATGATCGATCGACACAAGGTGTCGGTCTTCTACACCGCGCCGACCGCCATTCGTTCCTTCATGAAGTGGGGAAACGAACACCCGGCAAAATCCGACCTTTCGAGCCTTCGCCTGCTCGGCAGCGTCGGCGAACCGATCAATCCCGAGGCGTGGATTTGGTATCACGAACAGATCGGCGGAAAGCGCTGCCCGGTTGTCGACACATGGTGGCAGACCGAAACCGGTTCGATCATGATCAGCGGGCTGCCGGGGGTAACCGCCATGAAGCCGGGATTCGCAGGCCCGCCGATGCCGGGCATCAAGGCGACCATCCTCGACGAGGCGGGCAACGAAGTGAAGTCCGGAAGCGGTTTCCTCGCCATCAAACATCCCTGGCCGTCAATGCTCCGCACCATTTGGGGCGACGACGAACGCTATGTCAGCACCTATTTCTCCAAGTGGGACGGAAAAACCTACTTCCCCGGTGACGGGGCGAAGCGCGACGAGAAAGGCAACTTCATGATTCTCGGTCGGGTCGACGACGTGCTCAACGTATCGGGCCACCGAATCGGTACAATGGAGGTCGAGTCCGCTCTCGTGAGTCATCCGGCCGTCGCGGAATCGGCAGTTGTGGGCAGAAACCACGACACGAAGGGACAGGCTATCGTAGCGTTCGTCACCGTCAAGGGCGGCCAGAAATTCGACGACCGGCTCAAAGAGACCCTGAAGAAACACGTCGCAGAAAAGATCGGAGCCCTCGCGAGGCCGGAGGACGTCCTATTCTCCTCAGAGCTGCCAAAGACTCGCTCGGGCAAAATCATGAGACGACTGCTGCGCGACATTGCCGAAGGGCGGGCACTCGGCGACGTAACGACGCTCGCGGATCCTGCCGTTGTCGATGCGCTGCGCATGGAATACGAAGAAAAATACGGAACCTGAACGAAGGCGCATTCCCGGCCTTTCTTGACGTGGGGGGCTTTCCGCCCCCCTTGCACCATGAGTATATTTGGCGGGATTCTCGATACCACAAGACGACTACCAGTCCGTAACAAAGATTGCGAAGTGAGTAGCCTTGTCTGACCTACAAAGGAGATGCGAGTGTCTGCTTCTGCCGCCGACCGAACCAAGATACTGACCCTGGTAGGGGTGCTTCTCGCCCTCTTTCTCGGAGCCCTCGACCAGACGATCGTAGCTACCTCACTTCCCCGCATCGTGAAGGACCTCCAGGGGGTGAGTCGCTACGCGTGGGTGGCGACCTCCTATCTCCTGACTTCCACGGTGTTCGTTCCGATCTACGGTAAGCTCGCGGACATCTACAGCCGAAAGGCGATCGAGCTCTGGTCGATAGGCGTCTTCCTTGTCGGCTCCTTTCTCTGCGGGCTCGCCGGCGAGTTCGGTCCTCTCCCTCTCCTCGGCGACGGCATGAATCAGCTGATCGTCTTCCGGGGGATTCAGGGAATCGGGAGCGCAGGCTTCTTCGCGATGGCGTTTATCATCATCTCGGATCTCTTCCCACCGAGAGAGCGTGGCCGCTATCAGGGATTCGTCGGTGCAACATTCGGAATCGCGAGCGTGCTCGGGCCACTGGCGGGCGGTCTCCTGACCGACCACGGCGGCGCGATCATTCCGGGAGTCGCCGGTTGGCGTTGGATATTCTACGTGAACGTGCCCTTTGCAATCATCGCGCTCTGGTTCATCGTCAACCGAATGCCGCCCCTGCGTCCCGCCGAAGGCAAACACCGGCTCAGCTACCTCTCGGCCTTTCTCCTCCTTCTCGGGACGGTTCCACTGATTCTCGCGCTCGAGCTCGACAAGACCGACTACCCCTGGGGAGGCGTAGTCACTCTGTCGCTGTTCGCCACCTCGGTCGTCGGCTTCCTCCTATTCGTCTGGCACTCATTCAAGGATGAGAATCCTGTCATTGATCTGAATCTGTTCAGGAACAAGATCTTCACTGTTTCGGTCCTTGCGATTTTCGTCTACGGAATCGTATTCCTGAGCACCGTCATCTTCCTGCCTCTGTTCATGGTGAACGTCGTCGGTGTCTCGGCGACCAGCTCCGGAATCACGATCATCCCCCTTTCACTCGGTCTCGTGGTTGGCAACGTCGTGGCGGGACAGCTCGTTTCGCGCTTCGGGAAATACCGCCCGTTCCTCATAGGGGGTGGCATCGCGCTTATCATTGGGGTCTATCTGCTCTCGACGATGTCGGTCCATACGACCTTCCTCGAGGCAACCCTCTTCATGCTGATCTGCGGGATCGGAATCGGCCCCTCGATGCCGCTCCTGCCCCTTGCCATCCAAAACTCAGTGGAGCGACGGCGAATCGGTCAGGCGACGAGCGCCAGCCAGTTCTTCCGGCAAATCGGCGGCACGGTCGGCGCCGCCATCATGGGAACGGTCCTCGCCACGACGCTCACAACCGCCTTCGCGTCGAACATGCCGCAAGAGGTCAAGAGCGCCTTCTCGGGCGCCAGCAACGCGATGCAGAAGAATTTCCTATCCGGCGACGGCGGCGACCCCTCGGACCGGATCAAATCAGCGTTCAACGAGCAGTACAGCCTTATCGCACAGTACTTCAACACCGGCGACAAGAGCGCCCTTGCGAAGTTGGAGAACAATCCCTACGTGCCGGCTCAATTCAAACAACAGCTCAACGGCGGCACTCCGATGGAGAAGATCAAGGAGCAATTCGACTCCGAGTACGCGAGCATTGCTTCGGCCGCCAGAAGCGGTAACATGGACAGGCTGCGTGGCGTGCTGGCGCAAAGCAAGCTCCCGCAGGCGGCACAGGGAGCACTCCTCGGATTGGTCGCCAGAGGCCGAGGCCCGGCCCTCGAGCGGCTCCTCGCCCAATTGAAGACCCAGCTCGACAACCAGGCGCAAACGGTCGGCGAGACGGTCACCGCGAGCACACTGTCCGCGATCAAGAAGCAGCTCGATGCACAGTCCGTCAAGGTTGCGGGCGAGGTGACTGCGGGAATCAAGAAGTCGTTCGCGGATGCGATCCAACGAATCTACTTCTATCTGTTCTTCGTTGCGATCCTCGGCTTGATCATCAGCACGCTCGTTCCTCAAATCCCCCTCAGAAGAACCCTGGAGCACCCGTCGGAACAACCGGCACCGGCAACGGAATGATATAGAGATCGGTCGTCCCCTCTCGAGCAGAGGGGAACCGAATGGCTCCGCTTGACTTTTCATATCGGCCGAATTATGGTTTTTTACGGATGACTGATATTGAAAAGAGGGGGTCTATGCAAACTCACTACTATCTATCCGTGTTCCCTCTGGAGGCGTTGATTGCCTCACAACTAGAGCCGAGCCACTTCGGCGCATACATGGCCACTGGCTCGAAACGAGGCTCCGAGGAACAAATTGTCTTCATTGAAGTAGACGGTGGATTCGGCGATTATTTCGACTGGAACTACGCCAAAGAGCGTTGCGTGCCTCACGCAAACGGCGATCCCAAGCACTCCGTCTACCTTGGAGTCTACCGTGTGCTCGAGCATATTCCGCTCGATGCGCTCGGCGCCATCTACCTGACGACCCGGGACGGACGCACGCTCGAGATTGAGCGCGGGGAATACGCTTGGGCCGGTGTGAAACGTGACTACTTCGTCTACCAGGAGCTCTGCCCGATCAATCCGGTAATTGTGAGCATCCTCGACCCGGAAGCCTTGGCCAAAAGCATATGCGGAACGGAAAGCAAGGTTCACGTGCCACATCTCGTCTTTACCGACCTGAAGGTCATCAACTTCGACGACGACGTCAACACCGGCAACATAGGTCCGATGTACGACCGGAAGAAGGGTCACCTCCTCGAGTGCATCGCCGCCGTTCAAGGCAAGGACAAGAAACCAAACAAGACGTTTACCCGCACGAACGTCGAGTCCTTCAGCTTCCAGATCATAAACCACGGCATCTATGCCACAGACGGCAAGAGCCTCGTCATGTACAAGATGCCGACGATTGAAGAGATCAAGCAGATCGACTATGACTGGGGACGCTCCGCGCTGATAATTTGAATCGGAGAGCATGCACACGGACACACCGTACAATGACGTCGTATCGGCAGTTCTCGTCACCATCCAGTATCCCGGTGTGGCTACTGCGATATGCGAGGAGCATCTCGAAGAGCTGAAGGGTCTGGTCGGCACACTCGACTTCGAGGTTCGAGACGCCTCGATCGTGAAGGTTGCCTCCCCCCGTCCTCGCTACCTCGTCGGTTCCGGCAAGGCTGAAGAGATCGCTTCGAAGGCTCGAGATCTATCGACCGAATGCATCGTGTTCGACGACGAGCTCAGCCCATCGCAGCAGCGCAATTGGGAGCAGCTCACCGGACTGGCTGTAATCGATCGACATGAGGTAATCCTCGAGATATTCGCGGCCCGCGCCTCGACGCGCGAAGCTGCGCTCCAGGTGGGGCTCGCGCGGATGGAATACTCCCTTCCCCGCCTCACCCGGGCGTGGACCCACCTATCGCGACAGCACGGCGGCGCCCGCGGAACCCGCGGCGAGGGCGAGACACAGCTCGAAATGGACCGCCGCGTCGTACTGCGGAAGATCGGCAGGCTCAAGGGCGAGCTCGAACGGATGAAGGGACAGCGCGACCTGAGACGCAGACGCCGTGCGGTGCGCTCCCTGCCGGTCGGATCGGTCGTCGGCTATACGAACGCCGGAAAGTCGTCGCTCCTGAACGTGCTCTCCGGGTCTAACGTGCTCACGGAGGACAAGCTCTTCGCGACCCTCGATCCGACCACCCGCAAAGTGAGCCTCAGGGATGGACGCGAGGTGCTCCTCACCGACACCGTCGGATTCATCCGTAAGCTGCCTCACGATCTCGTAATGGCGTTTCGTTCGACGCTGGAGGAGACGGTCCTTTCGGACTTCCTCATTAACGTGCTCGACCTTTCCAACAGCGAAGTGGAAGAGCACCAGCACGCTACACTCGCAGTCCTGGAGGAGCTCGGGGCACGGGACAAACCGATCATTACCGTCTTCAACAAGATCGACCGGGCGCACGATACCTGGTACGCCAATCACCTGCAGGAAGTCCATCCGGACGCAGTGTATGTCTCGGCGAAGACCGGACAGGGGATGGACGATCTCATCGCCGCGATTGCGCGCCTTCTCTCGCAGGACAGCCGCCCCCTCGCGTTCGCCCTGCCAAGCAGCCGGCATGACCTTCTTGCGCTACTCCATCGTACCGGTACGATCCTCGAGACCAACTATGAAGACGGCCACATCCTCGTCTCGGCCCAGGTGCCGGACCGTACACGAAACCTGCTCGC
>CAZDMH010000015.1:0-18318 GCA_964506755.1 uncultured Spirochaetales bacterium
CGAATGAGCGCAACTCATATATGAGAAAAATTGTGATATAATCTGACCGGGGTTACCAGTCTGATCACAATACGTTTCGTTTTAAGGAGGCTACTATGAACATGACGATTGTCCACCAGGACCGCTATTCGCGCGGCCAGCTTCTGCTCCGAACCTTCTTCGGCTGGCTCTACATCGGCATTCCGCACTTTTTCATCCTATTCTTCCTGTTTATCTGGTCTGCAATCCTACAGTTCGTAACATTCTGGGTAACCCTCTTTACGGCCAAGTTCCCTCAGAGCATCTTCGACTACCAGCTGAACCTTCAGCGGTGGTACCTCCGGGCGGAGTGCTCGCTCCTGAATCTTTTCGACGGGTACCCCAAGTTCGGTCTCAAGTCGGGGGGCGAGCAGCTCACCCTCGAGCTGCCGCGGCCAGAGCGGGTAAGCAGGTTACTCGTTCTCTTGCGTACGATCTTCGGTGTGATCTACGTCTACATTCCTCACGGGGTCTGTCTGATCGGCCGCGGCATCGCGGCCTACGTCGTCGCGTTCATAGCCTGGTGGGCCGTCCTGTTCACCGGGAAGTACCCCGAGAGCTGGCACCGGTTTGTCGTGGGCACCTTCCGTTGGGGAATGCGGGTTAACTTCTACATGAGCTACATGACCGACGAGTATCCCCGCTTCTCCGGGAAACCCTGACAGACAACGCACACGTGCAACCAGCGATGAATGGGCCGCTGCTTCCCCAGCCCGAAGAAATCAGCGAAGCAGAAAAAGACGATGCGATGGGGGCCTATTTCATGATGTTCGCGTCGTGGGCGATCGGGCTTCCGTTGCCGCTCCTCAATCTCGTTGCCGCGTTGATCTACCACGTTCTCAACAGCCGCCAGTCACGGTATGTGGCGTTCCACGCCTATCAGTCTCTCTTGAGCCAAATCCCGGTAACCCTGCTCAACGTGGGCGTGATCGGCTGGCTGGTGGCGATCATTCTCGGCGGCTCGAGTTTTGTTCCGCTCTTCTTTCTCTACCTCATCGTCGTCGTGGTTGCGAACCTTCTCTATCTGATCTTCTCCGTCGTCGCCCTCGTCAGGGCGCGACGGGGAGAGATCTACTACATCCCCCTCTTCGGCCGCTTGTCATTCTCTCGCTACTACGGCAAAAAAGCGGTATCTTTGCAGACGATCAGAAGGAATCGAGCTCCCGAAGGACTTGAATAGGGCCACACATTCCGAAGGCGCATCGCTAATTCAGCCCGGAATGGGGAACTTTTTCGTCCTTCCGGGCGTCGAATCCAAGAACGTAGTGGGACTGCACGGCTTTTCGGACGAACGTTCGGTGTGGATGGTCCCGACACGGGTACTCCTAGAGGAAACGACAAGGATGATGAAAAAGAGGGATCGTACCGCCCGTCGCTCGAGGACGCCACGTCCGAGACTCTCGCGGACCATATTTGCCGGAATTATGCTTCTGTCATTCGTGATTCTCCTATCTGCGTGCGGAAACGGCGGCTCGTCGCAGGACAGTGGTCGGCAAGCGCACGGCCGTCCTCCGGGAGAACCCGGCGGACGGAGAGGGTTCGGTGCGATTCCGGTACAAGCGGTGAAGGTGCAGTACGGGCCGCTCAGCGCCGTACACAATGTCGCAGGGTCGGTGGTTCCGGTTACCCAGAGCCAGGTCGCCGCTCAAGGGAGCGGAGTGGTCAAGAAGATCGTCCACGAGGCGGGAGATTGGGTCGCGGCCGGAGAGACCGTTATTCAGCTTGATGATTCACAGCTTCAGCTTGCCGTGAAGAATGCTCAGGTGTCGCTTCAGAATGCACAGATCAACCTTCAGGTGGGCCAGCAGAACACGACCTTCGATCACAAAAAGCTACAGCTGCAGCTACAGGCGGCACAGTCGTCGCTTGCCGCCGCGCAGAAGAACTACGATGCGCTGGATTCTGCATTCAAGCAGGGAACGGTATCCGGAAGCGATCTGGATACCGCCCAGAGCCAGCTGCAGCAAGCCGAGGCCAACTACGAATCGGCAAAGAATGCGCTCGATCAAAATCAGAATGCGGAGACACAGAGCATCGCGCAGCTCAGGCTCTCGGTTCAGACCGCAGAGAACCAACTCGAGCAGGCCAGGCTCAATCTCGGCAACGCGACGATCAGCGCGCCTTTTGCCGGACAGATAGCGGTGGTCCATGTGTCGCCCGGCGAGTTCGTTGGCCAAAACACTCCGGCGTTTCTCCTGGTGAGCGCTGATCGCCAGATCAGTTTCAATGTGGCGCCGGCAGACGCGCCGGTACTGACGGTCGGAAGGGGCATTTCCTTCGAGGTGGGGGGCCAAACCTATTCGGCCAAAATCAACCAGACACCATCAGCTCCGATCAATGGCGTGGTTCCGCTCACCGCGAACCTCGTCGGCGCGGTTACCTTGCCGTTCGGAACGGTAGGTACGGTTTCCTATTCGGTAACGGTCTCCACAGGGACCCTGGTTCCGTTGGCAGCCCTCCAGAACGACGGGGCGCAGAACTACGTCTTTACGATTCTGCAGGGAAAGGCACACGTCCAACCGATCACGATTCTCGGCGAAACCGGATCCACGGCCGCGGTGAGTCAGTTGCAGAACGGGGCGGAAGTCGTCATCAACCCGCCTCCCGGGCTTCTCGAGGGAACCCAAGTAACCGCTGCGTCGGGTCAGGGCGGCCAGGCGCCCGGGGGAGGAGAGTCAGGTCAGGGTAACGGCGCCCAGAGCGGGAGCCACGGTTCCGGTGGGGGACGGCCCGGCGGTAGCGCGCCTTCGGGTCAGGGCAGCGGCAGAAACACGGGTCAGGGGACAAACCGGGCCCATCGCGGTCCGGCATCGAGCTCGGGTGCCTAAGGAGGGCAGCCGTGAAATCGCTTCGTCAATACGAAGAGCAGCTGTTCAAGGCCGTGAATCCGGCAGTTCGTTTTTCCGTTACCCGCTACGTGCTCTCCATCGGTCTATTCGTCGGAGTAGTCCTTTTTGGGATAATCTCCCTCTTCGGGCTGGGCGTGGATTTGCTGCCAAGTGTGAATATCCCGGTTGTTGCGGTCTTCACGAGCTATCCGGGGGCGACGCCGCAGGTCGTCGACCAGCAGGTTACCCAGGAGATCGAAAACGTCGTCTCGACATTGAGCGGCATTACCGATATAAACAGCACGAGCTCGACAGGCTCGAGCCGAGTTATCCTGAGCTTCGATCCGAGCGTCAACAACACCAGCGTTGCCAATGAGGTAGCGGCGCAGGTGTCGGCAGCCGTGCGCCGATTGCCGTCCGGCGTCGATCCACCCACGGTTCGCACCTTCGACCCGAACAGCCGGCCCATTCTCGAGTTCGGAATCTATGCGGGGAGTGAGAACCTCGCGACGGTGAGCGACTTCGCCCAGAACGTGCTGACGCCCTATCTCGAACGCATTGACGGGGTGGCGAATGTATCGATCGAAGGCGGACCGGGCCGCGAGTTCCAGGTCCTGCTCGATCCGAACCGGCTTGCGTACTACAACTTCTCACCGCAGCAGGTGGTTCAGGCGATCACCGGCAGCGCACTGAATCAACCGATCGGCACCATCATCCGAGACAACACCACGCTGACCTTCACGACTCAGAACATGCCGACAGACACTTCGGCTATCTCGAAGGTTCTCGTCGATTCCAATACGGGGACCACGGTCGGCGACGTCGCGACCGTTCGCGATGTGGCAACCGCAAGCACATTCGCGCGGGTAAACGGAAAGCCGGTCGTGCTGGTATCCATCCAGAAGACCGCCGACGGGAACTCTGTCGCGGTTGCACACAACGTCAGGGACTTCATCAGCAAGTTCGATTTGCCGACCGGTTATCAGATTCTCTACTCGAACGACACGACCGCTCCGATTCAGGCATCGGTCGACGCAACCTACCACGAGCTCTTCCTCACTGCGATCGTCGTGGCCTTCGTCGTGCTGTTGTTCCTCGGGCGGCTGAACACGGCGCTCTCGGTCATTCTCGCGATACCGATTGCTCTGTCCGCCGCGCCGGTGCTTTATCATTTCCTCGGGTACAGCCTCAATCTGGTGTCGCTCCTGGCACTGATTGTCGCGATAGGAATCGTTGTCGACGACTCCATCGTCGTTTCGGAGAACGTAGAGCGTCACCGCGCTATGGGCGCTAGCCGCATGCGGGCGGTGCTTCAGGGGTCGAGCGAGGTGTTCAGTGCCGTCGCTGCGGCCTCCCTGTCGCTCCTTTCGGTGCTTATCCCCGTCAGTTTCCTTGGAGGGTTTGCCGGCCGATACCTGATGCAGTTCTCGCTCGGTCTTGCCGCGGCGGTGCTGTTTTCCTGGTTCGAGGCGCTCCTGTTCCTGACGGTTCGACTTGCCTACACCCCGGACTCACGGCCAATGAGCTGGGGGGATGGCTTCCGGAGCTTCATCGAGGTACCGGCCGCGTTCAAATGGGGTTTCAGAGCCTTCCGACGGCCGTTTGGAATCGTCGTCGGCGTTCTCATCATCGGTGCGCTCATCGTTACCCATCACGCCAAGTTCCTTCCGGGCATCCTGCTTTATCCGGTCGTACTATCCATCGGGTACTTCGTGGTCCGCATCGCCTTGGGTTTGCTCGAGGCGTTGACCGCCACCCTGCACGGCTGGACCGAGTCGGCGCTCGAGTTCATCAGAGACGCCTACGCTAACTCTCTCGGCAAGATCCTAAGGTTTAGTCCCTGGGTGTTGCTCGGTGCCGCGGCGTTCTTCGTTGTGACCCTCGTGTTCATCCTGCCGCGCATACCCTTCAACTTCGTACCTCAGAGCGACAACGGCTCGATGACTGTTCATGTCCGCATGCCATCCGGGACTGCGACTGCGGTGACAAACCAGATGGCCGGAAGAATAGAGAACTTTCTGTTCAGTCAGCCCACCGTCGATACGGTGCAGACCACCGTGGGCGGCGGCGGCGTATTCGGCGGGGGCGGACAGGCGACGAACGCCGAGCTAACCGTACAGCTCGTACCGGTGAATCAACGACCAAGCGTTTTCGAGCTCATCTCCAAGTACCGCCGAGAGATCAACGGGCTGATGAGCGACCAGCCGTCGGCACGCGTTTTCGTCAGTGCGGGGGGCGGCTTCCGCGGACAGGGCTCGGCAGTCGACCTGACGTTCGTGTCGACGAACTTCGACCTGCTGATGAAGAAGAACAACGCAATCCTCCAGGCCATTCAGAACAACAAGTGGGTCGGCGATGCCTCCTCGAGTCTCTCCGAGACGGATCTCGAGAATGATTTCGTTCCGAATACCGCCCAGTTGAACGGTACGGGCATCTCTCCGAGCACGGTCGCCAATTCACTCATGACGTACACCTCCGGCGGCCAGGCGGGCAACGTCGACATCGGGGGCCAGAGCTACCCGATTGAGGTTCAGATCGATCCGAAGTACCTCTCGAGCGAGCAGTCACTGTTGAACCTTCCGGTGTACTCGCCGACCCTGAAGCAGAACCTGCAGGTCGGCCAGCTCGGTCGGTTCGTGCTCAAACAGGCGCCGCTTTCGATCAGCCGCTACAACCGGCTCTACACCGCTCAGTACTCGGTAAACCTCGTGCCCGGAGCGCCCCCGGCCCTGGAGTTTCAAACCCAGGTCCAACAGGAGCTCACCAAAGCCGGGCTGCTCGGGAACGGTATTACGATGTCATCCGGCAGCCGTTTCGGCGCCGCAGCGCTTGCCGCGCAGCTATCGGTCCTCGGACCTGAGATATTCGGGTTATCGCTGCTCCTCGCCTATCTCGTTATGGGAGCGCAGTTCAACTCATTTCGATACCCGATCTATCTCTTGCTGCCGGTTCCGCTTGCCCTGACGGGCGCCCTCTGGTTCGTCTACCTAATCGGAGGCGGGCTGGATGTCTTCGGGGTCATGGGCATGTTGATGCTGATCGGGCTCTCAGCGAAAAACGCCATACTCTACCTCGACTTCGTCGTCGACCGAATCGGGAAGATGCCGTTCGTGGAGGCACTCATCGAGTCGGCGCGCCTGCGCTTCCGGCCGATCGTCATGACGACCGTGACGGTACTTGTCATCAGTTTTCCACTCATCTTCGGACGGGGCGAGGGATCGGAGTTCGGCAAGAGACTCGGCGTGGTCATGCTCGGGGGTATCCTCTTCTCGGCCGTCTTGACCTTCTTTGTGGTTCCGGCGGCGTTCTACCTCTTCGAGCGAAAGCGGGAGAAGGCTCGAGAAACCGAGCAGAGCCGAATGGAAGAGATCGAAGACGCGGCGAGAGTGTCGAGCCTCCCGGGCAGCCAAGAATAGGGCGCATCACGAGGCAATGCAGGGGTCGAGCCCCCGACGTTTTGGAAAATCTCGAAAGCTATGCCTGGCGTGCCGCCGCGAGCCGACGAGCCTTCACCCGTTTGGCCAGACGCTTGAGCTCCGGCAGCGCATGGGCGTAGAATAGCTTCCAGCCTTCGCAGAGCCAGCTGAGAGAGGTCGGATCCTCGCCGAAGCGGTAGCGCATCTTCGGACAGTCGCCGGCACAAAGACGGAGGTAGGGGCATCGGGCGCACTCGTCGCTCCAGCGGGACTTGCGCCGGCCGAACTCCCGATAAAGGGGCGAGGAGGCGAGATCTTCCCACGAATCGGCGAGCAGATTGCCGAGGCGTTTTTCCTTATCAACGAAGAAGTCGCAGGGATAGACGTCGCCGTTCCATTCGACGACGAAGTATTGATTGCAAATGCGCGCAAGCGTGCAGGTAGTGGGTCGGTTGTCGACAAGCATCGAGAGCACGGCATCGAAGTTGCGCACCGAGACCTGTTCGGTGTCGTTCGATATCCACTGATCGAAGATGCCGATAAGGAATTCCCCCCACTGCTTGCCGGTTATCGTGAAGGGAAGAGGATTCCCCGACTCGTCGAACTCCACGCAGGGGATGTACTGGTGGTAGGCGACGTCGAGGGATTTCAGATGTTGATAGACGCGCTCAGGCTCACCTACGTTGGCCGTCGATACGACGGAGAGAACATTGAACTCGACGTGGTGACGACGAAAGAGCTCGACCGCCCTCAGGGTATCTTGATAGGAGCCGCGGCCGCTTGGCCGAACACGGTTCTCGTCATGGATCTCACGTGGCCCATCGATGCTCAGGCCGACGAGAAATCGGTATCGAGCGAGGTGTGAGGCGAGCTCGGCGGTCACCATGGTACCGTTGGTTTGCAGGCCGTTCGAAATAGTGGTGCCGCGGCGACCGAAGCGTTGTTGGGCCTCGGTGATCTTTCGAAAGAAAGCTCGACCCATCAGAGTGGGCTCTCCCCCTTGCCAGCCGAAAGTATAGACCGGCTGGCGGGTGGCAAGGTAGCTCGAGACGAGAGACTCGAGTACGCGCTCGCTCATCTGGTGGCGGTGCTGTTCGGGGTAGAGCTCCTTCCTCGACAGGTAGAAGCAGTAGGTGCATTCGAGGTTGCAGTCAGCCGACGATGGCTTGATAAGCAGCGAAAACGGTGTCATGAAAAAAGGTTATCTTAAATGGTCAATAGGTTCTACTGAAGCAGCGTGTGAGGAGAGAAGACGGTGAGCATCTTCGAGATTACGATGTTGGTCTGTTTTGGGCTCGCATGGCCATTCTCGATCTACAAGTCCTGGAAAACCCGGGAGATAGGCTCGAAGAGCTTCATATTTCTTCTGGCCCTCCTGGTCGGGTACGTAGCAGGCATACTTCACAAGATATTCTTCGACCTCGACGGGGTAATCTTTCTCTATGCACTGAACGGGGTCATGGTATTGATCGATATGATCCTCTACCTCAGAAATCGCCTCTATCACATTCGCAAAAGTGCCGAAGAGGCCTACGGAGAGCGGAGCGCGGAGCAGGAAGGCGCGCGTGGGGCAAACGGGAGGGCAAAATGAAGACGCTCGTGGCGTACGCATCCAAATACGGAACCACGCGGAAATGTGCAGAAGCGATTGCAGATCGGCTCCCGGGAGGAGCCGATCTGATCGATCTTCGCCACGACAAGTTGGGTAGCCTCGACGGCTACGATTCGGTGATCGTCGGGGGGCCCATCTACGCCGGGAAGGTCATGAGCGCGGTGCCTGCATTCTGTGAACGGAATCGGGAGGTACTCCTCGATCGCGTAGTCGGCCTGTTCATCTGCTGCCTTTACGAGGGGGAGACTGCCCTGACCGAGCTTGACGAGGCGTTCCCCCCCTGGCTCAATGCTCACGCCGTCGTCCGCACAGCAGTCGGCGGCGCGATCGATTACGCCGCGCTCGGACTCGTGGACCGGTATCTGGCGAAGAAGATCGCCCATATCTCAGGAGACATTCGAACGGTACGGGACGACGAGCTCTCTGCCATCGCCTCGACGGTGGAGCGCTATCGTACGTCGAGTACGAGGAGTCCGAAGACGAGAGGCAGGTAGAATACGGAGGTCAGTAACAGCTGCCGGGCAGCTACCTTCTCTTTGAGGACGACGGCGCGAGTCCCAACGACGAGGAAGATGAGCCCCGACAAGGCGGCTCCAACCACGTAGAGCTCACCGGTGAGCCCGGTGAGGAACGGCAAGATGCCGACTGCAAGAAGGAGGACGAGGGCGGAAAGCAGCTCGATGCCCACCTTTTTCCAGGTCGGGTCGACCACTGGAAGCACCCGTATACCTGCCCGTTGGTAGTCGTCGGAGTACATCATCTCGATCGCGAGGAAGTGCGGGAACTGCCACAGGAAGAGAATACCGAACAGGATCCAAGAATCGAGATCCAGGCTTCCGCGTGCTGCGGCCCATCCCAAGAGCGGAGGGGTTGCTCCGGAGAGAGCGCCCAATGGGGTATGGTAGGGAGTGCGCCGTTTGAGCGGTGTGTAGAGCAGAACGTAGCTCGCGAAGGTGAAAAGACCAATGAGACCCGATAGCCAGTTGAGGCCCACAGTGAGGACCGTGAGGGCGAGTACCGTAAGAATGGTGCCGAATGCGAGCGCTTCGCCCGGTTTGAGCCTTCCGGTCGGGAGCGGGCGATTCGCCGTACGCCGCATGAGGCCGTCGATATCGCGCTCGAGGTAGTGGTTGAGAGCGAAGATCCCGGCCGCCAGGAGCCCTATTCCCACGATTGAATAGAAGAGATGCAGGACATCGATCCGTGCCGGTGAGGCGACATAGAAGGAAGCGGCCGCTACCATGAGGATCAGGATGGTAATGCGCGGTTTGGTGAGCTCCTGAAATGCCTTGAGCTTTGCGGTCGCCATCACCGAGAACGAATGAGAGGCCGGATGAAGACTGCTCACACCTGGCTCTCCGTTATCGGTACCATCCGGTAAAGGCGAATGAGAAGCATGACCTCGATCACCAACAGGGCGGCCGAGAAGCCGGTATGGACGACCGACGTCGCGACCGCCCGGTCGGTTTCGACTGAGTGAGGAGCATATCCCCCTCGAAAGAAGTAGGCGAGCACACCTGCGATGAGCTGAAAGAGCAGCACCCAAACCCCAGCCCGCGCGGGTCGTGTCAGATAGGGGAACTCTCGATCACGATCGTGTTCGAGCCTAACAACGAGGATCGAGCCCCAGAGTATCAGACCTCCGGCTACAATCGCTCCGGCAACGTGGGATGGGACTCCGATCAGCCGGTGCCGATAGGCGGCACCGAGCATCACCTGAATCACCAGGGCTGCGGTCGCCGCCGTCGTAATGAAGAATACCAGGGGTTTCGGCGCCTTCGGAAACCCGGACCTGAGCTCGCCGGCCCTAACCCAGCCGGGAGACGTAAAGACCGTCAGGCTCACGATGACGCCGAGAAAGATCTGCGCGAGGAATGCGTGCAGCATTGCTATCGGGGGGCTGTCGGAGCTGTTCGAGCTCACTCTGAGGCCGCCCAGACCGGCTTGGGCCAACACGAGAACAAATGCTACCGCTCCCACCCATTTGATCCAGCCCCTTCGCTCCCCGACGAGGATCCACACAAATAGGCAGAGGACGAGTAGAGTGACGACGGCGGCCAAGATGCGATGAGCGAGCTCATACCCGAGTCCGGCTGAAAAGTGGCCGGTTGGAATGAGTCGACTGAACGCGAGCGGCCAGTCCGGAATCGAATTGCCTGCGGCGTTGTTCGTGACGAGTGCGCCGAGGATGATGAGGGCGAAGGTGAAAACCGCCGACACTATCGAAAATCGGTTCATCGCCCAGTGCTGTTTCTTCTTGCTGGCACCGGGCGGCGGCTCTTTGGACTTGTCTATGGCGGAGAGGGGCTTTGGTTTGCTATCCATCGTTTTGCTATAGGGGGATCCGTTCGCCCATCCAAGGTACCAATATTGCCGGGGTTTGTAAAGCAATGCTAACCGTAGACAATATTTCCCCCGAAGAATCCGAGACCGACGACATCGAGAAACAGCAGGAGATACACGATATGTCGTGAAAGGTGTTCTTCCTTCTTCGTCTTGAACAGGAAGTAGGCGAGGACGAAGAGCAAGAGCAGCGCCGCTGAAAGGAGGAACTTGATACCGAACGCGAACATGACGGGATTGCTCGCCGGGTCGAGAGAAGACACCTGGTAGTTCGCGCTCCAATCGGCGAGCCCGACACAGCCCGTGAGAAGGAACGCCGGAAATGCGAAGACCAAGTTATGACGCGCGGTTGTGTAGAGCGGCGGCTTTCGGAAAATCCACCCCACGTAGTCGAATATGAAGGCCGCTGCAATGGTTCCAATGGTCAGGTGTACGAGAATCGGGTGAATCGGATGCGTGTATCCGATCGCTTCCAGAGGGCCGTAGAAGACGGTATGGAGGGCCGTACCGATTGCGATGGCAATTCCCTTCACTGCTCACCTCCTGTGCAGATCATCATCCCTTGGGGATCGGTGCCGCACGGCACTTCTCCCGATAGAGCGTTATTTGACAAGGACCTCGGGTTTGGCGAGGTCGCTCACGACGTCGAACTCATCCCACATGCCGAGGTCATCGTGCCCAGGCACGGCGCACACAATTGCGTACTTGCCCGCCTTGTCGGCGGCAAAAGAGAAGGATATCGGTTTGTCGCTTTTGTTGATCCCCGAGGTGTAGTTCGGCGTTGCCGAACCGGCAAACGCAGCGTGGAACGAGGATGCCTCACGTTCGGACCACGGCGCGACTACCGCGCTGTGGGAAAGGGAGCTCTGAACGCTGAAGTCGACGGTGACCTTCCAACCTTCCGGAACCTTGATCACCATGTCCCCGTTCGAATATCCGTTGAAGTTGAATCCACTCGAGGAGCCCGACTGACCTCCGATGATCTTGAGGGCAACCGTCTTCGACTGTTGGTTCGAGGAGGTGATGATCGCATTGCTGCCGCTATAGGGTTTGAGGGCTGAGGACGCGCCACCCGGATCGGCCGCCGACCCAGAGGCGTTTCCGCGAGCGCTTGCGGCTTTTTCGCCGCTTTTCGTCGACCCCGAAGTGCCGTTGCCGCAAGCGACGAGCACCGCGAGGCCCAGGAACATGATCGCTGACAAAGCGATCCGGCCGCGAAATCGACAGTTTTTCATACCGATATTGTACACATTCTCTCCGGTAGCGTCACCCGCGTTCAGGAGGCGGCGGACGAGTCGGCGGGGCGACGCTAGAACCCCCAGGTACCCCCTCTCAGCACCGTTTCCACCTTCCCTTCCGCCGTGACACCGTGCACGTCGAGCGCGGAGGAGCCGACCATGAAGTCGATATGTATCGAGCTCGTATTCCCGCCTGCAGCTTCGAACTGCTCGTCGCTCATCGATGCGCCGTCTTCGACGCAGTCACGGTACGCCTGGCCGATGGCGAGGTGGGAGGTAGCGTTTTCGTCGATGAGGCCGTTGAGATAGACACGATCGGTTTGAGCGATCGGACTATCGTGGGAGACGAGCGCGACTTCCCCGAGTCGTCGTGCTCCCCCATCGCTGTCGATGATTCGGTCTATCTGTTCCTGTCCCCTCGAAGCGACCGCCTCGACGATGGCGCCCTTCTCGAATCGAAGCGTGAGGTTCTCGATGACAAGGCCGCCGTAGTGAATGGGACGGGTCGCGCTCACCCTGCCGTCGACTCGCTCCCGATGGGGCATCGTAAAGACCTCTTCAGTCGGGATGTTCGGAGAGTAGGGCGTTCCCGTCGGTGTCGACGCCTTTCCGCCGTTCCACCGCTGGTTCATGGGCAGTCCGATTGTGAGCTCGGTACCTGGGCCTTCGAAGCGCAGCTCGCGGTATTGTTTGCTCTCCATGCTGCGCTTTCTCTCCTCGATCTTCTCCACGTGTGCCTGCCAAGCCTTCACGCCGTCGCCACCGTCAATCCTGCAGAAGCCGAGGAGATCCTGCCACAGTCGATCGAGCGCCTCGACGGGAGCCATTTCGGGAAAGACCCGGCGAGCCCAGGCGACGGTGGGGACCGAAGCGACGGTCCACTGGAAACGAAAGGACATCCGCAAGTCGGCCAATGCCGCGTTGTTCCTTGAAGCCGTCTTTACCACCTCGGCCACATGAGCCGGATTTTCGTTTTTCAAGAGCTCCGGATCCGAAGAGAGGAGAATGATGAAGGCGTCTCCTCTCTTCGCCCCTTCGAGGAGCCCGCGCGATCGCCACTGCGGGTACTCACCGAACGAGCCTTCGGGCGCGTTTTGGAGTCGGATCTGGAGCAGTCGGTCCGAAGACCATATGGGATCGACGAGCGACGCGCCCGAGCGGTAGGCCCGTTCGGCGATCGCTTCGACGACCTCCGGAGCCTCAACAGGTGCCCCCTGGACAAACAGACGCTGGCCGCTGCGCAGATTTACCCCGCCGCGAACGATGAGGTCGGCGTACTTGTCGAGTTCGCTGCTGCTTATGCTCATTTCATCCTTCCGAACAGATAGCTCATTACGAGCTTCTCGTAGACATGGTAGGGGAGAAACCGGCGAAGGTAGTACTGAGACTTCGCCCCCTCCCCGATGACATGCCGAAATCTCGGCCGCCTCTGGCGAATAATGCGCTCGATGAGCGACGCGATCTGATCGATATCTCCCCGCAGGTTTCGATTGCGATTCGTGTAGAGCTCGAGCATGCGCCTCGAATAGGGCGCGAACGGCCCATTCTTGTTGAACGCTCGGCGGGCAAACCTCGTGTTCTCTCTCAACGCCTTCGTTGGATAGGTGCCCGGCTCTATGAGACACACTCGGATGCCAAGGGGCAACAGCTCCATACGAAGACTTTCCGAAAAACCCTCCAGCGCCCACTTGCTCGAGTGGTAGGGCCCCACTCCCGGGAATGCAGTCAGTCCCGAAATGCTCGAAATGTTGATTATCCGTCCCGCCTTCGACCGCAGCAAAAGGGGAAGCGCTTCACGGGTAACGGCAATCGTTCCGAAGAAATTCGTATCAAACTGATAACGGTACTCATCGTCGTCGATGTCCGCGAAATACCCTCCGAGGCCGAATCCAGCGTTGTTCACGACGACATCGAGCCGCCCGTGGAGAGACTCGATGCGCGAGCAGACCGCAGAGATTGTCTCAGGCTTCGTCACGTCGAGCTCTGCGATTTCGACGCTCACCGAGCGCCTGCCGAGCTCCTCTCGAAGGTGCTCACTCTTGGCGAGATTTCGCATGGTTGCGAAGACCCTGTACCCTCGCGAGGCGAGATGAACCGAGGTCGCAAGACCGAAACCGCTGGAGCATCCTGTGATGAGTACAATTCGGGAGTCGCCGCGCATCGAGCCATTGTAGCCTGCTTCGAGGCTCGGCGCAAACGAGAAAGGTCTCCGCTTCCACTTTATTTGACATCCGTACTATACTTTCCCTTCGTCGGGGGGAGAGATGAGCCACACAGAGCCGAAAAACGTCGTGGAGGTGCTTGCCGCGATGGTCTCGATCGATTCGGTCAATCCGGCAATTCGGGCGGGCGAGGGGGGCGAGTCGAAGCTCGCCGAATACCTCGTCTTCGTCGCTGCGGCGTTCGGGTTCTCCGTTCGGCGATTGCCCGTAGCCGACTACGGCGAGAATCTCCTCATCGTCTACGATCGGGGGCCGAATCGACCGTGGGTGCTCTTCGACAGCCACATGGACACCGTAGGATCCGAAGGGATGACGATCGACCCCTTCGGTGCAGAGATTCGTGACGGAAAGCTGTGGGGCCGCGGCGCATGTGACACAAAGGGAAGCGGGGCGGCGATGCTGTGGGCCCTGCGCGAGTACTCCCGGTCGCGCGGGCAGCCCAGCAACGTTGCTATCCTCTACTCAGCCGACGAAGAGGTCGGCATGCGCGGGATTCGCTCCTTCATCGACAACGACTACCAGACCCTGGGCTTCGGGCAACCCGGGGTTGTCGTCGGCGAGCCGACCCGGATGCGTCTTGTGACCTCCCACAACGGACTGTGTCGAGCCCGGGTAAAAACCCACGGCATCGCTGCGCACGCGTCGCAGCCGTCAAACGGGAGATCGGCGATCAGCGCAATGGCGAAGATCATCTCCGCCTTCGAGGAAGGCTACATTGCAGGACTCCGGGCCGAGAATGAGCTCACCGGTGCGGCCCACTGCAGCATCAACACGATTCGCGGAGGGACTGCGGCGAACGTCATCCCTGATCGGTGCGAAATCGAGATCGACCGCCGTCTCGTTCCCGGGGAGGACCCCGATCGGGTCGTGGCCGATATCCGGGCGGCGATTTCCGAGATTGCAGAGAGGTCTCCCGACATCGAGTACGAAATGGATGTCCGCTTTCTCGCTCCACCTCTCTCTCCGGCTGCCCACTCGAAGCTCGCAGGGGCTGCGGGAAGAGCACTTGCGAGGGAGAACCTTTCCGGAGAGCCGACGGGTGTCACCTACGCCACGAACGCGGGAGACCTGAGCGCGAGGGGAATCGACACTGTCGTGTTCGGGCCCGGTGATGTTGCCCAGGCCCACACCCGTGAGGAGTGGATCGATATCGAGGAACTGAAGCAAAGCGTGAGGGTCTACCGGGCGATAATGGCAGACGAGTGAAGCGCTTTGGGCTTTACACTCGTCGTTCCATTGGGTACCTTCCAAGCTGAGAATGCGAGGTTATTGACATGCCGATGTTCGAATACAAATGCGAAAGCTGCGGAGCGATCAACGAGTTCTTGATGGGGGTCACTGCCGACGAGCCGGAGATTGTCTGCGCACGCTGCGGCGGAACCAAGCTGAAGAAGATGATTTCCACTATCAGCTTCAGCGTGAAAGAGAGCTCCTCCAGGTTCCCGATCGCCGGACAGTGTGCCTGTGCTCAGCAGCAGGGACACAATGGCTGTGGAGCGGACGGCTGCGGCTGCAGCGCATAGCGCTCCTACCTTTGATGAAGATAATCGACGACACTGTTCTTCACAGCCAGAAGTGGACGGTCCTGAAGGAAAAAAGGTTTCTCGACGACCTCGGCCGCGAACACACCTGGACCTACATCGAACGCTCGAACCAACGGCGGGCGGTTTTTGTCATGCCCATTACGGAGGTCTCAGGCTCTCTCATCCTCATTCGACAGTTTCGCGTTCCCTTTGGCCGGGAGGTAATCGAGTTCCCGGCAGGATTGGTGGACGACGGAGAGCGTCCCGAGGATACGGCGGTGCGCGAGCTTGCCGAGGAGACCGGGTATGAGGGGAGAATTGAGCATGTCGGTCCGGAGATCAGCACCTCGGCGGGGATTACAACCGAAACGATTACCATGGTTCGAATGACGGTGGGCGAACAGCCAGTGGCAGAACAAGATCTCGAGGGCTCGGAACGCATCGAGGTTTTGAAGATTCATCCCAATGAGCGCAAAGCTTTCCTGGAGCGAATGATCGAGGAGAACGCTCTCTTCGATGCGAAGGTCTACGTCTATCTCATGGAGCAGACCGGTGCATAGCGCGCTCGCGCGTCGGACTCTCGGAGGAGGGGTTCTGGTTGTGGGGCTGCTGTTCTTCGTGGGCTGCGCCGGCGCGCAGAGCATCGTCCCACCCCGCAATATCGCACACATCGTCGTGGTCATCGAGGAGAATCACTCTTTCGACGACATCATCGGGAGCCCGGATGCTCCCTATATCAATGAGATCGCGAATCGCGGTGCTCTCTTCGCGAATGCCTACGGCGTGGAGCATCCGAGTCAACCGAACTACCTGGATATCTTCTCCGGCGGAAATCAGGGAATCACCAACGACTCTTGCCCGCACACTCTGAGCGGCGCGAATCTCGCGAGCGCCCTCCTTCAGGCGGGCAAGAGCTTCATCGGCTACAGCGAGGATTTGCCCTACGCCGGCTACACGGGCTGCTCGAGCGGCACCTACCGCCGCAAACACAATCCCTGGGTCAATTTCTCGAATCTTCCGGATTCAGTGAACCTGCCGATGAGCGCATTTCCGTCGAGCTACGCTGACCTGCCTGCGGTCAGCTTCGTGATTCCCGGGCTGGAAACTGATATGCACGACGGAACAATCTCCGCCGCCGACGCCTGGCTGAAGACTCACCTCTCCGGATATCTCGACTGGGCGGGTGCCAATTCCAGCCTCCTCGTCGTTACCTGGGACGAGTCCGAGGGTTCGGCCGGGAATCACATACCCCTGATCATCGCAGGGGCACAGGTGAAGCCCGGGGTCTACGATCAGCGAGTCGATCACTTCTCGGTTCTCCGTACGATCGAGGAGATCTACGGACTGCCCCTGATCGGGGGAAGCTCAAAGGCGGATCCGATCGGGTACGTCTGGAAATAGCCCTTCATCTGTACTACACTGCGCGCAATATGGCGAACGAACCCGATAAGATAATCTTCTCGATGGTCCGCGTGAGTAAGACCTACGGACAGAAGACCGTCATCAAAGACATCTCCCTTTCGTTCTTCTACGGAGCAAAGATCGGGGTGCTCGGCCTCAACGGCGCCGGCAAGAGTACTCTGCTCAAGATCATCGCCGGCCTCGTGGAGGAGTACAATGGCGAGGTAGTCTTGAGCCCCGGCTATACGGTCGGCTACCTCGAACAGGAGCCGCAGCTCGATCCGAAAAAGACGGTACGAGAGGTGGTTGAGGAGGGCGTTTCGGAAACCGTCGGGCTGTTGGCAGAGTTCGAGGCAATCAACGAGCAGTTTGCTCAACCGATGTCGGACGACGAGATGACGAAGCTACTCGAGCGGCAGGGCAAGGTGCAGGAACGCCTCGACGCGTCGGGGGCATGGGACCTGGATTCACGTCTTGAGCTCGCGATGGACGCTCTCCGCTGCCCTCCCGCCGAGCAGAAGGTGGAGGTCATCTCCGGCGGCGAGAGGCGCAGGGTGGCGCTCTGCCGCCTGCTCTTGCGGAAACCTGACATCTTGCTGCTCGACGAGCCGACGAACCATCTCGATGCGGAGTCGGTGGCGTGGCTCGAGCACCATCTCTCCGAGTACGAGGGGACTGTCATTGCAGTCACCCACGACCGCTACTTCCTCGATCACGTTGCGGGCTGGATTCTGGAGCTCGACCGCGGAGAGGGGATCCCATGGAAGGGTAACTACTCCTCGTGGCTGGAGCAGAAGCAGGAAAGGCTGCGGCTCGAGGAGAAACAGCAGAGTGCCCGCAGTCGAACGCTCGAACGAGAGCTCGAATGGATCCACATGTCACCGAAGGGCCGGCATGCGAAATCGAAGGCACGAATTACCTCATATGAGTCCCTGCTCGCCCAGGAGCAGAAGGAGCGAGAAGGCGACCTACAGATCTACATCCCGCCTGGTCCGCGTCTCGGGGATGTCGTCGTCGAGGCGAACAACGTCGCCAAGGCCTTCGACGACCGAATACTGGTCGAGAACATGACCTTCTCGCTTCCCCCCGGTGGCATCGTCGGTGTCATCGGCCCGAACGGGGCAGGCAAGACGACGCTCTTTCGGATGATCGTGGGGCAGGAGACCCCGGACTCCGGCGAGATTCGGGTCGGAGAGACGGTGAAGCTCGCCTACGTCGATCAGAGCCGCGACATCCTCGACCCGAACAAGACGATCTGGGAGATGATCTCAGGAGGCCACGACAGGGTGCGCCTCGGCAACCGGGAGGTCAACTCTCGGGCTTACGTTGCACAGTTCAACTTCTCTGGGGTGGATCAGCAGAAGAAGCTCGGCACTCTGTCGGGTGGGGAGCGCAATCGAGTACATCTTGCATTGATGCTGAAAGAGGGATGCAACGTGCTGATGCTCGACGAACCGACCAACGATCTCGACGTCAACACCATCCGTGCACTGGAAGACGGGCTCGAAGGGTTCGCCGGCTGCGCAATCGTCGTCAGCCACGACCGGTGGTTCCTGGACCGTGTCGCAACTCATATCCTCGCCTTCGAGGGAGAAAGCAGGGTCTTTTGGTTCGAGGGCAACTACTCCGAGTACGAAGTGGATCGCAAACGCCGGCTCGGTGACGGCGCTCTCGTTCCGCACCGCATCAAGTACCATCATTTAACACGCGAATAGCG
>CAZDMH010000015.1:18418-136687 GCA_964506755.1 uncultured Spirochaetales bacterium
AACACGCGACTATCGAATGAGGAGCGGCAGCACGAGTGCAACGATTTCCACTGCGAAGAAGACGACGACCAGGACTTCCATGGTCAACAGGAGCCGCTCGTTCACGTCGAGCTTCGCCATCGAATAGATAGACTGCAGAGTCTCGAGCCTTCTCCGCACGCTCAGCTCCCACTCCTTTGTGTTGATGATTTCGCACAGGTGAGCATAGATTTGACCGAGGTAGTAGTCCCCGATGATCTTCGAGGTGTTTTCTAGATTCTCGAGGATGAACAGGGCGTCCAGCCGCAGCGGGAGGAGTGTCCCCAGTTTACGTGAGAGCCGACGCGTTCGATGGCTGCGTTTCATGTACACATTCCGGATGTCATCCTCTGCGTGGTCGAGCCATCGATCGAGCAGCTTGTCGAGCGCCCGCAGCTCGAGCAGTTGATAGTTCGCAAGCTCGATTACGAGCAAGATGTCTTCGTAGTCGCGCTCTGGATCTATGATGAAGCAGCGGTCGAGGTCCAGAACCAACAGGTCGCTGCGACGGAAGGAGAAAGGGGACCTGAAGGTTGATGCTATCTGGCTTTCGTGCAGGACGATGTCCGGACGTTCTCCAAGAAGAAATGTCGAAAGATAGTTCGCGTTCTTTCTCAGGAATTCCTGAGGTCTCGCCACACGGTCGATCAAACAGAAGACCGAATAGGTTTCGTGCTCGAACGGATCCAAGACATATTCTTCGGTTCGCACCACCTGGCGAATCGTTTCGTAGAGCTCTCCGAATCTCTGTTGCATGAGCCCCCTGAGCGTCACCTCGCCGATCTCCTCGAACTCGTAGGATGTTCCTCGGATTCGGTGCAAATTCTCGAGAGCCGAGGAGAGGACGACACGGCAGATGATCGAGACGACCCCGTCTTCGTAGAGCTTGGCATGAAGCTCAAGGGACTCTAGGGGATGACGTGACGGAAGCTCGAGCCGCAGGAGCTCGGCAACGAAGGGATGGGGCAGATAGAGCGACTCCGGGGTGTCCCGGGTTTTGTCGATCCGAAGCTCGTGTGAGCTCGGGAGCAATCGACCGATCTCGGACAGATCGATCGACCTGCCGACGTCGTAGAGATCCATCAGAATCAGCTCGAAGCGGTGTTTCATCGGAGCGTGTCCTTTCCCATTCAGGAGTGACGTGTCGGACGATGTTCGGTCGGCACGAATGCCGCACCACTGATGATGAGACCCTTCGCGGAATGATGAAAATCTTCGATCTCGAAACCGGCCTCGCGAATCGTGTCGGCGGTGCTCCGATTGATATTACACCCGCCGGTGAGTATGCGCCATGGGCCGTTGATGAGATTCATACCGTGTCGGAGAGAGGGTTTGCGGGACACGACGTGCTCGATGAAATAGGCTCTGCCGTCAGGTTTCAACACCCGCCGCAGTTCTGAGAAACCGGCGAGGGGATTCGTCACCATGCAGAAGACGAGCGTAAATACCGCCGAATCGAAGGAACGGTCCGCGAAGGGGAGATTCTCGGCACCCGCTTCGTGTAGGCGAATCTTTTCACGATCCCTAAAGCGAATCTCCGGCCGGCGCTCTGCTGCAGTCGAACGGCGGCCGTTCCCCTCGAGACCGGCACGTTGCAGGAGTTTTTCTCGTATCTGTGTGTCGGTCAGATGGAGCTCGCTGAGCCGCGTGAAGTCGTAGAACGGTAGGTTCACACCCGTCCCTGCGCCGATCTCGAGTACCCTGCCCGAGGCCCTGGGTATGAGAGCGCGACGCCGCCGTTCCAGGGTTGCGGTTTCGAGGGGCCGCATACACAAATCGAAGAACTCAGAACCGACGTCCATATCCCTCCAAAGACCGGCGCCTTCATAATATACTACCTGGCAACGGGGGGAGCAACGAAGAAGCTCATTCGGTATCTCTGGCAGCTGCCTCAGAATCTCGCAGGGCTCGTCCTGCTGCTCATTTTGCGCCGAAGGATCGAGAGCCGTGAGCAGTGGGGGGAGCAGCTGGTGATGCGATGTTTTCACACTTACGGTGGAGTCAGTCTCGGGAGATACGTATTTGTCCATCGAGATGCTGCCCCACAGCTCATCTTGCATGAGCTCGGGCATTGCAGTCAGTCGAAGATGCTCGGACCGATTTATCTCCCGGCAATCGGTTTTCCCTCGCTCGTATGGGCAGCGTTCTATGCGCTGGCGGCAGGCTCCAATCCGGACATCGACTACTTTCGTTTCTTCACGGAACGGTGGGCAAACCGGCTTGCGGACAGATTGGGAGATCGTGAGAACGCTGCAGACTCGGAAACTTGAGAATTCTCATACTCTTGACAGGGCGCCGGCCACGTGTTAGAGATTGACGATACCGTGATCTTTGTTCCCCATGACTTCGATCCACGTGTAGCAGCGCTTCCTGCCATCCGTCGCACGAGGGAGGTCGCGCTTCTCGTGCATTTGAATGGGGTAATGCGAAGAGGTAACGAAGGAGTGACCCAATGGGGAAGAAGCTGTACGTCGGCAACATCAATTACGCTACGACAGAGGACCAGCTGACCGACATGTTTTCGCAGTTCGGGGGCGTGGTCTCGGCCGACATCATCATGGACCGGTTCAGCGGTCAGAGTAAGGGATTCGGGTTCGTCGAGATGGAGACCGAAGAGGCCGCCAAGGCCGCGATCGAGAGCCTGGACGGCCGCGAGCTTGACGGACGGCAGCTGCGCGTGAACGAGGCGAAGGAACGCCCCGCAGGCGGACGGCGTCCACCCCGTGAGTTCTGACAATCGAGCAGGGTGAAGACGTGAGCCCATGGCCGAGAAGGCGGATGGGAGCGGGACCGCGTCGGGCTCTTACGGATAAGCCGACTTCCGATGTCGACTCGAGAGGTGGGAGCCGAACTCTTTCGGCCGGAAGAGCTCCTCTGCGGCCAATCTCGTGAGTTACAAGCACACACAGAACTGACCCATCTCTCGGCGTCAAAGTACTCCAGTCGTCCGATTCCGAGCTCCGCACACCAATAACCATCGGCCCAGGAGGCAAACGATGGAGAACATGCAGAGAACGGCGCTTCGCGTCGGCAAGCGCGCCTTCATCCTTGCGTTTTTCATCCTGCTCGGGCTCATGATCGTCTCGGGAGTCCTGACGAAGATCATTCATCCGGGATCGTACGACCGGCTCGTGCAGGACGGTGTCCAGCGGATTGTCTCCGGCTCCTACCACGAGGTGACGCCCGCGCCCTATCCGATCTGGCGCTGGTTTACGGCTCCGGTCGAGCTGCTCTTTTCTCCCGGCAACCTTACCGCGATTACCATCATCGTCTTTTTGCTCTTCGTGGGCGGCGCATTCACCATTCTCGAACGTGGGGGACTGCTCGAATCCCTGCTCAGTATGGTCGTAAGGCGGTTCGCGGCGCGGAAGTATCTTTTTCTGCCCATTATCTGCTTCGTGTTCATGATTCTCGCCTCCGTGCTCGGCGTGTACGAGTCGCTCGTACCGCTGATTGTGCTGATCGTGCCGCTTGCCCATCGGTTTGGCTGGGATTCGATGACCGGCCTCGGCATGAGCCTGCTCCCCCTTGCCTTCGGTTTCTCGGCGGCAATCACCAATCCCTTCACTATCGGTGTGGCCCAGACAATTGCCGGGCTACCGTTGTTCAGCGGCGCTTGGCTTCGGGTGATTTTCTTTATCATTGTCTACGTTTTGGTCGTGGCGTTCGTGACCCGTCATGCAAAGAGAGTGGAGCGAGATCCTAAGGTTTCGCCGGTCTTCGCCGAGGACGCCCCTCTTCGCGCCCAGGTGGCTCAGGCGAACGAGATGATCGAACACCATGAGCTCAGCCGCGGCGAGCGTCGAGGCATCATCTGGTTTACCGCCTGCGTCGCAATTGCTTTGCTGTTCGCCCTCTTGACGAGCAGGAGTGCGGGGTTGAGTGACATTGCCTTTCCCCTCATGGCGCTTCTCTTTCTCTTCGGTGGAATCGGAGGCGGCCTCCTGGCCGGAATGGGGTCGAAGCGGGTGTTCGGGAGCCTCGGGACAGGCGCCCTCAATATGCTGCCTGCGGTGCTCCTCATACTCATGGCGCTGAGTGTGAAGCACATCGTGGACTCGGGCCACATAACCGACACGATTCTCCACCGCGTAAGCTCGGCGATCGCCACCGCGCCGAGGTTTCTGGGAGCGCTTCTCGTCTACCTCTTTACGCTCGTAATGAACTTCTTCATCGGATCCGCCTCTGCGAAGGCGTTTCTCATGATGCCGATCCTGTCGCCGTTAGCGGACCTCGTCGGAATCACCCGGCAGACCACCGTGCTCGCGTTTGATTTCGGCGACGGGTTCTCGAACATGATCTTCCCCACGAACGCTCTCCTGATCATCGCCTTGGGATTGACGGTGGTGAGCTATCCAAAGTGGCTCAAATGGACTATCGGAATCCAAGGAATCATCTTTCTCGTAACCCTTGTGTTTCTCTTCTTTGCGGTGGGAATTCGGTTCGGACCGTTCTGAGGTCCAGAGGAGGGAGGTAATATGCTCACGCGAAGCTTGGACAAGGCCAAGGAGGCATATCTCAAGCGTGATATCGAGGCAAGCCGGCGAGCTCACAATGAGGGGCCGGTCGGTGAGGGTGAACCCCACAAGAGTGAGCAGGGGCGATACATCAAGAGTCTGGTGTACGGCGGGCTCGACGGAATCATAACAACTTTTGCAGTCGTCGCCGGTGTCGCCGGTGCCTCTCTCTCCTCGGGCATCGTGCTCATTCTCGGTTTCGCCAACGTAATAGCCGACGGCTTGTCGATGGCGATCGGCGACTTTCTCTCGACTCGTGCGGAGAACGAGTACAATGCCGCGGAGCGCGTGCGGGAGGAGTGGGAGGTCGATAACCTGCCCGAAGGGGAGCGGCGCGAGATGCTGGAGCTCTATGAGGAGAAGGGCATCCCGGCCGAGGAGGCAAGGACGATCGTCGACATTCTGCAGAAACACAAGAAGGCGTGGATCGACATCATGATGGTTGAAGAGCTAGGCATTGTCGGGGAGACCGAGTCGCCGTTGCGTCATGCGCTTGCTACGTTCTTCTCGTTTCTGGCCTTCGGTTGTGTGCCGCTGCTCGTCTACATCGTGTCACGATTTGTGCCGTCCGTTCGCCCTGCAGCCTTCGCCGTAGCCATCGCGCTCACCGCCGCGACCCTGTTTGCACTCGGGGCTTTGAAGGTGCGCTTTACTGACAAGAACTGGTTCTTGAGTGGAATCGAGATGCTGGCAGTCGGAGGTATTGCTGCGGCGGCAGCCTACGGTGTCGGTGAGCTGCTTTCGGGACTTGCCTGATCGGAAAGTCGGCCCGGGGACCAGCCTGAGACGGGAACGTGTTTGGCGACCTCAGAGGTCATTTCCGAGAGCTGGTTGGGACTGAACTCATAGAGCTTTCCATTTGCCTCCACGAGGAGCGCCGTCTTGCCCTGTTGGGCGATCACTCGTGCCGTGGAGCCTCCGGAGGTGTGAAAGGTGCCGATTCTGTAGTCACCGAACGCCACGCCGCCGATCTTGGATGTCGTGCGGTACTGCGACGCCTGCACGTTCGAAATGTAGATTGTCTTCGTGACCTCGGACCAGGGGATCGAGATCGTGCCCCCGCTGTTCGATGTAATCCCATGGGCGTTGACCGTTATGTTGCTGGGCCGGTAGAGGAAAACGAGCAGGCCACCGATGGCAATCGCGCCGGCGGCTACCCGAATGACCCGCGACCGGGGACTCGAGCCCTTTCGGAAGACCGAAAACAGCACGATGGCGAAAAGAGCGAGAGCTATGAAAAGTATTGACTGGGGGGGAGAGATCGAAAGGGCCAAATGCCTATGCTCTAGCGAAAGCTGCAAGAACTTTCAGAACGGTTGCCGACGCAGGGCCGACAACCGTTCGTCTATTCTTTCGTATCTTCCGATGCGGAATCAGTTGGGGACTCGTCGACTTCAGTTTCATCGACTTGAGTTCCGTCGATCCCCTCCGGATTCGTATCATCGCGATGAAGTCGCTTCTCGCGCTTCGCCTCTTTCTTTCTCTTTTTTTCGAGCTCGCGTCTACGCTTTTCTGCTTTGTAGTTCTGGCGTGCCAAGACGACGCCTAGAAGCGGTTAGAGTAGCCGCCGGAGCGTGAGCGATCACGTTCTTGGGCGATATCCACACGGAGCTGACGGCCGTCGAGCTCGGAGCCGTTGAGGGCGGACTTCGCCGCTTCTGCGGCGTCGTCGGACTCCATCTCGACAAACGCGAAGCCGCGAGCACGGCCGGTCATGCGGTCGGTAACGACGTTCACTGATACGATTTCGCCATACTGGGCGAAGAGATTTTCGAGTGAAGCAGAGTCGGTGCTGTAGTTCAGGTTGCCGACGTACAATTTCTTTGACATTGAATGTCCCCGGGGTCCTTTGACCCCTCTCAGAATTAGCATTGCCTGGAACTTATCAACGATAAATCAACTGTGTTGTCTTTCGTAGGTAGGATTATTGAAGGAAGCTTCACAAACACGGACTCGGCGGCAAAACCTGAACGTCAGTGGCGGGCATTCACGCGCAATTCCCTTGCTATCGTCGACATAAACAGTTTACGGCGTCAAGCACCCGAGAATCTCGAGTGCCATCCGCGCACCAGTGTGGTCACCATAGCATGTGTCGGTCTCTATGTCAAGCAGAGGTTTTTCTTCGAACGGAATGCCGAATCCTTGCGAACAACGACAATCTGCGGAGCGTACGCGATGAGCCGGCAGGAGTTTGAGATAGCTCTCGCGATCTGCGATGTGCCCCAGATAGCAGGCGTAGCATTCGGCCACATACAGAAGGTGCATCTTGACTGACCAATCGACAATGAGCGATTATTTGGAGGCTCAAATGCGGGAAAGAACGAAGACCTGGTTCATCAGTGTTTCGGCCCTCCTCGGGCTGATCCTTGTCGCGCTCCTTGTCGTGTGGCGATCGGGAGTGATGGAGGTTTCGGCTACCACCACGACCTCGAGGATGAGCCCCGATGCCGTTGCCGGCGTACAGCCGACTATTCAACCGCTCACCGGACCATGGGTAGTCGCCGTCCAACCGGGACACTGGGATATCAAGGAGCTGCCGCCGGAGCTGTACCGTCTTCGCAACAATTCCGGCGCCGAGTGGGGCTCGGTGCGCGAGGCAAACATCAACAAAGCCGTTGTCGACGCGCTGATTCCGATGCTCGAAGCGAAGGGCTGGCACGCGATCGAGGTACCGGCTACTGTCCCGCCCGGGCTTCGCGTCGACGCGTTCGTTGCCGTTCACGCCGACTCCACCTCCGACACCTCGCGGCGCGGCTGGAAGCTCTCCCCTCCATGGAGATCGAGTGAGGCGAGCCGTGAGCTCGCTCGCGATCTCACGGCCTCCTTCGAGGGTGAGCCGAATCTCGTCGAGGATACCGACGGCGTGACGGTCAATATGCGCGGCTACTTCGCGTTCAACAACCGGCGCTTCTATCACGCAATCAGCCCCTATACCCCCGCGGTCATCATAGAGCTTGGCTTCATCTCGAACCGCACCGACCGGGCGTTGCTCACCGCCGACCCGAAGTTCTGGGCCGGGATCATCGCCCGCGGGCTCGGCAGCTACTTCGAGAATCGTGACCGAACGAAAATCTCCGATCTGAAGCCGCTCGAGTTCAGCTGGATGGCGGCCGGTCCCACCGGCGCGACGGTGAGGATCTCGCCGAACACCGGCGCGGAAAAACGGTGGTCTCTCGATCCCGGTACGACCGTCATGCCGGTCGACGTCGCCGGTGACTGGTACGAGGTGTTCCTTCGCCGCCAGTTTTCGACCGGTTGGGTGCTGAAGAGCGACTTGATTCCCGCCGAGAACCCTCGCTGGACCATGCCGGGAGAGCGCCGGAGATAGGATCTCCGGTCACATCGTATGCAACCGTCGGTCGCTTGCCGGTTCCAATCATCGGAACTAAGATTTACAGTATGATGAAACCCACAGATGAATACTGCAAACAGGATGTAGAGCGCACGCTCTCCGACCTGGAAGCCGACAAGAACCAAGGCCTGTCGGATGCCGAGGTCGAACGAAGACTCGCGGAGTACGGCTACAACGAGCTCAGCGAGCACGAAGAGACCTTCCTTCACCGGCTGATGAGGCGATTTTGGGGGCCTATACCTTGGATGATCGAGGCCGCCGCCATCCTCTCCGCCGTTGTCCACAAATGGGACGACTTCGCGATTATCACAGTCATGCTTCTGGTCAACGCGGCTCTCGACTTTCTCCAGGAGAACCGTGCGCTGAACGCGCTGAAGGCGCTCAAACAGCAGACCGAGAAGATGGTCACTGTGAAGAGGAACGGTGATTTCACCAGCCTTCCGGCCAAGGAATTGGTCCCGGGAGATATTGTCGAGATTCGTCTTGGAGAGATGATCCCTGCAGATGTACAGCTCGCCGACGGGGAATATCTCTCCATCGAGGAGTCTGCACTGACCGGCGAGTCCCTTCCTGTGACGAAAAAGACGGGAGACGCAGGATACGCGAACACTATCGTCCGTCAAGGGGAGATGACGGCGGTCGTCGTCAACACGGCCAACAGTACTCGATTTCATTCGGTGGTGGCGCTGGTCGCCGAGGCACAGACGAAGGAGCGCAGCCACTTCCAGAGAATGGTAATGAGCATCGGCAATTTCCTGATCATGGTTACGATCGGGTTGGCGTTGATCATTCTCGTTACCGCACTGTTCCGCCATGAGAACTTCCTCGACATCTCCCGTTTCGTGTTGGTTCTGACGGTTGCCGCTATACCGGTGGCATTGCCGGCCGTCATGTCGGTGACGATGGCAATCGGCGCTCTGAGATTGGCCAAGAAGAAAGCGATCGTGTCGCGGTTGGCGGCCATCGAGGAGCTTGCGGGAGTGGATGTCTTCTGTTCCGATAAGACCGGAACGCTCACCAAGAACGAGATGAAGGTTCAGGAGCCTGTCGTCTACGGTGATTTCACGAGTGAAGACCTCTTTACCTATGCCGTCCTCGCCTCTAAGCGGGAAAACCGCGACCCGGTAGAGACTCCGATCTTCGACTATTTCGACCAGGAGATCGACAAGTCTGCATTCAGTGAGTTCGAGACGGTCAGTTTCCGACCTTTCGACCCGGTTCGAAAGCGCACGAAGGCTATTGTCCGGCGCAACGGAAAGGAGGAGGCCGTGTGGAAGGGGGCGCCCCAGAAGGTCCTCAGGCGGACTCCCGGGCTGTCGGACGAGAAACAGCAGGCGATCATCGACAAGGTCGACCAGCTCGCCGGAAGCGGCTACCGGACGCTCGGCGTGGCACGAAAGGTGGGAGACGAGGAGGCGGAGTTTGTCGGGTTGATTCCGATGTACGATCCGCCTCGAGACGACTCGCGCGAGGTCGTCGCTTCCATGCAGGAGAACGGCGTCGACGTGAAGATGATAACCGGCGATCACATGGCGATCGCGAAAGAGATCGGCAAGATGCTCGGCCTCAAAGAGATGACCATGCGGGGAAGCGACATCACCGGTGAGAACGAGACGATAATCGAGTTCGCGTCGACGATGGCCGCGGCCATCTACATGAAGCTGAAAGGCGAGGTTTCCCGACGGGAAGCTCAGAGCTTCGCAGAGGACGTGATCGACATCGTACAGTCCATGTATGACGTACGCCTCATAAAACGAGAGTTCGTACACACCCACCAGTCCGCCCTCGTCGAGCTCATCGAGGAAGCGAACATCTTCGCCGAGGTCGTTCCGGAGCACAAGTACCACATCGTCGATACTCTCCAGAAGGGAAACCACATCGTCGGCATGACCGGAGACGGAGTCAACGATGCGCCGGCCCTCAAGAAAGCGGACTGTGGAATTGCCGTTTCAGGAGCCACCGACGCCGCAAAGGGAGCGGCGGACATCATCCTGACCGCCCCCGGCCTCTCGGTAATCAACGACGCAATTCGCGAAGCGCGACTGATCTTCGAACGGATGAAGAGCTACGCGATGTACCGTATCGCGGAGACCATTCGGATCATTCTCTTCATGACGCTGTCGATCCTCGCGTTCAATTTCTATCCGGTGACCGCGCTGATGATCATCCTGCTCGCCCTGTTGAACGACATCCCCATCATGACCATTGCCTACGACAGCGCCCGGGTGGACCGAAAGCCGGTGCGCTGGAACATGACCGAGCTGCTGGCGGTGGCGTCGAACGTCGGAATCATGGGGGTCATCTCTACGTTTGCCCTCTACTACTGGCTCAAGACCCAGAACTTGGACACCTCTGTGATTCAGACGCTGATGTTCTTGAAGCTGGTCGTGGCAGGCCATTTCACGATCTTCAACACGCGAAAACAGTCGTGGTGGTGGGTGAGACCGATGCCCTCGTTCTTGCTTCTGAATGCCAGCTTCTGGAGTGCCGTCGTCGGTACGCTGATCGCAGTATACGGGCTGCTCGTGACGCCGACAGGATGGTCATGGGCAGGCATCATCTGGCTGTGGTCGGTCATCGAGTTCAACTTGAACGACGCCGTCAAGGTCGGTACCTACGGGCTTCTCAAACGAAGCAGTCACGGCGATTAGCTCGGGCGGGACGATCTTTCGTTTGCCTCGCTGAAGACCCGCCCCTTTTCGGTTATGCGAGTCTCAACGATGAGCAGCCGGTCGGCAAGCTCGCCGTAGGGCCCGTAGAGGACCTCTCGTCCGGACGAGTCAAAGGCCAGAGAGCAACCAATGCATTTCTTGCCTTTCCACGGGCCGTCGCTCAGCGGGCCGACATTGCTCACCGCGAGGATCCACATTTTATGCTCTATTGACACGGGGCGATAGGCGTCTCGCCAGAGATCGCCATAGGGTTCGGCCTCCTGGTCGTAGGCGGCGTTGACCGCCCACGAGGAGGGTGAGAGCACGATCTCTGCGCCGAGATGGCCGAGGGTGCGGCCAACGTACCTATCCCGGGCAAACGCATCCGCGCAGATCATGATCCCAACGACTCCGATGCTCGTTCGGCAAACGCGGATCGAGCTTCCGGCCTCGTAGTAGGGCCACGCGATATCGAGCTCATTGATCTTACGATGTTTCAGAAGAAGCGCACCGTCCGGAGAGATGAGCACTGCCGAGTTGAAGACCTTCCGGTCGGAACGCTCGACGAGACCGGCGCAGACGTAGATCTTGTTTCGCCTTGCCTCGGCTGACAGGAGCTCGAAGGACCTACCTCCCGGAATTGCTCCGGCTCTCGCGCGGGCCGAGGGATGGGTCCAGCCCAGGTCCATCGCTTCGGGAAGCACGATCAGCCGGCAACCGGCGTCGGCTGCCTCACGTATCCTATTTCGGGCACGATCGAGATTCGCCTCCCGCGCCCCCCCCTCGACAAGCATCTGGGCCAACGCGGCTTTGTACTGGATTTCGACTTTCAACACGCGTGATTCTTGCACGCGCTCTGTCGTTCGGCAAGTGTTTTTCTCCCGAGCAGGGCGGGAGGCGGTAGCCGTTCTCGCCGTCGAAATGAGTTTGACTTGTGCCGGAAACGGTCCTATACTAGTTGTTTGGATCTCGCGGCCGATACGAAGGGCGCACGAAACGATGACAGGCGGACGTTCGGATTTCCAACTGGAAGCGTTGGAACCTCGCTTGCTCCTTTCGGTCACCCCTGTGCCTCTGCAGGCACTCGCGGCACCGCCCGCCGAGAGCCTTGTGACTGTCCAAGGCTATGAGGCCGGACAGCAAATCGCCCACAGCGGACAGCTCGATTCTACCTACGACCCAACAAACCAGGTAAGTAGTCTGTTCTCCGGCGCCGAACCGGTCGTTCCCGTCAAGGCCGTGACCTCCGCCTCGGAAAGCACAGCCGACCCCTATTCGAGTTCCACTGAAGCAAATGTCGAGTCGACGGCCGTGGCCGCGCAGGCAACTTCTGTGATCCAGACCGGCAGCGGGGCGCCTGCCGCGACACCGGGCGCGGCTTCATTTCCCGTGCAATCAAGCACCACTGATACGTTGATAGAGACACTCAAAGCCCCCCAGCCTCCACCGAGCCCGCGGAGCGCGATGTCATACACCTCTGAGGCGGGTGGAAGCGACCTGACGCTCCGGCTCGATGTGAATAATGCGACCGAGCTGGAGTTGGTCGACAACACGACCGGCGTGATAGTCGCACGAAGCGCACTGCAAGAGGTGGACGGCGTTCGCGTTACGGGTGCCGACGATGTGAGTGACACCCTGACGGTCGATATGTCGATTCCGTTCTGGCTGAAGGAGGGCATCGTATTCGACGGCGGTGAGTCCGGATACGATACCCTGACCGTTATCGGGCCGAAGAGCGGCGAAGCGCGCTATACTGCCATCGGTACCGATTCGGGGTTAATCGAGATTTCCACGGCGGAAGAGAGCATACTCGTCTCATTCAGCGGCCTCGAACCGGTCAACGTTAGCGGTGTCGAGTCATACACCTTCACCCCGGCCTCTGCATTGCCCGAGAGCGCCGGCGACACGCTTGATCCTGCGTCGGCGGTTGACCTCACGATCAGCGGCGATGGAGTAGGAACCAGCTCCATCACAGGCACGATCGGCGGGGTCCCGTTCGAGCAGGTGAACCTGTTCGACGTCCAGAGCCTCGCCATTGATCTCAGTGACAGCGGCGACGGCACGATTACCATCGACGGCCCGAGCCTCGCGCTGCCTGTAACTGGGCAGACCATCACGGTGGTCGGCGGGGCGGGGGACACCACGCTCGTCGTGAGTGGCAGCTACGTCTCCGTCGGCGTGACGGTGATCGGCACCGGCGCGGGCGAATTGTCGCTCGACGGCTCGCCGATAACTTTCTCGAATATCGACACGGTCCAGTTTCCGGATTCCTCCGGTTCCATCATCTACGAGAGTGGCGTTGGCCCGGATACGATTTCGATTGTCGATATTCCGGATCAGGCGATTGCCGGGGGCGCGGTCCAGATGCAGGTTTCCGGCAGCGGAGTGACAGTGCAGCTTGCCGATCCCGCGGTCGGACTGACCATCGCAGGCGGTGCAGGCGATGACGAGGTGACGGTTCTTTCCATTGACGATGCATGGGCCGCGGGGGCCGGGCTCATGATCGACGGACACGGGGGAACAGATGTGGTGACCGTCGGCGGGAGCGTCGTCTTTGAAGGCGACGAGTTCACGGCCATCGCAGAGACCATTACGATCGAATCGGGAGCCACGATCGGCAGCGCGACGGATCCAGTGGGAAAGGTCAGCCTGACGGCGCTCGCCACCGACGAGACGACGACGAACGATCCAGCACTCCTCGAGGCGAGGAGCGCCTCGATCACCATAAACGGCAGTGTCAATGCGAGCGGCAGCATCACCGCCGCCGCCGAGGTGGCGCGTAGCGTCGAGGTGTCAGAGCCTTCCGGCCTCGACCTGACGCTGCCCTCCCAATCGAGCGCGCGCGTCGTGGTGAACGGTGCGAACCTGTCGGGCTCCTCGATAGGCTTGAGCGCGCTCACCGGCGGGAGCGTCGCCGGTTCGGCGGGCGGTATGCTCACGATCGAGTTCACCGAAACTGCGACGATCGAGCTGAACGGGGTGAGCCTGTCAGCGGGATCGGTCGCCATCTCGGCAGAGACCGCCACGGAGTACTCGACGAGCGGTCTTTCGGCGGTGAACATCATCCCCGGCTGCGCTACGGTGTCGGTAACGGGATCGACGCTTGCAGCGAGCTCCGGCTCGGTGGAGCTTTCGGCGACCGACGGCGTGAGCGCGTCTGCCCAGGCCGACCCACAGGGGCTGGACCTCGGTGGAGTCTCGCTACCTGACTCGATCGGGGCGTCAGTTGCACGTAACGAGCTCGACCGAAGCGTTGCCGTAGTCATCGGCGCATCGGCTGTGAGCGCGGCCGGCGGAGAGGCGAGATTTGCCGCGACGAAGGCCAACGTGGCGCGGGCGGTGACCCACACGGTGACCCTCGCAGGCTCGAGCTCGTCCGGGTCGAGCGCGGTGAACCTGGGAGGAACCTTTTCGGCAAATCTTCTACTGGGCACCGTGAGAGCCGTTGTCGAAACGAGCACGGTCGGGACCCTCGGCGCGGGGGAGGTAATCGTCTTCGCCGAAGACGACACCGTGGCCGACGCTCATAGCGAGCTCAGCGGGACCTACTCCTCGGGAACCGCAACCGTGGACACCTCGGGCGTAGTCTTCGGTCCCTCTATTGCCTTCAGCTCGCTCGGTTGGGCGTTCGGACAGTCGTTCACCGGCTTCGCCCAGGAAACCGTGAACACATTGCTCGGTACCGAGTTCGGAGGCAGCGAGCAGAGTGCGGTAACGGAGGCCTCAGTCAACGACTCTTCGGTGAGCGCGGGAGGCGATCTCTCGATTACCGCGAAATCACAACCCCAATTGAACGCCACGGTGAGCAACGCTGCTACCTCCACCTCGTCTGCACTCTTCGGCGCGAGCGGGGCAAGCGCAAGCGCGATACTCGCCAGCAACCGCGTGGCAAGCGAGGCTGCGGCTTTCATCGATAACGGCGGCGCCGCTCAGGGCGCCGAGGTGACGGCGGAGGGAAGCGTCATTGTACGTGCCGAGGACAACTCTGCCATCTACTCGAACGGCAAGATCGTGTCTTCGTCCATCACCACCAGCGACGGCGGAGCCGCGGTGCTCGGTGAGGCCGTCGACGAGCTCCTCCCGGCGACCTACGACACCGTTCCTGATTCGGGGCTCACGACGAAGATCCGTTCTCTTCAATTCGGCGAGACCGTCCGTCTCGCCGACGGCTACACCGCAGGCGGCGATCCGGGTGCGGTCTATGAGTACATGGGCACCGCCACGAGCGGCTCTGACCTGGATCTGGCCGTCCAGGACTACAGCGACTTGGGTTACTGGAAGGTAGCTCCCGAAACGCAATTGATACCGCAGGGCAACAGCTTGAGCCCGTCCGACTCCGTTGCGGTCGGTGGTCTCGTTGTGCTCAACCAGCTGAAGGGTGGGGCAAGAGCCTATGTAACCGACGCCGCAGTGAGCGCTGCAAACGGCGACATCACGGTGAGCGCTATCGAGCACGGAACGATCACCGCCACGGCCGACAGCTCTGCAAGCTCATCGGGCGGCAGCGCCTTCGGCTCGGGGACCTCTCTTGCGGTGAACGCGACGATCGCCACGAACGCGATGCTTTCTTCAACGTCGGCCTACGTCCTCCGGAGCGAGCTCACGGCGTTCGGCGGCGACATCAGCGTGATTGCCCGAGACCAAGCGTTGCTCGACGCAACGACGAAACAGGCGACGACGACCGGAGCCATGGGCGTCGGAGTGATCCTCGCCTTCAACACCGTGGGGTGGGAGGCTCAGAATACCCTCTTCGATGCGCTCGATGCCCTTCTCGGTACCAACATTGGAACGGAGTATCCCGATGCGATCGACGCCCATATTGCGAGCAGCTCCGTCCGGGCCGCCGGCAGCCTGACCGTCGAGGCCGTCTCGGCGGCGCAGATAGCCTCGTCGATCGGCAACGACGCGACTGCGGCAGCGGTCGCTCTCCAAGGGGCGTCTGCGGCGAGCTACGCAGGGATTCTCGCAAGCAACATGGTCTCCACGACGACGACGGCCTACATCGACAACAGCGGCGCCGCACCGGGCACAACGGTCGAGACTGGAGGCGAGCTCGCGGTTCGCGCCATCGATGCTCCGACTATCAGCGCCTCTACCGATCTCGAGGACCCGGCATCTGCTTCCAACGACGGCGGGGCCGGAATCCTCAATTCGCTCGCCCGGAGACTGCTTGACGACTACCAGTACACAACCAACTCAGGGACACAGCCGGTGGTATTCGGAGACCGGGTACGCGTCGCCGATGACTACACGGGCGGCGGTAGCGGAGGGGCGGTTTACCAGTATATGGGAACGGCGGGTTCGCGCGACCTCCACGACCAAATCTACGGTGATTACGGCCTCTGGAAGAGGCTCGATACGACGAATATCATCCCGACCTCTATTGCGAAGGTAGCCTTGAAGGCGGTCGGATTGAGCCCGGGAGGCTCAACGGCGATAGGCGGCCTCATTGACCGCAATGACGTACGCGGCGATGTCTCGGCTCATATCACCGGGGCGACCGTAGAAACCAACTCCGGCGACGTCACCGTGCAGGCGATCGAGACGGCGTTGATCCATGCGACTGACGGAAGCGTCGTGTCGGCGAGCGACGGCGGTGCCGGCGTCGTCGTCACGAACATCGTCTTGAGCGCCAGCGTCGCTTTCGTCACGGCGAGCAGGATCACCAACACGAGCGATACCGAAGTGGATCCCGAGAGCGGAGGCGTAAAGATCGAGGCCGAGAACGTGTCTTCGATAGTCTCGGTCGCAACGACTGCAGTAACGGGGAAGAAGCACACAGTCGGATTCGTCGTTGCTTTCAATACGGTCGGATGGCAGGCACAGGACTTGCTGTCGAGCACCGTCGATGCCCTCATCGGAGACCCTCTGCTGGCAGGGGTCTTCGGCGGCGAGCAGCCGGCTAGCGTCGTCGCGTACCTCGAGGATTCCTCGATTACCGCATCTGGCGATGTGGCGGTGAGCGCTCATGCAGCGGCGGGAATTGTCGCGACGGTGAGCGACAAGGCAACCTCGGAGGTCAAGAACGATTTTGCAGTGGCGGCAAAGTACGGGGCAAACGGTATGGCCGCCGGCGCGCTCCTTGCGAGCAACAAAGTTTCCAGCTATGCGCGCGCATACATCGACAGCGAAACGGCGTCTACGACGGTGGCTGCGGCGGGCGAAGTGTCGGTCTTCGCCGCCGACGAGAACACCATCACCTCAGACTGCACAGTGGTGGTCTTCTCCGCCTCCACGAACAACCTTGACGCCCTCAAGGAGCTCGTCGGCAGTCTCGGTCCGGACAGCTACGACTACACCACGGCATCAGGGGTCAGGATCCTATCGGCGGGAGACATTGTCCGCTTCGCCGGGGCCTATGCTCCGGGCGGCGACGGAACCGAGGGCAGTCTCTACGAGTACCTCGGGCCGGATGCGTCGGTGAATCTCGCCACGGCGGGTTATGACGCCGACCTCGCACAATGGAAGAGGCTCTCTTCCACCGATCTGGAGGAAATCCTTTTCCCCAACATCGGCAACATCACGGATTCCGACTCACGTGCTTTCGGCGGTCTCGTGGTCTACAACGATGTGCGGGGCGACGTAAGGGCATACATCGACGGTTCTACGGTGACGGCTTCGGGCGGCGACGTGAACCTTTCGGCATTGGACGAGGCGATGATCTCGGCGAATGCGACGAGCAACGTCTCCTCCTCCGGCGGAAGTGCCTTCGGTACAGGCACCTCTCTCGCGGGCAACGGCCAAATAGCCACCAACGTCATACTGAGCAGCTCAGAGTCCTACCTTTCGAATAGCGCTGTCGTCGCGTCGGACCGCTTTGTCGTGAATGCGCAAAACTCCTCGGGAATCGACGCCACGATCTCGAGCTCGACCCTCACAGGCGATACCGGGCTCAACTTCACGATCGCCTTCAATTCGATCGGGTGGAAGCCGCAGAATCTACTCTTCAACGCGATCGACGCTCTTCTCGGGGATCCTCTCATCTCGAGCGCGTTCGATGGCTCTCAGGCGGCCGACGTGCAGGCCTACGTTGCCGACTCCACGGTCACGGTAGGAGGCGATGCACAGGTAAGAGCCTTCGATGAGACGCAGGTCAACGCCACGGTGAGCAACGCGGCGAGCTCTACGGCGTCAGCGCTCTTCGGGGCCTCAGGCAAGGGGCTCGGGGGAGTGCTCGCAAGCAACAAGGTCAACGGCTACGCGAAGGCATACATCGCCGATCTCGATGCGACGGACGGAGCACCGACGAACATCAGCGCTGGAGGGAGCCTGACCGTCGAGGCCGAGGATAACACCGGTATCTTTTCGAATATCAAGATTGTCTCCTCCTCGATCACCACGAACGACGGAGGAGCGTCGGTCATTCAGGGAGAAATCAATCGTCTCATCCCCGCCGACTACACGACGGCGGAAGGCGCGCCCCCGGTTTCGCTCGAGTTCGGGAAGACCGTGCGTCTCGGAAGCGACTTTTCCGGCAACGGGACTGCGGGGCTGGTTTACGAATACATGGGCACGGCGGCCTCGGGCGCCAATCTCGATCTGAACGCGCAGGACTACTCGGATCTCGGCTACTGGAAACAGGTCCTCGAGACGGAGCTCGTTCCTCAGGGTCTGAACGTGAGCTCCTCCGACTCGATCGCCGTGGGCGGGGCGTTGGTGCTGAACGACGTCCGTGGGGGGGCGAGCGCCTACATCGACCGGGCGACCGTGCATGCAGGTCAGGCGCTCACCGTCGAGGCCATCGAGAATGCGACCATCATTGCCGCGGTGGACTCCTCGGCGAACTCCTCGGGCGGAAGCGCATTCGGGAGCGGTACCTCGATCGCCGTCAACGCCACTATCGCGACGAACCTCATCCTGTCGAACGCCGAGGCACGAGCGACGAACAGCACCCTCACCACGACTTCGGGTGAGATAAAGATCGAAGGTGCGAACACCTCCTGTATCGACGCCACTACCTCGAGCGCCACGACGAGCGGGGACACCGGGATCGGGATCACTTTGGCTTTCAACACGATAGGGTGGAAGTCGCAGAACTTCCTCTTCAATACCGTAGACGCGCTTCTCGGAGATCCGGTCATCGCCGAGGGATTCGGTAACTCCGATCCGGCGGATGTGCGGGCCTTCGTTCTGGACTCTTCGTTGAGCACCGGCGGCGGGCTTACGGTCAGCGCGAAATCCGACGCAGAGACGAGCGCGACGGTCACGAACAATGCAGCATCGGCGGCGTCGGCTCTGGTAGGTGCGTCCGGTCTCGCTATCGGCGGGGTGATCGCCGAGAACATGGTGAACGGATCGGCAGCGGCGTCTGTTTCCTTTTCCGGTGCAACGGGAACGATCGTCGCCGGGGGAGACATCGAGGTGCGGGCGGAGAACAACTCCGTCATCAACGCAGTGAGCACCCTCAATGCGATTTCGTCCACCTCGAACGATGCCGGCATCAGCATACTGACGAATCTCGCCGGCACGATTGCAACCGAGTACCAATACACCACGAAGTCGGGAGCCCAGAACGTTACGCGCGGGGACATGGTTCGGTTGGACGATCAGTATACAGGCGGCGGTACCGGCGCGAAGATCTACCTCTTCGTGGGAACTGCCGGCGAGGGAGTGAACCTCGATCTCGGCAACCAGGATTATTCGAATGTCGCCCTTTGGCAGCTGGTTACGAGCGACAACATCCTGAGCGCAATCAATGATCTCGGTATAAACTTCACCGACTCCGACTCGATGGCGATCGGCGGGCTCCTGGTTCACAACGACGTACGCGGCGGTGCGGAGAGCTCCGTCACGGCGGCGAATATCGACTCCGGCGGCAATTTCGCCGTGACTACGCTTCAGAACGCTGTGATCGCGGCGGTCGAAACCAGCACGGTGAGCTCCGACGGAGGAAGTACCTTCGGTGGAGGAACCTCGCTCGCGGTGAACGGAGTGATCGCAACGAACAACATCTTGAGCGCCGCTGACGCGATGGTCGAGGGCAGTGAGATAGTCACGACGAACTCGGGCGGCGTCTCCGTAGTGGCGGCGAACACGTCTGCGATCTATTCGGCGGTCACGAACAGCACAAAGGCCAACGGCACCGCAGTGGGGGTGACGCTCGCCTTCAATACCATCGGAATCGAACCACAGAACTTCCTCTTCAACACCATCGATACGCTCTTCGGAACGAGCATCGCTTCCGAACAGCCCGCGACGGTCGAAGCGATCATCCGGTCTTCGAACGTGAGCGCGGCGGAAGGGGTGGACGTCGAAGCGATTTCGAGCGCATCGATAGTCTCACTCGCGAGCTCCTCGGCACGCGCAACCGACGTAAGCTTTCAGGGCTCACAGGCCATATCCATCGGCGCCGTTGTGGCCCTGAACAAAGTGAGCACCCGGGTGCGAGCCGAAATCGAGGGCGCGGCAACGATTGTTGCCCTCTCCGGCAATATCTGCGTCCGGTCCACCGACGCCGCCTCAATCTCGAGCAGGGTTTCAGCACCGACGCTCTCGGTTGCAGTCGGAACCGGGAAATCGCTTTCGGTAAGCGTCGGGCTGAGCGTAGCGAGAAACGAAATCCTGAGCGATATGAAATCGTTCGTTCGAAACGTACCCCAACTTGCTGCCATCGAGGGGAGCGTCTCGGTAGGCTCGAGCGAAGTCGCAGTGATAGCGGCAAACGCCGCTGCTACGGCTATCGGGGTATCGGTGGGTATTTCCGGCAGCGCGAGCCCGGCATTCAGCGGGGGAGGCGCAGTTGCCCTCAACACGATTCTCGGTTCCGCCAATGCATTCATCGATTCCAGCTCCATAGCTGCCTCGGGAACCGGAGCGGGTCAGGGCAGTGTAACGGTTGCCGCGAGCAACACTGCCCTCATAGGTGCAACGGTGGAAGCGGCTGCGGTTTCGGTCGGCATCGGGGGCGGGTCGACGCCGGCTTTTGCGTTGGGTGCGGCGGTAGCGATGAACTTGGTCGGCTTCAGTGACGTCAACACGCGTGACGATATCGAGGTCGAGGCCTATCTGACGGGGAGCGACGTCAACGCCGCGACCGTGTTCAGTGTTTCGGCAACCTCGACCGAAGGCATTTCGGCCAGGGTCAAAGCCAACACCGTCGCGATCGGCGTCTCGGCGAAGTCCGGTTACGCCTTCTCGGTGGGTGCCTCGATCAGTGAGAACAAGGTGGCGGCCTCGGTTCGGGCCTACCACGATACGGCCGGCTCTATTACCGTCGGTGCCGGTGGCATCAGCATTACAGCACTCGACAGCGCAGCGATCGAGTCCGTCACCGAGGCGGTGTCGGTCGGTGCGAACCTCGGCGGCGGGAGCGGCGGTTCGCTATCGATTGACGTATCCGTCGCTCAGAATACCGTCGTGGGGAGTGTCGAAGCCAGCTTGACCGACGCGGCTTCGGTCCACACGACCGGTGGTGTCACGATCTCCGCCGTTGACCTCTCCTCGATCGATTCGGAGGCAACGGCGATAGCAGTCTCGGCAGGTCTGTCGGCCGGGGCGTTCAGCTTCACCGTGAGCGGAGCCGGCGTCGGGTCGACGAACGTGATCCTCACCTCGACGAAAGCGTACGTGAGCGGGAGCGCGATCGGCGATTCGGCGAGCCCCGTCGGGTCCGTCTCGATCCAGGCGCAGAACGGGGCCGTCATAACGGCGGATATCACGGCTGTTGCCGCCGCGGTTACCTTCGGCTTCGAAAACGGGCTCGGAGTCGCCGTGGGCGTGGCTGTGGCGAAAAACCTGATCGGCTTCGATCTCGACGGTAACTCGCTCCCCGCCGTGGTGCAGGCGTCCATCATAGACTCAAGCGTCGCCGCGTCGGGCGCGCTGAGCGTAGCCGCTATCTCGGTCCAGATAATCAAAGCAGACGTCGTCGTCGGCTCGGTAGCGATTTCGGTGACCGGAACCGGAGCGCTGGGTCTGAGCGGCGGCGGTGTGAGCGCGAAGAACCAGATCCAATTGCATACGACCGCCTCCATCGACGGAGCGGCGATCGATGGGATTTCGGCTGACGGCGTGGCCTTGGCGGCGAGAAATCTCTCGGCGATCTCCCTCGATGCGGAGGGCGCGTCGATCGCCGCCTCCCTTTCCGGGGACCTCTCACTCGCCGCTACCGTAGAGGTCACCCTTGCCGAGAACGCCATCTACAACCAGGTGGCCGCCTACATTCGAAACGCAAGAGGCGGCGTCACCGCGGGCGTGGGAGGCATCTCCGTGGAGGCGAGTGACGCGGAGATCATCGACGCGAGCGCCGCGGCGGCATCCGTCGGCGTAGCGCTCTCTGGTGGTACCGGACTCGCTTTGAGCGGTGCGGGCGCGGCCGCGACGAACATCATCCTGACGAAGACCGAAGCCTACGTTGCCTCGAGCGCGCTCACGAGCGCTGGGGCGGTGGCGATCTCGGCGATCGACGCCTCGGTCATCGACGCGACGATACTGGCCGTGTCGGTGTCGGCGGCGGTGGGCGGCGGCGCAGGAGTCGGGGTATCGATCGGGGTATCGATTGCGACGAACTTGATAGGCTGGCGCCCCACCGCTTCGTGGCAACCCGGTGATAGCGGCGGGACGACGAACGCCCCGGCCGGGGTGGAGGCCTACCTTCTCGACTCGAGTATCAACGCCGCGGGCGCCTTGAGCCTCACCGCTCGCGCGAGCGAGACGGTTTCCGCGACGGTCATCGGGGGATCGGCTGCAATCGCGGCGGGAGGCGGCCCCGCTCTCGGCGGCGCGGGCGCGGGGGTGAGCGCGACCAACCGTATTTCGACAATTATCCGTGCGTTCATCGACGGCATCGGGAGCGAAGGGTTGGCGGCGTCGAGCATCTCCCTCACCGCCGTCGACGTGTCGACTATCGAGGCGACCGGTGGCGCCATCGCGCTTTCGCTCTCCTTCTCACCCGAGCTGGGCGTCTCGGTCTCAGTGGCTGTGACCATAGCGGAGAACAGCATCACAAACCAGGTGTCTGCGTTTATCCAGAACGGATCCTATCCAATCGCCGCTCGAGTCGGCGACATCAGCCTGTTCTCGGCGGAGCAATCGTCGATCTCCTCCACCTCATTCGCAGCAGCGGTTTCGTTTAGCATTGCGCCCGTCGGGGTTTCGGTGAGCGGCGCGGGAGTCGAATCGACCGGCATCATAGCGAATACCGTTCGGGCATACATCGCGAGCTCTTCGTCCATCACTGCCGCGGGGGCGGTGAGCGTCGTCGCGAGCGACACGGCCGACCTCGACGCGGAAATCGACACCGTTTCGGTCGCGGCCGGGCTGATCGGGCTTGCGGTCGGCGATTCCCAGAGCTCGAGCACGGTCGCTGACACCGTCTCGGCCTACATGAGCGGATCCTCGGTCACGGCCTCGGGAGGCGACATCTCGGTGACCGCAACGAGCGTGCCTTCCATCACCACCTCGACCTTCGTAATGGCCGTCTCCATCGCCATCGGCGGTGCCGGAGCGGGGGCAAGCTCCACGACGACGATCATCGGTACGACGGAAGCCTACCTGAATGGCGGGAGCTACACGGCACCCGGTAGCGAGGTGGTGGTCTCGGCAGGGTCCAGCGCATCCGTGGATCCCTCCACCGGCGGCGGATCGGGCGGACTGGTCAGCGTAGCCGTCATGCTCTCCGATGCCGAGATCCATGGCGCGACGAAGGCCTACATCGGCGGCTCGACCGTCATCGAGGCTGCAGGGTTTACGATCTCCGCCTCGGATACGAGCCATGGGACGCCGGAGACTACGGTCGTTGGCGTCGGTGCCGTGACGGGGGCCGGCGCGAAGTCGAAGACCCTTATCGATCGCTCGGTTTTGGCGTATCTAGACGACGGGGCGAACGTCTCTGTCGGAAGCGGGGCGGTCTCCATTACGGCCGCCTCCGCCGAGACGGCCGACGGTACGACATTGGGTATCTCCGGCGGCCTGATCGGGATAACCGCCCTGGATGTGGATATGGAGATTCGCGGATCGACGAGCGCGTTCATCGGGCGCGGCGTCACTCTCACTGCGGGTTCTCTCAACGTTGGGGCGGCTGCCGTGGATGTCGTCACATCGAACACGACGGCGGTCGGAGTAGGCATCGCCTCCGTCGCCGGGGTCGGCCTGACAGCGAGGGACACCAGGACCGTGGATGCCCACATCGGGCCGGCGACCGGCGCGCCGGCAGGGGAATCTCCGACGAGCGTGTTCATCACCGGCGGCGCGACGGCGGTGACCGCATCGATGGCCTCGATCGTTCGCGCGCAGGTCCAGGGAGCTTCGGTCAGCATCGCTTTCAGCGGCGCCGGGGCGGACGTTACGGCCACCGCGTCTCCCACGGTCCGGGCCTACCTCGGCGAGCAGGCGTCCGTGCAATCTGACGGTGACGTGACCGTGAATGCCCTCACGGTGGTGAATGCCGTCGCCCAAGGGGCAGCCTTCTCGGTTTCCGGCGCCGCCTCGGTTGGCGCGCTGAACGTCACCACGAAGGTCACACCGATCGTCACTGCCTCCCTTGGGGCGGGAGCGTTCGCCGCCAGCTCGTCAGGGGACGTTTCGCTACTCGCCGCATACAACTACGATCCATCCAGCGGGAGCTTCCTCTCAGCTGTCGGGGCGAGCGCATCGAGCGAATCGGTTACCGCGGCCCTCGGCCTCGCCCTCGGAGATACGGGCATCACTGCTACCTCCACCGCCAAAGTGGGCGCCGAAGTTGCCTCGGGAGCAACCGTGCGGGCGCAGAACGGGAAGGTCGCGGTTGTTGCCGAATCAGAGAACCTTGCCACGGCGGGGACGGAGAACTCGGGCGGGGCGGCGATCAGCGTCAGCCTCGCCACGGTCACCGCGGAAGCAAAGGGTTCCACAACTGCCTCGCTTCTCGGAAACGTAGTCGCGGTGGACGGAGGCGACGGAGCCGATGCCGTCGAGGTGACGGCAAATGCGGTCGATCAGGCGAATGCGAGCTCCGATTCGAGCAGCGGCGGGGTCGTGTCGGTGGGAAGCACCTCCTTGTCCGCGATTTCCAGTCCGACGATCACCGCCGAGGTGGGCGGGACGATTCGAGCGAGCGGCAACGTTACAATTCAGTCGTTCTCGGTCACCGACGCGGATGCGGCATCGCACAGCACATCCGGCGGCGCCGTGGACGTCTCTTCGCTGAGCGCGAGCTCGAGAGTACAGCCGTCGGTAATGACGACGATCGATCCAGGAGCGGTGGTTGCCTCCGGCGCAACCCTGACCATCGCTTCGACCGAAGGCAGCCTGCCTCCGGTCTACTCGGACGGAAGGTTCAATGCCGCAACAGCGGTGCAAACGCAAACCGACACCATCGTGTTCGGAGCACCTCATGGCCTTCAGACCGGCGACACGGTGATCTATCGCGCAGGAAGCGGCACCGTCGTGATCGGCGGGTTGATCGACGACGGCAGAACGTACGGAGTCGTGATTCCCGTCGACGCCTCGGGCACGCCGAGGCCGAACGAGTTGCAGCTCGGGGTCGCGTTCCGCGCCGGAGGGAGCGAGCCGCAGGTCGATCTCCTGAGCGACACCATAGTCTTCCCCGTCTCGCACCATCTCGAGACGGGCGATCGCGTCGTCTATCATGCCGGAAGCGGGAACACGCGTGTCGGCGGCCTGGTAGATGGGGCGGTATACGTCGTCCTCGTGGTCGACTCGAAGACCATCAAGCTCGTCGACCCGGCGGTATATCCGCTCGCGCCGCTTGAGTTCAGCGGGTCTCAGGTTGCGAGCGACGCAATTACGATTGCAGGGAACGACTTTGGCGAAGGTGAGGCGGTTACCTACCATGCACCTAAGCCGACTCAGTTCAACTCATCGATGGTCAACGTCGCGAGCGACAACGGTGTGCTGACTCCTGATCCGACCGCGTACAACATCTACATCGGTCCCAACAACCGGTTCCGTTCGGGCGACGAGGTGATCTATACGACAAGCGGAGCCCCCCTCGTTGGCCTCGTGAGCGGTCAGCGATACTGGGTCGTCTACGATTCGGCGAATCCGGAGATGATTCAGCTTGCGGCGAGCTACCAGGAGGCGATCGGAAATCCGGGTGATCCGAATGCCGATCCTCCTGTGGCGTCGACCCCTCCGACTCCGATCGAGTTCCCTTCACCGGCGCCGGAGGCCGGATCGGTCGTCCACTGGCTGCTGAAGGTTACCGATCAGCCGATCGGCGGGCTCGTCGCCGGCGTGACCTACTACGTCACAAGCGTCGATGCGGGCACTGGATCGTTCCAGCTTGCCCCCACGATAGATGATGCTCTCGCCCACGGGAACATTCTGAGCCTCGATCCGACCGATCCGATGAGCGGGATCGTGCTCACCGGTGCGAGCAGCATAGGTCCTGGGGGCGTCGACTTCACCGGGTTCGGGTCCGGGCGTCAGACGCTCGTGGTCGATCTGACCAGCGACGGTAGCGGTACTCAGCAGTTCGACGGGGTGGGCGGAGCGACGGCACTGGCCGCTGCGCCGAGCGGAGACGGAGTGGCCACTGCGTCGCAGAGCGGATCCGGGGGGGGCATCGTTCACGTCGGCACAGGTTCGGCGAGCGTGACCTCCATCCCCTCCTCTACAATCACGGTCGGCGCGAGCTCACAGCTTTCGGGCAATGATGTGATACTTTCCGCGACATCATATGCGAACCTCTCGGTCTCCTCGGCGAGCTCGGGGGGCGGCGCAGTTTCAGTCGGGAAGGCGAACGCCTCCGCATCGACCATCAACGAAGCGACGGTGACGATCGGGGAGGGCTCCTCGCTGATCGCCGGTCACGATATTACCGTCGTGTCGAACGCAGTGGAGAATACCGATCTGCTTGCTTCCACGAGCGGCGGTGGCGGCATCGACTTTGCCGAGGCGCGCGGGAAGGCGACGATCGACTACACCTCACAGGTTGAGATCGGGGCGAACGTCGCGATGACGGCCGAGAACCAGATTTCCGTGGATGCACGGAGCAGGGTGAATGGTAGCGTGGTTACCGGCGCGGATGCCTCCGGGCTCGGCGGCGACGCAGACGCAAACGACTCATCGAGCCATGGACTCACGATCGGATCGGCATACTCTCCTGCTCGCACGCAAACGACCATCGGTGCAGGGGCGTTCATGACGGCCCCGACGGTGACTGTGAACGCCACCGTGGTGTCGCTCAACACTGCCGTGCATTCCACCGCCCGGGCGAGCGCGGTCGGCGTGAGCGTCGCATCCCGCGCGGATCTGTCTATTACCGAGCTCACGAACGTGCTCATCGAGGGCGGTGTCCGCATTTCGGGTACCACGGTTCAGGTTCAATCGCGACACGAAAATATGCGGGCGGACGCGTACGCGTACTCTACGGCGTCGGCGCTCGGCGGTGCGTCCTCCGCCCGTGTGAACCTCAGTGCAACTTCGGCGGCGACGGTTGACGTTCAGAGCGGGGCGACGATAACGGGGGAGGATCACGTCGCCATTCGCGCCAGCCATGCTGTCCTGAAGACGACCTCGCACTCCTCCGCGCGGACGAACGGTTTGGGCGGCGATACCTCCTCCTCGGCAACAACGGTGCAGACGACGAATACGTCGGTTTCGGTGGCTTCGGGCGCAACCATCCGGACTCGTGACGTGCTCGTAGAAGCCTGGGTCCCGGTCTCACCGGTCTTCTCGGTGGTTGCCGAACGGCACGGCGCGCTGATAGACACCGGGGAGAGCTCGGGCTCCCCCGTGCTATCGCTCGTCCGAACGATTGTCTTTGACGGAGAGATCGTCATGCTCGGGCCGCCGAGTCCGGTGCTCGAGATCAATGTCGACGGCAGCGTGGAGAAGCAGGTCGGGATAACGTTCCAAAGGAACTCCGCTGGGGTCGTCGTCGACGACCTCTACAATACAGCGGAGCTTGCCGGAACGATCACTTTCTCCGTTCCCGACTCCGCGTTCGATCCGCTTCCTGATGGAGCCACATCGTTCGGAACGCTCAACACGGTCGCCGCCATCACAGGCCACCCGCACTACGAGTTCCTCACCGGTTTCGACAAGGTCACCATCACGAACGCCTCGCCGCTCGACCTTCATATCAACGACATCAACGTGCTGAACCCATCGAATCAGTTCAGCTCAAACGTCACCGTGAATGTCAGGGATCACAATGGATTCGTTCCGACCATCACGACCGACCCGGGCCATACGGTCACTAGGATCACGAACGCAGGCGCAGGGGACCTCGATCTCGACGCCGTAATCCATAATCCCTACGGAACGACCTCGTTGAAGTCGAGCCGCGCGGATATTCGTTCCGGCGGTGCCTCCGAGCGAATCAAGACGGACGGGCTCATTCTCTGGGCTGCTCAAATGATCGGGACCGCTTCGGCCAATCTCCTATTCGAGACGAATCTGCTGACCGCAAGCGCCGGCGCCGACCTCTACGTTCGCCAGACAAGCGGTGATCTTCGATTGGACGCGGTCGCCTCCGCTTCCGGGCTCGTTCATCTTGTCGCGGCCGGCTCGATACTCGATGCAGAAACGAGCGGAGTTCCGAACGTATCGGCATCGACGATCGACCTGACGGCGGAGAGCGGAAGCATCGGCACCGGTGCCGCTCCGCTCGAAATCGACACCGCGACGGCGATTCCGAATCTCTCTGCATCGGCGACCGGAAGCATCGTGGTTTTCGGCTCCGGAGCCGGTGGGGTGCGCGCGGTGCAGGTCATCTCCTTCGGTGGAGATGTCATGCTCTTCGTGCCGGATCAAAGCGGGCCGGGCCAGAACCTCGGCCTGAGCGCCGGCGACAGCATCCGGGCGCTTGGGGGAACTGTTAGTCTTCTCGCGGGGGACAACATAGTCATGGTGCCCGGAAGCGTGGTGAACGCGGGTGCAACGGTGACGATCAGCGGCGACTGCGGGAACGTAGATCCCGGCGTAGGCGGAGTCGTCGACCTCGAGGGGACGATTACCGGTACGTCGACGTCGATCAACGGCGGGACCGACGGCGATGTGATTAGTCTCAGAAAGGTAAGCGCCGAAACGCCGACGACGATCGACACCGTAGGCGCCGACACGATCTATATCGGAAGCGCAGCTACACCGAGCGCCAACTCCGGCGGTGTGCTCGATACCATCGCCGCGCCGCTCGTCGTACAGGGAAGCGACGGGATTGCCTCGATCGCGCTCGACGACTCGGGGTCGACGCGGAACGAGATTGGAACCCTTACCGCCACGCAGGTGACTGGTTTCGGAATGGCCTTCGGCGTCAGCTACGTAGGCATCGGACATCTTGCTGTGACCATGGGGTCCGGCGAGAACGCGATCTTGATCCGCGGCACCATGGCCGACATGACGACGATCATCGACACCGGTGCGGGGAATGCGGCGATAAACGTCAGTAACGAGGGCCACCTGGTTACTGGAATCAAGGGTCTTCTGTACATCCAAGGGGGAACGGGAAAGGTAACGCTCGTCGTGGACGACAGCGGTGAGACCCGGGATACTGTCGGAATCCTCGATGCCGGGCGGATCACCGGCCTCGGCATGGGCTCTGCGGATCCGAGCACGGTGAGCGCAAGCCTCGGAATCGCCTACGGAGGCGTCGATCTCCTGGCAATCGAGCTGGGAGCGGGAAGCGACTTCTTCACCGTCTCGGCGGTGGACACCGAGACCTCGTTGACTGCCGGGTCGGGCGACGACGCGGTAACTGTCGGACCGGCGCTTTCAGCGATTACGGCTTCCCTGACGGCGCTCGGCGGCGCCGATACCGACACGCTCTTCATCTCCTTGACCGTGGGAAGCACGCTTACGCTTGACCGGGCCGGCACAGTGGGGACTATCGCCGGCACAAGCGCAACTGGAACGATATACTTCGACCAGTTCGTGATGCTCGATGTAACCACGAGCGATGCCGCCGACGTCGTGTCGGTCGTCAACACGACGACCATCGCCGCCATCGACACCGGAGAAGGTGACGACACGATAGAAGTAGATGCGGTTTCCTATCCGGCATTTATCGCCCTCGGCGGTGGAGCGGACACGCTGACGGTGGTCGAAGCCCTCGCGCCACTTGCCATCGACGGGTCGGGAGAGGGATTCGATAGGGTCATCGTGGAGCGTTCGGACCAGACGGCTGCCGTGATGAACGGCCTCGTTACCGACGGCACGACGGCCGGCACCGGCGTTATTCGCGGAGTCACGGCGGCGGATGTGACGGTGAGCGGGATCGAGCAGGTCGACCTGAATCTCGGCACGGGCAACGATGCCCTTGTGATCGATACGATCCTCGCAGGTACGAACCTGAAGGTGAACGGCGGGGCGGGCGACGAAACGATTACCGTCCTCAGCATCGGTTCGGAGACGGACCTTTATGGCGGCCTCGGGCAGGACACGGCGGTCGTCATCATCACCGGTTTCCCGCTCGTCGAGCAATTTACTCGGCTCAACCTCGATATCGAGACGCTCGTCGTGGATAACAGTGGAAACACGCTGTTGCCGGTGGACTGGATCCGCAAGAACGGGTCTATGCTGTACGCGGATACGATCCCGGTTTCTGAGGCTTTCGCAGTCATCAGCACCGAGGGAACGGACCTCACCAGGATCATCGGGGGGACCCTTTCCGATACGCTCAACGTCGTGAGCGAGAACCCCGGCAACATCGAAGGTACAATCGACGGCAACCAGGTCGAGCTGAGATCGGGCTTGGTCGTGCTTGAGTTCTCGGCGTTCGCCACCTACGAGGACCTCAGTTCGGCGATGACCTTCGACGGAATAACCGGATCGAGCACCTCCTACACCGAGGACGGGCTTGTCCTCTCGAGCGTGGACTCGACGAACGGGACCCCGAGCGCGATTCTCCGTGACGAGGCCGTAAGCCCGGCCGCGAAAGCGGTTTCGAGCGCCGACGAGTTCAGTCTCGAAGCAGCGAATGGGGTAGGGTTCTTCCTATATTCGATGGCTTTTCTCGCACCGGCGGATACCACGGTGACATTCACCGCTACGACGCTGAACGGGGATACGATCGTGCAGTCGGTCAACGTCAAGGGCGGAATCGGATTCCAGACCTATCCGGTTCTCGCGGACACCCCCGCGCTGCTGAAGATTACGTGGAGCCCCGGAGTGACCATCGTCGACAATATCATTGCAGGCGGGTTCTTCCCGAGCGGTGGGGAGATGTCGGTGCCGGCGGTGCCGACGTTTACCACATCACAGAGCGTGACCTTCGACACAAGCACGGGAAGGGTGGTATCGGGATACATCTCCATCGACACGGATAGGAACGGGACGACCGACTACACGGTCACCGCAAGCACGAGCCTGACCGGAAGCGGTTACCACGGGGTCGTTGCGTCGTACATAGGCGGTGGGGTCACGAGGTTCGCCTTCGCCGGCGATCTCTACATCTCGTCGGGAAGCACCATTACCGCCATGGGCAGTTATGGGCTATCGATCTACGCGGGCAACGACATAATAATCGGTGACGGAGTCCGTTTCGATCTCTCGGCGAGCGGCTCGGCCGCCGGAGCGGGTGGAGGATCCGGGGCGTCCGGCGGCAGTCGAGGGGCGGCCGGCACAGGGAGCTCTCACGGTGGAGCAGGCTGGGGCGGTGGGCCCAACAGCTCGGGCGGCGTCTATCCGGGCGGCGGCGGCCCGGGCGGGACCGGTAATGGTAATTCCGGCGGCGACGGCGGGAGCTCCACTGGCTACGGCGGCGGCGGCGGCGGTGGCGGAATGGGAGGCAAGGGCGGAAGTTGGCCCTTCGGCTCCGGCGCCGGCGGCTGGAACGGCGGCACCGGCGGCTATAGCGGCACCGGCTACTACGGTGGTGCCGGCGGTACCGGTGGCACCGGCGGAACCGGGATCAACGGCGGCACAGGAGGCTGGGGAGGTGCAGGAGGTTCGGGCGGCTCAGGAGGAGGAGGGGGCTCATTCGGCACTCGAGGTGATCCGAACAGCAGCGGAGCCGGCCGGGGCGGTGATGGCGGCAACGGCGGACCGGGTAATTCCGGCGGCAGCGGCGGTTCGGGCTATTCCGGTGAGGGCGGAGAAAATAACGGCAGCGGCGCGGGTATCTCCGGCGGCGGCGGCGGTGGAGCCGGCGGCGGCGGAGGAGGAGGTGGTCGCGGCGGCAGCGGCGGCGGCGGCGGAGGCGGCGGCGGCGGCGGCGGATCTGCCGCAGGGCTGTTCAGCAGTGGCGATACCGGCGGTGGCGGCGGTGGTGGCGGCGCCGGTGGAGCCGGAGGCACTGGCGGCCGCGGTGGTCTCGGCGGCGGCGGTGGCGGCGGAGGCGGAGCCTTTGAAATCGTCGCTCAAGGTCAAGTCACGGTAGGGGGCAGCGGCCTCGGCACAGGTTTGTTCGCCAAAGGCGGTAACGGCGCGACCGGCAGCAACGGTGAAAGTGGCGCTGCGGGTGCTGCCGGTGGTTCGGGGGCCTCGGGCGGTAGCAGTGGTGCCGGCGATGGGGGCGACGGTGGCGACGGTGGGCATGGCGGAGCCGGGGGTTTCGGTGGTACCGGGGGAACTGGTGGTCCGGGCGCCGGCGGTACGGTCAAGCTTTCCGGATCGGTGCTGGATGCGATCGGGGTCTACGTCGATGCTTCCGGAGGAGCCGGATCGACGAGCAGCGGTAACGGTCGGCTCATCCTCTCTGGAAACACCGACCTTACCTACGTTGGCGGCACACTAGTTGCTGTCGGTGGTTCTCCGGACCCGGGGAACGTAACGAATGCCGGGACTTCCTACTACCTCGGCCCGCGTGAGGCGAATCCGTTCGTATACGGCGCGCCGTTGACGCCGGAGATTGCGGGACTCGCAGGCGGAGCGGAGATATACGGCTTGCTGCAGGGCATCGACTCTGGGTCCTTCGACTACAATCTCCTCGAGTCCGGGGTGCAGGGGCCGGCCTCGGACGCAGTAGTGGCGATCATGCGCCTCGACTCGAGTCATGCCCCGGCAGGTTACGGCCAGGACTATACGGGCTACGATATTGTCGTGTTCATCAACCTGACCGACACCGTTCTGGTGAATCCCGAGATCGGCGTAGTAGTGAACGGGACGAATACCGGATTCTCGCAAGGGCTGCTGATCGGCGGCCTCCGCACGGATCCGGCATTCGGAGGCACGGGAGCTGCGCAGGCGCTCACTTCGTTGAATGCGCACGGCGTGTGGGCCACTCTTGTGCCGAAAGGCTCGAACGTCACCGTCAACGCGTCGGTCGACGGATCGGTGACGCCGATGAGCGGGCATACCGTTATCGAAAACTCGGTGGCATACATCCGTGTTTCTCGGCCGGAGAATCCGGCGCGTCCCCTTGCGGGTCTGCAGTCCATTGTCGTCAGTCCGGACGGCCGGCAGGTATACGGCGTAGATCCTACTCGGAATGCTCTCGTAGTCGTGAACGCCGATACACTCACCGAGCGACAGTTTTTCGCTGACGGATCTGACGGTGTGAGTGGGCTCGTCGAAGCAAGCGATGTTGCGATTTCCCCGGACGGACGCAACATCTACGTGAGCAGCACCGGAAGCCGTGAGATCGCAGCCTTCACCCGGGATGCTTCGTCGGGAGATTTGAGCTTTCTCCAGGTGGTTTCCGAATCTTCCGATTACGAGGTCTTCGATTCGCTCATCGTCAGCACGGATGGCCAATACGTGTATGCAGCCGGAGCGGACGGAGCAGCGAAATATTCGAGAAACGCTGCTACAGGCACGTTGACCGAGGTCGCGCTGCTGCTTGCTCCTGCCGGAGTCGATGGGTTCGACGAGATCGCGATGAGCTGCGAGGGCGCTCAGCTCTATGTGACGAACGGCGGCGCGGACACGTTGCTCGTTCTCGATGCCTCCGATCTCGATGTGCTGCAGACTTTTTCGGGGCCGACCCAGGGAGTATTCGGGCCGGCCGGTATCGCCGCGAGCAGCGACGGTGCCTCGGTCTACCTGACCGGTGAGACCGGAAATACCCTTTCGGTCTTTGAGCGAGACGGGGCTGACGGAACCCTGACACTTGTTCAGACAGTGCGGGACGGGGTCTACGGTGTTCAGGGGCTCGCGGGAGCCTACGGCGTGGCCGTTACCTCCGACGACGGATACGTGCTCGTGACCGGAGCGGCCAACGATGCGGTCGCGGCGTTCCTGCGAGACGCGTCCAACGGAAAGCTTCAGTTCGTGCAGGTCGTGCGGAACAACGTGAGGGGGGTCACCGGATTGCTCGCGCCGAACGCGATTGCAGGCGACGGCGGCGGCAATGTATTTGCGGGTAGTCTTGGCGCGGACGGTATCTATGGCGGCCTCGTGAAATTCGACAACGATACGCTCATTGGAAGTCCACTCGTCGTCCGGCCGGAGGTGGACGGCGAGGTCGGCAGTGTCTTCGTAATGAGCGATTCGTTCACATCGGCAGATGCGGTTCTCTCGCAGTGGAGTCTCTATCAGAACGATTCCACGGCGACAGGACGCATGATCACGCCGTTGATCCTCCAGCGGACCGATACGGGCTGGCAGATCGTCGGCATCGGAACGACCCGTACAATCGACGCTTCAGGACTTCAAACGTTCGATTTCGGCCTGATTTCGGGCAGCGACGCCGCCACCACTGGGTGTTATTTCGGCTGGAAGGATGGAAGTCCGGAGGGCACGAACAACGCGGGGACGATCCCGTTCTCCAACGGAACGACATCGAAGGTCATCCAGCTGGGTATCCGCCAAGATGTGATCGCGGTGGGCGAGTCATTCGGCGAGGGAACGGCGCTGCCACGGACCTATTCCGTCCGTGCCGTCGCCGTTCCGGCTCCGGTTCACTTGCTGACAACCTTCGCGGCCATCGAGGCCCTCGGCGTAGCCACGGCGCAGGGCGAGGACACGCTGACAGTCCTGCATGCGCCCGGCCCGGAAGTCGCGAGCACGACCTTGAGCACCGGCGGAGGCGATGACAGGGTCGTGTTGATCGACCCAAGGGGTGCAACGACCGCCAGGCTCGGGAGCGGAGACGACGATGCTCAGATGCGTTCGCCGGCCGCCGGGACGATCACGGCCATCTACGGCGAGAGCGGAGACGATACGATAGAGATCAATCGGGTCGGTGAATCCTCGCGGCTGGAGGTTTTCGGCGGATTGGGACAGGATGTAGTTCGGGTCTCCGGCACCGATGTTTCGGCCTCTGCAACCACGATCGTCCACGGGGACGATCCCGACCTCGTGCCGGCCGCCCAGGGCGATGTCCTCGAGTTCGATCCGCATAACCCAGATCCGAACACCCCGAACTTCACATGGATCGCGGATCCTGCGATCGAGGGCGCCGGTACGGTCGGCGTGAACGGACTTGGCGCGGTTCAATATCTGACGACCGAGGAGGTCGAAATCCTTGCCGCGCCGATTATTGAGTTCGTCGCAACCCCGTACACCATCAATGAAGGCGATGCGCTGACGCTCATCGTGAGCGTGACCCCGCTCGGGTCGACGAACGCCCTTGCTCAGGCGGTTTCCTGGGATCTCGACGGGAATGGGGGCTTCGGAGAGATGACGGGGACGCCGTTGACGCTCTCGTGGACACAGCTCATCGACTTCGGGATCAGCGATGACGGATCATATCAGATCGGCGTGCAGGCAACCAACGAAGACGGACGCACGGCGCAAGCGTACGTCACGTTGACCGTGGACGACACGGCTCCAACAGTGACCGTTAGCGGCGCAAGCAACGTGCTCGCCGGAACCCCCTACGAGATTGCCTTCTCGGCGAGCGACCCGGGCAACGACCCCGTTACCGAATGGCAGATCAATTGGTGCGACGGATCGTCGGTTGAGCAATTCGGGAGCGGTACGGCATCGGCGACGCACATCTTCCTGAATCCGAGGTCGTACGACATTCTCGTTGGGGTAGTTCAGGAGAACAACACCGCGAGCCTGACGTACGCGCACTTGCTGGTCAGCGTGAATGTAACATCGGCACAGGTACGTGCGGGGGGCCCCTATGTTATCGCCGAAGGAGAGGACCTGTCGCTCGTAGGCACCGCCGTCGGCACGCCGACCGCATATTCATGGGACGTGAACGCCGACGGACAATTCGGAGACGCCGTCGGCGCCAATCCGACGCTCTCGTGGGCGGATCTCCAGGGGCTTCCCAGCCTCCCGATTGTCGATAACGGTGTCTACCAGGTCGCAATGCAAGTGACCTATCCGAACGGGCTCGTCGTAACCTCGAACTCGGTGATGCTCGCGATCGACGACACCGCGCCGACTGCCATCATTGTCAACGGTGGGCCGGTCGACGAGGGGAGCACAACGACCGTGACCGTTTCGGGCGCATTCGACCCATCTCTTGCCGACACGGCCGCAGGATTCCTCTACAGCTATGATTTCGATGATGACGGAAGCTTCGAGGTCAACGGAAGCTCGGCCTCCTCGATCACGGTTCCGGCGGCATTCCTCGGCGACGATGGGATGCAGACGATTCACGCGGCGATTGCAGACAAGGACGGCAAGTGGACGAATCTCTACACGTCGATCACGATAAACGAAGTCCCGCCCACGTTGCTTCTATCCGGCTCGGACCGCGTACCCGAAGGGGGAACCTACACGCTCCAACTCAGTGCGATCGATCCCGGCAACGACGAGATTGTGCAGTGGAACATCAATTGGGGCGACGGTGCGGCGGAGACGGCAAATGGTGCTGCCCCCACGCTGAGCCACGCGTACGGGGATAGTGGCGACAAAGCAATATCGGTATCCGGTGCTGACGAGGACGGAGTGTACCACGCGACGAAAGATATATCTGTCGACAACGTCGCTCCCCAACTCGCGAGCCTGCAGGTGAGCTTGCCGGATCTGAACGGCAACACGAACCTCAGCGGCTCAATCACCGATCCGGGTCTCCATGACGTCTTCACGGTCGAAGTGTACTGGGGTGACGGATCTGAGGTTGAGTCGCTTAGCCTGCCTTCGGGAGTGAGGACATTCTCGGTGAGCCATCGCTACCTCGACGATCCTGCGAGCAGTCCGGTAAGCACCTTCGCCATTCTCGCGACGGTGACGGACCGCGACGGTGCCGTCGGTACGGCTGACACGACGGTGGCAGTTGTCAATCCTCCGCCCGTGATCGGAAGCCTGGTCCTGACTCACACCTCGATTAGCGAGGGAGCGTCGGTCGCACTTGCTGGCACGGTAGTAGACCCGGGCGAGGATCATGATGCTGTCATGATCGATTGGGGCGACGGCACGGTGTCCGATGCCACGATGAGCGCCGACATGACGGGGTTTAGTGCGACGCATCGCTACCTCGACGACAATCTGAACGGCGCCATGGGAAGCTACACCATCACCGCCGTCGCATCCGATGATGACGGCGGAAGCGGTAGCGCGACGGCCGGAATCAGCGTGGCGGATGTTCCGCCGGTCATTACGAGCCTCTCGAGCGTTGCCCCCGATATCGGAGACGCGGTGCAGGGCACGCCGGTCACTTTCTCCGGCGCCTTCATCGATGTAGGAGTGCTCGATACTCACGAAGCCACGGTCGACTGGGGCGATGGGACGGTCTCTACCAACATAGTCACAGAGGCAAACGGCTCGGGAACATTCAATGATACGCATGTCTACGTAGAGGGTGGCGTCTACACGATCGGCCTCACCTTCACTAGCAACGAAAACGATTTGATTACCGACTCGCAGATCGCATACGTGAGTGGGGCGGGAATCCATGAGGGAGTGCTCCAGATCATCGGTACCGCCGGAGAGGATAGCCTGACGCTCGGTCGGCTCGCTGACGGGAGCCTCTCGGTGACGGCCGGGTTCCTCCCGCTTCCGGGTAACACCCAAGCATTCTTCCCCGCCGACTTCGACCGCGTCGACATCCAACTCGGCGACGGCGACGATACGACGCACGTGCTCGGCGCCGCCGACCGGCCCGTCGCGCTGGATGGCGGGGCAGGCACCGATGCGATCATTGGGCCGGACCTTCCGGCGACGTGGTACATTCACGCTGCCGAGCCGCACCGCCTCTCCTGGACAAATACCGGAGGCGGTGTTGCTGGGGTGAGCTTCACGCAGGTTGAGAGCATTGTCGGTGGGGAGGTGGAGGACACCTTCGCATTTGCCTATGCTGGGCGCTTTTTCGGGACGATCGACGGAGCGGCGGGCATGAACACGCTCGACTATGCCCTCTACACGAGCGGAGTGTCGGTGAACCTCGCTGACGGCGCCGCGACCGGCACGGCGGGGGTCAGCCGCGTCCATGTGGTCAAGGGAGGCTCCGGCAATGATGTAATCGCCGCCGACCACCTCGGCGACGTGCTGTACGGAAGAGCCGGGAACGACAGCCTGATCGGTGGGGCGGGCGACGATGTCCTCTATGGCGGACCGGGTAACGACACGCTTGCCGGTGGGGCGGGCGATGACACCTTCGTCTCCGACGACGGCTGGGGCGTAGACACTGTGATCGAACAGCCGAACGAAGGCTTTGATACCCTCGATTTCTCTTCGGTAGCAGGTGCTCTCACGGCGACGCTCGGTAGCCTCGACGTGACGAGCGGCTCGAATACCGTGACGACGGCCGGTAACAACCTCGACCGTATCGTGGGCGGTGAAAGCGCGCAGGACACGCTGCAGGCGGCGGACCACGACAACACCTGGCACATCAGCGCTCCCGATGCGGGTGACCTGAACGGGACACTCGCTTTCTCCTCGTTCGAGCATCTGATCGGTGGCTCGAAGGACGACGTGTTCTACTTCGTCGGACCGGGCTCGTTGAGCGGCATTGTCGACGGTGGATCGCAGACTACTAAGGACGTGGTCGACTTCACCCAGTCCGACTACATCCAGCAGGCTGCGCAGAACTATCTGACCGTGGCTCTGCCGATAGGGGATCAGGTGACTCCGTTTGTGGAGACCGGGGGCGTGGTCCGCATCGAAGATATACGCGTCATTCTACTGGCGGAGCTCCAACCGGACGGAACGCTCATGCTCAACATGGGCCCGCGTGCGGCACTGCGACTTGCAATCAACACCACCGACGGGGACGAAGAGTTCGCTGTGAGCCATCTCTCCGGAGATCCGACTGCCGCAGACGGCGAGACGGTGCGGGTTACAGCCTTCGGGGTCAGCGTTACTTACTCGGGAGTCAAGGCGGTCTACGGTGAGGGCGGCGCAGGGGATGACACAGTCACCCTTGGGCCGGGAATGCTCTCCTCCGCACAGCTCTGGGGTGACTTCAGAGAGCCCTCGGCGGTGCCGTCCGGCAATGACACGCTACGCATGCTCGGAAATGGCGCCGCGGCGCTCACCGGCGGGGATGGAAACGACACCTACGCGTTCACAGACGGCTGGGGTGTCGACATGGTGGTAGAGCAACAGGGAGGCGGCTACGATACCCTCGACTTCTCCGCGGTCACCACGGATCTGACTCTCCAGTTCTTCGCGGGCAGCGGCGTGGTAACAAGCGGACCGAACGAGGTCGTTTTCAGCGACATCGAGAGCGTCCACGCCGGAAGCGGCAACAACAATCTTAACGGGCCGAATCTATCCACGATCTGGGAAATCACCGGCTCACATGCCGTCTCAGTCGGTGGGATGAGCTTCACCGGGGTCGGGGGGCTGTACGGGGGCTCTGGTGACGATACGTTCGTCTTCAACGAAAACGTCGACTTCGCAGGCTTCATTGACGGCGGCGAGGGTAGGAACGCTCTCGACTACGGTGCATACACTGCCGCAGTGCATGTAGATCTCGAGGCGGCAAGTGCGATGGGTACGACGGGCATTCTGAAAATCCACGACATTGTCGGGGGGTTCGGAAATGACCGTCTCACCGGAGACGGGACGGACAACGTCTTGATCGGCAACTCGGGAGACGACATCTTGAGCGGTGGTGAGGGCAACGACGTCTTGATCGGCGACAGCGGACATGTCATTCGGGCGAACGGTGAGATCATTCTCGTCGAATCGGCGAACAGCGACGTCGGCGGTAGCGACAGCATCACGGCCGGAAGCGGCGAGAACGTCGTGATCGCCGGCACGGGGAACGACACCGTTACGGCGATCGGTGCAGTGACGGGCCGAGATATCGTCCTGGCGGACAACGGCTACGTTACCTTCGGCGGGACGGCTAGCCTCACTGCCGATGAGGAGAGCTCGACGGTGAGCTTCAACTTCGCCGGCTCCTGCGCGTCGCTCGTGACGGGGATCGCCGGGGCCGCGGGTGCAGAGGCAGGGAGCTGGAACAACCTTTTCGGAGGCTACGACAGCTACGGCGGGTCGTTGGAACAGAAGGTGCTCTTCGACGACGGCGGACGGGCCGGGGGTGTGAGCGTTGTTTGGGGCAGGATTGAAGGGGGCGAGGTCACGGGTCCCGCCCGGATCGGCTACGAGGAGAGCCGGGGCCGCTGGGACAACGAGAACGCTCAGCTGCTTGAGAGCTATATCTACGCTTCCTTCGGCCAGTCGGCGGGGGCAACGGTCAGCGGGTTGTCCTACTACTTCTCGTCGTATGACCTCTACGTTTACCTCGGAGGCGGGGACGCGGGCCACTGGGGCGCGGCCGCCACCGGCTCCGTCGGGGACGGCTCGACGAGTTACTACGTGACGAGCGCGGAGGGGAAAAAGACTTACGGCACTTTGGTTCAGGTGACCTCCACGGATCCCGGCGCGCCGGGTGTCGGCAACTACGTCGTCTTCGAGGGTCTGACCGGCGACAGCTTCACCGTCTCCGCCGAGGTCGTCCAGGCGGGCAAGGGCCGATATCACAGAGAGTCACTTGGAATCGCCGGGCTGCAAATCGTCGGACGGAGCCTGCCGATGGACCGTGTGGCGACGACCTGTCCGGGTGTTGGCGGCGATGACATGATAAGCCTATCGGGAGGTTCGAACATCGTCTTCGGCGGCGCAGGGAACGACACTGTCACGATCGGCGGTTCGGGGGCCAACGTCGTCGTGGGCGACAACGCTCTGGCGACGCTGGCCGCAGGCTCGATTCGGTCGGTCACCACGACCGACCCCGAGATAGGCGGCAACGACATGGTCGCTACGGGATCGGGAGCGGACATCCTCTTCGGCGCAGGCGGAAACGACGTCTTGAGCGCAGGGGCGGGAAGCAACCTGCTTTTCGGCGACAACGCCCGCTTGAGGTTCTTCCCGGACGGTGCCCTCGGGATCGAGCTGCTCTCGTCGGAGACCGGGGGCTCCGACATCCTCTGTGCAGGTACCGGCGACAACATCCTCTTCGGTCAGGCCGGCGATGACACCTATGTCTTTGGCGCGGGTGCATATGGACATGACACCATCGTCGAGGCCGGCACCTGCGATCCGTCCGGTGCGCCCAACGACATGCACGATACCCTTGATTTCAGCGCCTTCGGCGCGTCGACGTGCATAGACCTCGGTAGCACCCACACCCAGGTCGTGAGCGGAAGCCGGTGTTCGACCGATCCCAAGCTCGTGGTTATCCTTTCGAGCTCGAGCGGGGTGGAGGACGTAGCGGGCTCGGCGTCGGCCGACACCATCATCGGCAACGCTCGCTGCAACACCCTCGACGGCAGGTGGGGCAATGACCGGATCTATGGAGAAGAGGGGAACGACCTGCTCGCAGGCGGCGGAGGAAACGACTACCTCGACGGTGGTAGCGGTGTGGATTTGGTCTATTTCCCGGGAGCGCAGACGGGTGTACAGGTTGCCCTCGCGAACCGTGGGGCGGGCGGCTCGACCGACGGACTGGATGGCGTCGACCGGTTAAAGGACATTCAGGGAGCGATCGGCACGGAGTATGCAGACGTTCTCGTCGGCAACAATCGGGCGAACCTCCTTGCCGGAATGGGCGGGGAGGACACGATCGACGCCCGCGGCGGAAACGATCTCGTAATCTGGAGCGAGGGTGACGGCAATGATTCGATCGACCTCGGTCCCGGCAACGATACCGTCGTGGTGAATACCGGCCCCGGAGACGACATGATTTCCGTTGCGGCTTCGGGGCGCCACGAGATGGTTATTTCCGGAGGGTCCGGATCCGCAGCGGTGACGCCGTGGGCGCTGTCCGTGCGGGACGCGGGAATCGTCGTGATCAATACAGAAGAGCCTGACGCCGTCGTTACGACGAACGGGCTTTGCCACGGCAAAGACAGACGAGTCATCGTGAATCTGGGCGCTGAATCGCTTACCGTGTTCGATTTTCTTTCGTTCGACGACACGGGTGGTTTCCCGGGCCGTCCCACACCGTTCGTCTGCTTCGAGACGGGCAGAGCGAAAGTTGCGTGGGGGGTGACCCACCGGTGCGTCCATTCCTGCAAGTGCCCCTCCGGCAAGAACGATCACGGTCGTCGGAACGACTCGAATGACCTTACCGGAAGGGAGCAGACGTTGATCGGTTTCGGAACGCCGAACATGAGGTCTCAGTAGTTGAAGGGCGCGCGGGGCTTCGGCAGTGACGGACGGAAGGCGTAATCGATACCTGCAGTGACCGAAACCCAAAGGTGACGCTGTGGCGGCAACGGGTCGACAGTCACGGCGAGCGGCAGCGAGAAGCGGCCGAGGGAGAGTCGCCATCCCGCCGAATAGACGAGCGAAGGAGCGGCGACGAGGCCGCCCGATCCCACGATCGGCTCGACCTGGGGGCCCAGCCCGACTTCGAGTCCGAAATCAGTTTGAATCCCCACGAGAAGCGTCAATGACGGTATTGCATAGTTCTGATCGATTCCGGAAATCATCGGGAGCTGAGTCAGGGCAAGCCGCCACCCCGTGTCGCCGATGGGGAAACGCTCGGTGAGAGAAAGGCCCAGTCTGCTGTAGAGCGGGAAATAGGAATGTGCGCTGGGGTAGAATTGCTGTATCTCTTCGTTGAAGACGGCAGGTTTGGCGAGCTCGTAGGCCGCGCCGACGCGAGCCCCAACGAGGAGCCAGTGATCGCTCTTGGATCGTTCGCTTGCAGGGGCAGCGCCGTCACTGTCGGCCCATCCGAGGGCGCCACCTCCTGCGATCAGTGCTCCGATGAGAACGCATAGGCGTAGGCCTCCTCCGAATGTGTGTACCATCTGCCGACCTCCTTAAGGTAGATGAGAGGGGCTTCCCGGCGCCCCCTCGTTCACGAGATTTCCCGCTGAGCAAACGAAAGAGACTTCTCCAGCCAAGTGTCCATACGCAGGACGGCCTTCCTTCGCTCCGCCGCGAGCCGCTGCGCCAGCGCCTGAGCGACAGCAACGGCTCCGGCCGCCTGCAGTTGTCCTCCGGGGATCTGACGACGGAGCTGCGCCTTGATGAAGAGCCGCGCCGGTGGGGGGACGAATCTCCTGATGATGTTGTCCTCCATGCTGATGAACAGACGAGCGCTCCCAGGGTCGCCCTGACGAGCGCAACGTCCGAAAAGCTGACGATCTATTCTGCGGGACTCGTTGCATTCACAAGCTATCACGTGCAGCCCGCCGCGTTCGGCGATCCCCTGCCCGAGCTTGATGTCAGTGCCGCGGCCCGCCATGTTGGTGGCAATTGTGACCGCCCCCGGCATGCCCGCGAGCGAGATGATGCCCGCCTCTTCGCGATGCCGAATTGCGTTGAGAACCATGTGGGGCAGGCCCTCCCCCTTGAGCCTTTCCGACAGAGCCTCACTGTCTCGAACGCTTCGGGTACCGACGAGAACCGGACGACCTTCGCCGTGGATCTTTCGGATTTCTTCGACGATCGCGCGCCATTTCGATTCGAGATCCGCAAACGCGCGGGTGGAGTAGACCGTGCGCTTGCACGGTCGATTCTCCGGGACCTTTATGACGGGAAGGTGGTACATGGTCCACAACTCGGTTGACGCCTCACGTGCAGTTCCCGTCATCCCGGAGAGGAGGTGAAAGAAACGAAAGAAGCGCTGGAAGCTCAGCCTGGCAAGAGTTTCGGAGGGAGGCGACATCGCTATCCCCTCTTTTGCCTCGATGAGCTGGTGGAGACCGAACCTCCAGGTCCTCTGCGGCATCTGCCTTCCGGTAAACTCGTCGACGATGACCACTTTCCCGTCCTGGACGAGGTACTGACTGTCGCGGTGAAAGAACTCGCGAGCTGAAACAGCCTGTTGGACAAGATCGAAGTAGCCGCTCGTGTTGCGGTAGTCCGCGCCGGATTCTGTTATCAACCGTCTGAGCCGCCGCTCGAACGGCGGCAGGAGCTCGACCTCCTTGTAGCGAGCATCGACGCGGTAGTCAGCGCCTCTTACCAAGGTGCCGGCGATCTCGTGAGCCGCGTGACAGGCATCCAAGAATAACTCGTTGGGCATGGAGTGTGAGATAATGAGCGGCGTGACCGCCTCGTCGATGAGCAGGCTGTCAGCCTCGTCGACGATCGCCGTATGAATCCCGCGCATGACGAGACCACGTTCGATCTCCGCCGCTCCGCCCAGCAGCTGAGCGATCCCGCGTCTTCCCGGGTGCTGAAGGTTGCCGAGCCAGAGGCGGTCGCGCAGGAAGTCGGCGACGATCTCCTTGTTCGTCGTGTAGGTGACATCCGCTGCGTAGCCTTCGGACCTCTCGGCCTGCTCCATCCCTCCCGTCACACATCCCACCCTGAGCCCACAAAAGCGATATAGGGGTTCCATCCAACGCGAGTCGCGTTCGGCGAGGTAGTCGTTTACCGTCACCACGTGACACGGAAGACCGGTCCAGCCGTGGAGGATCGCGGCAAGCGCCGCCGTGAGGGTCTTCCCCTCGCCGGTCGCCATTTCGATGAGGTAGCCTTCATACAGCGCGAGAGATCCTGCGAGCTGCACCGGGTAGGGCTTGAGGCCGACGCGGCGCGCGGCCGCTTCACGCAGCATCGCAAGGGCGTGCGGGAGCAACTCGCTGCGATCGCGCGCATGCCTGCGGAATTGTTCTTGGAGATCGAGTATTCTCGCGCGCAGTACCCCGTCACGAAGGTTGGCGCACGTAAGTTCGTCCTTTTCGACGGTCTCGGCGCGGGCAAGGAACTCGCCGATTCTGCCTGGCCCGGAGGTAACCCACCCTGAGAGGGCGAACAAACGGTTGTCGAGCCCGCGGTACAGCTCCTCGGGATGCTTGATATCCGTTCTACGGTAGTCGTCGATGCGCACGCTCATGGGATCAAATCTGGTAGCGCCCTTGGAGAAGTTGGCGCAGCTTTCGATATGCCTGCTCGAGGAGCGGTTCCGATTCGAGTTGGAAACGAACCACGCCCGACAGGCCCTGGTAGAGCGGATCGCCGGCGTTCATCGCGACCATGAGACGCAGCTCATAGAAGGGCTGGGACGCCATCAGCCCGTCTTCGTTTCCGACCGTTGTCGCGAGGGAGCCGCCGCCCTGGAAACCGAGGGCCGCCGACGGCAGCCTCGTTTGTTCGAGAGGGATGCGCGTCATGTCGGTCACCGGCATGGTGCGGTCCGGATTATCAGCGAGACGAACGTCCGAGCCACGGATGGCGTCCGAGAAAACCGCGGAGACGTTTTGTTCGGAGATAACCGACGCGAAATAGAAAGAGGAGTCGTCGATGATCTGACCGACCTGCGTTCCGCGCTTGATCCACCTTCCCTTCAATTCCTTTACGTTCGAGGCAACCCATATTCCATCACACTCGGCGCTGACGAGCAGGTTCGATTTCTGCTGCCGGAGGCGATCGATCTGCTGCTCAACGCTTGCAATTGTGCTCTCGATGGCCTGGAGATCTGCAGGATTCCCGGTGAGCGCTTTCGTCTGGAGGAACTTCGTCTCCCGGAGGTGTGCCTCTATCCCCTCGAGCTGATAGTCAAGGTCTCGATTGACGAGACGGAGGAGCATATCGCCTCTCTTTACCCGAGTTTCAGACTTGATGAGAACCTCGTCGACGTAGCCTGGAACCTTGTTGACGACGATCTGATGTTGCGTGGCCTGGAGAACCCCCGGCGCTTTAAAGCCGTTGGGAAACGGAACGACGGCCAGAAGCGACACAATCGCGCCCGTGGCAGCGACGCACACAATCGCGCTCCGAAATCGTACTCGTGCGAGTCGCGGGCTCGTTGCGAGGTAGTGGACGAGGCGCAGGATCGGTGTCAGGACCCACGCCACGGCACAGACGGCCGCCATGATAATGCCGAGCAGAAGAAACCGGTCGGCAATTATGAGGAGGATGGTCGTGAACACTATCACCCTGTAGAGCCCGCTTGTGATTCCGAAAACCGTGAGCCAGCCGGCTTCAGAGAGGGAGCGTGTAGGGCTCTCGGATTTCTTGAAGCCGAAGGCATATCGCTCGACGAGATGACGCAGATGCTGAGACGAGCGTGTGTGCAGGTTCGGGATATCGAGCAGATCTGAGAGGATGTAGTATCCGTCGAAGCGCATGAGCGGATTTATGTTGAACACAATCGTCGAGATGGAAGCCACGATCATTGTGTTGTATGCCAGTGCGTGGAGTGTCCCCGCTCCCGTACCTGCCCATACGAAGACGGCAAGCGCCGCCACGAAAAGCTCCGTTATCATCCCCGCCAAACCAACCAAGGCTCGCTGCCACTTGCTTCGGAAGGACCACGCGGCAGTGGTGTCCGTGTAGGGAAGAGGGTTGAAGATGAGGAACATGATGCCCATGGTATGAACGCTGCCACCGAAGCGGCGAACCGCGACTGCGTGTCCGAACTCGTGAATAGCTTTGATGAGGATGAACGCCAGATAGAGCAGCGGGAGGTTGGAGAGCGAAAGGATACCCTCCGTCTGAACACGGAGCTCCGGAAAGTGGCCGACCGCGACGGCGATCGCACCCACGATCGCTGCCGTCCATAGAAGAGCTCCAAAAGGGCTGATCACCAGCCTGATGAAGGGCTGCAGGCGCTTGAGCATTGCGTTCGGATCGAACAGTGGGATCCGGAAGAACATAATGCTTCTCATCGTGGCGCGCCGGACGGACTGCCGACGCTCCTTGTAGCGGTCGAAGAGTTTCTCGCTGTCGGCAGGCAGATCGTAGTGCAGGAGGTTGGCGTGGTAGAGCTGTGAGAGGAGCTGGATCACCTCTTCCTGTCCCGGCGCGTTATCCGGATCCCTCTCTATCGTCTCCCGCCAGACCTCGTCAACCGAGCGGTCAGCGTCCAAGCGCGAAACGAACTCGTAGGCAGGGGGCTTGAGACGGAAGAATTGGTCGCTGAACGCCTCGTGAAGCACATACCACCGGGTTCCCCGGAAAAGCTGCCGCCGAACGCGTACGCTCGCACGCAAGGCGACGCGTTCATCTGCGATGCGATACCACGATTCATGGAAGAATTTCCGATTAGGCCCCGTAACCGCCATTCAGGTGACTCCTACCACCAGAGCTTCAGCTTCAGGAAATCAACGGTGCGGTGGGTGATCAGCCAAAGCGGCGATCGATCACCGACGGTGAGCTTGGCGACACCTGTCATTCCGGGGCGCCACCAGCTTCGGGGGCCGCCGGGAAAGCTGCAGTCCACCCGAAAGACGTTGCCCTTGCTTTTCGTCAGGGCCGCGGGTTCGATCCGCGTCACGGTGATCTTCGACGGCTGCTGAGGATAGCTCGCGAGGGCCATTTCGCCCTGTTGCCCGGTGGATATCCACCGGATGTCCTGCTCGCCGACGTCGAGCACGGCGTAAAGCTTCTCGATTCGAGCGATCTTGAAGAGGGTATCTGCCTGATTGACGGGGAGCCCGATGCGACCCTGAAGATCACCCTCGACGACGACCCCTCCAAAAGGGGCCCGAATCACCGATTCGCTCAAGTGGTAGCGCACCAGGTTGTACCGTGCCCTTGCTTGGTCTTCGCGCGCCTGAGCGATACGCATATCGGCGAGTGAATTGGTGGCTCTCGCCTTGTCGACCTGACTGCGATAGGACTCCATCTCTGCGACTATTTGTGCCTGAGAGAGCAACAGATCGGTCTTGTCGAGCGCCAGCAGCTCGGCTCCCTCCTCGACGTTGTCTCCAACGCGCACGTCGACCTTCTCGATGTGTCCTGCGAACGGGGCGGCCAAAACCGCAATATCGTCGGTCTTCAGCGCGAGGGGAGCGGTTACGCGGTAGGGAACTCTGGCGAAGATGAGAACGGCGGCAAGGCAGGCTATGACGAGCGCAAGGACCTTGAGCCAGGTATGCTCGAAGCCAACCAGCTTTCCGATTCCTTCGCGCAGCTTCCGGGCAAGACGCGCGCCGAACCAACGGTCCCTATCTTTGAGATCCGAAAGTCTTCTCGCCGTCTGGTCGCAGAAGAGGTAGAGCATCTGCATCTCGATCTCGGAGAAGGAGCGCCCCGCGCGTTCGCAGGTGCAGATCCCTACCGGAATCTGGTCGATACGCAAGGGAAGCGAGCAAACATATCCTGCGTCATGTGCCCGGGCGAAGCTTCGATGATCCCTGGCAACGGCGCCCCCTCCGTGGTCATTTGGCCATGTCACCTCGCAGTTCTGATCGAGAGCTTCCTCCATGGCCGCTTCGAGCATGGAGACTGCGTCGCTCTTGCGATCGAAGCGATCGACGTGGCTCGTCGCCTGGAGCCGGATGCATCCCCTCTCGTGCCAACCGATACTCACCCTCTCGCAGTGAAGGCGCGCGGAAAGCTCATTGCAGAATGTCATGGCGGCGGGCAGGAAGCGTTTCTTCTCGTTGAGTAGCACCATCAGGTCGAGTACGCCGGCGATTCGCTCTACCGACATCTTGGCCTCCGCAGCGACACGGAGAGCCTGGTAGGCGCCAGGCGCGTCGGAGGCAAGGAGGAGTCGCCGCTTCACTTCAGGTGCCGAAATCTCGGAGGTTCCATTCAGGACGAGCGCGGCGATACATGCCTGTTCGCTGTCTCCGGTTTCGAGACGGACGGCGGCGATCGGTTCACCGCGGTGGCGCCATTGCACCACACTCTGCCGGGCGCATTTGTCTGCAACCTCGTCGACCTGTTCGACGATACGCTCGGCATACGGCCCCCCAAGGAGGCTCCGGGGGGCAACGGCGACGATCCGCCAGGACTTCTCCGGCGCCTTCGCGCGAACCACGATGGCTCCGCTTGCCGCCTCGACCAGGTTCACCAGTACTCGGAGGAACGTGTTCCAGAACTTGCCGGGCTCGCCGCGAAATCGTCGGAGCTCCTGCAGCTCCTCGAGCGACCTCGTATAGGGAATCTGCGGCTCCTCGGCGTTCTGCCTGTCCAGGGTCTCTTCTTCGCTCACCACGCTCTCTCCTATGGCGAAAGCAGAGTTCCGGTGAGTCCCGGCAGAACCCGACCATCGGTGTTGTCGAACACGGCTTTGACCTCACGCAATCCGCTCGAAGGATCGACGACCGGAGCGACATACTCGATCGTCGCACGGAAGGTACGGGATGGGCCAAATCCACTGACGGCGACCCGAGCTGCCGCTCCCGTGTGCAATGCACGCGAGGCTGCGGCGTCTACATGGACAACGAGACGACACTTGGATACGTCGACGATGCGTGCGATGGCTTCCCCTGGGGTACAGGCATCCCCGACGTCGACGGAGAGGCTGGCAACTACGCCGTCGAATGGGGCAACGATCGTCCGCTGCTCCAATCTGGCTTCCGCAATCTGGTAGTCGAGCTTTTCCTGCTGCTCGGCCATCTCCAGCCGTTCGACCTCGAGCTGCGCAAGCTTCACCTGGAGCCTCTCCTTTTGCAGATCGTCCTCCGAAACAGAGTGGGTGCTTGTGTAGAGACTTTCGGTATGGGCAAGCTGGTCGGAAAGGGTGGAGAAGCGGGCCTTGACTTGCTCGAGGACCGTGCGGTCTTGCCAGATGAGGCGACGTCGCTCTGCGTCGAGGGCTTCCAGATTGTTACGAAGCTCCACGATCGGCTCTCCTGCCCTGATCGTATCCCCCTCCTTCGGAAAGACATGGGAAACTATGCCGGAGACGGTGACACTCAGAGTAACGTCGTGATAGGGCCCGAGAACTCCCCGCGCCGACACCTGCTGGGCAAGGGTCGAAGGACCGACGAGGACCGACAAGAAGATGAGGAAGATAGACGAGCGGATGAGTCTGCTCACGGCGGTTCCTCCGACATAAGCAACAACTACTTGATGCGCCATCCGAATTCTACAGTACAATGATAGCTACTGCAATTGTTTTTCACCACGTGAGCCCTGCCGAGAGCTCCTACAGTGAGCGATGGCCGCGCGTGATGGCTGAGAGGCGGGGAAACTGCAGGAGAAGAACATGCGTGAGAAAAGCTCGTCGGTCCTCTTTCCTTTGGCGCTCGCGCTCATCCTCGGATGCGGGAGCCTGTCCTCGATCAAAGCAGAGGACACCGCAGGGGCCTCTCGGGACCTCAGCCTTGCTGCGTATTTGCAGGAAGTAGTCCGCACCAACCCCACCGTCGAGGAGGGCTGGCTCAAGTGGCTCATAAAGAGCCGTCAGGCCCGCGCAGCCTGGGGCGCCTTCGAACCTACCGTGAGCGGAAGCTACCAAGAGAACGGGCTCGAGAAGCAAAATACTGCACTGGAGCAGTATCAGCAGCTCGGAACCTCGACATACGATGAGCTGAACAAGATCTATTCCGTCGGTCTTCAGGGTACCCTCCCGACCGGCACCAGCTACACCGTCGGCGCGTCGGTCACCCGCTTGCAGAACACCTACGTCGAGCCGGGCCAGTTCAAAGCGTTTGTGGGAATCACCGCGCAGCAGCCTCTGCTCAAAGGAGCGACTCACGGTTCAGCGCTTGCCCCGGTTCGCACAAGCTTCGCCGACCGCAAAGTCGCTTTTCACGATTACAGAAAGCAGCTCATGACGATGATCGCGCGTGCGGAAACTGCATACTGGAATCTTGCATTCGCTCAACGTGCGAGCCAGATGGCAGCAGACTCCGTAAAGAATGCACGCTATCTCCTTGATGTCGCAACTCAGGGAGCCAGTCTCGGACGAATGTCGGACCTTGACGTGCGGCAAGCGCAGGCCGAGCTTGCGTCGCGGATGGCGGAACAAAACGACCGTGAGCTCTCGGTCACTGATGCACAGACACAGCTTCGACTGCTCATGAGGGCCGGAGGCGGGGAGCGAGCCGACGGGACGCGATACGTGGCGAGCGATCCTCTCGTGGACCGGCCACTCGATGGGGGGGCGTTGGATGTCGAGCGCAACCGGCTGCTCGAATGGGCCTTCCGGGCTCAGCCGGACTATGTGATCGCACGCGAGGAGCTCGAACGCCAGCGCATTCTTCTCGGCTATCAGAAGGATCAGGTCCTCCCTCAGCTCAATGTCACGGGGAGCTACGGCTACACCGGCCTTGGGCCCACGATTCAGGACTCGATTGACAGCGTCGAGAGTCGGGACTATCCGACGTGGTCGGTCGGCTTGGAGATGAAGATACCACTGGTCCTCGGAATCAAACAACGAAATGACCTTAGGGCCGAGGAGCTCAAGACGAAGCTTGCCGAGGTGCATCTGTCGGGGCTGCGCGACCAGATAGCTCGCTCGATCGAGAGTCTCGTGGACAGCATTGCGACCCTGAAGGCGCGTATCGAAAACGCTCAGACCGTAGGTAAGGTAAAGGGCCAACTTCTGGACCTGGAAATGGCTCGTCTCAAGGACGGCACTGCCAGCTTGGTCGATGTCTACAACGCGCAGGATACGCTGAATCAGGCTCGCCTGCAGGAGTTGCAGGCCGTTGTGCGGTATCGCCAGGCCATTATGCAGCTGGAAATCGTGAGCGGAACGGTGCTGAAGAACCAGTCCCTGGAGACCCTTCAGGACAACCAGGTGACGTTGAGCGAGTCTCTTCGATCGAAGTAGCGTTGGAGCGCTTCCTGAACGGCGCCGGCAAGTGGTGCGGCCTGCCGAAATGAGACGGCGGGCGCGCAGCTCAGGTTTGGAGGCGCTTTACGTAGACGATGCTGCGGTAGTCGTCGAGATCGCTCCACATCCGGTGCTTCCGTTCGCGAATAATCCGGTAACCGTGCTTGGCGTAGAAGGGGAGGGCCGTATGATGGTAGTTGGAGGTAACGAGGTGGATACCGCCGATGCCGAGCTCCCGAAACTTGGATTCGAGAATCGTGAGCAGGCGGCCGCCGATACCCCGCCGCTGGTATTCAGGAAGGACATCGATGTGCAGATGGGCTTGGTAGGCGGCGCCGGCCGGGTTGGCTTCTCTCCACGGGATGTGTCGTCCCCAGCGCAGCAGCTCCCGCAACGTTTGGGGATAGCGCCAGGATGTGACGAAGACCACCCGTGCTGCGATGCGCGGAACCATCCTGCGAGCGAACTCCTTCTCATAACGGTTCGTGTCCAGACAACCGAGGATGTATCCGACCACCTGCTGCGGCTCGGCGGACGGAACAGCCACAAAACATGTCGGCCTCTCGTAGCGGGCGTAATAGAGGCTGAATAACATCGCGAAGAGCTTGCGGTCTTCGAAGCAACCCGAGAGCCGGATGTCCTCACCGCCATATCCGCATCGGCAGCACACCTCCGAAATCCCCGGAAGGTCGTGCTGTTCGCACTTGCGGATGCGAATCTCCCCTTCACGCATCATTCGCGCCCTCGCGCCGTTCGGCCCAGTCGCTTGGCGAGCGTCTCGGGCAGCAGGATGAGGACTGCACCCGCCGCGATCAAGTATGAAAGCCCGACCGTCCCGAGCGCCGGTCCGATGCCGCCGAGCGGCGAGCTGAGGGCAGCTGCCATCGCCGGCGCCGCCGCGTTCGCCCCGAGGCTCACTCCCTGCAAGAGGGCGCCGGCGCTGCCGCGGATGCCGGAGGGAAAGATCTCCGTCGAGTAGGCCTGAAAACAGGGGGTCGATCCGGTGATCGTGAAGATGACGAGGGCAAGGCCGATGACTCGTTGCCAGAGAGTCCCGGCGTCGAAACAGATGACCCCTGCGAGGGCGGTCGCTGCGAAGAAGATAGCCGAGGTATAGCGGCGTCCGATGTGATCGAGCATACGACCCGCGACGAAGAAACCGCTCGCACCGGCGAGCCAGATTGCATAGTAATAGGGCTTCATTGTCGTGAGGCTCATTTTCCACACGTCGAGGACCAGGGTCGAAGCGAGCGCCGTTACCGCCCCGGGAAAGAGGGCGATGCAGAAGGCAAGCACGATTGCACCGGCAAGAACCTTGCCTTTGAGACTGCGCAGGAGCTCAAGCGATCGTGCCCCGGGCTTCAGCGACTCAGGCAGCCCTCGCCGGGCGAAGGCAATGAGGACGAGCGGGGGAACGCTGACCAAATAGAGCATTCTCCAGCTACCGTGCAGTGCGAGGATCGCGAGGAAACCCCCGCCTGCCGCGGCCTGACCGATCGCGGCGGCAGAGGCGAGGATCGCGAGCGCACGTCCGCGCCTCCCTTCGTCGGCGAGCTCGACGACCATGATGACCGACAGTACATCCTCGGAGGTCAGAAAGGCGTGAGATACGAACTGGTAGATGGCGAAATCCACCATTCCCCGTGAGAGACCGGTGAGGAACGTCGCAGCAGTATAGCCGACGATCGTGATGGTGAGCATCGGTTTTCGTCCGAATCGATCGGCAAGCGGCACGAGGACGAACATTCCGAACGAACCCGCGAAGACAATGGAGACGAGAAATCCGGATTGCTCGATGGTCAGATTGAAGTGATTGCGGATGAGGGGGAGCGCAAGCGATACGACGAGAATGTCATATCCCTGGAAGAAGGTTGCCGGAACGAGCAGCAGCAGAGGGTGGCGTCTCAGCAAGCCCCCCTTGTTGGGGCCGGCGCTACCGATTGCCGCCATTGGTTTCGACTGAGCTGCCGGAGGACTCCGGAGCTGCACCCGGTTCGTTGCCTTCGATCAGCCCGTTCCTCCACCGTCGGAGCGGACCGAAGTTGACGACGTTCGTGAACCCAAGATCCTTCAGGTGTCTCTTGGCGACCATCGAGCGCGAGCCTGTCTCGCAGTAGAGCACGATGACGGTATCTCCATCGACCTTCGGCGGACGCACGCCGATGCTATCGTGCGGGATGTTGACCGCCGTGGGAATATGACCCTGCCGGTACTCCTGGGCCGAGCGAACATCGAGGAGGTATACCGAGCTGTCCTCCTTTGAGAGGAGCTCACGGAGCGATTCGGAGTCCAACGACGAGGAAAACAGCGAAAACCTCCGGACGACGATGTTGGCCGCGAGGTAGGCGCCCACGACGATGATGAGCGCCCAGACCCAGCTCATTCAACTTCTCCGGCGCGTCGTGAAAGCTCGTCGATGGACTGCAGCTCTCGCTCGGTCAGGTCGAAGGTCATGGCATGAGCGTTGTGCTGCGCCTGGGTCGCCTTGGACGCTCCCGGTATGGCGACGACCGTGTCGCCGTGGAAGGTTACGAGCCAGTTCAGTGCGACCTCCGCCGCAGTGGCCCCATGGGTCTCCCCGATGCGCGCGAGCTCATCAATGAGCGGTCTGCTTCGGTCGAGGGAGTCGAGATGGCGTTTCAACGACTGACGTCTCATGCCGGTCATGTTCTGCACCTGGGTCGGGTCGAAATGGAACCGCCCGGTGAGGAGCCCCTTCGCGAGGGGCGAGTAGGCGATAATGCTGATGCCGAGCTCCTTCGCTGCGTCGAGCACCCCATTGCGCTCGATTCTGCGATCGAGCAGGCTGTACTGGACCTGGTTGGAGACCAGGGCAACACCCTCGTCGGCGAGCGCCTTGTGCGCCTTTCGCATCTGCACTTCCGAGAAATTGCTGACGCCGACACAGCGAATACGCTCGGAGCGCACGAGCGAGGCCATCCGTTTCATCTGCGACGGTATACCAGAGAGGCTTGCCGGAAAGTGGATTTGATAGAGATCGATCGGAAACGGCGCCAGACAATCGGTTCGTTTGGAGATTGTTCTCGATATCGAACCTGCGAAGCGTAGGAGGGGCATCCACTTCGTTGCAATGATGACCTCACCCGGCTTCTTGCCGGCCGCCTGAAGCGAGGCAGAAAGCGCCCGCTCGGAGTTCCCGCGCCCATACGCCTCGGCGGTATCGAACCAGTTGATCCCGAGCTCAAGCGATCTTGCGACGATCTCCTTTTCGGTCTCGAGCTCGATCGAGCCCCAGAAATTACCGAACCTTGCATTCGAGAATTGCCAGCAGCCCAGTCCAATCGGGCTGACAACGAGATCGGATGTGCCGAGTTTTCTGCGTTCCATATTTTGCTCCTTCGCCAAGATTATCAGCGCCCACTTCGAATCACAATACTCGAGGCGACCGCCGCCGCCGCGAGCACCGCGATGCTCGACATGCGGGTTGCCGCCGGACGAGGATTGACACTGTCGGCAAAAAAATGTTTGCCTTACCGCAGCGCTTCGGTTATCATTTTAGCCAAGAGAATATCAGCTTAAAAGTACTTCATCCCAACAAGGGTGGGATTCGACGTGCGGATGTAGTGTTCGGTCGCCAGACCGAAGATGGGTGATACGTAATGCTGATTCTCTTTCCGGGTATTCACCTTCAACATGACTTCACACACCTCGTGTCGACCATTCGTCGATTGAAATCTTTGATGTAATCAAGTGGCCGACCAAAAAAAGGAGCAAGGTTGATGGGCCGCCAGATTCTCTCGATGCGCAAAATCGACAAACGTTTTACCGGGGTTCATGCGCTCAGGCAGGTCGATTTCGATCTCAACGAAGGCGAGATACATGCCCTCGTCGGGGAAAACGGCGCCGGCAAGTCTACGCTCATGAAGGTGCTCATCGGCATTAACCCGAAGGACTCCGGAGAGATCCACTACCTCGATCACCTCTTCAATTCGCGCAGCCCGAAACATGCCCTTGAAATGGGAATTGGAATTATCCATCAAGAGCTCAACATGATGGATCACCTAACCGTTGCTCAGAACATATTCATCGGCCGCGAATCCACGCAGGCCGGCGGTGTGCTCCTCGACGAGCGCGAGCAGAACCGTCGCACCGAGGAGTTGTTCCGGCGTCTCAAGATGAACATCGACCCGACAGAGACTCTCGGACGCCTCACCGTCGGAAAGCAGCAGATGGTAGAGATCGCGAAGGCCGTTTCTCACCAGCTGCGGATACTCATTCTCGACGAGCCGACGGCGGCACTTACCGATGCCGAGATCGATGAGCTCTTCGCGATAATGCGGGATCTGGCCTCGAGAGGCGTCGGGATGATCCACATCTCGCATCGTCTCGACGAGATTCACCGCATTGCCGATCGGGTCACTGTTCTGCGCGATGGAGAGCTGGTCGATACAAAGAAGACCTCGGAGGTGACGAAGCAGCAGATCATCAACATGATGGTCGGCCGGGTCATCTACGAGCAGCCGAAGTCGAAAAGCAACGTCCCGCCCGACGCCCCTGTCGTTCTTCGGGTCAGCAACCTCAACGCGGGAAAGCTCGTTCGCGACGTAGGCTTCGAGCTTCGAAGCGGGGAAATACTCGGTTTCTCCGGCCTGATGGGATCAGGCCGCACGGAGACGGCGCGAGCGATATTCGGAGCAGACGAGGTGCAGAGCGGCACAATCGAGATTGGCGGGAATCGAGTCTCGATCCGCTCGCCTCAGGACGCGGTCGCTCACGGCGTCGGCTACCTCTCGGAGGATCGCAAGCGCTTCGGGCTCGCAGTCAACCTAAGTGTCAAAGACAATCTCGTTATGGCCACCTACGACCGCTTCGAGCGCTGGATGTTTGTTCGGGCGAAGAAGGTGCGGCGCGTCACCGAAGAGTACGTCGAGAGACTGAACATCAAAACACCTTCCCTCGATCAGCTTCTGCGAAACCTCTCGGGCGGCAATCAACAGAAAGTCGTCGTGGCAAAATGGCTTATCCGAAACTGCGACATACTGATCTTCGACGAGCCCACGCGCGGAATCGACGTCGGAGCCAAGAGCGAGATCTACACCCTCATGAACGAGCTGGCCCGGGAGGGCAAGGCCATCATCATGATCTCCTCGGAGCTGCCGGAGATTCTCAGAATGAGCGACCGTATTCTCGTCATGTCCGAGGGGAGGATCACCGGAGAGCTCTCGATCGAAGATGCAAGTCAGGAAAAGATTATGGAGTATGCGACAATCGGACATCAGGAAGTCCTTGCGAGGAGTTGAAGAGATGGCGGACGTGAGCATCGAAATCACTTGGATGCAGCGCTTCAGGGAGCGGGGGCTCAAGTGGGTTCTAGCACCTGGGGCCCTGGTCATCCTCTATGTCATTTTTGGGATATTTGGGCGCAACTATTTCTCCTATCCGACCTTCGTCAACATCATTGACGCCGCGTTCTACATTGGATTCATCTCCATGGGGGTGACCTTCGTTATCATCAGCGGGGGAATTGACCTTTCGGTGGGGACGGTCATGATGGCATCGACCATCATCGGCGGAACAGCCATGAAACATGGATTTCCGATGGTGCCTTCGCTCTTCCTGATCATCATCGCCGGGCTCGCCTTCGGCGCCTTCAACGGGCTCCTCGTGTCACGGCTCAAGATGCCCCCTTTCATCGTGACGCTCGGAACGATGATGATCTCGATGGGCGTCGGCTCCATAGTCTCCAACGTCACAAGCGTAACCTTCCCGATTCGCGGGCAACCCGGTGGATGGTTCAAGGACATCTTCCTCTACCTCAATCCGCAAGGCGGCGCGTTCCCGACCGGCGCCTTCCTGCTTGCCGTCATAGCCGTGATCTGCCACCTGATGCTCTCCAAGACGAAGCTGGGGCGCTACACCTACGCAATCGGCAGCAACCTGGAGGCGGCACGTCTTTCGGGCGTCGACGTGAAGAAATGGCAGATGATGGTCTACATAATCGCCGGAGGCACGGCCGGTATCGGCGGCATCTCCTATGCCGCGATCTACACGACGGTGCTCCCCTCCCAGGGTCAGGGCTTCGAGCTCTACGCGATCGCCGCAGCGGTTATCGGTGGCACCTCGCTCGCGGGAGGCATCGGCACAATCTGGGGAACCATTATCGGCGTGTTCATCATGTCGGTCCTGGCTACCGGCCTGCCGGCGTTGAACCTGGAGGCTCACTGGCAGACGTTCTTTACGGGTGTCATCGTCATCGGAGCGGTCCTCCTCGACATGTACCGGAACAAGAAGGCGTCCGAGGTTCGAATCGAGACACCGGCGGACGTGTATAAACAACAGATGATCGCCAAGATCGCGGGGCTGCGGCAGCAGCTCGCCTCATACAAATCGGCAGGCGACTCACAAAAAGCTGCTGACGTACAGCGCGAGATCGGCGCTGTTCAGCGAGAGCTCCGTGAAACGTTCCGGAAGATGAGGGTCGAATACAAGGCGGAGCAGGCGAGGCTTCGGGCCGAAGAGCGAGCGGCCGATCACGAGTTCGCCGAGATGCTGAAGTCGAGACAGCTCGCCGAGAAGGACGAGACCTAGAGAAACTCGTAGGTGTCGAGTCGTACAACGATGGGTGAACTACCCTGGTGCTTTTCAGGGTTTAGAAACAAAGAGGAGGTAGCTATGAAGATAGCTAAACGAACAGTGCTATTGATGGCGGCGGCGATGCTTGTCGTCCTTGCGGTGCCGGTCTTCGCCGGTGGTGGCCAGCCCGAGAGCTCGGGTGCAGCCGGCGGCAAGATGTACATTCCCGTCATTTCCAAGGGCTTCCAACATCAGTTCTGGCAGACGGTGAAAAAGGGCGCCGAAGCGGCAGCCGCGCAGTATGGCGTGGAAATCACCTTCGAGGGGCCGCCCACAGAGGCCGACATCCAACCCCAGGTGCAGATGCTTGTCAACGACATGGCGAAGAACCCCTCCGCCATCGCTCTCGCAGCGCTTGATACGAACAGCGTCATGGATCAGCTCAACCAGGCCGTCCAGAGGAAGATTCCGATCATCGGGTTCGACTCCGGAGTCCCCAACGCCCCGAAGGGCGCGATCTATGCGACAGCGGCCACGAACAGCTACGCCGCAGCGGGCATTGCGGCTGACAAGATGTTCGCCGCACTGAAGGACAAGATTGCAGCGGCAACCCCCGCAAACCCCGTAACCTTCGTCGACTTCAACCAGGACGCGACCAGCCAATCGGTAACCGACCGCGGGAAGGGCTTCCGCGACGAGATGATCAAGCTCATCACCACCCAGACGAACCTCACGAAGGCCGACATCAGGGTGCAGGGCAACCCTGCCTACATCGGCCCGGACACTCCGACCAGTGGTAAGTCGGTCATCATCGACGTGCAGGTCCCGGCATCCCCGAAGGACACCGATGCGGCCAATACCGCAGCCGCGATTTTGAACCGCGTCAAGCAGAACAATACGATCGGCATCTTCTGCTCGAACGAAGGGACGGCTCGAGGGCTCATCACCGCTTCGAACGACGGCAGCGCGCTTCCGACCCAGTATCCCGGTATGCTCGTCGTCGGGTTCGACGCCGGCGCGGCCCAGAAGGCAGCGGTCCGCAACAAGTACTTCTTCGGCGCAATCACCCAGGACCCCTACAACATCGGCTTCAAGGCTGTCGAGCTTGCCTACAAGGCTGCCAAGGGTGAGCCGGTCGCGGACGTTGACACCGGTGCCAAGTTCTACGACAGCACCAACATGGACCAACCGGACATAGCTCAGCTGCTCTACGATTGAGTGGTCACGTGGTCGGAGTGAAAAGTCCGACCAGAGCTTCGATTGAAACGGAGCGGAAGGCCCGCCGGATGGCGGGCCTTCTCTTGGATCGTTCCTCCCCCGTCTGTTTCGTCCCAAAGTCTAGGAAAGGTGAACACTCCTCCCCGTCTGATAGGACTCGACGGCGGCGTAGCAGATTCGCAGACTGTTGACGGCGTCGGTAAGGTGTTCGGAGAGATCGATATCTTCGGTTATTGCGCGATAGAGGTACTCCTGTTCGCGACGGCAGAGCTCGTTGTGATCGGGTTCCTCCTGAATCTTTATGATCCGATCGTCCGTCGCTTTCATGCCGTTTGCGTCTACGGCACTGGAGTGCAAGATTATTGAGTCGACCAGGGTGTGCTTTGATACGTCCGAAGGGTCGATTGAGGAGGTGTCTTTGTCTATGCTTACGGAACCGCCCGGCCCGATAGCATCTTTGACGAAGTAGGCGGACCTGCTCATCATCGGCCCCCATCCCACTTCGTACCATCCGACCGAACCATCTTCGAATACAACCTGGAGCTGACCGTAGTTGACCTTGTCTTCGTCGATCTCAGGGGTCAGTCGAGCCGACATGGCCTGGACCAATGTAGGCCTTGTCCGCGTCATCTGGCACATCACGTCAACGTAGTGCACCCCGCAGTCGACAAGCATCGGCATCTTACTGATGAATGTTCTGTGTGTTTCCCATTCATGAGCGTAACTCTGCTGATTGAGGTTCATTCGCATTACCAACGGCTTCCCCAGTGTACGGGCGAGCTCGACAAACTGCTGCCAGGCTGGGTGGTGCCGCAGGATATAGCCTATCACCAGCTTTCTGCCGGTCTGTCGTGCGACATCGGCCACCTCTTGGGCCTCATCGACTGTTCGGGCGATCGGTTTCTCCATGAAGACGTGGCAGCCCTGCTGCATGGCGTATATCGAGTATTCTGCGTGTGTATCCGGATAGGTGTTGATCGAGACAACATCCGGATGAAGTTGCTTCATAGCCGCGTAGAAATCCGTGAAGATCGGGACCTCTATTTCGAGCTCCCGTGACAGCTCACCTGCCCGCCCGGTGTTGGCGGCCACGCAGAGCCCGTCGATCGTGTAGCCGGGCAACCGAGCATACGCCAGGGCGTGCGACGCGCCCATACCTCCGATGCCGACGACGAGAGTTCGCAACTTCCGGCTCATCTCATCTCTCCCCTTCCGATATGATAATCTCTCTCAACAAATCGATAAGATTCAATCACAAAAGATAGGAATTGACAAGTTGGGACCGATAAAGGTAGAATCCCTCTCTGTTCATGCAAACCGCTTGAGCGGTGCGATTTTATTGCCCGGAGGGACTTGGGGCATGTGGAGGTACAAGAGCATGAAGAAGCTTGTTGCGTCGGCGACAATCGTGCTTTCGCTCACAATGTTCGTTTCTCAAATTTTCGCTAGTGGTTCAAATGAGGCGACGAGCGGACAAAAGCAATTGAAGGTAGGGGTGGTAATCCCCTACGAAATCGGATGGTTTGCTGCGTTCAAGAAGGGTTTTGACGTCGTTGCCAAGGACGAAAACGTCCAGGTCGTATGGCAGTATCACAACTACAAAGCGGACCAAGAGCAGACTGCGGTACAGAATCTTATTACTCTGGGGGTCGATGGAATCAATGATACGGCCGCCACGCCGCAAAGCGCGGAGTATTCCTGTCTGCTTGCCAATCAGGCCAAGATACCGATCCAGGTCACTGAAAGCGGCGTTGCTTCGGGTAAGGGTCAACCGTTCGCGAACATCGACTTCGACTGGCACCACGTGTACGCGTTCGTAGCGCAGAATCTGCGAAAAGATCTCCAAGGTCAACTCTCGATTCTTGACATACAGGGATTTGCAGGCAGCCCGCCCGTGCAGTTGGGGATCCAAGGGCTCAAGGAAGAGATAGCGAAGCTTTCGGACATGAAGCTTGCGACCGATATCCAATACGGCGATTATCGAACCGACAAATCTCTGGCTCTTACGAAATCACTCGTGGAGTCGGGGCTCAAGTTCAACGTAGCGATCGGTGCAAGCCAAGAGATCACCGAAGGCATTATCGAGGCGTTGAAGGAAGAAAATGTGCCGGCCGGGCAGGTGACGACGGTCTCGGTTAACGGCGGTCCGACCGACGTTGCCAATTTCGAGAACGGAAGTCTTGATTATGCTCTCAGTCAGTCGCCGGGACTCCATGGCATGGTGACTGCGTATAACCTCATTTCCTATCTCCGCCATCAAACCTACCAGAAAAAGATCTACGAACCGATCGTGTGGGTGAGCAAGAAAGACTGGAAACAGAATCTCATTCCATGGGACGTGGATAACAGCTGGCTCCCCGTGGTAAAAGAGTTTGTGAAAACCGGCAAATACGACGCCGGGCTTCGGACGAAATAGCGGAGACCGGTCCAGGACGAAATAACTCACCGGGTCCCCTCCTCACGGGGACCCGGATAATGGCTATACTCAGGGTGGTTCACGTCGGAGGTGACGGTTGGCGACGTTCAACATTATTGAAACAATTGGCCTCAGCAAGAGCTACCCTGGCGTACAAGCGCTCGACTCGGTCGACTTTGATCTTCGCCGCGGCGAGGTTCAGGCATTGGTCGGCCAGAACGGCGCGGGGAAATCGACCTTCGTCGAGATCATAGCAGGGGCGATTCGCCCGGACTCCGGGGAAATAGTCTTTGACGGTGTCGTCCACCCATTTCTCGAGCCGCATCGTTCCATTGAGCTGGGAATCCAGACGGTGCACCAGGAGAATCAGCTCGTTGATGAGCTGACGGTAGGAGAGAATATCTATCTCTTTGATCTGCCGCATACCCCGCTCGGCTTCGTGAATCAGTCCACCTGCTTTCAGGTATCCGAGCGCCTGCTGTCGGAGCTCGGCATATCCATCTCGCCGAGAAAGAAGATCCGGGAGTTGACCTTCATCGAGCAGAAGCTCGTGAGCATTGCGAAGGCCTTTTCTCGGCAGGCGCGGGTTCTGATACTCGACGAACCGACTGCCTCGCTGGACGAACAGAGTCGAGGGATCCTGTTCGACGTGATCAAGCGCAACACTGAGAAGGGCCTCAGTGTGATTTACATCTCGCACAACCTGAGCGAAATCTATGAGATCTGCGACCGAGTCACCGTCTTTCGGGACGGGAAAAAGATTGCGACCCACACGGTGAACGAGGTCGGGATGGGCCAGATTGTGCACCAAATGATCGGTCGAGCATCCGATTTCGTGTACAAGCGCACTCGCGAAGAATCGCCGACCGAGCGTTCCCCGACCCTGGAGGTCATGGACTATCATCAACCTGGGGTTGTTGAGCACGTGTCGTTCTCGGTTCGGGAGGGCGAGATTTTTGGCATCGGCGGACTGGTCGGATCGGGGAGAACCGAGCTGGCCCGTATGATTTTCGGGATCGATCAGAAGAAGACAGGTCGGCTCCTGTATGACGGGAAGGAGGTCACTCCTCGCAGCCCCCATGATGCCATACGCAAGGGCATCGGATTTCTTACGGAGGATCGCAAGTCGACCGGCCTCGTAATGGGGCGGCCCATCTTCGAGAACATAAGTGTTGTCCACTTCGCCAAATCGGGGGGGCTCTTTCTCGATTTGACGAAGGAACACTCTGATACCGAGAAGATGGCGCAGGCGCTGGACGTCAAGACACCGTCGACTAGTCGACCTGTTCTCACACTGAGCGGTGGTAATCAACAGAAGGTCGTCTTGGCGAAGTGGCTTTTTGCCGAGTCGCAGGTCCTCATCATAGACGAGCCCACCGTGGGAATTGACATCGGAGCAAAACGAGAGATCTATCGGATGATGGATGAGCTCGCCGCAGAAGGAAAAGTCATTATCATGATATCTTCCGACAATCAGGAACTGACTGCGGTGAGCGACCGGGTTGGGATCATGCGCGGCGGCGCTCTGGTCGCGGTCCTGGAAGGCGACGAGATAGATGAAGAAACCATACTGCGATACGCAATGGGTGTCGGCGAGGAGGACTAGGTAGGGGTATGGAAACACCGAGAGCTGTGAGTCGGGGAAAGAAGGTATCGCGGATCACCCAGTCCTATGTCTTGATCGGTTTGATAGTCGCCCTGTCGGTCGTGGCGACGATCGTGAATCCCCGTTTCATCAGCATCAACAATATCATAAACGTATTTCAGCAGATTGCCGTGCTCGGGATCGTGGCGAGCGGAGTTGGAATGCTGCTCGTTGCCGGCGAGATCGACATCTCCGTCGGGACCCAGGTATCGCTGATTGGAGTCGTGCTTGCGTTCATTATTCAGACCGTTACGCATATTCCCGCCGGGAGTCCGGGCGCCTGGCTGACGCCCTTCGCAATTCCGTTGGCGGTTCTCGCCGCCTTCGTCCTTGGAGCGCTTCTCGGCGCCATAAACGGCATTACGGTTATCAAGTCCCGCGCCGCCTCGTTCATAATCACGCTCGGCTTTTCCACGGTCTATTCGGGGATCTCGCTTATCGCAACCGGAGGCGGGGCGTATGTGCTTCTCGGCAAGTTTTCGACGTTGGGAAGGGGAAAGATACTCAATATCCTTCCGGTCGCCATCCCAATATTCATCGGGGTAATCTTGATCTCCTTCGTCATTTTGAAGTACACGAAATACGGGCGCTTCCTCTATGCAATCGGCGGCAACCGAAAAGCGGCGTTTGTATCGGGGATTAACACGGTCCGAGTCACCCTTACCGCGTTCATCGTAGTCGGAATTCTGGATGCGCTGGCGGCGCTCATCCTCATCTCTCAGATCGGCTCTGCTCTTGCCAATTCCGGAGACACCTATTCGCTCGACGCGCTCGCCGCAGTCATCGTCGGCGGCATGTCACTCACCGGTGGACGAGGGACCGCTCTGAGCATATTCCTCGGGGTAGTTCTTATCGGTTTGATAAGCAATTCCCTGGTCATCATGCAGGTGAACCCGTTTTTGCGGAACGTCGTCATCGGTGCAATCATCATCGTGGCGGTTACCGCCGCGCAGTACAGCGCCGAGCGCGAGTAGAGCGACGGTACGAGAGAGACTCACACGAGGAGCACACAAACTATGGAACGCATTGATCTACTGAACACCGTTCGAGGGTCGGATTTCGAAGGTTTCTTCCCCAAGGAGTGGGACCTTGCACGAATTGACGACTGCTGCAATCGACGTCCGGACGAGGCATACAAGCGCGAGAGTTGGTGGCATGAAGACTTCACTCCGGTTGGCACGAAGAGGCTCGAGGACTTCAACGCAATCATGGGACACGAAATTGCCTTCCAAATCAAGCTGGCGAAAGATGAGGGTCGGGACATCATTTTGATCTTCACGGTAGGTCCGATGGGAATGTATCGATGGACGGTGGAGTTTCTGAAGCGTTGGAACGTAGATTGCCGGCACGTGCACGGATTCAACATGGACGAGTGGTCGGACGCCGAGGGCAATACTCTACCGTCTTCGAATCCGGGCGCATTTCGAAATGCCATGGAGAATGCATTGTACGGCCCCCTCGGAGAGCTCACGGTTCCCGAAACGCAACGGCACTTCGCAACGCGAGACGAGTTGCCCAACTACTCCGCCCGCATTGAGGAGCTGCGCTCCAAGGGCGCCAAATTGGTAGTTCTGTACGGAATCGGGTGGGTATTTCACGTGGCCTTCTGGGAGCCGCATTTCGCCGGCGACTACGCCGGCATGGACGAATGGTGCGCGGCGACACACAGAATCGGTGCCAAGCTGCATCCCCTGACGATCATCCAGAACTCCATTACGAGCTTTAAGAGCAGGATAACCTTGGTTCCGGCCCGAGCCAATACGATTGGACCGGGCATCTTCATGAAGGCCGACTATTCCATCGGAGGAGTCGACGGGGTTCTACCGGCGCGCGGCATGATCTATCAGGGAATGACACTCTGGGTAACGCTAAAGTATGGTCCCGACATCTGGGTGCCCTCATCGGTAATGCCGACGCTGCCCGGTAAGCTCTTCTTTGTCGAGGCGCTTGCGGGTCCGCTCGCTCCCGATGTCAATTGAGTTCAGGACGGACGAAATGTCGGAAGAGCTGTTGATCTACAATGGAAAAGTGCTGACGGAAGATCGTACCATCGAAAACGGCTACGTCTACATTCGTGACGGCCGGATCGCCTCCATCGGAGAGAACTGGCAGCGTTTCAGTGGTGTCGAATCGAAAGATGCAGCGGGCCTGATCATTGCGCCCGGCTACATCGACATGCACACGCACGGTATCAAGGATGTCGACTTCATGGAGGCGGATGCCGGAGCGTGCGTTCGTGCCCTCCGCGAATACACCGCCTTTGGAGTAACCCGGGTGGTTGCATCGACACTTGCGAATCCGTTCGACAATATCATCCAGCAGGCACAGCGCTTTCGGGAGGCACAGGGCGCACCACTGTATGGCGCGGTACTGCACGGCATGCATATGGAGGGGCCCTGGATAGCGGAACGATGCAGGGGGGGCCACGCACGGGAGTACCTTACCGAACCGACACAGGAGGCGGTTGAGCGTCTCCTCAGGGAGACGGGTGGAGTCCTGAAGACGGTCACGTTGGCACCCGAGCTGCCGAACAGTGTCCAGGCGATCGAACGCCTCAGCGAGAATGGAGTAATCGTCTCGATAGGACATTCCGAGGCAAGCTACGAAGACGCCGAGCGCGCGATTCTTGCGGGTGCGCGGCACGGCACCCATCTCTACGATACCAATCTGGGGTACAAAGAGAATCCTGAGGAAGCATTGGTAATGATGCCGGGGCACGAAACTGCAATGCTGATGAACGATGACTTCAGTGTCGAGCTCATCGGCTGCCCGGTTCACGTGCCGAAGCCCTTCTTCCGGTTTATCAACAAGGTGAAACCGAGGCGCAAGAAGGTCATCGTAACCGATTCACTCGTCGGAACCGGTATGAAGGATGGGACGGTCCTGACCTACAAGGACGGGCGAAAGGTGTATGTGTCGGAGAACGTGTTGCGCATGATCGATGAGGATCCGAAGGTGGACGGCAACCTCACTGGGAGCGCAGTGACCATGAACGTTGCAATTCGGAGGCTCGTCGAGTATACGGGGCTGCCGCTTTTTGAGGCTATTCGATGGGGTACCTTAAACCCGGCGACGACCCTTGGAGTCGACAACGAGACAGGCAGCATCCGGGTGGGAAAGTGGGCCGACGTACAGCTAATGGACGAGGAATTCAATGTGACCGCTACGTTCGTGAAGGGAGTAGCCGCGTTCGATGCCGGTCGGGAGAGAGAGAAATGAGAACATACGGTGTTGGAATCGTCGGATTAGGTTGGGTGGCAGGTGGGCATCTCATGTCCTTCGCTCGGAGCGAGCGATTTCGGCCAATGGCGGTCATGTCGACGCGCGACCTTGATCCGCAGGAACTAAAAGGGAAGTATGGACTCGACCTCAAAATCTACAATGACTACGACCGGTTCCTCGCCGATCCCGAAATCGATATCGTTGATATCTGTACCCCGTCGTTTCTCCACAGCGAGCAGTCGATTGCGGCCGCGAATGCCGGAAAAGATCTCATCATCGAGAAACCTCTCGCTCTTACCTATGAAGAGACAAAGCGGATGCGAGAAGCGATTCAGAAGAACAACACACGAACCTCTGTCTGCTTCGAGGTCAGGTTTGTCTCGTCCGCTCAGGCTACGAAATCGATTATCGAACAGGGATTGATCGGGGACCCCTACTACGCGGAGGCCGACTACTACCATGGAATCGGACCCTGGTATGCCAACCAGCGATGGGAAGTGGAGAAATCAAAGGGGGGGAGCTCGCTCCTGCGGGCAGGTTGCCACGCGCTCGACATAATCAGATACCTGACCGGTGGCGAGGTGGAGGAGGTATTCGCCTACGGAAACACCAACCCCCACGAGGTGTTCAGGCCCTACGACTACGAGCTCAACACCGTCGCGCTACTGAAATTCACGGGGGGATTGGTAGGAAAGGTTTCGTCGTGCACGGATTCGATGCACCCTTACGTGTTTAATATGAACATCCTCGGTAGCCATGGAGCGGTCCGCAACGACGAGTTTCACAGCAAGAAGATAGCTGGACTGGAGGGTTGGACAAAGCTTGGGGTCGAGCTTATCGACTCCGGTGAGGTGACCAACCATCCCTATTCCGCACAATTCGAGTACTTCGCGGAGTGCCTCGACAGGGGCGTCGATCCGCACAACAACTTCGAAGACGCGTTTGTCACACACCAGGTTATTTATGCTGTCGATAAATCAGCCGCCGAGGGGCGCCCGGTACGGCTGTCGGAGTTTGCGTAGAAGGGCCTACTTGGACGGTCGAGTTGCCCGAGAGGATGGAGAGCGTGAAAAAGGGTATCAACTATTGGTCGTTTCCTCGGGAGGAGGGAGGAGGGCTGCCGGAGCCGGTGGCCGTTCTCAGAAGGGCCGCAGACCTCGGGTTCGATTCCGTTGAGTTCACTTTCGAGCTCGAAGGAGGCATTTGTTCGGCGACGACACGCAAAGAGGCGGAGAAGATACGGAAAGCTGCCGAAGAGATCGGTATCGAGCTGCCGACCGTTGCCTCCGGCCTGGCATGGCAGGAGTCGCCGACAGATCCGGATCCCGACGTGCGTCGAAGTGCAATTGCAACCTACAGGAAGACAATCGAGGTAAGCGCATGGCTCGGGGCGGAGGTACTTCTCTATGTACCCGGAATGGTTTCGGCGGTGTTCGCTCCGGCCTTTCCTCCACAATCCTACGATGCCGTCTGGGAACGAGCGGCCGCCGCGGTCAAGGAGCTTCTGCCGACAGCGGAACGACTCGGTGTACGGCTTGCAGTCGAAAACGTCTGGAACCGATTTCTCATGAGCCCGCGCGAGATGAGAGAGTTTGTCGACCAGTTTGCATCGCCCTACGTGGGAGCCTATTTCGACGTTGGCAACGTATTGGCATTTGGTCACCCGGAGGATTGGATTGCGAGTCTCGGTCAGCGGATATTGGGTGTCCATCTGAAGGACTTCAAGACCTCCGTCGGGAACCTCGATGGTTTCGTCGACCTATTGGGAGGAGACGTCGACTACCATCGCGTTATGCAGTCTTTTCGGGACATCGGATACGCGGGACCATTCACCGCTGAAATTCTTCCAGGAACCCACGGTTCGGTCGAGAAGGCGGCCGCGGCAATGAGGATCATCGAGACCTACTAGCATCTCTCTCGAACACAAAGGAGGGAGACGTGGTTTAACCGCTGGTGGCCCTTTGCCTGATTTGATAGGAAATGATCATAAATGAAACTAATTGACATGGATGCGTTATGATATCAAAGACAATCGGGGTTGCAGTCATAGGAACCGGCCGGGCGGGGCTGGTACATGCCCGCAATTTCAGAACGAGCGTTCCGCGAGCCCATTTGGCGGCCATCGTCGAGCCGGATGACCGGTCCAGGGAGGCGGCACGAAAGGAGTTGGAGATTGAGACGGTCTACCGTGACTATCTCCAGGCACTCGAAGACCCGCACGTGGATGCTGTGGTGGTCGTCACGCCCACTCATGTACACCACGAGATTACCGTGGCGGCAGCCCGCGCCGGTCGCCACATCCTCTGTGAGAAGCCGATGGCGATGACTACAACTGAATGCGAGGCGATGATCGATGCGGCGGAACGCGAGAAGGTGATCCTTCAGATTGGCTTCATGAGACGCTTTGACAGCGGCTATCTCGCCGCAAGGCGGGCTCTTGAGGAAGGGGTGATCGGTGACCTCGTGCAGATAAAGTGCCTGACGCACGGCCCGAGCGTCCCCCAACGGTGGATGTACGACATCAAGGTGAGCAATGGACCGCTGGCGGAGGTAAGCAGTCACGATATCGATACGATGAGGTGGTTTACCGGAAGTGAGTTTGCCGAGGTACACTGCGTTGCCGGCAACTACCGATGTCGAGAGATTCGGGACGAGTTCCCCGATTTCTACGACACGGTCCTCATGACGGCCCGGTTTGTCAACGACACACAGGGACTGGTAGACGGCGCAGTTTCCGTCTCATATGGCTACGACGTGAGGACCGAGATCCTGGGCACGGCGGGAAATCTTCTCATCGGTAATCTCGGGCATGACGGGGTTGCCATCTGCACGACAGAGGGGAATCTCATTCGAAAGATCAATCCGAGCTGGAGGAACCTCTTCAGCGAGGCCTATCTAGGCGAAGACCGCGGCTTCGTTTCAAGCATCCTCGAAGGCACTCCCCCGGCGGTCGGCGGCAGAGACGGGCTGGAGGCCGTGAGGGTTGTCAACGCCGGCAACCGCTCGATAACGAGCGGAGCTCCCGAGAGGGTCCAGCAGAGATGAAGGCTGTTCGACTGTATGGCAAGGATGATCTTCGAGTCGAGGATGTCGCGAAACCGTCGGTTTCCGACGGCGACGTCCTCGTGCGTGTCCAATCGGCCCTAATCTGCGGAACGGATCTGAGGATGTACGCGAATGGGCGTGCAGGGGAGGACGCCTCGCCGTTGATCCTGGGGCACGAGATGAGCGGGGTAATCGAGTCGGTCGGCACTGGCGTTAACCCGGTCTACGAAAGCGGAGCTCGCGTCGCCGTCGCTCCGAACATCGGATGCGGCGTATGCCGGCAGTGTGTGAGCGGCAACACGCAGATGTGCGAGAGCATGAAGGCTCTGGGGATCAACATAGACGGCGGCCTCGCAGAGTTCGTCAGAATACCCTCAGATGCGGTTCGTCAAGGAACGGTTTCGCTCATTCCCGACGACATGTCTTTCGAGGAGGCTGCGCTCGTAGAACCGTTTTCCTGTGTGTATAACGCCTTCGAGCGGGTCGGAGCCAGACCGGACGACACGGTTCTCATTATCGGTGCAGGCCCGATCGGTTTCATGCACGCGAAACTTTTCAGCAGCGCCGGGGTTGCCTCCGTCCTCATTCACGATTTGAATCAGAATCGACTCGACTATTGCCTATCCCAAGATCCCTCGCTGTTCCCAATTGGACCGGGCGAGGTCGAGCGGCAGGTTCTCGACCTTACCCGCGGCGCAGGGGCGGACGTAATAGTCACGGCAACCCCGGCACCCGCGGCGCAGGCGCTCGCGCTCGAGCTTGCCGCGGTCAACGCACGAGTCGTATTCTTTGGAGGACTGCCGAGGGATCGTGAGGTCGTCCCCCTCAATACCAACTTCATCCACTACAAGCAGTTGACCGTCACCGGCACGACCCGCCAGAACCTGAGACAGTATCGAACGAGCCTGGAAATGATTGCGAAGAAACAGGTCGACGTGGCGCCTATCGTGACCAAAAAGTTCACCCTCGACAGCGCGATTGAGGCCTTCGACCACGCGTCGTCGCGGAACGGACTCAAGACAGGGTTTGAGTTTTGAAACGATCCACTGTCATAGGAGTTGATATCGGGACACAGGGAACGAAAGCCGCGGTGTTCTTGACGGATGGAAGATGCATTGCAGAAGCCTTTGTTCCGTCACGACTTCTCAAAGACGGGCCTGGGATCGTTCGGGAGGATCCCGAAGAGCAGGTTGCATCCGTGGCCGGCGCTATACGGGAGTGTCTCGATGCGCTGGACGGGCGGGCCGATGAGGTCGCAGCGATTGCGTTTGACGGTCAGATGGCGGGTATCGTAGGTATCGGGCGAGATGGACGTAATGTCACTCCTTACGATTCATGGCTCGATACCCAATGCAAAGCTCAGATCGAGCAGATGAATGTGGAAGCAGGATCTGAGATCCTTCTCTCAACGGGAACCGTCCCGAGCTTCAATCACGGACCGAAAATACTCTGGTGGAAGCAGGAGCACCCCGACGTCTACGCACGCATCTCGTCGTTCGTGCAGCCGGCAGCCTATGCCGCAATGCGGCTCTGTGGAATGAAGGCCGAGGAGTCGTTCATCGACCATACCTACCTGCATTTCTCCGGCTTTGCGGACAACAGCGCAGGCACGTGGAACCGCTCACTCTTGAGCCGGTTTGGGGTCTCCGTCGAAAAACTACCCAGGATTCTATCTCCCTCCGAGATCGTGGGTCGAATCGACCGTCACGCGGCCGCTGTTTCAGGTCTGCGAGAGGGAACCCCGGTGGCGGCCGGATGCGGTGATACGGCCGCCTCGTTTCTTGCGAGCGGCGCAAATGAAATCGGAAAGTGTGTCGATGTTGCCGGCACCGCGTCGGTCTTTGCCGGAACTACGGGCGCCTACAGAATCGACGAGGTTTCGCGATCCGTAGCGTGCTCACGATCGGTGGTACCCGGGCTCTGGCATCCGTACGCCTATGTCAACGGCGGCGGAATGAACCTTGAGTGGTTCCGTTCAATCATCGGAGGTGTGTCGAGCGGAAGCGATTCGGACGCTCCGAGCCTGGAAGAGCTCGATCGCGGGGCTGCCAGGCTACCATTGCGGCACGACGATCCGATTTTCGTTCCTCATCTCGGTGGCCGGGTAATGCCCAATGATTCGTCCCTTCGGGGCGGATGGATCGGGCTCAACTGGACGCACGGAAGGGAGCATCTCTATCGGGCGATGCTGGAATCGATCGCTCTGGAGTATGGAAGCTATCTGCGGGTGATGCGTTCAGTCTTTCCTGAGGTCGAGTTCTCGGAGCTGCGTGCGACGGGTGGCGGTTCGACAAGCGCGTTCTGGAATCGAATGAAGGCAACGGTCTGTCGGATGCCGGTAGGGACGGTTGCGGAATCGAAGGGGAGCCCTGCAGGTGCGGCTATGGTTGCCGGTGTGGCGGTTGCTCTCTTCCCGGACTTTTCCAAGGTGTGCGACGAATGGATTCGAGTCGAGCCAGCTGAGATTCCGGATGTGAGCTCCGCTGCTTACTATTCTCGACGTCTTGCGTCCTATGAGCAGGTCCTATCGAGGATCACGGGATTTCGACTTCAGTAATCGGAGGGATACGGTAGAATTGTGATCGAGGATTCTACAGCGAAGAGACCCAGAGAACGCAGCAGTCGCGAGTTTCGGAGATCCGCACCGGCGGAGTAGCGAGGTGACAATGGAAGGAGATCAGTTGTTTGCAGAGGAACGGAAACTCGCCATTGCAGAGTATGTCAGGCACAACGGCAAGGCCACCGTAGCTGCGCTGTGTGACAAATTCGGCGTCTCCGGCGCGACGATTCGTAACGATCTCCGAGAGCTCGAAAAGCGCCGTTTGATTGCGAGGACGCACGGGGGCGCAATGACAAGCACGAAAGCGAGCTACGAGCTGGTCGCAAAGGAGCGAGAAACCCAGAATTTGGAGGCGAAGCGGAATATAGCGCTTTCGGCCCTCGAGTTGATCGAGGACGGAGAGATCCTCGTGGTGGATACCGGTACGACGACTCTCGAGCTTGCGCGGTTATTGGGACGACGGAGAAACCTCACGGTAGTGACAAACGACTTCCAGATAGCACAAATCCTCGAAGACGTTTCTGCAGTCAACACGGTGCTCGTCGGCGGTAGGGTGCGGAAGCGCTTCCACTGTACTGTTGGCAGTCAGGGGAGCTCGATGCTCGCCGGTCTAACTGTCGACAAAGCATTCATGGGAGCCAACAGCTTCTCGCTTGAGAAAGGAGCCACCACACCCGACATCCAACAGGCGGAAATGAAGAGTCTGCTTGTAGGAATCGCTGAACGCTGCATCCTCCTTGTAGACGGTACGAAGATCGGCAAGAATTCATTCGTTCAATTCGCTGCGACCGACGATATCGATTGCATAATAACCGACTATATTGACAAGGACTACTCGAGTCAGATCCAGGAGCTGGGCATCGAGGTGAGAGTCGCCGATGCCTGATTCATGCGATGGCCTTTTCGAGCGCCGACTCCTCGAAAAGAGCACGAGAACGCCGCACTGACGCTGAGCGATTGTCGGATGTCGGTCGCCATGGCTGTTGCGCGCGCCCCGGTCGAGGAGTACAATCCGACCCAATGGAAACACTGAGGGCCCTCTACCGCATCGGCGCGGGACCGTCGAGCAGCCACACCCTCGCACCTTACAATGCGGCGCTTCATTTCAAGGAAAGTTATCCTCTCGCCGATCGTTATCGCGCCATCCTGTTTGGTACTCTCGCGGCGACAGGGAAAGGGCACCGAACGGACGCGGCGATCGCGCGAGCGCTCGACCCGGTCGAGATCGAATGGAAACCCGACGATTCACTCCCCCTGCACCCCAACGGCATGCGTTTCGAGGCGTTCGAGCGTGGGGTGAGCACTCCTGCCGGCATCTGGGAGGGCTACAGCGTCGGGGGCGGCGCATTCCTCTCGGCCGATGATCTCGCCGCAGGAAAGAGCTCGACTGACCCCAGCGTATACGAATATGCCAAGATGAGCGAAATGCTCGCGGCCTGCCGGCGGCGTGGATGCGGTCTCTTCGAGCTGGTCTTCGAGCGTGAGGATTCCAGCTTCCCCGACTACCTTCGCACGGTTTGGCACGCAATGACGGATTCCATAGGCCGCGGGCTCAAGGCAGAGGGTGCGTTGCCCGGTCCTCTCGGGCTCTCACGGAAAGCCATGTCCTACTACCGGAAAGCGCAGATGCAGGCAGGTACCTTGAAGAGGACGGGCCGAATCACCGCCTACGCGCTCGCGGTATCCGAAGAAAATGCCGCCGGTGGGGTCGTCGTGACTGCGCCGAGCTGCGGGGCGAGCGGGGTCGTGCCTGCAGTGCTCCGATATGTCAAGGAGACCATGAAGGTCGGGGAGGAGTCGATCATCAAAGCGCTCGCGACGGCCGGCGTCTTCGGCAACATCGTCAAGCGGAACTCCTCGATATCCGGGGCCGTAGTCGGATGTCAGGGGGAAATCGGAACTGCATGCGCGATGGCGGCCGCCGCCGCGGCGCAGCTCTTCGGTGCAACGGTCGGCCAAATCGAGTATGCCGCTGAAATGGCGCTCGAGCACCACCTCGGGCTGACCTGCGATCCTGTTCTCGGGCTCGTCCAAATACCCTGCATCGAACGCAACGCGATGGCTGCTACCCGGGCGCTTACCTCCGCGGAGTATGCGCTGCTCTCCGACGGGCGGCACCACGTCTCCTTCGATGCGGTCGTCTCTGCGATGAATCGCACCGGCCACGATCTTCCCCGGATCTACCGGGAGACGAGTCTTGGAGGTCTCGCTGTAGCCTACGACGATCCGGGGGCTGAGGCACCCTGAGCACAGTCCGGGCTCTACGGAAGTGAGAAGTCTTAGGCGAACAGCTCGTCCATCATTGCCAGGTAGTTGTCGACCCTGCAGTAGTTGGCAATCGTGTTGGCCGAGCTCAGGATGATTCCGCCACTCGGTGAAGATTCGTAGATCGTGCGTACTGCCCGCACCGCCTCGCGTGCGCTTTCAGAGGACTCGAGTGCGAGGATGTTGAGATCGATGTTGCCGGCGAACGACAGACTGTCTCCCCAACGCGATTTGAGCTCCGCGAGGTCGTAGAGATTCGGCGGGAGCGAATGAAGGCAGTCGACGCCGCAATCCACGAAGTCGTCCATGAGCGAATCGAGCTTGCCGCAGGAGTGGAGGATGAACGGGATGCCGCGGGAGCGGCACATTCTGCCGAGCTCGGCGTAGACCGGCATGACGAAGCGGCGATTGTCCTCGGGCGACATGAAGGGGCCTGAATTGAAGCCGAGGTCGTCGCTCAGCCAATAGGCCGCGACGCCGGGTTTGTCCATTGCGGCCCGGGAGACCTCGATCGCATACTCTCCCCATCTCTCGAAGAGCTTCTCTACGAACGGAAGGTCGTCTGCGAGCTTGTAGCAGAAAGTTTCGATGCCCGTGCTCCATGAGACGTTCTCGAAGAACCCGCCCACCCAAGCGATGATCTGCATTCCCGACGGGAGGTTGGCGGCGTAGAGATCGTATTGGCTCAGATCGGAGCTCTCGACGGTGGGCCATTCGAAGCACTCGAGATCCTCCCAGTCCTGAATCGGGCCGGAGTGCTCGTCCTGGAAAGTCCTCTTTGCCGCAAGTGATTCCGGGTTTGCCTCGCCGACCTCGTGCTGCGTGAATACCTCTCGTCCGAGCTTCGCCTCGGCATTGAGGTAGTCGTAGCCCATCGATTCCTGGAACCGGACGTAGTCGAGCGGTGCGAACTCCTCCGGCAGCTTGCCGAGGATGGAGCACATGATTTCCAGGTCGCAGAAGAGCTCCATGGCAGGCATGCGGTCCGGGGTGCCGTCGCGCACGACGGCACTTCGAAGCCGGTCGAAGTCCGGAGCCGGCTCCCCGAGCGGTAGGCGCATTTGTCTCTCCTTTTGGCTTGATTGTAGCGCGTCGTTGTACGCCGGGCAACAGCGGGCGACGCTTTGCCCGTGAACATCCTGCATGATACAATATTGCGCCGTCAGGAGGGTTCATGAAGCTCAGGGCGAGACTTCTGTTGACTTCGTTCTTCGCTTTGCTGGTGCCGGTGCTCATGACGATCGCTATCGCTGCAGCGATCGTGGTCGAGAACGGGAGCCGGATGCAGGACCGCTTCTTTCAATCCGCCCTCAACCGCGTACGGCAGGACATATCCGACACCGAGCAGCGATACCGTGTCAGCATCTCTCATCTGGCGACGACGACGTTCCTCACTCACAAGCTCTATGTCTACAACAAGTACTGGAACAACATTTCCGCAGACACCCTGTCGTCGGACATCGAGGTCCTCAAGGACGATCTCGAGAACTTCCTACTGTCGGAATCACTGGACACGATCGCGGTCTACCGCACGGACGGGAACCACTACCGCTCGGTCGTGGTCGTAGGCAACAGCACCTACATTCCCGAAAGCGTCAACAAGGAGGTCCTCGCGCGCGTTGCCGGCAAACCCGACTACGTTCAGACCTCCGACGGCATCTACGCCACCCTCTATATGCCGGTCTTCCTCGACCGCAAGGAGATCGGGCTTGTAGCTGTTCAGAAGGCATTCAATCGCAGCTATTTCGAGAACCTGTCGCTGCGCTACCATCTCGGAATTGCCCTCTACGCGCAGGGGCTCTATCGATATTCGTCGCTGCCCGGGATCGAAGACGCGGGCGCGCTCTGGGCCCGCCATCATCCCGCGAACGGCGGCTTCTTCTCCGGTTCCTACACCTACTCAAAGCAAGCCTACAAATACGTCGGCTACTACTTCCAGATGGGGCAGGCCGCAAAGGGATTTCTTTTCGTGGGGGCTCCATCATCGATGACCGCCTCCGACTGGTGGCGTGAGTTCGCCCGTCTTGCCATTATCCCCCTCATCTGCGTTGCCGTTGCGACCTTTCTCTTCTTCCTCTGGGGCAACGAGATAATTGCTCACATTCGGGAGCTGCTGCGAGCCTCCGGCCAGGTGGCCTCAGGCGACTACTCGGTGAATCTTCCCGTTCGGAGGTCAGATGAGTTCGGCGAGCTCTTTCGCGGCTTCACGAACATGGCCGGCAACCTCGCAGAGAACGAATCCCGCCTGGAGGAAAACAAGCGGAGGCTCGTCACGAGCGAGAAACTCGCAGCGATCGGGCAGTTCTCCGCCGGCGTTGCCCACGAAATCAACAACCCGCTCGGGGTGATCCTGAACCATGTCCAGCTCCTCAGGTCGGGTCGTCTTTCGGCTTCCGAGGAGTCCATCTTTCTGGAACGAATGGAGTCGGAGATCAAGCGGGTCGGAAGGCTACTTCAGGGACTTCTCCATCATGCTGCCGACGACGAGCCGAGCTTCCGAGACTTCGACCTGAAGTCGGTTGTAACCGAAGTGGTTCAGCTTTTCGCGCCGAAGCTCAAGATCAAGGGGGTCACGGTCGTCACTGAGCCTTTTCCTGCGAATCTAACGATCGAGGGCGATCCCGATGCTATTCGGCAGGTCTTCTTCAATCTCCTCTATAATGCACTGCAGGCGATTCACCACGACGAGGGTAGTATTCGCATCTGGTCGGAGGTGAATGGGAACGGCTTTCAGGTAAAGGTGTCGGACAACGGGGAGGGAATGGACGAGGCAACAAAGCAGCGAATCTTTCAGCCGTTCTTTACCCGCAAGCGCGGGTACGGCACCGGACTCGGGTTGGCTTTGAGCCAGAAGATCATGAAGCAGCATGGCGGGACCATCGATACCGAGAGCCGCGTCAACGTCGGCACGACCGTTTCGCTTTGGTTCCCGCGAAGGGAAGAGACGTGACCAGCCCAAATGGGTACACCGTGCTCGTCGCCGACGACGAGGAGGGCATGCGGTTCGGGCTCGAGAAGACGCTGAGTCTCGAGGGATATCGTGTGTTGACGGCAGCAAGCGGTGCCGAAGTCGACCGAATAGCTGCGAAGGAGCGGGTTGACTGCGCCTTCGTCGATCTCCAACTTCCCGACGTTCAGGGCCTCGAGCTTGTTTCGCGATTGCGAGAGAACGACACCCCGGTTGTCATAATAACCGCCTACGCGACGGTAGAGACCGCCGTCCATGCGATGAAGCTCGGTGCGGTCGACTATATCCAGAAACCGTTCGATAACCGCGATCTCGTCGATATGGCGGACCGGCTATGTCTGCGCGGCACGCGGGCGAGCGCCCTCGTGCCGATCGACGGAACGAACGAGCTCGTCGTTGAAAGCGAGGCGATGCGCACCATCGTTGCCACAATACGGAAGGTACGGGATACTGACATACCTATTCTCCTTCAGGGGGAGAGCGGGACCGGCAAGGAGGTCCTGGCACGATTGATCCACCACCAGTCCACGCGTTCCGACAAACCGTTCATGGCAATAAACTGCGCGGCAATTCCCCCCGAGCTTCTCGAGAGTGAGCTCTTCGGGCACCAGAAGGGATCATACACAGGCGCGCATACCGACAAGATCGGTAAGTTTGAGGTGGCGTCCGACGGCACGATCTTTCTCGACGAGATCGGAGACATGGGAACCCACCTCCAAACGAAGCTTCTTCGTGCACTCGAGGAGCGCTCCTTCGAAGCAGTCGGCTCGACTCGCGCGGTACCCCTCCGGGCACGCATTATCGCTTCTACGAACGCAGATCTCCCGGAGTTGATTCGGATGAAGCGCTTCCGTCTCGATCTCTACTATCGACTCAAAGGCATATCGCTGACGATACCTCCGCTTCGGGAACGGCGCGAAGACATCGAACCCCTGCTCGCATTGTTTTTGAACCGCTATCGTCTCAGGTATCAGAAGCCGGGAGTCGAGGTATCCCGAGAGGCCATCAGGTACCTCCGGGCGTATTCCTGGCCGGGAAACGTTCGCGAGCTCAAGAACGCCGTGGAGTCGGCGGTCCTTCTCTCCGACGGACACCGTCCGCTGCTGCCCCAGGACTTTCTGCTCGAGAATCCCACGGACACGAATCTTCCCGAGCTCTGGCGCAGAGAGAAGGAGGCGATCATGGAGGTTCTCGGACGGACGAGCTTCAACCGCTCGCTCGCGGCGGCAGAGCTCGGGATGAGCCGGAAGACGCTTTACAACAAGATGAAGAAATACGGGATCCAGTAGACCACCGCTTGCGGTCTCGAGAATACCCAGATTTACCCAAATTGGGTATTTCCACCTCCGGTTCGCTTGGGATTGTCGACATGCGGATTGAACGATTCTGTTAACTCGTTGCACAGCAAACTTTTGCAGAAGTCACGAAAAGGCAAACGATTGGCCCGATTCCTGCTTATGCCTATTCGGAATGGGCCGGAGGAGATCTCAGACGAAATCCACGATCTTCTATATCGCCGTCCTAACCGTGCTCGCATTGGGCGTCCAAGCGGCATCGGGATTCGGAGCGAAGGAAGCTTCCTCCGTAGGCGGAGCGGGCTCTACCGGAGCCGGCGCATCGAACGTCGGGAAAGCGGGCGTCGGCTCGTCCGGTGCCACGGACGCGAACGGCAAGCCCGGTGAGCTGACGTTGGTTATGGTCCCCAAGGGGGTTCATCCCTATTTCGAGCCGGTCTATAGAGGGTTTCAAGCGGCTGCGAAAAAGTACGGAGTTCAGGTGGAGATGGACGCTCCACCGAAGTTCGACGTGTCGCTCCAGGTGAAGGTCATCGAGGATCTGATCGCGAGAGGAGTCAACGGCATCGCGATCTCGGCAGATGACGACAGGGGATTGGTCAAGGTGATTCACGAGGCTATGAAGGCCGGGATCAAGGTCATCACCTTCGACGCCCCGGCTCCCTCGTCGGAGGCTCTTACCTACATCGGGACGAACAACGAGCAGGCGGGATATGAGGCGGGGATCCGGATGGCAAAGGCGATGGGCTACGAAGGAAAGCTGGCCATTCTCCAGGGTGGCCTGCAGGCGACGAATCTGAACCTGCGCACCGCTGGGTTCAAGCGGGCACTCGCCAAGGTTGCTCCGCGAATCGACGTCGTGGCGGTAGCAGATGAGCACGGGGATTTTGCCGAGTCAATCATCAAGACCGAGGAGCTGTTGAAGAAGTACCCGGATCTGCACGGCATCTTTTCGGTGTCAGCCGAAGGTGCTCCTTCGGCGGCTACGGTTATAAAGGAGCAACGTCGGACCGGAACAATCGTGGTCGCGGGGTTCGATGACTTGAAGGATACCCTGGACGGAATCCGGGACGGATCGGTTGCGTTCTGCGTCGTGCAGAATACCTACAAGATGGGGTGGTTGTCTGTCGAAGAGCTGCTTGCCGCCATCGACGGCAAACCGATTCCGAAGGTGATCGATACCGGGGTTGTATTCGTCGACCGGAGCAACCTTGCGACCTACTCGGGCCAGATGCGGAGTGAAGTCGTGCAGCAGTGATTGGAGACCAAACCCTTCGTTGAAGGGAAGTGCAAGTATCAGCAGGAGGCAAGAATGAAAAGAAGAATGGCCGTTGGCCTTGTGGTCTTGGTTGCAGTCGTGACCCTGATCGTCGGTTGCTCCCAGCAGGCGAAACCTGCGGCGAGCTCAACCCCCGCCGCGCCGGCAGCGGGGACGCATTGGGCTTCGGGCCTTCGTATCGTGTTCTTCCCGGGCGGTCCGCAGGGCGGAGCGTTCGCAGTGCACGTCTACAACGGCGCGAAACAAGCTGCGGAAGACCTCGGTGTGAAGGTCGACTATGTGTGGTCGGACTGGGACCCGCAGAAGATGATCCAGCAGTTCCAGGAAGCAATGGCAACGAAGCCCGATGGAATAGCCGTCATGGGCCATCCGGGAGACGGCTCGTTCGACTCGCTCATCAAGCAAGCGGAGGACCAGGGAATCATTGTCACGAGTGATAATACCCCTCTTCCCAAGGCGGAAGCGCTTTACGCTTCGAAGGGTTTCGGATACGTCGGTGCAGAGCTCTACCAGGCCGGTCATGACCTTGCCACTCGCGCGGTCAAGCAGTTCGACTTGAAGAAGGGTGACCGAGCGATGGTATGGGGGCTCCTCTCGCAACCCACCCGCGGCGAGCGTACGAAGGGCGCGATTGACGGGCTCAAAGAGGCGGGTCTGAAAGTCGACTACCTCGAAATCGATGCAGCGACGAACAAGGACCCGGCGGCCGGGGCTCCCACCTTTGCCGGTTACGTATCGTCCCATCCTGACGTCAAGCTCGTCATCACCGACCACGGCGGATTGACGGCAACTGCGCAAACCTACCTTAAAGCAGCGGGCAAGAAACCTGGGGACATCATCATGGCCGGATTCGACATGACCCCGGCGACAGTCTCAGCAATCCAGGGCGGGTGGACACAGTTGGTAATCGACCAGCAGGAATGGCTTCAGGGCTATCTGCCGATCCTCCAAATCTGCTTGACGAAGAAATACGGATTTTCCGGGCTCCATATCAACACGGGTGCCGGCTTCGTTGACAAGAGCAACGTCGACTTCATCGCTCCGCTCGCGGCGAAGAACATCCGTTAGCGGGTGCGTTGGCGAAAACTCGACAGACGAAATTGTAACGAATACCTGCACGGCGCGGGACCTCCCGCGCCGTGCGCATATGGAGCGGAGTGATGGGCAATTTGCTTGAATTACGGGATGTCTCAAAAACTTTTGGTGAGGTGGCGGCAACCCACAACGTCAACTTCGAGGTGCACCAAAACGAGATCGTCGGGCTTCTCGGCGATAACGGGGCGGGGAAATCGACCCTGGTCAAGTTGATTACCGGATACCACCACCCCGATCCGGGGGGAGAGATCTACTGGCGAGGCGAGAGGATTGATCGATTGACAGTGCCGAAGGCGCGGGAGCTTGGAATCGAGGTCGTCTATCAAGAACGTGCCCTTGCCGATAAACAGTCGCTCTGGCGGAACATCTTCCTCGGGAGAGAGCTCGCAAACCGCTGGGGTAAGCTCAAGATTGCCGAGATGCGAAGCGAAACCCTGAAACTGATGCACAGCGCGATGGGTTTCACCTCTTCCGCAATCACGCCCGACTCGACCGTGCGGAACTTTTCCGGAGGAGAACGGCAGGGGGTCGCCATAACGCGAGCGCTCTACTTCAAGGCGGAGCTCGTCATCCTCGACGAGCCGACGATGGGGCTCTCTCTGTCCGAAACCAAGAAGTGCCTCGATTTCGTCGACAGCATCAAGCGTGCCGGGAAGTCTGCGATCTTCATCGATCACAACATCTTCCACGTCTATCCGGTCGCCGACAGGATAGTGGTGCTCGACCGCGGTACGGTCGCCGGGCAGTTCATGAAGAATGAGCTCACGCTCGAGGAGCTCATCGAGCGGCTCCACCATGTTGCCGAGACCGGCGACCTCGATATGAAGAAAAGGAGTGAGAAATGAGCACGGCGGATGAAGGGCGGCCGCGGTCGCAGACAGTCACGATCGGCTCGGTTTTGAAGTGGGCCCGACGCTACTCGGTGCAGTTGGCCATTGTCGCGGTGGCGCTTGTGGTTTGGCTGCTCTTTCTCATTGGTTCGCCGAGAACCTTTCTCGCCAAGGACATCTACATCTCCTTCATGACCACCACCCCCTACTTTGCGCTGATGGCAATACCGGTCACCCTTGTCGTTATTACCGGCGAGATCGACCTCTCCTTCCCTTCGGTCATGGCATTCGGGATGGCTGGATTCGACATAGTGTATCTCGCGACCGGCAGCATGTGGCTCGGCTTCATTACCTGCCTAATCTTTGGGCTTGCTGCCGGCTACCTCAACGGTGTCCTCGTCGTGAAGATCGGAATGCCCTCTCTCGTTGCAACGATCGGCACCCAGTTTCTCTGGCGCGGTGTGGTCCTGATCATCACGAACGGTCAGGGATTGGACATGACGAAGATCGAGAACACCGGGCTCGTGAATGTGCTGGTGGGGAAGATAGGCGGAGTCATTCCCATGCAGTTCGTGTGGACGATCGTCGTCGCTGCAATTATCTGGTTCTTCCTGAACCGTCACCGATTCGGTGCGAACATCTACCTCACCGGGGACAACATCGAGAGCGCCCGTCTCATGGGAGTGGCCGTCGGACGGACGAAGACGCTGACCTTCATGGTCACCGGCCTTCTTGCGGCCTTCTCCGGTTTCGTCGTAAGTGCGGCGGTGCTCTTCTTCTGGCCCACGCTTGGTGAGGGCTATCTCTTAAATACCCTGGCTTCGGTGTTCTTGGGAGGCACCTCGGTCTTCGGTGGTACCGGAACGATCTTCGGCACATTTGTCGCCTCTTTCATCATTGGAGCGATAAATGCGGGAATCGTCGCCGCCGGCCTCACCGGGTTCTGGACGAGCGCCATCTACGGTTTCATCATCGTCGTCTCGGTCTCCATTCAGACCCTCTTGGGCAAGCGGCTTACCTGACCCCGGGCGACTCGAGCCGCCCGTTGTGACGGACGAGGCGTGTCGCTTGGGAATGCCGGTGCGTCTACTCGGGGTCACGGAGCCTATTCGTGTGCTGGGACCGTGAGCGTGCGCTATTCCAGGTTCGCGTGGCGCGCCATCATCGATTCGTTGGTCTCTCCAAGCCGGTCGCGAAGGAGTGCGACATGGATGTCGCCGAACAGCCAGCTGCTCTGCTCGAAGAGGCCGGCAAGCGGCTGTTTGGAGCGAATCACGTCCGAGTCCCGGACTCCCTTCGCCTTCGGGGTGGAGGCGGGGAGCACGACAGAACAAACGGACATTTGGGCCAGCGGAGAGCCCGCGTCGGTCGTTATGCAGGCGATCCGCGCCCCGATCGATCGCGCTGTTTCGGCGACCTGCAGGATACCGCGGGTGGCCCCCGAACCGGAGACTGCAATCAGGAGATCCTCCGGCTTGATCGGCGGAGACGTGACGTCACCCACGACGTGCACGGTGAACCCGAGATGGGCCAGCCGCATAGCGTACCCTCGAACGGTTAAACCCGAGCGTCCCGCCCCGACGACGAAGATTCGCTTCGCGTGCAGGATTTCTTCGGCAAGCGATTCCGCGGCCTTCTCGTCGACGAGCCTGAGGACCTGTTCGAGCTCGTCGACGGCAATCTCTCGTAATTGATGAAAATCGGACATCACCTCTCCTTCTCGCTTCGAACTATTCCTCTTCCTCAGCAGGCACCGGCTCAGGCCGGCGGGTCAGCGGTCTCCTCGAGTGCTGCTCGAATCCGGCGCGCCGCCTCCGATGGATCGGCGGCTTCCACGATGCTTCCCCCGACGACGACGATATCGGGACGAAGCGCAAGGATGGATGGAATCGTCTCTATCCCGATACCGCCCGCAACCATAATCTCCATCGACCGACCCTGGGAGGAAATCTGCTCGAGCATCTGCGAGTTCTCCACCTTCCAGGTACCGCTGTCGGCGGCGCGGTGGACGCATACAACATCGATATCGGCCGCCGCCAGCACGTCTACAGTCGCGACGGGATCGCTGGATGCGATGAGATCGGCCGCTACCCTGCCGCCGTGCTCGCGGGCAGCCCTCTTTACGAGACGCAGCGTCTGTGGCGAGGCGACCGCGAGCACCGTGACGATTTCGGCTCCCGCATCGAAGAGCATCTTGGCTTCCCCGTAGCCGCCGTCGACGATCTTTGCGTCGGCGAGCAGATGGACCTCCGGGAAGGCTTCGTGGATGGTGGACACTGCATTCCTGCCTTCGCGCAGGAGGAGAGGTGTGCCGACCTCGAAGATATCGGCGTATCGTGATGTCCGTTCGATCAGGCGAAGCGCCTCTTCGAGCGAGACGAAATCGAGGGCGATTTGAAGCAGCATGTTCCGACTCCCTCCGGATGCTATCGTCAGTGCTCCGAGAGGTCAATGGCGAGAGGAGACTGTCGATTCACCGGCCTTCGGGATTGAAGGACAAGTGAAGGGTGAACGCCGTCGCAACGAGGCGATCCCCCTTGACAGGTCCGTCCGCGATCCCTACGGTGGGGAAAAGTATTGCGCTTGGGTTACCATCCTTTCCTGCCGTTCGTCACGGTCACAATTCGTCCGCACGTTCGGTAGATTTAAGCCAAGGCTCTGTTTCCGCAAAGTGTTGTACGACAACCCTCGTCTCAAAGGAGCCAACAATGATGAAACGTTCGCTGTTCCGCCGGGTCGTCCTCGCGGGGCTCGCTCTCATGCTCGTCTCCGGCCTTGCAGTCGCACAGACTGGCGGCAATTCCCCGTCCGGGAAATCGCTGAAGAGCGCGAAGCACCTGAAGGTCGGCGATGCCGAGCTGAAGAGATTCGCGTCAACGCTCAACGACGTACACGTTGTCCAGGTCGGATTTCAGAAGGGATTTCAGCAGGCCGTGACCTCCTCCGCTCTTGGTCAGAAGCAATTCCTGAACATTTACCGATCGGAGCGTAGGACCAAAAAGCTTCCCACGAACCTGACCCCGGCCCAGAAGAGACAGTATCACCAGCTCATGACCAAGGTCGTCGGCATGGAGCGACAGGCCCAGAAAAGAATGGTGGCGATCGTCAAGAAAGACGGTTTCACTGTTTCCCGATTCGATGCGATCATTCAAGCAGTCCATTCCGACCCCTCGCTCGCGAGCCGTCTAAAGAAGGTGAGAAAGTAGCGCATCTGCGCGGTGCAACGGTTGGTGACTACGCACGGCGGGAATCCGTCCCGCCGATTCCTTGAAATTGGAGGTTCGGAAGGAAGGCGGCAACGACGCCGATCAACGGAAGGAAGGCACAGAGGCTATACACAAAGAAGATGCTCGTGCGGTCTGCGAGCACACCGAGGATGGCCGAGCCGATTCCACCCATTCCGAATGCAAACCCGTAGAAGAGCCCCGATATCGTACCGAGCTTTCCGGGAAGAAGCTCTTGGGCATAGACGAGTATCGCCGGGAACGCTGAAGCGAGAACCACACCTATCAAAATGGAGAGCACGGTCGTCATCACGAGGCCGGCGTGGGGAAGAGCCAGAGTAAACGGTGCGACTCCCAGGATGGAGATCCATATGACGTATTTTCTCCCAAATCGATCTCCGAGCGGGCCACCGACAAGGGTTCCGATGGCCACCGACAAGAGGAATACAAAGAGGTGCACCTGCGCGTCCGCCACCGAGATGCCGAACTTGGTGATAAGGTAGAAGATGTAATAGCTTGTCATGCTTGCCAGGTAGAAGAACTTCGAGAAGATCAATACCAGCAGCACCACGACTGTCCAACGGATCTTTCGCGGCTCGAGCCCCGCTTCAGGCGCGTCGCGCCGTCCAAGCTTGGGAGCGATGTGATGGAGGTTTCTCTTGTACCAGGTTCCCACGGCGCTGAGCACGGCAATTGCGGTCAGTGCGGCGAGCGAGAACCACATTATTTGATGCCTGCCGTAGGGGGCGATGATGAGTGCCGCGAGAAGTGGTCCGAGCGAGCTGCCGACATTGCCCCCTACTTGAAAGAGCGATTGAGCAAGTCCTCGCCGATTGCCCGCCGCGAGATAAGCGACTCGAGCCGACTCAGGGTGGAACACCGAGGAGCCGGTTCCGACAAGCGCGACGGCAAGGAGCACTGCCCCAAAGCTGCCGGCGGCCGACAGCAAGATGAGCCCTGAGAGGGATACCGTCATTCCAATCGCGAGCGAGAAGGGTTGGCGTCGCCTGTCGGTGAACGCGCCGACCAACGGCTGGAAGAGCGACGCAGCAAGTTGGAAGGTCAGCGTGACCAACCCGATCTGGGCATAGCTCAAGGCGAGGGAGCTCTTCAGCAGGGGGTAGGTTGCCGGAATGAGCGACTGAATCGTGTCGTTCAGCAGGTGGGAAATGCTGATCGCCGCGAGAACGGAGAATACCAGCCCCTCCGCCGAGCGTTCGACGGGAGGACGTCGTCGATTCAAGAAGATTTTCATTCCTGTTCCGGCGTTGATCATGCCCTTTCTCCGCCAACAGCACAAGGCGTGTCCGCTCCGAGAATTTCGGCTCAGGCCGAAGTTGCGAAAGCCGAAAGAGGCTCTTATACTCGGGATCGGGAATTGGAGCTCCGACCACGTTCGGAGAAGGCAACAACAGAGACTAAAGGAGCAAGACGGGAAGATTCTGGTTACGGGCGCGGAACGTGGCGAATATACGGCATCTACAGCCTTTCGAAGGTCGTGGGCGAGGAGCTCTGCCAGTTCTTCAACCGCGAGCACGGGCTACGAGTCATTGGAATCCGCTACGGAACCTTCGGATCAGAGGATTTTCTCGAAACGGGGTTCGGAATGCTCGGTACCATCATGCACGGCAACATGATTCAAACCGAGGAGGCGGTGCGCATAACCCTCGCAGCAGTCGAGAACGACACGATCGACTTCGGAATCTACGACGCGCAGACGCCTCTTCCGTTTACTCCAGCCGACGAATGGGCCTACATGCAGGGAAGGCGGGTCGAGGTGCTTTCGAAGTACTGGCCGCAGCACCGATCCCTGATCCAGAAATACGAATCGCATCTACCCCCGGCGATCAACACCGTCCGGATGGGACGAACCCTTCGAGATCTCGAGGTCGCCGTCGAGCACGACTTCGGCTGGTTTCTCGATGAGCTTGCACGGCGCGAAAGCTGAGGCTTTCGGCGCCGCGTTCGCGGAGGGCGACTACCGGCCGCCCTGTGGCCTCAATCCGGTACGAATGAACTGACACCCCGGTGCGTCGTAGCGCTCCAGCACCGATCGCATTTTGTCGGCAAGCATCTCTTCGACTGCGGTGTCGCGCAGCGGCCGCTCCTGCCCTGGATCCATCGTGATGTCGTAGATCGGATTGAAATCCGGCGCGTTGTGGTGGCGGTGAGATGGGACGGGTATCCGGTAGTGTGGGATCCCATCGCAATCCGACAAAAAGGTTCCAATCTCGGCGGCGGCGAGGGCGGCGCGATCGACGAAGCCTTTGAAGAGGCGCGGCATCGCGGTGTGGTGATGAGTGACGCTCCCCGGAAGCGGCTGGCGACAGTAGGTGTACCTACCGTCGAAGAGCCCGATATCCTTGCCGAAATAGCCGTACAGGACTGCGTCGTGAAGAGCGTGGAGGTCGTTCTCCCCGGGAGCCTTCATAAGGGAGGTAATCGACCTACCCTGCATGGAGTGAAGCGCAGGTACACCGTGGAGCTCGAGAAACGTGGGCGCGAGATCGATTGTCGTCGTGATGGCGGACTCCCGGCCGGCGGGAGCGATCGATGAGGGGGCGCAGATGATGAGTGGAATGTGGACCACCTCGCGATAGTCGAACATGAAGTTCTTCGCCCAGTAGCCATGCTCGCCGAGCAGGTACCCGTGGTCGGTTGTCAGAACGATGGTGGTGCCCTTCCACAGATCGTACTCATCGAGCTTGTCCAGCAACCTCCCCAGCCAGGTGTCGGCCATCGTGAGCGTCGCCGCGTAGCATTTTTGAATGTGCGCGATGGACTCCGGGTCGTCTCTATCGGTTTCGAGCGGTAGATACTCCGGCCAGGTGTAGAGCTCACCACCCCAGACATCGCCGTAGAGATCGCGATATCTCGTCGGACAATCGAAGGGCTCGTGAGGATCGAAGAGCTCAAGTTGAAGATGCCAGTTGTCGCTCGAGTGATTGTGCTCGACGAAATCGATTGCGCGCATGAAGCAGCGAGGGGTCGGATAGGATTCGTCGGCCTCCGGATCCATGAAGGCCCGATTTGCGGCATAGAACCGTGCATGCGCCCTCTTGTCGGCGGGCCGGAGGGGGCCCGCGAGCGGCTCGACGAGCGGTCGCCAGGTGTCGCCCTCTTGACCCCGTTCGAGCTCATAGCTGTCGAAAAGGGTATGGAAGCCCTCGCCGCCGGAATGAAAGTAGTGATAGTCGTCGGTGATGAGGTGGCTGTAGGTGCCCGCTCGCTCTCGGAGAATCGTCGGCAGACAGTTGTCCCAGGGCTGTATCGGACCCCAAGGCGCCTCGAGGAAGTTGTACCGGCCGGTCATCATCTCCCGCCGCGCCGGCATACAGGGCAGCGAGCCCGAATAGTGGTTGTCGAAGACGATTCCGCGTTTGGCCAGACGCTCGATATTCGGAGTGATTACCTCGCTTCTTGCATAGCTCGACAGAAGATGTCGATTGAGGGAATCCAAGAGAATGAAAATGGTATTCAACCTTCGCTCCTGGCGGCGATCGTAGCAAGTCTGGCGATTGATGCCAACCGATAGGCGTCACTAATCGGAGAGGATCGACTCGGCCTCCTCTTTGCTCAAAACATTGAGGACCAGGGGCTGGGAGCGGTCAGCCTGGGATTGCTGCCAGGTCACGAAGAAGGCTTTCCGCGATTCGAAGACGTCCACATAGCGGCTGCACCCGGTGCCGTTCGGGCTGAGGAACAACGGTAGATCGATCGATAGACGTTCAATTGCGTCAAACTTCGGTTCGATCAGGTAGCCGGCACCGCCGATCTCCTCGCAGGAATATCCGCGCGGGCGCTTGACCGCCTTCGAATGCTCTTCGTAAGGTCGCATCGACTCGGCACCGTCGTAGAACACGAGATCGAGCCCCTCCATCGAAGCCACCCCTCCCACCTGTGGGACACGGCAGACGCCGGTAATTCGGGAAGCTGCCACGTCCCAAGTAAACCCGCGGGGGAAGGATGAGAAATCGGGCGGTCCGAACTCATCCCTCCCTCGCGGGCGCATCGCTAAACCGGTGTTTGCGCTCGACCAGTTGAAGGGATGGGTACAGAAATAGAGCACCGTATCGCCGTTTCGCGCATCGTAGACGACCGGATCCTTGACGTGGAGCCAGCGGGGGTCGCGTTCGGCAATCAGTACCTTCGGCCTCTTCTTGGCGAGCTCGCCGACGCTCGGAGCCTCGAGGCGGTCGATCGTCCATACGCCTGTTCCCGGCTTGTGAAAGGAGCGATACTCGGAAGGGTAGCCTATCCCGGCTTTCTCGGTCGAGACGAAGAGCTCCACGCCCTTTCCGGTGAAGTGGAGTTTCGCACCCTCAATCGAGACGACTTCCAATCCCTCGACGTTGAGGTCTGCTTTCGAAAACGAGAGCATCTTCGTGAACGACTTTGCCCCATCGTCGGAGCGAAAGACTGCCAGCTCGAGTCCGCGCTCGCCCGCGTTCAGTCCCGTTCGCGAGTCCCCGAAGTTTCGGTAGCGACCAACCAGGTACATCGTGCCGTCGGCGTCGACGGTGAGATTGCCGGCTCCGAACCAGAAGCCCTCCCGGTTCTCGTTTGGCGGCATGATTGTCGTGGCCCTCTCTTGATCCACGAGGGCGCGGGCGAGCGCGGTCAGGCGGGCGTTGAGGTCAGTGATGGTGCTCATGCGATACTCTTCTCCTCCTAATGAGATCGGCCTCTACTTGACTGCTCCCGCTGTCAAGCCGCCGATGATTTGTTTTTGAAAGATCGCGCTCAGTGCAAAAATTGGAATGATGGCGAGAAAGGTCGCCGTGGTGATGAGCTCCCACGGGAAGGAGTACTGCCCGGGGTAGAGTGCTATTCCGACCGTGGCCGTGCGGAGCAGATTCTGCGAGAGCAAGACGAGCGCAAGGAAGAACTCGTTCCAGGTCTGGATGAAGACGATGAGCGAAGCTGCTATTACGCCCGGTATCGACAACGGGAGCATGATGCGCCAGAGCGTCCTCAGGCGGCCGCACCCATCGAGCTTGGCCGACTCCTCGATCTCCAAGGGTATCGTGCGAAAGTAGGTGGAAAGAATCCACAACGATATCGGCGAGAAGAGCCCCGTATAGGCGATGACGATCCCCAGGTAGTTGTTGATGAGCCCGAGCTTCCGGAACCAGATGAAGAGCGACGGCACGATCGAAAGCTGTGGGAACATCGACATTGCAAGGAAGAAGATCAAGAGGAAGCCTCTGCCCCTGAAATGGATTCGGGCTATACTGTATCCGGCCAACGACGAGAAGAACAGCACGGAGATTGTGGAGAGCGACGATACGATTATCGAGTTGAGGATGTAGCGTCCGAGCTTCGAGCCGAACAGGACCGCCTCGTAGTTCTTGAGGGTGGGATGATGCGGGAGATAGGTCGGCGGCCACGCGTAGATGTCGCCGGTTGTCTTGATGGAAGTGAGGAAGATCCACGCGATTGGGAAGAAAAACAAAACCACGAGAAAAAGAACGAAGAGGTACTTCAGGACTGTCCAGCCGGTTCCCTTGAGTGTCCGTGACGTAGTCAGGTCGGTCATTAGTCTGCCTCCGTTCGAAACACCCGCAGGTAGAGTGCGCCAAGGGCCATGATAAGAATGAACTGGATCACGGACACGGCCGATCCGGTATCGAACTTCAAAAACTGGAAGAACTGACGGTAGCCGAAGAGGCTCAGAGTCTGCGTCGAGCCCGCAGGCCCCCCCTGTGTGAGGGCGAACGGGAGCTCAAAGGCTCGGAACGCGTCCATCGATCGAAACAGGAGGGCAAGCAGGATCGAAGGGGTGAGCAGCGGCAGCGTGATGCGACGCAGCCGGTACCAGAACCCCGCGCCGTCGATCTCCGCAGCTTCATAAAGGTCGGCAGGTATCGTCTGTAACCCGGTCAGGAGGATGAGCGCCATGAACGAGCTCGTCTTCCAGATGGCCACCGTCATCATGCTGAACATGCTCAAGGGAATCTCTCCGAGCCAGTTGATCTTGGTTGCCGAGAATCCAAGGGTAACCAGGATGCTGTTGAACAGCCCGAAATCCGGGTTGAAAAGCCATCGCCAGATGATGGCGTTGAGCGCCGTGGGGAGTGCCCACGGGAAGAGCACTGTGGCACGCAGAAGTCCGGGCATCACGAACTTGCGGTTCAGAATGACAGCCAAAACGAGGCCGAAGAGGAGCTCGAGGACCACCGTGACACCCGTAAAGAAGACTGAGTTGATGAGCGACGACCGGAACTCCTCGTCGGCAAACATCGCGAAATAGTTGGCGAGGCCTACGAAGCTGCGCGCGGCTCCCTTGATAAAAGAGAAATTCGAAAGGCTCAAACCGATCGTGTATGCGGTCGGCAGAAACAAGATGCCGACGACGATGACGAACATCGGCAGGACGAGGAGAATGCCATAGGCCGGTTCGCTCAGTCTTGTTCGAGACATACAGGCTCCCTAACGCGGATTTGGTGGAGAACCCGAAACCGTCCGCCCCGCCAAAGTATGGAGGGGCGAACGGAACACGCGGGTGCTTATCTACTGACCCAAGAGCTTTGCGATATTCGCCTGGGCATCGGCAAGGGCCTTTTCGGGGCTCTTCTCACCGACCAGCGCTGAGTGGATCTCGAGCTGCATCTCGTGCGACAGCTCCGGGTATTTCGCGCCTGCTCGCGCCGACGGGCGAACGTCGCCTACGGCGAAGTCGGCGTAGAGCTGTTTCGCGATCGGATACTGCTCGAGCAGGGTCTGGTTGTTCTGCATGCCGTTCAGGGCAGGCATGCTTCCGGTGTCGACGGCCATCTTGAGACCCGCCTGTTCGGTGGTAATGTACTTGATGAACTTGGCTGCTGCGGCCTTGTTCTTGGAGTACGGGTTTACGATGAGAATCCAGCCGCCCATGCAGACGGTATTCGCGCTCGAGTTACCGGCGAAGTAGGGAACTCGAGTCATTCCGACCTTGCCTGCCACCGGTGAATCAGAGGCGTTCAGCATCGGCCACACGAAGTCCTGCACGACCATGAACACCGCTCTGCCCTGGCGGAAAAGCGCCATCGCGTCGTTCGGTTTGTAGGTGGTGATGCTCTGCGGCGCAGTCTTGTCCTTGATCATGTTGACCATCGTGGTGAGCGCCTTTCGCGCCGCCGGCGTGTTAACGGTAACCTTGCCGCCGGAATCGAAGAACTGTCCGCCTGCACCCCACATGAACTGCAGGTAGTTCATGAACAAACCCTCGATCTGTGCCCACATGCTGATGTAGCCTACGAGGTCGGGATTGCCCTCCTTGGCAACGATTGTCTTCGCCTCAGACTGCAGCTCCTCCCAGGTCTTCGGCACCGCCAACCCATACTTGTCGAGCAGGTCCTTGCGGTAGAACAGGTGGATGGCATTCGTGTAGAGCGGTATGCCGTAGATCTTACCGTCGACCGATACCGAGTTCATCATCCCCGGCAGGTACTTGGAAACGTCGGCCGTTGTGAAGTAGTCGTTCAGCGGGGCCGCCCAACCGTTTGCGATAAACTCGCCAGGCCAGATTACATCGACCGCGATGACGTCAGGCTTGTCTGATTGCGATGCAAGGTCGGTTACGTACATCGTGTGCTGCTCGTTCGGGACACCGGGAACCTGGAGCCAGTCGACCTTGATTCCCGGATTCGTCTGCTCGAATCCATTGATGAAGTCAGGTATGACCTTTCCGACCTCGCGAGGAGAAATCGCGAACTGAATGGAAACGCTCTTTTGGCTCTCCGAGCTTCCGCTCGCGAACGTGAAGCCCGCGGCGAGAACCATGGCTGCGAGACCCAAAAGAATGGTGCGTCCTTTCATTGAGTGTACCTCCCTCTCCAATGAGTTTTCTATTCGACCGCAAACGCGGTCTCTTGGATGACACTGCAGAACAGCGAAATATAGGAAAACATGGCCGCGCCGATCAGCCCGGCGTTGGCCTGCGGCGGTGCGAACTCTAGCGGCACGATGCTCTTCGGGATTCGCCGTGCCCGCGACATATAGGCTTCCTCGACCAGGCTCGAATAGAGTGGGTTCAATGCGTTGAACCTGCCTGCTACGATCACCACCTGTGGATCGGTGATTGCGACGAGATTGAAGATCGCCTTTCCGAGGTAGCCCGCCGCCTCTGCAACGAGGCCCGCACAGTAGGTGTCGTTTGCGGCAAGACGTTCAGAGATGAAATCGATCAGCCCTTCACGAATGGGAGCCTGGGCTAGCCCGAACCGTTCCTTCAACCGCTCGGAGACGGCACGCTCGGAGGCAACCGTCTCGACGCACCCCTCGCGGCCGCACCTGCAGACGAGCGGGCGATCGGTCATGTACATGTGTCCGAGATCGCATGCGTTGCCGTTGACCCCGCGGTAGAGATCTCCGTTGATGACGAAGCCCGACCCGATACCCGTGCCGACGTAGACGTAGGCAATTGTGTGATACTCGCGTCCGAGGCGGAGGTAGTACTCGTAGACGGCCATCGCCTCGGTGTTGTTGATTCGAAACAACGGCAGTGGTGCATAGCGTTCGCGGAACTCCTTCTCGATTGCGTGGACGTGGTACGGATGGTTCGGCAGCGCCAGGCCGACGCCGGCCAGCTTGGGGCCCGCACCTTCGGTCTCTATGAGCCGATCGAGCTCGTCGAGGACTGCGGGGGTATCCGATTCAGCGAACCCCTCCTCGAAAATGAGATCTCGGCTGTGTGTCGCCTCGTATCCGAGGTCGACGATACCCACTGTGCAGCGCTCGGGGGTGATGTGGACCGCAGCGACGCTCCGTGCGTGCGGATTGCGGGCGAGAATGTCCGATTTTCGGCCGGCCCCGCTCTGACCGATATTCCCGACTCGTTTCACGAGCCCCCGATCGATAAGATCGCCCGTGATGTTCGAGACGGTCGACGGGGCGAGCATCGTGAGCCGCGTAATTTCATTTCTGGATATGTGGGGGTGGGTGAGGAGCGTATACATCACGAGCGCCCTGTTGTTGGACTTCAGGTCAGCCGTCTGACTGAGCCGAGGAACAAACGGATGAGCGACCCTCGCGATCAATTAATTCTCCATATGGAGCGAATATCTATTTGCATAATATACAGTTATCGGATGAATTCGATTTATTAATTCACGACAAGAATAAATTATAGACCGGTAAACGGCTGGTGTCAAGCGAAATCTCATCGAAACGAGGCAGCAGGGGGTCGGATCGGCTATCCGCCGGACTCGAAGCCGGGATAGAGCGTCATGCCGCCGTCGATGTAGATAGTCGTCCCGGTAACGTAGTCGCTGTCATCGGAGGCAAGCCAGACTGCAGCTTTGCCCACCTCCTCGGGTTCGCCGATCCGTTTGACGGGAATGAGCTTCATGAGCTCTCGCTCCGCCTCGGGAGTTTCCCAGGCCGGGCGGTTCAACGGCGTGCGGATGGCCCCCGGGCTGATTGCGTTGACCCGAATGCGTCTCTCGGCGTACTCCTGTGCGACACTCTTCATGAACATGATGATACCGCCCTTGGCGGACGCGTAGCTGACGCGCATCGACCAGGGAATGACGTCGTGCACCGAGCTCATGCAGATCACCTTGCCGAGCGCCTTCGAGACCGGTCGCATCCCCCTGCGAAGAAACTCGCGCACGGCCTCGCGGGTGCAGAGGAAGTGACCCTTGAGGTGAGTGTCGACGACCGCATCCCACTGCTCGACGCTCGTGGTGTGGAACGGTTCGTCGATCTGGATCCCTGAGTTGTTGACCAGAATGTCCACGGTCCCGAACCTCTCGACGGCGGCGCGGAACATCGCTCGAACCGCCTCCTCGCTGCGAACGTCGGCACCGAATGGGATGGCCCGTCCGCCGGCGGCATCGATATCTTGCGCTACCTCTTCGGCCGAGCTCGGGTTGGAATGGTAGTTCACCACGACCGCGGCACCGGCCCTCCCGAGCTCGATCGCCACCGCTTTCCCGATTCCCGAGCTCGCTCCGGTCACGATCGCGACCTGTTCTGCGAGGAGCATCTCCGCCATCAGCCGCCCCCTCTACACCGTGAAGGATGAATAGCCGCCGTCGATCGGGACGACGTTCCCCGTTACGAACTTGGACCCTTCGGAAAGGAGCCAGATGACCGTTCCCAGGAGCTCCTCCGGCTCGCCGTATCGTCCCATGGGGGTATGCGCTACGACCTTCTTCGCCCTCGGGGTGTACTCCCCGGTCTTCTCGTCGATGTGGAGGAACCGCAGTTGCTCCGTCATGAAGAAGCCGGGAGCAATCGCGTTGACGCGCACCCCCACGTGCGAGAAGTGAACGGCCATCCACTTCGTGAAGTTGGCCACCGCCGCCTTGGCAGCGGAATATGCGCCGACCTTGGTGAGGGGCGAGAAGGCGCTCATCGACGAGACGTTCACGATCGAGCCGGAGCGCCGCTCGGCCATCCCGCGAGTGAGGATCTTTGACGGAAGGTAGGTGCCGAAGAAGTTGAGCTCGAAGGTATTCTTGAAACCTTCGAAGGGCAGATTGAAGAAGCTCTGGATGTCTTCTCGGGTGAGGTCTTCGAGCTCGAGGAATTCACGGTCGGTGCTACCCTGCGGGTTGTTGCCGCCTGCGCCGTTGATGAGAAAATCGATCCCGCCCCATAGCTCGCAGATCTGAGAGTAGCATCGAGTGAGGTCCTCCTCGTCGAGAACGTTGCACGGAATCGCCTTCGCCTTTCCCCCGGCGGCCGCTATCGCGTCCTGACGCAGCCGAGCAGCCCTCGCGTCGATATCGAGGATGGCGACCTTGACGCCCAGACGAGCAAGGGCCTCCGCCATCGTCCCGCAGAGCTCTCCTCCGCCCCCGGTAATGGCGGCCCTCTTTCCCGAGAGGTCGAAGATCTTCGTTACGTCGATCTTCATCTACTCGGGAACCACGAACTGTCTGACGTAGTCTCGGCTCTGTCGAAGCGCTCGCTTTATCGATTCGAGGCTGTCCTCGTATGCGCGGTCCTCCGCCTCGATGACTATCGACTTCGTGTAGCCGATATCGGTGAGGGCGGAGAAGACACGGCCCCAGTCGACATCGCCGAGCCCGGGAAGCTTAGGTGCATGATATTCGTTCGGAGTCGCGAGAATCCCGACGTCATTGAGCTTGTCAGGGAGGAGCTTCGCATCCTTCAGGTGGACGTGAAAGATACGTTCCTTGAACTCGTAGATCGGGGCAATGTAGTCCATCTGCTGCCAGATCATGTGGGAGGGGTCGTAGTTGAGCCCGAAGTGATCGGAGGGGATGATCTCGAACATCTGACGCCACACCGACGGGGATATCGCCATGTTCTTGCCGCTCGGCCACTCGTCGTCGGTGAAGTACATCGGGCAGTTCTCGATGCCGATCTTAATCTTTTTCGACTCTGCGTGCTTGACAATAGAGGGCCAGACCTCCTTGAAGCGGTCGAGGTTGTATTCCAGGTTCTTCGTGTGGTCGCGTCCGATGAAGGTGTTCATGTTCTCGAGGCCGAGCCGCGCAGCGGCGTCGATGACCTTCAATATGTGCCCGACGAAGAAATCCGAACGCTCCTTGTCGCCGTCGAGGGGGTTCGGATAGTAGCCGAGCGCCGAGGGTACCACATTCTTCCTCGTGAGGTAGCCTTTGATGTAGCCCAGCTTCTCGTCATCGAGGGTGTCGATGTCGATGTGTGTCACGCCCCCATAGCGCCGCTCGGCCTTACCCTTTGGCCAGCAGGCGAGCTCGACGCACCCGAACCCGTTTTCGGAGGCGAAATCGATGACTTCCTCGAAGCTGAGGTCTTCGAGAATTGCACTGACGAATCCCAGTTTCATCTTTGTCTCCCTTCTGTGTGGTTTTGTTCGACCTTTGTCCATATCCCCGACTTGCTGCTCTCGACGATTCGCTCGCCGAGGCGAAGCTCGCGGAGCCCGTCGCGGAAGGTCGGAAAGGGCGGCTTCGCGGCGAAGTCTCCTTTTGCAAGGTAACCGTAGACGTCCTTGAACATCTGTTTGAAGGTGTCCGGGAACCCCTCGTTGTGTCCACCTGGGTAGTCCGCCGTCCTGAGTGCTGCCGATTCGAGAAGTGAAGGATCCTTCATGACGATCTCGTTGTTGCCGTCTCGGCGTCCGATCCACATCTGATTTGGAAGCTCCGAATCCCAGGCGGCCGACCGCCTTGAGCCTTCGATCTCGAACGACAGGCGGTTTTTCCTTCCGGCAGCCACCTGGCTTACCGTCATGACGCCATGGGCGCCTCCTTCGAAGCGAAGGAGAACCGACGCGTAGTCCTCCGTATCAATCGGCACATCCTCATAGTCTTCGGGAGAGAGCATCTTGCCGGCGAAAGTCTCTATCGGTTTCAACGGTTTCTTTCTCACCTTGTGAAAGGTCTCGAAATCGGCGAGAACTTCATTGATCTTCAAACCGGATACGAACTCCACCAAGTCGAGCCAATGGGAGCCGATGTCGGCCACCGCTCGGGATTTACCGGACTGACTTTGCTCCAGACGCCAGCTGTAGTCGGTCGGAAAGAAGAGCCAGTCCTGCAGGTAGGAACCGTGAATTGCGAAGATCTTCCCAAGCTCGCCCTTGGCGACCATCTCGCGCAGGTGCTGCATCAACGGATAGTAGCGGACGTTGAAATGGACCGTGTTGACCCGTCTCATCTTATCGGCGAGCTCAACGAGCTCTTCGGCCTGCTCGATCGAGACGGTGAGGGGCTTCTCGCACACCACGTGCTTTCCGGCCTCCAGCGCTTCCTTCGCCATCTCGTAGTGGAGGCTGTTCGGGGAGCAGATGTGGACAATCTCGACCTCGTCGTCGTGGACGAGTCTACGCCAGTCACCGTAGCCCGTCTTGATGCCGAGAGCCTTTGCCTTCTCCCGGGTCGCGTTTTCGTCACTCCCGGCCAGCGCAACGACCTCGACATTGCCGATTCGCGCCAACGCTTCCGCGTGTACCGGACCGATAAACCCTTTTCCGATTACTCCGGCTTTGAATGCCATCTGTTGCCTCCTCCCCTCTTTCTACCAAATGGAGAAACGACTTGTCCATGAGCCGTCCCCCGACCCCGAGCGGCGATCAGCGGAAGCCCTCAGGCGATCACGGCCGGAAGCTCGCGGTACATTCCCTTCTTCCAGGTCCCGGCGAGCATGTCGTCCATGAAACGGTTCAAGAGCGCCGCGAAGCCTTCGTCGAGGATATGCAGATCGACTTTCAGGTAGTCGAGCTTCGGGTTGCTTCGGTTGAGCCCGGAGTCGAAGATATCACACATGATCGACGCGCGTTTGGACCAATCCGGGTTCGTGGGATCGGGAAGCCAGCACGGTGCGTCGCCCTTCTCATGCGACCAACCTCGTTCGGTCGTTGCTACCCGAGCCGGCTGATCGTAGGCCGACCACCCCCTCATGGGAACGACGAGCATCGTCGGTCCGCTCGTGGCGTTGAGCTTCTCGACCATCTCCCGTGCGAGCCTTTTCTCCTCTTCCTCGGTAGGGGTAATGATACAGACCGCCGCATTGTGAAGGAACGGCTTGCCGGAGTTCTCATACGAGAGTCGCTCCCCCGACCGGTAGCCTGCGAGTATCTCTTCGGGGACCTTGTCCGGTGGGCTGAATGCCACCTGCTCGAGGCCACCGGGACAGACGATCTGTGGGATTCCCAGCTCGCTCGCGGCGGTGAGACGGCGCCCCGTCCACATTTTGGGCATGCCGTAGATGCTGCCGAGCATCGTATTGCTGAGCTCCCCGGTCGTGATGTCGAAGACCGCGTCTATGTGGCGGGAGCGGATGAGGTCCTCCATCGTTGCTCCGGTGCCGACCTGATGGATCACGATGGTGTCCCAGCCCTTCTCCTCCATGTGCTTCTGACAACGAGCAACCGTGGGCGTCGTGGTGCCGTAGGCGGTGAGTGCGACAAGGGGTTTCGCCTTTGCCGCACTCACATCGTCCACGCGCCCCATCGCGACAATGGCGGCGGCCGCATTCTCCACGATCCTCATGGTTACCCGATTGATACCTTTCTCCGAGATGGGATTGACCATATAGATGTCCTTGTTCCCGACCCAATTGCTTACGTCACCGGAGGCGAGCGTCGAGAGCATGACCTTCGGCACTCCGATCGGAAGGGCTCTCATGACGATCGTAGCGACGGTCGTTCCTACGCCGCCGGACCAGGCTATGATACCGTCGACCTTACCCTCGCCGTGGAGCTCGAGAATCCTTCTGGCCGCTGCAGCTCCCACGACCTCTATTGCCGATGTGCGGTCAAGCGCGAAAACCTCCTCCCTCTTGACACCGGTCGTCTTCAGGCTGTCGCTGAGCGGGATGTCGGCCCATTCCGACTCCACGCCGAGGGAGAGATCCATGATCAGCGGTCGTCCTCCCGCAGCACGAACCCGCTCGGCAAGAAAACGTATCTCCTCGCCCTTTGTATTCAGGATTCCGGCGCACACTATGCTCGGGTTTTCCGCCATGGCTCCTCCTTTGGCGAACGGCCATTTTGCGCGTCCCGAACAGAATTATGATGCCCGCCGGCAGCGGGCTCGAAGACTCCAACTCTGGCCGCAGCGCAGTCGCCCTTGAAAAAACAAACAGTGATTGACTTCTACATCAGATGATCATATAATGGCCTCCAGGAGATGGCAATACAAAAAAGTCACGTTTGACCCTTTGCTTTGTGAGAGGCGGGCGACCGCCGTCGGATTGTGTAGCTGCAGCAAGAACTCGGCGACACGCCGAGGAAGATTTGAATGAGCGGGGAGAGTGCAGCCCGGCTCGAATTTCGTGGAGGTATATCTATGATGAGCAAGGTTCTCAAGGTTGGCTGGCTCGTAGCGGCCGTGCTGCTAGCGGTGACGTTCACCGTGAGTGCCGGCGGCACGGGTGAGCAGGGCGGCGGCTCACAGACGATGTCGAAGGCGCTGCCGGTTGTCGGCATTTCGACCGGTTCGTCCGGCACGCAGTGGCGCGACGAGATGATCTCGTCTCTGAAGATGGTTGGCGACGAGTACAAGAGCTCCGGGAAGATCAAAGACTACAAGATCGTCAACAATGTATCGAACGGCGATGCTACCGAGCAGGCGAACATCATCCGCAACTTCATCTCGCAGGGCGTCAACATCATTCTTCTGAATCCCAATAGCCCTGACGCTCTGAACGGAGTCATCAAAGAGGCCCAGAACGCAGGAATACTCGTCGTTTCATTCGACGCAACCGTCACCGCACCCGACATGCTGAAGGTCACCCTCGATCACTACGCGTGGGAGAAAAAGTGGGTGACCTATCTGTGCGAGACCCTCAAGAAGGGCAACGTCATTCAGATCTACGGTCTCCCGGGCCACCCGGCAAACAATGCTCGCGTAAAGGCATCGAAGGACGTTTTGGCTCAGTATCCGAACATTCACCTGATCGCCTCGACTAGCGGTTACTGGGACGAGACGAAGGCCAAGGAAGCTGCTGCCCAGATAATCGCCTCCGGCAAGCAGATTGACGGCGTCCTCACCCAGGACGGCATGGCGTACGGCGTTCTTCAGGCCTTCCTCGACGCAGGTAAACTGCCGAAGGTCATGTTTGCCGATCCGAGCACCATCGCTTTCAAGGAATGGAAGAAGCTCAAAGACGAGGGGAAGGACATCAAATTCGTCACCGAAAACAATCCTCCGGGAATCGGCGGAACGGCATTTCGAATGGCCCTCAATCTCTACAACGGTATGAAGTTCAAGGACGGCGTCCTGAGCAAAGACGGTGTCTATTACTACACCAACACAATGATGATCACCGACGACAACTTCGACCAGGGATGGCAGCTTTTGAAAGACAAGCCTGACAACTACCTACTGAACAACGTCATGTCCCAGTCTGACGTAAACGCACTGTTTCAGTAGAGCTGACGGGCATTGATAGATTCGTCAAACTCTGATAAGAGAGGTTTCAGGGGGCGGGAGTCCCGCCTTCTGAAACCTTCTTTTGTAAGGGGTAGGGTAAGGACCTCCTGACGTGAAGATCCTCGAAGCGAAAGGCATCAAGAAGCGGTTTGGCGGCGTCGTAGCGCTTGCCGACGGGAACCTGAGCGCAGAGCGGGGGAAAATTACCGGTCTCCTCGGTGCAAACGGCTCCGGCAAGAGCACGATGTCGAAAATCATCGCCGGCGTGTACAGCGCCGACGCGGGCGAGATTCGCTACAACGGCAAGACAGTCAGATACGCGAATCCTCACGATGCGAAGAACGACGGCATCGCCGTTGTCTACCAAAACCTGAGCTTGGTTGCGAATCTGGCGGTTTGGCAAAACATCGTGCTCGGGCAGGAGAAGACGGGCCGGCTCTTTCTCGACAACAGGCAGGCGATGGCCCGGTCCAAGGAGATCGTTGAACAGCTCTTGCCGGGCCTCGATGTCGACAAATCGGTTTCTGAGCTGAGCCCCGGGGAGCTGCAGATCGTGGAGATAGCGAAGGCGCTCTCCGAGGAACCGGAGCTGCTGATTCTCGACGAGCCGACGGCCGCGCTGGAGCTTGCTCAGGTGCAGAGCCTGTTCACTCATATGAGGCGATTGGCGGAGCGCGGTATTGCGATCGTCTTTACCTCGCACCGTCTCTGGGAGGTTCTCGAGATTTGCGACGATACGGTGATATTTCGCAACGGTGCAAATGTTGCGAACATGGATCTGCACAAGGACGGGCGCGATCCCGACAGAATCATCAGCTACATCACGGGAGAAACCGAAAAGACTGAAGCGGCGAGAAGAACGCGCGGGCAGGGTCTTGGAGAAGTCGTCTTCAGGATCGACGCGTTGAACCACGGTGATCGTCTCCGCGACATCTCTTTGGAGCTTCGGAAGGGCGAGATCCTCGGAATCGGCGGTCTGGCAGGTCAGGGGCAACGCGAACTGATGCTTGCGCTTGCCGGCTATTACGCCGACATAACCGGTAGTGCCGAGCTGAAGGGGAAGCGAGTTCGCCTCACGAATCCGAAGACCGCCATCCGAAACAGCATCATGCTCGTACCGGGCGATCGGGAGGCCGAAGGGCTCTTCCTGAGACACTCAGTCTTCTCCAACATCATTTTCCCCAAGTTCGGCCTGGGCAGACAGCCGCTGTTCCTCCCCCGTTCGAGGTACCGAAGGGAATGTGAACAGACGGTCGACACTCTCTCGATAAAGACAGGGGGTCTCGATCTGCCGATTCGTACGCTCTCAGGAGGGAACCAGCAGAAGGTCGTCGTAGGCAAATGGCTCTCGTTCGATACCGAGATTCTACTATTGTCGGACCCGGCGAAGGGAGTCGACGTGGGTGCGAAGAGAGACCTCTACGACTACATTGTGGAACAGGTTCGTACGAAGAAGATGAGCGTAATCCTCTATGCAAGCGACAACGAGGAGCTCGTCGACTACTGCGATCGAGTGATGATCATGTACGAAGGGAAGATAGTGGAAATTCTCGAAGGGGACGATATCAACGCAGACAAGATCATCGAAAGCTCGATGCACGTCGTGGACAGCACGGGGGGGCAGGCGGAACATGGAATCGATACCCGGCAACGGTAGATCCAAGCTTCGACTCGTCTTCGCACGGCCCGAATACTCGAGTCTCGTCATCCTGATTGTGATGGTAGTCATTGCGGCGATCTTGCAGCGCAATTTCTTTCGGCCCTCATCGCTCTTCCTGACCATCGACGCCTTTAGCCCCCTTATCCTGCTGACCATGGGTCAGGCGGTCGTCATGATCTCCGGCTCCTTCGACCTTTCTTCGGGGACGGCGTTGTCACTGTATACCTGTGTCCTCACCTGGGTGATGAAGAACGGTGAGCCGGTCACCGGCTTGTATGCCCTTCTCCTCACTCTGGCGGTCGCCGTACTCGTCGGGGTCATCAACGGGATCGGTGCCGGTTACCTTCGCATATCTTCAGTTGTAGTAACCTTCGCCACCTCGTTTATTTGGCTCGGGGTAGGCCTCTTCATCCGACCGACGCCGGGAGGCGAGAGCGTCAACTGGTTCAACGCCTTTTATGACTTCGGAAACGTGAAGGGGATGCCTGCGGTGCTGAGCTCGATCGGCTCAGTCGTGCCGCCCGTGTTAATTCTGGTTCTTGTTGCGTGTCTCATCTGGTACATCGTGAGCAGGACAAAGACGGGGCGATACATCTACGCGGTGGGCGGCAACGAAGAGAGCGCCTATCGAAGCGGAATAAGCACCGCTCGCATTCAGATTCTCGCCTATGTCGTCAACTCGCTTTTCGTGTTCCTTGCGGCCCTCTTCTTCGTCGGCCAGAACCAGTCCGGTGACGCTCGTTTCGGGGACCCCTTCACGCTTCGAACCATCGCAGCGGCCGTTGTCGGCGGAATCGCGCTAACAGGTGGGCGGGGCAGTGTCTATGCTGCCATTGTCGGAGCGATCATCATCAGCCTCGTGAACAAGATCATCTTCTTCGCCAATATTTCCTATGCCTACGGCACCTTTGTCGCCGGTCTCATCGTCATCATTGCGATCGCAGGATCGCAGGTCTACACGGTCTATAGCCGGCGGGCAGTAGCTGCGAAAAGGACTCCCAAATGAACACCGCAGCTCCTCCCGCGCGGTCAAACGCGGTCGTCGAGCTCTACTCGAGGAACAAACGCATCATTACCGCTTTCCTAGCGGTTGTGGGCGTCTTCATCGTCGGGCAAATTCTCGTGCCCGGCTTCTTCAATCTCCACCAGGTTCTCATCACGACGAAGCTGGCATCGTTCATCGCTCTCTTCGGGCTATGCCAGATGCTGGTCATGTCGGCAGGAGGAGCGGGGCTCGATCTGTCGGTCGGCTATACTGCGACCTTCACTGCGATCTTCACTGCGACTGTCATGAGCGGACAGAACGGCAACTTGTGGCTGGCGATTCTCATGGCGCTGGGAATCGGCCTCCTTGTCGGGGCGGCGAACGGGCTGTTGTCGGCCTATGTTCGGTTGCCGTCACTGGTCGTTACCTTGGCCATGTCGCAGATTCTCCAGGGAATCATCAACGTCTATACTGCCGGCAGGCTCATCAGCGGGAAGCCCTCGCCGGTGTTGCAGATCCTTGCGGCGAAGGCGACCGGCTCGTTTCCCAACATCGTCTTCCTCCTGGTAGCGGTGGCGATCGTGGTGATGGTAATCCTCTATCGTACGAAGCTCGGGGCGACATTGTTCGGCGTGGGAGAAAACGAGACCGCCGCCTATCTGAGCGGTATCAACACGAAGCGCGTACGAACCATCGCCTTCATGATGAGCGGAATGCTCGCGAGTCTCATCGGTCTCCTGCTCCTCGGCAACATGGGGGTGGCGTTCAAAGATATGGGATCCGACTACGTGCTTCCGAGCATCGCGGCGGCGGTCGTCGGGGGAGTATCGCTCCAGGGTGGTGACGGCAACTACATCGGGGTAATACTCGGAGCGATTCTGCTCCAAACGGTTCTCAATCTGCTGGTTGCCCTCGGCTGGGGCGACGCGGGCAAGTGGACCGGTTTCGGCATCGTTCTCTATCTTCTCCTCATGGCCTATGTCGGCAACCGTCGGCGACGCTGAGCCGACAATACCTCTCGCGAAGGAGTCAAAATGGCCTCAGAAATCCTGATCTACGTCGGAACCTACACCGAGGCAATTCGCTTCGGAACGGGTGAGCTCTTCCAGGGACAGGGCGAGGGGATTCACATCTTCAGCGTCGACCTCACGAGCGGTGCCCTCGAGCCGGTGAACGTCGTGAAAGGCGTGAAGAACCCCTCGTATCTCAGTTTCGATCCGAGCGGGCGGTTTCTCTATGCCGTCAACGAGCTGAAGAGCTATGAGGGCGGGGACGGGGGCACGGTTTCGGCGTTTTCAGTGAGCGCCGACGGGCGCGATCTCGGCTTCCTGAATCTGCGGCCGACGCGGGGGACCGATCCCTGCCACGTGGCGACGGACAACGACGGACGTTTTGCGATGGTTGCGAACTTCATGAGCGGAAGCGTATCGGTTTATCCGATCGGCACCGACGGCAAGCTCGGGAAGGCGAGCGATTTCGTTCAGCACACCGGATCGAGCGTCAACCCGGCACGCCAGGCCGGGCCGCACGCCCACTCGAGCGTTTTCGACCCGGCCAACCGGTTCGTCTTCGTGCCGGATCTCGGAGCCGATCGGGTAGTCGCCTACCGCTTCGATTCCGCCGCGGGCAAAATCGCCGAGACGAAGGGGGCGGGCGCCGTTCTCGAGCCGGGTTCCGGCCCGCGCCATATTGCATTCAGCCCTGACGGGCGCTTCGCCCACATTGTGAACGAGCTCGATTCGACCGTAACAGTCTTCGCCTACAACGGCGAAACAGGGGGCTTGAGCAAGCTCCAGACCGTCACGACTCTTCCCGACGGTTTTGCGGGCGAAAACAGCTGTGCGGACCTCAACGTGCACCCAACAGGGAAGTTCCTCTACGCTTCGAACCGCGGCCATGACAGCGTCGTCGCCTATAAGCGGGACGCGCAAAGCGGCAGGCTCACTCTCATCGGTCACGAAAGCTCGGGGGGCAAGACTCCGCGCAACTTCGCGATCGACCCGACGGGAGCGCTTATGTTGGTTGCCAATCAGGCGAGCGACAATATCGTCGCCTACCTCATCGACCGGGACACCGGCGTTCTGAAGCCGACCGGTCACGTCACGGCCGTCGGGACGCCCGTCTGTGTGAAGTTCGCCCGATAGAATGCGCCGTGCACGGCGGCCGCCTCTCGGAAAGCGGCCGCCCAAGCAATCTCCCGCTATCTCTCCGGGCCGTTCGGCTCGACTACTACCTTGAGGGCCCCCTCCTTCCTGCCGACGAAGGTTTCGAGCGCTTGGGCAAAATCCACGAGAGGGAAGGTGTGCGTTATGAGGTCCTTGAGAACAAGTTGCCCAGCTCCGACGAGCGCGAGAATCTTGTGTGAGACATTGGGGTTGGCCTTCGAGCCAAAGACCGCAATCTCGTTGGATACGGTGTAGCGAAACGGGATCTTCTCGTCGACCTCCCCCTGGGGAACTCCGAGGAGCCCGACGGTTCCCCCTCGCTTGACCATCTGAACCGCCTGACGGAAGGTGCCCGGAGCCCCTGAGCATTCGAACGCCTCTTCGCTGCCGAGGCCCTCGGTCAGCGATCGGACCACCTCGACGGGATCTCCCTTCTCGAAGTCGACCGTGAGGTCGGCACAAAGGCGCTTGGCCGCCTCGAGGCGGGCGCCCCTCCCGATTGCAATAACGCGCGCGGCTCCGAACAGCTTCGCTGCGCGCATTGTGATCAGTCCGATCGGTCCGGGACCGATCACCGCGACAGTACCGCCGGCTGTCACGCCGGTGAGCTCGAGGGCGTGGATGACGACTCCCGACGTATCAACGAGCGCCCCCTCCCGGAACGAAACATGGTCCGGCATCTTCGTGACTGCCCGTACCGAATAGGCATTGTACTGCGCGTAGGCTCCATTTGAGACGAAACCATAGTGTCGGTGGCCGGTTCCCGCCTTGGCATAGTTCTCGCAGAGGTTGTATCGCCCCTCCATGCATTTGCGACAATACCCGCAGCCTTTGTGCGCCTGCCCCGCCACACGGTCTCCGACTGCGAAACTCGTCACCCCCTCTCCAACTGCGACGACCTCCCCGGACCACTCGTGCCCGGGAATGAAGGGATAGCCGGGAGGCCAGTATCCGGCGAGCCCCCCGCTGATGACCTCCGGATCACTGCCACAGATCGCCACGGCGCGTACCTTGCAGAGCACCTCACCAGATGCCGCCTCGGGAACCGGAACTTCTTGTATCTCGTAGGCGCCGGGAGAGGTCAGGATGAGCGCCTTCATGGTCTTCGGTATCAACTCAGTCATCTTCTACTCCACGTTGCAGATTTGAAATGCTTCTTCGAGTGCCACGATGGGATCTTTGGTGGGAATGAACTCGTGACCGACGAACCCCTGGTATCCGGTAGCCGCGATCGCGCGGCAGATGCCACGGTAGTTGAGCTCCTGAGTGTCGTCTAGCTCGTGCCTGCCCGGGTTACCCCCGGTGTGGTAGTGTCCAATCCACCTGGAACCCTTCTGTATCGAGCGAATCACGTCGCCTTCCATGATCTGGACATGATAAACGTCGAACAAGATCTTGACGCGCGGGCTTCCCACGATCTCGCAGAGGGCGACAGCCCAGTCGAATCGGTCGCAAAGATATCGGGGATGATCGATCTTGGTATTGAAGATCTCGACATTGAGGTTGACCCCCTTTCTCTCCGCGTAGGGGGCGATACGCTTGAGTCCTTCCGCGCAGACGAGGAGTGCATCAACGTCACTCTCACCCTCATTTCGGTGGCCAGTGAACACAATGAGATCGGGCACGCCGTTGGCTGCGGCGATGTCGATCGAGACGGCGAGCTCCGATTCGAGGCGATCGTGGTTGCGGCGGCGACTGAGTCCTTCCGCATGCTTCCCGTCGGTGGGGGAAACGTGCTCGTGGCCCACCATGTTGACCAACCGAAGATCGTGATGCCGAAGACTCGCGAGGAGCTCTTCGAAATCGGGTCCTCGGTTCCAGAACTCCACTGCGGAATATCCGATGCGTCGTATCCCCGCGAGAAGATCGTCGAGTGGATAGTCTGCTGGACGGACCATCGGAATGACCACGCTTTGTTCGAACGACACCCTGTACTCCTTCAGGTCTACTTTTCTTTCGCACGCTCTCGATCGGTGATGGCCCGCCAAACCCGCTCTGGAGTCAACGGGAGGTCCCGAATTTCGGTTCCGGCCGCGTCGTTGATCGCGGCTCCGACCGCGGCGGCGGTGGCGAGCAGTCCCCCTTCTCCGGTGCCCTTGGATCCATAGGGCCCCGGGCCGTCCTCATTTTCGACGGAGAGCGACTCCATCTCAAGGGGTATGTCCTTGATCGTCGGGATGCGGTAGTCGAGGGCGCCGAGATTGACGATTCGGCCGTCATCGTCGAGGATAATGTGCTCCATGAGGGAGTGTCCCAAACCCATGATCGCAGCGCCGGTGTCCTGCATCTCGACGTGCTGCGGGTTAAGCGCCTTGCCGACATCGCCGACGACGACGAAGTTCGTGAGGAGTGTCATCCCCGTCTCGCGGTCGACCTCGACTTCGGCGGCGTTGCAGGAAAGCTCGTAGAAGGTCGTTTTGCCGGCAAGAGGATGGCCGGGAGTCTTCTTCTTCACGAAAGCACCGACGCCGATGATTTCTCCCCTCGTCGATCCGAATTGGTCTGTCATGACCTCACGGAAGCTGCGTTGACCGTCGGGCAGCGTGATGACACCGTCGCCGACCTCCACATCGGACTCGTTCAGGGCGTAGGTCTCAGCGGCCAGCTTCGCAATCTGAGACTTGACCTCCTGACAAGCACGGTAGATGGACGTACCCATGACGACCGTCGAACGGCTCGCTGAGGTGGAGGTATCGTAGGGTACCACCGAGGTGTCTCCCATGACGACGGTTACCTGGTTGGGATCGATCCCGAGCTCTTGGGCAACGATCTGCGAGAAGATCGTTCGGGCGCCCTGACCCATGTCGGAGGTCCCGGTGAGGATCGAAGCGCTGCCGTCGTAGTGGAGCCTGAGTATGGAGTAGGCCGACGCGTAGGTGGCCGAGATCTTCAATCCGAGAGATATGCCCCGGCCTCGGCCTTCGGGCAGCGGTGAGTTCCAGCGAATCGCCTCGGCCGCCTTCAGAAGCGATTCATGCCATTCGCCGTCGCAGGGTGTGTCACCGGGGATGAACTCCTCCCCCTTCTTCGGGATATTTAGCAGCCTGATCTCGACACGATCGAGCCCGAGCGCCTTGGCCGCGGCGTCGATCTGCGACTCGATTGCCCAGGACATCTGTGGAACACCGAAACCGCGAAAGGCGGTGCTCGGAGTGGTGTGCGACAGCAACGCGCGGGCGACGATCCGTGCGGTCGGAACCCGGTATGGACCGCAGCCGGTGTAGCTCGCCTTCTCGACGACACGGGTCGCAATATCGGCGTAAGCTCCGATGAGGTAATCGGCCGTTATATCCTGAAAAACGATCGTTCCGTCCCTGTTGAATCCCGATCTGACCTTCACCCGTGCGGCGAGACGTCGGCCGGCCTGAAAGGTTTCCTCGAGGGTGAGAGCGAGGCGAACCGGGCGACCCGTTCTGAGCGCCATGAACGCGAGCAGAGGCTCGAACTTGGGATAGCCTTTGCCGCCAAACCCGCCGCCCGGATCGGGAGCTATAACCCTGACCTTCGCGATCGGCATCTTCAACACATCGGCGAGGATGATCTGCAGCAGGAAGGGGTGCTGTATCGCGCTCCAGACCCGGATGCCGTCCTCGTCCGGTGCGGCGATAAAGGCGTGGGGCTCGATCGCGAAGTGGGTAATCATGGGAAAGGTGTAGCTGTTCTCTACGACTAGATCGGCGGCAGCCGTCTCGATATCCCCCCAGCCGTAATAGAGCTCCTCGAGGGTGTTGCTGTTCTTATGCGGGTCTTCCGGCCGCAGAGCGGGATCTTGTACGAGAGGGCCATTTGGATCGAGGGCCGTCTCGACGGTGTAGACACCTTCGAGTCGCTCGTACTCGACCTTGACCAAGGCCGCCGCTTGACTTGCGGCGTCCTCCGTTTCGGCCGCCACCGCCGCCACCGGTTCACCAAAGAACTTCGTCTCGCCTTCGGCGATGACCGGTCGGTCCTTCAAGCGGGGACCGAAGCGGGGCATCGGATGCGGAAGGTCGTCTGCGGTCATAATGCAGCGTACGCCCTCGACTTTCATCGCCTCAGTCGTGTCTATTCGGTGAATGCGTGCCCTGCCGCAAGGAAGGTGAACAAGCTTCACGTGCAGCATTCCGTCGATGTGAATGTCGCCGACGTACTGAAGCGACCCGCTTACACGCTCCTGGCCCCCGACTCGCTTCGTTGTCTTGCCGATCCAGCCGGTTTGTTTCATCGTATCGACGATCATCGGCCGTTCTCCTCGGCGGCGGCACGGACGGCCGCCAGGATTCGAGGGTAGCCTGCGCATCGGCAGAGATTTCCGGCAAGCCCCTCTTTGATCTCCTCCTCGGTGGGGTGCGGATTGTGGATCAGGAGATGCTGCGCCGACATCACCATGCCGGGGATGCAGAAACCGCATTGGACGGCGCCTTCCTCGAGAAAAGCCTCCTGGAGACGATTGAGCCTGCTTCCGACCGCCAGGCCCTCCACTGTCACGACCGATCGCCCGTCGGCCTCGGCGGCGAGCACGAGACAGGAGTTTACCGATCTGCCGTCGAGCAGGACGGTACAGGCCCCGCACTCCCCGAGTGAGCAGCACTCTTTCGTGCCAGTCAGGCCGAGTTGATCCCGGAGAACCTTCAGAAGAGTGTGATTCGGTCGAACATCTATCGAGTGAACCTTTCCATTGACCGTTAGGGTGATGGGGATTTTTTCTGTCTGCATGGCCTATGCTCCACGGTTGTTGTTCGAGAGTCGTCGCAGGGCTTCCTCGAGGGTTCTGCGGCTGTAGACCAAGAGCATCGCCGCTCGATAATCCGTGCTTGCGCGCACGTCCGAGATCGGATGAGCCTTCTCGATGAGGGGGGCGATGAGATTTTCGCGGTCTTGGTTGCCGAGAGAAGGGTCGGCGAGGCGACCGTCCGGGGCGTCCACAACAATCGGAGTCGGTCCCACGGCACCGAATGCGAACCGGACCTTCCCCGACGCCTGCACGAGGCACGCGACGTTGATGGTGGCGAGGTCTACTCCCCTCCGCCGAGTCAGGCGCTGGAAGGCGGAACCGTACGCCTCCTTCGGCTTCGGAAGCCGAACCGCCGTCACGATTTCGCCTTTCTTGAGCGCGGTCTTGCCGGGACCTACGAAGAGCTCTTTGAGCGGCAGGCTTCTCGAACCGTCCGCCCCAGCGAGCTCGACGACTGCCTCGTGAACAAGAAGGGCGGGAACGGTGTCTGCCGCAGGTGAGGCGTTGCAGATGTTGCCCGCAAGGGTCGCGCGGTTTCGAATCTGCACCGAGCCCACGGTGGATGCTGCCTCTGCGAGTACCGGAAAGAAGGTCCGAACCCGTTCGTCCGCGATGATATCCGAAAGGAGGGCCAGGCAGCCGATTAGGAGGGAGGCTTCATCTTCGATGATCTCCGCGCTCAACGCCCGGATCTGTTTGAGATCGATGACCACACGCGGGATGACCTTACCGGAGCGAAGCTTCACGAGGAGATCGGTTCCCCCCGCAAGGATCGCGGCGCCGTCGCCGTACTTCGCCAGCAGCGAAGCGAGCTCGTCCAATGTCTCGGGACGGGCGAGCCTGAACTCGCCCGTCACCGGCATCTGTCTCGTTTCCATTAATCCGCCCAGTAGCGCTCGGTTATGATCTTGTCTTCGGTGTAGAAGTTGATGACCGCCTTGCCCTGGGCCTTGATGTCGGCGAACTGTGAGGCTTTCATCCCGCCGAAGGGCAGGTAGGCGACCGGAGCGGGGATACCGATGTTGATCCCGATCATTCCGGCTTCTACCTCGAGCTTGAACTTGCGCGCGTAGTAGCCGTTCTGTGTGTAGATAGAAGCACCATTGCCGTATTCATGCTCGTTGATCATCGTGATGGCCTCGTCCAGGCTGTCCATCTTCAAGATGACGACCACCGGTCCGAAGATCTCAGTGCGGTGGATCTTCATCCCGGGTTTGACGTCGGTGAACACCGTCGGGCCGATGAAGTGTCCTCCCTCCTTGCCCTCGACCACCAACTCGCGCCCATCGAGGGCCAAGGTTGCTCCCTCGTCAATACCGTCCTGGATGAGGCCGAGGATGCGCTTCTTCGCCTGTGAGGAGATAACCGGTCCCATGACCATTCGCTCGTCCGCCACAGACGGTGCCAGCGGGTCTGCCACCAGGATGTTCTTCGACGCCTCCACGAAGCGCTCGGCTACCTCGCGATAGACATCATCCCCAATGCAGACGATCGCCGAGGCGGCCATGCATCGCTGCCCGGCGCAGCCGTAGCAGCTCGTGACCATGTTGCGAATGACCTCGTCGATCCGTGCGTCGGGCATGACGACAAGATGGTTCTTCGCGCCGCCCATCGCTTGGAAGCGCTTTCCCTGTTCGGCACACGTCTTCGCAACCTGGCGGGCGACCGGGGTCGAGCCGACGAGAGAAATGCCCTTCACCTTGGGGTTCGCCATCAGAGCGTTTGCCACGACCCTGTCGCCGTTGACGATATTGAACACGCCCGGAGGCAGGCCAATCTCGTTGAAGTACTCGCCGATCATCTGCAGCGTCAGCGGCACCTGTTTAGAAGGTTTGACGATGAAAGTGTTGCCGGTTGCGATTGCGTAGGGGATGAACCAGAAGGGCACCATCGCCGGAAAGTTGAAGGGAGCGATCATTCCGAACACGCCGATAGGAAGACGGATGACCTCGCCGTCGATGTCGAAGGAGCTGCCGATGATGTTGTCGCCCTGCTGAAGGACCGGCATGCCGCAGGCGACCTCGACGTTCTCGATGGCCCGCTTCATCTCTGCGACGGCGTCCGGCATGCTCTTCCCGTTCTCCTCCACGATCTGTCGCGCGAGGGGCTCTTCGTTGTCGCGCATGAGCTCGTAGAGCTTGAAGAGATAGGAAACCCGCCGCGCGACGGGGGTCTTGCTCCACTCACGGTAGGCAGCGTAGGCCTTCTCGACCGTGCGGTTCACCTCTGCCGCGGTCGAGAGGGGGGATTTCGCAATGACCTCACCCGTGCTCGGGTTTTCGACCTCGATATAGCCTGAGTTCTCAGGCTCGACGAACTCGCCGTTTACGTAGTTCTTGACGATGCGAACCGCCTTCTCTATTCCTGTAGACATCTATTTCTCCTTGCTATTTTGTATCCGGGTTCGGAATGAGGTGATCGCGGAGAAGGGCGACGAGATCGTCGGTTGCCTTCGAAAACTGCCTGAGGGTCCTTCTCGTGGCACCGTAATCGTCGAACTCCGCGGGAGCCATCCCCTTCTCGTCGTAGGCGCGTTGGAAGTCGACAAACTTCGACTGCAGCGCCTCGAGGATGGCCGAATCGACAGGTTTGTCGATCCGATTCTCGACGGCAATCCCGGAGCCGTTGAAGCGCTTCTGCCACTTGTAGGGCGGGGAGATCACGACGTCCCCGCCGATGAACTCGCTCCAGTGAAGGTGGTTGCGGAACGCCGCAGAGAGCAAACGAAGACGATAGCCCCGTTCACGGTAGATCTTGTACGCCTTCTTCATGACTGCGACGCCTGCCCATTCGAGTGCCCATGGATCGACAATGATGTTCTCCTTGTCCGCCACGACCTTGAGCCAGTCGTCGAGTCTTCCCACCATGAGGGTGCAGATCGGCCCCATCGTCGAGATGTCCTTTCCTTCCTTCTCTCGGCGTTTCAGACCGCGTTCGACGGCCTCGGCCACCGTAATCGCCTGCGGGAGCGTGAAGCTCACGGTTGCGTTGATGCTCACGCCGCGGTAGGTGGACTCTTCGATTGCCGCAATTCCAGCGGCGGTAGCGGGGATTTTCACGATCATGTTTGCTGCGAGCTGCGAGAAATGGACCGCCTGTTCGACGATCGCGTCGGTGTCGCGGAACAGCTTCGGGTCCGTCTGGATGGACAGTCGGCCGTTCTTGCCGTTTTCGCGTTGGAAGACAGGTTCGAGAAGCTTGGCCGCCTTCACGGAAATCTCCTCAACTACCCTCCAGGCGATTTGCTCGTCGCTCGCAGAGGGCATCTCGTGAATCAGCGCGGGGATTCTATCCTTCCAGAGGTGCCATTCCTGTTTCAGGACCGTGAGCACGATGACCGGGTTGCAGGTGGCGCCGACGGCGCCGTTGTGCTTGATTGCTCCGGAGAGCTCCTCGATCGACGCCGAGTCGTTCCAGAGCGCAGTGGGGGTGGTCTGCGTCATCTCCTCAAGTATCGTGTGGTATTTGCCGCTCGCGGCGGTACCGGCTCCAGAGTGGGTATTCGTTTGTGTGCCGGTCGTTGATGTCCCCATCGTTCGCCTCCTTTGGCCCAAAGGCCTGTCCGGACCAGGTAGAACTCGAATTGTCGTATTATATGACAATTACCCCCGGGCGTCAAGAGAGGAAGGCGACCCTCTACTCGGTTCGAGCCTCGTTGGGGGTCGAATCGTTGGAGGAGTCGATCTCAGTGCCGCCGGCGGTCGTCCGCTTCCCCGACGAATCGGCCGCTTCGCGCAGCAGTCGTTGAATCCGCATGAAATGGGCGTCGTGGCGCTGAAGGGCTCGTGTGAGCTCGCCGGAGACGATCGAGTCAATGATCTCCTGGTGATCGTCCACGATCTCCGAGATATTCTTTATCGCTACATAGGTCCGGCGAATCTCTTCCTGCATGAAGGAGTGGAGTGTCTCGTAAATCGAGCTGAAGAGGGAGTTCTCAGCCGCGGCGATGATCGTCGCGTGAAAGTCGTAGTCGGCCTGCACGAGCTCTTCGATCGAGGCAGTGTCTACCCCCTCTCGCATGACTTCGAGCACCGTTTTCAATCTACCCATGAGCTCGACGCCTCGCGGCGACTTTGCAGAGAGCTCGTGAACGAGGGCTCCGACTCCCGCCTTTTCGATGACGTGCCTGAGCTCGATGATCTCGGTCAGGTTGTCCTGCCCAAGGAGAATCGACCATGTGATCGCCTCCTGGGAGATTTTGGAGCGGTCGCACACGAAAGTACCCTTCGGAACCCGCGCCTCGAGCACGCCGAGGTGTTGGAAGATCTTAATCGCTTCGCGGACCGATGATCGACCAACGCCGAACATTTCGGCAAGCTCGCTTTCAGTCGGAATTCGATCGTTTACCTGGTATCTGCCGGATGCGATGAGACCCTTGATTCGGTCCATGACCTGCATGACAACGGTCTTCTGTTGGATTCTTTCCATCTGCACCACCATCTTGTTGATACCGAAAACGCTCTCGGCAATCCGAATACTACCAGCGAACGTTCTCCGGAGCAACTGCCGAAGCGCCAACTGCGCACGTCCCTCTTTGTTGACGAATAGTCAGATTATCTGATATAAGGAGGAAAAAGGGAAGAGGGAAAAGGAAAAAGAGGAGCTTACCATGGCGAACTATGTGAAGAAACTCCACGAGATGACCGCCACCGACTTCCAAGACACCGGCGGCAAAGCGGCGAACCTTGGCGAGATGGCCAAGAACGGGTTCAACGTACCTCCTGCCTTCTGTGTCACCGCGAAATCGCTGGAGTATGTAATCGAAAAAAGCGGCGCCGAAGCCAAGATCTACGAGATCGTTGATCGTCTCGACTACGACGACTATGCCGACATCGAGGAGAAAACCGCTCAGATTCGAGAGATCATCACCTCTTGCCCGATTCCTGACGATCTTCAGAAGGAAATCCAGGCCGCGCTCGGGGACCTGGGCGGAGCAGAGGGCAAGGAGCCGTTCGTGGCCGTACGCTCGTCGGTCGCCGTACGCGACAGCAGTATCTCCTCGTTTCCGGGGATGATGGACACCTACCACTTCATCAAAGGGGAGGCGCAGGTCGTCGAATACATCAAGAAATGCTGGGCGTCCCTGTGGACCGATCGCGCCGCCTTCAGGCGACATCAACAAAACATCGATCACCGCAAAGGGATTATCGCTCCCGTCGTACAGCGGATGGTCAACTCCGACGTGGCCGGCGTCATGTTCACCGCAAATCCGATCAGCGGTTCACGAGAGGAGTTCGTCATCGAGGCCAATTGGGGCCTCGGGGAATCGCTCGTCTCCGGCGAGTCGGTCAACGACTACTACGTTCTCAGAAAAAACGGGTCGGAGGGAGGCTCAGCAGGAATCAAGGAAAAGCGCATCCAGAAGAAGAACATCATGGTGACGCTCGACAGGGAGAAGGGTGTCGGACGGAAGAAATACGAGATTCCCGAGGACCTCGCCACCAAGCCGACGTTGACCGACGGGCAACTGGAGGAGCTCGCCTCACTCGGGTCGAAGATCGAGGCGGTTTTCGATTTCCCGCAGGATATCGAATGGGCCTACGAACAGGGGGAGCTGTTTGTGCTTCAGAGTCGAAAGATCAAGGGATTGCCGGAATAGCTCCTTCCCGGCACGAAATCACTAGAGGAGAGACAATGAATACATTGACCGAAGAGTTCTACAGCGGCAAGGCTGCCCTGCGTATTGACGTGAAGAGCGAAGAGCGTCGCGACCATGTCCTGGATGATATGACCTTCATGAACTACCGCTTGGCGGAGGTGAGCTCGCGACGCGAAGCTACGAAGGACAAACCCGATATCGTATGGGACAAAACGAAGTCTTCGAAGGCGATTGCATACAAGGGCGGGCAGCTCTTCGTAGACGGCGACTGGGGACAGGGCGAGCTCAACAAGATCATCGTCAGCATGCACACCCTTCAGATGGAATCGGCCGGGCTCCATCCCTTCCATTCCTCCTCGGTCCGCTACAAAGATCGGACGATCCTCTTTCTCGGTGGGGAGTCGAACCATGGCAAGAGCATGAGCCAGATCGAGGGCTGTCGACGGGGCGGGCTCCTCATTTCTACGGAGACTACCGTCACCGATGAGCGCGGATGGGCAATCATGGGATCGAAGAGCGTCTACCTTCGCCAGCGGGCGAAGGGAACCGAGCGCGCCGACATCCCGAACCAGGACGAAGGGGTGTCGAAGTTCTTCGATGGCGATCCGGAGTACGTGCCCTACACCGAACCGACCAACATCGATCTCGTCGTGATGCCGGGAATCGACGGTCACTTCGACACGAAGGTCGTCGAGATGATCCGGTTCGAGCGCGAGTACCAAACCTTTCACTCACTGATGAACTACTTCGGACTTAACCAGCTGCTCTCGGAAAACGGCATCATCATGCCGGTCATCGATACCGACGAGCGGCGCTCGCGACGCGGCGATTTCTGCAGCCGTTTCGCGAAAGACCGACCCTACTTCATGATTCGGGCGAGAACCCCGCAAATCCTCTTCGACGAAATCGAAAAGATACTATAGGGAGACAAGAATGGAACAGGTAACCCCGAACGTTTATGCGGAAACCAAGATTCGCGGCTGCAATCCCGGCTACGTCGTCACGTCCGACGGTGTCGTCGTCATCGACACCCCCCAGCTGCCGACATACGCCGTGAAAATGTGCAAGGAGGCCGAGTCGCATGGTCCGATCCGGTTTCTCATCAACACCGAATATCACGTCGACCATATCTTCGGCAACTACTTCTTCAAATCCGCCGAGAACGTCATCGCCCACAGGGAGACGGTCAACAACTTCATGGTCGTCACACCCGAGATCAACCCCTTTGAATACGCGAAGGAGGCGCTTCCCACTGACGATCCGGAAGGATTCGATCTCCTGCCGGATGAGAAAGATTTTTTCGCGGACCCGAACCGGCCGAACCTCATCATCGACGGCGACACGACGCTGACCGTCGGCAAGCACACCTTCGAGCTTATCCACACCCCCGGCCACACCCCGGGACAGCTCGCGGTGTACATCCCCGAGGAGCGGGTAGTCTTTACCGCCGACACGGTCTTCAACAACTGTCAGACCTGGCTCTACGTTTCCGACATCGATCAATGGGTGAAGTCTCTCGAGCGACTCTTGGAGCTCGACGCGGACTATGTCATACCCGGGCATGGGCCGGTCTGTACGAAGCAGGAGCTTTACGTGCAGCGCGCGTTCCTGTGGGAGTGGCTCGCTGCCGTTGGAGCTGGGGTCGCCAAGGGATGGAGCAAGGAGGAGTGCCTCGAGAAGATCAGCTTCGCCGACCGCTTCCCGGTCGATATCGGGCAGGAGTACATGCTCGAGCACGTCATCCACAACAACGTCAGCGCGCTCTACGACAAGCTGACAGCTAAGATGCCGGTCATGAAGGACAAGTAGGAGGTCGTGATGAATGAGATGTTGGAGAAGTATTCGAAGCTCTTCTCTTTGAGTGGTCGCACCGCGCTCGTGACTGGAGGAGCCGGCGGCATCGGATCGGCGATCTGCGAGGGATTGGCCGCCCAGGGAAGCGAGGTCCTTCTTACGAGCCGCAGCGCCGAGAAGGCGAAGAAGCTTGCAGACTCGATAAACGCCGCGGGGGGCAAAGCGACAGGCCTCGAGCTCGAGGTCGACACGATGGAGACGGTGAAGCGATTCGTCGCAGGCGTATACAAGGATCACCCGAAGATCGACATCCTCGTGAACTGTATCGGCGGGCAGATCGAAGCGCCGGCGGAAGAGTATAGAGAAGAGGACTGGGACGAGATCTTCAAGGGAAGTCTCAAGACAGCCTTCTTCCTCTCGCAGGCGGTCGCCAAGGGGCAGATCGGCAATGGCGGCGGCAAGCACATCCACCTGAGCTCGGTGCGAAGCATGCTCGGGATTCACCGAGGCTACATCGGCTACTGTTCGAGCCGCGGCGGAATGAACATGATGATAAAGCAGCTTGCGACCGAGTGGGCCAAACATGGAATAACGGTCAATGGGATTGCGCCCACCTTTACGCGAACGGAGCTCGTGGCGCGCTACCTCAACGACCCTGCCTTTTACAACCCCCTTATCGCGCGTATTCCTCTTGGCCGCGTCGCAGAACCCATCGACATCGCGGGTCTCGCCATGTACTTCGCAGCTCCGGCGGCCGACTTCATCACCGGACAGATCGTCTTCGCCGACGGCGGTGTCACAGCCTG
>CAZDMH010000015.1:136787-138370 GCA_964506755.1 uncultured Spirochaetales bacterium
CCGGCGTCGGTAACGAGCCCCGAGATCTTGCTGAAGACAACGGCCCAGGCTGGGTTCGTCATCACACAGACCATGATATCCCCGTGTTCCACCTGGTTGAACTCCTTCGGGCTCAAGACGATGCGTGCGGTTCCCTCGATCGTGCCGGCCGAGGCCGGGAGGCCCGACACCTCGCCCTTTACCACCTCTGACTTCTGCTCGCGCTCGAACTTCTCCGGATAGCCCCACAGGGTGTGGTAGGGCTCTTCGTACATGTTCCATTGAGTTACGGTCCCGACCCAATCGCGGGGAGCGATCTTTTTCGCCTCATCCATCGCCTTCTTCGCGTCTTTGATGAGTCCCCGTCCGTCGTAGCCCTTCGGGTTGCCGACGTAGCGGCGAAGCTGCTCGTACTCCAGGAACATGATGTCCTCCGCGTCGTCGAGGAGCCTCTCGGCAACCAGCTTCCTTCCGACGGCCAGGAGGACGAGCCTCATGCGGGCGTAGGTGCCCTGGTCGAAGTAGAAGTGGTGATCCGCGGTGAGCGGCAGCATCGCGAGGTTGAGCCTCAAAGCCTCCTCGAAGCGGTCCTTATCGGACTGGGCCGCTCCCGAGAGCTTCTCTCTGAGGTAGGCGATCGACCTTTCCTGCTCATCGATGCAGCCCTTGTAGGCCGCATTGTAGTCGTAGTCGGAGGTGAGGTAGCCCTGAATCTCTCCGAGGACCGGGGTATAGTCCTCGGCGTAGAGTGTTCCTGTGTACTCGTGTGTGTACATTGCCTTGTAGCCGAACTCCTTGGAGTAGGCCTCGACCCTTTCGAGGAACTTCTTGCCTGCGGCTGAAGCCTCGAGTCCGGAGCGGATCTCCGCGGCGCTCTTGCCCCCCTTGAAGATTTCGGAGAGCTTCTCGTCGCGTTTCACGGCCTCCTTCATCTCGTAGAGCTCTTTGAGACTATCCCAATTTCGGTCCGCCCGCGATACGTTGACCTTCCCGAGCATTTCTTGATCGACGTCTCCGATAACCTCGCCCACCACCGCGCCGAAGTTCAAAGAGGCCTGGAACTGGGCAAGATTGAGGATCCAGTGGAGGCGGAAGTGTCGCTCCTGGATATCGATTGCCTCCTCGAGGTAGATCATGAGCTCGGGCAGCGTCGCGTTGTCGGTATCGAAATTGTCGATGTACTCGAAGTTGCGCTTCACTTCCGGCAGGTATCGCTTGTTCCACCATCCGAGGAAGTTGCTCGCGTAGGTCGGCATGATCCATAGATAGTAGGGGAGCACCTCCTCGGCATCCTTCGAGTCGCGCGGTACGATGGCAGTGTAGACGTAGCCATTGATACGCTTCGCGATCCACTGAACTCCGGAGTTCATATCGAAGCGGCGATACATGTACTCGCACGTCGGCCCCCACCACCCGTGAAGGCTGAAGTACATGGGCGATATCGGATTGGGGCAGTGATTATCGTCAAAGAACCAGAATAACTCCTTTTCCTTCTCATCTTCCCACGTTACTGGGAACTTCTCGTTCCCGAAGAATTGCGCAAGCACCTTGCTCGTCCCCATGAGCATTCCTCCCTCACTATTGTCTGATTATCACACACCATT
>CAZDMH010000016.1:0-123164 GCA_964506755.1 uncultured Spirochaetales bacterium
AAATCGGCGCAACCGGTAGCACATACGACGTTGTAAGACGCCAGTATCTAAAGGAGCTATCGGAATTAACTGGTCGTAACACAATTATCTACTATTCAGGATGGCTCGAAAAGAGAGGCGTTGCGGGCACGGAAGTCAACGACGAGGACAAGAACGGATTCATGACTGTCGTTCACAAGATGGACCGTTCAAAGGGGCTGGATCTTTTCCTTCATACGCCCGGTGGCGATACCGCTGCTACGGAATCCCTGGTTGATTACTTGCGTTCTATGTTCGGTGCAAACATACGCGCCGTGGTGCCACAAATCGCTATGTCGGCAGGAACAATGATTGCCTGTTCCACGAGCTCAATACTGATGGGCCTACATTCATCGCTCGGTCCGATTGACCCCCAGTTCAACGGTCTGCCCGCACACGGTGTTATAGAGGAGTTCAAGCGGGCGCACAGGGAAATTAGCAAGGACCAATCAAAGGCATATGTATGGCAGCCAATCATTGCAAAGTACAACCCGACGCTCATCGGCGAATGCGAAAAGGCATTGGATTGGTCACTGGAGATTGTCGAAGACTGGCTTAGAACGGGTATGTTCAAGGACGACGATGAAGTTGACAAGAAAGTCCCAGCGATTCTAACTGAACTCAGCGATCACGCATTGACCAAATCACATGCACGGCACCTTTCACTGGAGAAATGCAGATCCATAGGACTGAAAGTGGAGAGCCTTGAAGCGGACCACGATCTGCAGGAAGCAGTTCTCTCCGTCCACCACTCAGCTATTCAGACTCTCACCTCGACACCCGCGATTAAGATCATTGAAAACCAGAACGGAGTCGCCTACATCAAGCTACACGGCCAATTCGTCCAGCAGATGATTGGTCCTCAACAGTTCCCGGGGTAACAAAGACAGTACCCGCAGACAGGCTGTGCGCTATCCGAACTCAGTTGACTGACCTCCGTATCTCCTTTCCAGAGCCACCTGCTGTGCACGCCTATCAGACAGCATTTACATAGGACCTCTACTGTACCGCCGTCTTCGTGAGAAGGGGCGGTGTGCACGAGCTAAGCGATTCTTTTGGTTCCGTCCAAAGGTTTCAAGAATCCGCTGCTTATCACGAAAGGCGAAACTCCATAGCAATATCTATACTACAATGACGTTGAGCAATCATCTCTACTCACACGATACCGGACCAAAGGACGGGAGACTAATGGACGAGGGCGCGACTTTCCAGAATCTTGAAGCTGAGCTGGCACCTCTGGAGAGGTTTCACAAAGAAGCGTTCCTTCCGAGCACCAGGTCCGAACGCGACGAATACGGTTTCTTTCTTGCCCTCGCGACGATCTACAATGATTTGAAAGATTTTATGTTGTGCAACGCGCTCTTAGGTGCTCTGCCCGAGCATGAGTCTTCGCAAAGCACACCGCAAGTGGGAGAACATCACGGTATTCACAATCACTTGTATCGAGCTCTATTCGCGACGATCTACGAATTGCTGGAACTTGTTCGAAAGCACAACGCGGTGATCGTAGGCGAGCTGTTCCAGAAGGTTTTGCGCGTTTGTCCCCGGAAGCCGCGATCTGATTGGAAACAAATCGTCAAGGTGGCAGGCGAGGAACCCATATCGACTCCCTTCGCCCACTCCCTTGTGCAGATTCGAAATACAATATCCTATCATTACGATGTGAAAGTCCTTGTTCGTGGATACGAGAGTGCATTCAATAACCCCCAATATGGCACTCCAAGAGTTTCGAGAGGGAACAATATGCAACAGTCAAGATTCTATTTTGCGGATGCTGCCACACAGGCGTATTTCACGGATGTGGCCAGTGGCAATGACATACCAGACGACATGTGGATAGACCTGGTCCGCAATGTCAATGAGGCGCTTTATCAGCTCGTTTCTCACTTTATTGGAGTACGAGTTGGTCATTTTGAGAAGGAAGAATAGCCAAGAATTTGCTTTCCAATGCGATCTCTTGAGTTGTACTGAAACGTATGGTACCATAGTTATCATGAGTACATTACAAGTAAGGGTTGAAGATAACCTTCACAGGGACTTTCGTATTGTGTGCGCAGCTCTCGGGGTGACAATGAGCGAGCAACTCAAAGAACTCATGCAATCATTCATTGCTGAGAATAGGGATAAAGTTAAGGTGTCGTTTCCCAAAGGTGCGCCGAAAAAGCGTGGCTCATAGAAAAAAGGAACCCGGTCAGAGAGACATCACCTCTACCGACCGGGCGGGGGCTCTGACGAGCCTTCCAACCAATATACCATGGGGGGGCAACGATGAACCAGTTAATGATTCCGACCGAATTGGAGCGGGCTTTCCCGACCATGACCGAGGGCTTACGCCGGGCGGCGGAAATCTTTGAAGCCATTCATGATTTTGACGACATCGAAAGAGTCTTCTTGAAAGGCGCGGGCTTATCGCCCGCCACCTATCGCTCATATCTGACCGCAGTCAAACAGCTTTACGAATACACTGACGGACTGAACCCGCTACAGATAGGACCGGCCGACATCGAGAGCTTCTATGATTCATTGATCAAAGGCGGCGCGGACCTCAACACGGCCTATCTTCGGATTGCGGGCTTGAAGCGATTCTTCGCGGGCATCAGGAATGTGATACCGATGTACACCAGTCCTTTCGAGATAATGCCTGAAAAGTTGAAAGGGAAACTGTCACGGTCGAAGCATAACGTATCAGAGCGCGACGCCTTCAGCGAGAAGGAATATCAGCGCGTGATCAAGATGCTCAAAGCCGACAAGAACGAAAAGGGACTTACCGACTACGCTCTCTTTCGACTCGGATGCACAAGTGGACTTCGGGCGGCGGAGCTGGCCGGGCTGAAATGGGAGAACATCACCGAGGCGGACGGAACCTATCGGGCGACCTTCACCGGCAAGGGTAGCAAAGTGCGAAGCGTCCAGGTAGAGCCGGAGGCATACCGAGCAGCGGTCGCAGCATATCGGAAGCGATACCACAGGAAGCCAACGGGCAACGACCATGTGTTCAATGGACTTGCTACCGGCAGGGCAGCGGGGCGAGCGGGTATGACGACAGCGACGGTCTACTCCCGAGTGAAGGGCATAGCGGATCGCGCGAAGGCGGCCGGGCTGATTCGCTCAAACCTTGCACTCAGTCCGCATGTGATGAGACATACGGCGGCTACTCGGCTCGTGAGCCTGGGAGTGCCGTTAGACGTGATCCAGCGATTCATGGGGCATAGCTCGTTATCAACGACGGCGGTCTATTTGCACAATACCGTTGATCTCACGACCTACTGGCAACGGATGGCGGGCGAAGCGAAGGGGGCGGCATGATGGACAAACGAGAGCGAGAAATCCTGGCGATGAATCTACTAGTCGGCGGCTGAATGTGATTGACTGACTTGCGCTTATCTGCCTATTCCTAATCATCCCCGTCATTCTTCCCGGCATTTGCGACGAAAGCCGTACCTCCTATGAGTACAATTGGGACGACGAATGCGAGTAAGATGACTCCGCTCGCTATCCCGCCGAAAAATGCAACAACAGAGAGCAAGATCGACGTAATCCAAAGCGTCTTGCGTTGACTTCGATTCATTTTCACTCGCTTCCCTCCTGATGCGGTAGCACAAGGGCCGGTCGCTTCCTCAGAACCCAATCCAATGCGAAATCCTCGATGTTCAAGTGAACCGCCGCTGCACATTATAAACTGGTTTCAACAATTCGTGGCTTATCATGAATGAAACAAGGCGGCTTTCGGGCCGCTCTTTTTTTGTTGGTGCGCGTTCTGTCTTGCGGGAAGCCCATCGCCACGCGAAACCGAAGGCCGCTTTTCGATGACGTAACCGAAATTGAGTGGAGCTGTCTGTTGACCACGGACGTTGCTCAATTGACAATGAAAGGACTCATCGTGGTGCTATAGGTTTGAGATGTACCGGACGAATCTGCCACGGTCAGGGAAACATCGTAGTAATACGGGATGTACACGCTCGCGACGCCGTTGATCGTGAATGTGTACGAAGTATTCGCAGAGAAGTACGAGCCGTAGGTCAGCGACGAAGAAGTCTGAGAAAATGCGATTATCCCCCCGGCGCTACCTCGTATCCATAACGTTCCACTCGTAATCGCGATTGGTAGGTTCCCCGTATTGGCGACTGTCCATGTAATCGAGAAGCTAGAGTCGTAGGAACTTGAAGTTCCTGAGGATGCAACGGATGCACTCACGACTGCGGGTGTAACTAGATTCTGGCAAGACCATAGAAGAAACGTAAGTAGGACCGGGACCGCGAAATAGACACTCCTCTTCATGTTTCACCTCGCTACTCTCATTGTAGGGAAAATCAAGCGTTACCGGGGAATATCGAGACACTTCACCGCATGTCGTGCTCTTCACGATTTTCCGAGTTTTGCGCAGATCGCAGAATTGAATGCGCAGTCACTTTGGGATTGCTACGCCCTCGTCCCAGGTGTCCCCGCCTGCGCAACGATTTCGTGAGATTTCGTGTATAATTGCCGCAGGTGAAGACCGCAATTTATTGCTCGCGGAGGCAAAAGGTGAGAACAAAAGCGCTCATACTCGTATCAGTAGCAGGTATAGCACTCGTCCTATCGGGGTGCGCAACCATTGTTAGTGGCACGAAGCAGACAGTCACAGTCAATTCAACGCCCCAGGCAACAGTTACGATTACTGCCGATTCTGGACAGCAGTATTACAGCGGCAAGACTCCGACGACGATACGTCTGCCGAGAAGCCACACCTATACCGTGAAGATTTCTCTTTCCGGATACCAAACACAGACGATGATAATCGACCACAGCATAAATCCTTGGTTGTTTGGCAATCTCTTTCTCGCGCTGATATGGGGTGTCCTCGATGCAGTAGACGGCGCCATGTGGAACCTTGAGCCGAGTCAAGTCAACGCCACCCTCGATACGGCAATGATACAACAGGGGAGCAACATGGTCTTTGTCGCCAGGATAGTTGACGAGAACGGAGCCTCCCGCACCTATACGACTCAGCTGCAACCAGAAGGCTAACGGACAGCGCGGTTCTGAAGACAGAATAGCGAGAGGCTTGTTCTATACGGTTGGACAGATCCGGTTCACGAAAATTGGGTAGGTCGCCACGATCTCACGTATCTCGGTGCCGTCCCGCCTTGCGCATCGCGTGACGCCACGCGAAACGGAACAACCAAGAAGCATTGAGCATCTTGTAGGTCTGCTCTAGGACAACCATTGAAAGCTCCGAAACCTCAAACTCTTTGTCTGTCATTTCTTGCAACACTTGCGCCTCTTGCCTAGTCTCCGAGCCAATGAAACTGCAGATTCTGACCCGTCAACCTAGCCACATAGGGGCCAGGCATGTGCACGCAGAGTGCCTTGATTGACCCAATGTGTTTCTCCAGGATCTTGATCCGAGTGCCCGTATCAGCTCTGCCAGAGCCGAAACAAAAATACCTGAGCCTGCCGTCAATTACTGCTTGAAGCTCAAGTCGCCGTCTCATTATGTTTTTGTCTGGGCTCAGGGCCGGAAACCCGTGAATTGAAGCGTGCTCTAACCACTCAACATCATCGCCATTTTGGGCAAAAAGCTCATCGTGGAGAACGACCTCGAAGCCCAATCTTTGAAGGGGCTCTCTTAGCCCATATCCAAGGTTTCTGTCAACGAAAAACGTCACGCTGCAAGAGCCCGAGAGGCTTCTTCGAATTGGATCGCGCTCACTATAAGCGCACGATCGCACCGGTAGTCGGCCGCGAGGGTATCGGCATCCTCCCCAGAACGAAAACGATCAAAGACATATTCGGTGGCGATGCCTGTGCCAGAAAGGCTGGGGCGCCCGAAGTTGACTCTTGGATCTATTTCTATTCTGGTGTCCGGACCGACTGGAAAAAACTTCCTTGGTATGCCTTTGGTATCTTTCTCCACGTTCAGCAGGCATCGGTGAATGATCGTCTTCATTTCAAGCTGATCTCCGTCTGACAAGTTCAGGTATTCACCGAGCTGCTCTATGAGCACGTCAGTCTTGTCAGTGAGTAGCTGGAAATCTGCAAGAGGGTGGTCGCTGCCGAAGTGCCTCCTGGCACCTTCAATCGCGCTTCTCACATTTCGGAGACGAACGCCGAACTTTCTCCGAAAGTCACCTAGCACCGAGAGCTCAATCAAATTCGTGAAGGATAGATATCCCGTTCTGCTATCCGCAGGGATAACAACCCGACGAAACAGACGCTCACCCGACTTGGTGCGGTAAACTTGGCCGCGAATCCACGCTCTGATGGTGGTCACAGGGATACGGAGTATCCTACTTGCCTCAGTGAGAGAATACGCAGGCAGATCGTTCACATGATTGATATACGTAAGTTTCGGCGAATTCGTCATCTCGTCCCTCCGCCCTATGGACCTAGTCGAATTCTACATGAATTCAACATTTTTTGGATAGTGCGCGACTGCACTGGTCTGGTACTTCTAAAGGTACGTCTACGATTTCCCACCGGCAGCAACACGTCATTGGACGCTCTCGATGCGCTAAAAAGGGGTTTTGGAGCGAAATTTGTAGGCGGATTGTAGACAACACTCTGCGATGGCACGGTAATTCATTGTGTGCTGGCAAGTTACCGAAAAGGGCAAGAAAAAGGCCGATTCTTTCGAATCGGCCTACTCTTTGTGTTGTCGGTACTAATATAGTAAACTGGGAGGGGAACTATATTAAGGCCCGACAATTTAATTATCGACGTACCCACATTAATATTTAGTTTTCTTGGACCAAAATGTCAAGAAAAAGCGACACCTTGTAGCTCTTTCCTCGCTCTACTGAGAACTTTTTCGTCAGAGAATAGTCGCCTTCCCGTATTATAACCGTATGTTGGCCTTCTGTCACCGTCATCGGTTTCTTCGGAACCGTCTCCAGTTTTTGGCCGTCGAGGAATATCTCAGCGTTGTCGGGTGCTTCGAAGAGGACTTTTGGCACGAGACGCTCGAGGCTGATGTCGACCGTGGTCGTCCTTCCTTTGTCGATACCGAACGTCTTGTTGACCTCTTTGTAGTGCCGGGAAGTGACGCTGAGATGGTGAATACCGCTGTCGAGCTCGTACTCGAGAGGATCCACTGCTGTCGGTCGATCGTCGATCGAGAGCGCATAGGGAAACTCAGGGGTCTTCCCGTCCTCGGTTACGTTCAACTTGAGGAGCCCCTTGTCCTCGAGAATGGGCGAAACCTTGATGGTGAACTTGCTGTCGGAAACGCTTGAAGGAAGTCCTTTCGCTACCGGAAGTACGGTAACGATCAGAGGAAACTGGCCTGCCGGAATGGGATTGTCGAGCGTGATCGTCTCTGCGGAGGGTTGAACGGCATTCACCTTCACCGGGATGTTCACGTATATCTTCGAGACGGCCGGCAGCACGATAAAACCGGCCCGCGAGCCCGAGTAGAGGTCCGCACTGGAAGAAGGCGAGGGAGTAACACGCTTGTAGATGTAGAGCCCGAGCAGGTTGCGGTATCGTCTCGCCGCGGGGGGAACGGTGATATCGAGCTCTACCCCCTTGATGAAGCGGTTGCCGTCTCCGAGCGAGACACCGATGAGATCCTCAAGGCCGACCGTAGCGACGTGCGAGTCGGAGGTGGAATCGAGGATGACGTTGTCCACTACTGGTCCCCGCACGTTCTCGGCCAAGGCCGCGAGGGGTATCAAAAACAAGATGACGGGCACGAGCGACTTTGTTCTTGTTGTCATCCACCACCTTTGGGGAGCAGCGGAAGCGGGTCCTCGGGGCGCCCGTTTCTCCGGATTTCGAAATGCAAGTGAGGACCAGTCGACATACCGGTACTCCCAACCTTGGCGATTATCATACCGGATGCGACTCGTTGGTTCAACTCTACCAATACTCTGCTGAGGTGACCGTACAAGGTTTGGTATCCTCCGGCGTGCTGAAGGAGAACATAGTTGCCGTACTCCCGATCGTCGCCGATCTCTGCAACGGTTCCGCCTCTGGCTGCGTAAACGTCCGTCCCGTAGGGTGCGGCAATGTCGATTCCAGAATGGAAGCTTTCAGTATGCGTGAAGGGATCCACTCGCGGTCCGAAGGGGGAGGTAATGACTCCCTTGGGGAGGGGGAATCGAAAGAGAATGCCGAGGAAGAAGGCTCTTTCGACGGGATGAAATCGCTGCCCTACGTAGAAGGCGAGGCTCTCACGGCCCGAATTCCGATAGACGGTGACCTCGCTTCCGGGCCCGCTGGACTCCTTTCGCCAGGAGATCATCAGATACTCGAGCTCGCTCTGTGGGTGCCTCGGGATAAAGATGCCCGGAGTATTGTCTATGACCAGACGCGTACCTTCGGGCAGCGTCCCTGCGGAGGAGAGCCCGTTCAAGGTGGCGATGGTGTCGTAGGGAAGGTTCACCTTGGCGGCGATGTCGAAGAGGTCCTCACCCTTTTTGGTGTGGTAGGCGTAGAAGACGAGCGGCGGCGGTCTTCGGCCGGACTGTGTGTTCACGTAGTACCGGGAGATGTCGTCCTCAAGCTGACGAAAGATGATATCGGAGATATCGAGGTGCTGAATGACGGGATAATGCTCTTGAGACCATACGGTTGCCGCCATCCTTGCGAGAAGAAGGATGATGACGAGGAATCGGATCGACCGCACGCTACCTCCTGGTTCGAGACTTTCGGACGTAGAGCGAGTAGCCGAGGACAAGAAGGTAGATCATCGTCAACGGAAGTGCCGCGGCGAGAAGGCCGACTACGTAGAGCCCGAGAATCACATACAGAGCGACGAGGTAGGCAAATAAGGACATGAGCCGAAGGGCGAGCCGGCGGAATCGGGCGGCGCGCTCGTTGGGAGAGAGCTCCCAAAATGCGCGCGTGCGTCGGAACAGCAAAAAGAGAATTCCCGCCGCAAACAGACAGAGCACTACAATCGTGAAGATTTTTCGCTCGTGAGTGGAGAAGTACCAGAGTGGAAAGACAATTGCGGCGCTCACCCCGAGCGTTGCCGCGAGAAGCAGTAGGCTCCAGGCAATTCGCCTGAAAGAACGGGAGTACCCGGCAACGATTTGGACCAGGGTTCTTCGAATGCCTGCGCCTGTCATTTCGAGGTTCCCATCTGTTTCAGAGCATCCGCGAAGGTGGCAGCTTCTTTCGTCTTGCCAAGTCTCCGGGCGAGGGGTTCCAGCGCTCCGAGCAGGTTTTGCACCTCAGCTGCCATGCCGAGCGTTCGAAAGACTTGCAGAGAGCTGTAGTAGTAGTCGTACGCGTCCTGCAACTTCGCCTGCTTTTCGCTGATTATTCCGAGCGCGCGGAGGTCGGAACCAATTCCGAGGCTGTTCTCGATGAGCTTGTCCATTTCGAGCGCCTGATTTGCATAGGCGAGGGCAGATGAGTAGTCTCCCTGCTTGGAATATACGGAAGCGATCATGTAAAGATCGGAGGCTTCGAGCGAGACGAGCTTCAACCTGACATGGGCTTCCCGGGCCTGGTTCAGATACGTGAGGGCAGAGGAATAGTCGCCCAACCCTTTGTAGGCGGCACCAACATCGTGCAGCAGGGCCGCTCGTTGAGCCGTCTCGGGGGGAGCAGGGCGTTTCTCGGCGGTCAGGAGAAGGTCGAGTGCGTTCTCGTACCGGCCCTGTACCAGCAGAATCTCGGCCTTCCCTGTTTCTGCGTCAAGGACGAGGGTTTCCTTGTCCGGGGTAGTGGCCGGGCTCGCATACCGGATTGCGTCTTCAAACGCAGCTCCCGCGGTCCGGGTATCGCCGGCCGCGAGGTACACCCTGCCGAGTGAAGTATACGAGGAGGAGATGCCGACTCGGTTGTCGACTGAGAAATTGCTGTCGAGGGCGAGCTTGAAGAACTTTTCCGCCTGGACATAGTTGCCCTGTTGATAGTAGCTATTGCCCTGCGCGGCGTAGGCGGCAGCTTGGTTTTTCACGGCGGTCGCCCCGGGTGCCGATTTCGGCAATGAAGAGCATCCTGCCACAGCGCCGGCCAGTACAAGAAGGGCAACCGTAAGAAGAAGTCCGGTCGATCGCAACCTCTGGCGCGAACGGCTCCGGGTCAATTCATTCCGGTCTGCGACTTTGACCGCTGCTGTGATCATTCAGAAACCTCCGCCGCGATAGCCGCCGACCGTACTCGGCTGAGCGACCTGTTTCGGGATGCCGCCCCTGATCAGCGGGTTGTTGCGAATCCCCTCGAGAACGTCTTTGCCCTGTGTGAGAGTCTGGCGGCCTTGGTCGAGAATCCCGCTTATTTGTGGGGTTGTATTGTTCAAATACTGAACAAAGTCTTGCAGCTGCTGGACAGTCTTATTGAGGCTGTCCAGGGTGGCATTGAGCTTGTCGTAGAGAGCATTGTTGTCATTGAGGATCGTCGACACCGAGCCTTGCGGCTTGAGCAAACCTTGAACGACCCCCTTGGGTGAGCTGCTCGCCTTCCTTACCTCTTCGGAAACCGTATTGAGATTGTCGAGTACGCTGTTGACCTTCGGTCCGAGCGCAGCGATTACCGCGTCGATGTTTTCCACGGTATTCTGGGCGCTCGAGAGGGTGCCGCCCACCGACCCCGCCGACCTCCCTGCGATCGAGGCATTTGCGGTCGCCGTCAGGTGCTGAATGGAGTCGAGCGTTGTATTGACGTTCTGGAGTATCGGTCCGACCTCCCCGACGAGCTTCGTGATGGTATCGACGTTTTGCGGTATCTCCACGAGACCTTGTTTGACGAGGACCTGCCCCTCTCGTGTGCTCGTAGAGGGGATGTAGGAGCCTTCGGGTAGATGGGGGCCTCCTGTCTTGCCGGGATGGAATGACAGCCCGCCGCCCAAACCGAAAGGACTGGAGGTCAGCTCCAGCACCGAGTTCGTAGTCACTTTGTCGATGTAGGTATCATAAATATGAAACCGAATACCGACGGAATTGTCCGCGTTCAGTGAGACGCCGTCGACGACACCGATCTGAAACCCTTTGAACGTGATCGCCATTCCGGTGGAAAGACCGTCGGCGGAAGGGAACTTGCTCGAAAAATAGTAGTCTTTCGCGAACCAGCGCTGATTCGTTCCCATGAGAACGAGCACTACTGCGAGCATTGCTACCGCGAGGAGGACGAACACCCCGACGATTTGTTCGGCGAACCGTATCTTAAATCGCATAACTAAATTCCTCCGCTAGCTGTCCAAACCCTGGTCCAGAATATCGAGAATGCTGCCGTCGAAGGTCGATGCCTGACTCAAGACCCGGGTCAATATGGCGATGACCTCCGGATTCGACGAGGACGCGACCTCCGGCGTGGGGCCGCATTCGAGTATCCTGCCTGTCTGAAGAACCACCAGCCAGTCTGCCACTTGGGAGGTCAGGACGGGATCGTGCGTGACAATGACTATGGTGCGGTTCTTGCGTTTTAGCTGTCGAATCAGATCGAGCATGTTTTCGGTTGCCTGATGGTCTATGTCGGACAACGGCTCGTCGAGAAAGAGGGTCTCAGGGTCCGAGATGACGGCTCGAACGAAAGAGACGATCTTCCGCTCACCGAGAGAGGCATCCGCGGGGCGCAGGTTCAGATCCTCGCGAAACCCTATGCGGACGAGCAGCTCGGTGACACGCTTCGTGATCTCAGCCTCATCGATTTGGGGGAAATGAAGGCGCAACGGGAGACTCATGTTCTGAAAGAGGGTTGTGTTCGACCAAAGCGCGGCGTCCTGGAAGACAAATCCAGTCTTCTTTCGAAACTCCCTGTTTTGACGTTCCGAAAAGGAAAAGAGACTCTTCCCGTCGATCTCCACGCGACCACTGTTGGGTTGCAGGATCCCCGCCGCCACCTTCAAGAGCACGCTCTTCCCGCTCCCCGAAGGGCCGAGGAGGACTGTTGTCTTGTTGGGAGGGAAATTGAAGGAGACATCGTCGACGACGTCGCGCCCTCCCTGTTTGACCCTGATCTTCTTCAGCTTGATTTCCAACTCTTCCTTCCTCTCCCTTTGTTACCTGAGATAGTAGATCAGGGTGATGACTGCATCTGCGATGATGCACAGCACGATCGCCTGTCCGACGGCTTTGATGACCATCTGGGGAATTTCAGTCGGAGACTGCTCGACCTTGAAGCCGTTGTAGGTAGCCACCATGGAGATGATAACACCGAAAACAAGACTCTTTACCAGGCTCGATAGGATATCTGCCGGCTGAACGCTCACGAGAAGGTTTCGGAAGTATTGCAGGAACTGGATCGGCCGGATCAACGCTGTGACGAAGTAGGAACCGGCCAATCCGAACAGGTTGAAATAGAGGTTCAACAGAAGCAGGGACAGTGTGACGCCGAGGAAGCGCGGCACGACGAGATAGGAGATGGGGTTGACACCGACCGAGACGTAGGCCTCTATCTCGTGAGAAACGACCATGTTGCCGAGCTCGGTTGCAATTGCGGTCCCGGAGCGTGCGATAATGATGAAGGCAGTCAAAATCGGACCGAGCTCACGTGTAATGACCGTCACCAGAATCGTATAGATCAACCTTCCCTGGCCGAACTGCGGTAGGAGCGAAAGGCCTTGGATGATAATCACTGCGCCGAGGGCAAGCGCAAGCACCGAGACGACGCCGACCGCCTCCACACCGGTAAACAGGATCTGCAGGGTCAACACCTTGTAGCCGATCTGCCGGCGATGAACAAAGTGGAAAGAGCTCTTGAGGACCTGAAGAAAGAACCCAGAGGCGTAGAGGAAGCCGAGAAATCGCTGAATTACCCAATGGCCTATCCGCTCAACCATACGTCTCCACCACAGACCGCAGGAATCGATCTTCGATCTCGATGCCTCCCGATGTCTTGCCAAGCAATCGGTCGGCTCGGCTGTTGCCGTGGAAATCGGAACCCGCGGTAGCGAACAGGCCGTGCCGCTCCGCAATGGCCTCGAGCACCCGGCACGCCTCGATGGGCGCATTGGAATGGTAGGCCTCGATACCGTCGACCCCCGCATCTCGCCACTCGTCCAGTCTGGCCTCTATCTCCGGCAGCGCGAGCCGGAGAGACAGCGGGTGGGCTATGACGACGTGGCCCCCGGCTCGGCGGATGATAGACGAGCACTCCTCCACCGTCAGACGCTCAATCGGAAGGTAGTATTTCCTGTCGCGGCCGAGAAAACGATCAAATGCATCCTGGACCGACACCGCGACGCCGCTGTGGACGAGGAAACGGGCAAAGTGAGGTCTTCCCAATACCGGACCGTGAGAGAACCTCGCAACACTGTCGATATCGACCTGCAGCCCATCTTTCTGCATCTTTTTGACTATTCCCTCATTGCGCCTATGTCTGCGTTGCCTCATTTCTCTCAGATTTTGCTCAATCGATTGGGGGTCGCCGGTCAAGTTCAGTCCGAGCAGATGGAACTCACCCCCGCTGTAATCGACCTCGAGCTCGACGCCGGCCACGAACCGAAGTCCCACTCGGGAGGCAGCAAGACTTGCCTCCCTCACCCCCGAAACGGTATCATGATCCGTGAGCGCGAGCGCTGTTAGCCCGAGCTGTGAGGCCAACTCGACCAGGGCCGTGGGGGTGTAGGAGCCGTCGGAACAGGTGGAGTGGGTGTGAAGATCTATCATCGCCCCATAGTAGATACCGTATTGTTCGCAATGGTCAAGTTTTTTGGTTTGGTGTATGCTGACGGCGACCGATATTAAAATGGGGTCGAGCAAAGTGAGGATGGCGCCATCTGCCGGAATGGGGCTCCTCTTCACTTTTTCTCGACGATCTATTTTAATGAATCCGGCACTCTATGTAACGAGATGGGCGCGCGGGAGTAACCATGCCGAAGGCCGTTGAATACAAGGCGAACTCGATCGTTTATTTCAAGGGAGACAACAACGATCGCGTCTTCTTGCTTAAAAGCGGAAAGGTGAGCCTCAAGTACAACGATATCGAGACCGGTCAGGAGATGTACGATCTTATCCAGACCGGTGAGTTTTTCGGCGTCAAGTCTGCTCTTGGCAAGTACCCCCGCGAAGAGACGGCAATGGTCCTTCAAGACTCGAACATGATCGTCTTTTCGGTGCCCGAGTTCGAGCAGGTCGTTCTGAACAATACCCGTATCATCATGAAGATGCTCAAGGTATTCTCGAACCAGCTTCGCAGAATCCAGAAGCAGATGCGGAATGTGCTTTCGAGCGACGAACAAGCGGTCAACCCCGAAGCCGGCCTCTTCAAGATTGGTGAATATTACTTGAAGATGAAGCGATACGCCCAGGCGCTCTACGCGTTCCGGCGCTATCTCACCTACTATCCCTCCGGAACCTTCTCCCAGCAGGCGCTCCTGAATATCGAGGCGGCGGAACGTTACGCAAAAACCCAGGGAAGCACTGCGCCGACCTCGAGCCAGCCGGCCTACGCGCAGGCTGCCGCAGGGGGCGGCCTCGACGCTCCACAGACATCCACGACGTCGACGCAGACTATCAGCGCTTCCGAAGAGGAGCTCTCCGCGGTTGCGCAGAAGTACTACAACGCAGTCAGCCTCTTCAGTCAGCAGAAGTACCGCGAGGCACTCGAGGAGTTCAAGTCCATCGTCACGGGCGGACAAGACGACGAGTATATCGCCAAGTCCCTGTTCGAAATCGGGCGATGTCTGTTCGCGATGGAGATGTACGACAAGTGCATGGGCCACTTCACTACCATGATCCAGCGTTATCCGAAGCATCCCGACCTCGTCGAGGCCCTCTACTACGTCGGAAGCTGCTACGAAAAGAAGAACGACACCGAAAAAGCCAAGAACTTCTACAAAAAGATACTCAGCATGTCATCTGAGGATGCGGCGGTCAACCGAAAGGCGCGAAAGGCGATCCGCATCATCGAAGGGAGCTAGTCATGGCGCTCGACTTGTCCATGTTCGACCGCTTTGCCGTCACGTTCAAGAAGAACGACATAATGTTCTGCGAACACGAGCCGGGCGACACCTTCTATCTAATTCAGTCGGGCAGGGTTCAAATTGTCAAGATAATGGGCGAAGTCGAGAAGATCATTGACATCCTCAATCCTGGTGAGATTCTTGGCGAGATGGCGATCCTTGAAGAGGCTCCGCGTTCCGCTTCGGCGATCGCGCTCGATCAGGTTCGAGCGCTCGAGTTCAACCGCGAGAACTTCGAGGTTCTCATGCAGGGCAACCCGCAGATCGCGCTCAAGCTGCTGAAGCTCTTCACGAAGCGAATATACGATCAGAAGCGCCGGTTCATGATCCTTACGCTCGATGACGTGCAGGCCCGCGTGGCCGATGTATTTCTCATGCTCTCCGAAACCCAGACGGGGGCCGATCCAAACAAGGACGAGCGCGTTTTCAATACCACCATCGACGACATCGCACACTGGGCCGGTATGTCGCCTGACAAGTGCAGGCAGGTGCTGAATCATTTTGCCACTCAGCGCAGAATCGAGATCTACCCGGACAAAATCGTCGTCAAAAATATCAATGATTTCCAACGCTTCGTGGGATCACGGCGGAAGGCCAAGGTCGAATAGCCGGAACTCGGAATTGAACCGAGGACCTGCTCATTACGAGTGAGCTGCTCTACCGCTGAGCTATTCCGGCATTTGCTGTGCGGCGAAACAATATCCCAAAAGCCCACTTTGTTTCAAGAGAGAGCACTCCTTAGTTCAGGAAGTTTTTCTCCTGCCGATAATCTATGCAGAAGTATAGACGAATCGGGAGGAGCGAATGCTTCGAGGACTCTACACAGGCGCGAGCGGGATGGTCGTTCAAATGCATCGCATGGATACCATCGCGAACAACATGGCAAACGTGGACACCACCGGCTACAAGCGTGACACTGCGGTCATGAAGGCCTTTCCGCAGATGCTCATCCGGCGGCTGAATGACAACGGGGTCTACAAATTCCCTTTCGGATCGGCAGATACCGCTCCTGTGGTCGGAGAGCTCGGTACGGGAGCCTCCCTGAACGAGGTCTACACAGTCTTCACCGAGGGGTCGCTGAAGCAGACAGGTAACCCGTTCGATCTCGCCATAGAAGGGCGCGGCTTTTTCGCGGTGGAGACTCCTCGGGGTATTCGTTACACCCGCAACGGGACCTTCCTGATCAACAAAGACGGAATGCTGGTCGACCAGGCCGGAGATGCGGTGCTCGGCGACAAGGGGCCGATCTTCTTGAAAAAGAACAACTTCGTCGTCGACACAGACGGCCGAATCTACCAGAATCCTGAGTTCTCCGGCGATCCGCACCGCCTCGTGTCGAACACCGAAAACACCTGGAAGAACCGTGAGCTGGTCGACACACTGAAGGTGGTGGCCTTCAACGACAATCGCTACCTGAAGAAGCAGGGAGACTCCTTCTGGAAGGCTACCGACTTCTCCGGGCCGCCCAAACCAGTCGATCTCGGCGGCGCGACGAAGATCGAGCAGGGATTTCTCGAGACTTCGAACGTGAATCCTGTTACCGAAATGATCGACATGATTCAGGTTAACAGGGCGTACGAAGCGAATCAGAAGACGATTCAAACACAAGACTCATTGGCCGGCAAGCTCATCAATGACGCCGTGAAGGTGTAAGGAGTAGATTGAAATGATGCGATCACTTTGGTCCGCCGCCTCTGGGATGATCGGGCAGCAGTTCAACATCGACACGATTTCGAACAACCTCGCGAACGTCAACACGACCGGATTCAAGAAAAACAGGACCGACTTCGAGGACTTGATCTATCAAACCGAACGAATGGCGGGTACTCCTGCTACCGAGTTGACCGTTTACCCGACTGGTATTCAGGTGGGGCACGGCGTGCGGGTTTCTGCAACCCAGAAGGATTTTGTTCAGGGGCCTCTTCAGAACACGGGAAACGTTTCGGACATGGCCGTCGAGGGCGAGGGGTTCTTTCGGGTCATGTTGATGGACGGTAGCTATGGCTACACACGGGACGGCTCATTCAAGATAGACAGCAATGGCCAGCTGGTCACGGCAAACGGCTACAAGGTGCTTCCCGAGATTGTCCTTCCTCAGAACTTCATCCACAACAGCCTGACGGTTTCCCAGGATGGAAGGGTGACCGTGAAGGTGCCCGGCAATGACAATCCCATTCAGGTGGGCCAAATCGAGCTCTACCGATTTGTGAACCCGGCGGGACTCAATGCTGTCGGGCAGAACCTCCTTAAGGTAACCAATGCTTCCGGTCCTGCAATCGGCGGCCGCCCCGGCTTCGACGGATTGGGAAAGGTGGAACAGAAGTTTCTGGAAATGTCGAACGTTTCAGTCGTAAGGGAAATGGTTGACATGATCGTAGCTCAGCGCGCTTACGAAATGAACAGCAAGGCAATTCAAACGACCGATACCATGATGGGTATTGCGAACAACCTGAAGAGGTAAATTCGGTGATGCGACGGGCAGGTAGACTCCTCATCGCCCTCGGATTGCTTCTTCTGTGGGTCACTTCAGCGGCCTTTGCGCAGGAGCTCTACCTGAACAACACCGTTGTCGTCGCCGGAGACGGAGAGACGCTCGGCAGTATAGGTGTGGTGACCGGAGGCGGTGCCAGAGATGAGCTTGCTGCGCTCCTTTCCGAGCCGCTGCCGGCGCTTTCAGATCACCCGTCACTTGTACCCGCTCGTAACCTGAGAAACAAGTTGCCGAAGAATCTGGACACCAACATGGTGTTCGTGGGCGGGCCGATACTCTATCTCCCTGCGGGGGTCAACTCGCAGGAGGAACGTACTTTTTATACGGCGCTGCTGCAGACCATCGAAAAGGCTCTCCCGGATCGTTCCCTGCAGGTAGAGGTCTGGGCGAAAGGGGGCCTGAAGCCGAATCTATCCGAAACGAACGGGCTCCTCACTTTTCGATTCCCCTCCGGTGATGGGAGCGTGCAAGCCCTTCTGAGCAACAGCTTTGTACAGTACAAGGGCGCAAACGACCCGACTTTCAGCTATCTCCCGATCGACATGCGTATCGAGGCGCTCGTGCCTGTTGCGAAGCAGGATATTTCGTTCGGAACGAAGTTTGCCTCGAGTGAGCTTGCCTACAAGGCGATGGACGTGTCTTCTCTGACGGGGACGCCTGCCGACCCGCCCGGAGGTATGATCGAGGCGCGTGCGGACATCACGCGGGGCCAAGTCGTCTATTCGCAGATGGTAGGGAAGGTGCAGGCGATTACTGCCGGGAAGCCAATTAGAATCGCTTTCCGAAAGGGAAGCGTCGAGGTCTCGGTGCCCGGCTCAGCCTACGAGTCAGGAGCTCTCGGGGACACGATTTCTGTTGGCAGTCTTTCCAATGGCCGTCGCTACAGCGGGACTGTCGTGAGCCCGACGGAGGTTATCGTTGAGAACTAGGGTAAGTGTCAGGACGCTCGCTGCACTGTTTCTTCTGCTATTGACGGCTATTGGAACCGGCGCGGCCGCAGCGCCTCTGCAGGTAAGGCTCAAGGACGTCGCCTACGTCCAAGGGGTGAGGGACAATCAACTCGTAGGCTTCGGACTGGTCACCGGTCTTCAAGGGCGCGGAGATACCTCCTCTGCGTCGATGCTTCAGAAGGTGGTTCAGAACCTCGCCGCTGCATTTGGCGTGACGGTTGCGGAGAAGGATATCAAAAGCCGAAACTGTGCCGTGGTGATGGTAACGGCAACTCTTCCATCTTTCTCGCATTCAGGCGATCGCATACCGGTGACGGTGTCGAGCATTGGAGACGCCACCGACCTGACCGGCGGTGTCCTGCTTCAAACAAACCTGAAGGCGGCCAATGATCAAGTGTATGCAGTTGCTCAAGGTCTCGTCGCGAGTACAGGCACGAGCTCTGTGAAGACCGTCGGCGATATCCCTTACGGAGCAATCGTGGAAAAGGCCACCTCTCCGATATTTACGACTAACGGGACCGTGCAGATCATACTACGGAACCCTGACTTCATAACCGCCAACGCCGCTGTAGAGGCGATCTCGAAAGCCTTCCCGAAGGTGGAGGTACACGCCGTGGATCCGTCGCGTATCGAGGTGAAGATACCGTCCAATGATACCGGGAACCCCGTGGGGTTCATTGCGAACCTCGAGCAGCTGACGCTGACACCGGACGCATCGAACGCGGTTGTCATCAACCCGAGGACGGGAGTCGTGGTAGTGGGACAAAACGTACGGATCGGATCGGTGGCCGTTTCCTACAAGGACGCCCAGATAAGCATCGGTGAGTTGTCGAATCCCTATTATGGCCTCAAGACGGGAAGTGAAAATCCCTTCGTCATCTCGAATACGACCACCGTGCAGGACCTTGTATCCGTGCTCAAAGAGGCCGGAGTGGGTGCCGATACTGTTATTGAGGTGCTCAAGGCGATCGATCGCGCCGGGGCTCTCTACGGGAAGCTAGTGATCATGTGACGGGAGGGGAGAATGAGTATAGCGAGTGATGCGCTGCTGCAGTACCAAAACTTGGGCATTCAACCGCCGCGGGCCGAAAAGGTGACAAAGGGTCGGGTCAATGAGAGGCTGCTCAAGGCCTGCCAGGGGTTCGAATCGGTATTCATCAAACAAATGCTCGATTCGATGCGCAATACGGTCCCGAAGAACGGTATGCTCGACGGCGGAATCGGACAAAACATCTATGAGGACATGCTATACCAGCAATATGCCGACAAGATGGCGAAGACTGCCAATCTCGGGCTCGCTCGGCTCCTTTACAATCAGCTTTCGGGTCGCTCACTGACAGCTCCGATCGGATCGAGTGTATAGTTTTGCGACGTGGCTGACCCGCGTTTTGTATGAAAAAGTAGACATTTCAAGAGGCTATGAGAGGCCTTCTTCTTGCGCCAGAGTTAATTACCTACAATACAAGTAATTAGAGGCGCCGAAAAATGAGTCCCGATTTGGCACGATTCTTGCTCATATTCGGTAGGAGCATATGGATGAGAAAAAACCGGTGCCAGAGCGACGATACCCTCAGGGAGTACTTCCGCCAGATCAAGAAGACGCCGCTGCTTAGCTTCGAGGAAGAGCTCGAGCTGTCCCGACTCGTGCAAAAGGGCGACGAAGACGCCAGGCAGCGACTTATAGAAGCGAACCTCCGTCTGGTGGTCAAGATCGCGAAATCGTATATGACGCCCGACGTGAGCTTCCTGGACATTGTGCAGGAAGGCAATCTCGGCCTGATGAAAGCTGCGTCAAAGTATGATTATCGCCACAATGTGCGCTTCTCCACCTACGCCGCATGGTGGATCAAACAATCTATCACGCGAGCCCTTTCGAACAAACGAAGAACAATTCGGCTTCCGCACCGGAAAGAGGAAGCGCTTAAGAAAATCCAGAAAGCATACTTCACGCTTAGTCAGCAGCTTCTGCGGAAACCATCGGTCGCGGAGATAGCTGTCGAGCTGAGAATGAAAGAGTCCGAAGTCGTATCCATCCTGTCGGTGTCGAGCAGTGTGGCTTCGCTCGATTCGGAAATCAACGGGGATTCAACGACGTTGATGGACCTCTGCGAAGACTACTCATTCAATCCGGACGCCGAGCTTTTTGAGAAGAACATCCGAGAAGAGACGTTGAAGTTTCTCGAGCACCTCGTAGAGAAGGAGAAGCAAATTCTGCTTTATCGCTTCGCATTCTACGGTGGAAAGCGCTACACGCTGAAGCGAATCGGCGAACAGATGGGTATTTCGCCCGAAACGGTTCGCCAGATCGAAATGCGAGCAATCAAGAAACTGCGAGAACATTCCGAAGAACTAAAGGAGTATGTCTATAATTGACAGCCGCTTGACCTGCGGTCGACAGTTCACTCTAGGATAAGACGTGCAAGAGAAAATGACTCCGTCGGGCGACCAAGGGCGCAAGCGAAAACCTGCACGTAAGAAGAAACTCTGGCCGCTCTACCTTCTCCTCGGGTTTATCGCGATTCTGCTTGTTATCGTGGCGGCGTTCCTTCCCCATTCGACACCCCCACCGGTGCGTCTCCCCGAGATGCAATATCCCGGTCACTCGTCCGATGGGCAGTCGGTGCTTCCTCAAGAAGAGAGATCGGACCATGGCAGGGCTCGTTTGGACGAAGACTTCGGCCCGGACGGCAAACAGCCTTCCAGTAGGTTGATGCCGCCGCCGACGATCTCCTCAGAGCCCGCAGCATACCGCCATGTTCAGCGGCGCGGGAAGCTGATTCTTATCATAGACGACGTGGGGAACAGTGTGGAGGAGCTTCGCCCCTTCCTTAAGTTCCCCGGACCGTTGACGCTGTCTATCATGCCGCAGAGACCCTACACACTGGAGTCCTACCGGATGATTCTCGGCGCCGGCAAGACTCCGATGCTACACCAGCCGATGGAGGCCGACGGGAAACAGAATCCGGGAGCAGGCGCGATATATACGTCGATGTCGGAGAAGCAAGTAGATTCCCTTCTCGCCAAGAACCTGGAGGGGATGCCCGAAATCACGTGGGTCAACAACCACGAGGGCTCCAAGGCTACGAGCAACGTAGACACGATGACGTACGTCTTGGGGTACCTCAAAAGCAGAAACATTCATTTCCTTGACAGCAGGACCTCGCCTGTTTCTGCGGTTAAACAGGCGTCCCTCCGTCTTGGACTTGAGTATTTCGACCGTAACAGCTACTTTCTTGACAACATCCAGGACAGGAAGAATATCGAGAAGGAGATCGACCGAGGTTTGAGCGTAGCCCGCAAAGACGGCTACGCTGTCATGATCGGCCATGTCTGGGATAGAGAGCTTCCTCAGCTTCTGATAGAATGGTATCCCCGTCTCGTTTCCGAGGGATATGAGTTCGCGGACATTCGAAGTCTCGTGAAGGAAGCGCGCAATGTTGGTGCTGGGAATTGAGAGCTCGTGCGATGAATGTTCAGTAGCAGTCGTCGAAGACGGCCGCCGCATTCTGAGCAACGTCGTTGCAACACAGGTCGATGTCCATCGTCCATACAGTGGAGTTGTTCCCGAAATTGCCTCCCGTACTCACACCGAGTGGATACTGCCGGTAGTTCGCACGGCCATCAAGCAGGCAGGGATTGATGAAACGATGCTCGAGGGGGTGGCGGTCACCTACCGGCCCGGCTTGATCGGTTCGCTTCTGGTCGGGGTGTCGTTCGGTAAAGCCTATGCCTACTCGCGCGCCCTCCCGATGGTGGGGGTCGACCATATCCTTGCCCACCTCTACGCGCCGCAACTCGAGTTCGAAATAGAATATCCCTTTCTCGGGCTCCTGGTCTCGGGCGGCCACACGATTATCTGTGTCGCGAAAGACATCGACGACATCGAAATCCTTGGCACCACCATCGACGACGCGTGCGGCGAGGCATTCGACAAGATCGCAAAGTTCTACGATCTGGGCTATCCAGGTGGTGTTGCAATCGACAGGCTGGCTCAGTCCGGTGACGCCGAAGCCTTCGACTTTCCGCACCCATCACTCCACAAGGGCGACCACCGATATGACGTCTCCTATTCGGGACTCAAGACTGCCGTGGCAAACCAACTCGAGCAGTTCCGCAGACCCGGGCGGGAGCGGAGTCCGGAAAACATCGCCGCTTCGTTCCAGAGGGCCGCAATCGAGATGCTGGTCTCCCGTCTGGAGAACGCGCTGGAAGACACCGGGCTCAAGCGTGTGGTCGCAGGCGGCGGCGTGGTGGCAAACTCCTATCTGCGGAAACGGTTGCTGGAGATCAAGGAAGGACGGGGCTTGGAGACCTACTTTCCTTCCCTCAAGCTGTGTACGGACAACGGTGCAATGATCGCAGGACTCGGCTACCACTACCTTGCCCGGGGGGAGCGTGCGGCGTTGAGCCTGACCGCATCCGCGCGCGTCACCGGCTTCAGAAAGACCTATCCTTAGAGTCGTTCCCGATGGGTAGCTTCTGCCGGAGTCGGACTCGTCCCACTACCGTTTTGATTGGAGCGCCCGTTGACGGTTTGCTGCGAGATCGTTCAGGTCCCGGCCGTCCTCGAAGAGAGCAGGATCCTGACCGCCCGGGGTGGCGATGAGTCTACGCGCGATGGCGTCGATCGCCTCTCGAAAGGAGGTGGCCGGAAGCAGCTCATACGCCGGCTCGCGCTTCACTACGGACATTGGCACACGAGGTTCGTACGGAACGAAACCAATGTATTCAATTCGAATGCCGAGATTGCGCTCCACAACCTCTCGCAGCTTGCCCGCAATCCTGAAATCAACCTCGCTCCGCCCTTCATTGATGATGATGCGCGGAGCAAAATCGCGCAGCTGCTCCGAAGCGTGTGTTGCCGAGCGGTCATCTATCGTCCGGATCATCTCGAGCAGACCGTCGAGGGGTCGTGAGTTCTTCTCGATTCGGCCCGTCATAAACTCGTCGATCAGGTCACGTTCCGCGCTTCTTGCGGGGTAGCTCCGATAAAGAAGGCGCCAGACCGCCGTCTTCAAGAAGGAATAGGCGTTCAGGATGGAGGTGGTTTCAGGAGTCACGACAACGATCCCGGATTTCGAGAGAAGGAAGAAATCCACCGTGTTGTAGGATGAACCCGAAGAGAGGTCGACGATGACGAAATCGGATACGAGGGAGTGGAGATCCGTCTGAAGCTTCTTTTTCCTGAATGAGGGAAGATTTGCGGTTCCGGGAATGAGCCCGTCGCCGGGCACGAGAAATACCCGATGGTGATCCGTCGGGATGATGAGCGAACCGACCGTCAGGTCCCGATCTTTGCTGTAGATTAGATCGCCGATTCCTTCGTGACGGTTGTTGACGCCGAGCAGGGTGTGGAGGTTCGCGCCTCCGAGATCCAGATCGACGAGGACTGTTGATTTGGCCTGCGCGGCGAGTGCGAGTCCGATGTTGGCACACAACATCGTTTTACCGACGCCGCCTTTGCCGCTGGCAACTGGGATGATGGTGTTCATGAGTCCGACTAACAATAGGTGAAAGCCCGCGAAAGTGCAATATCATTGACAGGGTGACGCCTTCATAATAGATTGTCGGCTGCTATGGCGAGGCGAGAACAATCATTCGATCTTGATGCGGCGATTAGGAAGGTGCCGGATTTCCCCAAGCCGGGTATCCTCTTCTACGATATCACAAGCATACTCACCAGCCCACCGGCATTCCGTTACTGCGTCGACACGATTGTCGATCGGTACAGGCCGGCAGGGATCGAGTCGGTGGCGGCGATTGAGGCTCGGGGATTCGTATTCGCCGCACCGGTGGCCGAACGACTCGGAGTTCCGCTCGTGCTGGTACGCAAGAAGGGGAAGCTTCCGGGAAGCACACTCTCGAAGCGTTTTACCCTGGAGTACGGAGAGGACGAAATCCACATTCACCGTAGCGACGTTAGGGTGGGAAGTAGAACACTCCTGATGGACGATCTGGTCGCCACCGGCGGAACGCTGCGTGCCGCGGCGGACCTCCTGGTGGAAGCCGGTGCGCGCGTCGAGGCCGTGTGTTGCGTCATAGGTCTTCCCTTTCTTGGGTTCGAAAAGCTTTTCCCCGAAGTCCCGGTGTTTCGTCTTATCGACTACCATGGCGAATAGAAAGTAGGTCTTCCCCTCCGATTCTCAAAAGAAAGAAACCTCCTCGTGCAACCGAGTTCGTAGTGCATGGGTATGGTCTTATTGTTAGGCAGATCCTTAAATAAGGAAGGAGGCAAAGAATGAAAAGGGTAGTGCTTGCGGTAGGACTTATTCTCGTGGCTGGAATGCTATTCGCCGCGGGACCGTCCGGCGGCGCCCGCGTTCCGAGTCAGGTGCAGGCGCGTACGGGAGAGTGCAACAGCGACTGTGACGGGGAACCGGATCAGATTTTCGACCAGCTGCAGATTCACGACAGAACGAACGATCAAGACCAAGTCCAAGATCAGCTGCACGACGGCAGCGGAGACAAAGACCAGGATCAGGACCAGCTTCAAACCGGTCGACCGGACAAATAGGTCGCGGGCTGGGTCCGGTCGGGAGGGAAAAGTGCCCGCGCAGGACTTCCCGTTCGCACGGGCTCCTTGCCTCCTCCTACATTGCCCGGCCCCGTACCTCCAGGGCCACTCATGGGCGGGCAACCGCGCAAGCTCGCCCACCAGTCGGACCAATGACCGGCGGGCATCCCATGACCAGCAACCCTACGATCGTGGCACTCATCATAGTTCCTACTGTCTAGAGTTTCATCGTGAAGGAGTACCTCCTTGAGAAGTGACTCTGTCGATATCCGTCCTCACCTCGCGAGACGCTCGAGATAGTAGGCACCCGTTTGCGATCCCCAGGAGTGCCGCAAACGGCACTGCGCCGGTAGGGTTCGCATCGCAGAGTAGTCAGACGGCTTGCTTCACCTCCTTATACTTGAATTGACTGGAGGTCTATGATCCGGCTCAGAAGTGAAGGGATCTCTACGAACAGAAGCCCGTGAGCGGGAACAAAGAACCGTCAGTACTCAAGACGGATGCTCAATAACTTTTGGCGAATTACTTGGCCCCTATGAAGAGCACGAGAGACATTCGAAAATCAAGTGTCGCGGATGCAGTAGGAGGAGTCGATAGCGCAGCAGGGTAGGAGCAGATCAACAGCCCGAAGCGCCATAGGACCGGGTCACCCTCATCTGCCGCTGATCCGACGGGGAGGTCACGCTCGATCGCGAGAACGGTTGCGACAGCCACCCAGTCTGGTAATCGCAAATGTATCTTCGATGCACCGCAACGGAATTCTGTGTTTCCTTCCTCTTGAATCCCGGTGGGCACGGACAGCCGAAGGGGGCAACGATAGTCCTCGTTACGTGGCGGCATTGACAAAACAAGAGGCTCTGGCTAAAATCGAGCGCAATATCGATGTCCGGTTGTGTAATGGTAGCACGCAAGACTCTGGATCTTGTTGTGGGGGTTCGAGTCCTCCCCGGACAGCGTGGTCCCTTCGTCTATCGGCTAGGACGGAAGATTCTCAGTCTTCAGAGAGGGGTTCGATTCCCCTAGGGACTAAACGAAAAGACCGGCTCCTTGCCGGTTTTTTTTTGATACGTCTCGGGCGTAGGTGCCGGTCGGCATGGCCCGATATGCGAAAAATGTGTGCGGTCGTAGGGTATACGTGATGTCATGTTTTCTGGTTCTGCAGGATGGCACGGTGTTTCCGGGACATCCTTTCGGGAGTTCGGCGCCCGGAATTGACTCCGGGCTCGATAAAGAGACACTTCGCGGGGCCGGAGAGGTCGTGTTCAATACCGGGATGACCGGTTATCATGAGATTTTGACTGATCCATCCTACGCCGGCCAACTGATCGTCATGACCTCGCCTCATGTGGGCAACTACGGTACCGACGAGGAGTGGTCTGAGACGGGACCGGCAGACCGCGGGGTCGTTCCTGGCGTCAAGGCGGCCGGTTTCGTGGTCCGCTCGCTCTACGGAGGGCCGGTACCCCCTCGTCGTGCAACCCTCGATAGTCTCCTCAAGCAGAATCACACCCCTGGCATTACCGACGTAGACACAAGAGGATTGACCCTGAAGCTGCGCGAAGGGGGAAGCATGAAAGGGATGATCGTTCGGCCCGCGGACGGCGAGTCCACTCTTCGGTCTGCAGAGATCGAGCGTTGTGTTGACTATCTCGCGGACTTTCCCGAGATGGTGGGAAGGGATCTCCTCGGCGTGGTCGGTTGCGCGGGAACCAACGAGGCCGGTGGCGAAGAGGGTCCTCATTTTGTCGTGGTGGACTGTGGTACCAAGGCGAACATCGTGAGGGAGCTCACCGGGCTAGGCTCGAAGGTTACTCTGGTTTCAAGCACGGCAACGGCATCTGAGATCCTTGCCCTCGAACCGGATGCGGTTCTTTACTCAAATGGCCCGGGCGATCCTGCAGTATTGAAACCCCAAATTGACGAGGTTGGCGGGCTCATCGGGAAGGTACCGATCTTCGGTATCTGTCTCGGCCATCAATTGATCTGTCGCGCCTTGGGGGCAAACACCTACAAGATGAAATTTGGACACCACGGCCTCAACCACCCCGTCCGGGACGAGCTGACGAAGCGGGTCTTTGTGACCTCTCAGAACCATGGATTCTCAGTGGAGGAATCGTCTTTGCCCGAGGAGGTGGAGGTCTGGTTTCGAAACGCCAACGACGAAACAGTAGAAGGCATCCGTCATAAGACCCTCCCCATACTTACCGCGCAGTTCCATCCCGAGTCGGCTCCGGGACCGCACGATGCGACCTGGATTTTCAGAGAATTCTACGCGCGCGTTGCGCATTGAAGTATCCGAGGAGAGAGCGTGCCAGCCCGAAAAGATTTGCAGAAGATCCTGATTGTCGGTTCCGGTCCGATCGTGATCGGTCAAGCGTGTGAATTCGACTATTCCGGAACGCAAGCCGTGACGGCGCTCAAGGAGGAGGGCTATGAGGTTATCCTCGTGAACCCCAATCCGGCGACGGTGATGACGACTCCGGGAATCGCGGACAAGATCTACCTGGAACCGCTACGAGTACCCTATCTCGAAGAAATCATTGTCAAAGAACGTCCGGATGCCATTCTACCAACGCTCGGTGGGCAAACCGCGCTCAATCTTACAATGGAGCTTTACGCGGCGGGCGTATTCGAGCGCCACAACGTAGAGGTCATTGGGGCGAACGTCGAATCCATTCGACTCGCGGAGGACCGGGGGGAGTTCAAGCAGGTGATGGAGACAATCGGCCTGGATACGCCCCGCTCGACGCTCGCGAAAAGTGTCCGCGAGGCACGGGCTCTCGAAGCTGAGGTGGGTTTCCCGCTGATCATCCGACCCAGTTTTACGCTCGGGGGGCAGGGGGGGAGCATCGCCTATACCAGCGACCAGCTCGATCTTCTCGTGGAACGGGCCCTCGAACAGAGCCCGGTTCACGAGACACTGGTCGAGGAGTCTCTGATTGGATGGAAGGAGTTCGAGTTGGAGGTGATGAGGGACAAAGCGGACAACGCCGTCGTCATCTGCTCCATCGAGAACATTGACCCTATGGGGGTACACACCGGGGACAGTATCACCGTGGCGCCAATTCAAACCCTTTCCGATCGAGAGTATCAGGCCATGAGATCGGCCTCGCTCGAGGTGTTAAGGGCAATCGGAGTCGACTGCGGTGGGTCGAACGTTCAATTTGCAGTGAATCCTGATAACGGCCGAATGGTGGTCATAGAGATGAACCCGAGGGTATCGCGTTCCTCGGCGCTCGCAAGCAAGGCAACCGGATTCCCGATAGCCCGCTGTTCGGCGCGTCTCGCCGTCGGTTTCACGCTGGACGAGATCATCAATGAGATTACCGGCAAGACAGTCTCGTGTTTCGAACCCGCGCTGGATTACTGCGCGGTGAAGATTCCGCGGTTCGAAATGGAGAAATTTCCGAGCGGATACGAACAGCTCGGAACCCAAATGAAATCCGTCGGAGAATCTCTTGCACTCGGGAGGACCTTCAACGAGGCCTTCAATAAGGCCATTCGCGCCGCCGAGTACGGATACGAAGGCATTCAGGCGCTCGCTGGCATGGATGATAGGATCGAAGCCATGCTGAGCACGCTCCATCCGCTGCGTATATTCGCGGCCTACACGATGCTCAAGCGCGAGGGGGAAGAGGTGATCCCGGAGCTGCATCGCCGGACCGCCTACGACCGATGGTTTCTCTATCAGATGCTCGAACAGGCACGATTGGAGGAACGGATTTCCTCAGAGCCGTTGACCCGCGACCTCATGCTGCGGGCCAAGCGCGAAGGTCTCTCGGATGCACGGATAGCATCACTTCGCTCAACGACGCGGGAGGAAGTTCTCGCACAGCGCGAGCGTGAGCGGATCTTCCCCAGCTACCACATCGTCGACACTTGTGCGGGTGAGTTTTCAGCCGAAACCCCCTATTTCTATTCCAGCTACGGAGAGATCGACGAAGGGGAACCGATCGAAGGCAATGCGGTAATCATTGTGGGAAGCGGTCCGAACCGCATTGGACAGGGACTCGAGTTCGACACCTGCTGCACGCTGGCCTCGATTGCCTACCGGGGCGAAGGTGTGAAAACGATCTTCGTGAACTCCAACCCGGAAACGGTCTCGACCGACTTCAACGTCTCTGACCGCCTCTACATCGAGCCTCTTACTACGGAGCACGTCAGAGAGGTGATGCGGAAGGAATGTGTTCGCGACGTGGTGGTGCAACTCGGGGGCCAAACCCCGCTCAACATGGCCTTGGAGCTCGAGGCCGCCGGCGCACGAATTGTCGGCACGAGCGTCGAGGCTATCTACGACACAGAGGACCGGGGAAGGTTTACCGAGCTTCTGCGCCGTCTCGGGCTGCGGCAACCGGAAAACCGGATGGCCTCCAGCCCGGAAGAGGTGGCTACGCACACACGAGAGATCGGTTTTCCAGTGCTGCTCAGACCTTCGTTCGTTCTCGGCGGTCGAAGTATGTTCATCGCATACAATCGCGAAGAGCTCGACGCCTTCTTGAAGCGTGGAATAGTGATGAGCGAACAGCGACCGGTGCTGGTCGATAAGTTCCTCGAAGATGCTTTTGAATACGACCTCGACGCCGTTTCGGACGGAGGGAACATCTATGTCGCGGGGATCATGCAGCACATTGAGGCGGCCGGGATTCATTCCGGAGACAGCGCATGCGTCTTCCCGGTCTACAAGTCGCATCCGGGCGTCGAAGAGGAGATGGTCGATGCCGCAGCGGCGATCGCGCGGGCTCTAAATGTGCGTGGGTTCTTGAACATTCAGTTTGCCGTTAAGGACGGTGTTCTTTACATACTCGAGGTCAATCCGCGAGCATCTCGAACTGTCCCGTTCATCTCTAAGGCGTCAGGGGTCAACCTGGTCCGTGCGGCTGTTCGAATCTGGCACGGAGTATCGCTGGAAGAACAGGGATTGGCGAAAAACGGTCGAGGGGTCGGACAGTGTCGGACCGGATGGGCCGTCAAGGAGGCTGTGTTCTCGTTCGACAAGTTCGCGGCGTTGGACCCGCTGTTGGGTCCGGAGATGAAGTCGACCGGGGAGGTCATCGGCACGGGAGAGACTTTCGGGGAGGCATTCGCGAAGGCACAGTCTTCCGTTGGCAGCGGCCTGCCGATCGAGGGGAGAGTATTCGTGTCTGTTCACGACCAAGACAAGCCCACGATACTCCCGATCGTAAGAACGCTCTCGGAAATGGGATTGTCAATCTGTGCCACGCGGGGTACTGCCGATTATCTCTTTCGACACGGCATCTTCGCGGAAGTAGTTCTCAAGATCCACGAGGGGCGTCCCCACGTACTCGATCACATGCGAAGCGGGCGCATCAACCTCCTCATCAACACACCCCTCGGTCGCTTCTCTCAGAAAGGCGACGAGGAGATTCGAATCGAAGCGGTTCGAAGACGGATCCCGTACACAACCACGACCTCCGCTGCATGGGCGGCCGTGCAGGGGATTGAATACCTGACGCGTGGAGAGTACACGGTCCGTCCCTTGCCGCCGGCAAGTCTCGCGGTTCCGTCAGCTCGAGAACATATCGGATAAAATCCGGGAATGACGACGCGCCGCCTGCGTGGATCGGTGTATCGAGAATCGACGTTTGGTGCGCTATACTATGTTCTGTCCGATATCCTTACCGAAACGGCCGTTTCGAGTACAATTGATGTGGGAAGGAAGGAGTTCGTGTCACCCGGGGCAAAATCGAGTTCTGTTGTCTTCGAAAAGCTCGTATCCGAGCTCTCGGCACAGGAACGGCAAGACTTGTTATCGCGAATTCGATTCTCGCAGGCCGTGGACGAAGCCCCGCTGCGCGAACCGGAACCCACGCCCGAAGCACGATTCGACCGTGTCTTCGCCGAGCTGACCTTTTTCGAGCGGATCTTGCTGTTTCTGCGCGGCATTCTCACCGGCAAAGACCGGGTAGCCCTCGTCGAAGAGTTTGCGCTCAAGCGGATCGTGAGGTCTCTCCTCGGGCGCGCGAGCGAATACCTCAATCCCCGGTCCATGGAGCTGCTGGAGCCGTTTTCGCTGGAGATAGCGGATCTACGCGACGCGGTGGAGGTCTTTCGGAAACCATTGCGCGAGGCGCTGGGCGCACACAAGAAGGACTTCATAGCTTTTCTCGCAGGGCTCGAGTTGCCCGTCGTGCAGGAGCACCTTCTGAGAGAATCGGACCCGGAGAGCCACGACCGTTCGGTCACTGAGCTCTCGGAGTTCGATATGAAACGTACTCTCGAATCCGAACTCCAGGACGCTTTGGACGAGATCACCGAGAATGACCGGCAGCGGATGTATCGGAACGTGCAGCTGCTCCACTGGCTTCAGAGCCTCGCTACCTTCGGGTTCGAACGTCTGCTCGCCAGATTCGAGGGAGTCGAGGGAGAGCGGGCATGCCCTGCAGGAACCCTGATTGCGCCGATGAAAGAGCTTGCCGCGCTTCTCCAGCGACTCACCATCCCGCCGTCCACCCAGCTCGTGGGATCGCTTTTCCTATTCGCAGCCCGCGATAGGCTCTCCGAGGAAGAGTTCAGTCTCGAATTGAACCTCGATGCGGGCATCGAACGGGCAAGTGACGCGCTCGACGTCCTACGCCGATTCAATTCCGCCGTGCCACTAAACGACATCATCCGTGTTGTGGTAAACGACTCCGATTGGATGCCCGCCCTCAAAGGGGGAGGGGAAGACTGGTTCGTGCTTTTCAAGCAATTCTGGCTCGAGCGTCTCGAGGAGCGCGTCGCTCACTTCGCCCGGCAGCGGAAGCGAAGGCAGCTGCTGGAGGCGGCCGTCAAGATGTTGAGGCTCGGCGAGTTGCCATACCTGACGAACTACCGATCACGTACCGAAGGAATCCCTGCCGTGGCGAGACACGAGCATTCGATAGCTTTCGTTCGTGGTTTCCTCGATCAGGTTTTCAGCAAGGTGCTCAATCGGACTGTCAAGATATTCCTCCTCGATGGCAAGTTCTATAAGGACGACAATCGCAAGGAGTTCACGGACGCCTACAACGGAATTGAGTTGTTGCCGCAAGGAATCCGGAGTCTAGACGCAGAAATGTCTAAGGACGGCCCACGGGGTAAGATCGTTCATGAAATCGAACGCGAGCAGGGATTGCCCGCTTCGCGCGAAAGGGCCGTGGCTTCGGTTTTTTCGGCGGCCGACCATGACGCCGAGGTTCTCGTAACGGAGGCAAAACGATGTCTGAGCGCCCTCCAATCGGTGCTCGACGGCGTGCTTCACGGACACGGTGATGACACCTACGACACCATTTCCAATCTCAGTCAGATCGGTGGCCGGGAGAATCGGCGTTTGTTGATGTCGCTTCGCGTGGGGGTTGGGCATCTGGCAGCCGCCAACGAAATACTCGGTGGGCTGTTGGACCTCGAGCTCGGAACGGGCGCATGATCAATTCCACTACCATTGCGACTCACTCACATGACGACTATGTCGTACTTCCGATCGACGATGGGTCGGACGCGCGGTGCCCGCATATTTGCATTACCTTGATGGGAGCGGGGGACATGTGGGGAGAGGCATCTGCAGAACCTGCACGGAAGCGTTTACTATCGTCGCTCGCGGTGGAAGAACACAGGCTCCGGCTGCTCGCACAGATCCATTCAACGCGGGTGATCGTTGCAGACGAGCTTCCCGCTTGCGACGTCGCTCAGGTTGCGCCGCTGACAGAGGGGGACGGTCTTGTTGCAGCCGAAAGTGAGCTCGTGCTTGGGGTCCGAGTTGCCGACTGCTACCCCATCTTCCTAATGGACGCAGAGAGCGGCGCCTTTGGGGTTGCGCACTCCGGTTGGAGGGGAACCGGTATCGCCATTGAGAGCCTCGAAGCCATGCGACGAACCTACGGAACCCGGGCAAGCAACGTCAAAGCAGTGGTCGGACCGGGTATCGGTTCGTGCTGCTACGACGTACCCGTCGAGAGAGCGAATCTCTTTCGGTCCCGCTTCGGAGGTTCATCTGTACGGGAAAGAAACGGGCGGTTCTATCTCGACCTGATGGAAGCCAACCTTCGACTTCTCGAAGGAGCCGGCGTTCGTGACATCACGGCGATAGTCGATTGCACGAGCTGCAACCCATTTCTGGGTTCGTTCCGACGAGAGGGACCGGAGCAGTTTACCCACATGCTTGCCCTGATCGGATATTTCGGCTAAGGTCACCAGATATTCGAACATCTCTTCACACAGGACTCCCGGAAGCCGAAATGAGGACGATCAAAGATCAATGGGAAGCGGCCGTCGCCGCCGCTCTCAATAGACTTGCACAAACCAAGGGGGGCGGGGCTCTCGAGGTCACGGCAGGACAAATCGTGACCGAGCGTCCGCCGGATCCAAACCTGGGAGATATCTCTTTCCCCATGTTCAAGTACGCGAAGCTGCTGCGCAGCTCCCCCGCCTCGATCGCAGAAGAGGTCAATCAACTTCTGTCGAGCGAGGATGCTCCCTCCGGCAAGGCCGAGAACGCCGGCCCCTACGTCAACGTTCTCCTGGACGTCGCCGAGGTAGCCGCGGAAACCGTCAAAGCGGTTATGGAAGAGGGCGAGGAGTATGGACGCTCGGGCGCTCTCATGGGCCAGAAGACGATGATCGAGTTCTCCAGTCCCAACACGAACAAGCCGCTCCACCTCGGGCATCTTCGCAATGACGCGATCGGCGAGAGTGTCTCCCGTATTCTTCTTGCCTGCGGAGCCGACGTACGCAAGGTGAACCTCATCAATGATCGCGGCATCCATATCTGCAAGTCAATGTTGGCATATAGCAAGTTCGGCGGCGGCTCGACGCCGGAATCGGTCGGGAAGAAGAGTGATCACTTCGTAGGTGACTACTACGTCCGCTTTGCACAGTGGGCGAAGGAGGATCCTCAGGCGGAAGAACAGGCGCGCGAGATGCTGCGGAAATGGGAGGACGGAGACACCGAAGTTCTCGAATTGTGGAGGAAGATGAACGGGTGGGCCATTGAGGGTATCCAGGCCACCTACAGGAAGACGGGGATCTCGTTCGACACCCTCTACTTCGAAAGTGAGACCTACAGTGCGGGGAAAGCAGAGGTCCTGAAAGGGCTGGATCAGGGGTTGTTCTATCGAGAGGAGGACGGCTCAGTCTGGGTAGATCTGTCGGAGGAGGGACTGGACAAGAAGGTACTGCTTCGCGGGGACGGAACCTCACTCTATGTGACGCAGGACATCGGGACGGTGCTGGCGAGGCACGAGGACTTTCCCTTCGACCGACTCATATATGTTGTTGCGTCGGAGCAACGACACCACTTTCGCGTGCTGTTTTCCGTGCTTACCCGCCTCGGCTACCCGTGGGCGAAAAGCCTCCATCATCTCTCATACGGAATGGTGAACCTTCCGGAAGGCAAGATGAAGTCCCGCGAAGGCACGGTCGTGGACGCAGACGATCTTATTACGGAGCTATCAGCGATGGCGGGCGAAGAGATTCGAGCCAAGGGAAGGGAAGAGGAGGTCGGTGATGTAGCGGGAACGGCTGGGGCAATAGCCCTTGGCGCGCTCAACTACTACCTGCTTCAGGTCAGCCCCGTAAAAGACATGGTCTTCAAGTCCGAAGAGTCGATCTCCTTCACGGGCAACACCGGTCCCTACCTTCAGTACATGGGCACACGCATCTCGAGCGTTCTGCGGAAGTACGAAGAGCGTGCCGGCCAATTCAACGACGGCCGTTTCGATCCTTCACTCATACAACGCGGTGACGAGTGGGAGCTCGTCAAGCTGGTCGCCGGGTATGCGGAAGTCGTCGAACGAGCGGCTCAGGAGCTCTCGCCGGCGATAATAACCGGCTACCTGTATGATCTGTCCCAAACCTTCAGCCGCTACTACCACGATAATCCGGTTCTACACAATGATGATGTGAACCTCGTTGTTACGCGTGTCACTCTTTCGCGAGCCGTCCTCCAGGTCCTGAAAAACGCCTTCTGGCTGGTCGGGGTCCCGTTCCTCGATCGGATGTAGCACGAATCCTACCAATCGGTAGGAACGCGGGGCAAGAATCCGACATTTTGGTCGGACCCTCACAGGCGTTCGAAACCGGCGAAAATCGCATTTCTATTCCCAGAAAAGACTTGCTGAGTGTTGGCACACAAATTGCTGATTTGATATACTAACAATGCAGCTAGAAATGTGCTCAGAGGTGATGATATGCCATTCGTGAAACGTCCCGGCAAGATCGGGCTTTACGAGCCCGCGTATGAAAAAGAAAACTGCGGGATCGGATTCGTAGCCCATCTCAAAGGGAAGAGAAGCAACGAGATAATAGTAGACGCCGAAGAGATACTCGTGAACATGACCCACCGCGGCGCGGTTGGAAGTGAAAAGAATAGCGGCGACGGAGCTGGTATCTTGACGGCAATGCCATGGGAGCTGCTCGAGAAGGCGGCTCGCGAGACGGGATTCGGACTTCCTGAGCGCGGAAAATACGCTGCGGGCCTGGTATTCCTTCCTCAGGACACCGAGCAACGCAGGCAATGCAAGGCGGTGGTTGAGGAGCTCGTCGCCGAGCAGAAACAGGTTCTCCTAGGATGGCGTTCTGTTCCGGTGGACAACTCCAAGATCGGGGAGGCCGCGAAGGCGTCGGAGCCGGTCATCGAGCAGCTTTTCATCGGTGCCGGGCCGAATACGGCGATAGAGGAGTTCGACCGCGAGCTCTTCGTTCTGCGCAAGTTCGCCACGCACAAGCTGCGCGGGAAAGAACACGATCCGGACGACTTCTTCTACATCTGCAGCCTATCCACGAAGGTCATCGTCTACAAAGGCATGCTTACTCCCGGTCAGCTCGTACCCTATTTCAAGGATCTGGCGGACCCGGAATACATCACGCACCTTGCGATGCTCCATTCACGCTTCTCGACGAACACCTTCCCGAGCTGGGATCGGGCGCAACCGTTGCGTTTCATGTCACACAACGGGGAGATCAACACCCTCAAGGGTAACGTCAACAAGATGAAAGCACGCGAGAACACTCTTCGTCACGGCCCGATGGGAGAGGAGTTGCGCAAGATTTTTCCGATCATCGAACCGGATCTTTCGGACTCCGGCAGCTTCGACAACGCCCTCGAGCTCCTCTATATGATGGGCCGAAGTCTCCCCGAGTCGGTGATGATGATGATTCCGGAAGCCTGGGAAAATCACCAGGCGATGAGCGAAACGAAGCACGCATTCTACGAGTACAACGCCTCGCTGATGGAGCCCTGGGACGGCCCGGCGTCCATCAGCTTCACCGACGGGCACTACATCGGTGCAGTCCTCGACAGAAACGGGCTGCGCCCGAGCCGTTACTACGTCACCGATGACGACCTCGTCATCATGGCTAGCGAGGTGGGAGTCCTCCGATTGCCGCCTGAGAAAATCATCCAGAAAGGGCGCCTCCAGCCGGGGCGAATGTTTCTCGTCGATTTCGACGAGGGACGAATCATCGAGGACGAAGAGATCAAGGAGCGCATCGCCGGGGAATACCCCTATGCGGACTGGCTTGCTGCACAGCGCATCGAGTTCGGCGACCTACCGAAGAGCGAGAACGCTCACGGCTTTTATCCGGAGTCTCTAGGTCAACGCCTGAAGATGTTCGGGTTCACTCTCGAGCATCTCGAGATAATTCTCAAGCCGATGGTAGACGGCAAGAAAGAGCCACTGGGATCCATGGGCAATGACAGTGCACTTGCCTGTCTTTCGGAGCGACCCCGGCTGGTCTACGACTACTTCAAACAGCTTTTCGCCCAGGTAACGAACCCACCGATCGACTCGATCCGCGAAGAGAATATCATGAGCCTCGAGAGCTTCATCGGGCCCGAAAAGGACCTGCTCGAGCGCACTCCGGAGCACTGTCACCGCCTCCACCTTCCGATGCCCATTCTCACAAACGAGGAGCTTGCGAGCGTTAAACACCTCGATTATCGCGGCTGGCGAACAAAGACGATCGACATGACTTTTCCCGCGGCAAAAGGGGCCGCCGGCCTGATTGATTGTCTGGATCGGCTTTGCACCGAGAGCGAACGGGCCATCGAGGACGGCTACAGCCTGGTGGTTCTAACCGACCGGAACGCCGGTCCGGAGAGCGTACCGGTAAGCCCCCTGCTTGCGATAGGGGCCGTTCATCAGCACCTCGTGCGGGAGGCGAAGCGAGCGGAGATCGCAATCATAGTCGAGTCGGGCGAACCGAAAGAGGTACACGACTTCTGTATGCTCCTCGGGTACGGCGCGGACGGGATCAACCCGTATCTCGCTTTCGAAGCGATGTGGCAAATGCAGCGCGAAGGGCTCGTTGACGAAGGGTTGAGCGATAATGAGATCGTCGATCATTACAGGTATGCGCTTGCCAAAGGGCTCAGGAAGGTCTTCGGCAAGATGGGTATCTCGACGCTCGAGAGCTATAAGGGGGCACAGATCTTCGAGGCAATCGGGTTGAAAGACGAGGTCATCAAGCGCTGTTTCACCGGAACGGCAAGTCGGATCGAAGGTTCAGGGTTCGACGTGCTCGCGGCCGAAGCAGTTCAGCGTCACGCGATGGCCTTCCCCAAGCGCAACCTTCCGATCGGCTTCGATTCGTTCAACCCCGGAGAGTATCATTGGCGGGTCGGCGGGGAACGTCACATGTGGGACCCGGAGTCGATTGCAAACTTGCAGATTGCGGTGCGTCAGAAGAATCAGGGGGCCTTCGATCGTTTTCGAGATCTTCAGGACCAGAGAAGCGCCGAGCAGGCGACGATTCGAGGTCTCCTGCGCTTCAAGAAAGGCAACCCGATACCTATTGAAGAGGTAGAGCCGGCAAGCGAGATCGTGAAACGTTTTGCCACGGGTGCCATGAGCTTCGGCTCGATTTCGCAGGAGGCCCACGAGACCCTCGCGATAGCGATGAATCGCATTGGCGGAAAGTCGAATACCGGCGAGGGCGGCGAGATGACCTCACGGTACCAGCCGCTGCCGAACGGCGACTCCAAGCGCTCGGCGATCAAGCAGATTGCCTCGGGCCGCTTCGGGGCGACGATCAACTACCTCACCAACGCGGACGAGATTCAGATCAAGATGGCGCAGGGAGCGAAACCCGGCGAGGGAGGAGAGCTTCCTGGGCACAAGGTTTACGACTTCATTGCCCGCACACGGCATTCGACCACCGGAGTGGGGCTGATCAGCCCGCCACCTCACCACGATATCTATTCAATCGAAGACCTCGCGCAGCTGATCTTCGATCTCAAGAACTCTAATCCGGCGGCCAGGATCAGTGTGAAGCTGGTTTCCGAGGTCGGCGTGGGAACCGTGGCCGCGGGAGTCGTGAAGGGGCACGCCGACCATATCCTTATATCCGGACATGACGGAGGAACAGGGGCCTCTCCGCTTACCGGCATCAAACACGCGGGGAGCCCGTGGGAGCTCGGTATTGCCGAAACGCATCAAACCCTGGTGTTGAACGACCTGCGCAGTCGAGTCGTGCTGCAGACGGACGGCCAGCTCAAAACGGGTCGCGACGTCGTGATTGCTACGCTTCTCGGAGCCGAAGAGTACGGATTTGCAACCTCCGCGCTGATTTCCATGGGCTGCATCATGATGCGCAAATGTCACCTCAACACCTGTCCGGTTGGGATCGCGACACAGGACCCAGAGCTCCGGAAGAAGTTCACCGGGCGGCCCGAGGATGTCGTCAACTTCCTCTACTTCGTAGCGGAGGATGCGCGCCGGGTGATGGCTGAGCTCGGATTTCGCACGGTTCGCGAAATGGTCGGCCGGGTGGACATGCTCGAGCCCGATGACTCGGTGCGCAATTGGAAGACTCAAAGCGTAGACCTCGAAGGCGTGCTCCACCCGGCAGTCAAACCGCGACCTGAAACCGAGGTTTGCTGCACGATTTCGCAGGACCACGGGCTTGAAAAAGTCTTGGATCGCGAGCTCATCCGGTTGTGCCATGACGCACTGGACAAAGAAAGACAGGTTAAACTCGATCTCCCGATCACGAACACCGATCGGGCGACCGGAACCATGTTGAGCCATGAGATCGCAAAACGTTATGGCGAAGCGGGGCTGCCTGCTGACCTGATCCACGTCAAGTTTTCGGGCTCTGCCGGGCAGAGCTTTGGCGCATGGCTCGCCTCGGGGGTGACCTTCGAGCTCGAGGGGGACACCAACGATTACACAGGAAAGGGGCTTTCCGGGGGGAACCTCATCATCTACCCGCCCGAAGAAGCACATTTCGTGCCTGAGGAGAATATCATCGTCGGCAACGTATCCTTCTACGGAGCCGTCGACGGTACCGCCTTCATTCGAGGTCGAGCGGCCGAACGCTTCTGCGTGCGAAACTCGGGAGCTCACGTCGTCGTCGAAGGGGTTGGCGACCACGGCTGTGAATACATGACCGGAGGACGCGTCGTGATTCTCGGCTCTACCGGGCGCAATTTCGCGGCCGGCATGAGCGGGGGAATCGCCTTCGTGTGGGACCCCTCCGAAGAGCTCACACCGAACGTCAACATGGAAATGGTCGAGCTCGAGACCCCCCAAGAGGATGACTTGAAAGAGATACGAAAGATGATCGAAGATCACGAGAAGTACACCGGCTCCACCGTCGCGCAGGCGATCCTCGCAGGTTGGCGGGAAACAAGGAATCAGTTCGTGAAGGTCATGCCGACTGATTTCAAGCGCGTCCTCATGCAGGAAAAAGAAGCGCTTCAGGAGGCAGTCTAAACATGGGCAAACCTACCGGATTCATGGAAATCGCCCGCCAGGCAGTTCCCGATCGGAAAGCCGACGAGCGAATTAAAGACTTCAAGGAGTTTCATCAGGAGGTCAAGCGGGAGGAGCGCCAGAATCAGGGTGCCCGGTGCATGGACTGCGGCGTTCCGTTCTGCCAATCATCCTACGGATGCCCTGTCGACAACCTCATCCCGGAGTGGAACGACCTCGTCTACCGAGGACGCTGGCACGACGCCTACATTCGGCTGCGAAAGACCAACAACTTTCCCGAGTTCACCGGACGCGTCTGCCCCGCGCCCTGTGAAACCGCCTGCGTGCTGGGAATCAACGAACCGGCGGTCACTATCAAACAGAACGAGAACTACATAATCAACCTTGCCTACGAAAACGGGTGGATTGTCCCGGAACCTCCCGAAGCTCGTACCGGGAAACGGGTTGCGGTCGTGGGCAGTGGACCATCGGGGCTTGCCGCTGCTGAACAGCTCAACAAAGCGGGTCATCTCGTGACCGTTTACGAACGTTCGGATCGAATCGGCGGTCTGCTGATGTACGGAATTCCGAACATGAAGCTCGACAAGGGACTCGTTCAAAAACGGCTCGATATCATGGCGGCCGAAGGCGTGGAGTTCGTCACGAACGCAAACGTCGGGGTCGATGTTTCCGCCGCGGAACTGCGGAGTGAGTTCGATGCGGTCGTGCTGACCTGCGGCGCAACCAAGCCACGCGACCTCCCTATCCCTGGGCGTGAGCTCGGTGGAGTGCATTTCGCCATGGAGTTTCTCCACGCCAATACGAAGAGCTTGCTCGACTCAAACCTAACTGACGGGAATCACATCTCGGCGAAAGGAAAGCACGTCATCGTCATCGGTGGCGGAGACACCGGTTGCGATTGCATCGGCACCGCCATGAGGCACGGATGCGCCGGCCTCAGCAACTTCGAGGTTCTGCCCGAACCGGAGAAGGGGCGTACCGACGACTTCCCGTGGCCGCTGTATCCGCGACTCCTCAAGTACGACTACGGACACGAAGAGGCCATCGAGGTTTTCGGCAAGGACCCACGAGAGTACTGCATCCTGACAAAGGAGTTCGTCGGGGATGAGAACGGCCAGGTGAAGTCCGCCCGAACGGTGCGGGTCGAATGGCAGAAGGGCGAGAACGGCAAATGGAGCATGACCGAGATTCCCGGAAGCGAGGAGGAGTTCAGGGCCGACTTGGTGCTTCTTGCAATGGGCTTCCTCGGACCCGAAGACGCGGTTGTTGAGGACTTCAAGGTGGAACGCGACCTGCGTAGCAACGTGAAGGCAGCTTATGGCAAGTTCAACACCACCGAGGAGGGTGTTTTCGCGGCGGGAGACATGAGGAGGGGACAATCGCTCGTCGTCTGGGCGATCCATGAGGGGCGATCCGTTGCTCGAGAGGTTGACCGCTACTTGATGGGGACAACCCTGTTGGTATAGAGAGCTTTCCGCGCCTCATCCGCGGACTTGACCGAGCAATCGGCAATGTGTAATATATTCCTCCAAATAGCGCCATAGGCGTGAACTCGGGCCTTCCAGCGTCCGGAAAGTGAAATCAGAGGTTAAAGATCGATGTACGCACTTGTTGATATCAAGGGAAAGCAATACAGAGCCGAAAAAGGCGGCTTGCTGAAGGTCGACCGACTCGAGGGGGCTGAAGGCGACGAGCTCGATTTCGATCACGTCATGTTACTGAGTGACGGTGAGAAGGTGAAGGTCGGAACCCCCTTCGTGAAGGGCGTCCTCGTCAAGACGAAGCTCGAAAAGCACGAGAAGGGCGCAAAGGTGGTCGTCTTCAAGTACAAGAGACGGAAGAGCTACCGCAAGAAACGGGGGCACCGACAGCAGTACTCCGTCGTTCGAGTGGAAGACATCGTCGGAGCGTAGCCTTGCTTCGAATCCGCGCGACCGTCGACGCGAGCGGGGTTCTTCGCACCCTCACGGCGGACGGACACGCCGGCCTTGCGGCTCGGGGTCAGGATCCTGCGTGCGCGGCGGCAAGCGTGCTCCTGCTCACGGCCGCACGGACCATTGAGGCGAGTGCGGGTTTCGTGGTCGGCGGGCAAACAGAGCGGCCGGGGAGCCTGCAACTCGAGGTCGTTTCCCGAGACGGCGACGTGATCGAGTACGGGCGTGGAATAACGGACATGTTGCTGAAAGGGGTGGGCGAACTTGCCGCCGAGTATCCCGATCATGTTCGGTTGACAATTTCGAAAGAGACTGAGGAGAAGACGCAGAATGGCACATAAGAAAGGCGGTGGCAGCTCCAAAAATGGACGAGATTCGGCCGCTCAGCGACTCGGAGTGAAGCATTTCGGCGGTGAACTGGTGAAAGCCGGTTCCATAATCGTTCGGCAGCGGGGTACCCGATTCCATCCCGGCGAGTTCGTGGGCAAGGGAAAGGATGACACCCTCTTTGCCAAGGTACACGGCACGGTCGTATTCAAAGAACATCTCGGACGAAAGTACGTCAACATCTCTCCCGCGAGCGAGTGAGCGGGCGCCGATCGTGTTCGGCTTTGTCGACGAGGCCACGATCGAAGTAAGCTCCGGCAACGGCGGCCCGGGTGCCGTGTCGTTTCGGCGAGAGAAGTACGTTCCGAAAGGCGGCCCTGACGGCGGTGACGGCGGACGGGGTGGCGATGTCGTTTTCGTAGTAAGACGGAATCTGAAAACACTATCTCATCTCAAGGTTCAGCGGAGCTTTCGAGCCGAAAACGGTGAGTCCGGCCACGGAAGATGCAAGCATGGGCGGGACGGGAAGGACGTGACTATCGAGGTCCCTCCGGGAACCCTCCTCCGAGACCGAGAGACCGGCGCGGTCCTGAAAGATCTCGAAACCGAGGGCGAATGGCGATTCCTGAGCGGTGGGAGGGGCGGCCGCGGGAACAGCCATTTCACGACGTCGCGGCGGCAGGCCCCGCGATTTGCCCAGCCCGGCCAAGAGGGAATCACAGCGGCAGTTCGGGTGGAGCTGAACCTCATTGCCGACATTGGGCTCGTCGGACATCCCAACGCCGGGAAGTCGACCCTTCTCTCGATTCTTACCAACGCCCATCCCAAGATCGGAAACTGGCCGTTCACCACTCGCACGCCGAATCTCGGAATGCTTCGCGACCAGGATCGCGAGCTGGTGCTCGCAGACATCCCGGGGATTATCGAAGGGGCGTCACATGGAGCCGGCCTCGGGACGCAATTTCTGAAACATGTTTCTCGGACGGCAATGCTGATCTTCCTCATCGACCTCACTGACGGCGACCCGGCTGCGGCCTTCTGCGTGTTGACTGCAGAGCTCGAATCGTTCAATCCCGAGCTATTGGCGAAGCCGCGACTCGTGGTGGGGACGAAGCTTGATATTGCGGATACCGACGCTGCACTTGCCGGGTTGCGAGAAGCTCTCCCGGAGGAGATCGTGCTGGGCATCTCTGCGGTGACCCGGAAGGGAGTGAAGGATTTGATTGAAGCCATGTTCAGGACCGTTCCGCAGCGCTTATGAGAACGGTCCTGTTCGGGGGAAGCTTCGATCCTCCTCACATCGGTCATCTTTTCCTCGCAGAGGAACTTCTGAAGCAGCTCGACTACGAACGGATAATACTCGTGCCGGCTGCCGAGGCGCCTCATAAGGAGCCGAGTGGCGCAACCACGTCGGCTCAGCGGATAGAGATGTTGCGTTCTGCGGTCGCCGAGATCGACTCGCTCGTTGTCGACGATTGCGAGATACGGCGCGGTGGGACCTCCTATACAGTCGAGACGATCCCGGTGCTCCTGTCGCAGTACGATATTACCGGACGATTGGCGCTCGTGATTGGCGATGATTTGATAGAGGGGTTCCAGACATGGAAAGATCACGAACTGCTTGTGGAAATGGTGGACATCGTGATCGCGCATCGCACATTTCGAGAGAAGGTTGCATTCTCCTATCAACATGTTTACCTGGACAATCTCCTCCTGCCTGTATCCTCCAGCGAAATCCGGGCCCGGGTTCGTGAGGGGAAAGCCTACCGGCACATTGTACCGGAATCGGTATTTAGATATATTGAAGAGAACATGCTCTACATACAAAGGGATTCGGATTGAGAAGAAGAGGCGGATTTGACAAGGGGTTCCTGCTCCTGTTGGTCATCATTTTGATCCTTGTCGGAACGGGCATCTTTTTGTACGCGCAGGTGCGGACGGACAAGATTACCGAGCTAGTCAAGAAAGGCGGGCCGTTCACGGTTGCATTCTTCGTTACAGACCGGACCCATCTTGTAAAATGGCGCGAAGTCGCGCAGTCGTCGATAGGCGGACCCGACGGCGCGGCGCCTCCAGTATCATCAGCCGCAGATGGTGGCTCGAATGGCGCTCGATCCTCCACAACTCCGGTCGCATCCGACGCTTCAAACAGTACGGCTCTGGCGACGGCAACGGGCGGGACGCCGCCGATCTCAGCTGTCAGCAACACCTTGCTGTTTACCGAGCTGTTTTCCTACGATCCCAAGACCCAGAAAGGAGCCCTACTCGACATTCCAGGGAACGTGGGATCGCTCATCGGCTCGATCCAGAAGATCGATCGTATCGACGTTCTGTTCAAACCCGGCAAGGAAGATGCGTACCGGGCCAAAATCGCGAGTCTGATCGGCAGCTCGGTTCCACTCTACATCGAGACGGATATCACGGACATACCCAAAATCGTCGACCTGCTGGGAGGTCTCAACCTATTCATCGCCAATCCTGTCCAGCAAACGGACACGAATCCGATGGTGTTGTTGCCATCGGGAAGCATCACACTGGACGGTAGCAAAGTGGAGTCCTATTTGAGCTTCAAGCGTCCTTCTGACAGCGAAATCGAGGTTATCTCGCGAAGGCAGCGGTTCGTTCAGTCCCTCCTCAAGGCGATCGGCACACATTCGGCGCTGTTCGATGAAGGAGGGGTCTACACCGCGTTCCGAAGCTGGGTTTCGACCGACATGAATCGCCGCTCACTGCTGAGCTTCATAGGCCTGATGTCCAAGTTGGACGCGGAGAAAATCGTATTCCAACGGGTACTCGGCGTGGATCGTGCGGTAGACGGGCAGCAACTGCTGTTTCCGCATTACGATGGACGTCTGCTCCGAGAGACCGTGCAACAAACACTGACCTCTCTCGCTAATCCACAGACCGCTTCAGACCAGAGCCTGAATGCTCGGCTCCAGATCCTGAACGGTACTCAAGTTACCGGATTGGCGCACCGGACCTCGCAGATCTTTCAGAGCTTCGGCTATGACGTGGTATCGGTGGGCAACGCGGACCGACAGGACTACGCCCATACGGAGATCCTCGATCGCAGCGGTAATATTTCGCAGGCGCAGAAAGTTGCCAGCATCATCAAATGCACTCAAATCGCGAGCCAGCCCGTCGCGCCTTCGGTTTCGACCCTTGCGAATGCCGCGCAAAAATCCGGCGGGGGCCAACCGATTCAGCTTGAGACCTCGTATGATGTGACGATCATCCTTGGAAAGGATTTCGATGGCAGATACTGCAAATAGGCGGAAGAAAGCGCTTTCAATTGGCCGTTTTCTCGAAGAACACAAAGGCATAGACACGAAGGTGCTGGATGTCAACGGGCAGAGTAGCTGGACCGACTACTTCGTCATCACAACCGTCGGCAGCAACGCACACCTGCAGGGCCTCGTGCGTCAGCTGTATGAATTTCTGTCGGAAAATGAAATCGAAATACGGCGCAAACACCGTCAGGTGGAAGATACCGGATGGATTATATTGGACTGCAATGAAATCGTCGTCCATTTGATGGACGCCGAACGGCGGGAATTCTACGACTTGGAAAATCTCTGGTTCCAGGCAAAGAGTCTTTACTCATCGAAATCGTCATAGTCGAGGCCGTCATCGTAGTCGTAGTCATCGTCTAGATACTCTTCGTCTTCTTCGAAATCCTCTTCTTCGTCCTCCTCGTCGAAGTCCTCATCGAGCTCATCGGTCAGGTCGTCGTGATACTCTTCCTCGATGTTGTCTTCCTCGTCGAAGTCGTCGAACTCCTCGTCGTAGTCGTTCTCATAGTCGTCAAAGCTGTCTTCGTAGTAGTCTTCGTCCTCGTGATCTTCTTCGTCAAAGTTGTCCTCGCCCTGCATTCGGTAGGTCAGTAGCTCCAGATCCGAATCCTGCTCGATTGGCATCATAATCACCCTCATAGAACCGTACGAATTGAGTCCCGTAATAGTCTCAATCTAAGGGTATCATATAATTCGTGTCAACTCTTTTGTTTCAGGTTTCAATCCATTTTTCTGGCCGTTTTCGAGGGCAGATTCGCCTAAAGACGGCGGCCTTGACGACGGTATGCGAGAATTGACAGCGATCGATTTTTCGGTGTAGTCTATTTCCGAAAAAGGGGGGCACAAAGCCTCGTACGATTGTCGAATGGAACGATCTTTGAAAAGCAGGTCTTTGTGCAGTAAGTAATTGCTCTTGGAGCACGACTCGAAGGCAGGGACCTGTTGCTTTCACGTCTTTCCTGTTTGCCACGCGTTCAGTGAAAACGTAGCTGCGGTTGACGGTATTGGTGTACACGGACATCGGCTTATTTTGCTTGATCGATGCCGAACGCCATATTACAATGAAGCTGGCTGGGAACCGCGGAAGCGAGGAGGTTTTCTTTTATGGATATCACTGACATTCGCATCAGACAGGTCGCTGCAGATGGGAAGCTGAAAGCGTACGTGACCGTGACGTTCGACGATTGCTTCGTGGTTCACAACGTTAAGGTGATCGAGGGGAAGAACGGCGCCTTCATTGCAATGCCCAGCAGGAAGACGAAGACGGGTGAATACAAGGACGTAGCTCACCCGATCAACTCCACCTTCCGCGGGATGCTTCAGGACAGGATCCTGGAGGAATATCGGAAGGCGAGCGAAAGCGAGGATGCCGACACCTCTCCGGACTCCGATGGAAGCCTCGATGAATCAGACCAAGTCGAGGAACAGGATATGAGTCAAGAGCTTTGATGCGATAGAACGCATTGGGACGTCGGCAAGTGGTAAGCCACCGGTTTTTGGTACCGGCAATTCGCAGGTTCGAATCCTGCCGTCCCAGAATCAGGAACCCACTACAGAAATCAAGGAGCACTAGATGGATCAGAAAAGCCTCTCCGCGACCGTGCGGAAGGAAATACGCAAGGGAGCTACGCGTGAGCTGCGTAGGAATGGACGAATTCCCGCCGTCATGTATGGTCACGCCGGCACCGCGTCGGTGTCAGTCGATGAGCACGAGTTTGGTCTGAAGTTCAAGCGGATAACCGAGAATACTATTGTGAGTCTTTCGTTTGACGGAAAATCTCATGACGTCCTGGTAAAGGACTTTCAGGAGGACGTTCTCTCAGGGCGAATAACTCACATCGATTTCTTCGAAATCGAAAGCGGCAAAGTGCTGAGAACCAACGTGCCGGTCCACCTTTTCGGGAATCCCACCGGGGTCAGAGAGGGCGGAATTCTCGAACAACGTCTGCACGAGATCGAGGTTGAGTGTTTGCCGAAGGACATTCCGGAGAAGATAGATCTCGACATCGCTGCGCTGGGCATCGGAGAGTCGATCCATGTGGAAGAGATTCCCGAGATTGAGGGAGTCAAGGTTCTCAATACTCCGGATCAGGTCATTGTCGCAGTAACTCACGCAAAAGAGGAAATCCTGGTTGCGGCTGCCGAAGAGGAGGAGCTCGCGGAAGCCGAAGCGGAGGCGGAGGCGGAAGCCGAAGCCGCCGAAGATACGGACGAAAACGAGGAATAGGGACTGGCTCTCCTCGTCCTTGGACTTGGGAACCCGGGCGACGAATATGCCGAGACACGGCACAACGCTGGGTTCATGGTCGTCGACCGGGTCGCAGACGAACTTGGCTGTCGGTTCCGCAAGCCCATTTTCCGGCAATACCTTCTTGCTCGCGCAGCTCTCGGGGGGGAACCCCTCTACCTCGTGAAGCCCTTGACCTACATGAACCGGTCGGGCGAAGTGCTTGATCAGTTGCTTTCGAAAAGTCGGTGCGACCTCGAGGAACTCGTCGTAGTCTGCGACAACCTCGATCTCCCTGTCGGTAGCTGTCGAATGAAAAGCCGTGGATCGAGCGCCGGTCACAATGGTCTTGCCTCGATCATCAAGCACGCGGGCTCCAGTGAGTTCAAGCGCCTCTACGTAGGTATAGGAAGGCCGAATCGGGGCAGCGTCGTTGACCACGTCTTGGGCATTCCATCCGATTCCGAGTGGCGAAAGCTGTCCGATGCGCTGGGCGCTGCGGCAAACGGAATTCTATCGCTTTCAGAGCGGCCGGTCGAGCAGGTGATGAATGACCTCAATCGACGACAGGTATGAGCTAGTCCGAAAGGTCGAGGACTCGCTTCGAAGATTCGGCGTTCGGTCCGCGACCCGGCTGATTGTTGCCGTCTCCGGCGGTGCTGACTCCACTGCGCTCCTGTGCTCGTTGATTGATTCGACGCGGTTGAAAACCGAAATCACAGCGGTTCACGTCGTTCACGGCCTCCGCGCCCGGGCGGAACATGAGCGAGATGTCTCCTTCCTCGAATCTCTGTGTTCGGAGCTCGGCGTCGAGCTGCGTGTCCGGCGGATCGAAGAGGGACGTATTCGCGAGATTGCCTCCACGGAGAATCGCAGCACAGAGGAAGTGGCCCGCGAGCTGCGTTACGAGATGATAGAGAAGGCGGCGGAGAACGGCGGCGCGGAATGGATAGCGGTCGCCCATACCATGGACGACCAACTCGAGACGCTCCTCATGCGACTCTTGCAAGGCGGGCACCTCCAGGGTATGTCAGGAATCCCGGAACAGAGACGGAAGATTATCCGACCGTTGCTTGGCTGTACGCGCCAGGAGGTGCTCGACTATCTGGCGGGCCGCGGCGTCGACTACCGAGTGGATGAAACCAATAGCGACGAACGCTATCTCAGAAACAGGGTTCGCAGGCGCCTGATTCCGGTCGTTCGCAGTATCTTCCCGTCGGCCGTCAAAGCGGCCGCGACGTTCACGAACCAGGCCGCGCAGATCAACGGGATCCTCGACACCTGTGCAGCGCTTCTTCTACCGTGGGCTCCCGGGGCAAAGGGGTACGCGGTCTCCGCCGAAAGCTTTTTTCGTGCTCCCGCAGAGATTCGAGTTCGCAGTGTCCTCATGCTTTTTAACCAAATTGGAGCTGCTCGGCGGATTCCGAAAGGATTCCTCCGTCCCCTGGAAAGCCCCGTACGCCGACGCTCCGGAGGAAGAATTCTTGAAGGTCACGGAGCCGTAGTCGAGCACCGCGGCGATACCGTTTTTTTGTACCCCGATATTGTCCTAGAAACAAAAAGAAGTTATCTTATCCATGTATTTGAGCCCAGTACGTACAATATAACGCCAACCTTGTGCTTCACAGTAAGCACGGTACCGAAGGGGAGCGCAGGTGCCCGCGGGATCTTTTTGCCGGAATCCCTGATCCGGCATCCCCTGGTTGTGCGATCGCGGAGACCGGGGGATACTATTCAAATGAAAGAAGGAACGAAATCGCTCAAAAAGCTCTTCAATGAGTGGTGCGTTCCAGAGTCCTTTCGGGAAAGGTTGCCCGTCATCGAAGACCGGACCGGCGTTTGGGCCGTCGGAGGTGAGGCCTTCGGCTACCGGAACAGGGTGCGATACTACTCGGGCCTTTCAGTCCAGAAAGACGTGCCAGGGAAGGAGATCGTTTTTGCCTTCGAGTACCGTGGAGACCAACCGTGAGCTCAGAAAACGATAACAAAGACAACAAGGATCAACGGCCGGTCAATTTCAACTTCCACAACAACAAGTTCGCTCTCTTCTTTCTGGCGGCACTTCTCGTGATGTTTCTCGTTCTCTTTCTCATGAACGGAAACAACTCGACGACTGAGATACCCTATTCCACCTTTCTGAACTACCTCGAGCAGGGCGATGTACAGGCGGTGAAGATACTCGACCAGACTCAAATCAACGGGACCTTGAAGGGCAAATCGGGCCAACAAACCGCCTTCAAGACTTCCATTCCCTATTATGACGACAAGTTGATGCCCGAACTGCGCGCGAAGGGCGTGAAGATCGCAGGCGGCTCAAAGAGCGTTTCACCGTTTCGAGTATTCATAGACTTCATTCCCTGGATCCTCGGTTTTGTGTTTATCTGGTTCATGTTTCGACAGGTGCAGGGCAGCGGGAACAAGGCATTCTCGTTTGGCAAGAGCCGTGCAAAGCGATATCTGGATTCCGGTCGCCGAATCACCTTCGCCGACGTTGCCGGGCAGACCGAGGCGAAGTACGAGCTTCAGGAAGTGGTGGATTTCCTCAAGAATCCTGCGAAATTCACAAAGATCGGTGCACGAATCCCGACCGGCGTACTTCTAGTCGGTATGCCTGGAACCGGGAAGACCCTTCTCGCGAAAGCGATAGCAGGCGAGGCAGGAGTGAACTACTTTCACATGTCCGGTTCGGATTTTGTCGAGATGTTCGTGGGAGTCGGCGCCAGCCGCGTTCGCGACCTCTTCGAGCAGGGAAGGCGAAATGCACCGTGCATACTCTTCATCGACGAGTTGGACGCTGTGGGCCGAACGAGAGGGGCGGGTTACGGCGGCGGCCATGACGAACGAGAGCAGACTTTGAACCAGATGCTCGTGGAGATGGACGGGTTCGATACGAAGGACGGGGTGATCATGCTCGCAGCAACGAACCGTCCCGATGTGCTCGACCCGGCCCTCCTTCGACCCGGTCGGTTCGATCGACAGGTGGTCGTCGATATGCCCGACGTGAGGGAACGTGAGGCGATCCTCACGATTCATTCCGCGAAAATCCCGCTCTCGAAGAAGGTCGATCTCGTTCGCATTGCACGTGCTACACCGGGCTCGTCGGGAGCCGACCTTGCGAATCTCGTGAACGAGGCCGCCTTGTTCGCTGCTCGAAATAACCGAGAGATGGTCGACATGACGGATTTCGAGGAAGCTCGAGACAAGGTACTGCTTGGTATTGCTCGCAAGTCGCGGGTTATCTCCCCCGAAGACAAGCTCGCGACGTCTTACCACGAAGCGGGCCACGCGTTGCTCCACTACTACCTGAAGAACTCCGATCCGCTGCACAAGGTGACCGTTATCCCGCACGGTCAGGCTCTCGGGCTGGCGATGTCGCTCCCGGAGAAGGATACCTACTCACGGCGCAAGGGGTGGCTACTCGATCGGATCAAGATCGCAATGGGTGGCTACGTCGCAGAGCAGCTTGTCTACGGAGAGACGACAACCGGCACGAAGAACGACATCGAGCAGGCAACAGAAATAGCGCGGAAGATGGTGTGCGAGTGGGGAATGAGTGATAAACTAGGCCCTATAGCGTTTGGACAGGAGGACGAGCCGATTTTCCTGGGCAAAGAGATAGCACGGCACAAGGATTATTCGGAGCTCACCGCCCAAAAAATAGACGACGAGGTTCAGCGGATCCTGACGGATTGCCTCAACGAAACGCGGGACATTCTCGAAACCCACCGGGATCAATTATCGCTCCTCGCCGAAACCCTCGTGAGTCGAGAGACTTTGGACGATAGTGAGATCCGGCAGCTGCTCAATATTCCGCTGGCGGAGCAAGGGCCCCAGCGCGATGCCTCGTCGGCCTAATGGGGTTGAAGACTACCTATCTCGGGTTGCTACTCATCTTGACGGTCTCGCAGCTCTCAATGCAGGCTCAACAGGCGGTTCCTTCCGGTCCGGCCGCCAACATCGCCGACCAAAACGCGAAAATCTCTTCAATCTACGTCGATCAAAGTAGCTCGGCGTTGGCGAAAAAAGACTGGACAACAATGTCGGCATTGCTCCGGGTCGCTTTGGAGTTCGATCCCGGCAATTCGGACGCGTTGTTTTTGCAGGGCGAGATGTACGAAGCGGTGGGCGGCAAGATCTCCCAAGCGATCGACGCCTATGACTCGGCGTTGAACGAATCCCATTGGGACCGATTCGGCGAGACTCAATGTCGCATGAAGCTTGCCCCGCTACTCATCCGTACAAAGCAATACGGCCGAGCACTCGCGGTATTGCAGGGCCTTGGGACCTCGAGCGCTTCCTATCTCGAAAACTACTCGGATGCCCTTGTCGGGCTCGGCAGGGACTTCAAGGCACGGCAGTTGCTCGCTACCGCAGTCCAAGCCTACCCGACAGATGCGAGACTTGCATCGTTGCGGATCCGCCTCGATACGAGCTACCGATCGGCGCTTACCGAGCAGTACCTCTCCATGTCGGCAAGCTCGAGCATCTCGGCGGCCGTTCTCGTTTCCCTGATTCGATATACGCGGGACGCCGTGACTAAACGCAAACTCTTGACGTTGTACGACAAGTCCTTCTCCCCCTCACCTGAAGTCTATGGTGAATCGCTCCTCGCTTCCGGCTCTATCGGTAAGAACGAGATCAACACGTACGTCTCCGACGGATTGCTTTCCAACGGAAACCTCACTGGGGAGCTCTATCGGAAGCTGCCTTCAGGACCGACGAAGAGCTACCTTGCTGCGAAGATCGGGGCCTACAGCGGGAAAGTGACGCTGGATACGAACGATGATGGAATACCTGAGGAAACAGCCGAGTACCGCAACGGAACGATCGATCGGCTCGTCGTGGATTCCAACCAGGACGATGTGCCTGAGTACGACATCGGTTTCGTCGGAGGGATCCCTCGCACGGTAGACTACACGATGGATGGGCTCTCCTACGCGGCAACCTACGGTCAGTATCCCTTCTTGTCGACTGCGACGTCGCATTCGGCCGATCTACAGACGACATATTCCCTCGAGAGCGACCGCATATCCCTTCCCCTCTTCGGAGGGCGATCGCAGCTTCCTGAACCGCCTACTGCATTTCCCCCCCTCGTGAGGAGCGAGAAACCCCCATCCAAGGAATCACTGTTTGCGTTCGCCGAACAGGTCGAGACGAAGAACCTCAAGACCAATACTCCGGTCTCGCTGTGGAAGAAGAGCATCAACGATATTCTTCTACTCGATAAGGAGTGGCAATCCGGGCAGTACACCTATAAGGCCGTCTATCATGGGGGAGTCAAGTTTTCGGCGGAAATCGATTTGGACAATGACGGCTACTATGAGGCTCGCGAATACTATCGTAACGGCAAGCTGTACAAGATAACCTATGACCCGAATCGGAAGAGCGATCCAGAGTTCACTCTCGCCCTGGATCCCTACCCGATACTCAGCTGGGATTTCAATCAGGATGGATTGATCGACGAGATCGAGAAGAGGATCAACCCGACAACGACACTCCTGGAATTCTCCACAAAGATGAACGGTGTCTTCGATGTAAACACAAAAGAGGTGACGAAGTGAGGAATATTCTCTTAGGATTTTCTGTAGTGGTAGTAAGCGTGATCTCCCTCGTCGGCTGTGTTACGCAGAAGGGGAGCCCGACATCGCCGACACCCTTGAGCGAGATTCGCGTCGAGAATATCACGAACCTGATTTCGTCCGGCAAACCCCTCCAGGCAATCCAAGACATCCTCACGCTTCAGAGAACCGGGGCAACACAGATACCGGGGCCTCAACTCCAGAATCTTCTCGAGCAAGCAAAATCGAAGGTGAGCGAGCTTTTCAACCAAGCTGTCGCAGCCGACAACTTTGAGCAGGCATACAGCCTCTACCGGTCGGCCGGGCAATACGGGAATCAGCAGTTTCCGGAGTGGTCGAAGGCGAAGCTGCTCCTCAAGCTTGCCGAAAACTACAAGCAGCGGGGGATGGATATCCCTGCACTCCTGACCTTCCGCCGAGCATTGGATGCCAATGCGGACATCACTCCTGTCGTCGACGAGTTCGGCAAACTGGCCCTGCAGGAAACGGACCGGCCGATACTGCAGGACATCTCCGACTGGATGAAAAAGAACGGCAAGCAGATTCCGGAGAGCTATACGAAGCTCCTCACTCAGACGGTGAAACCAAACGACGTCGTCTCCGGCGTGGTGACCATATGGGTGAATCGTGGAATCAAGGTGCAGAACGGCGTAGGAGTACCCGAGCGAGTCATCGGAAGCGGCTTCTTCATCGATAAGCAGGGCTACCTGATAACGAACTATCACGTCATTGAGAGCGAGGTAAACCCGAAATACGAAGGCTACTCACGTCTCTACGTCATGCTCTATAACGACCCAAACACACGAATCCCGGCGAAGGTGGTCGGCTATGACAAGGTATTCGATATCGCTCTCCTGAAGGTCGAGATCACTCCGCCATACGTTCTTTCCTTCAGCAACATCGACGAGTTCCAGCCCGGTGATCAGATCTACGCGATCGGCTCTCCCGGTGGCTTGGAGAATACGATTACCTCAGGCATTATTTCGGCGACGGGACGAAGATTTCTGCAGATGGGCGATGCCCTGCAGGTCGATGTTCCTCTCAATCCCGGCAACTCGGGAGGACCGCTGCTGAACTCTCAGTCGAGGCTGGTTGGGGTAGTTTTTGCGGGTATACCTCAGTTTCAGGGCATCAATTTTGCGATTCCAGCACATTGGGTCGAAAAAATACTCGCGCAGCTCTACGAAGGAGGAAAGGTAACACATTCCTGGTTGGGGGCGGCCGTGGAAAAGACCACACAGGGGTTGGAGATAAGCTATGTTCTCCCGGATTCGCCTGCCGACCGAGCGGGGATACGAGTCGGTGATCTCCTCAAGTCGGTGGACGGTCAGAGCTTCAAAAAGATTCGTGACGTGCAGGATGCCCTGCTCAGTGATCGCCCCGACGCGCTGGTCTCACTTGCGTGGGACCGCAGGGGGCAAGAATTCAGTGGCCTCGTATCGCTCGGAACGCGCCCCTTCATTCCGATGGAGACGGCTCTCGAGCGGGATACTCGACAGAACCTTCTCGGACCTCTTTTCGGGATGGAGGTGGAGCTCACTGGGTCCTTCCTTTGGCAGAGCTCCTATCGGATAACGAGGGTCTATCAGGGCTCCATTGCCGATGAGTCCGGGCTATCCGTGGGGGATCCGATTACAATCAAGGGATGGCAAGTCGACAAGGAGAAGAGCATAGCTGTGCTTCAGTTCACGGTGCAGAAAAAGAAGGAAGGCTTTCTCGAATCCGAGGTTCAGATTGCCGCAAACTTGAAGATAGACAACTTCATTTAGATGAGCGGTGAATCGATCCTGATAGTCGAGGACGAGTCGGTCGTCGCACTCAACGTCTCACACATCATACAATCGCTCGGCTATCGTCCAATTGGGCCGATAGCCACGGGGAGCGGTGCCCTGAAGCTCCTCGACGAAGAAGTGGTGGATCTCGTCCTCATGGACATCAAGCTCAAGGGCAGGATGGACGGGATCGAGCTCGCGAAACGAATCAACTCGATTCGACCGGTTCCCATCGTATTCCTTACGGCTTACACGGACGAACGTACACTTTCCCGCGCAAAGGTCACCGAGCCCTTCGGCTACATAACGAAATCCTTTGACGAAGGAGAGCTCCATTCTACGATCGAGATGGCGCTCTACAAGTTCAAGATGGAACAGAAGCTTGTCCGTGAGGAGCGTCTTCTCGCGACGACCCTCGACAACATCCTCGAGGGCGTCATCACGACCGACGTTGAAGGCAAAATCCGCTATATGAACTCTGCGGCAGAGCGGCTCCTCGGCGCCGCCTTCGCCGAAGCAAGCGGCAGGAAGCTCGAATCATTCGTGATGCTGCATTCGAGCGACGGCAAGCTGTCGTCGCCGTTGGAGATTCGCACCGAAGCCGAGAGTAACGATACTCTCGATCCGGGAAAGATCTATACCGTATTGTGCAAAAGAAACCCTTCGGAACCCGGGCCGCCAGTCGAATGGAAGACCAAGAGGATCAATCCCTTCGAAAATCGAGATGCGGAAATCGTCCATGTGGTACGCGACCTGACAACACGTCTCAAGGGAGCGGCCGCTCAACGACGTCTCGTATCGGTAGTAGAGTACTCAGACGATGCGATAATCACCGTGACTCCCAGCGCGGTCATAGACAGCTGGAACGCAGGCGCGGAAAAAGTATTTGGGTACGCTGTTGGTGAAGCGCTCGAGAAAGACCTGTCGATTATCGTGCCGCGTTTCGTTCCCCTCGATTTGGGGGCGCTGGTGGCACGAGTCGGAGAGGGTGAGAGCATCGACCCTTTCGAGATGGTATGCGTGCGCAAGGGGGGCGAGCTCGTCGACGTAACGATAAAGCTTCAGCGCGTAAAGGACTTTACCGGCACCGTTCCCTCGATATCATTGATCGCTCGAGATGTGACAGCCCGCAAGAATCTCGACAAGAAGCTGAGAGAGATCCTGAACCGGGAACAGACGCGTATCGGTCAGGACCTCCACGACAGCATAGGACAGATGATTACCGGTGTCCTCTTCAAGACGAAGGCGCTCGAACACATGTTGCAGCAGAAGCAACTCGGCGAAGAGGTGGGAGCGGCATCGGACATCAAAGAAATTCTTACCTCAACGCTCGTCAAGCTGCGGGAATTGGCACGGGGCCTGATTCCCGCTACTATTCTATCCGACGGTCTCGTGTTCGCGCTTCGACGTCTCGCTCAGGATACGGAATCGCTGTGTGGGGTGCCAGTGGGATTCGTGGCGGACGGTGGGGCGGACATCGCGGATGAGCTGGTGAGCGCAGAGGTGTATCACATCGTCGAGGAAGCACTCAACAACGCTGTCAAGCACAGCGGCTGCAGAAGGGTCACGGTGACCGTGCAGTCGCATCACGACGCGGTCGTTGTCTCGGTAGCCGACAATGGACGCGGGATTCCGTCACATTCCAACGACAGCGGTCTCGGATTGAAGATCATGCGGCACCGTGCAGAACTCATCGGTGCCATCTTTTCAATCGACAGCGGCACGACAGGAACCCGGGTCGTTTGTCGACTGCCGATCAGCGTCGAACTGGAGTGACTATGCAGCAACGACGAATCATGATCGTTGATGATCATCCGATTGTCCGCCAGGGACTTGGCCAGCTCATCAACCAGGAAGAGGATCTGCTCGTTTGCGGCGAAGCGGCGGAGGTAGACGAGGCCAAGGAGTTGATCGCTTCGACAAGGCCGCACCTCGTTCTCCTCGACATCTCCTTGAAAAACAGTAACGGCATCGATCTCATCAAGTTCATCCGTTCACGTCATCCCGAGGTGTTCGTGCTCATCCTCTCGCTCCACGACGCCACTGCCTACGCAGATCGTGTGTTGCAGAGCGGGGCTCGGGGGTTTGTGTCGAAGGCCGAAGCCGTCGAAAATGTCGTCGTTGCCATACGTGAGGTGCTTTCGGGGGGGATTTATGTCAGCCCACCGTCGCGCTTTTCCGTCGATGAGAAGGGTGGGGACGATGACGAACTTCGCCGCGCTCGTCGCCGCGCATCGATACGGTTGTTGACAGACCGGGAGTTGGAGCTCTTTCAGCTGGTTGGAAATGGTATGAACAACGCCGCAATTGCCGCAGCGATGAAACTCAGCGTTAAGACAATAGAGACTTACAAGGCCCACATCAAAAGAAAGCTCGGACTCAACGACGGGACGGAGCTGATTGAGCAAGCCGTCAAATGGAACATCGGAAATCTCACCTGACACATCTTTTCCTTTCGTAGCCAGCAAATGGAAGGCCCTTGTGTTTTAATTTAAGATAAATGATAATTGTGCCCGACGGGACTGACACACACCTATGGCCAAAGCACGCATCATGATCGTCGAGGACGAGACTATCGTCGCGCTCGACATTCGCCAAAGTCTTGAACGCGGTAACTATGAGGTTATCGGCATCTATTCCTCGGCGGAAGAAGCGCTTGAGGTCTTTCGAAAGACACGGGCCGACCTTGCCCTGATGGACATTCGTCTACAGGGGAAAATGGACGGTGTCGAGGCGGCCGACATTCTCCGGAGACGATACGATATACCTGTGATCCTCCTCACTGCCTATGCCGATGAGGAAACGATCGAGCGAGCGAAATTGACCGAGCCCTTCGGCTACATCATCAAGCCGTTCGAAGAGCGAGATCTGAAAACCACCATCGAGATTGCGCTCTATCGTCATGAGCTTTCGAAGAAACTGAAAGAGAGCGAGGAACGCTACCGCCGTCTATTCGAAGACGACCTCTCGGGTGACTTCGTGGCTGATCGAAACGGTACCGTCGTCGCATGCAATCAGTCCTTCGTTGACCTTCTTGGCATCGAGAGCCTGGAAGCGGCCCGCGGTCTCGATATCAATACCCTTTTCCCCGATTCCTTTGTTCGGCAGCGGTTTTGGCAAGATCTGCACCACCTTCGAAAGTTGAAGCTGTACGAGATTTCGCTGCGTTCTACGAGCTCCCGAGCCTTGAGCGTTCTTGCCAATGTCGTCGGATATTTCGACGAGAGCGGAGAGATCTACGAGGTCAAAGGGTACCTCATCGACACGACGGAACGAAAACGTCTCGAGACGCAGCTCCGGCAGGCGCAGAAGATGGAAGCCGTCGGTCGCCTCGCAGGCGGGATCGCTCACGACTTCAACAATTTGTTGACTGTCATTATAGGATACTCCTCTCTCATCGAGGACAAGGCGAGAGAGGGAAAGCCTGTCGAACGAGACCTCGAAGGAATTCAGACTGCCGCCAGAAAGGCGACCGCCCTGACAAAACAGCTTCTAGCGTTCAGCAAGCGTCAAATTCTCAACCCGGTTGTCATCAATATGAACGATCTGGTACGAGACCTCGACAAGATGCTCAGAAGGCTCGTAACCGAAGATATCGTACTGACAGTGTATACCGGCGCAACAAGCCCCTACGTGTTGGTGGACCCGTCACAGGTGGAGCAATCCCTCATCAATCTTGTCGTCAATGCGCGAGACGCCATGCCGAAGGGCGGCCGCATCGTAGTCGAATGCAAAAATGTCGAGCTTTCAGAAGCGATCCCGGGAGCAACCGGAGACATCCCTCCTGGGCACTACTTGCGACTCTCAGTAACCGACACCGGCGTGGGAATCGAAACCGAGCTTCTCGCGCAGATATTCGAACCCTTCTTCACCACGAAGACTCCGGACAAGGGTACCGGGCTCGGACTCTCAACGGTTTTCGGGATTATCGATCAGAGTCACGGCTACGTCGAGGTTCATAGCGAGATTGGGAAGGGCAGCACATTCATCCTTTACTTCCCGGTAACCGGACAGGATCTTCCCAGGAAGGTTGGCGAAACCGGGAAGGAGGCCGCTCCCGGCGGGAGTGAAACCGTTCTAGTCGTAGAGGACGAAGACGCAGTGCGTGCTTTGGTCAGCCAGTTGCTGACGATGAAGGGCTACCGTGTGCTCGAGGCAAGTAATCCGGGCGAGGCCCTGCTCATCTACGAAAAACTGAAGGACGAAATCGACCTCCTGATATCGGATATCGTCATGCCTCACATGGACGGCCACTTGCTCTCCACTCGATTGCGTAACATCAATCCAGACCTCAAGATAATCCTGATGTCGGGGTATCCCGCCCAGACTCTCAAGGACAAGATCGAAGAAGATTCGAGTCTTCCGCTCATCCAGAAGCCATTCGAAGCCAACGCCTTTATGTCCAAGGTGAGGCAGGTCCTCGACGCGTCATAGTACTTTCCTATAGAATGCGCTGATGGTACCACTGAGCAACATCCGCAACTTCTGCATCATCGCCCATATAGATCACGGAAAGTCCACGCTGGCTGACCGGCTGATAGAGCGTTCTCATATCATCTCCGACCGAGAGTTCAAGGACCAGATCCTCGATAGTATGGACATCGAGCGCGAGCGCGGTATCACGATCAAGTCGCAGGCAGTGACCATGCCCTACATTGCGGCCGACGGTCAGGAGTATCTGCTCAATCTCGTCGACACTCCCGGTCATGTCGATTTTTCCTACGAAGTCTCGCGAGCCATCTATTCGTGTGAAGGTGCGGTGCTGCTGATCGATGCTACTCAGGGCGTCGAGGCGCAAACGCTTTCGAACATGTACATGGCCATCGAACATGATCTGGAGGTCCTCCCGGTTATCAACAAAATAGATCTGCCTGGAGCGGAAATCGATTGGGTCAAGCATCAAATCGATCATGATCTCGGTCTGGACTTGGACCATGTATGTCTCATCTCGGCGAAAAAAGGAATTGGTGTCGATGAGCTCCTCGAGGCTATCATCAGAGTTATCCCGCCGCCGAAACCATCACCGGATGACCGCCTCAAGGCCCTCATCTTTGATTCGCGCTACGACGCCTACCGAGGTGTTATCGTCTATGTCCGGAATTTTTCCGGTACACTGAAACCCGGCCAGGACATCCGTCTTTGGTCGAATGGCCGTGTCTACACCGTGGAGGAAACCGGAATCTTCAAGATCGGGATGGAATCGACACCGGCATTGCGCCCCGGCGAGGTCGGCTACATGATCGCAGGTATCAAAGACATCTCTGACATACGGGTCGGAGATACTATCACCGACCACGAAAACCCGTGCGACGCCCCACTGCCCGGTTTCAAAGAGGTAAAACCAGTCGTCTTCTCTTCGATTTATCCAATCGACGCGGACGATTACGAGGAGCTCCACTCGGCGATCGATCGCCTCAAGCTCAACGATGCTTCTTTGATCTACGAGAAGGACTCTTCGGTTGCACTCGGTTTTGGGTTTCGTTGCGGCTTCCTGGGGCTGCTGCACCTCGAGGTGGTACAGGAACGGCTCGAGAGGGAGTTCGATCTTTCGATAGTGTTCACTTCGCCATCGGTAAGATATCGAATCTACATGAAGAACGGCAGTGTCGATATGATCGACAACCCGAGCGAGTATCCCGATCCGATGGATATCGAGGCTGCCGAAGAACCCTACATCAAAGCTACTGTGATCACTCCCACCGACTATGTCGGTAACATCATCACGCTCTGTCTGGAAAAGCGGGGCATCCAAAAGAGCATGACCTATCTCGACGAGAAGAGGGTAGAGCTCGTCTACGAGATGCCCCTTGCGGAGGTGCTGTTTGACTTTTACGATCGATTGAAGTCCGTGAGCCGAGGGTATGCATCCTTCGACTACGAGCTTGCCGAGTACCAATCCACTGATCTCGTGCGGCTTGACATTCTCATCAACGGCAAAGCCGTCGACGCGCTCTCGCAGCTCGTCTACCGTCAGCATGTACAATACCGAGCACGCACGATCTGCAAAAAGCTCGTGGGCGAGATACCGCGTCAGCAATTCAAGATCCCGATTCAGGGAGCCGTCGGTGCCACGATCGTCGCCCGGGAGACGGTATCCGCCTTTCGAAAAGACGTTACCGCAAAATGTTACGGCGGAGACATTTCGCGGAAGCGCAAACTGCTCGAAAAACAGAAAGAAGGAAAGAAGCGGATGAAAATGATCGGAAACGTGGAGTTGCCGCAGGCGGCCTTTCTCTCCGTTCTGAAAACTTCAGACGAATAGTCGCTTCAGGGATCAAACTGACGTTGGACAGATGTGCCCGACGGGGGAGCTCCTTTAGTCGGCAGGCGGGTGGCTCAACGCTCTGCTTCGTCGAAAGCGGCAAGCCCCTGCTCGATCCAACGGCTTCTCGTTTCTGCCGCTTCTACGAAGCGCTTCAGAAATCCTTCATTTAAGCTCGGGCGCTCACTGCGGTCAGCGAAATGAACGAACACGTAGTCGAGCTCATCAAGAACCGGGCGGAGAGAGGCTTCCGCATCTGTGTGCAACTTTGCGCTGTCGAGTGCCCCGAGCGCGAGGTCGATGCCTCGTTCAATACGCCTCTGCTCATCCAGGAGAAACGCTCGACCCCACTTTGATTTGTCCGTCGTCGCCACTTCCCGTTTTCGTATGTGAGGTCGACGGCTGGTTGGACTCACCTCCACCAACGGTGCGTTCTCGCGAGTCTCGAGCAGGCGCTGGAGGCTTCGGAGGTCCTCCACGACGGGGGCGGAATTCGCAAGCCCGCTCCGCCCAAGGTCGTACACACGGCCTCTACCGCTCACAAAGAAATCTAATGCGTTGCTGTAGCTCTCGAGCATGTTATCGGTCCATACAGCGTGACCGATCTTGTCTGCCACCACGCGGTGCGGACGCTGTGCCGCTTGGGCGTAGGTGTCGACGGGACGGAGTCGCCCGCTGCGAAGGAGACCGGCAACATGTGCCGGCGAGCCTCGGGCGTGGGACTTCCCGGGACGGAACGAAAAATCGAGTCCGGCAAAGAATACAGCGAAGTCTGTCAATTCGAGAGCGAGGTAGAGGGCCGCAATTCCGATAGAGCCGAGCGGCGGAATGGCCGTGGGCAGTATGCCGGCGGCGCGAGCACGGGCAAAAAGAGAGAGCTCGGCGAACTGAGAAAAAAAGAACCAACGTTCGCCAGAAAAGCGTCGGATGCACTCGGGGTATGCGGAAACGTCCGAGATCAATGCTGCGCGCGAGGAATTGAAGCCAACGAGGTCCGCGAGGTTGGCGGATTGGGCATCGAGCACTGCTACGGCGTCCGGGTCCAATCCCAAACTCTGCAGAGTCCGGACTGCAGTGTCCACCGCGATAAGGTAGAACCGGTCACGGAGCGCTACGAGTGGAGGTACCGCCGCCTCCAGCGACTCGCCGGCACCGGCGACAACGATTGGTTTCTGAATTCTAAGCGCCCCGACATCTCTTCCACGGGAGACTGCGGCTACGTTTCGAAGGAAGTTCTTGATCCAGAGGTGCGACATATGCATGAGCGTCATCCGATTGCGCCAATGAGTCTGGATTTCGTACTCGACTGCTCGTAGCATTCTCTCGTACCGGTCTCGGTTCACGCTCCGTCCTCCATTCAAGACAGCCTCGACGCAGCGTCTGAACCGACGGATGCCGAGCCCATGAAGTGCTCCCAGCACCTCGTCGACGGACTCCGTTCTGAGGTAGGTTATCCTTTCGTGTCTTAATAGAGCGTTTGAAGTGTGTTCCAAGGAAAGACTCATGAGCTGCTGATCGACCTCGACGCAGAGAAAGTGAGTTCCCTCCGGTGCCGAGGCAAGGAGGAGATCCATCCCGTAGAAGAGCAGAGGGGAAGGAACGAAAACGAGAGTCTCTGGCAGAATGGAAAGCGCAGACGCCCGTCGCTCGGCAGACGCGATCGGTGAGGTGGGCGAGTAAAGGTTTCGTCCGAGATAGCGAATCGTCAGGCCGCTCCCCGTTTCACCGAGGACCGGCCCTTCGCGATTGGTCACTGGGCGGTTTGTGAAGACTGAAAGTTGAAGTTCTTGAAGAACACCTGTTGGAAGTTGTCGACCAGATTCTTCGACGAAAGAATCTCGTTTGTCAGATCCGCCTGAACGAACTGCCGCACAATCTCGGGGTAGTAAGCGTTAAGCAGGGAGTTGGTCTGTTTTGGCGCCGGACGTTGGTCTTGCGGCTGAACGACAACTACGTCGTTGTTCAGGATGATCGGTTTGGAAATGGAGGCCAGCTTCAAAGTGAAGATCTCTTGTAGAAAATCGGCCTTGTAGGAGGCGTTGGAGAGCGCGTCGTTTCCGTCGGCGGCCTTCATCTTTGTGAAAAAGAACGAATCACCGTAGTTGATCGGGAAGTAGTTCGTGTCGTGCACTGACAGATTTGCTTGGCTGCTCGCGCTGACAAAGCCGACTTTTTCCGCATCGTCACGGAACTTGTTGCCGAGGCCGACGAGATAGTCCTCGACCTTGCTGCGTTCGTATTGATTCATGTAATCCCGCACCGTCTTGATCGTCTGCTTGTCCGTGAAGTCGGGTTGCTTCGCCGGCTGGTCGATCCGATAGATAGTCCAACCGAAGGATGCTCGGATTACCGGGCTGATCGAGCCCTTGCTCATCTGGAACAGCTTGTCCAGATCGCTCTGGTTCTCGAAGTCCGGCTTCAGGTCGTAGTAGTCCCGGGAACCCATTTCGCCTCCCTTGTCGGCGAAAGCGTCGCGGGATTGGTTCTTAGCAATCTGTTCGAAGAGAGCGGGATTCTGCTCCAGTTTTTGATGGATGGCATCGGCGTCCTTGGCACTCGATTTAATCGTGATCCTGCTCAGCTTGATTGACCGAAAGAGCTTACTGTTCTCCTTACCGTAGGCTACAACCTGACTCTGAGGGAAATCAGAGAGAGAAAACGAAACGTATCGGAACTTGCGTTCGGGCGAGGCCATGTTCGCGAGAAATTGAGTAGCGTCCTTGCTGATCTTTTCACCTTGAATAACATCAGCTCGGTACTGCTGATCGATGAGCTCTTCCCGGAAAAGATTTCGCGTTTGGAACCGCTGTGAGCTGGAGGTCTGGTTGTATTGGTCGGCACTAAACTTCCCATTGACGATGTAGGGACCCGTCTTGGTCAGCTGTTCGTCTATGCGCTGATCGGTAATATGCATCCCACTTTGCTTCGCGGCCTGCATAATCGCAACATGGATCGCGGTCTGCTGAAACGCGGTTCGCCAGATCTGGTAGGCCAGTATTTGGGGGCTGGCGTTGGTCTTCTGTGACTGAAGGTTTTGGGCGATGATATCCTTTTCCTGGGAGAAATAGTTGCCGGGAGTGTATGCGATTTCTTGCCCATTGTAGGAACCGAATACCAACCGTGACTGCCCGCTAAAATTGCGCACCACCGGGTAGCCGACGAAGGTTACCACTATGATAATGAGAATGATAAGGCTAAAAATGTAAGTCAACGGATGTGACTGATGTCTTTTCTGTGTTTCGACCGACTTGCTTGCCGAAACTCTGTTCTTCGCTTTGCGGAAATCGCGTGATGGCATGTCGAACCCTTTGCGCTGTGATCGAGATGCCAAACAGTAGCATGCACGCTAAGCGATGTCAATTGTGGTTCCCGTCCGCTGGATGAGGTTGACATTCCGTGAGAATCTCGATTATAGTTGGCGCGGACAAATGAGGGGGCGTGGCGAAGGTGGTTATCGCGCCGGCCTGTCAAGCCGGAGATCGCGGGTTCAAGTCCCGTCGCTCCCGTCAGGGTCCCGCGGAGGGACCTTTTTTTTCGGGCAGTAGCGCAGGGGTAGCGCGCTTGGTTCGGGACCAAGAAGTCGGTGGTTCAAATCCACTCTGCCCGACGTGTGCCTCGGGAAGCCGGGGCGCTTTTTGGTCCAGTGGGCGTTCGGAGGATGAACGTCCACTCTGCCCGACCTGCCTCGGGAAGCCGGGGCGCTTTTTGGTCCAGTGGGCGTTCGGAGGATGAACGTCCACTCTGCCCGACCTGCCTCGGGAAGCCGGGGGTTTCTTCTCCACGGTAGGCATTTGAAGATTCAATAGCTCGGAGCCGGGGCCGACCATGTCAGACGCAGAGCAGCACATCGAATCCCATTTTACCGCTGCAGAAGCAGTCAGAGACGCAGTCATAGGACTTTCCGACGGGCTCACTGTGCCGTTTGCGCTCGCCGCAGGCCTTGCCGCGACAGTGGGCTCAGTATCGGTGATTGTGGTTGCGGGTCTTGCAGAGATAGCCGCCGGATCGATCGCGATGGGTCTCGGGGGATACCTTGCAGCCCGCGGTGATGTAGAGCACTACGAAGCAGAGCGCAAGCGAGAAGCGGAAGAGGTGCTCGAGGTGCCCAGTGAAGAGGAATGGGAGGTCGAGGAAATCCTACGGGGTTACGGAGTCTCCCAAGACGAGGCGGCGCCTATTGTCGCGGCCTTGCGGCGAAACCCGGAGCGATGGACTGATTTCATGATGCGTTTCGAGCTCGGTCTGGAAAAACCCGACCCAAAACGGGCTCATCGGAGCGCGTTCACCATTGCCCTCTCGTACATTCTCGGTGGACTGATCCCGCTACTACCCTACATGTTTATTCAGACACCTATCAGGGCTCTCATCATATCCATCCTAACCACAATGCTGGCACTTGGAGTGTTTGGCGCCGTCAAGGGTCATCTCACCGGCGTGCCGGTTCTCGCCGGTACCCTGAAAACGATACTCATTGGGGCGATTGCCGCGGCGGCGGCATTTCTTATCGCACGGATCATATCGTAAAAATGTCACACCTGCCGGAGTGGCGCGCACAGCAAGCCGTAACAACGATCGGGCACTACAGTTTGCAGTTGAAACAACCGAACAATTAAGTAGGTTATGACGCATCTCAAGCGCATTATTCTTGGACTGTCGCTGCTCGCTCTCGCCGGGCTGCAGGCGCTGTTCGCCGCGGATGTCGAACATGTGGTGCAGAAAGGCGATACGCTCTACCACATTTCAAAGCTGTATGGGGTGCCGATAGCCGTACTGCTGGAGGTCAACCACATTCCCAATGCTCGAAGCCTCAAGGTGGGAATGAAACTGGAGATTCCTCAAACGTATCAAGTGCAGAAGGGCGATACGTTGTACAGCATAGCTCGCGATAGCGGAGTGTCGCTCTCAGAGCTGGTATCCATCAATCATATCGGACAGAACCACATCATAAAAGCGGGAGAGCTCTTGGTGCTTCCGCCCGGAGCCGCACGGCAACCGTCTACCGTTTCGAACGACGGCCAATCCGGCTCTGCCGGTTCCGGAGACATTGTGAGTACGAGCGCCTCGAGCACGAACGGCTCCGAATCCTCCGGACAAGCGGTGAGTATGGCTTCCGAATCGAGCCATTTCTGGCCCGCCTCCGGCCGTCGAATATTCCTCAGCGGCAAGCTCGCTGGGGGGACTCAGATTTCCGGAAGCGTCGGTGACCCCGTTTACGCGGTCGCCCCCGGCCGGGTAGTATGGGTCGGCCCCTACCGAGGGTACGGTCGGGTGGTCTTCGTCGAATCACAGACGGGCTATATTTACGTTTATGGCGGTGCAGAAACGACGTTGGTCAAGGTGGGCGAATCAGTGATCCCCGGGACTGAGGTCGCCAATATGGGGGTCAACCCTCACCTTGGGCAGGCGTGCACCTATTTCTTTGTGTACAAGAACGGCAAACCGGTGGATCCGAAAACCGCCCCCCGACGATGAGTCAACGATCCACACCCGGAGTTGAGATGGATCAAGCGAAAATCATAGGGATTTCTGGCGGATCAGGATCTGGAAAGACCACCATCGTCAACAAGATCTCTTCAATTGTCTCGGACTTCGTTGTTGTTCCTCAGGACAACTACTACAAGTCGGCAAGCCAAATACTGAAGCGTACCGGAGATTCGCAGCCGCCGACGTCGCATCACCGCAACCACATAAGCAACGCCAATATCTCTGATTTCAACTTCGACCATCCCAGCGCCTTCGACTCGGATCTTCTTTACGAGCAACTGAAGGAGCTTAAAGCCCTGCGCAGTATCCGTATGCCCCAGTATGATTTCGTCAACCACACACGTTCGCGAAAAACCATTCGCGTCGAGCCCAGGAAGGTAATCATCTTCGAAGGCATCATGATATTCTCCGAGCCCAAGATCCGCGAGCTGATTGACCTGAAGATCTACGTCGACACCCCTGACGACATCCGCTTTATCCGCCGGCTCAAGCGTGACATCGAAGAACGGGCGAGGACGCTGGATTCCGTTGTTTCCCAGTACCTCGCCGTCGTTCGGCCGGGTCACTACGAGTTCATCGAGCCGACGAAACTCTATGCTGACCTGATTATCCCGGAAGGGGGGTTCAACGAGTCGGCGGTTCAGGTCCTCGTTTCATTCATCAAGGACACGCTCGGGTAGCTGCGCTTTTCATCCGAACAGCGGAGTGGTCCTTGAATCAAAGCGGCTGGGTGCGGTGACGGACCGGCCGCTCGGTCGGTTGACAGGAGGACGGTCGCGGGATTACCGTTAGACCGACCGGTCGGTTTGACCCGGTCTGGGAGGAGCGATCGTGGCCGAAACCTCTACCGTCCGAAAGAGAATTCTTCAGACCGCGCTCGATTTGTTTCTTCGGAAAGGATATGCCGTTGTCTCGGTGCGCGAGATCATCGAGACCCTCGAAATTTCAAAGGGCGGATTCTATCATCATTATCCAAGTAAGGAGGCGCTGTTCCTGGCGGTTGTGGAGGAGGCCCTGTCGGGATGGTCGAACTCCATATCTGCGGTCGTTGCGAACACCGCGCGGCCGGTCGAAGAGCGCTTGCGCGACCTCTTCCTCTCGCCGCTTGGTCGAAGCGGGTCCTACTACGGTCTGCTGCAGGAGGGATTTAGAGAGCTCAACTACGTTCGGACACGAACGAGCGGTTTCATGCGTGAATTGCTGCGGCATTGTGAAAACCTTCTTCTGGACGGGCAGAAGAGCGGGGAGATCAGGGATTTTCTGGACTCCGAGTCATGGGCCTTTCAGATTGCGGCAACGATTGAAGGGAGTTGTCTTCTCGCGAGTCTGGGGAATATCCCGAATCTCAGGGAACACCTGGTCCGGTGCTTCGAGAATACCTGGCGCGGTGTGAGAGCCTTGGCCTTGTAAGGGGGCGAGTTCTCACTGCCTACGGGAGATGCTCGTTGGCTATATGTGGTATACGAACTGCTGGTCCGCATACTGTTTTTCGGCCATGAGCTCTTCGACGGTCTTATCGAGGAGAAGTTGGATTGACTTCTCGAGGGCATTCCAGAAGAAGAGAAGGGGACCATCTCGCCGCGCTTCTGGGACGATTTCGAGCTTGCCGTCGAGGCTCCGCAGAACGTCGATGACCTTAACGTGAACAGGTGGTTTTGCGAGTGCATAGCCGCCCTGTGCCCCGCGGTAGCTCTCCACTATTCCTGATTTCTTGAGAACCACGAGTAACTGTTCGAGGTAATGCTGCGGGATCTGATGTGCGTTGGCGATGTCGCGGATCTGGAGGGGGCCCCTGTTGTAGTTGTTGGCAAGCTCCAAGACGGCAGTCAGACCGTAGACCGCCTTTGCCGATAATGTGAGCAACCGGTTTCCTTCTCAAGCAATATGGTAAAGATTAGAACAGCAGATCCTCAATGTCAAGTGAGCGGGGCGTCCGGCGATCTTGCATCTGGGAAATCGATGCTGATCGCGGTGCCGCTGCGCTTCAGGTGTCGAAGACGGGCCTGGAGCTGTCGCGTAAGTGCAAGTACGATCTGGAAGCCGAGTGTCTTTGTCTTGGTGAAGTCGAAGTTCGCCGGCAGCCCTTGTCCGTCGTCCGAGACGACGAGATGTCTTCGATTCCCCTTCCTCGTTAGCTCAATCGTTATGGCGCCCTTCTGGCTCGGATCGAACGCATATTTGAGGGCGTTGGTGAAGAGCTCCGCAATGATGAGTCCGAGGGGAATCGCGGTGTTGATGTTCAACTGCGATTCTTGAATCTTCAGCGTCAACTCGATGCGCTCGGATGACGTCGACATGGACTCCAAGAGGTTGCCGGTCAGCTCACGGACATAGGCCCCAAAGTCAATGTGAGCGAGATCACCGCTCATGTAGAGCTGTTGGTGCACGAGTGAAATCGAGTTGATCCTATTGCGCAGTTGTTCGAGTATTGCGGCATCCTGTTTGTCGTGAAGGTAATTTCCCTGCAGCGTAATGAGGCTGGCAATCATTGCAAGGTTGTTCTTCACGCGGTGATGGACCTCTTTGAGAAGTACATCCTTCTCCTCGAGAGATGCGCGGATCGTCCTGTCGGCTTCCATCTGATCCGTGATATCACTCAGCAGCACGACCTTCGTCTGTTGACCGTTCTCCCGAACCGGAAGGATCTTGATGGACAACTGTCTGGAGTTGCTGAATATTGTCGCCTCCGGAGCAAGCTCTTCGTGTTCGATGAGGCTGAGAATATTCTGCGTGGGAACGCCGTCGACTCGGAAGCTCAGGCTGTTGACGTTGCGGCCGAGAATCTCCTCCTCCTGTTCACCGATCAGCGCCAAAGAGGCGGGGTTTGCATAGATGATGAAGCCGTCGTCCGTTGTCTCGAAAATCCCTTCCGAGAGGTTGTCCAGTACGACCTCCGAATGTCGTTTGCTTCTGAGCAACTCGCGTGTGATTGAACGTTCGAAGATTTCATCGAGGCCGTATATCTTGTCTTTGTCGACTTTTGATGCGTCGAGCTTCGGTTTGCCCAAGATCGACAAAATATGACGCTTCATGCTATTCAGCGGCCCCTTGGCTACACATGCGTTGGCACCGATCGAGGAGAGGTCGATCGGCTCCTCCGCTGCTATAGCCGAGAGCACGATGATGTAGATGCCCTTGTGCTCAGACAGCCCTCGCACTATTCGGCACAGCCGCGTTCCATCGATATTGGGCATTACGAGATCGCTCACGAGCACGTCGGGGCGGGCCTGTTCCAGTACGCGCAGCGCGGACAGTCCGTCCAACGCAGTCGTGACCGTGTTGCCGGCATTCTCCAGGACATTACGCATGTATTCCAGGATGATCGGTTGATTGTCGACCAACAGGACGTCATGCGCCATCGGCGGTCTCCCCCTCATTTCCGTCGAGCAATCTCACGAGCGACGAAAGCTCTGCTTCGATATCGGCCACCCGCAATCCTATCGTCTTGGAAATTCCCTCGTTGACGTCAGTGCAAATCTCGGACGCGGCATCGTGGATGGGCCACAAGCACAAGGTCGCGCTCGCTCCCTTGATCGAGTGAGCGGCGCGATATACTGCATCGAGCTGTGAATCGGCTTCCGCCCGTTTGAGCGTCTCGAGGTCCTCGGTGGTGTGTCTTTGAAAGAGTCTTAGAAGAGCGATGTATTCGGATTCATCTATCTCGAGCTCACGGGCAATACGCGCAAGGTTCAACAGTGCCGACCACCTTGTGTCAAGCTTTGGAGATTATACTCTTTTTGAGTATCGGCTGATAGCGTTCAGTGCTATAACCATTGTTCAGCCTATCCCCAGAGCGGTTTGTGAAAGCGCACGACCATGTGAACGACAGCTTCGGAGGTTGCAAGGTTCTCGATCGAGTGCTCTACGTCACAGTGGTAGCTGATAAAATCGCCGGCCTCAAGCTCCGTTACGTTCTCACCTGCAGTTATGCGTACGCGGCCTTCCATAATCGTGAGAAACTCCTCTGTCTGAGGAAAATGCGCAGAGGAGCGAAGCGCCCCACCGGCTTTGAAGGTCAGAAGGTACATCTCCAAGTCTTCGACCATCGAGATAGGAGACAGGACTTTGATATGAAGCCCCTCTTCGTCGGTGTCCAGCGAGGTCACCTTTTCTCGCCGAGTGACCGTGAACTTCCGTGCCGGCTCTCGTCCACCTTTCAGCAGAGCGTTGATGTCCACTTCGAGGCCTTGCGCGATCTTCCACACTGTGGCAACGGTGGGATTGACCTTCTCGGATTCAATCTGTGAAAGCATAGCCTTTGACACCCCGCTCTTCTCGGAGAGCATATCGAGGGTAAGGTTCTGCTTCTTTCGAATAGCTTGGATATTTCCGCCGATGAGCGGTGGCTTCACGGGTTTCATCCTTTCCTCTTGACACCTGAAAGTGAGTTTAATATCATGAAAACATGTTCACTATATTGTACGCGTTCCGATTGGGCGTGTCAACCCGAGGCTCCTGACATGAAAAATATACTCCTTACCGGGGCACTTGGTCAGCTGGGCTCCGAGCTTTCTGCGGCGCTGCGTTCGCAATACGGTGTGACGAATGTGGTCGCGACTGACGTTCGTCAGCAGGAGAGCAGCGGTGGGGCAGGTACCGGACCATTTTATCAACTCGATTCCCGTGACGGCAGACTGCTTGCCGAGATCATACGCAAACATCGAATTGACACGATCTTCCATTTGGCGGCCCTGCTTTCAGCGGTCGCCGAACGTGATCCTCAGCGGGCGTGGGAAATCAACATGAGCGGACTCTATACGGTTCTCGAGGTGGCGAGAGAGGAGGGATGCGCCGTCTTCACGCCGAGCTCGATCGCTGCATTCGGGCCGACGACCCTCAAAGATTTCACTCCGCAGGACACGCTGCAGCGTCCGACATCCATCTACGGAGTGACCAAGGTCGCCGGCGAGCTGCTCTGCGATTACTACTACCACCGCTTCGGTGTGGACACGCGCGGGGTGCGGTATCCCGGTATCATCTCGAATGTTACCATGCCCGGCGGCGGGACGACTGACTACGCAGTCGAAATCTACTACGCCGCGGTGACCGAGGGCCGGTACAAATGCTTCTTGAAAGGTGACACCTACCTGGCCATGATGTACATGCCGGACGCGGTGAAAGCGGCCATCGATCTGATGGAGGCCGATCCGGCTCGACTCCGTCACCGTAACTCCTTCAACGTCAGCGCAATGAGCTTCTGTCCCGAAGACCAGGCGGCGTATATTCGCCGATATCTACCCGCTTTCGAGCTCACCTACGAAATCGATCCGGTCCGACAGGCTTTGGCGAACACCTGGCCGAACAGTCTCGAGGACTATGCTGCGCGCGTCGAGTGGGATTGGAAACCGAGTTTCGACCTGGAAGGGATGACCGTCGACATGCTCACGGTACTCACGGAACGACTTGCGACGAATCCGGCGGGCAGGGGCGGAACATAGCTTGGTTCTCAATCCTTTGAAGCGATGATAGACTTCGGATGGAGTGAAATATGTATACCAAGATGAGGCAAGCGCTCCGACAGACGCTCGATGAGATGTCCTCCTCGGGGCTCTACAAACAAGAGCGAATCATCGAAGGTCCCCAGGGGTCGACGATTCGCGTGAACGGGAGAGACGTCCTCAACTTCTGTTCGAACAACTATCTCGGTCTCTCCGCTGAACCGGAGGTGGTGAAGGCTGCCCAAGAGTCCTTGACCACCTGGGGCTATGGCATGTCCTCGGTGCGGTTCATCTGCGGCACACAATCCATCCACCGACAGCTCGAAGGGCGGGTGGCGAAGTTTCTCGGGTGCGATGATTCCATCCTCTATGCTGCCTGTTTCGATGCAAACGCTGGGGTATTCGAACCACTCGTATCCGAGCAGGACGCGATCATCTCAGACGAGCTCAATCATGCTTCTATCATCGACGGCGTGCGTCTGACAAAAGCACAGAAACTGCGCTATCGACATTCGAACATGGAAGAGCTCGAGCAGCGATTGCGCGAGACCGCAACGAATCGATATCGGATCATCTGCACCGACGGTGTTTTCTCCATGGACGGCGACATTGCGAGACTCGCCGACATCTGTGACCTCGCAGAGCGCTACGATGCATTGGTCATGGTGGACGACTCACACGCAACCGGGTACATCGGGAAGACCGGTCGGGGCACTGCAGAGCACTGTGGAGTGGTGGGCCGTGTCGATATCATAACGACTACTTTCGGCAAGGCGCTCGGAGGCGCATCGGGTGGTTGCACCGCCGGAAGGAGAGAAATCGTCGAAATGCTGCGACAACGATCTCGCCCCTACCTCTTCTCGAATACTCTCCCGCCGGCTGTGGTGGGGGCCACGCTCAAAGTTCTGGACCTCCTGACTGTATCGCCCGATCGTGCGAAGAAGGTCCACGAGAATGCCGACTATTTCCGAGGCCGTCTACGCGAAGCTGGATTCGAGGTTCTCGCCGGGGAGACGGCAATCGTACCGATTATGCTCTACGACGAGCGGCTCGCAATGAAGATGGCCGACCTTCTCCTCGAAGAAGGTGTCTACGTCATCGGGTTCTCCTATCCGGTCGTTCCGAAGGGGCGTGCCCGCATTCGAACGCAATTGTCTGCGAGCCATTCGAGGGGTGACCTCGATGAGGCCATTTCCGCGATCATCAGCATCGGTAAGAAGCTGGGGGTGATATCGGGGGCCAAAGGGGGCGCCAGATGAGCCCATGGGTTTCCGCACCTTTGGTTCGCAGGAAGCGCGACGGGCGGCCGTCTTTGCTACTGGGCGCTTTTTCGGCAGCGCTCTTCGTGATTGCCTCACCCGCGTTCTCTCAACCGAAGGTAGAGGTCATCCCCCAGACGAACAAATCCCCAGAGGTGACGGCAGTCGGCCGAGCGGTGCGGAGCGTGGCGCCGGACATAGCCATACTCTCTTTCGGTATCGAGATTCGAGACCCGAGCACGACCAATGCCGTCCTTGTCAACAAGAGAATGACGGAAAAGGCGGTAAAAGGTCTCGAGAAGAGCGGGGTCCCACCGGCTGATATCTCGGTTGCCCCCTACCAAATGGAACACGTGGTCGGCACCTTCATTCCGGCGCTCGGAACGAATCAGCCGGTGGAGTTTCAGATTCAACAGAAGGGAACCTACAGAGTGACGAGTGAGATCAAGGTAACGACTCATTCGGTTTCCAACGTCGGATCTATCATCGACGCCGCTCTCGCTGCGGGCGTCGATCGCATAGGACCCATCCACTACCGAACCTCCCGACGGAAGGAAATCGAAGCCGAGCTGGTGACTGAAGCAGTAGCCGACGCGCGCAGGGTTGCCGAGACTCTGGCAAAGAGCGAGGGGCTGACTCTGGGCGACCTGCTGCGGGTCTCCTCGCTATCGGGCGGTTCAGACTCGACTGCAGCAGGATCGAACGGTGAACCGGCGTCAGCTCAGTCGATGATTTCCGAGGGTTCGAACAGCCCGTCGGTGGACGTGCGAACGGAGGTTCGTGTGGTATTCGCTGCTATGAAAGTTGGCGACTGAAAATTCGGTAGGATTTGTAGCGTACACCACCCCATTTCTCGATCGGCCGGATCATATTCTCGTTCGACTCAACGATGAGCGAGCACTCGGACCACTGGTAGCCGATGGAGAGACCGACTCGGATTGTCTCGACGACCATGGCGATGTCCACTCCCATATTTCTGTACTTCGGAAGGACACCCATCATAAAGGTCCGAGCCCCTGTCGAATGACGTCGTGAACGAAGGAGATGTATCCAACCAAAAGGGAATATCCTGCCGTTCATCTTTTTTACGAACGGATTTACATCGGGGAGCGTGACAGAGACTCCCACCGGTTCGCCGTCGCTCGTTTCGACCATGAAGCAAAGTCTCGGATCTACGAAGAGAAGGACGGCGGCCTTGATCTGTTCCATCTGGCGGTCCGTGAACGGGTAGTGCCCCCAGTTGTCGGCCCAAGCTCCGTTGAAGATGTGCTTTATCTTCGCAACTTCCTCATCGACCTTCTTGAGATTGATATTTCGGAAGACAAAGCCGTTTCTGTTGACGATCCGATCCTTGGCTCCCAGGAGAGCCGTGCTGAGGGTTCGGCTTCCGTCGACCTTGTATGCGTACCAGTCGATTTCCTTCTCGAAGCCTGCGTGTTTCATTTGATCGAGATAATACCTTGGGTTGTAGACCTCGAAGACTACCGGGGTCGGGGGATCGGCATCCCAACCGTCGGTCATCAGGCATTGTTCATCGTAGACTGTAAAGCTTGCGGGACCCATGATCTTGGTCATCCCCCGCCTAGCTACCCAGTCTGAGGCCGCTTTGAGCAGGGCATCGGAGACCTCGTAGTCGTCGACGGATTCATAGAACCCGAAGAACCCGTCCTTGGCTTTGTGAAAATCATTGTGGTTCCGGTTGATGTGGGCGGTTATCCTTCCTACACACTTACCGTCTTTGTGTGCCAGAAAGTAGGCCGCGTCGCCGAACTCGAAAAACGGCGATTTCTCGCGGTTCAGCATTTTGCGCTGGTCCGTGATGATGGGAGGCACCCAGTTCGGATCGTTGCGATAGATGCTCCAGGGAAGTCTGATGAACGTGGAAATGTCTCCTCGTGAGACTGCTTCCGTGATTGTGACCATGATAACCTCTCGAATATATGAGAATCACATATTAGCGACCTTTCATCTGTCTGCCAACCTGTCGCACTCTCCACTTCACCCGGAACTGAGAAACCTGGTATGGTTCTACTCATGAGACGATTGTTAGAGGCAATCGGAGGAACCACCCTCGTGTTCCTCAACGCCTATGGGAAGGTAACGGTGCTCGGGCTCCACACCTTCAAGGCGTTTGCGAGGATTCCGAATTACCTGCCGCAAATCGTAGAGCAGTACATCAATATCGAGCGTCGGTCGAGAGCCCTGGTGGCGGTAACCTCCGCCTTCATGGGGTTGGTGCTCGGTATTCAGATCGGTACCCAGATGACAGCCGACACGCCTGCCTGGGCCGAAGCCGGCCTGATTCTCCGTTCCATTCTTCTGGAAATGGGACCTATTATCATGTCTCTGGTTATCGCGGGCAGGGTCGGGTCCGGGATCGCGGCGGAGCTCGGTGCGATGCAGGTTACCGAGCAGGTGGATGCCCTGCGTGTGATGGCCGTCGATCCGGTTGAGTTCCTCGTCATGCCGCGGGTCGTTGCTGGCCTCATTGCGGTTCCCGTGCTCATCATCTATGGTGATTTCATTGCCATACTCGGCGGATTTGTCTCGTCCTATTTCACGATTCATATGAGGTGGGTCGATTTCGTCAAAGGGATGCGGCGCAACTTCTTCCCGACTGATATCTACACGAGCATCATCAAAGCCGCCTTCTTCGGGCTGATCATCATTCTCTTCGGTTGCTTCTTTGGTATGAACAGTAGACGCGGTGCGAAAGGGGTGGGCACTGCGACGACACAGGCGTTCGTCTGGTCGTCGGTCGCCATTATCGTTCTCGATTACGTCATCTCGGCCCTCTTGTACTTCATATGGTAGCGTGCCGGTGTTGGTCATAGAGAATTTACGCAAGCAGTTTGGTTCCAACATCGTTCTCGAGGACGTGAATCTGACGCTCGGAGATGGCGAGGTGCTGACTGTCATCGGGATGAGCGGCATCGGGAAGTCCGTCCTCGCGAAGGCGATCATCGGCCTGATCGAAACCGACAGCGGCAAGATCCTCCTCGACGGAGAAGACATTACTCTCTTCACCGAAGCGGAGTTCAACCAAAACGTCCGCGATCGGATGAGCATGGTCTTTCAGCAGGGCGCGCTCTGGGATTCGATGACCATCAAAGAGAACATAGATCTCGCCCTCAACATACGAAAGAACCTGAGCCTCGCAGAGCGCGATGAGCTCATTCGCGACAGCCTTGGGATGGTCGGCTTGAAGGATGCCGAAGATCTCTATCCGGAGGAGCTCAGCGGTGGAATGATCAAACGGGCCGCTATCGCCCGTGCAATCGCCGCTCGACCGAAATACCTCATCTACGATGAGCCAACGACCGGCCTCGATCCCGTCCTCCGAAACGTAGTCAACGACTTGATCATCACGCTTCATCGCGAGCTGAAGACCACATCGCTTATCATCAGCCATGATATCGAGAGTCTTCAGAAGTTCTCAGAGCGCGTGGCACTTCTACACAACGGAAGGATCGTCAACGTTTGCTCCGCATCCGAGATTTGGAAGCAAGACAACGAGACATTCAACAGCTTCATACACGGAGAAGTAGGGTTCATATGAAAAAGAAGCACAACGAGCTCGGAATCGGCATTACCGTAACGGTGGCCACCTTGATAGTGGTACTTGCGATTCTGCTGCTTGGAAAATCGAGCGTCATAACGGTCGGCACACATATCGACATGGTTGTTCAGAACGCCAACGGGCTGGGAACCGGAGACGAGGTGCTCTTCCGTGGAATTCCGGTCGGGAATGTCCAGAGCGTCCAGCTCGAGAAGAACGGGGTGATCGCTTCACTGAAACTGAAAGGAAATCCCGAAATACCGATCGATTCCCGCTTCGTTATCAAAGAGGCAAGCCTGCTCGGCGGAAAATCCGTTGAGATCGAGCCAGGAAGCTCCTCGAAGTTTCTCCAGTCCGATGCGCGGGTGCAGGGGCAATCTCAGAGCGGAATACTCAGCATGGCCGAAGGCAATTCGAGCGTAAGCAACCAAGTCAACCAGATTCTTTCGAACATCAACAGCCTCTCCGGCGAGCAGACTCTGAAGAGCGTCTACGCGACCCTGCAGAACCTTAACGCCCTCTCAGAGTCGTTGCAGTCAATCGTCGACAAGAACAGGGCCGAGGTCTCGGCGACCCTGACGAACCTTAAGAAGGTGAGCAGCAACGCCGACTCGACCGTCGGAAACCTCGATCAGATTGCTGCAGAGAACAAGGAACCCATCCGTAGGGCTGTCGCTTCCATGAATACAACGATCGTGGAGCTCCAGGCCGTCATCAAAGAGACGGACGACACGGTGCGGCAACTCAATCGGATGCTTACCGCGCTTCAAAAAGGCCGGGGCAGTCTCGGCAAGCTCATGGTGGATGATTCTCTCTACCGCGAGATGCAGTCGACACTCGGCGAGATCTCGACACTAGTCAAAGACATCCAGAAGAATCCAAAGAAGTATGTCACCTTCAAGCTCTTCTGAACGGTTACCGTTCGGGAACAGCCGATTCATCTCGGTGGAAGGCACCACGATACATTCCCGCGTATGGCGGCCCGAAGCTCGGGTGAGCTCGGGAACAGCGCTATTGATCCATGGGTTCGGAGCGTCAACCTTCTCGTGGCGCTTCATTGGCCCCGGGTTGGCCTCGCTCGGGTATTACACGGTTGCCGTGGACCTTCCGGGTTTCGGGTACAGCTCCCGCGAAACGGCAGAAGCCATGAACGATAGCAGCTGGACGCGGCTCATGTGGCTGATCGCGAATGTGATCGAAAGCGACGCCTCTGTAGCCACGGGGGAATTCACATCGAGCGAATCAAAGCGTTGGGTCCTGGTCGGACATTCTCTTGGCGGGAGGATTGTTGCAGGCATGGCTGCTCAACATCCGGAGCGAGTTCGCAGAACGGTATTCGTCGATGCTGCGCTGTACGGTCCTCCCGCAGCGTTGCCTATGCTGGGGGTCGCTCCAGTGCGCTGGCTTCTCGGCAGGTGGCTCGAGAATGAGGTCCTGACCAAGAGAGGGGTCGCTCGTCTCCTGCAATCAGCCTACGGACGTGCACCGTCGAGCAGCGAGGTAACCGGATATCTCGACCCACTCCTCGAGCCGGGAACCATTCCCGTTCTGCTTCGACTCGCCCGTTCCATGCCGGAGGTTTCGTCCGCCGACCTTGCCCGAATAGAAGGACCGGCCCTCGTTGTATGGGGCGAACAGGATACCTGGATAGCCGTGAGGTTTGCGTTGCGAATCTTCAATGACTTGCCGAACTCCGAGATCTTCGTCATTCCGGAAGCGGCGCATCTATCTATCGAAACACATCCTCAGGAGGTTCTTGAGCGTCTTGGGGAGTTCTTGTGAGACGAAACGCCTCGCTCGGGCGAGGCGTCTCGTATGGGCTATTTCGATTCGCTCTTGCGAGTCGAAAGCTTGAAGGACAAGTAGAGCGGACAGGTCCCGACAACGCTCGTCAGCAGAAAGATCACTGCCACTACTCCAAGCACGATTGCCAACGCCGCATGGATAACGCCGGTGAAGTAGAGGATCGCGACTGCGACTACGATCGCCAGGCGAACGATTCGGTCAATGACACCCATGTTCTTTTGCATAAGCATCTCCTTATATATAGAATATTATATATATAAGGAAGATTGTCAAGCACATCGTGCGCTGTGGCGGGACTCTTTCGTTTTTCCGCGCTCGCCTACAGTAGGCTATAGTCGCGATGGGTTACGTAGAGTCCACTCAAGACCAACAGCTGGAGTGAGAACGACACGATCCATCCGGTAGCGTCGAGGGTGACTCCGCTGTCGGAAGGAAAACCGGGAACCGCGAGCGAAACAACGTTGAGGATTATCTTGATGGCCCACAGGAACAATAGAACAATGTTCAGCACATGGATGTAGGCAATGCGAAATGAAGTGAAGACTCCGATGACAAGTGATAGCCCCCCGAGCACTTCTATAACGCCGAAGACGATCTGCACTCCGAGGATGTCCTGGCCAACCGCCATCGAGTTCTGCTGCATACCGATGATTGCGAATACCCCAATTGCGACGAAAAAGAGGCCAATGATGAGTCGGAGATACGATATCGGTGCCGGTATTCTCATGTTATCCACTCCTTCTTGAGAAAAGGTTGCGTAGACTCTACCACCAAAAGTCAATATGATAAACCGCATGAGAGCCATCCAAATCAGTGAATTCGGCGGACCGGAGGTCATGCGGCTCACGGATCTGCCGGAACCAACCCTTGGTTCGACGGACGTTCTCGTCAAGCTCCACGCATCAGGGGTCAATTTCATCGATACCTATCACCGCACGGGTCTCTATCCGGTCGCACTGCCGTTCGTGCTCGGCGAAGAGGGCGCTGGAGAGGTCGTCGCGCTCGGTTCCCGGGTGAGGGGGGTGCGGGTCGGAGACCGAGTAGCCTACGCGAGTGTCTCCGGATCGTATGCAGAGCTTGCAGCGGTTCCGGCGGACCGGATCGTCCCTCTCCCGAAATCGATAGACTACGAAACGGGGGCGGCCGCCATGCTCCAGGGCATGACGGCCCATTATCTCGTGAACAGCACGTACCCGCTGAAGAGGGGTGAGGCGTGTCTGGTTCATGCGGCAGCCGGAGGCGTCGGACTCCTGCTCGTGCAGATGGCAAAGATGAAAGGAGCGAAGGTGATCGGCACCGTGTCGACTGAAGAGAAGGCACGCCTCGCGAAGGAAGCCGGTGCCGATGAGATAATCCTGTACCGCCAAGTCGATTTCGCAGACGAGCTCAAACGACTTACCGACGGCGACGGCGTCGAGGTAGTATACGATTCGGTAGGCAAGGACACCTTTGATAGAAGTCTGACTTGCCTAAAACCGAGGGGCTATCTCGTGCTCTTCGGGCAATCCAGCGGAAAGGTAGATCACTTCGATCCGTCGATCTTGTCTCGAAACGGATCTTTGTTTCTGACTCGTCCGAGTCTTCCACACTACGTTGCAGACAGAGCGGGTTTGGAACGCAGGGCGACAGAGGTCATGCGCATGATCAGCGCACGCAAGCTCAAAGTACGGGTTGGCGCAAGCTTCCCGCTTGCCGATGCCGCTGAGGCTCATCGAAGCCTGGAAGGACGCAAGACCACCGGAAAGGTGTTGCTCGTTCCATAGGGGGACGCAATGAAACCGTACGAACGCGCATTCAATTGGCTGGGCTGGGTAGGGCTGCTCTTCCTCCTACCCGTCGGTCTGACTGTTTTCGGGGTCCCGGGCCCCCTCGACTATCTGCAGAAGACCCTCGGCAATTTCGCTTCCGCGACCTTCTTTCTCCTCGTCTTCTATGGCCTCATCCTGCTTCGGTTCTTGTTCGGTCACAGTGAGATTTACGCCCCGGTGTTCCTCGGAATGATCGTGAGCTTTTTCCTGATTGCGATGACCGTCGAAATCAGCTTCATGAAATGGTATCTGCAGCTCACCGCCAAGGTGTCTTATCTCTCCAATCATCCGCTGATCTTCCTTGTCGGCGTGGCCGTCGCCCTGCTGGGGGTATCGCTCGGTCGCCTGCGGCGCCTTCACCTGATCGCACAGCTCTTGCTGCTTCTGGTCCTTCCTCTCGCCATCGTCGTGGCAGCGAACATCTATGGCATAGCCGTTTTCCCAACCGGCGGAAAAAGTTGACCTGCTGAGAGGCTTCGAGGTCCGATTCTGGGGGTCGTCTGTCGAGAGGCGGAGACGCCGTCTGCGCTATTTCGAGGAGCTGGAGCCTCCGATGTTGTGGGTCCCGCCGCCGGTCGCGGTGAAAGGAACGAAGATCTCGCGGTGCCCCCCACGGTAGATATCTTCTCGGGTGAGATGAACGTCTCCGTTCTTGTCCACGGTTTTCTTTACCTTGAGAACTACTTGTCCGGTGGGTGGACCGATCGGGATGAGCATGATTCCGCCCGGCTTGAGCTCCTTGAGCAGCTCCGGCGGAATGTGATCGATGCCCGTGGTCACGATGATCTTGTCGAACGGGGCGTACTTGGCCCAGCCGTAGTATCCGTCGGCGAGTCGACGATGGATGTTCGCGTACTGAGGCTCTGCTTTCGTGTGTGAGAGATAGATCGAGTTGGTCTCTTCGGCGAGGGGTTTGACGATCTCGATGGTATACACATAGTTCGAGAGCTCGGAGAGCACTGCCGACTGATATCCTGAGCCGGTTCCGATTTCGAGAATACGTTGATTGGGTTGTGGATCGAGCGAGTCGGTCATGTGGGCCACCAGCTCCGGACCGGAAATCGTCTGACCGAATCCAATTGGAATTGCGGTATTCGCATAGGTCTTATTGAGGTTGTATTTACGAACGAACCACTCTCTCGGCGTCATCAAAAACGCCATGAGAACCCGTCTGTGGGTAATCAGATGGATATTGACTATGATTTGCGCCCGCTGCCAGCGCCACTCCAGCATATGCTTCGACTGGTTGGTATGGGCAAGCATCCAGTCTACATAGGCGGTCTCGGATGTGAGCGGAGGGAACTCTGTCCGCTTGGTTATGTCGAACGCCGGCTGGTGTGCAGGGCTGTAGAGGTCGATTGGTTTGCTCGCCCGAAGCGAAACAGGCGAAGCACCGACTGCAACGTGATAGAGAGGATTCTTCTCGTACCGAGTTGGATCGTAGCTGACTGGTTTCGTGTTGCTGGTCGCCGATGCCGGGCCGCTGCGGTCAGTGGAAGAAGGCGCAGGGGTGTTCCCTGGGGTCTTGGTCGAAGCGCTGACGCTGTTCGTAGACGAGGCCGCAGACTCCGACGCGGTTGACTCCGGTGCGCCCGCCGCGGACTGGGAGGAGGCGCTCGCGACGGTACCTCCGGCCTGGGCAGAAGCCAACGAGGCAGCTTTCAAACGGCCGGCTCGAACGCCGAAGAAAACACCGCCGGCGGCGATCAGGGCGCAGAGCGCGACCGCACCGACGATGATCGGAGTACGTCGAGACGACTTGACAGAGACGGCCGTCTTTCCGCCGGATTGTTTTCCGTATCCGCACACCGAACAGGTGCCGTCAGAGCTCAGGTCGAAGCCGCAGTTCGGACAACTTGCCATCGATTATTCTCCTGTTTTGACTATTGCTGAGTTGAATGTACTTTATATCAACAAATGGAACCTTGTGAGGTAACAAGTTGGCACAGTTTTTCTGGTTACTGACTCGCAAATGGGTGGACATCAGGCCCGTTTCTCCCCATCATGGGCCAAAGAAATGATAGAGCCAGCCAAGTGAGATATGCAGCCCGTTTCGCTCTTCTCGTACTGCTCAGCGTATCGACTCTTTCTTCGTGCGCTACGCTTGCGCTCAGGGCATTCAATCCACACGAACACGGCACAGTATATGCGGAGTGGCCGCCGCATCGCGACGCAGGCGAGTGGTGGTACGTAACCGGGGTTCTGCACAATGGCAAGGGAGGGCTGTGGCTCTACCAGTTCACGATCTTTCATCAGGCGAAGACGCTCGGACAGGGGTACCTTCTCGATTTGGCACTTTCGGACTACACAACCGGTCGCCACATATTCGAGGAGCAAGCGACTACCGACTCGAGGAAGGCATACGAAAAGAAGGGCACCCTGTACTTCGAAAAGAGCTCGATTGCGCTCAAGGGGAACCGCGTCCTGCTCTTCGCTCGTGGAAAGCGGCTCGAGTTCAATCTATCGATGACCGCCGAAAAGCCCCCCGTTTGGCAGGCCGACAACGGAGTCGAGGCAATGGGCACTCCTGCAAGCAGGAAGCAGATGAGTTATTACTACTCCTTTACCCGCCTCAAAACGGCCGGAACAGTTGTCTACGACGATTCAACGGGCTCCCGGGTTCGTGTCGGGGTAGCCGGTTCTTCCTGGCTCGACCGACAGTGGGGCAATTTCAGCGAATCGGGATGGGACTGGTTTTCGATACGTCTATTCGATGGAACGGACGTAATGCTGTACGCGTTCCCCTCCACCGGCTTTCACGAAGGCACTCTCAACGATTCCAGCGGAAACGTCAGGACCTTCCGGAATTTCTCATACGAAACGAGGTCGTGGCAGACCCGCGGAGGAAGCCGCTACGGTCTCGAATGGTCGGTCAGCTTGCCGAATCGTGGAACGACCTACAAGATCGTTGCGCTGTCGCCCAACGACTTCAATCCCAACCGGGTCATTTCCTATTGGGAAGGACTCTGCAAAGTCTATGACGAGAAAGGGAAGCTCGTCGGCTACGCGGTTGAGGAGACGACTGCAGCCGCGCACCCACTCGGAGACGGTGGCTCGTAGTGGCGCGTACACGCCTTGATTGACAAACTGCGAGAGAACCGCTATTTTTCTCTACGAATTCTGTGGTGGAGGAGTTCACCCCAAACCGCCGGCCACTCGCCGGCCAATGACTCCTACTGACCTATTCAGGCCGGCCTAGACCGGTCCCGAATTCGTGTAGGAGGTCGAATGCTCCTCTTCCTCAGCGTGGTCCAACTTCTTTTCGTGCTCGCGCTGTCACCTCTCATCGTCGGTATCCTCAAACGAGCGGAAGAACGTCTCGAGTCGCGAATTGGGGCGCCGATACTTCAAACCTATTTTGATCTCGCAAAGCTCTTCCGACGTGAAAGCCTCCGTGCGGCGTCTGCCTCTTCGTTCTTTACCGCAGTCCCCTATGTTCTGTTCGGGCTGTACCTCTTTCTCACGCTCGTTCTTCCCATCATTACGGCATTTCCTCTGACTTTTGGTCCTACGGTAGACTTCATTGGAGGCGGCCTGGTATTTGGCGCTGCGGCAACCCTGAAGAAAATCGCAGCCCTCGACAGCCGAAGCAATTTCTCGCACCTGGGGGCTTCGAGGAACGCCGCGATCGGTGCACTCTCGGACGTCATCCTCGTCTTTGTCTTCATCATGCTCGGTGTGCTTTCCAAGACGAATAATCCCTACGTCATCAACAACATCTTGCAGACCTCGGCCAGTTGGTATTTGTCGCTCCTGCACTGGTTCGTCGCTTCCGCGTTTTTCATGATCCTCATCGTGGAAACGGGACAACTGCCTGTGGAATCGCACTCCACCGCTGAGCTGGGAATGATCGACCAGGCATTATCGTTTGAGTACTCGGGGCCGGAGCTCGCGCTCTACCAATGGGCGGGCTACATGAAGCAGTTCATTTTGATGAGCGTGTTCCTGAACGTTTTCGTGGTTCCGTTCTGGGTTCCGATGAAACCGAACCTCGTCGGCGTTGCCATCTACATGTTGATACACGTCGGAAAGCTCGTGGTACTGACGGGAGTCTTTGCGCTTCTCAATGCCACGGTTTCGAAATACAAGCTCTACAAGAACTTCGACTTTCTCGCGGTAGCTTTCGCGCTGGCGTTCCTCGGCAGCATCGCGTTCTATGCAGCCGGGGGAGGGGCGTGAGTTGATTCACTACATCGATCTTCTCGGGTTCTTCCTGATCGTTCTCGCCCTGTTCATGCAATGGCAAATCTACGTCACGCGAGTGATCGTGACTTTTGCGACGGCCTCAATGCTCATTGCGGCCGCGCTCCTGTACTCCGGACTTGTTTCCGGCCGTTTGCCCGTCGTCATCCTCGCCGCGCTCACAGCCGTTGTGCGCGGGATCACCATTCCGGCGATCGTGGTACGCGGCCTTCATGCAAAGCCGCATCGGGTTCGCGAGCAGAAGCCGGTGCTCCCTATCGCAACCTCGATTGTAGTCTCGCTTGCGCTGGTGCTCGGGAGCTATGCGATCTACAACCTTGGTCTGCGGTCTGCCGTCGGGGCGCAGGCAGGATTTTTGCCGCTTGCGCTTTTCTTGCAGGGCGGGTTTCTCATAGTCACACGGCGCAATGCTTTTATACAGCTTGCTGGATATCTCTCGATGGAGAATGCCGTTCTGCTCCTCGGTTCTTTGGTGCTTCCCGGCTTTCCATTCATCGTAGAGGGCGGCGTGATACTTGACCTCGTCGGCGTCGTTGTCGTCTCGCGTATCATCATGCGTCTGCGCGAGTCCGGTCAATCCGGAGAAGATCATCGGCACGGGGAGCTGTTCGGATGAACGCCATTGATTTCGCATATGCGGTTCCTCTCCTCGCCAGCCTTGTCGGCGCACTGCTTTCGATAATCCCGGTCCTTTACCTCGAGGAGATCGTCTCGGTTGTCGCGTCTGTTGCCTCGGTACTCGGTGCGGTCCTCATGTTCACGCTTCCGGACACCTCACACGGGATCTTCTATGTCGACGGTTTGACGAAGGTAATGACGCTCACCATATCACTCGTGTACACGAGCGCGGTAATATACTCGATCACCTACCTCAAGCATCTCGACAATCCGCTCTTCCAGAAACGGCTGTACTACTTTCTTCTGAACTCATTCGTGCTTACGATGCTGTTTTCAGTCGTGGCCAACAATCTCGGTCTTATCTGGGTCGGAATCGAGGCAACGACGGTCACCAGTGCGCTGCTGGTTGCAACCGAGAACAACGAAACGACGATCGAATCCGCCTGGAGGTACGTGATTATAGTCTCGAGCGGGCTCGTGATCTCCCTCCTTTCGATCGTGCTGCTCTATGCGGCGGGCAAGGATCTCCAGCTCGCTTCATATCTTTTCGAGCGGGGCAGCGGAGGTCTGTTCACTGCCGCCGTGCTCCTCGCCATCGTAGGGTACGGAACAAAAGCTGGAGTGATTCCACTTTCGTCGTGGCTGCCGGACGTTCACGGAAGGGCCCCCTCGCCGGTCAGCGCACTCTTTTCCGGGGTCCTTCTGCCCGTCGCGATGTACGGCATCGTTCGAGTCGTTCAGCCAACGAGTCTTCCCGAAGTGCACCTCGTTCTTCTCATCTTCGGTCTTCTAACGGTCGCGGTAGCGGCAATCCTCGCCGCGCGGCAGAACGACTATAAGCGAATGTTCGCCTATTCCACCGCAGAGAAAATGGGGATGATTCTCGTCGGGCTATCGACCGGACCAATTGGTGCACTTGGAGCAGTTCTTCTCCTCGTCTCGCACGCGTTCGCCAAAGCCGCAGCCTTCTTTCTCACCGGCAATCTCCTGGCTCGCTATCGAACGACCCATATCCATGATATTCACGGCGTGGCCGCCCGCATGCCGAAGACGGGGTACTCCCTCTTCTTCGCTTCACTCGCCGTCACGGGCGCGCCGCCCTTCGGCGTGTTCCTCGGAGAGCTTCTCATTCTCGCGGGCGTGGTACGTAACTATGGTATCGTGCTTGCCGCTTTCGTCAGTCTGTTCTTGCTCATTGCTTTCATCGGAATCAACCTCAGGATTGTTGCGATGGTTTTCAGTCCGAGCGGGTCGGATCCGATGGAGCGTGGACGAGTAGGGACCTTCGTACCGATTCTCAACATCATGTTGGCGCTTGCCGCGATCGGATTGGCGCCATTGCTTCCCCATCTGCTGAAAGGGGTGCTGGGAATATGAAACGACTACTCGGGCTGATTGACGCGTTTGGTTCGCCGGGAACAACGGCCCACCGGCTCCTGATTCAAGATGGCTTCGAGATCAGGCTCACCCCGGCAGCCACGGGCGAGACGGACCTTCTTCTGTCTACTCTCCTGCGGGAGCGCAACGAACGTGTGGGCAACGGATCGGCGACGGGCGAGGGTGTCTTTGATTTCCGCTACGGCCCGTTTACCGGAGGGCTAGGGGAGACCGGCCTTCTGCACCTTGCCACGTACGGTGAAAAGATACTCGGAGTGGAAATCGATCTGAGCGTGAAACACCGCGGCATTGAGTCGAGTATAGAAGGATTGCCCCCGGAGACTGCGCTTCGCAAAGCTGAACAGGTTTGCGGAAATTTCGGGTTCTCCCATGCGCATTCACTTGCCATTGCTCTCGAAGAGCTCCTCCACGTCGGCCTGCCGCTAAGGGAGAGACAACTCGCCGTCGTTGCCCTCGAATTGGAGCGTCTCTACAATCATCTTCACGTCATCATGCGCTTGGCTGAGGCTGCGGCCCAGAAGGTGCTGGCGGCCCATCTCGGAGCGCTCTTCGAACGTGCGCTCCGAGTAAACCGTGCATTTTCCGGTTCGCGCTACCTGCTGGGTGTCCGGAGGATCGGGTCCCTCGCTCTCTTCCCACAGCTCAGCGGGTCGGCAATTCTGGAGGAGCTGGAGGAGATAGGCCGTGAGTTCGAGACGCTGTTTGCCTCGAGTCTCTCCAGCCGCAATTATCTCGACCGACTTCACAACATCGCCATCGTCCCTGACTCTTTGGCGAAGACCCGCAGTCTGACTGGGCCATCATTGAGGGCATGCGGAATCGAGGACGACCTGCGGCGTCACGATCCTCTCTATCGGGAGTTTGTGCCGGTCGCTCGAAGCGAAGGAGATTCGCTCGCGCGGATGGAGGTGAGAGCCGAGGAAATTCTTTCCTCCCTGAAGATCATCGAGGGACAGCGTGAGGTATTGAGCAGCATCACACCGCGGCAGGGGAGCGCCGTCGGTGAAAGTCGGCACGCTCAGAAGGCGACCACGAAGAGTGAGAACCCCCGCCAAGAGTCAGCCGCCGAAGCGGCAGTGGGGGCAGTCGAGGGGCCGAGCGGAGTGATTGCCTGGGCGGTTGGGCTGGACTCGGGACTCGTCCGGCGCGCGTACGTGTCGACGCCGTCACTATTCGGGTACCAGGTTTTCGCCGAGTCGTTGACCGGGCACATTTTCACCGACTTCCCGTTCGCTCTCGATTCGTTTGGGCTGAGCTTCGCAGACGCGGCGCGATGAGAAATGGAATAAGGAGATACCTGTGAACTGGTGGCCGATGCGCGGATTGACCCGCCGATTTACCGAACGCCGGACCTACGTGAGCAACTTGCCCGTGAAACCGCTCCCGAGCCTCTTTCGGCGTTCACTGTTTGTCTACCCAATCGATCTGGGAAACAGCAACGCGCTCAACATGGATATCTCCGCACTCAAGACCCCCCATTACAACCCCCACCGAGTTGGGATCTTCTTCGCTGCAACCCCTCGTCAGGCGGACGTGCTGCTTCTGCTCGGTACCCCGATCGCGCCCCTTCGAGAGGCTTTGACCGCGACGCTGCACCAAGTTCCGCGGCCATTCGCAGCCGTTTGGATTCCGGAGGAGGGTCCCGATGAGGAGGGGATTTACCTCACGAAGGCGGTAGAGGATGCCGGGGGAAGCCTCATCGCCACGATTGTTCCCTACAGAGGACCGGAGGACATCCTTGGCGTGCTTCGGACCGCAATGAACGGGAGATTCGCTTCGTGAGTGTTTTGCCGTTTCTACCCCTGATTCTGTTCGCGGCAGGTGCCCTGCTTTCCCGTTCCGAAAGACTGAGCCACGGTTTCGCGGTGGCGGGAGCACTCTCGACCCTTGCCGCAGTTGTCGCGACTGGGGGAGTCTTCGAGTCGATCTGGACCGTCGGAAGTGAAGCCGCCGCCACGATCGGGTTCCGCCTGGATCGTCTCTCCTCCACCTTCCTTGTTATATCCGCTATTTCGTGGCTTGCCGTTTCCATTCCGGGTCTCGAAGGGAAACATCCTCGCTCGACGAGAACTTCGTTGGGGATGAATATGGCTTTCTTTGGCATCTACCTCGTCCTGACGGCCGCCGATACGGTACTGTTTCTGACTGGATGGGAGATCATGACGGTCTTTGCGTTTATCGCGATGACTCCACACGTTGACGAGCCAAGAAAAGTGTTTCGTTTCCTTGCCTTCGGCGAGCTCTCCGCGCTCCTGCTGGCCCTCGGTTCTGCGGTGCTTTTTGCGACCGACCATACTCTTTCACTTATCGAGGCCTCGGCGGCCCCCGCCGCGTTCGTCATCTTGTCCTCCCTTGCCGTGGTTGTAAAAATGGACGTCGCACCCTTTCACACGTGGATGCGAGAGAGCTATGAGCGGCTTCCGGGGCGCGTCGCGGCTCTCATGAGCGTCGGCGTTACGCTTGCGGGAGTCTACGGATTGCAGCGGTTCCTGGGCGAGGGTGCCGTTTCTCAGTGGTGGCTGCTGACATTGACCCTCGTGGGCGCCCTATCGGCATTTTGGGGAGCGCTTCAGGCGGCCGTTGCTCGAGGGCTCCGGAACGTCCCCGCGTTTTCGACCGTGGAGTACAACGGGATGATCCTCTGTGCGGCGGGAATTTCCGCCATGGCGGCATCTGGGGAGACGTCGAGCCTCCAATATCTTTCATCCTTCGCGGCCGGGGGCGTGGTAGTCCTTTCGCTTTCCCATGCCCTTGCGAAGTCGCTTCTCTTTACCTCGATCGGCCACGCGGCAGACGACAACCTCTTCGGACCCGAAGCTATCGATGGCGGCATAGGGGATAACGACAGCGCCCCTCCACGGGCGGTTACTCGAATAGAGGATCTGAGAGGTCTCTGGAGTCGGGGACGACGGCTCCCGGCGCTGGGAATCGCCGTCGGCGGCCTCTCCTTCGCCGCTTTCCCACCCCTCATTGGGTTCGTGGGGGAATGGATGTTGCTCGAGACGACGTTTCAATCTTTTCGATTTTCGAGCTTTGCCGAGCGCTTCGTCGCCTCACTCTCGGGGGTATTTCTGGCCCTCGCGATGGGAATGATCGCCTTTGCGATGACGAAGTACATCGGATACGTCGTCATGGGCAACGAGACGGGCAGCAGGCCGTCCTCAACCGTCAACCGACCGACACGACGATCTCTCCTGTCGGCAGGAACCGAGATCGCGCTGATGGTCCTGCTCGTGGGCACGGGTGTTGCGCTTCCCCTTGTTCTGATGGCCTTCGGCCAATCTTCTCTTCTGAACGGTCTGCTGGGAGTGCCGAAACCTCTTCTTCTCGTCTCCGGAGTTCCCCTTTTCGGCGTCGTTTCTCCGACGTTTTTTGCCGTGCTTATCGTCGTTCTGTCCGGGATACCCGTTGCCGTATGGTCGACCCGCCGGAAGAGCTATCGGACCGTGGAAGCATGGCATGGCGGCATCGAACAATCCCCTGCTGAACGCTTCACAAGTGATGCCTTCTCTCAAATCCTTGCCCATATTCTGCGCGCCTTCACGCGCGCTTCAGTGAACGACGAAGGGGGAAATGTCTCGCTTCAAACGAAGGACGGTCTCGAAGGCGCGTGGGGCCTCCTCAAGGATGCCCTCGACGTCGTTGGGACTGCTCTGAGCAGGCTCTACATGAACGGGCGAATCGCTTGGTACGTCGGCTATATCCTCATCACTTTCGTAGTAGTGCTCATCGTAGGAACGGTGTAGTCTCATAACCGACGGAATGATCGCCTTGACGGAGAGCCTCTCCCCGCCGATGATGACGATAGTGCGGGGGTGGAAATGAAACACTTCGAAGATCGATTCGTTGGTGACGGTACGCAGTTCTACATGCAGGGGTGGGAACCCGAGCACCCCAAGGCCGTCGCTGCGCTGGTTCATGGTCAAGGAGAACATACCGGTCGTTATGCCCACGTGGGAAGTGGGCTCTCCGAGGCAGGGTACACCCTCGTCGGCTTCGACCTGCGAGGTCATGGCCGCTCGGACGGACAACGCGGACATTCCCCTGGCTACGAAACGCTCATGGACGATGTCGCACGGTTTCTGCAACAAGTGGCGACGCGCTATCCGGAGCTCCCCGTCTTTCTCTACGGCCACAGCCTCGGGGGCGCAATCGTGGTCAACTTCGCTCTCCGGAGGAAAGCGGACCTCGTCGGCGTCATTGCGACCGGGCCGTTATTCAAGCTTGCCTTCGAACCTCCTGCAATCAAGCTCATCCTCGCCGGCGTGATGAACAGCATATTTCCGAGATTCAGCCAAGATTCGGGACTTGATCATACCGCCCTGTCACGCGACCCGGAGATCGTCCGCGCATACGAGGCAGATCCGCTCGTGAACGGCCGCATCACTGCGCGGCACTTCTACGGATTTCATAATGCCGGCCTCTGGGCCCTCGAGCACGCCGAAGAGCTCTCTCTCCCGCTCCTTCTCATGCACGGAACCGCCGACCGAATCACCTCGGAGTCGGCCAGCCGCGAGTTCGCGCGGAAGGCAGGGCCCCTCGTGACCTTTCATGCCTGGGAAGGGTTCTTCCACGAGCTACACAACGAGCCGGAGAATGCCGAGGTAATCCGCACCATGATCGAATGGATGGACGGGAAGCTCAAGCGATAACGCCTCGTCTTCCGTACATCCACGCTCCGATCGCCCAAGCCAGCGCGAAACCGGCTATCTCGTCAACGATGTAATGCTGCTTCACGAAAAGCGTCGACAGCATCACCCCGAGGGCGATTGCCGCCATCAACACGGCAATCGATTTGGTGACCGTCGTCGGCCGCGAGCGCGCATATCGATACCAGGCATAGGCGCAGATGACGGAGACACTCGCGTGGAGACTTGGAAAGCAGTTGAACGACGGATCGCCGGCAAAGTGGCGATACATCGCAGTGGCGAGCGGATTACCAACAATCGGATGTGCGAGTAGCTGTGCCCGGTAGATGTCGGTCGTCACGGGGAATACGATGTAGACGAGGTCCGAAACGAGGTTGATCACGACCAGCGACCATGCCAGGGCATAGCCCTGGCGGTATTCCACGAATGCGAAGTAGGCCATTGTCAAGGCTGACAGGGGATAGAAGAGATACAAGTAGAAGACCGCCCATGCAGGCGCAAACGGTATTGCGTTGTCGAGCGGCGTGTTCAGGTGAAATCCCCGGCTATAGAGTGCCCCGGTCCAATCGTAGACGAGATTGTTGAGCACAACGAAGAACAGCCCCAGGATGAGAATAAGGTTCAATAAGATGTGACTAGCGGCAGACGATCTCGTGCTCCGATTTCCGAAAAGGAGACGTTCGGTCGCACCCGGCAAGTTTTTCAACGCCTTCATGCTTTCCTCCGCGTGCGATCTTACACCCGTTTGCCCTCACCCGTCACCCTATTTTGCGCCGACTGCTCCTTGACAACGGATTCGTCTTCCGGTGAAATTTGCATAGAGGAAAAAACCATGAACATGTCAGGCAACACCCTGCTTATCACCGGTGCGACAGCCGGTATCGGCCGAGCATTCGCGGAGCACTTCGCCAATCTGGGAAACACAGTTATTGCATGTGGGAGGCGTAGCGAGCGGCTCGACACACTACGCCGATCGACGGCGGGTATAATCACTCGTCAGTGTGACGTCTCGGATGCCAGACAACGGGAGGCACTTGCGGCTTGGGTGGTAGATGAGCATCCAGACACAAACGTCCTGATAAACAATGCAGGGATACAACTCGCAATCGACCTTACTCGGCCGGTGAACCTCGAGGAGGTCGAGAGCGAAGTGGGCACAAATCTCGTGGCACCAATACATCTGACCTCGCTCTTAGCCGATCATCTCGCCACGAAGCCGAATGCCGCTATCGTCAATGTCTCCTCGGGACTCGCCTTCACTCCGATTGCTTTCATGCCGGTATATTGCGCGACGAAGGCAGGTATTCATTCATTTACGCTCTCCTTGCGCCATCAACTGAAAGCGAAGGGCATCAAAGTCTTCGAAATAGCACCCCCGGGAGTCGACACCGAGCTCGGCCATCAGAGGCGAGCAGACAAGAGCCAGTCGCACGGCGGGATGCCGGTAGAAGAGTTCATCGCCGCGGCAATGGAGGCACTCGAGAAAGACGAGCTGGAGGCCGCGATCGGTCCGGCGGCAGGGATGCGCGAGAAGCGTGACGAGCTATTCGAGCGGATGAACGGCGGCGGCTGAAGCAGCGGCACTCACGGAAGGCTGCTGCCCGCGACGGGCGCTCGATATTGAATCGGATAGAAAAGGAGCATGGGATGACCCGATCAGCATTCACGATGACACTAAAACCCGGATTCGAGGCGGAGTACAAGCGCCGTCATGACGAAATCTGGCCGGAGCTTTCGAAGGAAATAAAGGCCGCCGGAGTATCCGACTACTCGATCTTTCTAGACGAAGAGAGCCTCACTCTCTTCGCGGTTCAGACCTTGGCACCGGACAACACCGCCGACGAGCTGGCCTCGAAGGAAGTGATGCAGAAGTGGTGGAAATATATGGCGGATATCATGGAAACCAATCCGGACAACTCGCCGGTCGTGCATCCGCTTTCCGAGGTATTCCATATCGACTAAGCGTGTCGGGCGTGTGGACACCGACGCTCAGGCCATGGGCGCGCCTCGTCCTGAAGCAAAGAGGGTGTACCACTCCTCACGGGTTAGGGCAATTGAGTCCGCCTGGGCGCAGGCCTCGATACGGGAGGGGTTCGTCGTGCCGATAACTGGCTGGATACCTGCGGGATGTCGCAACAACCAACCGAGAACGATCGCTTCGCCGCTGACTTTCTTCGCGTCCGCCATTCGGGCAACGAGCTCTCTTGTTTTCACGATCCGTTCATCATTACGCTTTAGTGGCGCGCCGGACAGCCGCCCTTTCGCGAGCGGACTCCAGGCCTGGATGCGGACATCGTTGAGTCTACAGAACTCGAGCGTTCCCGCTCCGTGAACAGGTTCGTCGGGGAATTCTTGGTTGACGCTCACGCCCGCGTTAATGAGCCCATTGTGAATGAGGTTCAGCTCGAGTTGGTTGACCACCAACGGCTGCGAAACATATCGATTGAGGTATTCCATCTGACCAGTTGAATGGTTGCTAACGCCGAAGTACCGGACTTTTCCGCTCGAATGAAGATGTTCGAACGCTCGTGCGACCTCTTCACCCTCGACGAGAGCGTCGGGACGATGCAGCAGAAGGATGTCGATGTAGTCGGTTTTCAGTCGCCCGAGACTGCCTTCCACCGATGCTACGAGATGCTCGTAGCTGTAGTCGTAACGAGTGGGGTCGCCCTTGTTCGGGTCATCGGGAAATCGAATCCCCGCCTTGGTTTGAAGGTAGATCCTCTGTCGGATACCCGCTTCGAAGTCCCAAATCTGGCTGAATGCCTCGTCCGACTTGCCCCGGCAATAGATGTCGGCGAGATCGAAGAAATTGATTCCGACGTCGAGCGCCGCGTGCAGCGAACGAACAGCGGCCCTCTTGATATCGTCGTTTATCGGTTTCGTGGACCAGTTGCCGCCTATCTGCATGCAACCATAAACAATCCGTGTAGCCTCGATGTCGGTATTTGTCATTTGGTAGGTCTGCATTGCGTGCTCCTCGTTCTCTGGTTTCTGCCGTCTCTCTGACGGTATCACGTTATGAGAATCATCCCCAGTGCCTCGACCGTTTCCGACCGCCCGGTCGCAGCTCGAACGCATTGAGATCATTCGTGTCCTCTGCCGAAACCAGCTGATTGCCTGAAGGTTATGGAACACCCAGCATCTCTCGCGCGCTCGCGAGGTTCCTTTCGTTGAGTGGCTCGGCTCCTGCGGAGCTGTACATGAACTCGAAGAGCTCGCGGTAGCGGTTCTCGACCTTGTAGCGGATGACTTTCGAAGTCGAGTTCATGAGCCCGTTCTGGAGGGAGAAGGGCTCTCCCACGAACTGAAAGGTCGACGGCACCCATTGACGCGGGAAGCGTGACTTGAGCTCCGGGCGCGTCCGGAAGGTCTTGAGAACATTCTTGAGGAGCTCTATCGCCGCTTCGGGGCAGAGCTGCGGAGCGAGACGGCGTCGCATCACCTCGGGGTCGGCCACCACAAGCATGGAAGTGTATTTGCGATGATCGTTGTAGAGCATGACCTGCGCAATTGCTCCCTCCGCAGCCCCGACTATCGCCTCCTCGATTTCTTCCGGTGAGTACTTTTCTCCATCGTCGGAAATGAGCAGAGCCTTCTCACGTCCCGTCACTACGAGGAAGCCGTCCGAGTCAAAATAGCCGAGATCGCCGGTGTGCAACCAGCCGTCTTTCAAGGTGTGCGCCGTTTCTTCCGGGTTGCGGTAATAGCCCTTCATGACGTTGTCGCCACGTATCAAGATCTGCCCCGTAACACCACCCGGAAGTTCTGCATCCGCTTCTCCAACTATGCGACATTCGAGATTCGGGAGCAGCTTACCCGAGCTTCCGAGCTTATGGCGGCCCGGAGCGTTCGTGGAGATGACAGGCGTCGCCTCGGTGAGTCCGTAGCCCTGATAAACGGGAATGCCGATCGCTTTAAAGAATTGCTGCTGTCCAATCTCGAGCAGAGCCCCGCCTCCGAGAAAGAACTTCATGTTCTTGCCGAAGATCTTGCGAACCTTTCGAAACACGAGCAGGTCGGCGAGCTTGTAGGGGAGGTAGCACCGAAGTCGAACGCCGATGGGCGGACGGGTCCAACAGTCGCCATGGTAGGCGATGGCACTCTCGATTCCTCGTTTGAACAGGCGCTCGACGAAAGCACTTTTTGCCTCGATACTCGAGAGTATCTTCTTCATGAAACTACCGCTGACCGCAGGCACAGTCAGAATGAAATCCGGGCAGACCTCCGCAAGGTTTGTCGGGATGTTTCTGAGAATTCCCATCGAACCTCCCCGGGCGTCGACAAAGTAGATCGAAAGCCCGACCGTCAGGGCGGCGTAGATACCTACCGTGTGCGCGAAGCTGTGGTCACAGGGAAGGATTATCAAGGTCCTGTAGGAGCCGGGCACCGGAAACGCCTCGAGCGAGTCTCGGCAGTTGGTGTAGTAGTTTAGGTGGGTGAGCATGATTCCCTTGGGATTGCCAGTCGTTCCGGAGGAATAGGAGATCGTTGCGACGTCGTCTTCCCTGACTGTCGACAGAACGTCTTCAAGTCCCGGATCGTCGAGAACCCGTCCGCCGTCGCGAAGTCGAGAGTAGAGAATCCCGCACGAGCCAATCGGCGATGCTGCCGCCTCCGCGGCCCCGGCGTCCCCAAGATCATCGATAGATGAGGTGACTTGCGAGCTCCCGAAGTCGGAGACGACGGTCAACCCCGCCCGCTGGATCTCGGTGTTGAAATGCGATTCGTCCGCATCCAAATAGACGAGTAGTGGCCTCGTTTCGAGCTGGTCATAGACGGAGAGCACGGAGTCGAGGGAAATGCGGGAGACGAATATCGCGACACTTGCGGAGTGGTTGATTCGAAAGGGGATTTCCTCGGGAAGGAGCCGAAAGGAAAGCGGTACGCACCTGCACCCACAGTAGAGAGTTGCATATTCAGCTGCGATCCACTCGGGGCTCCCTTCGGCGACGATCGCCACCGCGCCGCCCGGGGATATTCCGAGGGCGCGCAGCCCACGGGCTACAGCACGCGAGTCCTCGCGAGTCTGGCGAAAAGAGAGTGGTACCCAACCCTCGTCGGTTTTCCGGTAGCTATAGGGTGCGTCTCCGAACTTCGAGACTGCCCGATCCAACATCGAGAAGATCGTTCGCATACGGCGATCATAGGAGAAACATCGTCGAGGAGCAATATTGCGGCCACGCATTGTGCGTCGTGGAGGCGGCGGCGCTTTTCGGACGCCACTATTTTGTCAAGTCTCATTTTCTCTACTTCTCTTCTCTCTCCGTGCTGTCGTCGAAAACGATGGTAGCCTCGCCGATACGAAGCACGTCGCCGGAGCGGAGCTTTCTGCGTTGGGTGGGTCGGTTGTTGACGATGACGGGGTCGTTGCTCACGACAGTCACTTCACCGCTCTTCGCGTCTTTCACCACCGTGACCTCTCCGGTCAAGGTTTGTCGGGCTTCACGCGGCACGGAGTCCTCTGCAGAAACGGTTACCGCACGGTTTGAATCGAACCCGATTACCGTCTTGCCTTCGCCGAGTGCAAAGACCTTGGTCGCGCCCCCTCCGAGGACTTCGAGGTTTGTATCCGCCCGGCGGTTCAGAAAATGAAGTCTCGTCACGATGAACCATACACCAACCGCGAGGAGAAACGGGATCAAGAGAAGCAGGGTCAGTCTCCCGGACGGAGCTCCGAACAGGGTTCCGACGAAGTAGTACTGACTAGCGGAGCCGCTTCCGCCCGGGCCGTTGTACTCGACGCGGACTTCGCGCCGATCGCCCGGCAGCATTTTCGGCGAATAGGTAAGGCGATACTCCTCCAGAACCCTCTTTCGTACGGCGAGATATACGCTTGCAAGCTCATTTTCATCTGCCGCGTCGAAGACCCGGCCGCCCGTCGAATGCGCTATCGAGGTCAGGTTGGCGTCCCGCTGAGCGGGGCCGAATTGAATCGGAAATACTGAAATGCCCTCGCGAATGAGTGCGTGAATCGCATCGGAGCTCGAAACAATGGTAGATCCGAATTGCGGATTCGGCTTGCCGGTGTGGAGCGTGTAGGGGAAGTTCTCGCCGTCAGTCAGAAGGATGATGACCTTGCGTCCTTTCCATCCGGCAAGATCTTGCGCGGCGGCACGCAGTGAGGCGTAGAGCTCGGTGTAGGCGTCACCCTGTGAAGGGCTCTCTATTTTCGCCAATGCCGCTTCGGCGTCCGACCTCACCTGGGTCGGAAGCGTTTCGATCCGATAGAGTGTATTGAACGAGGCCAGCCCGATTCGATCTGAGGGATTGTCGACGGAGTTTAGGAAAGTCCGTATTGCCGAACGAGCGGCCTCGATGCGAGTCTCGTTGGGCATTCCCGGCGAGGACGAACGAAGCGGCTCATACATGCTTCCCGAGTTGTCCACAAGGAGAAAGAAGGTGAGCCCCTCGGCGGTGGGAGCTCCCTCGTGCAAGCTGAAGTGCGAGACCGGCTGGAGACTGCCTCCAGGAATTCCCTCGAAGAGGGAAAAATCGCCCGCTGAAAGCCCGCCGATGCCGTTGCCGTTTGGACCGACAACGCTCACATAGACGTCGACCTCCTGCCGGGTAAGGAGGCGTGAGGGGTCAATCTGCGCAATGCTTAGCGGCCCCTGGGCGTAGGACGGCAGGACCGCGACGAGTAGAACGAGGATTGCTGTACAGGCCACTGCGAAACGATTTCGTCCCTTCGACACAAACATCCTTTCCTCCTAGTCGCGCTTGTAGAGAAATTTCACCCCGCCGCAGGCGACAACATCGTCGAACTTCAACGGTTTCCCCTCCGGGCGTGCACCTCTCGTAGACTCGTCGCTGCTATCGGCCGAATCGGCTCGGGAACGTGGTGCCGTGCCGCCCGCTATTCTTTCGTCGTTGACCCGGACAACTCCGTCTATGGGCTCGATGAACAGATCTCGACCGCGGGCGACGAGCCTGCAGTGTGCCTCCGCTACTTCTCGGTATCCGCGGACCGTGCCGTATTCGCTACTGCCTAGCGGGGCTCGCTGCGCGCCGCGAGCGCGAGAGGGAAGAGGGATGTCACAACGGGCACGTGAGCCGATGATCATTCGGCGCTGGTTCAGTATGTACTCCCGAGTCTTGAACGGGCCGTTCAGTACTCGGAAAACACCGAACGAGAGACGCCGTTCGACGAATGCATAGGCAAGCCCGATCAGGACTCCAAGGAGGAGAAGCCCCACGAGATGAGCCAGTGGAAATCCGGGAAAAAACACCCGTCCATATTCGACTGCCGCACCGCCGAAGAATCCGCCGAGGAATCCGCCGAGGGCACCGATTCCAACCTTCCGGAGCGAGAACGACTGTACGCCGGCGGCGGCGCCGACGAATGCGCCGAGCACTGCCCATCCTACGGCCCTCGCAACGGGAACCCCGATACGCTGCAGGTTGCGGACATTGCCGATGAGGTATTCGCCCGTTACGAAGAGTATACCCTGTGCGACAAGAAATCCCACGGCGCCGCCGCCGGCGCCTACAACTCCCCCTACGGCTGATCCGATCGCGATCCTTCGGGCGCGAGAGGCGATGATTCCCTCCGCGCCACCGAGAAATGCCCCAAAGATGAGGCCGAACAACCCGCCGGAGACGACCGAGAAGACGAGATAGCCTGCGAAATGAATTTCCCAATGGATGAGAGCTTCCATCAGCGGCCAGGCGGCAAGCCCCGCGGCGAGACCCAGCGCGAGTTGGATGAGGCGCCGTATGAACATCGTCATCTCTCTTGTCCCCCTAATTTGACCTGGCTACCGCAGTAGGCCGGGCGAATCGACGTATCCCGTGTCGTTGAAATCGATCCTGCGTGATTTTCGATCGACCAGGACCTGTAGTCCGAACCGCGTGAGTGGGAGCACCCGAACGGTGTCGGAGCTTCTCAGCGACCCGCTACGAACGGTAATCGTGTGGGCTCCGGGTGCAAGGGCGAGGAGCACCGGTTTCGGGCCGATGACCGGAACCGGCTCGGGCTGCGGGGTGCGGCCCCACTTGCGATAGGTCTCAGAGCCGTCGACCAGGAGCCGGACCCCGCCGGTATTCGCCGAAAGCTCTATGCCTCCCGGGTGTGGGACCAACGATGCGTCGATGCGCAGGTCACTCTGATACGCATCAACTGCGAGGCCGTAGTCCGCCGGGTAGTAGCCATCATGCTCGAAACGAAATTGGTAGGTGGCGCCGGATCGAAGTGACGTGACGACCTCTCCCAGAAAAGGAACCCAGATCCCGTTCTGCAGAAGTGCGACGTTCGTGCCGCTCGTAATATCAACTCCATCGGAAGCGGAAGTTGCTCGAATAGAGACCGCAAGCGGCAGCTGTGCTTCCTTGCCGATCGTCACGAAGAGGTTGCGCCCAGATGCGCGATCTTCATTCGCTGATTGACGGCTGTGAGACTCGAGGTAGAATCCGCTCCACACCAGTCGGCTGCCGGCCATGACCTTGAGACGGTACTGTCCGGCAGGCAAGAAGACGGGTCGGCTCACGAAGACTACCGTCTCCCGCGTATTTTGGTTGGTGTCGACATGGAACGCGAAGTCGACTCCTTTCACGCGAGGAATTCCTTGACCGTCGTCACGGAACAGGCCGGCCGACACATGCAAATCGCGAAGAGGTTGTGACCCGCGAGCAATGCGAACCGTCACCTTGAGCGATCCGTAGCGGTCCGGGTAGAGGAGCTCGTAGGCCCGTCCGCTTCGAACTCCGTAATACGCGGTCCCGGCGGCAAGCAGAACGACGAACGCTACGGCTACGGCAATGACGCGGCCCAAACGAGAGCGACGTTTCGGCGGTGTCCACGCGCCGCCGATATAGGACGCAATCTCAATCCTGTGTTCTCCGATGGCGCGCGGCAAAAATCTCCTATCGAGCTTCGAGAGTATCGAACCAAGATCTTGAAACCTTCGCGAACGTTTTGCGTTCATCGCCGTGCGGATCAGCCGGTTCGTAAACCGGCTGATTGCGGGATTGAGTTTTCGCGGCCTACGGTATTTCCCGTGCTGTATCGCTCGGAGTGTCTCCGCACTGATGGTACCAGCGAAGGGCCGCTTGCCCGTCATCATCTCGTAGAGCATTACCCCCAGAGAGTAGATGTCCGCCCGTTTGTCCACACTTCGGGTGTCCTGAAACTGCTCAGGCGCCATGTATGAGGGGGTACCGAGCATCGTGCCCTCACGAGTGAGAGCGGCATCGTTCTCATCCTCGATGTGAGCGATACCGAAGTCGACGAGCTTCACCTCGCCGTTTCGTGAGATGAGTATGTTGCCGGGTTTGATGTCACGATGAATGACTCCACGATCGTGGGCATATTTCAGTGCACGGCAGCAATCTCGGAATATCATCAGCGCGATCCGTTCGGGAAGGTATCGCTCACGCTGCAGGAGCTCGGAAAGCGACATCCCGTCGACGTACTCTTGGACGATGTAGTAGGCCGGCCCCTCGCGAAAGTGGTCGAACACGTCGACGATGTACTCGTTGCGGAAGTCCATCATGATCGACGCTTCACGGCGGAAGCGCTCCCGCACTGCCGCGTTCCCGCGCATGGTGAGCTTTTTGATTATCACCGTGCGGTCCAGCGTTGGATGCTCGGCGGTATAGACCGCTCCCATTCCTCCTCTGGCGATTTCGGAGATGACTTTGTACTTTCCGATCGTGTCAGGTGCTCGCGCCATCACTTGCATCCTCGGTCGGCCCCAGCTCGATCACGTCTCGTGAGAGGTCCACGGGACGATCCGGAGCAAGAAGCGCCATGATATAGCGGGACGGATTGTGGATCTGCACGTAGCGTCCGGCGGCACGCACGTTGTACCTGTCAGTCACCGGACGATGGCCGCCGAAATGGAACGCAGTTTTGCTCTCCTCCTCGCCTAGGTAGTGGTCGAGCATCGCCTGGACCGCACCCGGCTCGGAATCGCCGTTGTCGGTCCAGGTCAGGCCGTAGATTACCTCGTCCCGCTGCCGGTACTCGATTACTTCTTCACGCGAAAAGAACCGCGCCGGTTCCGCATGGGTGATGAGAAAATACCGGCCGATCGCGAGAAGGGGAAGCCGCTTCTCGAACTCGTAGAGCCGGGCAATCAGCTCGCGATTGTACACCAACTGAAGATAATCGAATACCATTTGGCCTTCGTAGGCGTACTTTCCGAATGGATAGTTCCCTCCCCCCGATTCATTTGCGATATTTTCGTGGTTCCCTTTCAGAAGATGAACTCGGTTCGGAAAGGTCCGCTTGAGCCGAGCGATAATCGTCAGCACCGCGAGGCTCTCGGTCATCTCTGCATCCATGGCACGATGCGATCTGAATCCGTCCGCGAACTCTTCCAGCGCTCTCCTCCAGCGCATTCGGACGCGACCTTCACCATGGAAGTAGTCACCGAGACAAACGAACTGAATTGCCCCTGACGCAATGGATTCGAGAACCGTCGTTTGCCCGGGAAGCGGGAAGTTCAATGCCGCCCACAAGAGGCCGGGCCTGGCGTGGATATCCGGCAGGAGTACGGTCGGAAGAGAGCCATCCAGCTCGACAAGTCCGCCGGGTACGCCTTCTCGATCTCGCGGTCGAAGGGCCTCGTCTTCGGCCGCGAGTACACCGTTCACCCCCGAGAGCACTGAGTCGAGTTGGGAAAGCATAGGGATCGAGGAGGCTGATCGATATCGGTCAAGCTCCGCTCGAATTGCGGCAACCTCGTCCGGCGAGTCAGGCACATCGCACCTTCGGGCGGTCCAGCGACGTTTCAGCCACCCTGCTCGGCGACGATCGTCTTGTTGACGTCGACGAAATCTTCACTCAGGACCTGGGTCGCTTCTCCGAGGCGCTTGCTCTCCTCTTCGGGTTCGAGCTCTTCTTTCAGCACGGCAATCTTGAAAACCGCCGAGCTCTTCTGGATCGGTCCCTTCGAGAAGACGACCGGTTCGTCGATGCGCACATCCTCCGTGAGGGTGGCGCTCTCGTCCCCCGCGCTGTCGGGGACATCATGCCGCAGCCCGATCGAAGTGTATTCCGCCTGCCTTTCCCCGTCGACTACCGGTCCGAGGGTCAGCAGCGATCCCGAGTAGGTCATCACGAGAGCACCGCGCTCCTCTTCCTTCGCAAACTCATCCCACTCCTCCATTTGGAACTCAGAGATACGTTTCTCGAATGCTTCGCGTTTCTCCAACCAGGCCTGGGCAATTCGCTCGATCGATTCCTCAGTGTCGGGAAGTCCCGAGGTTGCGGTTATACTCGTGATGTGGTGCCGCACGTGCTCGGGAATCTGCGCCATATAGTCAGCCATCGCATGCTCCTTATTGTGCCCCCGGTCCAACGGCCGGTTGGGCTAGTGCATGGAAAGATATCCCGCCTTTTCGGCGAATTCAGGCTTTCCGCCGTTCGACGGTCGATCAGGCCAAAGCGTGTTATCTTAGGAGTATGGAATATTCCGACGAATATCTTCGTGAGGTTCTCACCGAACGCGTCAAGCGCCATCTCAAATCGGTGACCGATTCCTCCGGCCTACCACCGGGGCAGGATTCCCTCGCTCGAATTACCGGGAACTGGCTGGAAAAAAGGCGGTTATTCGAGGAGCAAACCCGGTTGCTCGATATGGAGACGCCCCCCAGGGTGGAATTGGAGGATCCTCGCGGCATGATCTTTCTCACCTATTCGGGCTCCATAATATCCCTCGGCAGAGACGGAGGGCAAGGTCGACGGTTCGAGTACGCAAGTATAGAGCTGCGAAGCGACGTTCCTGGACTGGTAAAAGGCGACGGGGTCACTCTTGAAGAGGCCGTCACCGTCGACTCACCGGCTCGATTCTCCAGTTCGCCCATCGAGCGCTCATCGGACGTACTCCTCATAGCGGTCTGTCCCTCGGAGGTATCCCCTTCGGAGGAGGAAAAGCGAATCCATGAGGCGACGGTCTTCCTTACGAACGGCTTCATCAAGCTCAATCGAACGCTCACGATTCCTGACGATTCGATTGGCCACTTCACCGTTAGAAACATGGTCGCCTACCTCGCGCGAAGACATGAGCTGCCTCAGACCTTCGTGCGTCGAATCGTCGACGACTACTTGACGATGGTCGAGGCAGGGACGCTTATGGGCGAGACGGTACCGGTCGGAAGCCTCGGACGTCTGAGACTTTCGAAACGACCGGCTCAGAAGGCAAGAGTGGGACGAAATCCGGCCACCGGGGAGGAAATAACGATACCGGCGCAACCGGAGCGCTTCATGCCGCGGATGAGCTTTAGCGCTCGTTTCAAAGAACGGTCGGCATCCGTTCCACTCCCTGAGTCTGATGAACAAACAAGGTAAACAGGTCTTTCTCATGCTTGCAGTGTTATATTCCCCCCAGGAGAGAAAACATGGATGAAACGGTCTACAAAAGAAGCCTCAAAGGCAAGGAGATCGCTCACGGATCGAAGATGAAGCAGTTTCAGCTTCGGTTCCAGGATCAGACGATTGCCATGACGCGGAGCATCAGAATCGGCAGAGACAGCAATAACGACCTGGTCATCTCCGATGATCCACTGGTATCAAGACGTCACGCCATCATCGAGCTCATCGGCGGTCGATACCAAATCAGAGATCTCGGAAGCACAAATCAAACCTACCTCAACAATGAGCCGGTACCTCCCCAATCGAGCGTCGTTGTCAGAAGCGGAGACACTATCACGATCGGGCGTACACGCATCGAGATGACCCGAATCTGAAGCCTTGATGCCTCGTGTGGCCTTGCCTCATTGACCGACAGTTCGCCCAGTGGTAGCCTAAGTTCATTACAGATTCACTCAAGGACTGACTATGCCGACGCCGTCATTGCTTCAGGACAAAACGTTCACCTACGAAAAAGCGCCGATTCTCGTCTACTGGGAAATGACCCATGCGTGCGATCTCGCCTGCGTGCACTGTCGCGCCGAGGCTGATACCTCCCGCGATCCGATGGAGCTATCGACGAGAGAAGCGAAAGAACTCTGTGACGAAATCGCTCTATTCCCCGGAACGCGACCCCCGCGGCTGGTGCTTACCGGCGGCGATCCCCTGTTACGAGACGATTTCTTCGAGATAATCGATTACGCTCGGAGCCTCGGGATCGACGTATCGGCTACCCCGGCAGCGACCGCTCGTCTGACCGACCAAACCGTTCTCGCGCTCAAGTCGGCGGGAGTCGGAAGTATCGCATTGAGTCTGGACGGTTCTACGGCTCATCGGCACGATTCCGTTCGCGGGGTGGCGGGGACCTTCGCAAGAACGATGGACGCCATTCGCGCAGCAGACGAAGCGGGCATGCCGGTCCAAATCAACACTCTCGTGGCTGAGGCGACTGTTGACGATCTGCCTGCTGTCTATGACCTGCTCGTTGGGTTGGGGATCGAACGGTGGGCGCTTTTCTTTCTCATATCGACTGGCAGGGGGTCTTTTCTCTCCGAGATTTCGCCGGAGAAGGCAGAGTCCGTGCTCACTTGGCTCTGCGAGCTCATTGAAAATGGGAACCAACCCTTCGCCATCAAGTCCACCGAAGCGCATCAGCTAAGGAGAATTGCCTATCAGCGGCTCCACGCCCGGGGGGTGGACGACGACAATTTCAAACGATCGCCTCTCGGCCGCGGTCTCGGGGTTCGCGACGGCAATGGCATCGTGTTCGTTTCACGCCGGGGGGAAATCTTTCCGAGCGGCTTTCTCCCGATAGGTTCGGGAAATGTGCGTTTCGACAGTCTCGTAGCGACCTACCATGATCACCCGCTGTTCCGCTCGCTCCGCGATGCCGATCGGCTCGAAGGCAAATGCGGACGCTGTCCCTACCGGTTCATTTGCGGAGGTTCGCGCGCCCGTGCGTTCGCCGCGACCGGCAATCCGCTCGAAAGTGATCCCCTTTGTCTGTACCCCACGATACGTTTCCAATCAGAGGACCGCATGGCAACGTCGTTCGGGTAGGCGACGAACCTGGGTACGCGACGATGCAACGAAGCGAGATCGCCACGGCAATCAGGGCGAATATCAGCTACACATTCTCTCGCTCCGCAGGAGCCGGCGGGCAGAACGTGAATAAGGTCAACACAAAGGTGACGGCGCGTCTGCCGATTTCGGCACTGAGCTCGTTGGATCAGCACAAGAGAGAGCTTCTCGAGCGACGTCTTGCCGGTCGGGTCAACGCATCCGGCGAGATAGTTGTGCATGTACAAGAGGAGCGTTCTCAGTCGAGGAACCGGCAGATCGCCGAGGCAAGGTTGACTGCACTCGTTTTCGATGCAATGGTCGAGAAGCGCAGGCGACGCCCGACACGACCTTCGAAAGCGGCGCGGATCGCGCGAGTGGAATCGAAACGCCGGCGCGGCCTCACGAAGCTGCGTCGCAGGCGAACGGATCCCTACGGCGAGGGTTAGGCGATGGCCGGTATTGCTATGTGTTCGAGATTTGGCGTTTGCCACGGCTATGAGTCTATCCGCCTCTTTGGCCGGCGGGCGTGAGTCGAAAGGCGTCTACCTATCCGGATCCAGAAGGAAGCTGAGGATTTTCGTTCTCATCGTGAGCCATTCAGCTCTGCCGAGGCTTTCTGAATCGATGATCAGGTGGCGGGGGAACGAGCGGCTTGCGTTGTTCGGCACGAGGATGACAGACCATTTCGTCAGAAAGCGATCGCGGACGGTTTTTTCAATTCCGTGGAGACTCACCAGCTCGTCATCCTTTCGCACGAAGAGCAGGGTTGGAACGTTGGCTCCACGGTAACCGCTCCTACGCAATACTGCGACCAACTGAAAGAGGGCCTCATACGCCGCCATCGGCGTGCCGGCGTGCGCTCTGTAGTCGGGACTGTCCGCGCTGGGCACGGTGAAACCTTTGCCGAGAGGGAAAAGCATCTTGACCAACGATGTGACAGGCCTGACTGCAATGGCCGGCGCGAGAAGAACGACGCGGTCGAAGTGTGCGGTCGTCGATGCGATTCCGCCCGTCAGAAGCACTTCGCCCAACAGCCCTCCGAGCGAGTATCCGAGAAAGAACAACGGAACGCCGAGATTCTGTGCCTTCTTGGCCGCGGCAAGATAGCCGGCCCGGGACTGCTGCAGCCAGCTCTGCGACGTCACCTCGTCAAACCTGCCGAACCCGTGGCCGCTCAGCGCGAGCCTGAGAACCTCAACTCCGGAGTCCGCGAGCGACTGCGAGAGAGCGTCCATTTTCTCGGGTTTGAGGTTCAAACCATGAATTACGAGCGCGACCGCCTTCACGGGAATCGTCGCGGGGAACCAGGCTCCGCGCCACGCAGGGGCGGCGTCTGCGAACACGGTAGTCAGGGAGCAGGCGAGCAGAGCCAACGAACAGACAAATGAACGCACGTCGTGCCAATGATACAGGCGGTCGGTATCGACGTAAAGATGGTGCTACGCCGGTTGTTCCCACTCGTGCGGGCGGCCGCCCAGTGCCGAGGCAGGCAGCGTGCGCTGCCTGCCTCATTATCTGCCCTATCTCGGGACGAGTGTCAGCTTCGGCCCGTGTGCGCGTTCGATGTCGCTCTGGTTCCATAGGGCTGGGTGGTATTCCACATCCCTCCAGCGCTTGATGAAATCGTCATAATGACGGTTGGTCGGGTGGCCGCTTTCACCGGTCGGGAGAATGCCGAGCGCCCCACCGAGGTCGGCCATGTCGATGATGAAACGCATCGACGGGTAGTGGTTTACCTCGAACGGTTTCTTTCGGTCCCATGCCTGAGCGTTTACCTCGCTCGTGCCGCCGCCAAGCGGGTAGGGACCGCGATTGAAGATCTTTTCGATGGGGCCAATACCGGATTTACCGAGAGTCTGATTCTTGAAGGTGATGGTGTGGATCTTGTCCCACCGCCATTTCTTCGGGTTTTTCCCCGCCTCCTCGACGTAGTAAGTATACCCCCTGCGAAATGACCGAACGAGGATTTCATCTCTCGTCTCACGCTCCGGGGTCGTGATGTCGTCCCACAATTCTGCGTTTGGCTCTTGCAGTAGGTAGTGGACAGCGTTTTCGGCCCGCGTGCCCGTGCTCATCGGCCATTCCTTATCGGGGAATTGGTCGCGGAAAACCTCTGTGACCAGCTGCTGCCACACGTAGGCATAGAGGGCGGCAGCGGCGCTCTCACCCGACATGACGCCGTCCCACTCGAGAAGCATCTGTCGTGCGGTCTGCATCCGCTCGAGGGCCTCTACCTGCTTCTTTTCGAAGTCTTGTTTGCGACGTTCGGTCAAGTCCTTGTTCTTTTCTTCGGTTATTCGCCTCTCGAGCGCAGTAGGATGAAGGTCGAGTCCTTTTAGGGCGGCGCATATCTCGAGAGCGGTGAAGTTCTGAGTGTCCGCCTGCATCTTTTGGAACTCGTCCAGGCCGATCGGATCCTTGTAGGAATGAATCATCTCTACGATCCGTCGCGCACGGTAGCCGTAGTCGAGCTCTTTCCCCAACAGGTAGGGATACGAAGGACCTACGGGGGGGTTGTTTGCCGAAACGACGTACCCCTTCGAAGGATTCAGCGAGTGGGGGAGCTCATCGAACGGGATGTAGCCCTTCCAGTCGAACTGCGAAGACCAGCCAGGCATCGGAGCTTCCCCTTCGCTCGTCCGGCGAATAGGAATCTTCCCCATGAACTGGTAGGCGATGTTTCCGTCGACATCCGCGTACACAACGTTCAAGCTTGGGGCAGTCCAGTTGCTCGCTGCTTCGCGGAATTGCACGTAGTTCTCCGCCCGATTTAGAGAAAGGGCGGCTTTCACCGAGCTCGACGCCTGCAAGGGAGTCCATTTGAGCGAAACCGCTGTAAGGTCGATGTCTTGCGGAAAAGCCGCGTTGGCTGAGCTGAGGAAGCCTTCGAGCTCGGTCTGATCTCCGTGGTCGCTGATAATCGGACCGTGGCGAGTGGTGCGTACTCTCAACCGGTAGGGCTCTTTCGCCTTGCGCACGGGTATCGATTCGTAGACGATTCCCATGTCTACCCACTTTCCATCCACGAGATACTGGTCCGGGTTCTCGGGATTGATCCTCTCCAGGTAGAGGTCTTGGGTGTCACCATGGGTGAAGGTGAACCCCCATGCAATTCGATCGTTGTGCCCCGTTATGACTCCCGGTACCCCGGGAAGCGAGTAACCGTAGAGGTCGAACGGGCAGTCCGGCGTACGACCGGCACGTCCCTGTTCGTCGATGCCGTGCAGGCCGATCTCGTACCAGACGGCCGGCATTTGGACGTCGAGATGCATGTCGTTTGCCAGAACCGGCTTCCCACTCTTGCTCCGCGACCCTGCCACTGCCCAGGCGTTCGACCCGAAACCGCCCTCGCCGCCAAAGAGGGCAAGCGTCGCTCGGGCATCCGCTCCGGCGACGCCCCTCTCTTCGTCGGATGCTGCGAACGGCATTTCCTTTCGGTAGGGAGTGAAGAGGCCTCGTATGCCTCGAGTGCCGAGGGTATGAAGCACCCGCGTCATCATAACCTCGTTGCCCCAACTGTCCTCGCCGTTCCAGGCCATCATCTTCGCCCACTCGAGTGTGTTCACCGGGGTCCAGGGCTCGATTTTGGTCTTGACGCCCGTCAGATTGAGCACGGCGAACTCGAGCCCCAGCCGGGCAGGGGAGCGCTTGCTGATGTAGGCATTGACACCGGCAGCATACGCGTTCAGATAGCTCTTCGTCGCCGGATCTGCCTGTTCGTACTCCTGCTTCGCGACCCGTGCGATTCCAAGAGTTCGGAGAAAGATGTCGGTCTGTAGCTGTGATTTCCCGAAGAGCTCGGACAGACGCCCTTCACCGATTCGGCGGCAAAACTCCATCTGCCAGAATCGGTCCTGAGCGTGAACGTAGCCTTCGGCAAAGAAGAGATCCTTGGAGGTACGTGCGTAGATGTGCGGAACGCCGTACCTGTCCCGTTGGATCGTTACCGGAGCAGAGAGGCCCTCGAGCTTCTGCGTTCCCCGTACACGGGGAAACGACATGCGGGTAAGAACGAGCCAAGCTCCGACGAGGATAATCGCGACTCCCGCAACAGCGGCGAGCGCGATCAAGACCCCACGAACCGCCTTTTTCATAACCCAACCTCCCACGAGGGGGAACATCGGCGTCGGGCGCTTGCAAGACTTCTCAGCTGGGCAAACAGCACAGCCCGATCGGAGAAAGTCTTTTTTTTCTCGTGTCCCCCTAATTATAGCACCTTACCTCGGTGCATGGCGCACTTTTATACTTGTCGAATCCGACGCAGAATGACCGGGTACACATGCAAAGAGTCAACACTCCCAGCCCCACGTTGTGCCGTTGCGGCAAAGATGTTTATATTTGCTGGTAAGAGTTGCGCCGCAATGAGATTCGTCGAACGCGGGACGAAAGAGTTCCGCACGATCAACCTTGCTTTTTTGTCGCCGGATTCGTTGCTTTTGTTACTCTCTACGACGTCCAACCGCTTTTCCCGATCTTCACTCACGAGTTCGGCGTTAGCGCGGCGGTAAGCAGCCTGGCGCTCTCGGTCAGCACCGGCAGCCTCGCCATTTCGATGCTGCTCGTTGGAACGCTCTCCGAGACGCTCGGGCGCAAACCCGTGATGGTCCTCGCCTTGATTCTCACTTCGACTTTGGCCCTGCTGACGGCTCTCACTCGAAGCTTCCTTTCCCTTCTCGGCGTGCGTCTGATACAAGGCATCGTGCTCGCGGGTCTGCCGGCTGTCGCAATGGCCTACCTCGGGGAGGAGATGGCTCCCGCTTCGCTTACCGCGGCGATGGGGCTCTACATCGCGGGCAACGCCGTCGGTGGAATGACCGGTCGGATATTCACGGTTTCGATGATCGATATCTTTCCCTGGCGCACCGTCATGGGAATAATCGGTGCGGCGTGTGTTCTCCTGAGCCTCTACTTCCTGGCGAAGCTTCCCTCCTCCCGGAACTTCCGGGCGCGCCCATTCGATCTCAGGGCCCTGTTCGGCTCGCTCCTGCAGCAACTGCGAAATCCCGCGCTGCTGTGCCTCTACGCCATCGCGTTCCTCGCAATGGGCGGGTTCGTCACCACCTACAACTACATCACCTTTCGCCTTCTCGGAGCACCCTACAGTCTCAGTCCTGCGGTCGTGGGTTGGATCTTCGTTGTGTACCTCTTCGGTTCCTTCAGCTCGGCCCTTGCCGGCCGAATGGCCGGGCGCTATGGACGTAAACGCGTGATGCTTGTCTCCCTCACCGCGATGATCATCGGAGCGGCACTCACGCTGATGGCCTGGATCGCCGGCATCGTTGCCGGGGTAGTGTTGCTGACCGGTGGTTTCTACGGCACACACTCCGTGGCATCCGGATGGGTGCCGGCCAGAGCGGCCGCTGCCCGCGGGCAGGCGTCGGCGATCTACCTCTTTTCCTACTACCTCGGATCGAGCGTGTGCGGGACAGCGGGCGGCCTGTTTTGGAGCCGCTTCGGATGGGCAGGAGTGGTGGCTTTTATAGCGGCTCTGGTCTCCATTGGGTTTCTTGTCTTGCATATGCTTTCCCATCTGTCGCTTCCTTCCGCAGCGGGTGCGAGTCGCAAAGCTTGACGCGCCCGGAGACTGCCATCTATCATCCAAAGAGTCGACAAGGAAGTAGAATCAATGGATGTTCATAGCAATGTCGAGAGCGAACGGTCGCTGTGTTTTGAGCTTGCCGCAGCGGCCTTCGCCACCAACCAGATCGACCTCGAACGGTATGAAGCAGTTGCGGGTGAGATCGCGGTTGCGGATAATCTGGCGATCCTCCAGATGATCCGCGGGACGCTCCCCGAAGTCTCGCAGCCTCCGCAGCCACCACCGCAGCAGGTGAACGCTCAAGCGAGCAATGTCAAGAAACAGGGGCGCTGGCTCGATTCGAACCGCGTGAGCGTTCACAGCAAGCACTCGAATATTACCCTCGACTTTACTGAATACTCTTCGGAATACAATCTGCGCATCGATCTCGAGCTGGACTGCACGTCAACGAACCTCCGAGTTGTCGTGCCCCGGAACATCGACGTCATCGAGAGAATTTCCTCGAACCGGATGAGTGTCTTCCGAGACAAGCGACGCCCGTCCGGCACGAACAACGCCGTGGTTGTCACCGGATCCGTTTCCAGCACGAAGATCAAGATCAAGCGAAAGAAGGCTCGATACTGAAATGATTCTGCCAAATCGGTCCTCGCCGTTTGTGCGAAGCGCCATCCGTGTCGCGACCCGCAGCGCAAGGCGACGGAGGATCCACGCAAGCGCCACACAGAGGACGAAGAGCCCGACTACCACGGCACACAGGACAGGGAACCAATCCCCCCACCGGGTGTAGAGCGTCAACGGGAACTTCGCAGGCGCGACTTTTGCGATGAGAGTTCCAGAGGTGTACTGCTCCGGGGAACCCGGCTGAATTTGTCCGGTTGCGTCGACTGCAAGGGTGTATCCCGATGCGGTGGCGCGAAGCAGCGGTCGCCGGTTCTCGACGGCGCGGAAGAGCGCGAATATCCCGTGTTGTCGTCCCTCTACTGATGTGAGCGACCAGTAATCGTTGCTCATGTTGACGATGAGCTGAGCGCCTCGCTTGACGTAGCGTCGGACGTGGTCCGAGAAAACATCTTCGAAACAGATGGGAGTGGAGAAGGGCGCCTTGGGATGCTGGAACACCACGCGCTGGTCGCCGATTCCCCAGTCCGAGATGTCGTATTTCTTGAACTGATCGTACAGCCCCTTGAACTTTTCCTTACTCAACGGAAAGTATTCGCCAAAAGGTACCAGGCGAATCTTGTGGTAGATGTCGCTGGTGTTCCCATCGGGGTCAAGCAGAATCGATGAGTTGAAATTCTTCGGCACCCGTTTCCCCTGCTCGTTCGCATAACCGTGATCCTGCGTGCCCGTAACGAGCCATGTCCCGAGACTTCGCTGGTAGTCGAGGAACCGTCGCGTCATTCGTCCCCAGAAGCTGTCACTTCTGACGGGATCGGTCCAGTATCTCAGGTCGAGCATGAATGCCCCTTCCGGCCACGCGACGAGATCGGGTTTCTTTCCGAGGTTTCGTATGGCATCGTCGGTGAGGGAAATCAACAGGTCGAGGTTGTCCACGTAGGGATTTTTGCGCGGATCGACATTTGGTTGCACTAATACGACGTTCATGTCTCCGCGTTCGTGAGCCTCCGCGATTCCCGCTCGGGTCCGTGAGAGGATCGTCCCGCCGGTGGCAAAGCTCGCTACGAGAACGGAGCCACAGACGAGAAGCGGCAATGAGGTCTCGAGCATACGGCGCAGGGGACGACGAACTCTGAGTCCCCGTCGTCGGCGCAGTGACAGCCAGAAACCCCAGCGCCACCGAAGCATTCTTCCTGCAATGAAGTATGCAAGTGAGGCATTCGCAAAGAGAACAACGAAATCGAGGCCCCAAATTCCGGTGATCGAAGCTATCTGAATGAACGGAAGAAACCGGTACTGCGTCGTACCGGCGATTCCCCACGGATAGCCAAGCGTGCCGATCGAACGCGCCCAGTCAAAGACGACCCATGCGAAGGGGGCCACGACGAACCCCCATTTTCCCGCCCAGCGCATCAACCACACGAGAACCACCATGAAGGCCAGGTATTCCACGATCATCGTGATACTGATCATGTGAAGCGTCACGTAGTCGTAGGTTCCGTGCCAGTAGTTGATGAACAATCCCTGAAGGATCCCGAAGTAGACCCCGTAGAAGATCGCATGACGCACGCGTACCGCGAGAATCACGAGCAACAGCGGCACCAGGGCTACCCACGCGAGCGGTCCGATTCCGTCGAGAGAAACCAACGATGGAAAGGAGAGACCGAAGAGTCCCGCCGAAAGCATGGTCAGGGGCAGCGGCCAGCGAGAAATAAAGCCGAGGAGACGCCTCCCGGTGGGGGACACGTCGTTGGGCTGTGGTGACGGCGGCAGAGAGCCGCGCAGCGAGTGTAGAACCCAGTTCGCCCCCAGCAGGAGGAGAGAGGGCACGTAGCGCGCAATGGCGTGGAATCGCTCGACAGTAGTATTCTCAGCGAGCCGCAGCTGGCCCGTCGAAGCAATGTATCGTTGCATGTAGTCCATGTTCGCGTTGGTGGCATAGATGTAGTTGAACAGAAAAAGCACGGAAAGCGCCGCCCACACGATTTCCCAGAAGAGCTTCGACTCTTTTCCGACAAGGGCCAAGATGCCGACGAGAGCCTGCAGGGCAAATACTATGAGTACGATAACCTCGGTCATCCCGATCCCCTTCGTCGGGATTGCCAGGCTCCCGCGGAAGTCGAGGGGTTGTCCGTTCAATCCTGTCCCCTGCATGAGCGCTTCGAAATCCCGAGAAACGAAGTCGGCGCGGCGTAGCGACCCTTGGTCGGAAAGATCCCAGATCGAAACCGACAGTTCACAGCGGTCCGCGGAGCTGAAGATCCAACCGGTCGCGAAACGTCTCATTCCCAGCTCTCCGGCGATCTTTCGGGCGGTCGCGAAGTCTACCGTCTTGATTTTCGACCTGTCGAAATCCGGATTGGTCCGGACGTAGTACTCAACGATGAACCGATGACCGACGACCGCAAACGAATGGGTCAGTGCGAGCTGCTTTTCGGTAAACTCGGTTGCTCGTTCGATCTGATCCTGTGTCATACCCGTGCTGTAGAGAGGGAAGAGCATAAGCGACGGCTTCTGAAGAAAGGCGAGAGGTCCGACGAAACAGAGGACAATCTCGCCAACTGCAATCAAGAGTGCACAAAACCCAAATCTCGTCGAAAGGTTTCGTGCCGACCGAATTGAAGGAGATATTGGCCTTTTCATGACCACAGGAAAGCAGGATACGTGCCAGGATCCCCGATATCACAACTCACTACCTGGTAAACAGTTAGCGACCTCGAAACAGGAAACGACCATCAACCCCTGGATAGAGTGCCTTCCGGGTAAACAGAAGTTGATACCGATCCGTCATTGACTCCCGCGGTTCTGCGAGATATAGTAGGGGTAACCCCTTAAAGTCGATTATTGCTCGTAGATCATGGAGGCTTAGTAATGAACGGCTCTCCGCAATCCGATCTACCGGTACTGCTCGTCGACGACGAAGAGACGATCCTCGCCAGCATTTCGAATGTACTTGCCGCATCCGGGATCGAACCGCTGTTGACCTGCTCCGATTCGCGAGAGGTTCTCCCCATCCTCGATCGGCAGGAGGTCGAGGTAATACTCCTCGATCTCGCCATGCCCCACCTACGGGGGGAAGTTCTTCTCGAGCAGGTCCGCCGAGACCATCCCGAGATTCCGGTTATCATCGTAACCGCTTCCGACGACCTCGAGATCGCCGTCCGCTGCATGAAACAGGGCGCGTTTGACTACATGGTGAAAGCCGTAGAACCGAGTCGGCTCGTGAGCGGGGTCAGGCGGGCGATCGAAATGAGACGCCTCGAGCGCCGATATTCCAATCTCAAAGAGCACCTGCTATCGGACAGCGTCGCGCACCCTGACGCATTTGCCCCCATCGTCACCGTGAGCCCCCGCCTCGGTGCGATCTTTCGCTTCATTGAGTCGATCGCACCCTCCGCAGAAACCATCCTCATAACGGGAGAGACCGGAACGGGCAAGGAGCTCATAGCAGAGGCGGTCCATGCGGTCAGTGGGAGAAGGGGACCTCTCGTGAAGGTCAACAGCGCAGGCCTCGACGATACCGTGTTCGCCGATACGCTCTTCGGCCACTCTCGAGGGGCGTTCACGGGAGCCGACACGATTCGAAAGGGGCTCACCCAGCAGGCGGATGAGGGAACTCTCTTCCTCGATGAGATCGGTGATCTCTCTCCTTCGAGCCAGATCAAGCTTCTCAGACTCATCGAGGCACACGAATACTACCCCCTGGGCTCGGATCTTCCCCGGTTCACGACCGCGCGCTTCTTGATAGCGACGAACCGCGACCTCACTCAACAAGTTTCTTCGGGGCAGTTCCGACGGGATCTCTACTATCGCCTTCAGACGCACGAAATCCGCCTGCCGCCGCTTCGAGAGCGCAAGGAGGACCTCCCGCTCCTGCTCGATCACTTCCTCGAAGACGCTGCTCGCGATTTGAAAAAGAAGAGGTTGGCGGTTCCGCGGGAGCTCTTTACGCTCCTCGATACCTACGATTTCCCGGGCAACGTGCGAGAGCTGCGTTCGATGGTCTATTCTGCAGTGAGCGTGCAGAAGGAAAAGACTCTTTCGCTCCGGCCGTTCCGGGAAGCGATGGGCAAGATGGAGATCGAGCCACCGATATACGCCGACGATGAGACGGCCGCCTCTTTCCCTGCTCGACTGCCGAGCCTCAAGGAGGCAACCGAGAACCTCATCGAAGAGGCGTTGAAACGCTCCCAAGGCAACCAAGCGATAGCTGCCAGTCTCCTGGGGATATCACCGCAGGCGCTGAGCAAGCGCCTTACTCGCAGGCGGAGGATGCAAACGAAATAGGCAACCCGAAGGAGGCGTTTCGTGGGTTGGGGTTGGTTCAGGCTCAACGAACTGTCGGTCGGATCATTGACGACGACAATCCTCCTCGGTGTGATCACTTTTTACCTGCTGTCCCTGAAGCACAAAGGGCGGGAAACCTGGTATCTATCCGGTTATCTGGGGTCGCTCTTCGTTCTCCTGTTCGCGTACACCGTTCGCTATTCGGTCTTTTCCGTCGCGGCTCTCTTGACGGGTCAATTCGCGAATACGATCGTCTTCGGTGTCGCCTGCCTGATCCAGTTCGCATACTGGTTTAGAGGGAACCCCTATCCGCGTGAGTCACGGATCGTTCTGGCACTCACCATGGGGGCCTCGATAGCCGCGTGGGGATCGTTGTTTGCCCCCGGGCGTTTTCCGGCGCTCTATGATTTCGACGCCGGCTACTTCACCTACGATTTCGGACCCCGCATCAGCGTCCTTGCTCTGGTCGAATACCTCTGGGCGCTCGTCGTCTTTCTTCGTCGGGCAATCGCACCGGCGGAAGGGACAGGGCGAGTCGCTACCTCTCATCGAAGTTTCGCCCTTCTGACACTTGCGACTGTTCCCATAGCACTCCAGTACGTCCTCTACCAAACGGGAGTCATAGCGCGCGCAACCTATGCGCTCATCTTCAACACAGGTTCCCTCCTCATCTGCCTTCTCATCTTCATCGTATACGTCAACAACGCCCCACATCCAACGAGCTATCTTGGGAAACTGGTCGGCATCCCCCTCGCAGTCCTCATGGTTGCCTTCGGGATCGCTTCGAATGCGATCATACCCGTCGTGGAGCGCACGATTATGGAACGCTATCGGGCTGAAACGGAGATCGCCGACGTCGCTCTCGCGACTCAAGAGCTTTCCCGGCTTCCGCAGGACGTAGTCTATCTCGTCCCAACGACATCCGAGCTCGTAGCGCTTCGCTACGGAGCTCCCTCAGTCTACCGGCCAAAGGACCTGCTCCTGCGGATACTCCCCGGGAGAGAATCACATGTACCCACCTCGCCGCCGCCGCGTTTTCACTACGATCGGCTTGGCGATACATCCACGTACTACTTCGACTTTCCGCTGTTCCATGGCTCCAACCAGTACTCCGTGGGCTTTTCCTATGCCGCCTATCGATTGAAGGTTCATCAATTTGCGTGGAGGATCGCTGCCGTCGTGGTTTCTGCCTGCATCGTCGTCGTGCTCGGATTCCCGCTCTTCTTCCGACGGTCCCTCGTGAGTCCGCTTCGCTCCCTCCTTGCGGCCGTCGGGCGTGTTTCGCATGGCAATTTCAGAGAGACGGTGGAGGCTGTCTCGGATGACGAAATTGGTCAGCTCTCTCACGGCTACAACCGGATGATCACCTCCCTCATCGACATGGAAGGTAACTTCAAGGCGCTTGCCGAGAACGCCTACGACGCAATACTCATCGTATCGGGAGACGGAGACATCCTCTACGCGAACGCTCGCGCCGGCCATATGACGGGGCTTGCCTCCGGCCGCCTGCAGGGAAGAAAGTTCAGCGAATTCGTCCATTCCGACGAAGTTGCGCTGCTGTCGGAGAGACTGGCCGCGAGGCTGTCCGGGGGTAGAGAAGCCGAATCCTACGAAAGCCGTGGACGACGCGCCGACGGCGCTATTCTACCGATCGAGGTCACCGCTGCGCCGACGACTTGGCAGTCGGTGCCTGCAGTCGTCGTCATCGTGCGCGATGTGTCGGAACGCAGGCGAGCCGAAGAGCTGCTGCGAAGTCAACAGTTGAAGTTGATGCGCACGGACAAGCTCGCCTCGCTCGGAGAGTTGGTGGCGGGAGTAGCACATGAGGTCAACAATCCCAACCACGTCGTGTCGATGAACGTTCGGTTCTTGGAGGAAGCGTTACCGTCACTCTTCGCGCTGGCCGAGTCCTCCGATGAGCTCGACGAGAAACTCCGACTCGCCGGCAAGTCCTATGACGATTTCAAGACCGCGTACCTCTCGGCGGTCTCCGACATCGAAACGAGCGCGAAACGAATCGATCATATCGTCTCGGAGCTCAAACGCTTCGTTCGCGGAAGCAGCCCGGAGCGTCGCCCGGTCGATGTGAATGCGGTAGTGCGAAGCGTGGTCGATCTCTCACACTACATGATCGAACGCTCGACCACCCGCTTTCGCCTCGAGCTCTCGGATGCTGCGCTTAAGGTAAGCGGCAATTTCGTCGAGCTCGAACAGGTTGTCCTCAACCTCATAGAAAACGCCTGCCAGTCCTTCTCCGATGGCGCCGGCTGCATCGAGGTTTCCACGAAGCTCGAAGACTCTTCGGGTCAGGTCTGCATCGAGGTCCATGACGACGGAGCTGGAATACCACAAGACAAAATCGAACACATTACCGAACCCTTCTTCACAACACGTGCCGACGTCGGCGGAAGCGGGCTCGGTCTCTCGATTGTCAACAGAATCGTCCGCAGCCACGACGGGGAGCTCTCGATCGAATCGAGAGTCAACGAGGGGACTACGGTGACCGTTCGGCTCCCCAAAATGGGCAGACAGGGATCCGGACCATCGGTCGGCGGGTGAGCGATTTCGACGGGGACGAAATCGGTCTACGTGCGTTGACCGCGACCGTTGCTGCAACTATGATAACCGCGGAGGAGCGTCCATGCCGAAGGAAGATCTTCGCCACTTTCACGAACAAGGCGCATACTCGTTCCAGGCCATGCGACTCGTCTCCGAGGGGTTGGACTTCATGGAAATCGCCCGCGTGCTTCGGCGCGTCGAGTCGCCCGCGGATTGGACGCGAGAGATGGAGAAAGCGGGGGACCGATGGTACGGAATCGCCGAAGAAGCTTCGGGCTCCGGTCGGCGCGAGACGGCGGCAATGGCCTATCAAACAGCGACTCAATTTCTCTTGGGAGCGGCGCTCTGGAACACGCCCGATCCCTGGTCGACAGTAGACGTCTACCGAAAGGCTGTCGAGAGTTTTCGGCAGTTCACGCAACTCCTCAATCCCCAACCACTGGCGGTCGAGATTCCGTACGGCGACCAAAGTCTTCCGGGATATCTCTTCATTCCGAGCGGATCCGATGCACCCGTGCCCGCAGTCGTTCTTATGGGAGGAGCCGACGCGACGAAAGAGGAGGCACACGGTTTCGGAGTGTCAATGCTTCTCGAACGGGGTATGGCCTGTCTTATTCTGGACGGCCCCGGACAGGGGGAGAGCCTCAGGTTTCGACGTCTTTTCGCTGTTCCGGAATACGAGGGGGTCTACCAGGCGGCGATCGACTACCTCAAGACAGTGGATCGGCTTGACGCATCACGGATTGGAATCGTCGGCCTCAGCATGGGCGGCTATTACGTCATGCGAGGCGCGGTAAACAAGGAGGTGAGCGCCGCGGTTTCGTGGGGAGCTCTCATGTCACTTACCGGTCTCAACCTGTCGATCCTCGGGCCCACGGTGCGATTCATCACCGGAGCCCAATCAGATGAAGAGATGATGGACGCAGCAAAGCGATTCACCTTGGAGGAGGTTGCCGGCAAGGTTCGCTGCCCGGTGCTTCTCGTGCACGGCGGTCAGGATCATTTGGTTGCTCGCGAGCAGCTCGACGCTGTTCGCGACGCCCTCACTTCAGCCCCTGTCGACGTCCACTACTACGAGGATGCCCTTCACTGCTGCATCGACCAGTACTCGGTCGTGCGACCGCGGATCTTCGACTGGCTGAAGGGCAAGCTGTCATAGAAACCCGGCATAGGGCGCAGCTCGCTCCTGGACCGTCTCCTGCGCCTTGGCAGTATGCAGTTTCGTAGCAATGAGAGTGCGGCGGGCGGGAGAAGCGCCTCGCAATCCCCGGTGCGGGTCAGTCCTTCGGTGAGAGGTCTTCTTCCTCGCCTATCTGAGATAATCGCTCAATCCATGCGCCTCGATGAGCTCATCTACCATGGCTCGGATGGTGTCGATCGGTAGCTCGGCGGCGGTGTGGGGGTCGAGGAAAGCGGCATGGTAGGCATGCTCCCGCTTCCCCGTCAATGCCGCTTCGATCGTAAGATCCTGAACGTTGACGTTGGTCATGTTCAAGGCGGCGCATTGAGGCGGAAGCCGGCCGACCGAGACCCCCTGAACGCCGTTGCGATCCACCAGGCAGGGAACCTCGACGCACGCCGAATCAGGCAAGTTCTCGATCAGACCGTTGTTGAGGATATTCCCATGAATGCGAATCGGGCACCCTGAGATCATCGCTTCCATGATATAGGATCCATACTCGCGGCTTCGCTCGTGACTGAGCTCACCGCTGCTCACAACCTCCTCGCGCCGGGCGGTCCATTCGGCGATTTGCCGCTCGCATCGGCGCGGATACTCGTCGAGCGGGATATTGAGCTCTTCAATGAGGTCAGGCGTGAGGGAACGAATCCAGTAGGGCGTATACTCCGCGCTATGCTCCGATGACTCCGTAACGTAGTATCCGAAGTTGCGCATGATCTCGAATCGCACCATGTCGTCATGCTTCTCCGCTCCGGTCGAACGTGCGGCGGCATTCTTTTCGGCCGCACGTCGCTTTATTTCGGGGTAGAGATCTTTGCCGTCAAGGGTAACGGACAGAAGCCAAGCCATATGGTTGATCCCTGCGATCTTCCATTGCGTTTCGGCGGGATCGACATCGATCCCGAGCTCTTCGAGGAGATGGGGGACGCAGACCTGCACCGAATGGCAGAGCCCGACGGTCCTGATCGAAGTTGCTCGCAGCACCGCGGCGGTGACGATCGCCATCGGATTCGTGTAGTTCAGCAGGAGAGCAGTCGGGCACACTTCCGCCATGTCGTTCGCGAACTCGAGTATCACGGGGACGGTCCGCAGACCGCGCATAATCCCACCGATCCCGAGTGTGTCCCCGATCGTCTGGCGCAGCCCGTACCTCTTTGGTATCTCGAAATCGAGGACCGTTGCAGGCCGGTATCCGCCGACCTGGATGGCGTTGACGACATAGTCGGCACCACTCAGCGCGCTTCGTCGTTGTGCCACCCCATGGTGAGCCGATACCCGGCATCGCCCTCCGTTGATCGCGCGGTTCAGGTTCTCGACCATCAACCGCGAATCTTCGAGCCTCTCTGCGTCGATGTCGTAGAGGGCAATCTCGGAATCTTTCAGGGGCTCGCTCAGCATGACGTCCCCAAGGATGTTCTTCGCGAATACGGTGCTGCCTGCGCCCATGAACGTAATTTTTGGCATGAGTAGTCCTCGCAGTTCCGGGAATGTGCAGTGCCGGATTCTCGCCTGTCTCGAGCCGTCTATAAAGACCTGCTATCCTTTTGCTTTTTCGGGAGGAGATTGCCTTAAATCGGCCGCCGCGGTGCGAACTGCCTTATCGAGTGTCTTCCACGACGTTTTGACGCCCTTCTTCAAGTCCTTCCAAGCATTGTCGCTCGCTTTTCGAAGATTCTCGATGTTTTCTTCGAGCTCGGAACGAGTGCTTTTCACATTATCGATATGCTTCTGTACCTCTGCTTTCGATCCGGCACCAATTTCTCTGGCCTTCGCCTCAAGGACGTCGATTTGCTTGTTCCATTTATCGAGCCGTGCCTTGAGCTTCTCGATGTAGGCATCTCTCCTGTCACTCATGATTACTACCTCCTCTTTGTCGTGCCCTAAATTTAACCACTTCTGGCTGTGGAGTCGAGCTTTCTTGTTACAATCGGCTCAGGTTCACCAGGAGCCCGTGACCTAATCACCGGCAGGGACCTCCGATCACACCCGATTCATTGCACAAGGCGGCGCGCAGCGAATGGTGGTGGGGCGCTTTGAGCGGGGTCAGCCCGGAGACGGCGGACGGTGACGAAATCCTCTACAATCACCGGTGGAGGTGAATTATGTCATCAACGATTGAGTCTTCTCCCAAGAGCTCAGGCCGCAGACCGTGGATTCTGCTTGCCGTAGCGGTCTTGCTTGTTCTGGCCGGCGGTATCATTGCAGAGGTAACGCAGACTGCCGGCGGCACGATCTCTGTTCGACAGGTTCATTTTGCCGGAACGAATGGCGCCATGATGTACGGTCTGCTCTATATCCCAAAGGGTACGACCTCGAAGAATCCCGCTCCGGGCGTGGTTGCGATTCACGGCTATATAAACTCACATGACACGATGGATGGGTTTGCTATAGAGCTGGCGCGCAGAGGCTGCGTCGTTCTTGCGGTGGACCAGACCGGCCACGGCTTCTCCGACGGACCGGCCTTCGCAAACGGATTTGGCGGCCCCGACTCGCTTGCATATCTACGCAGCCTGAGCATCGTCAATCCGAAAGACGTGGCACTCATCGGTCATTCGATGGGAGGTTGGGCCTCGCTCGCCGCTGCCGCCACCTTTCCGGACGCCTATCGGTCACTCGTGCTCGTAAGCTCCTCTACCGACACGCCGCCATTCGCACCGATGCACGGAACGGCGACCTTTCCCCGGAACACGATGGTGATCGAGGCACTCCACTCGGAGTTCTCCCAGCTCATGTGGGCTGTGCCGAAGGGGAGCGATTTCCCGAGCTCCGAGCGTCTCCAGAAGCTATTCGCAACGACTTCCCCAATCGTGCCGGGGCAGCTCTACGGGTCAATTGCCGACGGAACGGGGAGGATGTTCTACTATCCGAACACCATCCACCCCGGGCTGACCTTCGACCACGCGGCCATCGGACACGCGATCGATTGGATTCAGCAGACCCTGACCGGTGTCGGAACACTCTCGGCGAACCGTCAGATCTGGCTTTGGGATGAAATCGGAACGCTCATCGCCCTCATCGGAGTTATTCTCGTGATCTTCCCCGTCGGAGAGCTGCTTCTCCGGGCACCGTTCTTCCGCAGCGTCGCGCAGCCGGTTCCCGTTGCACGCCAAGCGAAGGGCTTCGGGCTCTGGATCGGTGCAATCGTTCTCGACGTGATAGGGATTCTCACGTTCTTCGTCTTCCAGAACTGGGGCAACAAGATCTTCCCCGCAAGCGCCGTCTTCGCGCAAACGATAACAACGGGTATCATGACCTGGGCGGTTCTCGGCGGAATCATCGGTCTCATTCTCTTCCTGTTGTGGCATTTCCTCCTGAACCGTAGGCAGGGAGGCAACTTCAACAGCTACGGACTCGTCGGAGCGACGGGCTCGCTTGAATGGGCGAATATCGGCAAGTCATTCCTCTTCGCGATGACGGTGCTCGTTGCGCCCTATCTGCTGCTGTACTTCCTGCAGTGGGCCTTCGCCACCGATGCGCGCATCTGGGTCTTCAACGCGAAGATTCTCCATCCAATCAGCCTGCGCATCTGGGTACCGTACTTCATTCCTTTCCTGTTCTACTTCCTGGTGCTCGGGATGGTCCTCCACGGTGAGCTGCGTTCCGAGCGGCTAAAGCCGGGATGGGAAATGGTGCGTAATGTGGTTTTGATGTCCGGAGGCTTCATCGTGTTCATCCTCGTCGAGTACATCCCGCTTCTCAGTGGCGGTACACTTCTTACGCCGACGCAGCCGCTGCTCGCAATCGTCGCGTACCAGTTCGTGCCGATGTACGCAATCATCACATGCATCTCGACGTTCTTTTTCTACAAAACTGGAAGAATCATTCCGGGAGCAATCCTGAATGCGATCTTTGTTCCTCTCTTGATCGTAGCGAGCACCGCGACGCAGTTCCCGGTGTAGATTGCCGCAGCACAGAAAGCGCATCCCGCCGGCGGAGAAGCCGTCGGCG
>CAZDMH010000017.1:0-12516 GCA_964506755.1 uncultured Spirochaetales bacterium
GATCTCGTCGAGAATCAGCGACTCCTCGCCTCGCCGGTTCTCGCGGACCGAGATTTCAGTTCCTTGATGACCCGGTTGGCGGCGAGTTTTCCGGTGAGCAAGGACATCGGCAAACCGCCCGGACTGTACACCCATTGGCCTGCCTGATACACATGGTCCAGCGGCGTAATTACGGATCGCGACACCTTCTGCATCTTGTTGATTACGGGCATCGTGCCGCCGGTGAAGGCCCAGCCTGTTATCGCTCCTTCCGAGCTGCCCGTACGTCTTTCTATCGACAATGGGGTGCTGACAAAGCTGTCGATCACTTTGTCTTTCAACCCCGGGTAGATACTCCCGTCGAGCACATTGAGAATCGTTTCTCTGCAATGATCTTTGCACTCCTCGTACCAGCCATCGTCAGAAATCTTCTTCAACAAAGAGTAATCGAAGAGACAGCTGACGATCAGCCCCGTCTTGCTTTCCGGTGCCATCGAAGAGTCCTTCAGGACCGGGATGGAGATTTCATAGGTGTTGCGCTGGAAGAACTGCGCAAGATACTCCTTCGCGCGTGTAGCGAATGCGTAACCGGATTCGGCACCGGCCATAAGCTTCGAAAGCTCAGCGGTATGCAGCGCCACCATGCCCCGTGCATCCGGGTTATAGAAGAAGTGACCTTCGGAAATGCTCCTGAAGTATTCAGGCGTTTCGTCCACCGAAAGGAAGAGCGAGAAGACCGAGTCTCCGCCGCGAAACCTCGAGTAATAGTCGCGCGTGGATTCGAGCGTTTTCCGGAGAGCGCGATCGGAAACCGTCTCGGCGTCAATTGATGCATAGAGCATTTTCAGATCCGCGCACCAGATCAGCGACCTGTAGTGATATTCCTTCCGCTGCTCCGTGGTAACAAGCCGGGATTCGGGGTCGACCGCTTTCACCGTCGAGCCGGTTTCAATGTCGACATGCTTTCTGCGAAGGTAGTCCTCCAGTAGACGGGTGATGGTGGCGGTACCGCCTTTCGGATAGAGATAGTCCAGGTACACACTGAAGTAGCTCATGGCGAAGAATGCCGGTGTATTCCTGAAGAAGTGCTGACCGATGATGCTCTTGAGTGATGGATTGTCCGATAGCCGATCGAGAAGCCGTTCCACAGGCTCATTCATCCGGTTGATCCTTCCGATGGTGAACACAAACTTGAACATCCAGGGAAGCATCTCCTTCAGCAAGTAGTCGTGGTCGGTTCTCAGGTCCTTGAAAATGGGGTTGTCGATCCCGTACAGAACGTCCATGTCCTTCATTATCCGTTTCACGACTTCTATGATCCTGTGTATGTCCTCACTGCTCTTGGGGAAGAATGATTCGAGAAACCTCCGGTATGTCTCCACCGAATCCTTCGAAGTCACGGTCATCACCTCGTGTTCAATGCCAATGGAGACCGTGCTCTTCACAAACTCCATGGTGATTCCGAGGTCCTCGAACATCGGCAGGAGGATTCCCGAGTTCTCGACCGCCCGCAACCCCAGGTCGAACGTAAAACCGTTACGAACTACCGACTGCACGAGGCCTCCGAGCCTCTCCTGCTTTTCGAGCAGAAGCACCGAGAGGCCCGCGCGGGACGCATATGCGGCGGATGTCAGCCCCGCGGCCCCTGCGCCGACTACGACCACGTCATAGGTCATCATCAAGCCCCGTCATTTCGAGAGTCTTCTTCCACAGCTCGCGGCCGACCTCGCGGTCCAGCGCATGCGGAGCCGGTTTCTCCGGGTGGGTCAGATTGAAATACACGCCCGACACGCCTTCGAGCTCCGGTGCGGCGGCAAGATAGTGCAGAGATTCACCCGAGATTCGTACATCCTGCAACGACTTCCACACGATGTTACGGAGATACCAGTTATACAGGAGCCCGTTGTTGGTGCCGATGTTGGTCTTGACCGCTCCCGGATGCATGGCGTTGATGGTGACATTCGTACCGGAAAGCCTGTCGGCAAACTCCCAGACTGACAGCAGCTGCGCCGTCTTCGAAGCGCCGTACCCGCGCAATCCGATATACGGCCTGCGCTTCCATTCCAGGTCGTCCAGTCTCAGACCCCCGAAGCGATGCCCCTGTGAATTCACCTGGATAATGCGGGCGGATGCACATTCCTTCATCCTGGGGATTAATCGATAGGTCAAAATGAACGATGAAAGATAGTTCACACAGAACACCAGCTCGAATCCGTCGTCGGTGTGTTGCTTTGTGGTTGCGTGGATACCTGCGCTGCTTATCAGGATATCGAGCGTGTCCACTCCGGCGAGTATGCGGGCGGAGACCTCGTGGACTTCCTCGATCCTCGCGAAATCCGCGAGGTAGACCGAGACGCTCACGCCGAAATCCGTCCGGATACGTTCTCCTATCTTTCCGGCCTTGGCCGGATTCCGGGCGACCAGCACCAGGTCGCAGCCGAACCGGGCCAGCTCTTCGGCTGCAGAAAGCCCGACACCCGACGTCGCACCGGTAATAACGGCTGTTTTGCCTTTCAGTGACACCTCCGAAGTGAGATGAGGAGTCCTGTTGTTCCTCATCATTTCTCTCATGTCACCAATCTTGTATTTTTTCAGATACGCGAACATCCGGCTACCCGAAACGTTTGTGCATGAACTTCCGGTAGGCTCTTCCGAACCGCGGGATATTGTCGAAAATGTCACCCCAGAGGTCAAAATAATCTCTCTGCTCGACAATCAGCGAGTCCTCGTTCAGGGTCAGCAGGGAACAGCCGTATACCGTGGAACTGGGAAACTTCTTGAACATCATCGTCATTTCCCACTGCATGAAAATGTGGTTTCCATTCTGGGCCAGCTCGATGATGTCCATCTTCAATTCCCTGCAACGCTGGGACAACCTGTTGCACATCGCCTCGAAGTCGGTCTTGCCCCGCACCTTCTGAATCGAGTCTTGGAACACAATGTCATCGTGGTAATAGGGAAACAGGTGCGACCAGTCCGGTTTGCCTTGGGTGTTGTAGGTCTTCGACCATAACTCCCTGATAATCTCCAGGCGCAACGCATCTTGCACAGTCCGTTCCTTCTCCTACGAATGGTAGCTTACGAGGTATATGATCAGTGCAGCCCCGAATATCGAAATAAAGCCCGCTATCACAATTCCCAGAGTCTTCGAGTATCCGTGGGGCGACACCTGCCCCGATTCGTCCATCTTTCTGATGGCCGGATACAGTCTCGAAAAGAAGGTCATTATTGAGAAGATCAGGGCTATCACGCTGAAAACTTTTGTAGTCGGACTACCGCATATGACGATGCCGATGAGGAGAACAATGAATATCAGCTTCGTTCCGGCAACCCAGTTGACCAGGTAGCTCACCAGTGCGTGGACTTCAGGGTCGCTTTTCGATTTTTCGTAAGCAGTGAATACGCCGACCCCGTTTCCCCGGGTCGTGCCCGGTGACAGGTAGAGCATCAGCACATTCAGCAATTCGATGCCGCAGAACACGATCAGCGCGATAGACAGGATATCCATCGGTTCTTCTCCACGAGATTCGTGACGCTGCAAGATCGACTCTGCAACCATTATACGCGAAAATGGGCGATCCTGATTGTTACCCAACTGTTTTTTCCGAAATCGAGACGCATTCACAGGGGAAATCGTCGCCGAGTATTGCGTGTTTTTGAGAATCAGCTTCACACGATACTCGAACTTCGTCCAGTTCGCCGAAAAGATACGGCATGCATCGCCTCGAACGGTTCGAGGATGTCGGAGCACGATTCCGTACGTGCTGCGACTACCTTCGCGGGATAGCACGAATCCGGTGCACGATTCCCGAGTGTGGGCGCGAAACTCGGTCGAATCCACTATCCTGATCTACCGCTCTCCGCTTCGAAGCGTATCGGCTCGAGCTTCCAAAGCCGCGGCTTCCTGATCCCGGCCGGTCTTCCGGTATAGCCCTGCCAGCGAATCAAGGATGAGCGCAATCTTGGGGTGATTTGGCCCCAGGGACTTCTCCGCGACCGCCAGCGATCGAACCAACAGCGGCTGTGCTTCGGCGTACCGACCCTGGTCGGTGTAGAACGTGGCGAACTTGTTGAGTAGAACCGCGACATCGGGATGCTCCGAACCGAGCGAGCTCTCACTGATAGTCAAAGCGCGCTCATATAGAGTCTCGGCCTCAGGATAACGCGACTGCATTCGGTACACCTCAGCGAGTCTCGTCAAGACAACTGCGGCATGAGGATGTTCAGGTCCGAACACCGACTTCACTATCTCGAGCGACTTCGTAGCAGTCTGCTCAGCCCGCGCATAATCCCCCTCGGCGAAATAGAGTCGAGAGAGGTTCTGCAGGCTGTTGGCCACCGCCGGATGGTCGGAACCGAGAGTCTTCTTCTGAATTGCCAAAGCGCGATCAAAGAGCGGTTCGGCCTCAGGGTAGCGTCCGAGAGACGTGTAGAATGCGGCAAGATTTATCAGGGCGGAGGCGACGGCAGGGTGCTCGCCGCCAAATGTGTTCTCGTTGATCGCGAGCGCGCGGTGAAAGTACTCCTCCGCCTCATCGTAGCGTCCTTGGTTTTCAAACAGTAGAGCGAGGTTGTTCATGCACGCGGCCACGTTGGGTGATGTGGACCCGTTGGCGTCGCTCATGATTTGCAGCGCCCTATCGTAGAGCGGCTCCGCCCTTCTGTACTCTCCTCGGTCAACGTACAGCATTGCGAGATTGTTCAGGCCGATAGCTATGGACGGATCAGACGGAGGGAGGGCTTTCTCCTTGATGGCGAGAGATCTCTGATAGAGAGGTTCCGCCTCGGCGTACCGGGCTTGAGTCCGGTACAACTCGGCGAGGTTGTTGAGGCCGGAGGCCACGTACGGATGATTCGGTCCGACAGCCCGTTCTGCCATCGACAGCGAGCGTTGGTACAGCGGCTCGGCATCAGCGTATCGGCCTTTGGCCTGGTATATCAGGGCGAGGTTATTGAGGCTCTCTGCAACGTCCGGATGATCCGGCCCCACCGCATTCTCGGACACCTCGAGCGCACGTCTTGCTGCCGACTCGGCGGCGTCGTACTTGCCTTCACGGTAGAGGGACATCGCTTGATTCCTCAGCGATCGCCACTCTGTCCTGTAGGTCACACAGCTGCAAGCAAGTACGATGCAGAGTCCCATGGATAACACGTGTTTTCTCATACTGCGTTCTCCTTATCGCATGCCAACAGATGCTATTGCCCGTTCCTTCGTCGTTGGCGGCTCGGTTCGCCCGAGTGAATCACTGTGAGGCACTGATTTCGTTCAGCGCATTCGTAAAGGAGTTCAGAAGCGACTTGGCAAACAATAGATCGTATGAATGGGCAGGTACGACTGCTTTGCGACGTACCCAGGAGGCACCGTCGGCTATTCCTATCAACTCCCCCGACGTTCGATCCTCGACTCGAACGTTCAATTTTGTAGACACGTACTGCAGCTCCCTGAAGCTGTATGCCCGGAACTCGAGAATTGCCTGCCGAATGTCTACGGCAACGAGAAGATCGCGTTCGCCGGGTGTTTTGAATCCCTTTTCGAAAGCTATACTGAAAGCGGACTGCAGCTTTTCCTTCTCAAGGGCGGGGCTCACGGAATCGTATTGCCTGTGGGCTCCACATTCATGAGCTCACGTTTGTCTACGTACAGGGTTCCCTCGGTAGTAACGCATCCTATGAGCACAATGAATACCACAACAAAGAGGATTGTCTTCACTCCGATCACAATTCCATTCCTCCTTGTTTTGATTACCGAGCCGTTGCCGTGCGCCGAGTTTCGAGCACACCCTGATCGGAGATTTCCTGATAGAGATTTCTAACAAGATTGGCGAGGACTGCTTCAGTTGCTTTCTGCGGCGTTTTGAAGAAAAAGGGCAACAGAAGGATGTGGAACCAGGTACTCTGACACTGCTCGAATCGGTACTCGCCCATGGAGATTCCTTCACGATCCCGGAGAGTTGCAGTCAATTGGTAGTAGTCCCGTGCGCGAACGGGAATTGTACAAAGTGATAGTCCGCTGATGAATCCGAGAATGCTTGCTGTGGCTCTCGAGATTTTCGCGTAGTGCAGCACGTCTATCTGAAGTGTGTAATCCATCTGGTCGGCCTTGAAGCTGTCGAGTGTGTACTCTTCGAACAGATGGGCCTCTCGGGTGACTGTGTCGACCACTTCGGACAGCAGCAACCTGCCCGAGGGGTTCTCTACGATGTTGCTCCTATCGGTCGAAAGATCGCTCCGAAAGCTCAGTTTGAGGTATGCTTGGACTCCGGTAGGCCCCCCCGGGGGTTCGATTACCTCATCGATCGTGGGAAGGTTTCTACACGGAAACGATGCACAGCTACATACGATGAGCCAAAGCGCCCCGCAGACGACCAGGATCACCCATTGTCGAGAAGACTCCATGGTCCCTCCTCTTTTTCTCGACGGGTCGGTGACCTGACTCCCAGTGCAATCGATCTCGTAGGTGATTGGTGTGCTATCGACGTAGATGACGGCGCCGAGAACCGAAGACTAGTGCAGCAATTCGTACTCTCTTCTAGAGTAGCGCCCGTGTACGGGGTGTCAAGGGCTTTTAACAGGGGAAATGATCTCAGTCGAGCCGAGCGCCGCTGATGACACCCTCTCGGGGCAGAAGGAGGTAACGGAACTGTCTGCCGAGGTTTGATGCGAATTGGATGCGAACAGCCGGACCCTGTTCCAGCGCGACTGGCATGTTCTATGGTATGACCGGCCCAAACACCCGTCAAGGAGCGAGCGTTTTTCACGCGACGCGGGAGGAACGAACGAGCAGGATGCCCCGAGGTCCCTTCGATCGGCGGCCATGCTCGATTATTGGACCGACACCCCCCCGGGGAGGAAGGCTGAACAGGTGGTTGGGTTCCCATCTACCTCAACGAGACCTGAGAAGCGTCGATGGGGACGCGCACGACCGCCAAAGATCCGTCTGCAATAGGCGCTGCCGGACCAACATTGCTCGAGCAGGCGTGCTCCGGCAGCACCGTCACCAATTCTCGGCTCAGCTCTATTCCAACATCAATACGTAACAATCTTCTCCGCCGTTGTTGATCGCGCCGGGGATGTCGCTTGATTTGGAGTAGCCGACGACGACATATGCTCCTGTTGGCGTTTCGATGACGTCGTAGGCCGTCTCGTCTCCACTGCCGCCGAACCATCGTTGCCACTCAACCGTGCCATCGGCTTGAAGCTTGACGACGTAACTCTGATATCCAAGATTCCAGAATCCGTTGTACCATCCGACCGCAATGTAACCCCCGTCAGAGGTCGACTTGACGGACTCGAGCCAGGTCATCCCGTCGCCTCCGAGGCGTTCGTGCCACTCCACAGTGCCGCTGTCGTCGAGCTTTGCGAGGTATGCCGTGCCACTGTCTTGAAGAAGGCCCTGAAGGTCCGATGACGTCGATAGTCCTGCAACGATGTATCCGCCGTTCGGCGCAATGTCTATTGCCTGGAGCTGATCATCCCAGCTGCCTCCGAACATCTTCTGCCACAGAAGGGTTCCATCGGCGTCGAGCTGTGCGAGATAGAAATCATGAATCCCGTCCTGGCTCGAACCGGGGATGTCCGATGAATAGGAAGTCCCGGCAACGACGAGCTTGCCGTCGGTTGCTTCGACCATGTCGAAAATCTGATCCCAGCCAGTACCGCCAAACATCTGCTGCCAGAGAGTCGTCCCGGAGGCGTCGAGCTTGACCACATAGGCGTCGCCGTTCCCGTGATAGGTGAGCCCAGCGACACCTGAGGAGAATGATTCTCCGGCAAACACAAAACCACCGTCGAGGGTCTCGAGGCATGCGTAGCCGCCGTCATATCCGTTTCCGCCGAGATTGTCTTCAAAGACACGGCTTGCGCCGGAATCGAGGCGAAGCGCGAACATATCGTCCCCATATCCGGATATCACTTCCCAATTGCCGGCCAGAACGTATCCGTCAGAGCTCGTTGCATGAATGTCGTGGGCGACTTCGTCATTCGGGTAGCCATATGCGGTCCATCCAGCCATGACCCCCGTGGAACCGAAACGTACCATGTACACATCGGAGCCATCTTTGTTCATTACTTGTTGAAGCTCGTCGGATTCCGTAGAGCCCGCGATGACGTACTCACCGCTGCTCGTACGGGTTACAGAGTACGCCCGGTCGTTTCCTGAACCGCCGAATAGCAGCTGACGAGCGGGAATACACGACACCCTCACCGCTTCGGACTGAGTCCCAGTATCACTCTCCGCCGTTACCGCAAAGGTGTACTCGGATCCGTTGGTGAGCCCTTCGATGGAGCAGCAACAGGTGTTCACCTGTACCTCCGTGCCCCCGTTTCCACCTGGACTCCACGTTACGTTGACGTGGTCTACGAACGGCTCCCCCGGCTCTATCCAGTGCAGCGCGACTCTGCCGTCTCCCGCAATCGCGTATAGCTGCTCTACTTTCCTGGGTGCAGTTTGGTTTTCCGGGTCCGGCGGGAAAGGTCCATTCGGGCCCACCGGTTGTGTGCAGCTTGCGAGCCCAACAACCAGCGCCCACATCGCAATAAACGCAACTCCAATACTTCTCATAGCACTACCTCCTCGTATCAATTCCGGCTGCTGCGTGGCAGTCTGTAATGGCGCTTCAATCATCCGAGACTCCCGGTACTACTACTGTCGCTTCTCTTCATCGACTTGTTGCAGGTAAAGGTTCTTTGGTGTGCGAAAGCGACTGAAGGCGGACGCTGAGGTTTGAACAATGCTCGTTGCGATACCCATACAAAACTCAACGCCGAGTTCTGGGGTCTCTCGCAGAGAGCTGGGGTTAGACGCCGGGGAATATGCAACTTTCCTCCTCCCACACTGCGAAACGATTCACTTCCGGGACTGGTGGGACGATTCAAACGTCTCCAGTGAGCAATACGCAATTACTGTGCCAATTGCGTTGACGTAGATTGGATGCCTCAAGGCGGATTCAACGAGGAGAGTTGGCGGTCGAAGCAACGTGGATGCCTCCACAATTGCTTTCTCAATAAGAAATTACCGTGTCTGTACCGATGGTGATCGATCATTGCCGTTCCCCCTCGTTTGAGTAGGGTCTGGACCACTCCTCCGTCACCGTCATCAACTTCCGTCGATTCACCATCTTCTGCATTGCAGAAGTTGAGCACGTTGCATATGTGCAAAGTCTGCGGGAAATACTCCCGATCAGCCGGCCTGCTGCCGTCACTGCCGCGCCGAGGTTCCGCTGTTCGGCATTAAGAAGCTTCCCGGTACCTCGTCTATCTCCCGCACGTAGCGTAGGTTCGAAGCCCATCCAGCCCTGGAAGGAAGATGGGTGAGGAAGCCGCTTCTCCCGGGTGCGCCACGGCAGTTGTCAGTGTCGACGGTGCTGTTGCAGCTCTCAGATCCTGGTTTGAATTGAACGAAATGCGTGCTAAAATGGATCTCTACGGTACGCTGCCCACGCGCGATCTCATCTCTTCGCCGGGCGACACCGGCGTGCTTTTTGCTTCGTTCGAACTCTCCAGCCAAAAGAAACAACAGGGCGACGCACTCGAGAGTCGGGAGTAATGTTCCACTCGCATGGCCTACGAGAATGCATGTCAAAAAGCGAGGGCCATTCACTCCCCACCGAAATCGTTCGGACGGGAGGTGCAGCGTGAAACCGGTCGCACAAGGCGCTGCCTCGGTATTCTTGTCGTTCACCGCGGGACTCCTCTTCGCAGTCTTGATCGCGTGTCAGACTCCGACTATTTCGAAAATAGCCGCAGGTCCAGATGGAAACACAGAGCTCATGAACGCGCTGGCTTCGAAGAATGTCGACGAGGCGAGGTTGTTGATCAAGCAGGGGACGGACATTCGGGCAAGAAACGACAGCGGGCAAACGGCTCTGATGTATGCCTCCCAATATGGCAGTGCCGTGATTACCAAGCTTCTCCTGGAAAGAGGGGCGGATGCGAACATTCAGGCCAACGACGGCGCTACCGCCTTGATGTTCGCATCGTGGTTCGGGCACCTGGACGTTGTTGAGCTGCTTATACGCAACGGCGCAAGGGTTGACACCGCAAACCAACGTGGACAAACGCCATTGATGGCAGCAGCAGGCTATGGGCATTCGGAAATTCTGCAGTCGATCCTGCAAGCGAAACCCGACATAGACACGAGGGACTGGGAGGGAAGGACTGCGCTGTTCTACGCTGCGCACAACGGGCATCCGGCGGCCGCAGAGCTCCTGATTCTTGCGGGAGCAGACGTTGATGCGAGAGACAACGATGGAATTTCGGCGCTCCGTGATGTGTCGAGGATCGGCCGTTCGGAGGTTGCGCGACTGTTGATCGAGCACGGCGCCGACGTCGAAGAACGGACCAAGGACGGAAAAACGGTCTTGATGACCGCCTCGCTACTGGGCCGCGTCGAAATCGTCGACTTGTTGCTGCGTGCGGGAGCCGACGTGAACGCGAGAGACGGCGAAGGATACACGGCTCTCTTTGATGCATCAATGGCGGGCAAGTCGGAGGTCATGGTACAACTCATCAAGCACGGCGCTCACATCGACACCCAGCAGAACCAGGGGGCCACCGCACTCATGTTCGCATCCGGGCTCGGTCACAAAGAGGCCGTAGAGCTGCTCATCCGTGCGGGAGCGAGCCTCGAGACAAAGGATAAGGGCGGCCAGACAGCTCTGTTCGCAGCTTCAAAAGAGGGACACGAATCTGTCGTTAAGTTGCTCCTTGCTGCAGGAGCAAACGCGGACGTCAAGACGAACGATGGGAGCACTGCCCTGATGAACGCGGTGCTGCGTGGAGACTCACAGATTGCGGCGGCGTTGATACGGGCGGGCGCGGACGCAAATGCCCGCGACAAGGAGGGATGGACACCGATCATGCGGGCGACGAAAAAGGGGTATCCGCAGACCGTTCAGATACTGGCCGATTCCGGGGCTGACGTGGAGGCGAAATTGGACGACGGGTTCACCGCCTTCATGCTCGCCTGCGAGTTCGGCAATCCGCAGGTGGTCAGGACCCTGATCGATTTGGGGGCGAATATCTACGCCAGCGCCGAAAACGGTTACAACGCATTGATGGCCGCCGCGCAGTTCAATCGCCTGGAAGCGCTGGACATTCTCATTGGTGAGGGATTCGATCCCGACAGAGCCAACGAGAGGGGAGCCACAGCGTTGATGTCGGCATCGCACGTCGGAAACACCGAGATTGGAAGACGACTCATCGAGTCCGGAGCGAACGTGGACGCAAGGACGAGCGACGGGAATACGGCGCTCATCGTTTCCCTCCATGAGAGAAAGTTCGACTACGCTAGGATGCTTATCGCCATGGGAGCGAGTCCGAATGTCGCAAACAACTCGGGAGACTATCCGTTGATGTACGCGATACTCGCCGGAGATATGCCGTCCGTGGGGTTGCTTCTGGATGCCGGCGCGAACGTCAACGTAAAGAACGAGAGAGGTTTCGATCCACTCATTCTGGCCGCCGCAAAGGGACAGCAGGAGACGGCGAGGATGCTCATCGACAAGGGTGCACACGTCAATTCGTCCCAAGAAAACGGGCTCACTCCCCTCATGTATGCCGCGCAGGAGGGTCACAGGGGTGTAGTCGGAATACTCGTCGAAAACGGCGCCGACCCGGAAAGCAGGGACAAATCCGGCGACACCGCACTCATGAAGGCCGTCGAACAAGGCCACGCCGATGTCGCGCGCTCGCTCCTGGACGGCGGGGCCGACGTCAACGCTGCAGACGCGGACGGGCGGACCGTTCTGATGCGTGCGGCCCGCAAAGGTGACACGGAGGTGGTGAAGCTTCTCATCGACAGCGGAGCATACGTCAACGCGCGTACCAACAACGGCGAGACGGCTCTGGCCTTCGCTCTAAAAGCGGGACAACCGGAAACAGCAGAAGTCCTGAGGCGAGCCGATGGGAAAGAATGATCGAAATCGGAGTCTCCCTTCTCTGCCGGAAAAGCCGCACGTGTGTCTCGCCTCAGACACGTTGCGGGCACCAAGCGCGGACCTCGACGACACCTGAACACCAGCCTATTGGCAAAGCATTCCAAAGCACAGGAAGTTGGACAGACCGTCGGTCGGTTGAGGGCCAACCAAGGAATGTGAGAAAGAATCCGGGCACTGCCGAATTGTCTCCACTTCGGTGTGAAACGCAATCGACTGTCTGTTGGATAGGCGTAACCTGATGGGCTACATTCTGTTCTATACACCACAGCGCCACCGAACCCCTTCCGGAGGTAAATATCGATGAATGATGAAATGTGGACGGAGTTGATCAAGAAAATCCGCCTCCAACGCGGCCTTCACCGCGCTATGAGCTGCAGACTCGCTATGTCTCGACGGTCATCCGGATCGTCAACATCGTTCTACCGGCCCATATTATCTTCCTTGCTCTTTCGGATATCGCGTCACTGGGCAAGTATGTCGCCTGGCTCACGCCGATGAATGTGGAGCTGACGATCGGAATCTCCGGGTTCGCCCTCTTCGTCGTGAATATCCTCACAGAGGTGTTCAAGGGCGATCTGCGGCACCTCGAACATCGGAAGGC
>CAZDMH010000017.1:12616-40479 GCA_964506755.1 uncultured Spirochaetales bacterium
GAAGGCACCTCAGTGAAACCGGCAAAGTCTGCTAGAATGCGTTCAGAGACTTTTGAAAACTTCAACAAGCGGTACCTGCAGATCACGGTGACGAGCCTCACCTTCACCGACAAGCAGTTTGAGCGAGGCATGGTCTACCTTCTCAGGTCGAAGGCGACCAAGAGCGCACGAAAGGAGCAGCCATTTGCGCCGTTCTGGCAGATCAGGAAGTTCGCAAAGGAGAAGGTCGGAGAGATTCTCAGCGACGAGACCGATCCGCTCTACGATGTGCCGTTTCGAGGTCGGGCCCGTCAGGGACAAACCGACCAAGCCGGATAACTCGCTGGGTTACCGTCTCCACGATTGGAAGAAGCCGTTGGCGAAGTCGAGCACAATGCTCTGCCCTCCTCGCTGGTAGATCCACTTTCCGACGTTCTTGCCCGGACCGTTTGCACCCGTCATCTCGGGACAGTAGCCAACGTATCTTTCTTCATCGCGTTCGATAATCGCGGAGAGCTCGCTATGCAGAACGTGCTTCGACATGCGAAAATCGAACTCCTGCGGCGGGCACTACACTAGTTGCCGTCACCTGTCAGCCAACACAGAGAATCTCTGGGACGGGGCCGGCCTCCTGCCCGAAACAACAAGTTCGAAGCTCGTTCAATCGGGGGAGGAAGCGTGGACAGGTAGTTGGCTCCCCAGCAAGCTGTTGTTACCGCTGCACGGTGACTTGTCTTGTCATTACGACGTGGCCGTCTGCCACGTCAATCACTCTACCGACAACGTCCACTGAGCTCGGCATCTCAACTACTACTCCCGTCAGGATGTAGTCGGCAGAGAGGATGTCGCCGACATCAATTGCTTTGTCGGTGTCCATCAAATCGATGAGACCAAGCGACTGGTCCTGCAGAATCGCCTCAATCTGATCTGATTCTACGATTACGAGATTTCCCTTCTGTGCGGCTTCACGGCTCATCAACAAATCGAGCTCTTCCGTCAACGGTGAAGAAGTTCCGCGCTTGGTCGCAAAACCCGGGATCGCTATCGTGACATGTCTTTGCGAAGCAACACTCGATATCAGGTCGCGACACAACTCTTCCAACGTCGACAAAGCGCTTGTGAATTGGGGCACGGAGCGAGAGCCGACCGTGATGTCATCGACGTAGGCTCTGAATGCGGGGCCCGCGCCTACTCCGGCGCAGATCTCGATGAAGACGATATTCAAATCACCCCAGGATGTTCCGTCCCGCAGCGTTCGTTTCACCAGACTGCCGAGGGGGCCATAATTCCGCGTCGTGAACTCTCCTCCCAGATTGCCTCTGAAGCCGGCAACATGCACCAGAGTATTCGCATCGAGTCTGCATTCCAACCACGTTTGAACTGGACAGGTCTGCTCAGGAAGCGGCGACTCTTCCAAACCAGTCACACTTCTGCCGACGACATAGGCATCGGGCTCGAGGTCGTCGTCCACAGTCACCGCCAAGACAAAATAGGGAGACCGACTTCCGTACGGCAAGATACCCGGAATGAATGTGCGGAAACCTGCGATCGTATTCGCGAGCGTGCCCTGGTAGTCGACGACAAAGGAACCTTTCGGAAGCCCGAACCCGCCCGTCCCCGGGAGCCTGGTAGGCAGAGTTATGAGACCCATTCGAGTCTTGTTGACGGAAGGTACAGAGACAACCTCGAGTCTGCCGCCATTGCGGAAGAAGGTTCTGTCAGGCAGCTTTTCGTCAAAGTCGATTGAGATCGCGGGCACGAAGTTCTCGGCCCTCCAGGAAGTCATCTCGTCGGTAGATGTCGACTTCGGGGTTGCTGCCATTGACGGAGCTGTGCCCGCCCGATTTTCGGTTCTATCCAGGTACAACGTCGCAATTTCTGTTGTGAGTGCGTCGTCGGCATAGAACCGCAGGTTTATTCTGTTCTTGCCGACGGGCTCGTACACTGCGTAGGTAGAAGTGTCCATGAAATCTTGCTGCGGGTAGTCTTCAGGTGCGTAGATGATCCTACTCACGAATGAATGATCTGTTGACGCGCTTATCGCACATTTCTCGATGACTCTCTCGCCTTCGTCGTAGATGGTGAATGTATGGTCGTCAGAGAACACGAACCTCAAATGGGGGTACATACGAAGCTCCGAGGGAGCAATTGTCCACTCACCGATCAACGGATCCCGCGGAGTCTCCGATAACCCATCGGCAGCCACAGTCATTGGAGATAGAATAATCGCCAAAAGGAAAATGACGGTTCCGCTTTTCATTTGCGTCCTCCATCCCATCGTTCGACATGCAGACAGATTATCGGTCCTCAACAGCGGCTTTACTGTCGCCGTCGTGTGGTCGACTCTTCGATGTGCTTGTCTATGCTGAACGATCATGGAGGCGTATCGAGCGAGCTCCCTTTCTGCGAGCAGTGCATGCGGCGCTCGCTGAGCTACACCTCAATTATACGCCCAGCTCAATCACCGGACAAGCGGATTTCCGAGTGCCGACGGAACAACGGTGAGCAAGGCATCACTGCCAGAGCCTGGCATGAACCCGGATGGAATCATGCGGGGAAACGGCAGAAGACGAATCTAAGCGAGCCGTCCACAACATGTTCTGCAGGCGGCCCGTGAGACGGGCCGGACCTCCCAACGACTCAGTCTATTGAGTGCAAGGACTCGGCGGGTATTCGAAGGAAGGCGGTTCCGGTTGCGGATTCAGCTCGACCGTGCCCAGCATGGTCGCGAGCTGGTCGACGGGACCCCCGCCGCTGGTCTGGATCACGCCACGCGGATGAATCGTGCGCCCCGCGTAGTAGCCGCTGTTTACCTTGCCGTTGAGCACGACGTGCCCCCGCACTATCACGCCCTCGAGTGAGGCGTCCAGAATGAAATCCGGGTTGGGGCCCGCGATGCTGAGGTTGTAGCCGACGTGCGTCACGATGCCGGTCTGCTTCGACTTCGTTTGAAGCAGCTGTATCGTGCCGCATGCCTCGCCGCCGACGTACGCCCTGCCGTACCAGTCGTCGCCGTCGGGGTTCAGCCGGTAGTCGATGACGAAAGAGGGCGGTTCCGGCTGCGGATTCAACTGGACCGGAGACTGGTCCGAAGCCTGTATCTGCCGCTGGAAGCTGCCGCCCAGCCCGAGAATCCGTCCCGCATTCGTACAGGCGGCCGTGGCAAGCGCGAGGGCGCAGACGATCGCCAGTGCGCCTCGGTTAAGAAGGTGTGGCATATCCACCTCCGTTTGGAAGGTTTTGGTGTCCCCCGCAACACGGCGGGAGCGCGCCCGGTGCTGGTGCGGCCGCGCGACCAAACGAAAAACTGATTTCGGGTCGTCGACAGATAGCGGGATCCATGGGCTTCAAAGACCCGGTCGAACGCTTTTCTTCTTGGGTTCGACACGGGCAGCTTCTATCGTAATCCTAACTACGGCGATAAGCAACTGGATTTTGGAAGATTCCGGCCAGCGCCGCCGCAACACGTCATGCGAAAGGCCATTGCTGCATCGCGACGGCAATGAGACGGGAGGAGAGCTCGGCTCTATCGTCGTGAGGAGCCCATCGCAACGGTTTGGAGGTCGCGCACGAGCTCATCGATGAGGAAGCCGGCCATCAGCCGGCGTGGGGGAAGTCCACAGGTCTATTCGAAACAAGTCAGGTGAAGTCAGCTCCGCCCCTACACGTACTTCCGGTTGATCAACCAGAGGGCGATCAGGATAATCACGTTCGCCAGGAGCTGGTTCAACCAGCTCACGAAGTCCGGCTTGAACGCGTTGTCGTTGAAGAAGAAGCCGATGAGAATCTCGATGACCCAGAGGATGGCGACGATGAGCGTGAGAATGTAGATGAGCCGGTTCTTCACCGAGACGAAGAGCGCTCCCGCCACGACGACTCCTGCCGCCATCTCGATGATCGCAACGATGAGGTTGAACGGGTTGTTGCTTCCGCCGAACAACCGGTTTACACCACGAGTGAACTGAGCGAGCCCGGAGTTCCAATGCATGATCCCGACGATACCCAGCGTGAATAGAAACAAGGCAACGATAATCTGAGTGACTCTGATGGAATCGAACGTAGCGATCTTTTTTGCCATTTCTTCTCTCCTTGGTTCAAGAAACGTAGCAGCATTCACTGCAAAGGAATAGTAGCGGGGAAGTGCATGAACGTCCAGAAAGGCTGTTGGATGATCTGACACTTGACGCCGGGCCCCCGAGTGAGGTAATTGAAAGTGGAATATGTCAAATGTGCCGAAGGCTATCCTGTGACCGACGACTATCGCAACAAGCTGCACTTCAGTGCGTCCTCCGGATGGCTCAACGACCCGAACGGGTTCAGCTACTACAGCGGCGTCTACCATCTCTTCTACCAACACAACCCGCATGGCACGGCGTGGGGACCAATGCACTGGGGTCACGCGGTATCACGGGATTTGATTCGGTGGCGGCACCTTCCGATCGCGCTTGCTCCAGGAGAGGCGTACGATCGCGACGGGTGTTATTCGGGCACGGCGGCAGAGCACAACGGCAAGCACATCCTCATGTACACCGGCAATCGCCGTGTCTCGCGCTCCCCGAGCTCGACCCGCCAGGTTCAGTGTCTCGCGGTCGGGGACGGAACGCACTACAGAAAGCTCCATGGAAATCCGGTTATCGGAAGCGAGCTCGTCCCGCCGGGAAGCTCGACCTCCGACTTCCGCGACCCGAAGCTGTGGCGCGAGAGTGAGACGTGGTACCTGCTGGTCGCATCGCGCGGTGCGGGGGTGGGCGGCCAGCTCTTGCTTTACAAGGCGTCCGACCTCGAGCGTTGGCAGTACGTCGGCGTTGCCCTCCACGGCGGCGGCTGCTTCGGCACGGCCTGGGAGTGTCCCGACTTCTTTTCGCTCGCGGGAAGAGAGCTCCTCATCTGGTCGACGCAGAACGTGCCCGAAAATGGGTGCGCCTACCGCAACAGCTACTCCTCCGTCTATGCAATCGGCTCCTTAAACCGTGAAACGGCGAGGTTCGACGGATGCGCTCCCGAGATTCTGGACTTCGGTCCCGACTTCTATGCGCCGCAAACCGTCCGGACGCCTGACGGACGACAGATCCTCATCGCGTGGATGCAGATGTGGGAGCGCACCATGCCGACCGACGAGCTGAAGCAGGGTTGGGCCGGGTCGATGACGATCCCGAGAGAGCTTGAAATTCTCGGCGACGCACTCATCCAACGGCCGGTGCGCGAGCTCGAAGCATATCGGCGGAATCCTCGCCGGATCGAGGACCGCATCTCGGGCGAACGGTCGTACCGGGGAATACGGGGACACTACCTCGACCTCGAGGTAAGCTTCGTGGATATTGACGCCGCAGAGGTCGGTATCACGCTGAAGCGAGGTCAAACGGAGAAGACGCTCCTCACCTTCGTCGTCGCCGGTCGGACCTTGACACTGGACCGATCACGCGCTGGCCACGATATCAGAAGCACTGTCTCAGATGCTCACGACGTTCAACGCTATTGCTGCGACGCAGGGCTCGCGGACGGACGCCTCGATCTTCGCATCCTCCTCGATCGCAGCTCATGCGAGATCTTCGCCGACGGCGGGCGGAAAGTGCTCTCCGCCACCCTCTACCCTGCCGTGGAGAGTGACGGCCTGACCTTCTTCGCACGCGGCGGTTCGGCACGCCTTCGATGCAGGGCATGGGATCTTTCGTTGCCCCACGCTGAATAGCGGAGCGCTTCTCGCCTGTATGCTCGCCGGCCGCCGGACTGCCTACCCGAGTGTGTGCTGCGTCTGCGAGTCGCGCTATTTGATCGAGCCCTCGGTGATACCTTTGATGACTTGGCGCTGCAAGAAAAGGTAGAGCGCGATGAGCGGAGCCACCGTCAGGACGAGTGCCGCCATGAGCCGACCGTACTCGACCGTGTAGGTACCGAAGAAGGCGTAGGTCGTAAGGGGGAGCGTCTTTTTAAGCGGTGCAATCAAGATGAGGCTTGGAAGAAGGAAATCATTCCAGATCCAGAGAACGTCGAGGATCACCACTGTCACGACCGTGGATCTAAGCAGCGGGAATACGATCAGGAAGAAGGTCTGAAGCGGAGAGCTTCCGTCGATCGTCGCCGCTTCCTCCAGCTCGTAGGGTATGCCCTTGATAAACCCGTGAAAGATGAACACCGCCAACGGCGCTCCGAAACCGATGTACATGAAGACGAGCGTCCATCTACTGTCGAGCATTTTCAGCGATCCATAGATCTTTACGAGCGGAATCATGATTGCCTGAAAGGGGATGATCATCGATGCAACCAGCACCAGAAAGACCATCTGGCTCAGGCGCGTTTGACTGCGCACGAGCAGGTGCGCAGTCATGGATGAGAGGAGATTTATCAGCGCGACGCTGAGCGCCGTGATAATGAGAGAGTTGAAGAAAGTCGCGACGTAGTGCATCTCCTTGAAGGCGTGAACGAAGTTGTCCACCTTGAGCCCGCCGGAGGGAATCGTCAGCGGGTTTTCGATGATCGAGGCCGTTGATTTGAAGGAGTTCAAGACGATAAGAACAAAGGGAACGAGGTAGAGAACTGCAACGATTGCGAGAATCGTGATTTGCACTGAGTGTGAAAGGCGGCGGGTTCCGGTCATGCTTCCACCTCCAGTCCCTTCCCGAATCGAATCTGCACGACGGTAACAATCGCTACCAGTATGAAAAGAACGAAGGCCTCGGTTTGTCCCGTGCTGTACTTCTGAAAAAGGAACGCTTGCTCGTAGATATGGAAGGAAATCAGCATGGTACTGTTGTAGGGACCACCGCCGGTCAGCGAGAGGTTGATGGCATATACCAAGAAGCTTCGCTGCAGAGTGAGAAAGCCGCAGATGATGAATGAAGGAACCATGAGCGGAACGATTATGCTCCATACCCGCCTGAGCGCGCTCGCGCCATCAATGCTCGCGGCTTCCAGCAGCGAACGCGGAATGGTCATAAACCCGGCAATATAGATGATCATCATGTAGCCGGAGTACTGCCATACGGTCGCTATCACCATCGCCCACATCGCACCGGTTGGATTGCCGAGCGCAGACACTGAGAGAAAATTGATGTGAAGCTTCTTGCCGAAATAGACCAGCGCGGTCGAGTAGATGAATTTCCAAATAAACCCCAGGATGATGCCCCCGACGAGGTTGGGGGTGAACAGCGCCGAACGCATAGCGTTTTGACCGCGCACGCCACTCGTCAGGAGCCCGGCAAGTGAGAAGGCGATCAGGTTCGTAAAGAGCAGGGTGAGCCCGACATACTCGAGCGTCAGAAAGAAGGTGCTCCAGAAGTCGGCACTCTGGAAGACGGTGGCGTAGTTCTTGAGTCCGACAAACTGATAGTCTGCCGAAATGCCGTTCCAGTTGGTTAACGTCAGGTAGACCCCGTAAAAGAAGGGGACGATCATGACCACGAGGAAGATGAAGAGCGTCGGACCAGCGAAGGTCAATGATCTTCCGATTCTTCCAGATAACGATCCGTTTGTATTCATGCGCTGTTCTTGTAGAGAAAGAGTCGACCGTACGACGAATCCGTGAAGGAATGTCGTACGGCCGGCCGATTGCTATCCGTTGCTACCGACTTTCTTCCAGTAGCTCTCGATGGCCTGGTACAACTGTGCTCGCGTCATCTTACCTACGAAGTATTTCTGCATCGGCGCGCCGAGCACTCCCCAGTGGTCCGGTGGGAAGCGATTTGCGGCAAAGTCAGAGGTCTTGCCGGCTTCGATGTAGGACTGCATGGAGTTATTGAGCTCGTTCGGCGATGCAATTGTGACGTTCTTGAACGCCATTACAACACCGGCCTTGTCAACCAACTGCTTCTGAGCGTCGGAGTTGTAGACCATCCAGTCGAGCAGCTTCTCGGCTGCGGCCTGCTGTGCTGCAGAGTTCTGAGTCTTGTCGAGCGTGAGGAACTTCGTCGGCCCGGCAGGAATCTGCGAGTTTCCGTAGTCGGAGGGGTTGTTGCTGATCGGAACTGGGATGAATCCGAACTTGCTGTCAGCCGTGTTGAACTTCGATATCTGGGGCCATGCCCAGGTACCCATGAACCAGAAACCGGCCTTTCCTTTGCCGAGTATCTCCGGACCCTGATCGTAGGTTACTGCCATCGGGTCGGACTTGGCCTGGTTGTACTTGGCCATGAGCTGGAGAGTATCCATGAGCCCGTTGAAGACCTTGTTCTGGGAGAGATTGACGTTTCCGGCCTCCATCTTCTTGATGAACGCCGCGATCGTCGCAGGGTCAGACGACTGATCACTTGAAGCGATACCGAGGTAGTGATTTCCAAGCGACCAGTTCATCGGTGTTACGATGATCGGCGCGACCCCGGATGCCTTGATCTTCTCGAACGCATTCTGAAGGTCGTTGATGGTGCGAATGCTCGAAGGATCGAACGATCCCCCGTAGGCCTTGTCGAGAACCGCTTTGTTGTAAATGAGACCGTAGCCCTCGATGGTAAAGGGAAATCCGATCAGCTTACCGTTATCCTTTGCCAATGCGAGAGATCCGGGCACTGCATCGCTCACCCATTTCTGTCCGGACAGGTCGACGAGCTTGGGTGCCAGCTTCGGTAGGTCACTGGGGTCCAGCATGGCTACCGCAGGTCCGTTACCGGATGCATACATCGTGGTAAGCTTCTGAAATGGATTTACTCCCGACCCTGCCGTGGTGAGGTTCACCGTAATCGACGGATTGTCCTTGGAGAACATTGTCAGAAGGTCCTGCAGTTGGGCGGTAATTTCTGCTTTTGAGTTCAGGAACGTGATGGTTACCGACTTCGGATTGCTCGAGGCACTCGAGCTCTCCTTCGATCCGGAAGCCATCGCGATCGCGCCGCCTATGAGCATGAACGACAACGCGATGAGCGAGATTCTTTTCATGACACAACTCCTGTTTACTTGTGGGTTTTCGAGATGTAATGACCAACATTACCGTTGCCATTGTAGAGGCAGAATTGATATATGTCAACCGCTTGATATATGAAAATTCTCCTCATGTCAATCGATTGATCTACTTCATTTGACGTGAGTTTACACTCCGTCGAGATACTTCATCATGCCCGACGTCTGGTCGCAATATCGAATGGTGAACGTCCGGTTTTGGAGATCGGCCCGGAGCTCGGTGAAGGCCTCTTCGAAACGCCACGAAAGGCACAATTGCTCCGAGTGTGGCGTCTCGACGATCTCGAAGTCCCCGGAAAACGCCGGATAGGAGCTGCGGAAGTACATCAAGTTGATCAAGCGGCGAACGACCGGGCGCGACACGTTTTCAGCGACTTCCTCCTTCGTGTACTGGTGTCGATTGATGTCTCGTCCGATTTTCGTACGCTCGACGAGCGTGATGTCGTTCTCTCCTGCGAGGAGCCCGACATAGTAGACCTGGGGAATTCCAGGCGCGAAGAACTGGATCGCTCGGGCAAGGACATAGGCATCGTCATCGGCCCCGAGCGCGGAATAGTAGGTGCAGTTGATCTGGTAGATATCGAGATTCTTGTAGGCAGCGCTGTTGTAAACCTGTTTGACGTTTCCATGTCTGCCAAACAGCTGGTCGCGAACATGTTCGATCTCTTGCTCCGACAGGAGGCCATGGACATCGACCACTCCGATGCCGTCGTGGGTGTCGAGTGTCGTGAACTGCTTACGCGGACAGATCTGCAGCCAGGCGAGCAGCCGTTGGTTCGAGGCGGTATAGAGCGTGTGCAGTAGGAGCATCGGGAGGGCAAAATCGTAGACCCAGTAGCCACGTTCGGCGAGCTTCTGCTGGATCGAATAATGCTCGTGGATTTCCGGAAGAACCTCGACACCATGGGGAGCGAGAAGATTGCGCACCCAATCGAGCAACTCCCACACTTCGGGTTCCACGAAGAAGCAGTTCGTCCCTGACTTCTTGATCGAATAGGCAAACGCGTCGAGTCGGATGACCTTGGCGCCGCGCCGCGCGAGATCGATAAGTGAGGTGCGAACAAATTGCTTCGTCACCTCGCTTCGGAGATCGAGGTCGATTTGCTCTTCGTCGAAGGTGCACCAGACTCTTTCGTTCGTCCCGTCTGCGAAGGTGACCTCGGCCGCAGGTGCCCGGGGCTTCCTCTTGTAGATGAGGTCGAGCTGCTCGGCGCTCGGCTCCCCACCCGGCCAGAAGTCTTTGTAGCGGATAAACATACCTGCGTAGGGTGAACGGTCCTTGTGCTTGAGGAAATCTTCGAAGAACGGTGAACGGCGCGAGATGTGGTTGATCATGAAGTCCGCGGTGAGCTCATAGCTCTCGGCCAATCGCGCAACGTCAGCCCAACTCCCGAACGCAGGATCGACTTCATCGTAGCGCATGGGAGCAAAACCCCTATCCGCCGACGAAGGGAAGAACGGGAGCACATGAATGCCCCCGATTGCACGCCCGCCGTCCTGTTGGCGGAAGTGCTCCTCGAGCAGAGCGTAAAGCTCTGATAGGTTGCTGCCCATCGAGTCGGCATAGGTGATCAACACTACTTCGTTTCGCACCGACAATTCCCCCTCGTTAGTCCATCGGCGGCGATCCTACCGCATATAGCCCAATTAGATCAACCGGTTGACATATTGTCATCGGAGCTGAGGGCGAGCGACAGTCTCGAGAGGTCAGGTCGAGGACCGTTCGACGAGAGCGACCGGCAACACCGTGTCCATGGGGACCGATTCACCGGCAATCTGTCGAAGAATCAGCCCCACAAGCTGGTCTGCCATCTCGTCGATCGGCTGGCGTATGGTCGTCAACGGCGGGACGAGGAATGAGGCGAGCCTCACATCGTCGTAGCCGACAATCCGTACGTCCTCCGGCACCCTCTTGCCGAGACGCACACAGGTTTGAATAACCCGAGCCGCCTTCAGATCGCTCGCGAATACGCCGTCGGTTTCCGGGTGCTCGGTGAAGAGGGCGTTGACCAGCGCTTCATATTGAGTCGTGTCGAACACATCGATGTTGGTCTGCACGACTACATGGGGACATTTTGTTTTCGTCATTTCCTCGACGAAGGCATCGTGACGCCTGTTGGCGAAGAGCTCGAGCTTCAGGCTGCCGCAGATATAGGCTACCTTCCTGCAACCCTTCGATATGAGCAACCTTGCGGCAATGCGTCCCCCTTCGTAGTTGTCCGAGGAGAGCGATGGTATGGTCGCCGAAATCTGACGATCGATGGTAACGACCGGCATGTTCAAGTTCTCGTATTCCTCCACGCCGAGCGTGTGACTGCCCATGATGATACCGTCTACCTTGTGCCGTTTCAGCATGTCGACGTAGTCGCGTTCCTTCTCTTGATCGAGATGGGAATTGCACAGCACGATCTTGTATCCGGCGGCATATGCATGCTGCTCGATTGCAGTCGAGAGCTCGCCGAAGAAGGGGTGCGACACTGTCGGAACGATCAGGCCAATCATCTTCGAGCGTTGCCGGAACAACGAGCGCGCGATTTCGTTCGGTTGATAGTCCAACTCGGCCATTACCCGATAGACCTTTTCCCGAGTCGCCGCGCTGATGTATCCGCGGTTGTTGAGCACCCGTGAAACGGTCGTTACCGTTAACCCCGCTTCTCGGGCGACATCCTTGATGGTGGCCACGACCACCTCCTTCCGTCGTCTTTCTGTATGCGCGGCGGCCCGACGCGTTGTCCGCCAAAGCCGTGCCGCTGTAGACGGAAAGAGTATAACACGAGGAAAAGGGGATAAAGAGGATGGGGGCGACCCTTCTACTGTCGAGTGGTATCGCCGTCGTCCAGGCGGCGGAAGCTCACTCGTGCGTAGCGGTGATACCGTGTGGAGAAAGAGCTCGAGCGGCTCGGTCTCTCCCTCCGTTCAGTTGAGCAATCAGAAAGTGTGCCGCGTCTTCGCCGGAGGAGATGGTCTGGCCTGAAGGCAGGGAGCCGATGAGCGCATGAACCGCCCCAGCCCCCGTCATTCGGGCGGGCCACTCGATCGGGTTTGACTCGAGTCACCTCAGCAGAAAGGCTCTCGCGCGGTTTTACTGTTGGATCGTGCTCCAGATCACGTTCGTAGTGGTGGATTGACCCGTCAGAACGATATAACCCTTGGACGGATAGAGGGTAGCCGAGGTGATGTAGCGATCACTGGTATAGACCCACTCGCCGGCGACAGCGCCCGACGCATCGTAGCAGGCTATTGCGAAAGCAGTCGAGTTTTGGTAGTCCTTCGGCCAGACCACGTAGGTAAAGCCCCCCTCCACCCAACCGAGGGAGGGGTAGCCGGTTCGGATCCAGTAGTCGGGAGTAGGCGCTCCGGGCGGCAGCTGAGTGGGTGCAGTGAATCCCGAAGAGGGCGGCGTTATCAAGACCGGCATGCCGTTCGCGTCGAGCGTTGTTCCGGAGACGACCGAAGACCAGCTTGCCGTCGTGCCTGACGAGTCGAAGGCGCGAGCCTTGAAGTAGTAGGTCGTCGCGGGCGAGAGCCCGCCAACCGTCGCTGCCGTCGACACGCCGTTGTAGGCGAGGGTCGTGAAGCTTCCGGTGGCGGAGGTATCGCGGTAAAGCTCGTAGCCGGCCGCCCCGCTTACCGCATTCCAGCTGACGTCCATTGAGGAGCTGGTCGCGGCGCCCACCGCGAGCCCGGCCGGGGCCGGGATGGCAGGCGTGGCGGTGGCCACCGGACTCGGTGCGCTCTCGCCTGCCGCGGTCACGGCGGTAAGAATGAAAGCATACTCGGTCCCGAACCCGAGGGGAGACACCGTGTAGGGCGAGGAGACACCCGAGACTTTCGCGCCGGTGGAGATGGTAACGGAGGAGCCGCGCGTGTAGTAGAGATTGTAGGAGCTCGCACCGCTTACAGGCTGCCATGCCAGGGTCGCCTGGCTCGGACCAGCGGCGACCGACGAGATGATAGGCCTGTAGGAGATCGTCACCGATAGCTGGGAGAACGTGCTGGGACTCATGAGCGGAGTCAAGGCTATCGCGACGATCGTAAGCTGCGCACCGTTGCCCTTGACGGCGATTGGTGCGGAATAGATTTGGGTACCAGACTGGTAGGGATCGGGCGTGCTCCCGTCGCGCGTGAAGAATATCTGCGACGACGCCGTAGCACACTCGATGGCAATCGAGAGGTCGGAGCTTCCGGTGACAGCGCCGTCGATGGGGGTGAGGGCGGAGCCGCCCCCGACCGGAATGACTGAAAATGTCGGGGAGGCGGTGGCTTGTGCCGGAATCGTCTCTACGGTCTGCACTTCCTTGACGTATTTGTTGCCGGCAGCATAGTAGCCGAATGGACTCGGGCAGGCCGTGAGGATCGCCATAGTGGCGGCCACAAACGCTATGATCCGTAGTACGCGTATCACGAGCCCTCCTCTTCCCGCCGGCGGGCACCCGCTCTGCCCCAATCAATGATAGAATTAGAGATTATCACAAATATAGTCAGGTTTCAACGAAGAGCGGCACTTTCGGGTGGGAATTCGAGACCTGGCAGAGCCGTAGGGGAAACCGATAGAAGGAGTGAGCTTCGGCTATCCACAAATGCCGAGCTCCAAGGGATCGAGAACACGGTCGGCTGTCAGAATGGGATGGGTGCGGAGACATGACGAGATTCAGTTCAACCCGGCTCATAGCATCGATCGGAGTCGGCCCGTTACGTCAGATACCTGGCAGTGAGGGAGCTCTTGGACGTCAAGAGATCCCGGGGGGTTCCCTGGAACACGACCGATCCCCCTCTATTGCCACCCTCCGGTCCCAAATCGATAATCCAGTCGGCGTTGCGGATGACGTCGAGGTTGTGCTCGATGACGATCATCGTGTTCCCTTCATCGACGATGCGATTGAGGATCTGCAGAAGATGGGCGATGTCGGACATGTGGAGCCCCGTCGTGGGCTCGTCCATGATGTAGAGACTGCCTTCTTTGTGCAGCTCTCCGGCAAGCTTGATCCTCTGACATTCTCCGCCTGACAATGTGCTCAACGGCTGTCCCAAAGTCAAATAGTCCAAACCCACATCGCGCATGGCTCCGAGGACCTTCATGACGTCTTTGAGCGTGAAAAACTCCAAGGCCTGGGCTACGGTCATTTCCAATACATCGGATATCGACTTGCCGTCGAGCGTGAAGCCCAAAACCTCGTCCTTGAACCGCTTGCCCCCGCAGACCTCGCAGGGAAGCTTCACTTCGTCCAGGTAAGCTAGATCGGAGTAGACGACCCCCAACCCTTTGCAGTTCTCGCATGCGCCCGTTGAGTTGAAGCTGAACAAGGCCGGCTTGACCTTGTTGGCGCTCGCGAAGGCTTTGCGCACGCCGTCCATAATGCCTGTGTAGGTGGCCGGGTTGGATCGCGAATTGGCGCCGACGGCCGACTGATCAATGACGATGGCCTCCGGGTGCTGCGGCACGAAAGACTGGTGCAGGAGCGAGCTCTTGCCTGATCCCGCGACTCCCGTTACGACGGTGAAGACCCCGGCAGGAAAATCGACACTCACATCTTTGAGATTGTTGGCTGTTGCGTTGCGGATAGGGAGCGTACCGGCGGCTTTGCGAAACTCAGACTTGATCGGCAGGGTCTGTTTCAGGTGGCGCCCGGTGAGGGTGGGTGCCCCGAGCAATGCTTGAAACGATCCTTCGAAAACCACCTCCCCTCCCTTGCGTCCGGCGAACGGCCCCAAGTCCACCACGTGGTCGGCAATCTTGATCACGTCGGGGTCGTGCTCGATAACGAGGACCGTGTTGCCCTTGTCGCGCAATTTCTGCAAGAGCTCGTTCAAACGGTGTATGTCCCGTCGGTGAAGTCCCACGCTCGGTTCGTCAAAAATGTAGGTTACGTCGACCAGACTCGACGTCAGATGCTTGACCATCTTCACCCGCGCCGACTCTCCCCCCGAAAGGGTGTCGGTCTCGCGGTTGAGACTCAGGTATTCCAAACCGATTTCGCACAGGTGGGTCAGGCGGCTTTCCAAGGCCCGCAGAACGGGCTCGGCTTCTGGAGCGGAGATGCCACGAATCACTTCGACCAGCTCATCGATTTCCATTGCCGATAGCTCGGCGATGTTGTATCCGCCGACCTTTACGCCGAGTGCCTCGGGGCTGAGCCTCGCTCCCTTGCAGAGATGACACGGCCTCATCGATAGAAACCGCTCAACCGTCTGCTGAGTTCTAGCAGAATAGCTCTTCAGGTCCTTCTTGATGTACTTGTTGGTGAACTTTTCGATGGCCCCCTCGTAGGTTAGGTTGACCGATTTGCCACCGAATTTGAGTGAAACCTTCTGTGACTTGCCGTAGAGAAGGAGATTTTTTTCATCCTCGGTGTAGTCGCCAATCTTTTTGTCCATATCAAAGAAACGCGACTCGTTCAGTATGTTCCATTCCCAATTGCCCGGTGCGTATCCAGGGTACATGATGGCCCCTTGCTTCAGCGATTTCGACTCATCGAGAAACAGATCCATGTTGACGCCCATCTTCCGACCCAATCCGTTGCACTCAGGGCACATCCCGCTTGGATCGTTGAACGAGAATCGATGCGCGCCGCCGATGGAGGGCTTGCCTGCCCGCGAAAACAGAAGGCGCAAAATTGAGGAGATATCGGTGATCGTTCCCACGGTCGAATGCGAGCCACCCCCCAAGCGCTTCTGATCGATCACGACGGCCATGTTCAGGTTGGCAAGCGAGTCGGCCGCCGGTTGGGGATATTTCGGCATGAAGCCGCGAAGGAAGGTACTGAAATTCTCGGCGAGGAGACGCTGGGCCTCCATCGCGATGGTATCGAAGACCAGGGAGGACTTGCCGGACCCGGAAACGCCGGTAAAGAGCGTAATCCTGCGCTTGGGGATTCTCAGGGATACGTTCTTCAGGTTGTTTTCGCGCGCGCCTTCTATTTCGATGTACTCTTGTGCCATGCTCGCCTAACCGCGCATCAGCTGCGTGACCTGGATGAGGTTGCCGCAGGTATCGTTCAGCTGGGCGATCTTCGACATTGTCACGTCGGTCGGCGGCATAGTGAACTCGGCGCCGCGAGCTTTCATGCGCTCGTAGTCGGCCTGCAGGTCATCAGTGTAGAACATCGCAGCGGGCTGGCCTTGCTTGAATATCGCCTCTTGATAGGTCTTGCCAGCCGGATTGTCGGCCGACGCCAGCTGCAGCTCCGTGCCCTCCGGTTCCTCGGGCGCTACCACCGTGAGCCAGCGAAATGGCCCGTTGCTGACATCCGCTTTCTTCATGAAACCGAGCACTTCGGTATAGAAACTCAAGGCCTTCTCCTGATCATCGACGTAGATGGTGGTGAGTTTGATCTTCATAAGGATCCTCCCGGATTCATTGTTGATTCTGTCAGTGAGTATGACGAAAATGACCGGACAAATGTGACACGCAGAAGGGGGAATGATCTCACCCGACGTTCTTGGGATATCGGCGCCCTGCTGAGCCTACTTCTTGCGCTCCAAGTTCAGCGCTACGGCGGCCCGGATAAGATTCTTGAACGCAGTCTCGTCGAACTTGTCACCTTCGTGGATGTCGATCGCACGCCTTACGGTCCCAGGCTGAGTGAAGAGGCCGGAAGGATCTTCCAGAGACGCACCCTTGAAAAAGGTGAGCTTGACCGCACTTTTGTAGGTCTCGCCTGTGCAGATGCCGCCGCTGTGCGACCAGACCGGAGTTCCAGGCGACGTTGCCTTCGCCCACTTCCACTCTTCAACAACCTCCGGGTCGGCTTCCTTGACGAGCTGCCGAACTCGTTCAAGCGTCCGGCCGCGCCAATCGCCCAGCTCCTTGATCTTCTTGCTTATAAGTTCGGAGGCATTTTCAACTTGGTTGGATTTTTTCAACCTACTCGCTCCTTTGGACTGATTCTTCTGCTGCGTGACAGAGCACGATGTCGATGCCATGCGTGCGTATTTGTGTCTCGATGCGGCCGGCCGGAGTGTAAGTGTCCGCTTCACCGTGAAGAAGTCTATTCGGTTCAGATGGTCTAAATCCTGGCTTCGCGACACGGCACTTCACATGCTAATCCGAACTGCGGCGATCAACAAGTGGATTTGTCGGGATTGAAAAAGCGACGCCAAAACGAGCCGGTATCGGTCGTCAGCTGTCCAAGAGCACGACTCCGAGCTCCTGCAACCGCTTTCGATCGGCGACGAGCTCGATAGCGACGATCTTTTCGTCCTTGAAGGCAAAGCTAAACGCGACACGCACCTTTCCATTGGGAGCCCATGCCGCCCCTGCGACTCCGCCTACCGTTGTGCGGACCGCAGCCGAAGCGGCACCATTGAAGAACTCGGCCACCTTCCTGCCGCCCTCGATCTTCTTCGGCGACCCCAGCAGGGTGGCAAACTCGTCCGACCTGAGCATGCAATCGGGATGGAGCAACGACAGCAGCGCCTCGAACTCGGCGTTGCGCGCCGCCGCGAGAAACGCATCCACGATCCTTCGCTGAGTTACTTCTTCGTTTTCAGACCTACGAGCGGCCGATACCTCTGTTGTACCGCGGAGGCGGCGACGCGCCCGGCTTGCAAGCTGCCGGCTAGCCGCCGATGAGCGTCCAATGATAGGCGCGATCTCGTCGAACGGGATACCAAACATGTCGTGCAATACAAACGCGACGCGCTCGGGAGGGGTCAGCATGTCGAGCACGAGGAGCAGAGCCGGGCCGATGGAGTCGGCGAGAATGGCGTCCCGCTCCGGATCGCCTGCTCTGCTGTCGGCAGTTTGAGAGCTACCAGCTGAGTCCAGCGAATCTTCGCTCCGTGCTTTGCGCGCGCGCAGCATATCCAAAGATATGCGTGCAACGACGGTCGTAAGCCAGCCGGTGAGATTTTCAATTACACCGGCATCCGATCGGCTCAATCGCAGCCACGCTTCCTGAACGGCGTCATCCGCCTCGCTCGTAGAGCCGAGCATTCGGAATGCCACCTTCGCAAGATGGGCCCTATTCTCCTCGAACTGTCGTGCCAGCCAGTTTTGCCCTTCCATTCGTCGCGTCCCTCCTGCCCGCTCCGTCATGGGTATGACGAGTGAAGACCACTCGATGTGACAGTGATCGGATAGCCCACACGCACGAGCACTCGCAGTGAAGGCGGTTTTCGGAAATGTCGTCCCGCCGTGGACACGTCCACGTTCAGTCGCCTCAGCCGCCGCCGAAACTGGCCCGATTCTCCTGCGCCCAGATAGCAAATGTTCGCGGCGGGGTGCCGGTGATTCGTTCGACGTTCTCATCCGCGGCGGTTTCTTCGGGTGCAGTGCCGGTGTATAGGTCCAAAAAAGCCTCTACGATCTCCTGCGGCATAGCTTCGCTCATTTGTTTGCGCGCCTCATCGTTCGAGAGCGCTATGAACTCGATCTTGCGGTTGAGGACCTCGGCTATCGTCTTGACGCAATCGCTCGGACGCAGCGCCTGCGGCCCGGATAACCGGTAGGCTTTGCCAACATGCTCCTCGGGAGAAGAAAGAATGGTGGCGGCCACCCGGCCGATGTCGTACGGGTCGATCAGTGCTTCCGGCACCGACTCGAATGGTAGGCGTACTTGGTTGCCGGATCGAACCTGCCCGGCCCATCGGAGCGCGTTCGACATGAACGAGAGGGGACGCAGGAACGTGTAGTCGATCCCCGATTGCTCGGCGGCCCGCTCTGCTTCAATCATGAACCGCGAGATTGCGTTGCTCCCTTCGCGCGCCAAGACTGCGGCCCCGGAGAGTTGCACCACATGCCGCACGCCTGACTTCTTGGCAACATCGTACAACCCTTCAATCTGGCTCATCCCGCAGAGAAGATAGAGGGAGTCGGCGTTCTTCATCGCGGTTTTCGTGCTACTCGGGTCGTCGAAGTCTCCCACGAACCCGACAACTCCGGACGGAAGGGCGTTCAATTGCTTCGGGTCTCGGACCAACCCTCCAACTTGTTGCCCGAGCTGCAATAGATGGCGAGCCAACGCGCCGCCGACGCGGCCGCTAATTCCCGTGACAAGGATCATGTGGAGCCTCCTTTATGACCGATTGTACGACAGTCTCCCGCCGCCGGGCATGACGAGAATTCGCCACATATGAATGTTGATTGCCCGTGCCTCCCCGATTCGTGTCTCGGTGTCACTCAGCCCCGTGACATGAGCGACACAGCTCTCGAATATGCCAAGACTTGTCGCGCCCGTGATCACACCAAATCAAATCGATCGAGGTTCATCACCTTGCTCCACGCGGCGGCGAAGTCGTTCACGAACATCTCCGTGGAATCGTCCGAAGCATATACTTCGGCAAGGGCGCGGAGCTGGGAGTTCGATCCGAAGACGAGATCGACGCGCGTGCCGGTCCACTTGACTTCTCGGCTCTTGCGATCGCGCCCCTCGAATAGGTCCCCGGCCTCAGACATCGCCTTCCACTCCGTGCCCATATCGAGCAGGTTCACGAAGAAGTCAGTGGTCAGAATCTCGGGCCGCTTAGTGAAGACGCCGTGCTTTGACTGCCCGACGTTTGCATTCAGGGCGCGCATGCCGCCGATCAGGACCGTCATCTCGGGAGCCGTCAGCGTCAGGAGCTGGGCCCGGTCCACGAGCATTTCCTCCGCCGGCGCCTTCAGTCCCTTTTTCTGGTAATTGCGAAAGCCATCTGCCGCCGGCTCGAGCACAGCAAAGGAGGACACGTCGGTCTGCTCCTGCGAGGCATCCATGCGGCCCGGTGCGAAGGGAACCTTCACCTCATGCCCTGCTCTCTTCGCTGCCTCCTCGACCGCCGCGCAGCCGCCGAGAACGATCAAGTCTGCAAGTGAGATCCTTTTCCCGCCGGACGCTGCGCCGTTGAAATCCTTCTGGATCGCTTCCAGCCTTCCGAGGACCGTTGCAAGCTCGACCGGTTGGTTCACCTCCCAATCCTTCTGCGGGGTGAGGCGGACGCGCGCGCCGTTGGCTCCACCACGCTTGTCGCTGCCGCGGAAGGTCGACGCCGACGCCCAGGCCGTTATGACGAGTTGGGAGATTGTGAGTCCGGAAGAGAGGATCATCGTCTTCAGCGAGTCGAGGTCCTTGGCATCGACCAATGGATGATCGACGGTGGGAATCGGATCCTGCCAGATGAGCTCTTCGTCGGGAACCTCGGGGCCGAGATAGCGGACACGAGGGCCCATATCGCGGTGGGTCAGCTTGAACCATGCCCTGGCGAACGCGTCGGCGAACTGATCGGGATGCTCCATGAAGCGTCGTGAAATCTTCTCGTACGTGGGATCGAACCGCAGGGAGAGGTCCGTAGTCAGCATGGAAGGAGCATGACTCTTGGACGGATCGTGGGCATCCGGAACCGTTTCGGCGCCCGCTCCGTCTTTCGGGCGCCACTGATGCGCGCCGGCGGGGCTCTTCGTCAGCTCCCATTCATAGTCGAAGAGGTTGTGGAAGAAACCCATCCCCCACTTCGTCGGGGTCGTGGTCCACGTCACCTCGAGGCCGCTTCCGATCGTGTCACCGCCTTTTCCGGTTCCGAAGCTGCTCTTCCAACCGAGGCCCTGCTCCTCCATGGGTGCCGCTTCAGGCTCCGGACCCACGTGGGTCGCGGGGCCGGCGCCGTGGGTCTTGCCGAACGAGTGGCCGCCCGCAATGAGCGCAACCGTCTCTTCATCGTTCATCGCCATGCGGGCGAAGGTCTCGCGGACGTCCCGAGCGGCGGCGACCGGGTCGGGGTTGCCATTCGGCCCTTCCGGGTTGACGTAGATCAGGCCCATCTGCACGGCAGCGAGCGGGTTTTCGAGGTCTCGATCGCCGGAGTAGCGCTTGTCGTCCAGCCATGTACTTTCGGAGCCCCAGTAGACGTCCTTTTCCGGCTCCCAGATGTCCTCGCGCCCGCCTCCGAAGCCAAAGGTCTTGAATCCCATCGATTCCAGGGCGACGTTCCCGGCGAGGACCATCAGGTCGGCCCACGAGATCTTTCGGCCGTACTTCTGTTTGATCGGCCACAGCAGCCTGCGCGCCTTGTCGAGGTTGACATTGTCGGGCCAGCTGTTGAGCGGAGCAAAGCGCTGGCTGCCGCTCCCCGCACCGCCGCGGCCGTCTCCGACGCGGTAGGTGCCCGCGCTGTGCCATGCCATGCGAATGAATAGAGGTCCGTAGTGACCGAAATCCGCCGGCCACCAGCCTTGGGACTCGGTCATGAGCTCATGGAGGTCTTTCTTCACGGCCGCAAGGTCAAGGCTCTTGAACTCTTTGGCGTAGCTGAAATCTTCTCCCATCGGGTTGGATTTGGATGACTGCTGATGAAGGATATCGAGCTGCAGCTGGTTCGGCCACCAATCGCGGTTCGAGGTTCCGTTACCTGCGGTATTTTTGGATGAATGGTTTGATTCGGCTGACATAACCTTCTCCTTTCATAACTGTGCCCTGGGGAATGATTCTGTTCACCATAAAGCTTATCAAATAACTCAGGAACAGGAAAGCGCGATTGAGACATATCGGAGACGCATCTCTGCGAGGAACGTCGAAGGGATACAGTACCGCGAAGAAACTCGTCCCGCCCTGACACGGAGCGGTAGAAGAATTGAGATGTTGTCGTCTCGAGCTGCGCCCAAGACGTGCAGAGTCTCTGTCCGAAGGTCGAAGCGATGGAGATTGTGGGACTGAGTTATGAGATAGGGAGGACGGCCATCCTCCACAACCTATCGACGGAGTGTCCTGATGGGTGGATCACCGCCATCGCAGGGCCGAACGGCGCCGGCAAGACGACACTCCTTCGGTGGTTGTGCGGTGCTCTGTTGCCCAACACCGCCTCCTTCATTTTCGGTGGTCGCATGGTAGACCCCTCTGCGACTGAATGGAAGAAGGTAGTGGGGATCGTTCCGGATTCCGATGCTCTCTTCGGTGAGCTCACGGTGGAAGAGCAAGTCGGGTTGACCGCGACTCTGTTCGGCATTGGGGACGATGAGCAAAAAGAGCGTGTCCAGTCGTTGATCGATCTGTTCGAGTTGTCAGATCGCCGAAACGCGCTCGGTCGAGAGCTGTCGGCCGGAATGAGAAAACGGCTCGCAATTGCTCTCTCACTTGTGCACGCCCCACAGCTCTTCCTTCTCGACGAGCCCCTCAACTCTCTGGACTACGCCGGGGGCGAGACCCTGTTCGAGCTTCTGCTCTTTCTCCGGTCCGGGAGTACCGACCAACGCCGAATCGATCATCGGTTGCTTCAGACCTCGAGGTCCGAGAGGAGAGAATCGACTCCGAGACGACGCCACCGTGGCGTACGCGTGGGGCAAGAGCAGCTCCGCGGCGCGTATCAGACGGCCTGCAACCGCGGGCCCCGGATCAGTAGCCAGAACATGAATAGGACCTCACCGATGAACGTGAACATCGCCAGCTCCACGCCGTAGCCTGGGCTCACCAACGTCGCGACACCGTCGATCAGATATCCCGCTCCGGCGATTACCAGCAGCGCTCCGAACAGCCAGTGGATAAAGCGCGACCGTAGTGCTAGCATGCCCACGACACCCAGATGGAGGCCAAAGAAGACCTGTCCGACCATCCACCCGTCGTTGAAATGCTCGGCAAGCCGGAGAGCAGCCGCAGCGTCTGCCGGCGCCGCGCGGACGGCCCCGAAGATTCTGGTGATCGAAACTGCGAAGATGGCCGCATACACGACTCGGAGCCATCCTCCGAGCAGAGACAGCCCAGGGTGCACCTTCTTGAGAACCTCATAGAGCCCCCATGCAACGACTACGTCGAGGACCGCGACGATCAGAAGCGCCAAGGCTCCTAGACGAAACATACCCGCCGACGCAACGAGATTTGCGGCAGTGGCCTCGGCGCCTCCGGGAACGATCATATTCTGTATCAACGCAAAATTGACCGGCGCCGCAATGACCGTCATTGCCAGCATACCGATACCTGCGGTCAGCGCGGCAGTCCGCGGTTGCGCCGATCGCACATCCATCTCAACACTTATGCTCGACATTCATCCCTCCTTGTTTTTCTTCCCTACGCTACCAACGAAGACTTGTGCTCAACAGCCGAAGGCGCGTTGCAGCTGACGATGGCCGGCGCCTCATGAACGAGCGCGTCATTTGTGAGCGCTTCAACCATAAAAAGCGCGAAATCAATTCTGCGGGTTTTGTTGCTCCGAAGGATAGGATCTCCGACGTGTCGGCTCCAAACCGGCAAGCCCTCGCTTTCACCCTCTTCGAGATCGCTTCCCCGAACCACAGTCCACCGCGAGTCGCTCGAGAAGATCCTGCGGCATGCCTCCACCTGGTCGTGTACGTCCACCGCACGGACTAGACGGGCCATCCATCCCATCAGTCTCACGGCGAGAAGGAATAGAGGCGAATAGACGTCCTTTCCATCGCGGGTAATATGCCAACCACACGAGAAAACGAGCCGAGAATCGGTCTCCGCGTAGTCCAGGACCGCCTGGGCAGTCCCGGAGGAGTAGTTGTCCACTCCCCACGGCACGAGAACGGTCAGCACACCATCACATCCAGCGACCGCCTGCCGGATGACCTCTCGATCATTGGTCCGACCGGCGACGACGGTCATCCTTCCCTTGAACTCGTCGAGTTTGTCGACGCTCTCTTTTCGACACACGCCAACGACCTCGTATCCACGGTCGAGCGCGTGCTTCACCATGTGGCGTCCGAGCTTTCCCGAGGCTCCAACGATACAAACCTTCTTCACAGCATACCTCCTTTGGCGGTGGCGACCCCGTGTTTTCACTACCGCTTGCTGTTGACTTACGCCGTAGGTTACACTTACACTGTAAGTTAGTCAACTGTTTTTGTCAGGAATATCATGTAATGAACACGAAACACCCGAGAGAGCATCTTACCAAAGAACGAATCCTGCAGACGGCGTTCCGCGTCGCAGACGAAGGCGGCGTCGAGGCAATCTCCATGCGGAGGCTCGCCACCGACTTGGGCGTTCAGGCGATGTCTCTCTACAATCACGTCCCGAACAAGGACTCAATACTCGACGGTCTCGTTGAGCTCGTCGTGAGGGAAATCGAAGTTCCGAGTTTCGGCGACCCGTGGAAAGAGGCGATGCGTCGACGGGCGAGCTCCGCACACCAAACGCTTCTGCGCCATCCATGGGCAATTCTCACCTTGATGACGCGTGCGAACGCCGGGCCGGCGATGCTCCGTTACGTCAACGCTACCCTGGGATGTCTGCGGTTGGCGGGGTTTTCCTACAAGGTTGCGGATCGCGCATGGAACGCGATGGACAACCATGTCTACGGATACACCCTGCAAGAGGTGAACTTTCCGTTCGACGCTCCGGAATACGCTGAGGCAGCACGGAATTTTCTGCCACAAATCGCCACAGACGAGTATCCCTACTTCACCGAGCTTGCCACGCTCATTGCCGAACGCCGCTACTCAGGAGTTCATGACTTCGATTTCGGATTGGATTTGATACTGGACGGGCTGGAGAGGTTTCGCGGAGAGGAGTGACTTCAAAGCCGTCCGATCATTCGAGTCCAGGAGCTGAGCGACCGTTACGCGGCGACGCCCGTTCCGGTTGCATGATTGCCGGAAATGAGCCCCTCTGCTATTCTTGAGCTGAGACGGTCATGGTGTACTATCTTGATCAATTCGAAACACGACTCAAAGAGCTGTTCGATGAGGTAAACGACTACCTGGAAGACAAGTACGGTGACCGCTACCCTCTTCACCCTTCGAGAGCGCGTAGGGGTTTCACTTCGAACAAGGAAAGCAACGGACTCTTCAATGTGGGGGCTGCCTTTTCCGCCGGTTACGGATCGGAGCATGGTCGGGGCTACGTGATCGATATTGACATTGTCACCCTATCGTCCGTTCCCGATGAGGTCGAAGACGAAATCGAGGAGGAAGCGGTCGACTGTGTGAGACGGAAACTCCTCTCCTATTTCCCGGACCGGAAACTCGAGGTGAAACGCGATAGGCACACCTTCAAGATTTTCGGGGACTTGAGCCTCGGGCGCCGTTGAAGACGAAGGATCTGTGTCTGCACGGGGCCATCTCGGCATGGAAGGTGGTCGGTCTCCCATCCTCCTTGCTCGACGGCGCTCGGGAGGGAGCGAACGCCAACTCCGTGGCTGGCCCCGGCCCGTCTTCTTGGAACTTGTTTCAAGCCGGGTTTGCCATGTTCAATGGAATGACGGTTGTCCTTCGTTGACCGTACTGCAATGGATGCCGATATGCTGCTCTTCGACGGGACGATAGTTCTTCTGGTCTTGGTCGTCTTCGCCGTCTTTTCGATCATCGTCCGTACGCTGCGCAACGGCGTAGCCCCGATGCCCTCGTCGGTACGGGTCCGGGCCACGATGACGTCAGTGCTGCGGGAGCTGAGCATGCCGCCGCACGGGACGGTGGTGGAGCTCGGCTCGGGCTGGGGTAGCTTGAGCCTGGCATTGAGCCGTGCGTTGCCGGTGATGAAAGTAATCGGCTACGAGAACTCGCCTGTACCCTTCTGGTTCAGCGTCATCATCCGCCGGCTTTTTCGGGTTGACAATTTGCGTCTTGTGCGCACCGACTTCTACGCCGTCTCGCTGCGGGAGGCCCACCTGGTCGTCTGCTACCTTTCGCCTGACGCCATGGTTCGGCTTCAGCCCAAGTTCGATGCAGAGCTCCCGCCGTCCGCGGTGGTGGTAAGCAGCACCTTCGCCCTTCCGTCGTGGAAGGCCACACAGGTGATCGTGGCGGACGACATGTACCGGACCCGAATCTATCTGTATTCTGTGGGCGCCTGCCGATCCGATAGGTCTGGAGAACACGTCGACATCAACGAAAGGTAAGAAAGGGCAGATTACGGACACTGTGTGGATAGTCGTGAAGTACTCTGGTCGGTGATCAAGCTTTCGCAATGGGTGTAGGTCATGCGACACTTGTCGGTACTTGAATCCTGGAGGCAGGATGGAGCAATCGGACCGTGTCGGAGAGACTGCAGCAGCGGACCTGGTATGTGTTGCCTACTGAAATGGATTTGGTTGCGTAAACCTTAGTTGGCAAGTAATACTATTAGAAAGCGTAAGCGCCGCCGGAGCCGGACGACGTAAGATGTACGTAGGAGGAGTCGCGCCACGGCCGGGCACAAAAGAGCGACCATCGTGAAGAACAATCGGAGCGCGCTGAACTCAGAGGGGACAACGAGATGGACAAGGTAAGGACCTTTCTTGCGGAACTCAACCGCGAGTATCTCCAAGTACACCGGGAGAAGGAAGAGCTCTTCTGGTCAACCCACATGGGGACGAGCCACGACAATGAATCCTCGACACAATCGGAGCAGCGATGGAAGCGTTGGATATCGGACCCCGAGAGACTACGGTCTGTTCGAGAGAATCTTGCGGCGCTCCAGGCACTTCCTGACTCTCGTGAGAAACAGGAGCTCGAAACGGGGCTTGAAGGCTGGATTGCGCTTTTCGAGGCGAACATTTTCACGTCTGAAGAAGCGAAGGCAATCTGGGAGGAGACCATCCGAGCTTCTGCCCAACTCTTCGAGAAGCGCTCTGCCCACTCTCTAACCTACGCGGATGACAGTGGACGGAAGCGCGATAGCAGTCTGCTGAATTTGTTCACGAATGTACGATCTGCGGCAAGTGAAGATGTTCGACGAAGCTCCCGCGATGCTCTCTTGGATCTCGAGGATTGGGTGCTCGCAAACGGCCTTCTCGAGCTTGTGGAAATGCGCAACCGGTTCGCCCGCGCGTCGGGCTTCCGGAATTACTTCGAGTACTCGGTCCGAAAGAATGAGCGAATGTCCGTGGATCAGCTTTTCGGGCTGCTCGATAAGCTTGAAACAACCACACGAAAGCAGAATGCGCGAAGTCTCGCAGATCTGCAAAGGGAAAGTGGCAGCGGCGCGCTCAAGCCGCACAATGCGGCCTATGGCTTCTTCGGCGACACTACTGGCGCAATGGATCCCTATTTCCCGTTCTCAACGTCTTTGGAGTCCTGGGTTTCGTCATTTTCACGAATGAACATCGATTTCGCCGATGCCGAGCTCACGCTCGATCTCCTCGAACGTAACGGCAAGTACGAGAATGGTTTCTGTCATGGCCCTGTACCGGCTTACGTAGACGACGGAACGTGGAATCCTGCAAAGGTCAATGTTGCCGCCACCGCCCGTCCGGATCTGGTCGGAAGTGGGCAGTTCGGGTTGGAGGTCTTCTTCCACGAGGGAGGTCACGCTGCGCATTTCGCGAACGTTCGAATGAACGCGCCCTGCTTTTCACAGGAGTTCGCCCCGACGTCGATGGCCTGCGCCGAAACACAGAGTATGTTCTGTGATAGTCTCCTGGAAGATGCAGATTGGCTTTCGGTATACGCCCGCGACCGAAAAGGCAATATCATTCCAGGAGATCTCGTCCGCGAATCTGTCAGAGCTCGGCATCGAAGTCTGGCGTTCGACCTTCGGGTTTCTTTGATTGTTCCCTATTTCGAACGTGCCATGTATGAGCTTCCCACCGACGAGCGAACGCCGTCGTCGGTGAAGCGTCTCGCGCGGGAAACGGAGAAGCGGATCTTCGGATACGATGTCAATCCACGGCCGGTTCTCTCTATTCCCCACCTTCTATCGAACGATGCCGCGTGTTCGTATCAGGGCTATTTGGTTGCACTGATTGCGGTGTACCAAACCCGTGCCCACTTCAAGGACACGTACGGCTATGTGTGTGACAATCCTGTCATAGGGCCGCAGCTCGCGACCCACTTTTGGGGGCCGGGTAACAGCCGCTCCCTCGAAGGGATGCTCACCGATCTAACTGGAGAGGCGTTGAATCCCCGGTTCCTCGCCGAGGAGTACGCGCTATCACTGGACGATGCAGTGATGAGGGCGGAAAAACTCATCACTTCAGCCCAGGCGCGGAGTCGTGATCCCATCAAGGATTTACATGCGTCGATCCGCGTAGTCGATGGCGACCGAGAGATCGCCTCGAACAGGAATTCGACCGAAGAGATGTTTCGCCAGTTTGCGAGCTACATTGAAGAGAGGTATCCCCCGCCGGCGATGTAGACGGGACAGAGGTCTGTCAAT
>CAZDMH010000017.1:40579-62437 GCA_964506755.1 uncultured Spirochaetales bacterium
CATTGAAGAGAGGTATCCCCCGCCGGCGATGTAGACGGGACAGAGGTCTGTCAATCTCGGGATTACTACCGGCGGATATGGCGGCAGCGGCGATGAGAGACCTCGACTGTCGAAGGTACGAGAGCTCGCGCCGCCGTTATCGAGCGGAGAACTCGGCGGTCTCCGGCGCCTCGACGGGAAAGTAGACCGTGAAGACGCTCCCCTCGCCCGGTATAGACTCGACCGCGATGCGGCCGTTGTAGTCGCCGAGGACACGCTTCACCGTTGCAAGACCCAACCCGGTACCGGATATCGCAGAGGTCTTGCTGTTGCGTATGCGATAGAACTGCTGGAAGAGATTTTCCATGTCTTCGGAGCGCATCCCGATTCCGGAGTCCGCGACACGCGCGACGACCTCGCCGGCGACTCGACTGAGTGAGATGTGGAGACGGCCGTTCGGAAGGTTGTATTTGAGGCCGTTGGACAGGAGGTTCATGAAGACTCGCTCGAGGTCACCCCGGTCGGCACAAACCGTGAAGGCGCGCGGATCGGAGTCCGGAGCTTCTGCCTCGACGGAGACGGCAACGCCCGCGCGCTCGGCTTGCACCCGCAGAAACTCGACCTGCGATTTGATAACGTCCCGGAGGTCGAGCGGTTCGATGGATTTCTGAGTCTTTCCTGCGTCGTGCTGGTTCAGGTAGAGGAGATCGCGAACAAGGTCGAGCAGGTCCTCGGCCCGAATCTTGCACCGTGTGAGAATCTCCTTGATCTTCGGGAAGTCGTCGTCGAGGGCCCCGGTCTGGATGACGTTGAGGTAGTTGATGACCGCGGCAAGCGGGCTCTTCAGCTCGTGGGCGACCATCGATACGAAGCGCTTCTTGTCCTGCTCAGCGAGTATCTCCTCAGTGACGTCGCGAAGGAGAATCATGATCCCGCTCAGGCTCCCCTCCCGGTAGGAGGGACCGACCCGCGCCTCGATCACGAGCTCGCGGACCTTCAGGATGAGCACTCGAGTCGATTCCGGGCTCGCCTCTGGGCCGGCGGCCCACTGCACGGCCTCGTGGAGTGGATGCAGCTCCTCGCCGCATCCAATGAGCTCTTCGAGCGACATGCCATGGCGGTAGCGAACACCGAGGAAGAACTCAGCCTTAGGATTGACCAGGCAGGGGCGCTTCTCGATGTTGAGCACGACGAGGCCCTGCTGCATCCAGTTGATGATCCTCCGCGACTGGCTGCGCTCGGAGTCCAGCTCCGACAGGTAGGTCTCGCGCTCGATGAGCAGCCGGCGCTGCGCGACGGCGCGATCGACGACCTCAACGAGATCGTCCGGAGTGAAGGGCTTCACGAGGAAATCGAACGCTCCGTGGCGGGTTACATCCACCGCGGCCTCGACGGTGGCCAGAGCAGAGACGATGACGACCACCGTTCTTCCACTTCCATGACTGTTGATGTGCTCGGTGACTTCAAAGCCGCTCTTTCCGGGCATCTTCAGATCGACGAGGGCGATGTCGTAGAGGTTCGATTCGAAGAGGCGCACCGCCGCATCGCCGCCTTCGGCGAGGTCCACCGAGAAGCCTCGCTTGGCGAGAACCCGGCGCATTCCTTCGCGCATGCCCTCCTCGTCGTCGACGACAAGCACGCGAAGCGAAGCGAGCCCAGGGTCGGTGGTCATGTGGATCCCAGGTAGCGTTTGATTTTTCCCTCGAGATCCGGAAGCGGGATCGGCTTGGTAATCACCTCGTTCACCTGTATCCATTTTTTGTCACTCTCCTCCGACGTGCTGAAGGTAAACCCAACCTCGCGTGGTGCAGCAGTCTGCATGATGATAGGCACTTTCGCGGTCTCGGGGCGATCGCGCACTTTCTTGCAGAACACGAACCCGGAGTCGTAGTGCTCCATCATGAGATCGGCGAGTATCAGGTCCGGCGCGGCGGCCTCGACCCTCTCGATTCCCTCCTCGAGACTTTTGGCGGTAGCGACCTCGTAGCCCAGACTTTCCAAGAAGAGCCGCTGTCCGTCGAGGAGATCGGTATCGTCGTCAACAATGAGTATCCTAGCCATGGTTGTTCTCCTTGTGCGCGTTGGTAGCATCCTGAATCCGAATATCGAAGAAGGCCCCGCCTTCCGGGTTGTTGCCTGCCTGAATGGTCCCACCATGCATCTTGACGATGCCGTAGCACACCGCGAGCCCGAGGCCGGTACCCTTCCCTACCGGCTTCGAGGTCACGAAAGGTGAGAAAAGCTTCGGCAGGAGATCCTGTGCTATCCCCGGCCCTGTGTCTGTGAACTGCACCGAAAATGCTTCGCGCTCCTCCTTCGTCGTGATAGTGATGGTCCCCGTACCGCTCATTGCCTCCACCGAGTTCTTGATGAGATTGTCGAAGACCTGCCTGAGCTGGGGGCCGTCCACGTTGTGAACCTTCATCGTGGGGTCGAACTGCTTGACTATAGAGAGCGTCCTCGCTCCGTCGGAGCCGAGTATCTGATCTGCAGAGGTGGAAATCAGCTCGTGAATGTCCGTCGGGCGCCGCTCGATCTTTTCCTCCCGGGCGAAGTTCAAGATTCCGCGTACGATCTTCCGTGTCCGCTCGGCCTCGTGGACGATTCGGTTGAGATCCTTCATCTGTTCGGAGGAAGGATCGATGTCGTCCTTCAGCAGGTGGGAGTACATGAGAACAACTCCAAGAGGGTTGTTGATCTCGTGCGCGATTCCCGCTGCGATCTGCCCCATTGAGGCGAGCTTCTCCGCCTGGATCAGCCTCGACTGGTTCTCCTGCAAGTCGTTGATCGTCCGTTCGAGTTTGGCGATGAGATAGGGAAGACACATCTCGACTTCCGCGGTTCCTCGGTAGACGGCGACCGCCTTGTCTCGGCACGAGGCGTAGCCGCAGGCCCTGCAGTTCAGCTCGTCGGCAGCCGAGAGCTTGTTCGTCTTCGCGAGTATCGCCCGTATCTCTTCCTCGGTTGGAGTCTTCTCGACGACCTCATAGGGTGCGAAGCTCTTCGAAAGGTCGACTTCGAGGTACTCCGCGTTCGCCTTGTCCCATTCTTCGGGAGAAAGGTTGGACTTGCGTCCCTTCATGTAATCGACAATGTACTTTTTGCGCTCGTAGAAGGTCAGCGTGTTGTTCATCACCGGGCCCGCGATGCAACCCTCACAATAGAGCAGGTCAAAGAAACGGTTGACGACCGTCAGGCCGCTGCGAACCTTGCCGTCGAGCACATTCAGGATGTCCGTCACCCGGTCACGCCCCTCGACAATGATAACCGGGCTCTCGACCAGATCCGAGTCGATTGCCGCTGCCTTCAAGAGCCCGCCGGTGACCGGATAGATCCTGCCGAGGTTCGCCTGTGGGCGATCGAACTCGCTCGGTTCGAGAGTCTCGAAGGAGATCCCCGATCGCTCGAATATCTCGGCGAGCTCCGCGAAGGTCAGCACGACGTCCACGTCCCCCGATCGATCGGCCTCGTCTTTTTTGGCAACGCAGGGGCCGATGAACACGATTCCCGCATCAGCGGCGATCTTCGCACGGACGACGCGAGCGGTGGCTTCCATTGGCGACGCGAGCGGCGCAAGATGAGGGACGAGCCGGGGAAAACGTTTTTCGACGTAGGAGACCACGGCCGGACACGGCGAGGAGATCATGAAGTCCTCGCTTCCCTCGGCGACCAGCGCCGCAAACTTGCGTCGGTAGGCGCGAGAGACAAGGTCAGCTCCAAACGCGACCTCGTGAACGTAGTCGAAGCCAGCGGAGCGCAGGCCCGCGATCAATTTCTCCGGCGGAACGCCCAAAAAGGCAGCCGGGAAGGAGGGGGCGATAATCGCGCACCGCGGCCGCTCCGTCGAGCGCAGGAGCTCGAGCGCCTCTTCTACGCTCGAGCGGATACGCTTCGCGTTCTGCGAGCATACCGTCACACAGCTGCCGCACGAGATGCATTCGGACTCGATAATGTCGGCCTGCCCCGCGTGGACCTCAATTGCCTTCGTCGGGCAGGCGCGAACACACGAGTAGCATTTCTTGCAGATCTCTCCTACAGTGTAGACGCCGATCATCGAAGTCACACCCCGCTGCGGTGATTCCCCCGCACCTGGTAGCCGGTGTGCAGGAGCTCGTGGGACCGATGGGAACCCGGTTTCTCAAGGTACTCCTCGTAAAGCGCCACGATGCGCGGATTCTGGTAGGAGCGTCGGACCACGCGAGTACGGTCGACCTCATAGACTGCTTCGATCCGCTTCTTGATGCGCTCGCTGTCGATACCGTAGCTCTGGCCGCCTCCGCCAACGCACCCCCCCGGGCACGCCATAACCTCGACGAAGGTATAATCGCTGACGCCCGCCTTGACGTTGCGTACAAGTCTTCGGGCCTTCGCGAGGGTGTTCACGACGGCGACCTTGATGGAAGTGCCGTCGATGTCGACTGTTGCTTCCTTCAAGCCATCGAAACCTCGCACGGGTGCAAACTCGATCTCCGCGAGGTCCTTGCCAGTGATGAGATGATAGGCGGTGCGAAGAGCCGACTCCATGACGCCGCCGGATGCCGCGAACACGTCGCCGGAACCGCTCGTCGTCCCGAGTAGCTCGTCAAAGGATTCTTCCGGCAGTGCGGCGAAGTCGATGCCGTACAGATCGAGAAGGCGCGAGAACTCGCGGGTCGTAAGCACGGCGTCGACATCCTCGACGCTGCCGTGCCCGAACTCCGGTCTCGCCGCCTCGAACTTCTTCGCAGTGCAGGGCATCACCGAAATCATGTAGACGTCCTCCGGGCGCAAGCCGTTTCGTTCGGCGAAGTAGCTCTTGACCAGGGAGCCCATCATCTGCTGCGGCGACCGGCAGGTCGATAGGTGCGCGATCATCTCGGGGAAGTTGTGCTCCAGGAACTTGACCCAGCCGGGGCAGCAGGAGGTGAACAAGGGCAGCGGGCGATTCGCCTCCGGCGAGGTCAGCCTGCGGATGAGCTCGGAGGCCTCCTCCATGATCGTCAGGTCCGCGGCGAAATCGGTGTCGAACACGGTTCGTACGCCGAGACGGCGGAGCGCGGACGCGATCTTCCCCGTAACGTTCGCGCCGACCGGAAGCCCGTAGAACTCGCCGACGGAGACGCGGACCGCCGGCGCGCACTGGGCTACCACGTGCTTCTTGCCGTCCTGCAGCACCCGCATGACCTGCTCGAGGGCGGAGACCTCGTGCAGTGCACCGGTTGGACAAGCGAGCACGCACTGACCGCAATTTACGCAGTCGGTTTCCCTCAGCGCCTCGTTGAACGCCGGCAGCACGATCGTGTCGAACCCTCGTCGGGTGAAATCGATCGCCGAGACGTCCTGGATCTCCTCACAGGTTCGAACGCAGCGACCACAGAGGATGCACTTGCTCGGAGTGCGAACGATGGACGGCGAGGAGAAATCCGGCGGGTAGATCCTACTCTTTCCGCGGAAGGGAACGCTCTCGATCTGGTACTGGCTCGCGAGGCTCTGCAGCTCGCAGAAGTGGTTCCGATTGCACGAAAGGCAGTCGAAGGGATGACTCGCGAGGAGAAGCTGGACGATCGTCCGCCGCGCGTTCAGAACGCGCGGGGTGTTGGTGAGAACCTCCATGGAGGGCTCGGCAGGAAACGAACAGGAGGGCACGAGCCCGTTTCTCCCCTTGACCTCGACGACGCACATGCGGCACGCGCCGCTCGGCAAGAGGCCTTTGATGTGACACAGGGTCGGGATGCGTTCGCCTGCCTTCTGCGCGGCATCGAGAATCGTACCACCCTCTTCGATCTCAACCGTTCGGTCGTTGATTTTCAGCTCTACCATCTCATTTCTCCCAACAATCATCAGCTCACAAGGACCGCGCCGGCTCGGCAGCTCTCGAAGCACTTGCCGCACCGCGTGCACTTCTCGTCCACGATGTAGTGGACCTTCTTCTTCTCTCCGACTATCGCACCGCCGGGGCAGTTCCTCGCACAGAGCGTGCAGCCGTTGCACACGTCGGTGTCGATCGTGTAGGTAAGCAGGCTCCGGCAAGCCTTGGCCGGGCATTTGCGATCGAAGATGTGGGCTTCGTACTCGTCGCGAAAGTAGCGAAGCGTCGAGATAATGGCGTTTGGCGCCGACTGCCCGAGGCCGCACAGTGAGGTATCCTTGATAACCCGAGCCAGGTTCTCCAGATGCAGCACCATGTTGAACCGGTAGAGGTTCTCCTGCTCGCTGCCCATCTGCGAGTACGGTGTGGTGATCTTCTCGAGAACCTCGTACATGCGCTGCGTGCCTTCGCGGCAGGGTATGCATTTCCCGCATGACTCCTTGGTCGTGAAGGAAAGGAAGAACTTCGCGACGTCTACCATACAGGTATCGGAGTCCATTACGACGAGCCCGCCTGAACCCATCATCGCTCCGGCACTCTTCAAAGACTCGTAGTCGATTCGGATGTCGAGCAGCTCCTTCGGTATGCAGCCGCCGGACGGACCGCCGATCTGAACAGCCTTGAAATCCTTGCCGTCGGGGACGCCGCCCCCAATGTCGTAGATGATCTCCCGCAGCGTGATCCCCATCGGGACCTCGACAAGCCCCGTGTTGTTGATCTTACCCGTGAGGGCGAACACCTTCGTTCCCTTGGAGGTTTCGGTTCCCATCGACGCGAGCGACTCGGCCCCCTCGCGCAGGATGTGCGGAACGTTGGCGAAGGTCTCGACGTTGTTGACGTTCGTCGGATTGCCGTTGAGACCGGAGACCGACGGGTAGGGAGGACGCGGACGCGGCATTCCCCGACGGCCCTCGATGGAGGCCATGAGCGCTGTCTCCTCACCGCAGACGAATGCTCCCGCACCCTTCTTGATGCGCAGGCTAAAGGTGAAGCCGGCACCGTCAAGGGGTTTCTCCAGAATCCCTTCCTTCTTCAGGGTTTCAATCGACTGAGTCAGCCGCTCGATTGCAAGCGGATACTCGGCTCGGCAGTAGACGATCCCTTCGGTTGCTCCGATCGCGTAACCCGCGATAATCATTCCTTCGAGCACCGAGAACGGGTCTCCTTCGAGAAGCGAACGGTCCATGAAGGCGCCAGGATCTCCCTCGTCGGCATTACAGACGAGATACTTCGTCGAGCTCTTCTCTTGGGAGGCGAGCTGCCACTTCTTTCCGGAGAGAAAGCCCGCGCCACCTCGTCCGCGCAGGCCGGAACGAATCACCTCCTGGATGATCCCGCCGCGACCGAGTGAGAGGGCCCGCTCGAGCCCGAGGAATCCGCCGTGCTCCCGGTACTCGGCGATGGAGCTCGGATCGATCACCCCGCAGTTGCGAAGAACGTACTTGACCTGCTTCTTGAAGAAGGGATGGTCGGCGACAAAGGGTATTCCATCGATCGGGTTGTTGCGGCCCGGATGCTGGCCAAGGACTCCGTCAAGCAGGTAGTGCTTGTGCACGAAGACCTCATCCAGGATGAACGGCGCGTCCTGCGCCGTGACCGAACCGTAGGAGATGCGCGTCCCACCATTGACGATGACGTCCATGATCGGCTCGGCCTGGCAGAAGCCGATGCAGCCGGTCGGGATGATCGTGATATTCGATGAGTGGCTTTCCGCCCATTTCTGTGCAACGTTGCGGATTTTCCCCGCACCCGAGGCGAGGCCGCACGTTCCCATTCCGAGAACGATCGTGGGGTTCGTGACGGTCACGCGTGTGCCTCCTCTTCCGGGGCTTTGGTCTCCTCTTCTCTCGCCCGGTACTCGGCGATAATCCTCAATAACTTCTTGCGGTCGAGGCGGCCGAAGAACTCACCGTTCACGGCAACCACCGGGGCGATCGAGCAGGCACCCATGCACGCCACTGTCTCGAGTGAAAAGACGCCGTCCCGGGCCGTTTCACCCGCCTTTATTCCGAGCTCGGTTTCGAGGCTTTCGAGCAGGTTGAACGATCCGCGAACATGGCAGGCCGTCCCGCGGCAGATTTGCACGCGGTACCTGCCCGGTGGTACGAGCTTGAACTGGTTGTAGAACGTGGCCACTCCGAAGATCTTTGAGCTCGGGAGGTCGAGGTGCTCTGCGGTCGCCATAATCGACTCTTTCGACAGATATCCGTGTTGTTCCTGGATCTCCTGAAGGATCGGGATGAGATAGCCGCGTTCCCGTGGAAAGGCCCTCAGAATTTCGGTGAGCTTCCTCGTCTCGGGCCGGACCTCGAGCTGTGCATCGCCTGCGGGCTTCATCTGAGCCTCCTTATTTCGTGCGGGTTATTCACGAGTTATGTCGTCATATTCGTGAATTTATTCACTATTAGGAATCTACAATATCGTGAAAAAATAGTCAATATGTTCCGGCAAACTCTTGACTTGTTGACGGTGGTGAACTACGTTTCAAGGCGAGTGGGGGAAATAGATAAACTTGGTCAAGTCGACTGTGTCCGACACAACGCTTCGCCGAATACCTCGCTACCATCAGATTCTGAGCGGCCTGGAGCGCGACGGGGTGGCATACGTGTCGTCGCAGTACCTCGCGACCTTCTGCAAGATCGACGCGACGCAAGTGCGAAAGGACGTTTCGACTATCGGGTACAAAGGCAAACCGAAAACCGGGTACTCGGTAACCGGGTTGAAGCAGGCGATCGGCGAGTTCCTCGGGATCAACTTCGAAAACACGGCAGTCCTCGTAGGCTCCGGGAAGCTCGGCTCGGCGCTCGCCGAGTATTCGGGATTTGCGGAGTACGGCCTGAAAATCGTGGCGCTATTCGACAACGATCCTGAAAAGATCGGGACAGTCGTCGGTGAGTACACGGTGCTTCCGATCGAATCCCTACCTCGCGTGCTGCATAGCTACCGCGTTGGAATCGCGATTTTGACGGTGCCGAAAGAGGTGGCGCAGCAGGTCTCCGACTACGTCACATCGCTCGGGATATCCGCGATTTGGAACTTCGCCCCGGTCCAGCTCGAAGTACCCGACAACGTCGTCATGCGCAGCGAGAACATCGCAACCGGGCTCGCGATTCTCTCTCACTACCTGAACACGATGAAGCCGAGTTGCTGAGCGACTCGATACGACGTTCCTCTGGATACTTACCTATGCTTGCTCCTACCGCTGCTTGTTCCTGCCGCTTCATCTGTGACGACGGCCGCCGGCCCGCCTCATGCCCTCAAGAGGATCCGGTTGGGATCGATGACGTCTCGAATGAGCTTCACCTGCTCTTCTGTCGGACCCTTCGTCTCCGGAATATTTCCTGGAACAAGCGGCGTGAAGCTCATATTGTCGAGGACCTCTTCCAGCGTGACGCCGGGATGCAAGGACTCGATCTGCATGACCTTCTGTACCTCGTGGAAGTTGAAGATGCATTTTTCGGTGATCACCTTCCATGGCCCGTACGGCAACAGACCGGCCTTAATGCGGCTGTCGCCTCCGCTGAGGTATCCGACACTCGTAATGAAGTCGACCTTCTCGACGAAGGCGCGCTTCTTGAGGTCGGTGATGATGATTGGCCGCTTGACGAAGGAGAAATGGTCAGTCTGCGCGAGGCAGCCGACGAGTCGCACCTTGGGTTTTCGGTAGTCACCGATGGCTGTAATGTTCAAATTGCCGAATCTGTCAATCTGCGGTGCAGAGTCGAACGAGACATCGAACTCGCCCCGCGCCAACATACCGTTCTTGTCCGCCGAACATACGGGTTGATAGGCGGTTGGCCATCTCGTGAGATAGTCCTGGGTCAGCTTCGGTGGAATCTGACCTAGGTCTGGGCTCAGGAGGTTGTTCCAGAAGATCGTGAAGTCGGGTGCATGCGTGCGCTGCGCAAGACGGGCGGCAGCCATGGGAATCCCCACCGCCAGTGTGTAGGCCCGCCCGGCCGTTCCGACTCCAATAAAACCAAGCTCGCCATCTCTCAGTTCCCGCGACGTAGCGGCAACCATCAATTCGTTTACTGTGTATTCGCTGTCAGTCGACATGATGAGCTCCTCCTACCGTACGATGAGCTTGGCAAGCCGATACGGCGGTGCCGCCAGATTCAGGTATTCCTCGTGATTTTTCACCCCGAAGATGTACTTCTTCGCGTACTCGTCGAGCCACCTTTGAGGGTCCTTGGCGCACTCCTGGTAGTACTCCAGGTGAGCCTCATCTTCGTCGTAGAACGCGTCACACTGAGCCGGATGAACACCGAAGGGGACTTCCACGATCGCCTCCACCCAATGGTGGGGAATGTAGGTGCTGTTGGGCCTCTTAACGATCTCCGAGTGCGGGACGATCTTTTCCACCGTAACGATGAGTCTGCCGGCGGCCTTTGCCATCAGGGGGTCCAGGTCGTCCGCGTCACGAAACTCCGGCCACTGCACATTTCCGTATTCGTCTCCGTAGTACCCATGCAGCACAGTGAAGTCCGCATTGATAGCGGGCACCGCATGCATTGTTTCACCTGTGAACGGACAGACAATCTCTTTGATCATCTCCGGGTTGTACTGCGCCATCCCGGTCGCTTTGAGCGTTCTCGTCGGCAGGAAAGGGAGCCCCATCTCGGCAGCCTGGAACCGTGCGCACTGTGCAACCTCGGGAAAGTCGATCATCTCGATCGCCCCCGACTCGACGCCACGGCGTATGTTGTAGGCCATGCCGTACTCGAACAGCCCCGTGTATACTGCCTCGATGCGTTTTACCGCTCCGACGCCGGCGAGCATGTCAGTTGCCAAACCGCAGGGATATCCGTAGATTGTCAGATCCTTGACTCCACTTCGAATCAGCTCGCGTGCAAAGGCGGTCGGCTGTCGGCGAATGATGCTTCCTCCGACGGCTATACTGCTTCCCGATGTGACCTTCTGCACGGCGGTCTTCAAGTCTGTGAGCTTGCTCTTCATAGAATCTGCCCCTCCTATCCTCAATGCAACTTGAGCTATATCAGGCGGTCATCCGCCATGGTAGCAATCTCCTCATCCGACAGGCCGAGCAGCTCACTGTACACCTCCGTGTTGTGCTCGCCCAATAGTGGCGGGGCGCTGCGTACGCTCGACTTTGTATCGGAAAAGTGCACAACCGGGCCGGTAAGGTGCAGCTCCCCTATCTTCGGATGATTGATTTTGGCCACCATGCCTCGGTGATTTACCTGTGGGTCCGCGATCATCTCAGAGACATCGTTGATCCGCGCACACGGGATGCCTGCCTTGGATACCACGTCGACCACCTTTTCAGCGGGGAGCGTGGATACCCATGCCTGGACGACCTCATCACACAGCTGTCTGTTTGTCTCTCGTGCCGTTCGCGTGTTGTACCTTTCGTCTTCCAGCAGCTCTTCCCTACCGATGATCTTCATCAACGCGGCAAAGGTGTTGTCCATTCCGGCATGAATGTAGACCCATCGGCCATTGCCGGCCTGGTAGATATTGGCCGGCCAGGCATAGCGGTCGTTGTTGCCGATTCTCGTTAGTTTTTGACCCAGCAGTTGATGGTCCGGTATCGCGGTATGCAGGAGCGAGACGGCAGTATCGAGCAACGCGACGTCGACTACTTGTCCCTTGCCGGTTTTGTCGCGTTCGCGCAGTGCTGCCAAAGTGCCGATCACCGCGTACAAGCCGCTGGCACAATCGACGACGTAGGTTCCACTCATGGTTGGCGGTCCATCCTCCGAGCCGGTTACATCCATCAGCCCGCTGATTGCCTGCGCCACCTGGTCGAAGCACGTCCGGTGGGAATAGGGTCCATCCTGCCCGAACCCGGAAATCCTAGTTAGGATGATGCCCGGGTTGGCCTCGCTCAGCTCGTCATACCCAAGCTTCATCGCTTCCATGGTACCCGCACGGAAATTCTCCACGATGACGTCGGCCTTTCTCACCAGTTTTAAGAAGAGCTCCCTCGCCTCCGGATGTCGAAAGTCCAGAGTAATGCTCCGTTTGTTCCTGTTGTACGCCATGAAGTAGGTGCTCTCATCGTTGACCGTCGGTTGATTCTGCCTGGACATATCCCCCGTGCGTGGCTTTTCCACCTTAATGACATCAGCCCCCAGATCTCCGAGTATCATGGCGCAGTGAGGACCGGAAATCACGCGCGAAAGGTCCAGCACCCTTATTCCTTCCAGTGAGCCAAACATTTCAATATCCTCCTTCCACATGCTCGGTCAAATAGCAGATCCCCTCTGGGGGTCGACTTCGGCGGAACCGCACTTCCACTGGGCGGCCACCGCTCAACGCGATGGCAGTACTGCGGCTGCACAACGGATGTAGACTCCATTGCGGTCAAACCCGAAATTACTCGTCAAGGTGGTTGTCTTTCTCGGCGGCCGTCGTGGCCATTGATTTCACTGCGAACACCCTCTCGACTGCGCCGGCTGCCGGCAGGGTGGTCTCGGCGTGGAGCGCGTTCGGCGTGTGCGCGCGGGCTGCGTTGACCCTTGAGGCAGTGTCAGATTCCATCCGGCATTCGCCGACCTTTGCCTCCACCTGAGAGCCAGGTTCCGTAAATCGCGGCGAGCCGGCTCGTCGCACTGGTCTGCTGCAGCCAATGACTCTCATTTGAACCGCACACTCCTCGCACCTGTCTGGTTGTATAGACGTATGTTATACTGCACGAGCTTGCTTTTGTCTGTCAAGATGGACGCTCCAAGAATCCCGTGAGACGCTCCGAGCTGCTCGGAGACTTGAGAACGGGCGGCGAATGCTGCGCAATCAGGAGCTTGCTGTCGCCGGAATGTGACTCTGAAGTGAGGCGCTATTGCGTGTTTTCTCGCCCGGCGGGGTATATTTACACAACGTGGCACGCTATCGCTTTGGCCCCATCGGCCCATCGCAGACGTTTGCCTGTGCTTCGGCAAACAGGAGGAAAAAGTGAGCGGACGGAGTGTCTTGATAGTGGACGACGATCCACAAATCGTCGGCTATCTCGAGCGCGTTCTTCAAAAAGCGGGGTATCAGACATTCTCCGCTTCCGATGGAGCCCAAGCCCTCAGAACACTTGATAAGCAGACCGTGGACTGCATCTTGACCGATATCGTCATGCCGAACGGCATAGGAGGGGCAGAGCTCTTTATCGCTCTTCGACAGTCGACGCCGGACCTGCCCATCGTGGTCATGAGCGGGAACGTGAGTTTGGACACTGAGGCATTCCGGCGTTTGGCGGCGCAATTCGGGGTGAGACAGATTCTGCACAAGCCGTTTGATCCGGAGGAGCTTCTCGCGGCAATCGAGCAGGCGTTGGGCGCCGACAAGGCTTGAGTGAGCGCCGAAAAAAGCAGCGGCCGGTTACGACGGAATCACTCTCAGGTTCATGGGGGCGGTTGTCTGCTCACCTACCCTGCCTCTCGGACCTCTCCCGGAGCTCCGGCCCGCCTGTGTCAATGGACTCTTCGTTTTTCATTGAGAACTCGCCCATCGCTTCTTATCTTTTCTGACATGACCTTTCGTCCTTGCGGGACTAACAGGGAGGAGTGACACAGGATGGCAGAGAGCTACGGATTCATCGGACTCGGGATCATGGGAAGCAGGATGGCGGCGAATCTTCTGCGGAAGAACTTCAAGGTTAAGATCTGGAATCGTGACGGTGCAAAATGTGAGCCTCTACTGACGCTCGGTGCACAGAAGGTGGGCAGCCCTCGCGAGGTAGCGGCCGGCAGCGATATCACGTTCGCTATGGTCTCGGACCCCGCCGCAGCTCGTGAGGTTTGCTTCGGGGCAGAGGGAGTCGCCGGTGGTATTGGTGAGGGGCGAGGCTACGTCGACATGTCCACCGTGGACGATGAAACCTCGCGTGCTATTGCTGAGGAGATCGTCCGCTGTGGTGGCCGGTTCCTCGAGGCGCCGGTTTCCGGTACCAAGAAACCCGCCGAAGACGGGACCCTTGTAATCCTGGCGGCCGGGGATCAGGAGCTGTATCGCGAGTCTATCGCCGCCTTCGAGGCCATGGGCAAGAAGCATCTCTTCCTCGGGGAGGTGGGCAACGGAGCACGAATGAAGCTCGTCGTAAATCTGATTCTCGGCGACGTGATGGCTGCCTTGAGCGAGGGGATGGCTCTCGGGAAGAAGGCCGGGCTTTCCGGCGAGCAGCTCCTCGAGATCCTCGAGGCCGGGGCGCTTTCGAGCCCGATGATCAGGGGTAAGGGAGCGCTTCTGCTGAAGGAGGACTACACCCCGAGCTTTCCTTTGAAGCACCTTCAGAAGGACCTGCGGCTTGCAGTCGCGCTTGGAGATAGAGTGGGTCAGCCGTTGCATTGCACTGCTTCGGCAAACGAAGTTTTCAAGCGGGCCGTGGCGGCGGGGCACGGAGACGAGGACATCGCCGCAGTACATCAGGTGAGCTCTTAGCGGCTCTGGGCGTTAATCAAGCAACGAACGAGCTCGGAGCTTAGGACGACTTTCTCGGTCTGCGGGTTGTCGAAGTTTGGGCGCTATCAAACAGAAGCTACCGGTACGATCTATTCTCGCTCATGGTCGCCTTCCGTTCAAAAAACCGTCTACATATTCCTGAGGGTCTATTGCGGGAACCGGCAGATTGAGTTTCGCGCGGCGAAAAATCTGGTTGATCATAATCGGCCCTATCAGTGCGCTGAGAGCAGCAAGCGGAGATTCATTTTTGAGCAACTGCAGCTCTTGATATCGCCGAATGATCTGAATGATGCCCTGAATGTTCTTCCACGGCGTGCTTATCGATCCTTGCAGATCTGGATTGCGTGGCAGCTCGATCAGAATGATCGGAACAATATCGCCGTACGCGTCGTTCGTCTCGATGTATGCCTTCACGACCGCCAGTAAATCAACCTCGAGCTCGCCGGTGAAGACGACTTTGTTGAGCGGCGTATCCGACAGCCGATGACCGATGGCCCTTTCGAACAAACCCGCCTTGCTGCCGTATTTCCGGAAGATGGTTACCTCGTTCACGCCTGCAATGTCCGCGATCTCTTTGGTGGTGGCACCGTCATAGCCACGCGACATCAGCATGTTGATTGCCGTGCTGAATATTCGTTGTTCGTCGACGATCTTCGGCATTGTTGCTCCTTCTCGAGTGATTGTACCGTGAGCAAGTATTGACTTGCAATAGATGCTGTGGTATTTTTATTGCAAGTAGTCGGTTGCAAAAACAAGGAGAAGGCAGTCATATGTCCGGCAACAGCTTGTCTCGGCCCAAGAGGACCGTCCCGGCCCATCAGAATCTCACCCCCAATGAAAGAGCCATCATTGACCGCATCAAGGTACCGCTGCTCAGAGGCCTCTTCACCGGGATTTGGCGAGTGAAGCTTCGTCTTCAGTTTACCGGCTGGCTACAGTACATAATCCCAGCGACCTTCACCCTTGCGTTGAGTCTCATTGCCGGAATCGCCCGTCTCTTTGGCAGCGCAGCGGCGGCAATTCCATTTGTATGCGTAGCCGCTCTCTTGTTTTTCGTGCTGAGTTTCGACCTTGTCACAGTGAAGGTTCGTTTGCGACCTCGTGAACGCCGCCCTAAACGCAACGATGCTCTGGGGATCTTTGACTTGATGCGGGCAAGGCGCTCATGCCGTTCATTCCAGACCCGAAAGCTAACCTCCGCCGATCGTGACGAGCTCATGAGCTACGTGCGTCTTCACACTGAAGAACCAAAACTCGGACTCTTCCCCGTTCGATTTGAATATGTCTCCGGAGCTCTCACTGTTTGGCCGACTGTCAACGCGACGGAGTTTCTCGTAGCAATTGCTCCCAAGGAGTACGACCGCCTCGCCGTAATCGACGTGGGGCACAGCCTACAGAAGATCGTGATGGATGCAACACGTATGGGTCTAGGAACGTGCTGGATTGGACCGGGCGCAGACCATGAAAGCATCATGCATTTCCTGGGGAGCCGATTCGATCCCGAGGAGGACCACATCATCTGCGTCTGCGCCGTGGGATACAGATCGCGGTTCGTACCCATGTTCATACGCCTCTTCAACGCTCGGATGCATCGACGATTGCCGCTCTCTGCGCTCTTTTTCGCTGATCGGCAATTGAAGGTTCCTCTCGACGTGGATGCCTACCCTTTCAGTCGGTTCGAGCGGACCTACGAGATATGTCAGTGGGCCCCGTCTTCCTACAACGGGCAGCCGACCCGCTGCGCGGCAGTTCTTGAGAAAAACCGAGATGGAAGTGAAGGACAATTGGCGCGGTTCGACTTCTATGCGTTCATCGAGTCGCGTTACTATGCGCCGGTTGCTGTTGGAATTTGGTGTGCAAACTGGGAAATGGGATGTGCCGCGCTCGACATCCACGGTCACTTTGCTGTGCCACCCGACGAGCCGAAGGACATTCACCATGACAATGGTCACCAGCAATTGCCCAGATATGATATTAGCTGGGTCATAGACGAAACTCGTTAGAAACGCCGAGGGGGATAGTTGCCGACAGGCATTCTTCGCGTGAAGCTGCAGCTTGACGAGAAGGAACTCGAGTGTCGTCGGAGAGCATGATGGTGTGATGCCCGGTACCCGCTCAGCCAACTTCGGTATTCAAAAGCCGGTGCGTCTATCGATGCGAAGGTTCCACGAGATAGAATGTCGAGGTTCCAGGGTGAGCATCGTCTCAAGGTGCCATGTGCACTGTCCCTGTCGCAGCAGGAGCGTCAGGAAATTGACGGTGCGAAGCGGCGTCCGCGCTATCGATATGCCACAAAGAAGAACCGGCGAAATTCGAAAAGCACGCGACCGTTTGCCTGCCTCGGGTACTCTCGTTTTATGCCATCCAAGACGAGTGCGGCAAACTGCTCTCGTTCGCCATCGCTTTTCAAGCGTTCGAGAAAGGGCCGCATTCCGGTACTTCGAATCATCTCGACGATCATCGAATGCGACTCCATTTCGTGGAAGTAGGAGGTTTGCCACAGGCTGACGCGGTCGGAATTGGGTGCAACCAGGTCGTAGTAGAAGGGCGGATCGTGAAAGACCATCTGTGAATCAGCGCCTTCGGTAACAGCCCTCCAGCGATTCTCTTGCGCAACCTCGGAGATGACACGGCGCACCGGCATGCCGTGATACAACGGCACTTGCACTGCGAGAGCCCCGCCCGGGTTCACCAAGGCCAGCAACCTCGGTACCAGGGTTTCGTGATCCGGTATCCATTGGATCGCCGCATTGGAGTAGACAATGTCATATCGCCTCCAGTCGGGCAAGTCGCGCGCGTCGCTCACGACCCAATCACGATCGGGAAAGTCGGTGCGCGCCTTGCCAATCATTTCTGCGGAGTTGTCGAGTCCCGTTATGCGGCTTTGCGGCCAGCGCTCTGCCAAGACTGCCGTGCTGTTTCCCGGTCCGCATCCAACATCGAGAATTGACGCCGGCTCCTTCACTTCGATTCGACGTACCAGATCGATCGACGGTTGGGTGCGCTCCTGCTGAAACTTCAGGTAAAGCGCGGGGTTCCAGGTTGTCGGCATCCAGCGGCTCCTTCGGTGAGAGGTACGGGGAGAAATCCTACCCGAAACGCCTCGTTCTGGGTAGGCAGCTGCGACATTCATCCGCGTTTGCCTGTGTCGAGAGCTGGGCGATTTGTGCCGCCCGATGGAACGCTCGCGATGCTCACGATGGCGAGGTTGGCGTGGCGGGGGTACGATACTTGCCCGGAGTGTGGGCGCCGCAATTCGTCGGCGACCCCGTCGGGCGAGGGGTAGAAGCCGTAACTCGCTGAGGGTGGAGGACCGCGGCCGGTCGGGTAAGGTCATTCGACCACCCGGGTGGCCGGCGGTCCTCCGCCTTCTCTCAGCCTTTAACTGTTTGACATTGTGCCGCGCCGGTCCGGACGTTGCTCTGCCGTCCACGGTGGCCGCGGTGAAGCAAATTGCGCGTCATGCAGACGATCCACTTCCAGTGCAGCATCAAGTGCAGCAGCACGCCACCGGCCATGGCGATCGCGCCCCAATCGTGTAGAGCCTTCCAAGTCCAGCGGCTCATGAAAAGGACCTCCTGCAGAGCGCGAGGGTTCCGCCCTCCCTGGTATCCTCCGGGTCCGGCGAATAACAGGACCAGCCCGGAGACGGTGGCGAGTACGAAGCCCACCGCGATGATCAAATCTACGACGTAGTTCACCGTCGCCTTCTTGTTCGTTTTTGATGTCATCTCGATTCCTCCTGATCGATGATTTGCGACGTGATGTGCGCCGAGAGAGCGGCGCACATCACGTGCTTTCAGCTGTACCGCGATAGATTATTGCGGAAGGCCCGAAGGTGATTCTCCGAGGCAGCTTTCAAGCGCTCGAAGAGCTCCCGCACGTCCTCCGGCAGCGGTGCCGCCGCGGCATCTCCTAGGAAGGCCTGGTACATGGCGATGTTTTCGACCTCGGCCTGCACTCCGGTTTCGAACGCAGACTTCAGATTCTCAGGGACCACCACCCGGCTCGTGCTCAAATCGGCAGGCGGTTCGAGGCCGAGGACGGCATACGCTTCGAGAAGCATCTGGATATGCTGTTCCTCGGCTGGGATGATGTTGCTGAAGGGCCTCAGATTTCCGTAGCTTTCCACGATTGCCTGGTACTCCGCTCGGGCGAGGTACTCATCCTGGATGGCGTATGCGAGCATCTGCTCGAGGTCCAGCTCAGATTTGTTTTTGGCGCCCAATGCGCCGAAGTCCGCATCGACGGCGAACAACCCGGTGGAAACCAGGGTGATGAGCGCCGCCGCAATTAGAATCTTGTGTTTCATAGCATTCCTCCTGGCTCAAAGGGTACGGTACGCGTGTGAAGAGGACGTCGACGCTCTGTGAAGATTCAGTGAAGGCTTTTCCCACTGCGCGATAGCGTGAAACTGGCTTTTTCGCTACACTACCCGAGGGACTCCGGAGGCGGAAGTATGGCACGCGTTTTTCTGGTCGAGGACAACGAGACGTTGCGTGAAGCGGTGCGCTCCTATCTTCTCCTTGACGACCACGAGGTAGTCGAGTTCGGCCGGGTGGCGGGGGTCGAGGAGGCCTTTCGCACCCGCCCGCCACAGCTGCTGATCCTGGACGTCATGCTTCCGGACGGTGACGGGTTCCTTCTTGCCCGACGGCTTCGTCGAGAGCACTCGGTCCCAATCATCTTTCTTACGGCGAAGTCTGCGGAGTCAGACCGAATTACCGGATTTGAGCTTGGCGCGGACGACTACGTGGTAAAACCCTTCTCGCCCAGAGAGCTCACATTGCGCGTAGAGGCGGTTCTCCGCAGGGCCGTCGCCGAGGGCGGCTCCGGCGGCGCCATCAAGGGCTTTCGAGCGTGGCAGCACGAGGGAAGGCGTCTCGAGATGGACGAGGCGCAACACCGGGCGAGCGTGGACGGCCGAGAGCTGCAGCTTACCGCTGCTGAGTGGAAAATCCTCGCGCGCCTGACGACCTCCGCCGGGGTCGTGGTGGCCCGCGAGCGTCTGCTCGGTGAGAGCCTGGACTATTTGGTTGCAGAGGGCTCGGAGCGCACGGTGGATACCCACGTCAAGAACCTTCGGGCGAAGCTTCGGGAGCCGGGCTGGATCGAGACCGTACGGGGATTCGGATATCGCTTTGCCGGGGCGCCGACGGGCCCATCAAGCGACAAGAGCGAGTCGTGATGAACCGGCTGTTCGTCCGTACCCTGGCAACTATCCTGGGTGCTGTCCTGATCCTCGTAGGGCTTCTGATCGCTTTGACCGTTCTGGGCATGCAGCATTCCATCAACGAGTGGGACAAGGCGCGAAGCAGCCAGCTGAGGGCGCTGGCCACTCAGATCTTGCGAGAGCGCCCGACGTCGGTGACCATCCCGGACAATGCTCCATTGTCCGTGTACGACCCGGAAGGGAGCTTGGTCTTTTCCAACCGCGGTCAAGGGGCACGGCCCCGCGGCGGTGGAGAGCCCACACCCATTCTCGTTGATGGGCAGCTTATCGGTTACTACCAGGCGGCGGAAATGCGTTTTCGAAGCGACCTGGCCAACAACCGATTCCTGGAGTCCCTTGATCGCAGCCTCTGGTTGGGTCTCGTTCTCTCCCTATTGGTTGCCGTCGCGTTCGCTCTGCTGTTCTCCCGCGGCCTTTCCGCCCCTGCAGTGAGGACCGCCTGGGCTCTGGACCGCATCGCCCGCGGAGATCTCGCCTCAGAGGTACAGCCGGGAGGGGTGCGGGAGATCGCCATGATCGGCGACTCAGCCAATCGGTTGCGGTTGCAGCTGCTCCGAGAACAGGAGCTGCGAAGACAGTGGGTGCACGACGTCGCGCACGATTTGCGCACTCCCGTGGCGGCCCTTCTGGCCCAGTTCGAAGCTATGAGGGACGGGGTGCTCGAAGTCTCGGCGGAGAGGCTGGATAAGGTGTTACGGGAGCTGGCTCGGGTGCAGGGACTGGTTGCCGACCTCGAAGAGTTGATGCGCCTCGAGTCGCCGGAGGTGCACGTCTCGATGGAGAGCATCGACGCAGATGCCCTGGTAGAAGATGTCCGCGAGCGTTTCGAGCACCTCCTTCAGGCGAAGAACATCCGTTTCCAGTCGGAGGTTCCGCCGGTGCGCATCCGTGCCGACGTGGTCCTGATTGAGCGCGCCGTGAGCAACTTCCTTGCTAACGCGGTGCGTCATTGCCCCGAGGGGGGAAGCGTGTCCGTCGTCGTAAAGTTGATGGAGGGAGCGGCGACCGTGAGTGTGGTAAACACCGGCGACCCGATTCCTCCCCAAGATATGGATCGGGTTTTCGACCGGCTGTTTCGCGGAGAGTACGCCCGCCACTCCGCCGGTTCGGGTCTCGGCCTCACCATCGCCCGCCGCATCGCCGAGCTGCACGGCGGCAAGGTCAGCATCGCCAACCAGCCTGATGGAGTGATCGTCGAGATGCTCCTGCCCCAACCCGACCCGCACGTCAGGGATGCGTGAGCGCGGTCTGATCGCATCGGTCCATTACGGTCCGAACCGAGATCCGGTCATCTTCGATCGGTGGCTTTTCTGGTGAGGTCGACCGACGCCGGTGAACGTCGTTGCGTTTTGGGGTACAATCTCTTGGTAGTCGAACGGAGGGGACGAGATGAAGACGGGGATCAACGAACTCGCAGTGGTCGGCAATCCGTATGAAGTGCTCTCGGCGCAGGCTTCCCGTCAGCCGAACGGAGCTCCCGAATTGAGCTCCTGGACCCATTTTGATCAGTCGGCTGAGTACATGAGCGCCCGATCGGCCTACGGTACGGAGCATCTGATCTGCACCTGCAAGGACGCTCGTTGCGGCGGAGCACATGGTCAGGCAGTCTACGCCTATCCTGCAGTAATCAGACGCGCCGCATAACTCGTGGAGATCCTCGGGAGGAGTATGACGTGGTGAACACAATTGGTCTGCTTGACCTATGGATATTCTATGCGCTGGCCTATGCGATTGCCTTCCCGTTGCAGCTGTGGGCAAACAAGAAGCGAGGTGCCCCCTTCGACGATCCAGAGTTTCTCTACGGGACAAGGGGAATCTTCCCTCTTGCCATCGTATGGTTGCTTTCGGGACTCGTCATCAGCCTGTTCGTGCCTCTTCGGTTTGGGGCACTATTCTACATCGGTCTTGCACCTTTCATCTTCGGCCTGGTCGTCGTGGGGCTTACCTTTCGATCCTTCGCACTCAATCCCGGTCTCGCGACCTCGGGTATTCACCGTCATTCCCGAAATCCGGGCTATGTCGGTTGGGCGATCGTCTTCATCGGTCTCGGCCTCATGGGATGGTCTCGCTCACCGTGGAGCATTGCATTTGCTGCGTACGTCGTCCTGACCTTTGCCTACTTCCACTGGACCGTCCTTCTCGAAGAGAAGTTCCTCGTCGGCAAGTACGGCGATTCCTATCGCGAGTACATCGCACATTCTCGCCGCTATTTCGGTCGACGTTGAGGCGGTTCGAGCTCGGCGTCCTACATGCCGATTAGTCTCATTCAATCGATTCCGGTGACCTTGACGCCGTGCGTTCCTACCCGATGACGCGCAAGGACGCCTTTCGAAATCGCAGAGACCAAAGCCCCTCGCGCGGTCCGACCTGACACTGAGATGGCAGC
>CAZDMH010000017.1:62537-65199 GCA_964506755.1 uncultured Spirochaetales bacterium
AAATCGCAGAGACCAAAGCCCCTCGCGCGGTCCGACCTGACACTGAGATGGCAGCCGTTTGGATGGGCCGACGTCTATTCAAGCCGACAGGAGCGAGGTGCGGTTGGCAAGTCGAATCGGTACAAAATCCGCCGAACTGAGGAAGGGGAGCTGGGATTCATCGACGTCGGAACAGCGGGGCGTGTAGCCACACCGGCAGTAGGCATTCCCATGGCTGCCGCCAGTCTCTCGCAGTGCACGCGCCCGATATCACGATCGCGTGGAGTAGCCGCCTGCGGCCAGATCTACGTCAGATCTCCGGAAGCTGACCCGGGACTTTCATAAGAGGTGGCCGACGGCATATCAACCCGTCTGCTTGGCTGTCTTGCACAGACCGGTCATTACTCCTTCATCGATCGACCTACGTAAGAAAGCATATTCAACTGCCACGAGGTCCAGACGGTCATGCAGATAGAGTAGCAGCACCCGCTCGTCACACTAGAAGAGGTTCTGGAACTGATCGAGAGTACCTTTGGCCAATAGGCGGTGACATACGGCCAAGAACCAGGCACGAAGACCTTCAGCCCATTCTCCCCTTCCAAACGCAACCGAAGCGATGTGAAACTGAGCCAAAAGGCAAGCCGCAAATGACCTGCGCCGGCGTTTCCTCGGACCAGACTCGGTGATGGGAGGCGCTATCGGAAGGCAACGCGGGTGCCGAGCCGAGGTTCGAGAGTGAGGGGATCGGTTGATCCTTCGGAGCCAAGGGGCAGTCCGGGGCTCAGTCTGAGAGGCGCACGAGTTCGCATCGGATCAGGGGTCCTCCGCTATTTCACGCTCACCTGGATGATGTTCTCCAGACCACGAATACGATCTACGGTTTCTCGGCTCGGCGTCTCGTCGAGCCTGAGGGTGCAGGAGGCCGCAACCCCATCGGAATCCGAGCTTGGCCCTTTCTCCGAGCCGGCAATTCCTCCGAATATCGTGTTCTCCATCTCTTCGATGTTGATCCCTGCCGCCTTGAGCTCGTCGAGAACCGACGCCAAGACGCCAACGCGATTCAGGTGGCGAACGACGAGACTTGTTCGTGCAACCGATCTTTCACGCACGTTCACGCTGTGGGGTGGTTTGCCGGTCTCGAGGTAGATCCGGACAATGCGCACAACCTCGTGGGCGATTGCCTCGGATGCCTGTTCGGTCGATGCCCCGATATGGGGCGTGCACGCACTGAGGACTGCGGCCAAGTCACGATCGGCGAACTCCGCCTCGCCTCCGGAGGGTTCGGATTCGAACACATCAGCCGCCGCGCGAAGATGGCGGGACTCTACTGCATTCCGCAGGGCCTGCGTATCGACTATTTCTCCCCGTGAGGTGTTTACGAAGATCGCGCCGTCCTTCAGAGCATCGAAGAACGAGTTGCCGATGAAATGCTCGGTTTCGGGAGCCGCGGCGAGGTGAACCGACACGGCGTCCGCCTTCGCGGCGAGAGTCGGGAGATCGGGGCAGTATTCTATCCCGATCTCTGCGGCCCATTCAGGAGTGAGACTCCGGGACCAGGCGATAACCTTCATTCCCAGGCCGTGGGCTCTCTGGGCGACTGCACGACCGATGGAGCCGAGGCCGATGATTCCGAGTGTGCGTCCCTTCAGCCCGGCCGCCTTGCCATACTCCTTCTTGCGCCATCTTCCTGCCCGCATGTCGGCGCTCGCGTCGACAATTCGGCGATCCGCTGCGAGCAGCAACCCAATCGCGAGCTCTGCAACCGCATCCGAGTTCTTTCCCGGGCAGTTCGCGACGTGAATGCCACGACGCGTTGCCGCAGCCAGGTCTATCGTATTCACGCCTGCACCCGCCCGAATGATGAGGGAGAGGCCGCCGGCCGCCGCAATGGTTTTCTCGCTCACTTTGGTGGAGCGAACGACCAGAATTTCCGAATCACCTATTAGCGACGGAAGCTCCTCTGAGGAAATGTCCGGGCGGACCTCGACGGCCGCGCCGAGTTCGCGAAGCGCGAGAACAGCAGTCTCCGAAAGCTTGTCAGCGATCAACACATGAACAGATTCTCCACCAGCCATCCGATTCCTCGCTTCGCACTCCTATGAGAGCGCTATTGATGTCCACGTTCTCCGTTCACTTTATCCTCTGTGGACATCCGGTGCAATCCACTGTGAGTCGAAAGACACTCAAACCCGAAGTGAACGCGAGGTGAAATGCGGCTCAGCAACCTCATGCCCAATCCGAGCGGAGTCAGCGCGTGAGCACGGCGTCGAAATCGAATGAGCTTGAGAACCTCACGCGCCACCATCTCCTGCGTGAGATGGTATCTGAACGGGCGGGTGATCGGTCCGAGCGTTCCGTCGGGGCGGTAGAAGAGCTTGTCTGGATCATTGCGAGTGAATCCGAGGAAAAGCACACCCACATGTACGTCGAAGGGGGACAGCTCGGCCCTCAATCCCTGGGCACGCGCGGTCAAAGCCATCTTGGAAGCGCTGTAGATGACGCCTTTCGCCAACCCGTGCAGACCGGCAAGGCCGGATATGAACACAATGCTACCATGCGTCTTTTTCAAATAGGGCAATGCAAATGAGCACGCGTCAACCGGCCCCATCAGGTTCGCCGCCACAGCTCGCGAGCATCGTAAGCGCCGAAATCGTCCGAGCATTCCCTCGGGACCTCATCGTGA
>CAZDMH010000017.1:65299-68420 GCA_964506755.1 uncultured Spirochaetales bacterium
GCGAGCATCGTAAGCGCCGAAATCGTCCGAGCATTCCCTCGGGACCTCATCGTGAACGTTGCGGTCACGGCGAGCTCGTACCGGCAGACGTTGCGGGCCACAAAACGTATCTTTCGCCCGCAATTGGCCTAGGGAACGACCGCTTTCGCCGTGGAGATCGACTCGACTCCGTGTTCGTCTCGATGACCGTCGATGAACTACACCACCATTTCACTCGGCGATCGAGCTCGGTCTGGCCGAAATACGCCGGTGGCTCTTGAAGGACTTTCTTTGCACCTTTGAATTCACACTTCTCCTTCTACAGTGCTTTGACTCGCGCGCACTCATCGCTGCTCAGTCCTTTCCGGAGGCTGTCATCACGCTCGGTCTATGGAGCCGTTTCCGTAGAGCCATCCGAGAGCACCGGGTCTTCTCGGCGATCGTGACGGAGCGCTCGGGGTCGGGTGAAGTTCCACGGTACGACGTGGCCCACAACGAGCCTCCGAAAGTCGTTTCGAATTGGAGAGTGGGTCACGCTAGCACCGCAAGACAACACTGCGATGGTTGTCGAATCTTGGCAGGCTGAATGCGGAGCGAACCCAGGCGCCCGCTCGCGATCCGTCATGGTGAGGGAGTTTATGGCCGTTGACCCTGTTCCGAGGTCAACAGCGTGAGGAACGTTCCACCGAGAGGGTCTTTCGCGTCGGACAGTGAACCGGACTTGATGGCGACCTCCAGCCGGTGTACGGTTAGACAACGACGCTGGACTGCCGCCAGCGGCGAGTGATCGAGTGGACCGACTGCAACAAAAAGGGGTGTATGATCACAGCTCAGGGGCCGCCAAGAGATTGCTTTCTCCTCCTAACAGGCGATGATTTTCGACTCATCCGTGAGCTTCTCGAACAGAGGTTGATCTTGCATGGATAACCTGCGCATAGGCAGCAAACGCCTGATCAAAGATATAAATCGCGCACTGGTGGTGAAAGAGGTGCGCGAGAAAGGACCCATCAGCCGTAGTGCGCTGGCGCGCCGAACGGGCCTCGTTCTGTCGACGATCACAAAGCTCTGCGACGAGCTGGTTGCGGCAAACCTTCTTTTCGAGTTCGGCGAAGGCAAATCCACCGGGGGAAGACGCCCGGTGAATCTGCTCTTCAACAACAGCTTTGGCTATACGATCGGCGTCAAAATCGAGGACAGCTCTGCCGTCTTCTCGCTCGCCAATCTAAAACCAACTATCCTCAAGCATCGCAGCGTGCCATTTGCATTGCGGTCGTCCTTCGAAAAGGTGCTGCCGCTCCTTTTCGAGGGAATCGAGAGCATGATCCGAGAAATCCCTGCCGAAGCGGCCGATTCGACCGCCGCGTCCGCAGGCTCTCCTCTGCTCGGCATCGGTATTGCAGTATCGGGACTGGTGGATCCCGACTCCGGAATCCTGCGATTTTCAAGCCTTCTCGGGTGGGAGAACGTCGAGTTTGCATCCATTGTCGGTGCGCGTTTCGGGACCGAGGTTCGCGTTGACAACGACGTCAACTGCTATGCCCTCGCGCAGAACTGGCTAGGAAAGGGCAAGGATTCGCAAAACTTCGTGTGCATTACGATCGGTGAAGGAATCGGCTCAGGTGTGATCATCGGCAATCAGCTATACCGCGGGGCCGCCGGGGGAGCCGGTGAGATCGGTCACATGATCGTCCGCGGCGAAGGGCGACCGTGTTATTGTGGCCAGAAAGGCTGTCTCGAGGCCTACGCTTCGACGAAATCCATACTAGACGCGGTGCACCATAGGAAAAGAAGACGACTTTCGCTGGAAGAGGTCCTTGAACTGGCTAGGGCCGGCGACTCAGACTGCCTCGAGGTACTCGAGGCTGCCGGTCATGCCATCGGATGGGGTCTCGTCAATGTGGTGATGCAGTACAATCCGGAGAAGATAATACTTGGAGGTGAGGGGATCGTCGAGCGAGAGTTCATCGTACCAGCAATCCTCGAGGAGCTCGACAGGAACTGGTTCAACCGCCGCACCGCCTACCGGACCCCTCTCGAAATCGAAGAGCTCGGCAACGAGAATTTCCTGCTCGGTGCCGCCATACTTGTCCTGAGCGACCTTCTCGGGCAACCCATCTATAACGAGAAACGAACCCTCGTCGCTGGGATCTAATCCGCCCGGCCGCCGGTCCCGGCCGGAATTCCATTTTTTGCACTGTCGGGACTTGCTTTGTTGAAGAAAGTAAGTTATGATGCTACCACATTCAGGCTGAACGACTGGAAGGAATATGCACGATCTGAGAGCACGCAGCATCACCCTGATCAAACAGAATCAACATCAATCTGGAGCGTATGTCGCCTCCCCGAATTTCCCGACATACCGCTATTCGTGGCTGCGGGACGGGAGCTTCATCGGATATGCAATGCTCCAGGAGCAGGAGTTCGAATCCTGCGAGAGGTTCATGGCGTGGGTGAATACCGTCATGACGTCGCAGCGGGCACGGGTGGAACACGTGGTGGCAGCACGGCGGTCCGGAAGAGCTCTTAGTCCCCAGGAATTCCTGCCTGCCCGATACAGACTTGACGGAAAGCTGGCTATCGACGAGTGGCCGAACTTTCAGATCGACGGTTATGGGACCTGGCTGTGGCTGCTCGGCGAATATGTACGAGCGGTCGGTGACGAGACGGTGCTCCACCGATACCGCGAAAGCATCCGACTCACAATAGAATATCTCGCCGAGGTATGGAATCTGCCGAACTACGACTGTTGGGAAGAAAACGGAGAGTCGATCCATCCCTCTACCCTTGCCTGCGTCTACGGCGGCATCAAGACCATAAATGGTCTGCTCGGAGAAAAACAACTGACCACCCTTGCCGAAGAGATCCGAGCCACCATACTGAACCTGACCGTCGACGGGCGCTTTCGAAAGATGAGGAACTCCAACAGCGTGGACGCCAGCCTCATCTGGGTGACAATTCCATTTGGCGTCGTCGAACCAAACGACAAACGGATGCGAAGAACCATTCGACTGATCGAGACAAAGCTCTTGATCGAAGGAGGTGTAAGAAGATATCCGGAAGATACCTACTATGGCGGCGGCAGGTGGCTGCTCCTCAGCTCCTGGCTCGGGTGGTACTACGCACGTACCGGCAAGAGACAGAA
>CAZDMH010000017.1:68520-100097 GCA_964506755.1 uncultured Spirochaetales bacterium
CAGCTATTCGCGAACGGCACAGCCGAGAAGAAGCAGAGCAAAACGCTCACCGTGTGGTGGTACGAACCAGCCGACAACGCAATGGCCCAAGCGTGGAATGTCGCCCTCAACGAGTTCAAACAAAAATACCCTCAGACCACGGTCAAGTTCGAGCAGAAATCGTTCGAAGACCTTCAGAAGACGTTCCGAATGGTCCTCGCGTCGGGCAAAGGCCCCGACATTTCGGAATTCAACAAGGGCACCGCGACGATGGGGCAGCTCGTCAAGGACGGACTGCTCTACAACCTCGATTCCGTTTTCGCCCAGCACGGTTGGAACAAGAAGCTGAGCCCATCTCTCCAGAATGTCCTCCGGTATGACAGCCACGGGAGAATGGGCCAAGGCAGTGTCTATGGGATCACCACCTACGGCGAGTTCATTATGGTTTACTACAACAAAGAGATGTTCCGGAAGTATGGTGTGACCGTCCCGAAGAATCTGGCACAGTTCGAGCAGGTATGCAACACCTTCGTCAAGAAGGGTATAGCGCCGATTGCCTTCGGAGATGCCGACAAGTGGCCTGCATTCCACGAGTTCGGTGAGCTGTTGAACTACTCAGCCTCGAGGAGTTTTATCAACAACTACGTGTTTCTGAAAAAGAAGATCAATTTCTCCGGACCGGAATTCATGAGCGCCCTGACGAAGTTCCAGAATTGGGTGAAGGCCGGCTACTTCCCGAAAGACTTCATGGCGGTCTCCTATGACGACATGTGGAAAGGATTTGTTGCGCAGAAAAGTCCGATGCTGATTACCGGCAGCTGGCTCTACGGCACACTGCTGAAAGAGGCAAAGAACTTCGATTGGGGCGTCTTCCTGATGCCAGGCAAGAAATTGAACGTCGGTTCTGGCGGCAATGCCTTCGTGATTCCCAAGAACGCGACCAACAAACAGGGAGCGATCGACCTCATGGACCTGATGCTCGGAACGCAATCCCAAACCACGATGGCGCTCAAAGGCGGTGTCCCTGCAACGACCATCGACTATGCCAAAATCACGGATCCAAAAGTGCTGCGGATCAACACACTATTCGACACGATCAACAAGAACGATGGATTCTCCTACTATGTCGACTGGCCGGTGCCGACCTTCTTCGACGTGTTCGGAAATGCGCTGCAGGGGCTTCTCTCCATGAGATCGACTCCTGCCGATGTCGCAGCCGTTCTTCAGAAGGCGTATGATTCCTACTTCGACAAGACTGTCGGTTCTGCACGGTAGTCTGGATCGCCAGCAATTCACCGAAGGAGCCAATGGCTCCCGCCAAAGCCCGTCTCCCGGCTTCCTGCCGGGAGCGGGACGGTTCGGCAGAAGGAACCTCGGCCCCGGTGAAACACAGTTGTCATCTGAGGTGTATTGATGATATCATCCCGACACGTGGCTCGAGATCGGACGATGTATCTCTTGCTGCTACCCGGTCTCGTCCTGTTTTCCCTCTTTGTGGTGCTTCCGTCGTTGTCCTCGGTGGCACTGAGCTTCACCGACTGGGACGGAATCGGCAAGATCGGCTTCGCCGGTCTGCAAAACTACCGTAGCGCTCTGTCAGATCAGCTGTTCTGGGATTCGTTCAAGAACAACTTCGTCATCATCCTGGCCCTCACGACGGTTCCAGTTGCCGTGTCTCTCGTTTTGGCAGTCACGCTTTCGGAGTTCGTAACCAACCGGTTGGGCAAACCAGTTGCAACGGTCTTTCGCGCCGGATTCTACGTGCCGCAAGTGATCACACCCGTCGCCTCGGCCATCGCATGGCGCTGGATCTTGAATCCGAGCTGGGGAGCTTTGAATCATCTGCTAACCGGCCTCGGGTTGGGTAGGTTCGGCAGGGGATGGCTCGGATATCCGGGCTCCGCGCTCGCCTGGGTCTCCGCGATATTGATCTGGTTTCAGATTGGGTACTGTCTGGTCATCTTCATTGCCGGCGTGCAACGCATCAATCCCGCCATTTACGATGCCGCTCGTATCGACGGGGCGGGAACCGTACGCCGATTTTTGTCGATCATCGTGCCGCAGCTGAACTATGAGATCTCCGTCGTCCTTCTTACGACGATCATGTACGGCCTCAAGCTCTTCGACTATGTCTACGTATTGACCCGCGGAGGTCCCGACAACGCGACCTCGGTTGCCGCCTACTACATTTACCTCAACTACTTCACCTATTTCCGGGTTTCCTACGGAGCAGCCATCTCCACCCTTCTTACCGTTGGAATATTCATTATCTCGTTCATCTTCATGAGGATACGTATGCGCTATGAGCAGTAGAAGAATTTCCCGCAGACTCAAGCGAATTCCTGGAAATGTCGCGGCAATCATCGTCCTGTTGGTCGTTCTGATCGTGGTGCTTTTCCCGATATTCATCGTCTGGATCAACTCGTTCAAGACTGAAGCCGAAATCGCAAACTTCGGCCCCCTGAGTTTCCCGAAGAGCATCGATTTTTCGGTGCTTCGCTCCGCATGGATCAAGGGAAGCTTCGGCATCAAGTTCTGGAATAGTCTGATAATCAGCGGCCTCGTTACCGGAATCTCAGTAATCGTCTCGATCTTCAATGGTTATGTTCTGGGAATTGGTCGGATCCGCAGGGCCAACCTCGTCTTGTTCTACTTCCTTTTCGGAATGATGATTCCCGTAGAATCCATCATCTATCCGCTCTACTATTTCTTACGGGTGATCGGGCTGTACGATACGCGGCTTGCCGTTGCCCTCGTCATTTCCTCCATGGATCTCGCCTTCGGTACGTATTTCATGACGAGCGTCTTCCGTGCCTTTCCGAAAAGCTACGTGGAGGCGGCGAAAATCGACGGTTGCAGCAACCTTGTCTTGCTGTCGCGGATCGTGGTACCGCTCAACCTGCCGGCACTCTTCGCGATCATGGTGTTCTTTTTTATCTGGAGCTGGAATGATATGTTCATCTCACTCATCTTCATCGTCTCAAGTGTCAAGTATCCGATGCCGCTCGGATTGCTGTTCTTTTCCGGTGAATGGGTTCGCTACGCGTCATTGACCGCGGCCGGCGCCACAATTGTCAGCATTCCGTCAATCATCTACTTCGTCATATTTCAGAGAAACCTCGTCAAAGGTATCACGGCCGGGGGAATGGTGGAATAGAGAGCCTGTCGCTTCAGGACATAGGTCGGCTTGGTTGACATCAATGTCGTCGTTGACCGGATGACCAAAGCACGATCAACGGCGCTGTGCTGTCCGCCGAACGGTGAGCTTCCTTGCGCGTGTCGCTGTGGGAAGGCTCTTCACCACCTCGACCACGTTCAGAGGAGCCCCTTCGTCTTGATGTCCCAGTAGCGCTGCAGCAGCAACGGCCTGAGCGACTTTGCGGTGGTGTCTATTGTCAAGACGCCCTGAGACTCCCAGGATACTCGGCACCGTCGCCGTTCGTTGAGGAACGACCGCGCCATAGCCGTCTCGAGGGCTTCGTCATGGGAGCGTGGAATCCGAGACGCAAGCGCTTCGGCGACGGCTTCGCGAATCCACACCGTGCAAAACAGATGTCGAGATCGAAGGATGGGGATAAGAGGGGCAATCCCTTCACCGTCCTCCTCTCGGAAATTTGTGAGGAGGAAGATGAGCGTTCGTCGCGTCATGCGGGGGAGCAACTCTGAGAGAACGCTGGCCGGACTCGATGACTCGGGGCGCGCCTCTACGTCATAAAGTCGGTGCACGAGCTTCGGAAACGCCGAAACGCTTCTCATCGGCGGTATCCATCGCTCGTCCGGTCCCCAGGTTCGTACGCCGACCCTGTCGCCTTGACGGAGGGCCACGTAGGCGAGGGAGAGCATCGCCTCGAACGCGTGATCGAAGTGGCTGATTCCATCTTCCTGTTCCGTCATCCGGTAGCCGGTATCGAGAAAAAACAGGATCGTCTGATCCTCCTCTTCCTGCATCTCGCGCACAATGAGCTTGTGGAAACGACTCGTTGCTTTCTGATCGACGGTCCTCATCATGTCGCCCTGACGATATTCACGAAGTTGGTGAAACTCCAGCCCTAGTCCGCGTCTGCGAAGATTGCGTGCGACCTGTGAGGGTGCGGGAGACCCGCCGAAGTGGAAGCCGGAGCCGGCCAGCCGGCGCAGGTCGGGGAAGACGCGGACTTCTTGTCGAGGTCCCAAACGATATCTGCGTACCCAGAAACCGAGAGGGCTCGGTCGTTCGACCCAGGCCGGGGTAAACTCGAACAGGCCGCGCCTGTCGGAAACGACATTGTAGGTCAGCTTCAGACCGTTCTCGACCTGGTCCTTCGTCGGCCGAGCCGTTATCGGAAGGCCTGCCGAACGAAACCCCGAGGGTATGCCGTCAAACAGGCGAAGGCGGCGGTTCGGTACCGGCGCCTCGAATGTGAGCTCTACTTCGGCTTCCTTCCCCACCGTAAGCAACGGTGCAATCTTTCGGTCGAGTCGCGGCCGCTTGAGGCCGGGCACGGTGAGCGCATCGGCAAGTGCAAGAGCGCCCCCAATCGGTGCCGGAAGCCACCAGAAGGGCCTCGTCTCCGGCACCAGTACCGACAGAACGGCCATGACGAGCAGCAGGAGTGAGAACCCGAAGAGAACCGGCGAGGGCCTCATATCCGCGGTGCTTTGACGCTGTCGAGAACGAGATGGACCGCATCTTCGGCGCCACGTCCGTCCATCTCCCATTCTGCCGCGGGATTAACCCTGTGCCGCAAGACGGGAATCGCCCACCGTCTGACGTCGTCAGGGGTCGCGAACTCCCTTCCCTCGGCGAGAGCAGCGGCGCGCGCAAGGCGAACCAAGGCGAGGCTCGCCCGGGGTCCTGCACCGGTGCGCAGGCCGTGATGGTCGCGTGTCCCTCCGACCAATCGCACGGCGTAATTCACGATCAGTGGGTCAACGCGGATCATGGCGCAGAGATTCTGGACCTCCGCGAGCTCCTCGATCCCGCAGACCTGCCGCACCGTCGACAGATCGAAAGTCTCGCCGGTCTTGCTGTCGAGAAGATTGCGGACGAAGCTGCTCTCGGCCTCTTCACTGGGATAAGGGATCAGCACCTTCAGAAGAAATCTGTCGAGCTGGGCGTCCGGCAAGGGATAGGTGCCCTCGTGCTCAGCGGGGTTCTCAGTAGCCAGCGTCATGAACGGCCGCTCGAGAAGATGAGTCTGACCGTCAAAGCTGACCTGGTACTCCTGCATGACTTCAAGGAGTGCGGCCTGCGTCTTGGCGGGTGCGCGATTGATCTCATCGGCGATGAGAACGTTGGTAAACACCGGTCCGCGGCGTGTGGTGAACTTGCCGGACTGCATGTCGTAGAGAACGTGCCCGATGATGTCACTCGGCATGAGGTCCGGGGTGAACTGAACCCGTCTGCAGCTTCCGGTGAAGGTGGCGGCGAGTAACCGCGCCAGCAGTGTCTTGCCGAGGCCGGGAAGTCCTTCGATGAGCACGTGTCCTCCTGCGACGAAGGCGGTCAGAACCTGCTCGACCACATCGTTCTGCCCGATAACTACCTTCTGGACCTCCGATCGTATCGTTTCGATGATCTGCGCTGCTTTTTCGATCGTCATATCTCTCCCTTTATCATTCTTGTGCGGCAATACTGTTTCTCATCTATCGCAGCTCGCGTGCGCGCGCGCTTACTTCCACCTGCTCCGCTATGGCGATTTGGAAATCATTTCGTGATGGTCTTCGGAGGCGATTGCGCAAGCCGACGACCCACTTCTGGGCCCGTTGGGGGTCGCTCGATGCGACTTCGTCGAGCGAACGGCCTGACTCGAGCGAGCGCATCAGCAGCTCACCTGCTCCATAGCGCCACAGGAAACGCCCTTCCGAGCGGAAACGGACCCTCAGGCTTCTTGTCTCGGCGGGTGTTTCGGGGATGGTCGGTCCAAGTCTCGGAGATCTCATCCAGAACAGCAAGAAAAAGACCGAGAGGAATGCAACCAATATCGGCCAGGTCTCGAAGCCGCCGCCGGCGGACTGCGAGGCGTAGGATTGGGGAATCCAAGCCACCCCGCCGGGGTGGGAGACGAGATCGCCCAGGAACCACTCGGTGAAGGCGAGGTTGTCCGAGTCTTTCAGATTGCTGTTCTCGAGAAAAAGGGGAGCACCCGAGACGATCAGTGCCCCCCTGCCCCATACTCGGGCAACGGCGTTGTTGGCCTGCCCGACCTGAATTATGCTGGTTCGCTTGTCGCGGATCGCGTGTGGAAAGGAGACCCGGGGATCGACGAGAACACCCCCTTCCGCCTTCCGTGCTGTAGGGGGTGCGCCCGCCGCACCCGATTCCTCCGTCGGCACAGCTGTGTCAGAGGGCGAGTCGGCGGTCTTCTTGGGCTTTTGGAATAGCGGTGCAAGGTCCGCGAACGGCCCCTTTCCCTCCCACCAGCTCGCCGCCGGCTGGACCGAGGGGTCTACAAAATACACGAGCAGATCGCCTCCATCGTCCAACCAACGAGTCAACCTTCCTTTGTCCATGGTCTGCAGATTGCGTGCGTTGAGGATCACGAGAGAGGCGTGTCCGAGATCGATCTTGGCCGGGTCGCTGTAGCGCGAGACCGTGACTGCAGGAGTGAGTATCTGCTGAAGTGCATAGAACGGATCGTCCTGTACTCTCGGTGAAGGGGGCACAACCTGCTTCACCTCGCGGAGCTCGAGATGGGTAACGCACCACAAAGCGAGCGCGCCGGCGACGAGGAGCGCGGCCAATGTCCCCAGAGTCTTGTTGAGGCTCATTTGCTCCGTCCGATCTCGTCAAGGGTCCGACAGAGACGGTCGAACCGGGGCGCGTCAGGCACGCTTCCGGCCCAGGCAAGCCTGATCCAGGTTCCCGTCACCTCCTCCACCGCTTGGAGGAACACAGGAGCAGGATCCGAGTCTCTGAGAATCCGCAGACACTCTCGCTCGGTGGCACTTTCTGCAATGTCGATCCCGTACCTCGTCCTCGCCATTTCGAGGCTTCCACGATAGAGAATACCCAGCGCCTCTCGAATGCCGCCGCGGGCCCACGCCCGACGGCTGTCGCTGATCCAATCAGTCCCGTTGGAGAGCTCGTTTCTCGTCGGTAGCGCTTGTTCTCCCTCACGCTTCGATTTGCTGAAACGCCGTAAAATCCAGGAGATGCGGTGACGATTCGTAACGACTCCGAGGACTATCAGTGCCAACGCGATCGCGACGGCGAAGATTCTCAGAGCTTCGGCCCCGAGACGGTTGAGCGCGGGATTCCCACCGCGGCCTTGAAACAGCCCGCTCAGGTTCACCCCCTTCTTGATTCGAATCCTGCGGCGAACGATGGTCCTTCCGAACTCGTTGCCTGCAAGCACCGTCTTGGCGCGCTCAACGAAGGCGGACTTCTGGGTTCTCGTGGGGGTGTAGGCTGTTTGCTGGGCGTTTGTTGAGACGGCTTGCAGCGAGAAAATCAGAAAAAACGCGGCGAGCATGATCTTCACGCCCGTGGCCGGGAATCTGCTCCGCAGTCTCGAGAAGGCGAGCTGCAGGTCCCAACCTTCGGCCGAAGTTCGTCGATTGACGTACATCGAAAAAGAGGCGAGTACGTAGAACGGCTCCACACACAGTACAACCGTAGCATAGATGAGATTGTAGAGAAGGGAGGTATTCTGCGCCGCCGTGGAGCCAAAGGCCACTACACTCACCGAGGTCATGGCCATGAAGGTCAGTGCGAGTGACAGACCCACAAGCCCTTCCAGGCCTATGCAGAGCCAGGTTATCCCGAAAAGCTTCCACACGGAATTGCGGCGGAGCCACCGCTTTCGTTTCGAGCCCTCCCGACGACCGAGCCGTTCATACATCGAGACCGGAATGAGATAGGCACGAAGTGGGCTGAATCGTCTCCACGTCAGATCGGCGCCCAGAGAGGCGGAGATAACCTTCGTGAGCGAACCTGCCATCGTCTTGTAGCTCGCTCCCGGCTCGAACATGAGAACTCCTGCCGGAACCATCACCAACCGATCCCACAACGGTTTGAGCCACCAGATGACGAGGGCCGGAACCCACGGTGGGACGTGACTGAGCGCGACCATGAGCGCCGCAACGACGACTGCAAATGGAGCCCCGAAAAAGACTGCGATCGGGCCCATCCATCGACGGTACATCGGTCCTGCGACGTCGAGTGATTCCCAAAAGCGGCGTTCTCTCAAGACAATTTCAGCTCGACTGACGTTCACCGCGCCCTCCGAAGCGGAGAAAAAGGAAGACAGTGATCCACACGGCGGAACCGACTGCGTACTTTATCCAGCTGTCCATGATATGCGACGACCAGAACGCTTCGATACTCGCCGCGAAGAACAAAAAGACGGCCGCGCCGCCGACGAGCGGCAAGACTTCTCCTCCGGTGCGTCGCAGCGCCTCAGTGCGTGAGAACCGACCAGGCATGAGCAGCGCCTTCCCGAGCAGAAATCCCGAGAGTGCGAAGATGATGACCGCTGTCAGCTCGAAAGCCGAGTGACCGATGATGAAAGGGAAAAAGGTTCCGTCGAATCCCGCGGCATCTATCAACGCAATGGCCGCGCCAAGAAAGAGTGCGTTGTAAGCGAGCAAAAAGAGGCTACCGAGGCCCGCGAGAGCTCCACCGGCGAAGGTTCGGAAACCAATGGAGACGTTGTTAGCGATGTAGTATCCGAACATATTCGCGTCGGTTTGAACGTCTCTCGGTTTCAAGAAATGAGGACTGGTTGGGTCGTACATCTCGAGGAGTGATTGAGCCGTATTGCGTCCCAGAACGAGACTCGCCCGATCCTGGCTGTGCAGGGCGAAGAGCCAGGTGAGCCCGACAATACTGTAGAAGAGAAGGTGGCACAGGAGCACCGCCTTGCCGAACCTTCGTACTGCGCGTGGGAACTCTGCCGTAAAGAAGGTCACGGCTCGCCACGGCGACTCCACTCGGCTGCCGTAGAGCAGATGGTGACCCATCAATACGAGTCGATTGAGCCGTTCGATGAGAGCCAGCGAGTAGCGCTCCGCGCGTGCGTCGTTGAGGTCTCGGCATATGTTGCGATAGGTCCGCGGAAAGGTGATCGTCTCATGCAAACCCCGTCGGAGCCGTCTCTTCGGTCGCTCGGCAAGGATCTTCTCGAACTCCTTCCATTTTGGAGCCCGGAGAGAAATGAATTGCTTCTCCGTCATCTACGCACACCTGCGCACCACGCGGCTATCGAGACAAGCGTCGGCTCGGCGTCCTTCTCGTGTTCGGGATCGAGGACATACACCGGAAGGGCAAGCTCGGCAAGCTCCTTCCGGAGCCCGGGACCGAACCGGTCCATTCTTCGGGCAAACTCCATGACTGCCAGAGAGGCGTCGGAGTCGAGTATTCGCTGGGGAGGCGTCGGGCTCACTGAATCGAATGCGTTCCGGCCCCTCCGATTGCTCACCTGCTCGGGAGCATAGATTACCAGCGTACCGGCGACGAGATCTCCGAGACGTCTGAAGCCAGGCACGAGGAGAGGTACCAGAAGTCCAAGCGCCGCAAAGAAGTCGGCGAAACGGAGGAGGTTGCGGAGGAGCGACATACCGAACGTCGGGGGTGTCCCATCCCGCTGGACGACTTGGAGCCCAACAATACGCTTCCCCGGAGTTCTGCCGCCGAGCAGCACCTCGAAGAAAACCATATAGAACCACATCAACGCAAAGCCGAGGAGTGAGAATATCCAGGGCCCGGTGAGCCCTACCGCTTCTGCCGGAAAAGCCATGGCGATCAGGATAAGGAACTGGAAGAACGTGTCCAAGAGATAGGCAGCAAGGCGCGGGAGCGGCCCCGCCGGGTGCAAGTCAAAGGAAATCCCTTCAGGCGTTACGACCCGCAGGAGCGTATCGACCACGGTCAGCCTGAGCTCGAGCCTGCAGCCGCGGCGATAATGGAGACCACGAGGATTACCGGGATAGACGCCAGACCGACAATGGTGACGATACCGTAGAACTTGGCAACCTGCTTGAGATGGAGTGCCACACCCTCGAGCGTTGTCGCGTCCCCGTCCTGCTGGTACTGCGTCGATCGGCTTCCCATCTTGTGGATGAAGCGCGCGGGAAAGAAGAGCACTATTCCGAGAGCAAGATAGAACAGCGCGAGAGCGGGACCCACCAGCCGCGATTGAGACGTGCTCCCGAAGACGTTGTCACCGGTGAGCGGCAGTACGAGAAAAATCACCCCAAAAACGGCCATGAAGCCGCAGCCGATGTAGCCCATGATTCCGAGGAACTTCAACCACGGTCCGGCCTTCCCCAAGAGCTGTCGGGTGGCCGCAGTTGCTTCTCCCATCTCCCCTTGCGACAATGGCGCCTCGTCAGCAGCCGCTGGAGGCTGATACGGATTTTCAGCGTCAGACATTGTGTACCTCCGGGGATCATGATAGGAAATTACCGTTTGCTTCGCAAGATAACCCTCGGTTTTTGTGTCCGTGGAGCTCCCGCCAGGGTTCGGGGATGGGCGACCCGCATATGCGTTTCAAGAACGACGAAACCAAACTTGTCAGTGATCGGGCAAGCGACCGTGTTTGCACGATCACTGACCTCGAGGCATGAGATCTGCGACAGACCGACTCTCGACAGATTTCAGTTCACACGAGCCTTCACAAGGGGTCGATAGGCGTAGGCCATTATGAGATGGCTGCGCCGGTGTTATACTATACATAGGATTGGTAAATCGCTCGGAGGCGTAGAGTGGGCCGGGGGAAGCTCGTTTGGTCTGGAGGGCAGAGTTGCCTGTCGGCCGTGGATGCCGACCGTCGCCGCGAGCGTTTTCAACTCGAAAAGGTACGCACAACCGAACGGAAGTCACATTCTGCATCGCGGGCCCGGCGTCGTGATGTTGGTTCCTACAACCCGACCGGCCCTCCATTTCAGGAAGTTCATATACTAACTCTTGAGCAGTTCACGGGCCCATGCATGCGCAAGGGTTGGATCTGACTATTTTGCCACACCTGCCGACTCCCCAACCCTAAGGAGTCACGAATATGAAAACAAGATCAATGTTTTCTTTCCGTTGGCAGTCAAGATCGGTTTCAGGCCGCCGAACGACGAGTCGGGCCCGCAGGATGACCCGGCCGGTGCATTCGACGGCAGCCCTCCTGCTTGCGGTCGTCGCGTCGGTGGTGTAGATCGCCTGTCCCCCGCCTCCACCTGCTCCTACCGCTACCACGCACTCGCTCCTGGTGAAGCTTATTGACAGCTACACCGGAGCGCCCGTCGTCGGCGCAACCGTGGAGTTTGCCGGCCTCAGCGGCACGACGGGCACGGACGGGACTTGCTCGATCGACCTGGGCGAGAGCTCCGGCATAATGACCGGCACACTCGGGATCCATGGCGGCGGGCACCAGTCCTACCTCTTCAACGGCTGCAGCGTGGATGCGGGCGTGGATACGCCGGCGACGAGGGCAGGGTTCTACGTCTTTCAGCTGCAAGAGTCGGGGTCGGGCGACAATTTGGGCACGGTTGTTTCGCCCAGTGCGAGCGTAAGCTTGCCCGCGTGGTTGAAGACCTCGAACGGTCCGCTGAAATCAAGGACCTCGACATCGTCGAATATCAAGATACCAACCGGTCGCGTATCTTCGTTGTTCATTGCAGCCTCCGCAATCCCGGGTTCGGGCTCCGTGGAGAGAGATTGCCGTGATAGCTATCGCATCCGGCGGGTACGAGATGGTAGGTGATAATGCAGAAGGCAGGCAAGGCAGTGACAGAACTGCAGCGAAGAGGCGCACCTATTCGCGTCGTCGCTCGGGGTTCACCGAGCCACGAGGAACCTCAAGGTGGCGACCGCTCCTTCGTTGGCGCCCCGGAGGGACAAGGACGAGCGTCGCTACCACGGCGATTGCGAAGCCCACATACACGAGAACGAAAACCCAGGCGGGAAAATCGTGGAAGATGATGCTGCGCACAGCCCTGGCGATGAAGGGTATCTGATCACCTACGCGTTCGTCAGCAAGGAGCCTCAAACGATACTCCCATACAGTGAGAGGGCAGCTCACTCCGATCAACGCCTCCACGGCCACCAGCACGACCGCAGTGGTATGCGCGATTCGAAAAGGAAGATTGCGTATCCAGCGCCACCGCAACGCAGCGCCCAAGAGGATTGCAATCTCCCCTCCGACCGTGAAAGCCACATAGCCGGCGTGCACGAAGAGGATTACGTCCGCAAGGAAAGCGTCAATATCCACCAAACGACACTCACCGGTAGGCTCCTCGAAAAGCTCCCATCACTCAGCCTATCGTCAGAGAAGTATAGGCGCCTGCGTCTGCAACATCAACGTGGAGCGTTGCCCCGACCTGCGCCTGCTCTCATTCAGCGCAAATTCCGATATCGCTGCGGCCGACCCTTCAGGAGGGCTCGTCGGTTTGGCCGTCGAGATCATCGTCGATTCCGTTGTTCGGTATTTCCGGCACCGCCATCGTAGCAAAGTACGTGGTATCGCCATTGATAGTTATGGTAAGCGGATTGGCCGCAGAGACATACTGGTATTGCGAGGCACCCGCTTCGGCCCACCCGACGAAGGTCGATCCCGGGTCGGGGACGGCCGTCAAAGAGACGACGGTTCCCGCTGCAAACGAAGAGCCTGCCGGACTCACATCGACGGTACCCCTTCCTGTGCTCCACCCACTGATCCCGGTGGTGAGAACGTACTCCGTCGTCCCGCTTCCACCGGGTGCGGTAACCGAGATCGTCGCACCGGCGCTGCCGCCTCGAGTCATGTCGGCGCTGAACGCGGTGACGTCGATTCGATACAATCCCTGCGGCCATGTTGTGTCAAAGATGAAGGAGCTGCCCGTACCGGCTGCTTCTCCGTTCACGTACCACGTATAGGCCGGAGTTACGCCGGTTTCGGCTATGCTCGAGGTCAAAGTCAGCGTTTGATCTGTAGGCTTCGATTGCGTCGCTCCGGCGACGCTCACCGTCAGCGGATCACCAAGGCTGGGAGAGATACTCAACGACAGCGATCCTCCCACGCTGTTCGTCTGGTCGAACTGTAAAGTTGCTCCCGTCGTCTGCCCGGCGAGAACACGCACTACCTCGACTGCGGCCGCAGCCAGTGCGCCGTTATCCATCAACTTCACCGTCAAGGTGTAGTATCCCGCCTCGACGTCATCAGCGGAGAATGTTGCTGTTCCCAATTGTTTATCGACGAGAAAGTCCAGCGCTCGAGACGCCTCGCCAGTGTGGTCCAGGGTCGCGGTCACTTCCGGAACCTCAATGCCGGCAGCGGGCCACAGGAGCACGAGACTCAGAACGCCGGTGCCGTGGTATGGCGTCACGGAGATCGCGACGCTTGTGGCTTGATTCGTGTGAACTGTTGCCGTCGCACTGCCTTCTCCAATCGGTGTATCCTCCGAGTTCCTTGCCGTTACGACTATCGACCAGTCGCCGAACCCAAGCTCCTGAACAGAAGCGCCTGTGGTCCCGCTCACCACCTCGGTAAATGTCGCGCCGTTCGGGCCGGTGCCAACCGCCTCGTAGGTTGCGGGAACCATGCTGATCGACGGCACGATCGTACGACTCACACCGTCACTGAATGTCAAGATCAAGAGACCTGTCTTCCCAGTCGATACCGAGACGGGCGCGACGCAGCTGCTCAGGGTCAGTACAATCGCCAGAGCGATTCCGATACCTCCCCAGGGCAGCAGACCTACCCCCCGCAGTATTCTTCGAATCGGTGAACCGTTCATGCGAAAATCCCCCCTTTTTAGTGCGTGAGGAGAAGTTGTTCTCGCTCACCACCGACTGAATTATAGCCATTCACCGTTCTGCGCAGTATGACCAGAATTCGTCATTGTTCGGATACACCCCGTCATACGTTGCGGCTCAGAACGGTTGAATCGACAATCTGATCGTGCAGGCACAAATCGGTAGATTGCGCGTCGCGGCGATTTGTGCTTAGCTTTACGACAATACGATGAGACCCATGCGCACGGCCGTGATCGGAATCAGCGGCTTCGCGGAAACACACCTCAAGGCAATTGCCGCTCACCCTGCACTCCTCTCACTAGATGCCGTTGCTATTCGAGTCCCGTATGCCCCCGGCGGCGACGAGGAGCACCGAGAAAAGGTGCTTGAAGCACAAGGAGCCAGAATATACCGCGACTATCGTGAGATGCTTCGATGTGAACGGGAGCGTATCGATCTCGTCACGGTTCCGTGCGGAATACCGGTGCATGCCGAGATGAGCATTGCTTCTCTCGAAGCGGGTTTTCACGTTCTCTGTGAGAAACCTGCCGCCGGCAACCTCGAGGACGCCGAGCGAATGCAGGCGTGCCGATGCCGAACCGGGAAGCATCTCATGATCGGCTTCCAGCATCTACTGCGTCCGTCAACGCAGTACTTGAAGCGGGCCGCCCTCGGCGGTGAGTACGGTCGCCTGTTGTCGGCTCGTACGCTCGTGAGTTGGCCACGATCGGCGGCCTATTACTCGAGAAACCTGTGGGCGGGCCGTTTGTTCGTTGAGGGACGACCGGTTCGTGATTCGCCGCTTCAGAATGCGTGCTCCCATTTCTTCCAAAACATGTTGTACGTCGCCGGCGATGGGCCGGATAGATGCGCGGCCCCGTCAATGATCTACGCCGAGAACTATCACATCGCCGATATCGAATCGGCGGATACCCAGTTTGTACGTCTTCGCACCTCCACCGGTGTGGAGATCCTGTTTGTCGCGACGCACGGAGCGACTGAGCTTGTCGAGCCCATCACCGAGTACGTTTTCGAAGCGGGAGAATTCCGATGGACTTATACCGGAGAAATATCATTTCGTTCGAAGAATGCCGGATCGTCATTTCATGAAGTTTTTCACGACGATGTAGGCGACGCGCATGATCTGCCCTTTATCGAGGCGGCCGGTATTCTGTCGGGCAAGACGCCGCGCTCGACCATCGACAACGCGCTCGACCATGCACGCGCTGTCGATTCGGCGTTCAATGCTTCTGGAGGAGTAGCACGGATTCGACTCGACGGCGCTCCCGTGGACTTGAACACCGCGGTACGCACGGCGTTCGAGACTCGATCGGGCTTCGCCGAGCTTGGGTTGGAATGGGCCCGGCGAGGGCGAATTTTGACACTTTAGTCTCAAAATTTCCATGGATATCGTCCGGCTCTCAGGGGTATCTCGAAGCACGGTGTTCCGTTTCCTGCGCGGGGAAAATGTCCGTCCGCAGGTGAGGGCTTCGATCCTTGCGGCAATGGAACAACTCAACATTCGCCACGAGAATCACTCGGTTCACAAGGGCACCACACTCCTAATATCGATCCGACCCGACTTTCGCACGTTCAAAGGATACGACCTTTCGATAGGCGGTTTCGTTGAGAAGGCCGAAGACTACGGTTTCCGGGTCCAACTCAAGACCGGAAGCGCATTGGCCGCCGTTGAGCAGGAGAAGAAGCTATCGAAGATCGCCGGTGTGTTGTTCCTCGGGAAGACCATCGCGGAGGAGGAAGAAGAATCGGCTCAACTGCGCACGGCAGAAATCCCGCATGTTTTCGTGAACAGGATGTTCGATGATCTCGGCTACAGCTGGATTTCGGTGGATCATCGCAGTGCAGCGCAGGACGCGGTGAGCCACCTGGCGGACCTCGGACACACCGAAATCGGTACGTGGGGGGTTCCGCATACCTACCGGATCGACAAGGACAAACGAATCGGATACCTGGCCGCCCTCGAGAAAAAGGGGCTACGGGTTCCCGATTGCTGTCTCGATTTCGACATCAATGGAGATCTCGAAACAGCTGTGCAAGCACTAATTGATAACCGAAAGCTCCCCACCGCTTGGTTTGCGGCATCTGACGAGCATGCAATGAGACTCATCAAGATCGCCCGGGAAAACGGTGTTCGAGTTCCCGAGGATATCGCGATCGTCGGCATAGATGACGTGGGGCCGGCTGAATACCTCAATCCGCCCCTCACGAGTGTTCACATTCCCTTCCGTGAGGCAGGGTCGGCGGCCTTGGACGCCCTTCGACAACTCATAGAGAATCCAAGCGAAAGCTCGATCCGGGTAGTCATGAGGCATCAGCTCGTTGTTCGCGAGTCCTGCGGGGCTCCTTCTTCCCAAGATCGACAGGGGGCGTTGACCCAAAACAGCTAAGAAAGTGTGCCGACCGCTTTGTGGGTGAAGCAGTTCGGGTTGTATTGCAATAGTGGCGGATGTGGATGATTGCACGGTCCAGGGTGGTATCACCCCATCCAGCCCGCAAATAGATGCAGTCGTGACAAAGGAGGCTTTGTGATGAGGAAGTTATGGTTTCTTCTCGTTCTTGGCGCGGTACTCATGGTGCCGTCGATCGCTTGGGCAGGCGGAGGGTCGGAATCAAAGTCGGGTGCGACCACCCTGCGAGTTGCGTGGTGGGGCAATCCGACCCGCGATGAGAGAACTCTGAAGGTCATCGACATGTATCAGCAGAAGTTCCCAAACGTGACGATAGAGCCGGAGACGGTCGGGTGGGCCGGCTATTGGGACCGTATCAACACGCAAGTCGCATCCGGCAACATGCCTGACGTGATGCAGCACGACTATGCGTATCTACTGCAGTTCGTGGGACGTGACCTGATGGCAGACCTGACTCCTTTCGTCCAGCAGAATACGATCGACCTCTCAGGGGTCGACGAAAGCTATCTTTCGGGCGGACGAGTCGGCGGCAAGCTCTATGGGGTCAGTCTTGGTACGAATGCAGTATGTCTGGTCTACGACCCCGCAGTGCTTTAGAAGACCGGCGTCGCCGAACCATCGACGAATTGGAGGTGGGCCAATTTCGAGCAGATGGCCGGAAAGATCTACTCGGCGACCGGCGTTCAGACCATCCCCTTCTTCACGACCGATCCGAAGGTGGGATTTGAAAACTGGATCCGCCAGACCGGTCAACCGTTTTTCAACCCAAACGGAAAGTCGCTCGGATTCACCGACCCCACTCCGCTCGAAGACTACTTCAACATCCAGCTTCGTATGCTGAAAGCGGGCGTGTTGCTCAGCCCCGAGGTTGCGTTTGTGACGACGACCCCTCAGGAAGCTCCTCTCGCCAAGGGGACCTCTTGGGTCGAGTTCCTCTGGAGCAACCAGGTGGTATCCACCGTCGACGCGGCAGGCAGGCCGTTGAAGATCGCCTTGCTTCCCAAGATAGCCGGAGCGAAGCAACCGGGGACCTACTTGAAGCCGTCCATGTTCTTCTCGATTCCTGCTTCCTCCCAGAACAAAAGCGAGGCCGCGCGGTTCATCAACTACTTCCTCTCCGACGCCGAAGCCAACAAAGTACTGCTCGGGGAGCGCGGAGTTCCCATCATTTCGAGCGTCCGGACGGAGGTCAAAAACTCGGTTGATCCGGTCATGCAGGGAGTCTTCGACTACATCGGGCTCGTTGGAAACGGCAATGCGAGCCCAATTGACCCACCGGACCCGGCGGGAACGGGAGAGGTCTTGAAGCTTTTCCGCGACACAACGCAAGAGGTCCTCAACGGAAGAATCTCCGCGAAAGACGGTGCCGCGAAGATCATGCAGAATGCCAACGCCATTCTGGGACGATCTTAGGACAACAACTAAACTCGATTAATTGCCGGGACCGGCCCGAGGCGAGATCCGGGTATGGGTCCCGGCAACATAAAGGGACGGAGGCAAAAGGCGATATGGCAGATGCTGGGGCGCTGAGAGGTGCGCGACGATCTCGGTCACGAAGAGCCGGCCGGCGTGGGAATCTGAGCTTCAAGAACGCGGCCGGCTACGCCTTTATCTCTCCTTGGCTTCTCGGGTTTTTCGCTTTCATCATCATTCCGGTCATCACCTCGGGCTACTACTCGTTCACCGACTACGACATCTTGAAGTCGCCGGTATTTGTCGGCATCCAGAACTTTCGCTCGTCGGGGAATTGGGTCTATTACGAGACGAAGGAGGGCAGATAGTGGCTCTCTCTCGTCGAGCTTCACGTATTCGTAACGAGGTGCTGTTCCAGCTCTTTCTGTTTGCCTTCGGATTCCTAATGGTCTATCCGGTCCTCTGGATGATCGCGAGCTCTTTCAAACCGACGGCCGACATCTTCGGAAGCGCGTCGCTCCTTCCCGCCAGAGTAGTGCTCGATAACTATGTGCGCGGATGGCGCTTCATCGGCCGGATTACTTTCACCACGTTCTACGGCAATTCGCTATTCTATGTTAGCCTTGCAACTATCGGTACCGTCTTTTCCTCGGCGCTCGTCGCCTTCGGCTTTGCGAGGATCCGTTTTCGGGGTCGCAACTTCTGGTTCGTGTGCATGTTTATCACTTTGATCTTGCCCTATCAGGTCATTATGATCCCCCAATTCATCATCTTTCAGAAGCTTCACTGGGTGAATACGTTCGCCCCCCTCATCGTTCCGATGTTTCTCGGTCAACCCTTCTTCATATTTCTTATGGTCCAGTTTGTCCGGAGTGTACCGTCGGAGTTGGACGAATCCGCCTATCTCGACGGCTGCGGAATGTTTCGGATCTTCAGCCGAATAATATTCCCGCTCATCACGCCTGCGCTCGTTACCACGACAATCTTCAGCTTCTATTGGAGGTTTGACGATTTCTTAGGGCCGCTGCTCTACCTAAACAAACCGTCCCTCTTCACAGTGTCGCTGGCACTTCGAATGTTCTCCGATCCGATGACATCGACCGACTGGGGAGCGATATTCGCAATGGCTTCGGTTTCTCTTCTTCCCGTCCTGCTGATCTTTGTCGTTTTTCAGAAGTACCTGGTCGAGGGAATCAGCACAACCGGGTTGAAGTCGTAGCGACGGATCCGAGCCGCGAGAAAGCCTACAGGTTCATCTGTTTCCTGAGTTTTGCGAACCGCGGAAGGTAACGCAGGGGATCGAAGAAGGGATCCTGAAAGTTCCAGGCGAGGTTGAGGTCGTGTTCTGCGTATGCCTGCTCGATGAGATCCATCGCCTCCTCGTACTTTCCGCGCCCAAGCGGGATATACGCGCGCAGAAGCGGCGACAACGACATGCCCTTCGCTGCCGACGCAGTTAACCGACTTATCGCGCGCTCGGCATCGCTTTGCCTACCCGCTCGATTGTAGACGTAGGCCAAGACCGCCAGGGGCTCCATGGCGCCGTCGCCCGCGAGCGCGGCGGCCGTCTCGAGCTCGGAGGCGGCCTCGTCGAGAGAGCCCTTTGCCGCAAGGGCGTAGCCGAGAACCATGTGGCTCATATAGAAATCGTTCTGCATCCCTCTCGCGATCTTGGCCTCATCGATCGCTCCGTCGTAGTCCCTGGCATAGTAGAGCCCCATCGCCACGTTGACGATATTTGTCAATGAAAGGGGATCGATGTCCCTCGCTTTCGTCAATTCGGATATGGCTTCCTCGAAGCGTCCCTCGGTGCACAGAAGTGAGCCGTACCAGCAATGGGCCTCGGCCGAGCTCGGCTTCAGATCGATGGCGTGTTTGAGCTCGTGCTCCGAACCCTGCCAGTCGTAGTCATGGAGAAATCGAACGAAGCCGAGCACCGTGTGTCCCTCCGAAAGACGCGGGTTGAGCGCGACGGCGTGCTCGGCTTCTGCCTCAGCGAAACTCATTCCTTCGTCGCTTGGATATACGTGAAACTGCGTAGCCCTCCAGTAGTAGTTGGCTAGCGCGGCATGAGCAGGAGCGTAGGTACTGTCGATTTCTATCGAACGTTCGAGATCCGTGAGACACTTTCGGGTTGCCTCGCGATCGAATGGAAGTCGGGTAAGCTCGAATGCCCCGAGGAGGTAGGCTTCGTAGGCATCGGGGTCGATCGTCCGGTTCTGCGTGAGCGCTCCTATTTCGCGCGTCGACAGATGAGCCGACACGTGCGAGGCAATGTCTTCGGCGATTCTTCTCTGCAATCCAATGACATTTGCGAGGTTGCTTTCGTATTGGTCGGCCCAGATATGTTGATCCGACCTTGCATCGATGAGCCGTGCGTTTATCCGCACACGGTCTCCCGCTTTCGAGACCGAGCCCTCGACTACATAGTCCACTCCGAGTTGGCTTCGTATCTGCGATATCGACGGGCGGCTTTCGGCAAGTACGTCGACTGACGAACGCGAAGTCACGCGCAGGCCAGCTATCTTCGCAAGATCGGTGATGATTGCTTCGGTCATCCCGCCCGCAAACCATTCGTTGTGAGCACTACTCGAATTGTCGACAAGCGGGAGAACCGCTATAGGCATGCGAGCCGAGTTTGTGCGGGAGTGTTTCGAAGCCCCGTAGAACAACACGACCAAAGCGATTGCTGCAGCCAACGCGCCAACCGCGATCCACGGTGCCCACCTTCTGTTGCTACTGCCCGTGCCGACGTCCCGAGCCGGCGTCCCCACGTCGGCGGCTGCCTCGCCGGCTCTATCGGAGATGACCGGAGGTTCAGACTCGATAGAACCTGTCTTGATTCTTCCCTTGAGAGCGACAGTCTCGCGGCTAGGCGAGGTTCCCAGCTCTTCCTCGAGTAGTTTCGCGCACGTCGCAAACTGACTGAGTGCGGTACCTCGCTGGCCCGCGAGCGCATACAAGGTCATCAAGCGCCGGTGAGCGGCCTCGTTCAGGCTATCGAGGTGCAGCCACATTCGGGCGTAGTCCAACGGTGTCGACCGAAGAGGTGCGCTATTGGCATCGGCAACAACAGGACGTGACAGCGCTTCAAGGGCAACATCGAGCGAATCGCGAAGACGGTCGGCCTCGCAGACCATCCATTCGTCGAAGGCGGAGCTGTCCGAAAAGGAAAATCCGGCAAGGAAATCGCCCGTGCAGAGTGCAACGGCCCTCTCCATCGATCGGATACAGTCAGGACAGAGTTCTTCTTCGCCATGGTGGTGTTTGAACGCAGATTGCAGGAGTGCCCGAACCTCCCGAATGTCGACCGACACCTCAGGGTCCAAGGCGACAGTTGACCGTGTCGCCCGCACGAAATCCGGTCCGACGAGAGAGCGTAGGCCGGCGATCGTCCCTCTGAGCTCCGCCCGTGCGACCTGGCTGCTCTTCGTGGGCCACAGCACAGCGCAGACACCGTCTCGCGGCTGCGGCGATTCAGTCGCGGCGAGGTACGCGACAAGTGCAGTCACCTTCCGCCTACCAGGAACGACAGGCTTGCCGTTCAACTCGATGGTGGGAGCACCAATCAACCTGATCCTGAGGTTTTCCATGGTCTTTCCCTTTGGTCCACGTTCCTGAATATGATTATACGACTTTGAGCATTATTGTGACGGAAAACAGGACAATGCGATGAACTCGCGGCGGTCCGGGGAACGATCTCGCGACGGCACGTTGCGACAACCATGTTCAAGCCTCGCAAAGGCGAGGCAAATCGACCCGATCGGGAGGATCGAAATGAAACCAACTATCCAGACGACGACATCGACGCCGTCGTACGGTGGATCCTACAGAATGGGCCTGTCCTTCAAACGTCAACTACGGACAGGGAGTCCACGGCCTCGACACGGATCAGGATACCGACGAATCGAGGGCTCTCACTGCTCAGTGGTCGAGCACACATTTCCGTGCGCGCTCGACCAAATCGAGCGCGCGGTCGTCAAACGAAATCCAGCCTGCGCCTTGTGGCCCTAAAACCGAGCAACGACGTGGCGCAGACGGTCTATTGCCTACGGCAAACGGTTCTCCGGCCCGTAGAGTGAGCGCGCCATTTTCAGCACCTCGGCTCGGATCGCGCGGCGGATCGGAATGCGCGAAATCATGCCATACATAGCCGCGTCTCCTTTGCGTTTGAGCGCAGGGTCGGCACGGACTGCCGCTACCGATACGGCGAGGTCTGCAAGATACTCGTCGGCGATCAAAGCGTGGCGCGGGGTCACCATGGCGTGCAGGCCCTCGGGACGCTGAAGACGGTCGATGTGCCATCCCTTTGCCTCCATCTGATCCCCTACGGCGTAGATATCGAGACGGCGGTCAGTCGATCGGTAGGAAAAAACGCTTGCTTTCGGGGTGCCTATGATCTCGAGCCCATCGATCGCAGCGATACCTGCCTTGAGCCGTTCGGCAACGTCGAGTGTCGCCTTCGCGAACTCGCGATACCCCTCGTGGCCGATCGACATCAACGCGGCCCACGCGGCGGCGATGGCTCCTCCGGGGCGAGTGCCAAGGAGCCCGTGGGAGAGAAAGACTCCGCCCGGCCAGTTCTGGTCTATGAAAAACTGGTGCTCCATGTAGTCCATGTTTCGATAGAGAATCACCGAGGCGCCTTTCGCGGAGAAGCCATACTTGTGGATGTCGGCGGAGATAGAGCACACGCCGGGGACGCGAAAGTCGAAATGTGGAAGTATTTCCCCATTCTCCTCGATAAATGGCAGAAGGAATCCGCCGAGACAGGAGTCGACGTGAAGCGGAACTCCCCTCTTCTCAGCAATCGCTCCGAGCTCCTCGATGGGGTCGATCATGCCGTGCGGATAGTCTGGAGCGGATGCGACGATGAGAATCGTGTTTCGATTGATCTTTCGCTCGACTTCAGCGGGGTCGAGCCGCATGTCTTTTCCGACGGCGACCCTGACGACCTTGACGTCAAAGTATCCGCTTCCTTTCAGCCACGCCACGTGGGCTGTGTCGGCTACGACCATTTCGGGTCTTCGAATCCACGGCTTTTTCGCACGGGCGTAGTCGCGCCAGGTCTTTACGGCAAGTAGGCAGGATTCGGTGCCGCCGGAGGTCATCGTCCCCACCGTCTTTGCATCGCCGTGAAGCAACCCTGAAGTCATTCGAACGACCTCGTGCTCCATGCCCTTCAGGCTCTTGAATGCGATAGGATTGAGGGCATTTTCCGAGAAATAGAGATTGTAGGCCTCCTGTACAAGTTGCGTATGTTCGTCGTCGAGATAGTAAACGAGACTCCACGTGCGCGGTGCCTTGTAGTCCGGATCCCCCGATTTTCGCGCCGCGAGGGCTGCGATGACCTCCCGTCGCTCGAGCCCTTTTTCGGGAATTCGGAAATCGTCGTTCATGAAATTATCTCCATATGTCGTTAGCGCATGAGAAACCCGACAGTGATCCCAAGATAGTTGCCTATTGCGTAGCCGATGATCCCGGTGGTAATACCGGAAACCAGCACGAAATGGTTCTTCAGGCCGGCTGCGATCACCGGCACGAACGGCGGCGAACAGACGGCCGAGACGGAAGTCACGAGGAAGGTATCTACATCGATCTTGAAGATCGTGCAGAGTATCGAGTGAAGCACCATCGATCCAAAGATGCAGAGGGCAACGAACTCGAGGATCGTCCAATTGATATGTACGATGACCGAAAAGCGGACCATCGAGGCTACTACGGTGCAGAACATGTAGATGAAATACATGCCGAACTGGAAGCTCTTGCGTGTCTGACGGACTCGTTTCACAAAAGAGAGTGCTATACTCAGTGTCGTAATCGTAAGGATTGCTGCAGCGGTCGAAAAGCTCGCAGGGAATAGGAGGGAAACCGCAAGTCCCACAACCGCGACGAGGATGGCCAGAAGGAGCGCGCCGCCGAGTCCGCGGAGCACCGGGCCCGAAAAAAAACCGACATAGCTCGTTATCGACTCCGGCTCTTCCACCGAGTGGGAGGATGTGACCGTCTTCGGCGCCGAGAACCGTTTCATGAACAGCAGAAAAAAGCGCTGAGCTATCGAGACGGTGAACACTAGGTAGGCAAAGCTGATGACTGTATCGTAGGTGTTCATGAGAATGAACGAGTTGTTGCTCGCGCCCAGTCCCTGCTTAATCGAGGCGAGATTCGGCGTCCCGCCGGTGTACAGTCCGATCGCCATGCCGCCGAGCTTCCAGGCTGTCGGCAGCGAGCCGCGGATCAGCGAAACACCGAGGAACGCCACCAATACGATCGAGATCGTCGCGAGGCCGAAAGAAAGGATCGCCTTGCCGGCGGTGTTCCTCCACGCAACGATATCGATCGTGAAAAGAAGCAGCGATATTCCGACCGCGATGAGCGCCTCGGTGAGCGTATTCTGAAGACCGACTGCAGAATCTGGTATTAGGCCGATGTTGCCGAGCAGTATGCCGCCCGCATAGCAGAGAAGAACAGCACCGATCCGATTCGCGAGCGGGAACCTGATACACAGCCAGATGACGAAGGCCGGAAACAGAAGATAGAACAGAACCATCGCAGCGACAACCATGGCAAACTCCAAACGGGTCGAAGGTTGGATGCGGTTCGACCATCTTAGAGAAGATCACCGCTGCCGTCAACTTTGAGTGTAGCGAAAGATCTTTCAAACACCTGTGTTCTCGCCCGGTAGACACTGCCACTCCACTCTGCTAAATTTGCAGACAGATTCGCTCACAACTGAAAAAGCATCTTCTGACGTGCACATCGTGCGGCGGAGCTTCTCCGTATTTCAATCAGCTATCAAATGGAAAAAACGCAGGTGGACAGAGGTATGAGTGTTCGATCGTCAGGTGCCCTAGATGAGCTCGTTCGAGCCAGCGCGCGTCTCGCGCAGGAACGGCGCCCCACCCGTCTTGCTTCGGTGTTGGTGGAACAGGCACTCGACATTACCCGTTCGGATCTTGCGGCCCTCTATCTCTATGAGGATCCGGACGATCCGGGAAAAGGCCTGAAACTCGGCTACCGAAGAGGTGCGATAGGCGTCGTCGAAAACCTGAACGGTAGTTTCGGGTTGGCTGCGTTTCTGCGCGAGTGCGGCGACAGCGTCGTCATCAGCTCGCCCGACGATGCGTTCTTTTCAGACATTTTCCTCGTCGCCGGTATGCAAAGCGGTATTGCCGTGCCTCTTTCCACTCACCGGGCGCAGCTCGGAATGCTGGTGCTCAACTCGCGTGCTCCCTCCTTTTACAATCGGGATCGTTTTTCGTTCCTCGATTCGTTTGGCAAGATCGCTGGTAATATGCTCCACAACGCACGACTCTATGACGAGCTACGGCAACGATTCAATGATATCGCCCTTCTGGAGCGTTATCAGGAAAACGTGTTCTCATCCATGACCAATATCCTCATCACGACCGACGCGGAGGGACGAATTCGCTATCTGAACGATGTCGCCCGGGATCGCTTCGACTTGAAGGACGACATGATCGGGGAAACCCTGGACGAGACTTTCAAGAAGACTCTCGACAAGACGGTTCGTAAGGCTATTCGACAGGCGCTCGACGAGAACCGCGAGGTACTCGGAATAGAGGGTATTTTTCAGGACGCGGAGAAATCGATCGACTTCTCACTCAATGTTGCGCCCCTTCGTTCCCGCCGCGGAAGAGTCGAGGGGTTGACATTGCTGTTTACCGACCAGACGGCCGAACGGAAGCTGAAGGGCCAAATCGAGGTCGTGGTCGAGGAGCGTAGACGGATCAAGGACATGTTTGCCCGCTACATTTCAGATGATGTAGTCGAAAATATCATGCGTCATCCCGAGCTCGTGAAGCCGGGAGGCGACAAGAAGAACGCAACCGTGTTCTTCGGAGACATCCGCGGCTACACCTCATTCTCTGAGAATCAGTCGCCGGAGTACCTCATCGAGGTGCTGAATGAGTACTTCAGCGAGGCTGTGGAGATCATTGTTCGACACAAGGGCTTCATAGACAAGTTCATCGGAGACGCGATCATGGCGGCTTGGGGAGTCCCGATGCAATCGGAGGAGGTCGACGCGGTCGAGGCCGTAAGCGCCGCCCTCGAAATCCAGGAGCTCATCAAGAGCGGCAGCCGGAGCTTCTTCAAGGGTAAGGCTTCGAAGCTCGTGGTGGGTATGGGGCTGCATACCGGTCCGCTCGTGGCCGGGAATCTCGGCAGCTCCCGGCGAATGAACTACTCCATCATCGGCGATACGGTGAATGTCGCCGCGCGCCTGGAATCGGTTGCCAAAGGTGGAGAGGTTATCATCACGCAGCACACTCGGGATCGACTGGATGGCCAATTCAAGGTGAAGGAGCTCGACCCCGTCAGGGTAAAAGGAAAGACACAACCTATTCACGTATTCAAGGTAGTGTCGCGGGTGCGATAGCGAGGAGGGTCAGATGAGCAAAGTGTTCTCGGTGCTGTTCAGCCAATCGTCGGAGGTCTACGCTGCCGCAGGGGCGGTCGTTGTGGCCGCCGTCGTTCTGATCGTCCTCTGGCTCATGAGCCGGGCCCGTTTTCGCTCCAGACTTCTGGAGGTGGCCTCGGGTGGCAAGGAGCGACTCGTCGAGTTCAAGCGCCGCTATCGAGACCGGACACTGCTTCGGCGCTCGAGGATGATTGAACGTTTCGCCAACAGCGATGAGGCCTATGTCGCGCTCCCGCATCAGATCGGGGTAACCCACATGTGGGTGGAACGAATGTCGCGCAGGCCCCGTTCAAGCGACTTTCGCCGCGTTCTCAGCTTCGGCGACGGTGAGGACCTGTGGCCATGCTTCTTGCTCGCCTTGGGGCATCCGAGCCAGGCGGATCGCTTCCTGAAATGGTTCGTGGGCAAAGATGCGCTCTTGTCCCTGCGCGAGATGGCGCGAGGCGGCGGAGGGGCGAGGTTCGACGGGAAGCGGGCTCTCAGACTTCTGCGTGAGTCTCTGTACCAAATCCGTGAGATGACCGGCGACCCGGACTGGCGTGTGCGCCATTTCGCGATCAACATTATTATCAACGATGACAGCGAGCTTTCGAACAGAGCACTGTGGGATGCGTTCCACGACGGTGCGTTCGAAATCAGATACCTGGTCGTCTCCTTCCTCAAGACCGGCGAGAGCGAACGCCTCTACGACTCGCTCTATGATCTGATTCTCCATGACAGCGTCTTTGCTGTGCGGAAAGCGGCCAGAGAGCGCATCCAGAGAGAGTTCGCTGATCGCTACCACCCCGATCCAGCTTCGCTCGCGAGCTTCGAGGCTCTCCACGTTCTCGACCTCCTTACGCCCGGTTCCGACACCGATCGGGAGCTTGCTTTCACCGCTCTCGCCGGAGACAAGCTTGAGTTGCGGGCGGTCGCTGCCCGATATCTGCAGCGAGAAGGCGCGCTGCGCAAGTTGATCTCCACGGCGGACCTTGGCGATCGCGGGTCTTTCGAACGCACCAGCCTGCTTCTGCGCAGCGCCGCCGAGGTCGATATAACGGAATTCCTCAACGAAGCGCGCGGGAGCAGCAACCCAGGCACACTCTTGATGGCCTTGAAGCTCCTATCAACCCACGGGCCCCGATCGCTGATTCGCACGGTCGCCGAGCGGGCGCTTCGCGGCGTGCCCAACTCGGAACATCGTCAGGAATTGAGCTCAGAGGCCCTGCGCTGCATCGAGGTGCGCGGTGACAATGACGCACTTCGGCTTCTGTTCGAGGAGATTCTTGCCCACAAAACCGAATACGAAGAGGTCAACGAGATGCTCGAGCATGTGCCGCAGAGGGGCGAGGAGCTCTTTGCCGACATCGCCCTCGTGCTTCTGCGCGACGTCGAGTTCGCCTCGCGCGACAGTCTCGTGCAGCTCATGGTGCGCCTGCCGGATCATCTCATCGTGCCCAGGCTCATCGACTTCGTTCAGGATATTCGCGGCGAGATTCCGCGCAAGGTGCGGGTGGACGCTCTGCGTGCTCTCGCCTCGATGAATCGCCCCTATCTGTTGGATTTCATCCTGGAGCATTTCTATCTTCTGGCGCCCGAACCTGCGCAGGGCCTCGCAGCGAATCTTGCTCAGGCCTACGGCAAGGAGCTGGACACGGCAGTCACTCGACTGATCGGCAACGACGACGCATCGGTACGTGCCGCCATCATCATCGCTCTTCCGGCCACTGAGAACAAGGATTTCCTGAAACTGATACGACCGGCGATCGACGATGCGGATCCCACGGTCCGCTCGGCTGCCATATCCGCTCTGGTGCTCTTTGGCGACAGCCGATCGCTCCACAACGCCCTGGCCAGGCTGAGAGATCCCGTCGAGGAGGTGCGTGTTGCGGCGGCGGAAGCCATCGGAAGGGCCGGGTCGGAAGATCTCGTTCGGGAGCTCTCGGGGCTCATCGACGACGAGAACGAAATGGATTCGGTGAAGCGCGCCGCCCTCGCGGGGCTCGCCGTCTCGGAACGGGACGCCGCAACCGATCTCCTGATAGACGCACTGCATGGCCACCAGGAGCTGGCGGACTTCGTCCTTGACGCCCTCGCCTCCAAGACCGAATCCCGGCAACTGAGCTATCTCCTGGAAAAGTTCAAGGATGCGGACTCCCTGCTGCGGGAGAAGCTTACCCTCGCGTTCCGCCGTATGGGAGAACACGGGGAAGGCGCCCTCTTGGGCCTTCTTCGCGAAGAGATCGGATCGATCCGCCCGTACGTCGCCCAGGTTCTGGAGGAGGTGGGGTTTGTCGAGAACACCATCCGAAAGCTCACGCACCGGGACCCAACCGTGCGCCGCGACGCGGCTACCAAGCTGTCGCTCGTCGGTACGAACGCCGCTTTCCGAGGGATAGTGCGCGCTGCGCGGGATCCCGACGAGGAGGTTCGTGTCCAGGTCGTTCGTGCCCTTGAGAAGCTCGAGACCGACGCGGGCAAGGAGATACTGCGTTCGCTGCAGTCTGACCCCGAGCGGCGTGTGAGAACCTATACGCAGTGGGCGCTCGAGAGGCTGAAATCGAAAGCACTCTGACCACACTCCCTCTCGATAGGGATCGCCGGCCGCAATCTCTCTGAGTTGTGCCTCACGACCGTAGCAGGAAAGCTTTCGTGGGTGCGGAGAAATTCCTCATAGTCTCCACTTGGATATTTCGCGGATAAATAGTAAGCTCTAGGTCATCATAAGGATGAATAGTGCATCGTAGTGACCTGAAGGTGCCGATTTTACTATTGGAGAGATGAGGATGACGATAACCCGAGCTACCAGCAGTCCCTTGAGCTTGAAGGAACATGGACGACAGCACGCGCCGGGTCGACGAACGAAAATGACGAGCGTCATTTCGAGCTTTGCCGGTCCCACTGTGTTGGTGCTCGAATTGGCGACGATCCTGTTGATCGTTGCATTTCGCTCCGCGGAATTCGTTGACGTCGTCGTCGTAGCCAATCTGACGCTCATCGTATTCATGATGGCGCTCAAAGCGAGTTTCGGTTGCGCAGTGAGGCGGGATTGCGAGAACGCCGATGACGCGCCGCTGCCGTGAAGGCAGAGTCGGCTCGTAGCCGGGCGGCTTTCACCTTCTGATACATCGCCACGAAGAGCTCTTCTACTTCAGAGCTTCAGGGTGCTCCACGGGACGACGCTCGTCGTGCCGTCCCAGTCGTTGACGAACGAGATGTTGCCGCTCACCTCATCGACTGAAATTGAAGATATCCATGAGTTACCATTGAACATCCACTGCGAAGCAATCGCACCGCCTGCGTCGTAGGCTACAACCATGAAGGCACTCGAATAGAGAGCGTCATGATCCCAAACCGCATAGGTGTACCCCCCTTGAGTCCACCCGAGAGTAACGGTACGAATCCAGTAGTCGCTCGCCGGATCGGCACCTGGCGGCAGCTGCGTCGGCCGGGTAAGCGTGCCGTCGTTTGGAACGCTCGCTATCGCCGGCATCTCGTCGAGGGCATAGCTCGTGCCTGCGATGGGGGCTCCGAGGGCGCCTGCAGTGCCGGCTTGGTCCACTGCGCAGATGCGGAAATAATAGGCCGAACCGGCGGAAAGCCCGGTGATGAGCGCCTGGGCCGCCGTCCCGCTCCATGCGAGCGTTGTGAAACCGCCCGTCTGCGACACGTCGCGATAGATCCGGTATGAGGCCGCTCCCGGCTGTGAAAGCCACGAAGCAAGAACCGCCTGGCTCGATGCGGGCGAGAGGATAAACCCTTCGGGGGCGGGGAGAAGCGGAACTGCAGTAACGACCGGACTGGCGAGGCTCTCTCCGTTGGCGTTGACGGCGGTCACCGTGAAAGCATACTGGGTGGCGCCAGCGAGTCCGCTCACTATTTTGGTGGTCGACGGGGAGACCGCCTTCGCACCGTCCGAAGGCGTGACAGCAGATCCGGCTCGATAGTAGAGGTTGTAGGAGGTAGCTCCTGATACGGGCTGCCAGGAAACCGTCGCCTCTCCGGGCCCCACGGCGACTCTCGGGGGCGGGGGCGCCGGTGGCGTAAACAGGTACTCGGCGGCGGTCTCGCTGGACATCGTGAGCTGGGGGGCGGTCGTTACCGCCCGGACCATCGTCGAGGCGCCGACGCCGAGGTAGAGCGGTGAGTCGTGGAAGCTGGTCTTCCCGTCATTCGGCACCGGCTCACTTCCATCGGTCGTATACCAGATCGTGGCGTACGGTGTGAGATCGGTAATGGTCAGCGTGAACGGCGACTGGTAGACTCCGGCGGGTTTGTCGAAGGAGGGACCCTCTCCGGATCCGTAGGATATGCGCATCTCCAGAGTCGAGATCGAGCTCGGGATCATGAGCGACTTCATTGCGACCGCTTTCACCCGAACGACTGTATTGTTCCCGCAGACGACGATCGGATGCGAGGGGTCGTAGCGATACGTTCCCTCCGTGTACGGCCTGGGATCGAGCGGCTCTTCGGCGATTCCGATTCCTTTGGTGTAGGTGTAGTAGACGATGGCCTCGCCGGTCGGCGTTTGAATCGCTATCTCCTGGTCGGATCTTTCTGTTGGTGTTCCCACGACTGTGCGCGCAGAGCCTCCTGTCGTGGGAATTGCGTAGAAGACAGGCGGCAGGACCGCCGCAGCCGGCGCTGTTTCGGAGGTCAGGTTTGTCAGCGGGTACTTGTTACCCCCGACATAGTAGCCGAACGGGTTTTGGCACGACGCAACCGTGAATGCGAGAATCGCAGCTGTGAGAATCAAGACCGGACGCGGCCGATCCATGACTCATCCTCCCCCCCTCCCGCAATAGAGCCATGAGATATCTCGTATGGTCCAAACGATTATGAATGAGACTTGATTGGATCGCGCGGTATCTGTGCGCCGATCGAAGGCGCATAATGCCGCCACTTCTGCAGATTAGCCTATATTTTAGACGCTTTTGACAGATTTGGCAACCCGAGAAAGAGGGGACTATGTGATTGTGAGCCGACCCGCCCGGCCCCGGTCGGGCCGTGGGCGACGGCTCGGCCGGGAAATCCTTGGGCTACTGCGCGAAAGTGACCGACGAGAAAGCCGCTACACCATACGGGGTTTGGCCCGTGGTATAGGAGCTCGTATCGAGCAACCCGGTGACCGGAGTTATGGCCCCTGAGGCAGGATCGATTGCGTATGCCGAGACGGTTGCTTCGCCGGAGTTCGATACATACAGGTAGGGGCCCGGTTCGTAGATTGAAAGGCCGCGAGGCGTCGTGCCGGCGCTGAAGGTGCTGGAAGCCGTGGTTCCACGAATCGGCGTCAAAGTCCCGCTTGACTTGTCGATCGTGTACGCCGTGATCGTATTCTCGTTCGAATTCGAAACGTAGACGTAACCGTACCCGGTGCATACCGCGACGTCATAGGCAAAATTGCCCGAGCCCGACTGGTAGGTGCTCTCGGCGAGCGAGGGTCCGGCCGGTGCGAGCGCGCCGGTTCCTCCGTTTATTGCATACGCCGAAACCGCCCCGCCGTTTGCCACGTAGAGGAATGGCCCCGGCTCGTAGATAGCAACGTGGCGCGGGCCGTACTGAGCGGGGAAGCTGCTCGCCTCGAGTGTGCTTTTGATTGGACTGAGGGATCCTTCGCTCGAATTGATCTTGTACGCCGAAATGCTCGACGAAT
>CAZDMH010000017.1:100197-104054 GCA_964506755.1 uncultured Spirochaetales bacterium
TCGTCAATCGGCTGTCCTACGGGAGAGAGCTCACCGGTTGCGGGCTCGATCGAGAAGACGGAGAGAGAATCGCCGCCTCTGTTTGCCACGAAGAGAAAACCAGTCTGTACTCCGCTGCGCGTCGTCGTCACTTGAGTAGATGTTTTAGATGAGGATGATGATGGGGTTGTATCGTACGGCATAGTGCAGGCAAGAAGACCAAGAACTCCGACAATCACGACCGCCATCAACGAAAGATTCACGAGAAGCTTTGTTTTCATATTGGATCCTCCTCTCGAGACCTTTGCTCCAGGCGACTATTGAATCCGCCTCCTACAACCATTTTCTTCCATCCTTCGATGAAAGGCAATTCCTTGTTTTCTGGGATACTCCCCGCTGTCCTCGCCATGACACCAGCGTGAAAGGCTGAAGTCAATGTACTAAACTCTCTTCTGTGGAGGCATGGTGAAGATCGTCTATTCAACGGACAACTATCATCCTCGGGTTAGCGGAATGGCCATCTCAGTCGACCGGTTCAAGAAGTACCTCGAACGGCGCGGCCACGAGGTGCACGTGTTTGCGCCCCATTATCCGGGTTTTCATCAGGATCCGAACCGAGTCCACCGATTCGATTCCGCCGGGCTTTTCTTTTCGAAAGAGGATCGTATGGTTGTTCCCTGGGCCAAGAAGGCGGTCTTCGGCATACTCGACAGGATAGGTCCGGACATAATCCATGTGCAAACGGAGTTCGAGATGGCTTCCCTCACCAAGCGATATGCATTGAGAAACGGTATCCCGCTCGTTATGTCCGCCCACACCTACTACGAGGAATACGTCTCGCATTACTTCCCCTGGATCCCGGAGCGAATCGCAAAGCGGGTCACGAGGTGGTTGACGCAGGACTACTATCGCCCGGCCGACCTGATGATATGCCCTTCTCCACAGATGCGAGAGATACTAGAAAGTTACGGGTTAAGGAAAGAGATCCACATAGTTCCAACCGGAATCGACACTGACGAGTTCTACGGTGTCAACCGCGATATCACCAAAGAAAAGTCCCTGCTCGTGTCCATGTGGCCACAGCTTCGTGGGAAGCGCATCCTCTCCTATCTCGGCAGAGTGGGCAGAGAGAAAAACGTCGAGTTTCTCCTACCCGTCTTGGCTCGGGTGGTGGAGAGCTGCCGCGAAGCCTGCCTCGTCGTCACCGGGGAAGGACCATACCTTACGGCAATGAAAGACGAGGCGGCACGAATGGGATTGGCCGACAGGATCGTCTTCACCGGCTATGGTGATAGAGAGCTCGTCCGCGACCTCCTCGCACTCTCCGATGTCTTTGTCTTTCCTTCGTTGACCGAATCGCAGGGTCTCGTTACGGGCGAAGCGATGGTCTGCGGTACCCCTGTCGTGGCCATCGGCGCAATGGGAACGAAGTGGGTAATGGGTGGAGACAACGGCGGATACATGGTGCCTAACGATATCAACGTGTTCGCCGACGCTGTGGTACGACTCCTGACCGATGAGGACCTGTGGAGGGTGAAATCCCGAGAGGCAATTGCCCATTCCCAGCAATGGAGAATGGAGTCGATGGCCGAACAAATGGAGAAGCTATATTCACAGGCGCGAGAGCGCCGCAACCAATTCGCCTTTTGAATATCATCTTCATTCTCGTCCGAAGAGGTGGGGAGCCGTACGTACCACCAAAAAACACCGGCCCCCTTCGGGGCCCGTATCGACAGCTCGTAGCTCGAATTAGCTTTGAGAGCCGGTTGTGCTCATCGCGAGCGTGGTTCCGGTTGGGGCCGGGAGAGTGTTGATCTTGTCCATGTGAGCTTTGACCCACTTCTCCGCCGCCTTGCGCGGATCCATTCCATTTTGATCGTCGACGAGCACCGAACTCAGGTCTACCTTCTGCCAGTTGAAGTTCTTGAAGAACTTATAGACGCCCGGCTTCGAATTGGGGAGATCCTTGGCGACGATAGTGTCGATATGCTCGGCCTTACCGTAGATGTTGCTCGGATCCGTGAGAATCTTGAGATCCCATCGTCCGAAGATCCAGTGGGGTTTCCGGCCGGTAACCACGATCCACTTGTGATTCTTGATCGCGTCACCGAGTGCCGTAAGGCGGATGGACGGCGGTATTGCGATGATGACCGTCGCAATACCGCCGGGACCTTGCCGAGTCCGAAGAATTGTATCGCCGGTATCAGGTAGACAAAGGCCGGCATGGTCTGCATGAAGTCCAGTATCGGAGTAGCGATCTTGTGGAAAGTCTCGTTCAGGGCGGCGAGAATCCCGAGTGGAACGCCGATTAGCACCGCAATCAGAGTGGAGATCAGCACGAGGGCTATCGTGGACGTGGTCGGCTCCCACAACCTGAGATCGAGGATGAGTAGCAGTCCGACAAGACTGAAGATTGCTACCTTGCGTCCTGCCACCCACCAGGCAAGCGCAACGATCAAGACGATCATTACGATCGGAGGAAGAAAACGTTCGGCGGCAATGAACCCGTTGATCCCCGCGCCGAGTCCGTGGGAGATGGCCTTTTATAATGCCCGAAAGCCAATCGGTAAATAGATTTATGAAGGCCGCTATACCGGCCCCGATCGGAATTTTGGGAATATCAAGAGGCATAGTGCTCCCCTCTCTCTGCGAGAGCCACGATGATCGAGCTCTGATGGACGACTCCCTTCGGCTTCCCGTCCCCGTCGACGACCGCGACTGGGTGGGTGTTGTGAGCGACGTGCTGAAAGATGTCACGAAGCGGGGTGTCGGGATTCACGGTCGGCACGTCGATTCTTTCGAGGAGCTCTTCGAAGTGTGCCTGACCATGTTGAGATGCTTCGGTTGCGCGTTCAAGCGTGAGACATCCCTGGAGCGCCCTGTCCTGACCGACGACGAAGATTCCGGGAAGACCGGCAGTCTTCATCGCCCGCAGCACGGTGGCCGGCCCATCCTTCATGGCAGTGACGGTTTTGGGCGTGACGAGAACGTCACCGGCGGTAAGCACCTTCGTGTAGTCGACGTTCTCGAGGAACTTCTGAACGTAGTCGTTCGCCGGCTTCGTTAGAATCTCATCCGGACTCCCGATCTGCACGACCCGCCCGTCCTTCATCAACACGAAACGGTCGCCCATCTTCAGTGCTTCATCCGGGTTGTGTGTGATGAAGACGATGGTCTTTTTCACCTTGGTCTCGAGGGAAAGAAGCTCATTCTCGTCGAGCGCCGTCACGTCCGTTTCGTCGACAATAACCCTACCGGAGGTTCGAGCGATGAGGCGGTTGATGCAGCGTATGAGGGTGGATTTCCCGTTTCCCGAGAGCCCCATAGGCACGAGTGTCTCACCTTCGTACACCTCGAAGCTGACATCGACGACGCCGACCGAATGCTTGGTCTTGGCCCGAACCTCCTGGTTATCGAGCCCCTTACTGACAAGTTTCATCGCCTGAGACGGATGTGGTCCCCGAAATTTTGTGCAGTCCATGAATGCAGATCTTGGTCTTTTCCATTTGGTTCTCGTTTTGCTAACCAGGAACAACGGAAAGAACGAACAGCGTGCGGTCGGTGCTACTCCCTTAGATTATTTAGAGGTCTAAGTATTTTTCATCAAAAGGTCAAATCCGTCAGATCGTTCTGAAGGCAACGGCATACCTCGCCGTCATATGGCAATGCGCAGCCCTCCAGAAGTTGATTCCGAAGGCCTCTTTGGCAGCCATATAGCTTGCCATCTATCCAAGGGTTGGTTTCCGGCTCTGCGTGGTGTCATCAAGACGGCGTCGTTCACATTGCCTCAGGGTGCCTCAGGGACGCCTTTCCCATCGACTTTCGAAAAGGTACCACGATAGACCACCCTCCGGCCAAAGAGAGGTACGGATCCGTTT
>CAZDMH010000017.1:104154-114892 GCA_964506755.1 uncultured Spirochaetales bacterium
TGAGGCAATCTGGCACCGGATGTGCTGCGGCCGACGCTGGTCTTCCCTCAACTCATCGATTCGAAGACGAGTTGCACTTCCACGATTCTATCAAGACACATAGAAGACAGAACCAATCTCAGCAAAAAAAAAGGAGTGAGGAATGAGTGGCGTGCGTTTGTTGGTAGGCACTCACAAGGGTGCGTTTGTTCTGAAGTCTGATGGAAAGCGGGAACGCTGGGAGGTCAGCGGGCCGCATTTCGCCGGCTGGGAAATCTATCATCTGAAGGCCTCTCCCGTCGATCCCAATCGTATCTATGCTTCGCAGTCGAACGGATGGTTCGGTCAGGTGGTCCAGCGCTCTGACGACGGAGGCACGACCTGGGAGCCGGTGGACAACAAGTTTACCTACGCGGGAGTGCCGGGTACCCACACTTGGTACGACGGGACCCCGCACCCCTGGGATTTCAAGCGCGTATGGCACTTCGAACCGTCGCTGGACGATCCCGACACCGTCTACGCCGGTGTCGAAGACGCGGCGCTGTTCCGGACGAGCGACGGCGGGAGGAGCTGGGAAGAGCTCTCCGGACTTCGAGAACATAACACCGGGCCGCGCTGGCAGCCCGGGGCGGGAGGCCTTTGTCTACATACGATCATTCTCGACCCGAGCGACGCGAAGCGTATGTTCATCGCCATCTCGGCAGCCGGGGCGTTCCGAACGAACGATGGCGGCACGAGCTGGAAGCCGATCAACAAGGGGCTCAACTCGGAGTATCTCCCCGACCCCACGGCTGAGATCGGTCACTGCGTTCACCATGTTGCGATGCATCCCTCGAGACCGGGTGTCCTTTTCATGCAGAAGCATTGGGACGTCATGCGCAGTGACGATGCCGGCGAGTCCTGGCACGAGGTCAGCGGGAACCTTCCAAGCGACTTCGGCTTCGTCGTGGACATTCATGCCCACGAGCCGGAAACGATCTACGTCGTGCCGATAAAAAGCGACTCCGAGCACGTTCCTCCGGACGGGAAACTTCGGGTCTACCGCAGCCGCAGCGGAGGCAACGAGTGGGAGCCGCTTACAAAAGGGCTGCCGCAGGAAAATTGCTACGTTAATGTGCTTCGCGACGCAATGGCGATCGACTCGCTCGAGAAATGCGGAATCTACTTCGGCACGACGGGAGGACAGGTCTACGCATCGGCCGACGACGGCGACAGCTGGAAGGCTATCGTTCACGACCTGCCGGCGGTGTTTTCGGTGGAGGTTCAGACGCTGCCATGATACGTGTCGTCATGCCGGCCCATCTGCGCACTCTTGCACGTATCAGCGGAGAGGTGACTCTCGAAGTGTCCGGCGCCGTCACCCAGCGCTCCGTGCTCGATGCGCTCGAGGAGCGGTATCCGGTCCTGCGTGGGACGATTCGGGACCACGCCACGAAACAACGCCGGCCCTTCATCCGGTTTTTTGCCTGTGAAGAGGACCGTTCCCTCGACCCACCCGATGAGCCGCTGCCGGCGGCGGTCGTGTCGGGCAAGGAGCCCTTCCTGGTAGTCGGCGCCATCGCCGGGGGATGACAGTTGAGCCTGACGAACGAAGAAATCTTGCGCTACTCTCGGCACCTCATAATGCCGGAAGTCGCCCTCGAGGGGCAGGAGAGCCTAAAGGCTTCCCGGGTTCTCTGCGTGGGCGCAGGCGGGCTTGGCTCCCCGGTCGCACTCTATCTCGCTGCCGCGGGGGTTGGAACGCTCGGTATTGTTGACTTCGACGTTGTCGACTCGACCAACCTCCAGCGGCAGATCATCCACACGAGCGCCGATGTCGGTCGACCGAAGGTCGAATCTGCGGCCGAGAAAGTCCGTGCCATCAACCCGCACGTCGAGGTAGAGAGCTTCAAGACCTCACTGTCAAGTGATAACGCGCTCGAGATCGTCAGTGGGTTCGACATCATCGTCGACGGCACCGACAACTTTGCCACACGCTACCTCGTCAACGATGCCTGCGTTCTAAGCGGCAAAACCTACGTCTATGCATCGGTGTTTCGCTTCGAGGGCCAGGCAACGGTTTTTGCCGCGCCTGACGGTCCCTGTTATCGCTGTCTCTATCCTGAGCCTCCGCCGCCCGGCATGGTGCCGTCCTGCGCCGAAGGTGGGGTGCTCGGCGTCCTGCCCGGCCTCCTCGGCGTCATACAGGCGACTGAGGCCATTAAGCTGATTCTCGGATCCGGCACTTCGCTTGTCGGGCGACTGCTGCTCGTCGACGCACTCGAAATGAGCTTCCGCGAGGTCAAGCTCCGGAAAAACCCCGACTGTCCGGTGTGCGGCGAGGACCCGACGCTCCATGAGCTTATCGACTACGAAGAGTTCTGTGGAACGCGAGGGGAGGAACGTGTAGAAAGCTCGGGCATACCGGAAATCCAGCCGGAGGAGCTGCATGCTCGATTGGACAAGGGCGACGATATCCTCTTGCTCGATGTCCGAGAACAGCACGAACGGGAAATCTGCCGATTGCCGGGACAGTTCATCCCGCTCGGCGACCTCCCCGAACGGGTGCACGAGCTCGATTCGAGCCGCCTGATCGTCGCCTACTGCAAGGTTGGAGCACGAAGTGCAAAGGCGGTGGAGCTCCTGCGCAGGATCGGCTATCGGCGTGTCTACAATCTCGCAGGCGGTATCAACGCCTGGGCAGAGCGCGTCGATCCGAGCCTTCCCCGGTACTGAGGACGGAATCGAAGCGGCATGGAATATTCATCGGTAGATGGATACATAAGGAGCTTCCCTGCTTCAGTGCAAGGGCTTCTCCGGGAGATGCGGGAAACGATAAGGGAAGTCGCACCGGATGCGGAGGAGAAGATCAGCTATCAAATTCCCGCCTTTGCGTACAACGGCAAGATGGTCCACTACGCTGCATTCAAACACCACGTTGGATTCTATCCCGGCGAACACGCGATCAAACACTTCGTTGGTTCCCTGGAGCCCTACAAAACCCGCGTCGGCTCGGTTCAGTTACCCTTTGATCAACCCCTTCCACTGGAGCTCGTGAAGGAGATTGTCCGATTCCGGTTCGCGACGACGTAGAGATTCCTGCTTCCGAATACCTCACGGCGACCTTTGCAAATCCTGCCGGGCGGTTCATACTCCTTCTTGCAAGGAGGCATCGCATGGGAACCTCTTCGAAGAAAACAAAAGTCGTTGCCACCGTAGGTCCTGCGAGCAGCTCCCCGGAAAAAATCGCTGCGTTGCTCTCGTCCGGAGTTGATGTCTTCCGACTCAACTTCTCCCACGGCAGCCACGAGACTCATGAGCGAGCTATCCGCACGATCCGCGAGGAGTGTGCGAAACTCGGCATTCACCGCGCGATCCTTGCCGATCTTCAAGGTCCGAAGATCCGTACCGGCAAGACCGCCAAAGACCGCCTCGTTCGCCTCTCGACGGGCTCGCGGGTAACCGTTTCGCCCGTCGATTCGCCGTGCACCGAGAGTCTGATCTCGACCGACTATCCGAAGCTCAATCGGCTCGTGAAGCCCGGTCAGTTGATCATGATCAACGATGGAGCGATACGACTGAGGGTGGAGAAGGTCGAGGCGTCGGGCGAGCTGCGGTGCGATGTCGTTTCAGGCGGAACCTATTCGTCGCATAAGGGCGTGAATCTCCCGGATGTGGACCTCGGGATCCCGTCCATGACCGAAAAAGATCGCGATGATCTCAACTTCGTCCTCGAGCAGGACGTGCAGTATGTTGCGATGTCCTTCGTGAAAACGCGAGCCGACCTCGTTACCCTGAACGACGCAATTCAAACGAAACGCCATGATATCAAGACGATCGCGAAGATCGAGAAACCGGAAGCGGCCCGAGCGATTGACGAAATCCTTCATGAATGCGATGGAATCATGGTGGCTCGGGGCGATCTCGGTGTTGAAGCCTCCCCGTGGGAGGTCCCGATTCTTCAGAAGGATCTCATCGAACATGCGAACCGGGCGGGGAAGCTCGTCATTGTGGCAACGCAAATGCTCGAGTCGATGATCCAGAACCCGATCCCGACGCGGGCGGAATCGAGCGACGTTGCTAACGCGATATTCGACGGTGCTGATGCGATCATGCTGTCCGGGGAAACGGCGGTCGGTTCGTTCCCCGCAGAGGCAGCCGATATGATGCGGCGGATAGTCGAGAAGGCCGAAGGCAGTCGCTACTCCGAACGCGACCCTGTGGATCTCTCATTGCGCGGCGGATACCCGGCCTACTCGATTTGTGAGGCGGCCGTCTGGGCGAGCCATGACATGGGGGACATCCCGGTCTGCGTCCTAACGCTTTCCGGGGAGACGGCGCTCTATATGGCCAAGCTTCGCGGCAGGGCCCCGTTATATGCGCTCACTCCGGACGTCCAAGTCGCCTGCATGCTTTCGCTTGCCTGGGGCGTCGTACCGTTTCTGCTACCTTTCGCAGACAACATACCGGAGCTTCACACCAGAGCCGAAAGGGTGCTCGAGCAGGCCGGTTATCTCAAACACGGGGACAGCATAGTGATTGTCAGCGGAACAACGCCCGTGGAGGGGGCCACCAACATGCTCCGGATAAAAGCGGTCGGTTCCTCCGAATAGCTCGTGAGACCGGCGCCGGAGCCATTAGAGCTTCAGGATTCGCCACGGAACAACCGTCTGAACCTCACCGCTGAATGTGAAATCCCATGTCTTGCCGTCCAACTCAGTGGCCGAGATGTAGCCATTTCCCTCAATCACCCATTGTCCTACAAGAGCTTCGTCCGCATCGTAGGCGGCGATGGCGAAAGCGTACGATTGCTGCAGGTCATGGTCCCAGACGAGGTAGGTGTATGGCCCCTGTACCCAACCGTTGACGTTCGTCGTTTCCGTGCGCACCCACACGTCGGGAGGGGCCGCGCCCGCGGGTAGTTGACTGGGCGGGGGGAAGCTTCCCGTCGGGATGTTGCAGAGAATCGGCATATCTGCCGTCGTGTAGGTGGCCGCAGGCACTACCTCGCTCGGGGTTGCCGGGCTGCCGGTGTGATAATACGGCCGCAGCTTGAAGTAGTAGATCGTCCCAGGTCGGAGCCCATATAGGGACGTGCTTGTAGCACCACCGGACCACACAAGGTTTGCAAAGGCACCGGTCGGTGAGGTATCGATGTAAAGCTCATAATTGGTGACGTCGCCAAGCTCGTTCCAGGAGGCATGGACGACAGAACTCGAGGCGGACCTGACGACGAGCCCCGTTGAGTCGACGCCCGTGGGAATGCCTTCGCATGTTTCGCCTTGAAGGCTCTCGCCGGAGGGCGAAACTGCCGTGACGGTAAAGGCGTATGGTTGGTTTGGGATGAGGTCGGTCACGGTGCGCGGAGAGTTGACGCCGGTAAGCTTGATGCCGTTGGTCAGAGTCACAAACGATCCCTGGACGTAGTAGATGTTGTACGACGTGGCGCCGGGGACGGCATTCCAGGCAATGATGACGTCATCGACCCCGGGAACCACCTCGGTGAGCATGGGTGGTGGGACCGAGTAGCGGACGGTCATCTGCAGAGACGCAATTGCACTCGGGAGCATGAGAGACTTTAGCCCGATGGCCTTGATGCGTACCACGGTATTGTCTCCCGTGACGACGATCGGCTCGGAGGCTCTGAAGAGACGGGTCCCCGATTGGAAGGGACTCGGGGTGGGCGGTTCCGGTGCTTGGTTGATGCCGCTTGAATAGGTGTAGTACACCAGTGCCTCGTCGGTCGCGCAGTCTATGGTGATCGTTTGGTCCCGGAGCTCTGTTGCGGATCCGGAGACGACGACACCGTCGCCTCCCTCTTTCGGGAATGCAACGAAGCTGGGGGTGGCAACGGTCGTCCCGGCAAGAGTCTCGTTGGTTTCCACCCCTTTGAGGAGCTCGTTTCCGGCGGTGTAGTAGCCGAAGGGGATCGGGCAACTGCTCAATACGAGGGCGAACACTATAGCCGCGAAAACGGAAAACGAACAACGAAAACCCATAACGTGCCCCCCGGCGTGTCCTTCAGGCGAGGCTATGGATGCAGATTCTTGTCACACTCCTATAAGGATATCCCACTGCCACCGAGGACACAAGTCGCCGTAGAGCTCGGGAAGCCGCCATGAGCAGGAACATCGCCCCGTAGGGTCGGGGCGAGTCCCGTGCAGAGACGCTCGACTCAGACGACGGTGCACGCAGTCCAAGGCAGCACGCAGCGCGGAGTCAATCGTTCGCCCCCACGTGTGCTGCCGGCGATAGGTAATAACGTGTGCGACCCTCAACTGAGCCGTGCCAAAGCGCTTGCCCGCGAGACGGTCCGCGCTCTGTGGATTGCTGTCTCGACTCCGTTCACGGCCTCGGGGCTCGTCGGTGAGGAGGTGCTTGCCGCCTCGGTGGACTACTACATCGACGGAATCGGGGTGGCCGGCATCTTCTACGGCGGAGTCATTCGCGAGCTTTGGGCGCTCACCGTAGCAGAGCGGCAGCGGGTGCACGAGCTGGTCGCCGAGCGCACCGCCGGCCGTATCCTTCTGTTGGCTCACACCGGACAACACGTTTCTGCCGACACCGTCGAGCTCGTTCCCAAATGGTATCGCAATCTCACCGCCGCTACCTCCATTGGCGACTGCATCGTCGAAGCTGACGCCTCGGAAGGGGAATGGCTCGATCTCCATCTCAACCGGGAATTCCAGGCCCTGATGTCGACACCGGCACTGGCGCTCGTTCAGTCGTCGAACAACCGCACGATCGCTGAGTATACGGCTCGGGCCGAGGCGGGCGATCTCGCCGGAGCATGGTGTAGAGAAGGTACTCTTTGTGAACTGGCACGAGGGCAACACGCCGACTGTGCGGATCGCGGGTGACAGCGTCCAGAGAAGATTCAACCTCCGTGTCGTTGTAGCAGAGGCCCACATCATCACCAATCGGCTCTTCGCCGAGAGAGCGAAGCTCACCCACGCAGGAAATATGGAGACCGCCGCGGTCATGATGTACGATTCCTCACTCGTCGACCTCTCAAAGGCAGTCGCTCCGACCCCTGAGGCAGAGGGCGATCGGCGTCACGCCATCTATCGTCAGAAAGATGTCTTCCCGATCATGCGCGACTTCCACGAGGTCGCGGATACAGGTTGGTATGGTCGCCCCGAGGAAGCCTCGCCCGAGCTCGCAGCGCAGATTCGTGTGAAGGTGTCGGACTATATCGTCGAACGCGCACGCGCAGAGTTCTCTCGCGAAAGGTAGAGGCATGAGCAGTGTCCCGAAAACAATGCACGCCGCAGTCACGCGTGCCTGGAATGACATCAGAATCGAAGAGGTTCCGGTCCCCGAGCTCGACCCCGGAGAGGTGCTGCTGCGCGTCGGTGCCTGCGGGATCTGCGGCACCGATCTGAAGATCGTCTCCGGTGTTTACGCGGGTAGCTGGCCCCCGGCCCTACCCTTCATTCAGGGGCACGAGTGGGGAGGAGCCTTCCAGCCGCAATTGGTGCTCAGATTGCGCGCCCTCACGCGCGCGTCATCGTGCTCGCAGGCGATGGCGCGATGACCTATTGTCTCGGCGAGCTCGCGACCTTGGTCCAGGAAGGCCTGAACGTTACGGTCGTTGTTCTGAACAACAGCACAATGGGATGGATCAAATGGGAACAGGCCGTCTACTGGGAGGGCAAGTTTCAATCGACCGACCTGAGCGAGGTCGACTTTGCTCAGGTCGCGCGCGGTTTGGGCTGTCTCGGAACACGGGTCGACGAGCCATCGGAGCTGAGGAAAGCGATAACCGACGCACTGGCGTCCGACGCTCCGTGCCTCGTCGACGTTCGAACCACCGCAAGCGAAGCAGCCGTCGCGAAATTTGTCGAGTCCGAGGCGGCTTCGGCGCGCATGCGGCATGATCAGACGACATCTTGATCAACCCAGCTGACGCGCGCGAGGGCATCACGAGGACTGCTTCAACTGCGGTAAGTATCGATGCGAAGACCCCGCACCGAACGGTGCTATTGCAGCCTCCTGACGTCCAAGACCTCCCCATTGTGGGTTCCTTCGACCGCTTCGATGTATGCACGGGCAAAGCTTGCAACAGGGAGGCCAGTCGACTCGTCCATCCCCAGCTCTTTCAAAGTCTCCACCGCGAACGGTGGGCTGACGACGTTGATTCGAAGACTGCGAGGCAGCTCGAGGGAGGCAGCCCGCACGAAACCTTCAATCCCTGAGTTGACGAGACTTATCGCGGCACTACCTTGAATCGGCTCATGTGCGAGGACTCCGGTAGTCAAGGTGAACGATCCCCCGGCGTTGACAGATTGGAGGCCGAGACGTACGAGGTTTATCTGCCCCATGAGCTTGTCATTCAGGCTGGCTGCGAAGTCTTCATCGGTCAGCTTTTCGAGTGCGCCGAAGCGGGCGCCTCCTGCGGCAGAAACGAGTGCGTCGAACCGGCCCACCTTCTCGAAGAGGGAGCGAATAGAGGATTGGTCGGTAATGTCGACTCGGTTCTCGCCTGAGGAATGTCCGACAGGAATCAGTTCGTGCCTTTCGGAAAGCCGCTCGAGGAGGACTCTTCCGATAAGTCCGGTTGCTCCGATCAGGATAATGCGCATGACGGTACTCCATTACATAAACTTGGTGTTGATCTCCGAGACGCGCTCTAGCGCGCATCGCTTCGAGAATGCTACCGCATCTGCGGTCTGCGTGTCGACCGCACATGACACCGGCTCGGCATCGCGGCGCCCGGGCCGTCCACCGAGCGGCAGGATCAAGGTTCGAAGGCGACAGAGACGGCCCCGATCGGTTCAAGCTCGTAGAGAATCTCGGTGTGCACCGATACCTCGATAGGAGGGACGATCGAGCCGGTTATGATGATTTCTCCCGCTTTCAGATGTTCCCCAAATGTCGCAAGTAGATTTGCGACATGGCGAACATTGTCAATGAGGTCGCCGGGCAGCGCTTGTGGATCATCAGTTTCCGCGATGAGGACGCCGTCTTTATGAACGCGACCGAATACACCGTCGAGTTCCCCAGCACGTGAGGTATCCCTGCGCCCAAGCACTACGTGGCGTTGATAGATGTTGTCTGCAAGAATTGCCTCCACTTCATCGGGCGCGAAACGAACGTCCGCGAGCTCAATTGCGGGCCCGACGGCGGCAATCGCCGAACGGGCTTTGTCTTGGTCGCTGCCGCCCTCGAGGTCGTTACCGATATAGACAGCGACCTCCGGCTCTGCGACCGCTTTCGTCCATCCTGCGATAGATACCGTCGACCCCGAGCTCACCAGTGCTCGGTCGGTAAGAAACCCGACCAATGGTGCAACGGTTCGCAGGCGTTTCAGCGCCTCCGGGCCACCAAACCCGATTTTCCATCCGAGCGATTCCTCGCCTGACTCCAGACGGGAGCGGCGAAACGCCAGTTGCGCATTCATTCCTGCAACGACTCTGGGATCTTCGTGTACTCCGCTCATACCATTTCTCCGTCGGAAATCTCGTATCCGGCCGCCTCAAGGGATCCGGCGCCGCTCCACCCCCAGACCAGAACGACCTCCTCATCCGAAGTGTTGTTAAACCCGTGCCAATGTCCACGTTCGGTGAAAACCACGTCGCCTTTTCCTGAGGGTTGCTCTCCGTCGTCGGTGTAGATAATGCCGTGGCCCTTCAGCACAAGCAAGAACTCGTCTGCATGGAAGTGACGATGGCGTTCATGTCGGGAACCGGGGGGAAGCACTGTCCAGCCGAGCACCAGCTTGTCCGAGCCTGCCGAGTGTTGGTCGATAAGGAACTGGACCTTCATGTCGATCCAGCCATCTTCGGGCTTCAAACCCGTCACCAGTGGGACCTCGCTTAAATTGGTTCGAAAGGGCTTCATCCTTCGAACCCTCCCAGGCGGCGGTAAACCTCGTGGGCCGTCACGAAGTCGCGGTGGTCGATTCCCAATCCACGACAAGCATTCATCATCTCGTTGGCGGCCGCAGCAAGCGGGACCGGTGAGCCGAGCTTTCTTCCAAGGCCCAGTACGAGCAGCATGTCTTTCTGCTGGAGATTCACATCTGCGAGGGCGCGCTCGGGCATCTTGCCGTCAAGGATGAAGGGACCACGGTAGCCGAGAACTGGTGAGGCAGCAACACTGCCGAGCATCGCATCGACAGCCACATCCCTTGCTACTCCGCCCTTCTCGGCGAGTGCAATCCCCTCGCCATAGGCGATCACTTCGACCATGAGAACGAGGTTGATGGCGAGCTTCATCTGCGCAGCCAGTCCGTTGCCTCCGATGTAAGCCGCCTTGGCGCCGATGTCGAGTAGGAGGGGACGGACACGCTCATAGGCCTTCCGCTCTCCGCCGACCATGAACGAAACCTTTCCGGCGGCAAGCGTCACCGGGCTCCCGGAGAGCGGCGCATCGAGCATTGTGAGCCCGACAGCGCGGAACTCCATCGCGACCGAACGGCTCTCGTCCGGATCGATCGTGCTCATGTCGAGGTAGACACTCTCTTTCGACAGACCACGGATGATGCCTTCGGGACCCAGCGCGACACTGCGGACCGCTGACGAGTCCGTGACAATCGAAAGCACCACCTCCGAGGCTTCGGCGGCCTCTCGCGGGCTCGCTACCCAGGTCATGCCCGCATCTAACAGCTTCTCCGCCTTCCCGTTTGTTCGATTCCAGCCCGTTACCCGGTGCCCCGCGGCGATCAGCCGCTCCGCGATTCCTGCACCCATCGTTCCAAGCCCTACAATTCCGACATTTAATCACTGCCTCCTCACTACATTCCTGAGATGTTCGGTAGTATACCACGACACGATGG
>CAZDMH010000018.1:0-100947 GCA_964506755.1 uncultured Spirochaetales bacterium
TCAAACGCAAGAAGGCGACTCTGGACGGCATGGCCAACGTGCTGAACGAGTTCCTTCATGGCGTATCCAAGGGATTCCAGGACGCCGCATTTGCATCGTTCTCGCGACGACGGTCCACTGTCCGAGAGGACATCGCCATGAGCTTCGATACGGGGCTCGAGACCGAAGAGGGAGCTGAGGAAGGTGCAGTCGCGGGACAGGGCTACCTCGACGCCCTCAACCAGGGCTCGGAAGCTTCGTCGGCAACCGCGGAACCGCAGACGGTCGTTGGTGAGTCGCGCGGCACACGGGGCCGCTCTCGCGGCGGCAGTTCCCGCTCCGGCGGAGGACGCAAGAGCACCGGCAAGGGCCGAGGCGGACGCTCGAGAGGCTCCGGCGACTCCGGACTAAAGACACTGTAAAGAAAAATCAGCACCCCCCGACATCGGGGGGTTGCTTTTCTTAGCGACGGGACCTATCCTGACAGCTGCCCAGGCGGTCGCATGGTTCAGGCAGAGGGGTCATCTCTTCCTGTGCGAGCAGGGCACGCGCGGAGGAAGCTCGATGTCGATGATTTTTTTCTGTGCCGACAAAAACGCAAATGAGGTCGTCGTATGAGTGACATGAGTTATGAGTTTGAACGCTTCTCGTCTCGGGAGGGTTTCAATCGATCACTGATGCATTTCAAGACGGTTTCGTCCTTGCTCGGTGACTTTGAACGGTCGACGAATCTTGCCGATGTCCTGAACGAAATGCTTTCCGAGAAGGAGCTCGAGCAGAATCAGCTGGGACCGATCGTCTACGCACTTCTCGTAGACAAGTACGGCTATTCCTGCACCTCCTACAATATGGAGGAGTCGCTCACGGACTTCTCCCACATCATGAATGAAACAAGGAAGTGGAATGCGGTCGACCTCGTAATCACCTATTTTCACCCCGAGCTCGGTCTGCTCGTCGTCAACCCGAAGAACAAGCAGAACTGGGGGTCGGTGAACGTGCTCAAGAAGAACGAGATCGTAACCGTCTATGCCGGAGCCTTCCAGCATACCCAAGACGCGAAGGACAAGAAGCTCTTCGAGCTCGCGGCGTCCACCCTCATCGACTACCTCAAGGGCAAGAAGACGAGCGGCTCCACGAAGCTGAAATCAGGTAAATTCCAATACAAGGAACCCAAGCCTCGCGCCAAGGAGCAGCCTGCAACGGCTCGCGGACGCAGATCCGCGAAAACCGCCGTTGCTGCCCGCGGACGTCGTCCGGCAGCCCGCGCCGCCGCCGCGACTACGGCAGTCGCTTCGCGCGGCGCGCCGCCTGCAGCTCAACCCGCCGCGCCGGCACAGCCTGCACGCGAGGCGGCCGTCGAGTCGGCCGCCAAGCGAATGACACCGTTCTACTCCGTCCCCGTTACCAACGAGCTCTTTCACAACGGAAACGTAGAGGCTTGGAAGAAGATCATCCAGAGCTACCAGACAAAATACCCAGGGCTCGATGTCTACATCTTCTATGACGGCGAGCGTATTCACGACATTCATGCCCTCTTCAAATGGGGGAAGGTAAAACACGGCAGTACGATTCTCTTCGCGGTTGCGGGAGAAAATATACAGGACGTCGCCAAGCTCCAGCGATACCTCAGACAGGGCGCTAGCCCTCGATTCGAAGACTTCTTGCGGTTCCCGGTAAACACGGTCTTGAAGCTCTTTTAGGCGCACAAAGGACGGAGTATGAACAAGAACATCCACGTATTTAGTTCCAAAGAATACACGAAGAAAGACGATGTCATGGCCAAGATCGGCCTCCGCGGCCAGCAGGCAATGGAGTTCGCACAGCTGAGCCTTCCGATCTTGCCGGGGTTCATAATCGATTCGGAAATTGCCGCGCACCTCGACAACCTCGACATGAAGGCCGAGCTCAAGCCCTACTTCAAGAAGCTCGAAGCCGTGACGGGAAAGACCTTCGGCGACCCGGAGAATCCGCTGCTCGTCAAGATCGTCGTAAGCCCGAGCCTCGCGATTGCCCACTATCCTACGCTCCACAACTACGGGCTCACCCTCACGACGATTCCCGGCTTCAACAAGTACGTCGGCGATGCCTTCGGCTATCACGAGATTCTCTTCCAGGTCAGCGGGAATCTCGAGATCGAGGCGCGCATCGCCGAGCTCGAGAACCGGAATGCGGACCTCAAGAAGATCCGCGGAAAGCTCGATGCCCTGAAGACAGAGCTCTCGAAGGAGAGCAAGAAGACCGACTACACCAAGGCGATCGCGGAGTACAAGTCCTTCTTCGCTGACGGATTCTTCGAGGACTCCTACGCTCAGCTCGGATTGGCGCTCAAGAGAATAAGTCACATGCTCGCGCTCGACGAGATGAACGACGACGATGCCGCACTGCTCGTGCAGCCGATGGTCTACGGCAACTACGGAAAGGATTCTGCGAGCGGCACGTTCTTCACACGAAATATCGTGACCGGTGACGACCTGCTCGACGGTCAATTCTTCCAGAACAAGTTCAACGAGATCGGCGCTGCAGGAAAGGACATCAACAAGATCGACAGCAGCTTCTTGACCGAGCTCAAGAAGATCGGGCGCAAGGTGGAGGACCACTTCAAGGAGATCCGCTCTATTCGATTCACCGTCGAGAAGGCGAGGGTCTGGCTGATCGACCAGCGCCCCGTAATGACGAAATCGACCCAGGCCGACATTCGCACCCTCCTGGATCTGAATAGACGGAAGATCATCACCGAGAAAGAGCTGATAATGGCGATCAAGCCCGCTCAGCTCAACGAAATCCTCCACCCGATCGTCAACCTGAACAGCGTTAAGTCGCTGAAGAAGATCGAAGGCGGTATCTCCGGCGCTCCCGGAGCGGCCATCGGCCGGATCATGTTCACGACCGACGGCCTCATCGAGGCCCGCAAGGCTGCCATGCTCTCCGGGCAGGACACCCGCTTCATACTCTGCATGCCTGCGACCTACGCAGAAGACGTCAAGGCGATCGAGGTTGCAACCGGTGTGCTCTCATGCGAGGGAGGTTACTCCGCCCACGCTTCGGTAGTCGCCCGTCAATACGGCAAGGTATCCCTCGTAGAGACGAATATGAAGATTCGCGGCAAGCAAGCAACCATCGGCAACGTAACCCTGAAAGAGGGTCAGTATGTTACATTGAACGTGCCTCACTACGGTGATCCGCAAATCTACCTCGGCCAGGCGGAGCTCATAGAGCCTGATCCGAAGGATTCGGGCCTGCTCGACTTCGTGCAGATCGTCAAGAAGTTCGTTCCCGACTTCCACGTCCGGGTCAACGCCGATAAGCCGCGTGATGCTGCCCTCGCACTGAAGTTCGGCGCGGAAGGGATCGGTCTCTGCCGAACCGAGCACATGTTCTTCGACGAGAAACGCATCAATGTATTCCGGGAAATGATCGTCTCCAACACCGAAGCGGAACGAAAGAAGGCGCTGCGACAGCTGAAGGTCATGCAGCGGAAGGATTTCTACGACCTGTTCAAGATCATGCAGGGCAAAGAGGTCACCATCCGCCTGCTCGACGCTCCGCTGCACGAGTTTCTTCCCCACAACGACGCCGAGATGAAGGCCTTCCTTGCGTACCTGCGCAAGCAAACAGGGAAACAGAAGACCTCTGCGGCGGAGGTTCAGGCTGCATGCGATGCTCAGCGTGAGGTCAACCCGATGCTCGGCCATCGCGGGGTGCGAATCGCCGTGTCCTATCCTGAAATCTACGAGATGCAGGTGCAGGCGATGTTCGAGGCCGTCTACCAGCTCAAGAAGGAACGCATCGATGTGAGGCCGGAGGTGATGATTCCGATCGTCATGAACGAAAGCGAGCTCAAGCTCGTGATCTACGGCAAGAAGATCGAAGGCGATTCGGTGAAGGGCCTCATAGAGGTCGAGAGCGAGGTGCGCAAGAATCTGAAGGCGCGGCCGGTACACTACAAGATCGGTACGATGATCGAGCTTCCCGTCGCCGCCTTGGCGGCAGGAGAGATCGCTCGCTACGCCGAGTTCTTTTCCTTCGGTACCAACGACCTCACCCAGACTACGATTGGGCTCTCACGCGACGATTTCAACAGCTTCATGCCGGATTACACGCAGTTCGACATCATTGACGGCAATCCCTTCCAAATCCTCAACAAGCACGTCAAAGAGCTCATCGCCACTGCAGTCCGCCGCGGAACGATGACCCGACCGTCTCTCGTCAAGGGGTTGTGCGGCGAGCACGGAGCCATCCCGGAGAACATCCGCTTCTGCATGGATGCCGGCCTGGACTACGTTTCGTGCTCTACCTACTCGGTGCCTATTGCAACCCTGGCGGTCGCGCAGGCCAACGTCGAAAAGGGCAAGGTGTAGCGACAAGAAAGGGGCGGGTTGACCGCCCCTTTTTCGACCCTGTGTGACTCTGCTCTCGCTACTGCTCCCAGACCGTGAATTTCTTCAAACCTTGAATTACATTGGCGGCGGCTTTCTTTGCATCGACCTGAGGAATGGCCGCCTCTTTGTTGAGGGTCTGTGTAAAGAAGCTCTGCAAGCTCTCGAGGACGTCCGGCAGATTGTAGAAGATGAATGCGAAATCGACTCCGGTCGGGCGCAGAATCGTGAATGCAGAGTAGGTCATCACCGGAATCTTGCTCACCATGAGCTTCGTCTGGTTTTTCGCGGTGAAAATTTCCAACTCGGAAAACCGATGAGGTATCATCTCCGCACGGTTCCGGTTGACCGGTTCCTCGTACTTGCGAGGATAGGTAGGTGGCTCGACGAGCACGAAGATCTTGTTGCCGTCCGCCTGAAATTGAAGTCCCTCGTCGGTAACCGCAATCCCCTTCACCCCGTTGTAGGCAACGACTTCGTACCGGGAGTAGGTGCTGTTCGCGTCGAAGAAGGATGAAACGATGTATCCGCCGTCTCGAGGGAGTTTTTCCTGCGCGTAGGCCTGAAATAAATCGAGCGCTTTTGTCGGCATGGAGCCTCCTTTACCTTGTCTTGAGTTTCTGTTTCGCTTTCTTTTTCAAAGCCTCGGCCTTCGCGAAGTATCGATTCGCAAACTCCGAGACTCCCTGCTTCTTGTAGACCATTGCCATATTATAGTACCCTCTCCAGTCCGATTTGGCGAGTTCCACCACGGCTCTAAAATGCTTGAGGGCTCGCTCCAAATCGTCCGCCTTGTAGAGAAGGACCCCTGCAATCAACAGCAGTGAAGCCGAGGGCTTCAGGTATTCCACCGCCTTCTCGAGCAGATCGGCCGCGGCAATGTGGTTGCCGAGCTTGTCCATGCAGTAAACGAGTGAGCGGAGATTATCCTCGTTTTCAGGATCGTCACGCAACAGCTGGCGGTAGATGATCGACGCCTCGCGGTATCGCTCGGTACGCCGATAGCAGAGCGCGAGCAGTCGCTGGAGGCGTTTATCCTCTTTTCTCACGGGTATGTATCTCTGAATCTGTTCGGCTGCACGCTCGAAGTTCTCTCGCTCCACGAGAAACTGGATGAAATCTCTGCGTGCATCCGCGTCTTCGTCGAAGAGCTCGAGGTAGCGACCGTAGGCAGCCTCGAGCTTCTCGGAATCGTTCGAATCCCGGTACAACCAGATGAGCCCGAGATGGGCCGGTTGATGATGCTCCGAGAGGGTGAGCGCCTTCATGTACCATTTTTCGGAAAGCTCGCTCATTCCGGCCTTGATGTACTCCCCGGCCAGGGCGGAGAAGAGGAATGCGTCGGGTCCCGAACGGCGAATCTGCTCCTGAAGCGCGGAAATCGTTTCTTCGGTCGGATAGTCGAGCTGACATGCACAGAGCGCCGAGTAGTAGCTGCCGGTTTCGTCGTCAGGGGCAATGCGCTCGATCTTCGTAAGCTCCGCCATGAGCTCCTTCCAGGCCTCACGTTGCCAGTGGATCAAGGCGAGCCCGTAGTGCGGCTCCAGGAGGTTTCGGTCGACGTCCAGCACCCGCTGGAAGTGATTGTAGGCTTTCTCGAACTCACCGAGAGTGCGGTAAGACTCGCCGACGAGGAGGTGCATGTCGACGTCCTTCGGCTCGCGGTGGAGCACTTTCTCGGCAAAGAAGATCGCCTTGACGTACTTGCCCGTCTGATAGTGCTGCACCGCAAAAACGCGGTCGGTGCTCGGCCCCTCCCAGGAGAACTGCTCCGCGTCCTGAACGAGGTCGAGCGCGCGCAGCTCCTTCTGCGCACGAGCGGTGTCGCCGAGTCGATGATAGAGAACTGCGCGCTGAAACAGGATGGCCGGGTCGTCGGGGGAGATCTTCAAGGCGTCGTTGTACTGCTCGAGCGACTTCTGGAGCTCACCCCGCTCGCGGTAGATGATCGCCAGGTAGAGGTGAAGCAGTATCCCGTCACGCCCCCTCTCGAGAATGAACTCGAGCATCTGGCCGGCGAGCTCGAGGTCGCCCTTATGGAAGACTCGTATCGCCTGAACCAGAAGGGCGTTCAGGTAGGCGGTGTAGAGCCCCTTGCTCTCGGGATCGAGCTCCACCGCACGACCGAGGTAGTTCGCGGCGATTTCGGGGCGACGGGCCTTCAGGTAGGCCATCCCCATCATTCCAATGGTCTGCGGAGACTCCGGCTCGATTTCCAGCACGCGCCTGAAGTTCTCGACGGCCGAATGGGGGATGTCCAGAGCGAGGAAGGATCTACCGAGGAAGAAGTAACCGGCGCTCGAATGCGGGTTTGCCTCGATGAAATACTGGAGAGGGCGTATCGCGAGATCGTAGCGTCCGATGGCATGATAGCTACGCCCGAGGTAGAGGAACGCCTGTGGAAATGCGTCGGTCTCGCTCGTTATGCGGGTGAGAAGCTCGATTGCGCGTGGGTATTTGCGGTCCTGTCCGGCCTTGATTGCGTCGCGTAGAAGCTTTTCGTAATCCGCCGTCGGTCTCATACCCTCTGGTAGATTTAACCCGAATTCCGGCCGGTTAGCAAGCCTTCCGGCGGGAAATAGATCCTTCCGGGTTCGCGAGCCCGGCTCCGAATGCGGCCATGCGTTTGCGGATCCTCCACCGTTCGTTCGCCGATCCTCACGCCGCTGCCTTTTGACAAAGCGAGGAGATTCTGGCATGATTCAGCATGGAAGAGAGATCCATCTACCGAAACATCTCCCCGCTCGACCACCGATACCTTCTCTCGAACCGCGAAAGCTTCGAACACCTGAGCGATTACCTCAGTGAAGAGGGCAGCGTTCGCTACTGCGCCCGCGTCGAGGCCGCGCTCCTCGCCGAATATGTCGATCGTTTCTTCGCCGACAGACCGGCGCTCAAGTCCGCTGCAGAGTCTCTTCCAGAATCGGTCGGCGCAGAGGAGGTCTATCGGGAGGAAGAGAAAACCCAGCACAACGTCCGAGCGCTCGTCAACGTGATCAAGACGAAGCTGCCGGAAGAGCTGCATCGCTACGTACACCTCGGGGCGACCTCCGTCGACATCCTCGACACCGCGGCCGCAATGCGAATCCGCGACGCCGTGCGCGCCGTCATTCTTCCGCTCATGATCGATGTCGAGGAGCGTCTCATCACCGTGGCCCTCTCACACGTGACGACGCCACAGGTAGGCCGCACCCACGGCCAGCATGCCGTTCCGATTACCTTCGGATACGCGCTGTCGGAGTACGTCGCACGCTTCGGGAAGTCGATGCAGGAGGTGGATGCACGCTCGAAGCAGTTGCGGGGCAAGCTTTCCGGCGCGGTAGGCGCCTACAACGCCCTCAGCCTCGTTGTCGAGGACCCCCTCGAGTTCGAGGAGGCGGTTCTTTCCCGTGTCGGTTTGAAGCCGTCGGAGCATTCGACTCAGCTCGTCGAGCCCGAATACCTGCTGCGGCTGCTGCTCGAGCTGAATGTGGCATTCGGCGTCCTGGCGAACCTGGCCGACGATTTTCGGAACCTACAACGCTCTGAGATCTCCGAGGTCCGCGAGGAGTTCGGCTCGGCGCAGGTCGGCTCCTCCACGATGCCTCAAAAACGCAATCCGTGGAACAGCGAGCACGTGAAAAGTCTCTGGAAAGCGTTCGCCCCCCGCACGATGAGCTTCTTTCTCGACCAGATCTCGGAGCATCAGCGCGACCTGACCAACAGCGCTTCCCAGCGCTTCATCGCGGAGTACCTTGCCGGGTTCACGGCGGCTTTGACCCGGACGAAGAAGATCCTCGATGGTCTGCGGGTGGACGAAGAAAGGATGCGGGCCAACCTGGATACCACCGGGGATCTCGTCCTATCTGAGGCCGCCTACATTCTCCTTGCGACCGCAGGTGAGGCGGACGCACACGAGATCATCCGAAAGATCACTCTTCGCTGTGAGGAGTCTCATACACGCCTGCTGGAAGAGCTGCGCGCGGACGCGGGTGTGTGGCACCTCGTCTCGGCTCAGCTCGAGAAGACGCTCGGCGTGGACCCCGAGGAGTTCTTCTCCAATCCGGCCCTCTACCGCGGCAAGGCCGCAGAGAAGGCTCAGTCAATCGGGTCCAGCTATCTGAAGATCATTGGAAAAATCAGGGAGGAAATTCAATGATTATCGAAGACACACTGAGCTATGATGACGTTCTGCTCCTGCCGTCCTACTCGGAGATCGTTCCCGGAGACACGAACCTGAGGACGCGTCTCGTCGGCGATCTCCATCTCAACATACCCATCCTTTCGGCGGCAATGGACACCGTGACCGAGGCGGAGATGGCGATTGCCCTCGCACTCGAAGGGGGGGCGGGGGTCATCCACAGAAATCTGAGCCCGGCTCGGCAGGCGGAGCAGGTTGCACGGGTGAAGCGCCACCTCAATTGGGTCATCGAGGAGCCGGTTACCGTCCAGAAGGACAACACGATCGCCGACGTCAGGCGGATCATCTCGACCTATCGGGTTTCCGGCCTTCCGGTGACCGACGAAAACGGGAAGCTCTGCGGGATCATCACCGGACGCGACCTCCGATTCTGCAAGGACGACAATAGGCTCGTCAAGGAAGTGATGACTACCGACGTCGTGGTGGAACACGGAGATCCGACCATCGAGAGCGCCCAGGAGAAATTCGATTCCTACAAGATAGAAAAGCTCCCGGTCATCGACCAGGCCGGTAAGATCATCGGGCTGATAACCGTCAAGGACATGGAAAAACATCAGCTTTTTCCGAATGCGGCAATCGACGGGGCCGGACGGCTCGTTGTCGGCGCAGCCATTTCACCCGGCGATTTCAACGCCCGCGTTCCGCTGCTCACCGAAAACAAGGTCGACTTCGTCGTTCTCGATACCGCCCACGGCGACACGAAGAGCGTTCTCAGGGCCGTCGAAGAGATAAAGAAGCGTTACTCGGTTCTCGTCATCGGTGGAAACGTCGCTACCAAGGAGGCCACACGCCGTATGATCGACGCCGGCGCCGACGCGGTGAAGGTCGGGGTCGGCCCCGGCTCGATCTGTACGACCCGGGTGATTGCAGGCATCGGAGTGCCGCAGTTCAGCGCAGTGCTCTGGTGCGCCGATGAGGCGGAGAAGGACGACATCCCCGTCATCGCAGACGGAGGGATCAAGTTCTCGGGCGACATCGTCAAGGCGATCGCCGGCGGAGCGAGCAGCGTCATGGTCGGCAACCTCTTCGCGGGGCTGAAGGAGGCCCCGGGAAAGGAAATCATCTATGACGGGCGCATGTTCAAGCAGTACCGGGGAATGGGCTCGGTCGGCGCGATCCGGGAGGGCTCCGGAGACCGCTATCAGATCCGCGATAACGAAGACCCCGTACCGGAGGGAATCGAGGGGCGGGTACCCTACAAGGGCGAGCTCCGCCCCTATCTCTATCAGATAACCTCAGGACTCCAAAAAGGGATGGGATACTGCGGCTGTGCGACCCTCGAAGAATTGCGGCAATACCGGAAATTTGTTAAGATTTCATCTGCCGGTCTCCGCGAGAGTCACGCGCACGACGTGACGATTACTCAGGACGCGCCGAACTATTCTCGAGCCTAGAAAATCAAAGGACCGAAGATGAATTTAGTGGTCATTGGAGCCCAGTGGGGTGATGAAGGGAAGGGCAAGATCGTGGACTATCTTGCCGACCAATCGGACGTCGTCATCCGGTTCTCGGGCGGAGCAAACGCCGGTCACACGATCGTTACTGAACGGGACACCTACAAGCTCCATCTCGTGCCGTCGGGAATCATCTATCCAGGAACAACCGTCATACTCGGCACCGGAATGGTCATCGACCCTGAGGCACTCTTCTCCGAGCTCGACATGCTTACCGAGCAAGGTGTTGACTGGAACGGACGGGTTCTCGTCTCGGATCGGGCGCACGTGGTCCTCCCGCGCTACAAGCGTGACGACATCGAGCTGGAAAAGAAGAGGCGTAATCCCATCGGTACGACCGGCCGTGGAATAGGAATTACCTACGCGAACAAGGCTCTCAGGGAGGGGATACGTATCGGCGACCTCCTCGAGGAGTCGATCATGAAGACGCTCGAAGAAGAGGACCGCAGTTTTCTCGAAAGGCACATCGAGCGAATACGCCCGATGGTAATAGACATCGCCTCATTCGTCGCCGCCAACAAGAGGAAACAGATACTCTACGAGGGCGCACAGGGAATTCTGCTCGACCTCGATATCGGCAGCTATCCCTACGTCTCATCGGGCAGCTCCGCGGCCGCTGGGGCGTCCCTCGGCGGAGGCATCGGGCCCCGCGCGATCGACAGGGTCATCGGCGTATTCAAAGCCTACAACACCCGTGTCGGCAACGGCCCCTTTCCGACTGAGTTCCGCGAGGACCGGCACAAGGAGCTGGTGGACAAGATTCGCGAGACCGGGCGTGAGTACGGCGTGACAACAGGGCGGCCCCGCAGATGCGGCTACCTCGATCTCGTCGCTCTGCGCTACGCCTGTCGAACCAACTCCATCGATTCTCTTGCCTTGACTCATCTGGACGTCTACGACACCCTCAAGGAGTTCCAGGTGTGCGTCGCATATAGATGGAACGGCGGACAAACCGAAGACTTCCCCACCTCGATCGAGAAACTCGAAGGCTGCGAGCCGATGACGAAGACCTTTCCGGGCTGGAACAGGCCCCTCGGAGAGGTATCCGACTTCGACCAATTGCCCGAAGAGGCGAAGGACTACATTCGTTTCATCGAGGAATTCACCTCGACCCGCGTCGATATTGTTTCGGTGGGCTATGAGCGCAGGCAGACCATGATCCGTCGGGATTTATGGACAAGATCCTAGTTTTCGACTTCGGCGGTCAAACCTCACAGCTCATCGCTCGCCGTGTACGCGAGATAGGCGTCTTTTCCGACATTCTTCCGGGCACGGTCGAGTTCTCCGAGGCGCTCCTCGAGAACGTGAAGGGCCTGATTTTCTCCGGCTCCCCCTACAGTGTGTATGAGGAAGGGTCGCCGCAGATCGACACGCGCTTCTTCGACTCAGGGCTTCCTATCCTCGGCATCTGCTACGGCTTCCAGCTGATGACTCACCACTTCGGCGGGACCGTCGAACGAAAACCGATTCGCGAGTTCGGGCGCTCGGCAGTCCACTTCGAAGCCGAGTCGCCGCTCTTCGACGGCGTCCCCGAAGGTTTCGTCTCCTGGATGAGTCACGGCGACAGCGTTGCCGAGCTCGCTCCCGGCTTCGAGCTCATCGGTCGCTCGGCAGACCATCCGGCCGCGGCCTTCGCTCCCGCGAGGAGCTTCTACGGGATTCAGTTCCATCCCGAAGTCACTCACTGTGAATATGGGAATCGGATCCTCGAGAACTTTGCGGTGGGAGTGTGCGGCTGCGAGAAAGAGTGGACAATGGACGCCTACCTCCGCGATTCGACCGATGAGATTCGAGCCACGGTCGGGGACGCGGAGGTTCTGCTCTTGATCTCCGGCGGCGTCGACTCCACCGTCGTCGCCGGCCTGCTTCTCACCGCGCTCGATCCCACCAAGGTCCATCTCATGTACATCGACACCGGGCTGATGCGCAAGAACGAAAACGAGGAGATCGAGCGCTCGCTGCGCCTCCTCGGCGCGCGCCATATTCATATCGTCGACGCCGCCGCAGAGTTCTTGAAAGCCCTCGCAGGAGTGGAGGATCCCGAGGAGAAGCGCCGAATCATCGGCGATCTGTTCATGAGCGTACAGCAGCGGGAGATACGGCGCTCGCTCCCGGGCGACTACTTCCTCGCCCAGGGAACTCTCTACACGGATATGATCGAATCGGGAAAGGGGGTGGGGCGAATCGCCCACGTCATCAAGTCCCACCACAACGTTCGCTCGCCTCTCGTCGAGCAGAAGCGCGCGAGCGGCCGCCTCCTCGAGCCCCTTTCGCGCCTCTACAAAGACGAGGTCCGCGAGCTCGGACGAAAGATCGGAATATCCGAAGAGGTCATCAGACGGCATCCCTTCCCCGGACCGGGTCTCGCCGTGCGTATTATCGGCGCTGTCACGCCCGAAAGCTGCGAGATCCTGCGGGACGCCGACTCGCTCTTCATCTCCGAGCTCAAGAGAAGGGGGCTCTACGACGAAATCTGGCAGGCGTTCTGCGTCCTCCTTCCGATCCGCTCGGTAGGGGTTACCGGCGATATGCGGGACTACGGATGGGTGCTTGCCCTTCGAGCAATCACCTCCAAGGACGGCATGACTGCCGACGTCTACCCCTTCTATCCGAAGGACATTCTCGAGATCTCCTCCATGATCACGAACACGGTCGCTCACATCGGCCGCGTCGTCTACGACGTCTCGAGCAAGCCTCCGGCAACGATCGAGTGGGAATAGGCGTTGTAGCAAGTCCCTCGGAGGCGGCTTCAAAGGTTCCGGACCGGCGGTTCGACCCAACTTTTCGGCTTTTGACATACTATACAAAAACGCTTATCTTTTTCGAGATGACAAAAAGATTTGTATCGAAGAATGTCCTGGTCACCGGAGGCAGCTCCGGCATCGGTCAAATGGTCGCCGTCAGGCTCGCCGAAGAGGGAGCAAACGTAGCGATCAACTACTCATCAAACACTGCCAAAGCGGAAGAAACAAGAAAGCTCATTGTTCGCGCCTCCAGGGACTCGGGACGGGACGACGCGAATGTGCTCGTCGTCAAGGCGGACGTCTCGAGTGAGCCCGACGTAGAGGGTATGTTCGAGGAGGTCTTCGCCGCCTTCGGCACCATGGACCTCCTCGTCAACAACGCAGGGATCCAGGTCGAAGGCGAATCCGCGGAAATGTCGGTCGAACAGTTCGACAGAGTGATCGGCATCAACCTGCGAGGGGCATTTCTCTGTTCCAAGCTCGCCATCCGGCACTTCCTCGAACGGGGAGGGGGAGTCATCGTCAACGTCTCGAGCGTGCACGAAGCGATTCCCAAACCGACCTACATCGGCTACTCGGTCAGCAAGGGCGGAATGCACAACTTGACGCGAACCCTCGCCCTCGAATATGCCCGAAGGAATATCCGCATCAACGCGGTCGGCCCCGGGGCGACGGTGACACCGATGAACACAGCGTGGGTCGAAGACCCCGAGAAGCGCAAGATTGTGGAAAGCCACATTCCGATGGGACGGGCCGGCACCTCCGGTGAGATGGCGGCCGCCGTTGCGTTTCTCGCATCGGATGAGGCCTCCTACATCACGGGCCAAACGCTTTACGTTGACGGCGGATTGACGTTGTATCCGGACTTTCGCACCGCCTGGTCCTCCGGAGGTTGACCGTGGAGGAGAACTACCGAGACCTCATAGAGGGCGCCAAATCCGTATTGGCCGGAAACTGGCTCGGCGCGTCGACCAAACCTGCCCCTCAGCTCTATCCGCACCAATGGAGCTGGGACTCCGCATTCATCGCGATCGGCAACGCACACTACAACCAGGAGCGTGCCGAGCAGGAGCTTCGAACCCTGTTCGAGGGACAGTGGGACAACGGGCTGCTACCTCACATCATCTTCAATCCCAAAGCAGAAGACTACTTTCCCGGCCCCGGTTTCTGGCAGACCGAGCGTTCCCCTCACGCGAGCCGCAAGCCAAAGACCTCCGGCATCGTGCAGCCGCCGATCCACGCCTCCGCCGTCTTTCGCGTCTATCATCACGCACAGGACAAGAAGCGCGCGGCCGCCTTCCTGGAGGAGATGTACCCGAAGCTCGCCGCTTGGCATGAGTACCTCTACCGTGAGAGAGATCCGGAGGGGGAAGGGCTCGTCTACATCCGCCATCCCTGGGAATCGGGAGAGGACAACTCGCCGGTGTGGGATCTGCCGCTGAAACGCATCAAGCTCACGAAGGACATGGTCCCTCCCTACCGCCGCGCCGACACCTCGATCGTATCGAGCAAGGATCGGCCAAGTGACGACGACTACGATCGCTACGCCTACCTGGTCAAGCTCTTCTACGATCACGACTACGACGAGGATGCAATCCGCACGGATTGCCCGTTCTTGATTCAGGACGTGCTCTTCAACTCGATCCTCGCCCAAGCCGATCATGACCTATCCGCTATTGCGAGACTTCTCGGCAGGAATCCGACCTCACATCACGAAGCCGCCCGGCGCACCACCGAAGCGATCAACACCAAGCTCTGGAATCAGCAGGAGGGCATCTACTTCGATTATGACCTCGTAGAGGGGAAGCAGATCGCAAGTCACGTTGCCTCCGGATTCTCTCCGATCTTTGCCATGGCGCCGACAGCCGAGCGAATGGAAGATATCATGCATCTGCTCGATTCGCGTCACTTCTCACGGCTCGACGGGCACTCGTGGACCGTACCCAGCTACGACAAGGAGGCGCCCGGATACTCGCCCAATCGTTATTGGCGAGGTCCGATATGGATCAACGTGAACTGGCTTCTGTTCCACGGCCTGCGTCGATACGGCTACCACGACTATGCGCGGCGCGTGCGTCAATCAATCATCGAGCTTCCGAAGAGCTACGGCTTCTACGAATATTTCGATCCCGAGGCGGGCAAGGGTCATGGCTCCGACCACTTCTCCTGGACCGCCGCCCTTGTGCTCGACGTCCTGCTGGAAGACGCGCTGTAGAGAGACCGCCAACCGCTCGCACGCCGCCGCGGCCGCAGGCCGCAGGCCGCCCGGTGGGCCTGAAAAAAAGAACCCAACCACATCTCTCCCCAGACGTATAATCTCAGTGAATGGGCGCAGAGAGGCTCACAGCAACCGCATACCGCCGCCGCTTTGACGATCGACACAGTCGAGACGCTATTATGCGCTCGATCTGGGAGGACTACTACGCGAAGCTGACCGTCTTCGTGTCGCTCTCGCTCGGAAGAGGTACGTCTCTCCTTGCCGAGGATAGTGAGGACGTCGTCCAAGAGATAATGATCAAGATCCTTTCGAACCTCCATCGATACGATAGACGCTACTCACTCGGAACCTGGATCTACTCGATCGCCCGAAACCATTGCCGTGACGCGCTTCGCAAACAGCTCGTCCGCTCGCGTCATATGGCCGGCGTTCTGATCGACGATCCTCCTTCGAGGGCGGCCGGTCCGGAAGAGGAGCTCATGAGAAAGGAGCAGGAGTCGATCGTGGGACGCTACCTCGACAGCCTCGGCGACGGCAGCCAACAGGTCGCGTTTCTACGCTTCACGGAGAGGATGAGCTATGACGAGATCGGGCAGGTACTGGAGACGCCCGCAGGCACGGTGAAATATCGAGTACATGAAATTCGGAAGGGATTGCGAAATGCTTTGGAAGAAGGGACGTAGATTCCGCAGGCCGGAAGACGAGATCGCCGAGTACTATCTCAGTCGCGTTCGGGAGGTCGACGTGCCACCCGTTCCTGACCGGCTCTTGACTCAGGCGGGCCGCGAGTATGAGAGGCGAACGGAGGCACACCGAGAAGACGACTTCCCGCGCGGCCGGCACCGGAACGGCCTCAATCGAGTCCCGGACATCGCCTTTGCGCTCTTCTTCGCCGTGAGCTTCGCAGTGGTCACAACGAACATAGGAAGGCCGTCTTCCTTCGCGGCACACATGATCGCGCGCGCCGATCAGGGTCGCTGGGCAGAAATCCTTCCACGGGCCCTCGACGAGGCCCAGAAAGCCGTTTTCTCGAGTTTCACAGGAGGTTAGTCATGAAACCCATCTATCCCGTTATGTTCATTCTGTTTTTGGCAACGGCAGCGACCGCCGTCCTCTTCGCCGGTGCGGCAGCCTCGCTCTTCTTGAATCTGCCGAGTTTTCTCATCGTCTTGCTTCTTTCGCTCTTTCTCTCGTTGTGTACCTTCTCTCCCGCCGAGATCGTTCACTACTTCGTAATCGCGTTTCGGAAGCAAGCAGGCGAGGAGTCCGAGCTGAGAGCAGGAATCGTCTTCTTCCGTGCCCTGCAGTGGTACCTCATCGCCGCGGGCCTGATCGGCTTCTTCATCGGCTTCATCACCATCATGGCCGGTCTCCAGAGCGCATCTTCGATAGGTGCCGGGCTTGCCATAGCTCTTCTGACGGTTCTCTACTCACTCCTGCTCGCAGCCGGGGTCGCCGTTCCGTTCCGAGCGGGGCTTGAGCGCAAAATCAGGTCGTATTGACCGTTTGCTGCTGCGGTTTCCGGTGTATAATCGCTCTTCGGAGGAGGAGCGGGTGAATCCAAAAAAGTTCCAACCGAATCGATACCATACCGTCATGGGGGGCCATGAGCCTGCGTTCGAGGTGCATTCGGGTGAGATCGTCGAAACGACCACACTCGACGCCCACGGATACGACGAGAACGATCGATCGATATGCGAGGGGCAGAATCCACTTACCGGCCCCTTTTTCATCAACGAGGCGAAGCCGGGAGATTGCATAGGCGTTCGCATCATCGACCTCAGCCCGAACAGGAGCTCCTGCTGGACTCGGCGACTCCTCGCACCGCACCTGCTCACCCCGGAGCTCCTCTCGCGTTTCCCCGAGCTCCTCATCGGGATCCCGGGCGAAGGGAAGCATGTCGATTGGGCAATCGCGCCCGACGGGAGGACGGTCCGAGTGGTCGAGGAACCGTATCGAGAGTCTGTGCCCTCGATCGACCTTGCTCCAATGCTCGGCTGTATCGGGGTTGCTCCGCCCGAGGGGCAGGCGATCGTGACGACCACCGCGGGGGCTCACGGCGGCAACATGGACTACGTCGGAATCGCCCCGGGCAGCACCCTCTACTTCCCGGTTTTCGTTCCCGGCGCCCATCTCTATCTGGGGGACGGCCATGCGACTCAAGGACATGGGGAGATCGGAGGGACCGGGACCGAGGTCTCGATGGACGTGCGCTTTGAGGTTCGCCTTCTGAAGGGTCACCGAATTGGCTGGCCGCGGGGCGAGAATCCCACCCACTTTTTCACCATTGGCAATGCCCGCCCGCTCGAAAACGCCCTGCAGCATGCTACTTCGGAAATGTTCGCATGGCTCGTCGACGACTACAGATTGGGCATAGTCGATGCCTCCCTTCTCATGGCTCAATCGGTCGAATACGAGGTCGGCAACGTCTTCGATCCTGCCTACACGATGGTCTGCAAAATTCCTCGCCGACATCTTCCTGACCATCCTCTCCCGCGGGAAGTCTGACACTCAATTCTAGAATAAACGCAACCTTGGAGGCCCCACGTAGGTATATAGTTGCAACAAGGGGGTACGCATGCTCCAATGGAAATCGAGCTACAGCGTGAATATCCGCAAGATCGACCTTCAGCACCGCAAGGTGCTCGGGATCATAAACCGCCTCTATTCGATGCAATCGAACGAGGTATCGCGCTCCGAAATGGATTCGCTGTTTCGAGAGCTCCGGGATTTCATACAAACCCACTTCCGCGACGAGGAAGAGCTGATGCTCCGATACAACTACCCGGGCTATGTCGAGCAGAAACAGGAACACGACGCCTTCGTCGACATGGTGTGTGAGCACCAGAAGAACTTCCTCAAAGATCGGCCCACAACCGCTATCAATCTCTTCAATTCGCTGTGGGACTGGTTTGCCCGTCACATCGTACAACTCGATAAGAAGTACGTGCCCTACCTCCAATCCAAAGGGGTAGCATAGGGGACGCCGCCTCGACTCCGATTGACCCCGCGATCGATTAGGATTATTGTGGATTCAGCATCATGAAAACTGCATCGTCCTTCCTGCGTCCCTACAGCCTCCTCGTGGCGTGGCTCATCGCCCTCGTGGGCACCGCGGGGAGCCTCGTTGCCGAGTACGGCTTCGGGCTCACCCCATGCATGCTCTGCTGGTACCAACGCATCTTCCTCTATCCCCTGGTCATCATCCTCGGTGTCGCCGCCTTCCGAAACGACCGAAAGGCACGGGGATATGTCCTGCCGCTTTCCGTCCTCGGCAGCTGTGTCGCCCTCTATCAATACCTCGAGCAGAAGGTCCCGGCCTTGAGGAACGCCATCCGCTGCACGACCGGAGTCCCCTGTAGCGGGCACTACATCAATTGGCTTGGCTTCATTACGATTCCCTTCCTCTCTCTCATTGGTTTCCTGGCAATCACCGCGCTTCTGCTGGTGCGCGGAGAGAGCTGATATAGATACCATCCTTTCCAGGAGGATACATAATGGGATTCCTGCCGAGCACTGCCCGGAGGGCGGTGCCGAGAAGGGGGAGGAGCACCCAGACTGCGTCTGCCGGAATCGTCGGGGTTGTCCTGATGGCCACGGTGCTCTGTGCCGTCGCACCAAGCCTCTTGGCCCAGACTGCGTCATCAGGCCGCTCGCTCGGGGTCACTCTCGGCCTGGGCTCGCAGGGTAGCCTCTCCTACGTCGAGGCCGGCGTCGTTCTTCCGAAAATCGGAGGATCGTTTTCAATCGAGCTCAAAGCGCGAGCCATGAGCAGCCTTACCTGGGTACCGACCCTGGACTCGAGCCTGAGCCCTTCGGCCTTTCACCCGGTCGCTGTCGGCGGGGTCGTCTCCCTTGGAGGCTGCAGCCCGATGTTTCAGGGCTTCTTTCGTGCCCACGGTGCGACCGAGCTCTTTCTCGGCTACACCTTCACACCCTACGACAGCGCCATCTATCAGATTCCCAACCTCATCGGTCCAAACCTGACCTTCGCGATCCTCGGCTACTTCGGGGTGGAGATGTTCACCGGCTCGCGCTCGTCGATCTTCATCGATGCAGGAGGCGGCTACAAGAACTTCATCGTCGACGCCGCCCGAAAGACCGATCCCTACGTCGTCGCCGCAAGCTGGATCGGCAGTGGGTTTGGGATTCGGATGGGAACAAAGCTCTACTTCTAGCCCCCGCCCCGGGCGAGAACATCAGCGCATCGCTCTTTCTGTTGGGGGCCGAATCTGGACGCCTACCCGCCCTCGATCACCCGCGCCTGGTCGCGCAGGTCCTCGTTCTCCTTGAGCCAGAAGGCCCTCGTCCCCCAGTCGGGAAAGCTCGAGCGAAACCAATAGTCGTGACGCTGGCTTGCCCGCCACGCCAGGAAGTACACCATCCGCATGAAGCGAAGCGGCTCGATCAGTGCAAGCGTGGCACGATCGAACCGTGAGAACTCTTCGTAAGCCTCCAGGAGAATCTCGAGCTCCCGCCGCGAATCCTCCGTGCGGCCGGGAAGAAGGAGCCAGAGGTCCTGCACGGCCGGTCCGTTCATCATGTCGTCGAAATCGAAGAGAACGAGACCGGTTCCCGGACGGTCGAGAATATTGCCTCGGTGGAGGTCTCCGTGGACGCGTTCGAGCTGAACGCCGTCGAAAAGAGGCCGAATGAAGTCGATGGTCTCCCGGCAAAGCGATTCGAGCTCTTCGGCGGCGTCTGGATGAACGACATCTTCGGCGAGTAGCCGGTCGACGAAACCCGAGGTGAGCTCGGGATTGCAGACAGCGCGCGAGGGCGCCGCACGCTTTCGTGCTACCTGGTGGAGGCGACCGGCGAGCGCGCCGAGCCGCCGCCAGGCGTCGTCAGTTTCAGGGTCGAAGTTCCGGCCGCCCATTTTCGGAAAGAGCGCAAAGGGAAACTCGACCTCCATCGGCTCCCCCTGTGCGCGGTTCCCCTCGGCCGAGTCCGGAATGGTGGCTTCCGGCTCCATCGAATCGATGCGGGCAGGCAGCTCAAGGACGATCACCTGGAGTGTTTCCCCCTCTTCGTCGGCCACCGGCGCGACGATGGGCAGCTCGGCGCCGGCGCAGTCAAGGAGAAATCGATGCTCGTCCCGAAGTGCCTCGTTACTCCACCGGGTGGGCCGGTAGAACTTGACCACATATTCGCCTTTGTCCTCGTCTCGCAGGCCGTAGACGCGATTGACGTAGCTCGGATAGGGAGTAAGCAGTCCGTCGAGCCGGAGGCCGAATGCGCTCTCGATTGCGTCAGTCATGATACCTGGGGTGAGCTGCTCGAATGATCCCGAGCGTGCAAGCGGTTGTTCGTTCAGCCGTTTCTCCTCGAAGTCTATCTGTACTCTTACCATGGCTGTACAACGGAAGGTCGTCAAGTGTTCGGTCCATGACAGACTGAACGGAAGACGCTAATCGGATTTGAAATTTCCGCTGAACCGGTATACGATGTAACTGTCGGAGCTGCCGACAGCGGAGTATTTCGTTGTCTCGTCCTGCCGTGAATAGCCTCCCGGCAAGGAAGGGTCGGCATGACACACGATCGAACCACACGATTTGTGTTGCGTCCCGGCGGACTGGTGGTTGCATTTTCAATTTGCGTCCTTTTCCTTTCCTCCTGCCCGCAGCCTCTCTTGCGTGACATGGTTCTCCAAACCAAGGACCGAATACCGCCGGTGATTACTATTGTCTCTCCCGCCAACGGGAGCTCTTATGCCGCGACCGTTGTAGTGGAGGGCAGGGCGACGGACGCCGCAACGGCCACGGGAGAGGGTGGGGCTGTGGCCTCTCTTTCCTTCGAAGTTCTGGCGAGCGCCATCGGCCACAGCGTCACGTTAGGCGACAAAGGCCGATTCTCGTTCTCCTTCCCCACAACCGGGATATCGGGCACCATCGTCGTCAAGATCTCCGCGCTCGACAAAAACAACAACCGCGCAGAGGCAACGCTTACGCTCGAGGATGCAGGGGCGATTCCTTCCTTCTCTGCGGTACCGGGAAACCACGAGATTGTCCTCACCTGGGATCCCGTTCCGCTTGCCACAAGCTACACCTTGCACTATACCGCGAATGGAGCCCTTCCATCAGAGAGCTATGGAAGCCACCTGCTGAATGTAACCTCGCCAACCAACCTCACCGACCTCCCCAATGCGACCACCTACGTCTTCCTGCTTCAGGCCCACTCCTCCTCCGGTGAGGATAACTGGTCACCTGTCGTGAGGGCGATTCCGCTGTCTCCTCTGAGTCTTTGTCCCGTTGCGCAGGGAGATCACCACCGAATCAGATTGGACTGGCGACCCGTTGTAGGTACCGATACCTACGATGTATTGCGCTCCGCGGCGCGCAACGGTGAATATGCAATGATTATGACCGGGCTCGCCGGGACCTCCTACGAGGATACGGCGGTCGCCGACTACCAGACCTATTTCTACAAAGTCCGCCCGGGGGTAGTGGGGAGCATCGCGAGTGCCCCCGCGTGGGCAGCGGCAAGTGGATTCGACACAAGTGTGCTCAAGGTCGTTGGCTTCGGGTTCAGCATGTTCCAGTCCGGTTTTCGGTCAATTGCAGTCGAAGGCAATTACGCCTACCGCTTGCAGTATAGCGGCTTCCTTGGCCCGTCTTCATCGATGGATATCATCGATCTCACCGATCCGACAAACCCGACGCAGGCTGCCAGCGTACATCTTTCGTCCACACAGGATCCAGGCAGAGATGTCATCGTCGATTCCGACCATGTATTCATCGCCGGGCCCGGCGGCACGGCCTTCAGCGTCATCGACGTCAATGACCCGGAGAATCCGGGTTCGCTGTACGGCTGCGGAGGGGTAACCGACATACAGGGAATCTGTACGAAGGATGCGAGTACCGTCATCGCCGCCGACGGAGCCGCAGGGATCAAGCTGGTCGATGTCTCGGATCCACATGCGCCCGAAGTAACGGAAAGCTACGCTACGTCGGCCTACGCTTGGGCCGCCGCATTCGACGGTCCGAGCGGGTGCGCTGTAGTGGCGGACGGGGATGCAGGCGTTACAATCGTGGATCTCACTACGGGAACCAGACATTCCGCGGACACACCGGGAACGGCGCTCGAGGTCGTCTTGAAGGATCACTATGCTCTTGTCGCGGACGGGACTGCCGGCCTCTCTGTCGTAGATATCGGGACGCCTACCAGCCCGACACTGACGACCACGATCGAGCTCGGCGGCGATGCGGTCGACATCGCGTTCGACGGCAACTTCGCGTCTGTAGCGCTCGGAACCGGCGGGATTTGTCTCGTCGACGTCTCCGATCCCTCTAACCCCGCTCTCGCAGCGTCAGATACCAATGCCAGCGACGCAGTCTCGCTCGCAATGTCGGGGGGCAGGGTTTTCGTATCCGACGATGGAGACCTGACGCTTCCGCTCAAGGTGTTCGAAATTTCCACAAATTTGCCGACACCCGCCGTCACGCAGACACTTGACTACCCAACCGACGGGGCTCTCGACACGAACGGCAAATATCTCTTCGCGGGAGAGGCAAACTCGGGATTTTGCGTGATTGATATGGCGAACGGGGATCGCGTCTCCGAATACGTGTCTAACGGTACCGCCGCTCCCTACGAGCTCATTGTGCGAGGCGACTATGCCTTCCTTTCCTACGGCGGGCTCACGACTTTCTATCTCGAGATCGTCGATGTGAGCGATCCTCTACACCCCCAACATGTGAGCACGCTGCAGTTTCCTGGTGCGGTGCTTCTGAGCGATGTTGACGGCGACTACGGTCTGCTGACCGGCCAGCTAGGGTTCCAGGTGCTCGATCTTTCACGCCCTTCCCAACCGACGATACTCGCGGCGATTCCTCTCTCCGGACTTCCGTATATCGCGAAAGGCCGCGGCAACTATGCGTTCGTCGCCTGCTCAACCGGAGGGTTCGACGTGGTCGATCTCTCGATACCGTCCTCACCGCGAAAAATCGGCAGCTGTGCGATCCCCGGAGAGGCCAGATGCGTCTGTGTGGCGGGGAACAACGCGGTCGTAGGAACGAGCGAGGGCTACACCTATGTCCTTGACGTCGAGAATCCTTCCCACCCGACGATCCTTGGATCAGCCCAGATCCCATCTCCCTACCGCTCCGAGTCCACCGGCGCCTACGTTTATGCGATGGCGGTCTCGAGATTGAGTGTAATCAATCTCTCGGGTCTGACGGTCCCTCATACGGTCGCCCAGCTTCAGATTCCCATGTTCAACGAGTGGGATGACATAGTGGTTGCCGGGAGATATGCCTACCTGAACTATCTGGGGCTGGCAGTTATCGATCTTCTGTCTGGCGGCTAGGTGACGCCGAATTGAGCGGTCGTTCATGCACGAAGTCGTTGCGGTCTGCGCACACACAAGAAGGTGGAGGTGGGGGGAGTCGAACCCCCGTCCTGAAGTGCAAGCCACAAGCCTCTACAGGTTTAGTCTCGTCTTGGTTTATTCGAAGCGAAACATGGTGTCGAGACCGACCTCATCTCGCCTCTACGCCGGAATGATGTCCCTCGCTCCCACCGGTACTGGAGCTCGGCAAGCCCTGATCTCTTTCAAGTGACACCGGGATTCAGAGCGGCATCCCGGGCACCCGATGGCGGAACTTATGCCGCCAAAGCGAGTTCTGCGTTATCGTTCGCAGTTAATGTTGGTGTCGGTTTTAGGAGCCCGACGCTCCACCTGCAACCTGTAACCGTACAAGTCTCCAGTCGATACCTTTACACCCCCCTTTCACGTTCGAATATAGCGAGAACGGCGCGGGTAATCAAGCAAGTTCGCCGTCCGGGGGTTCAGCGGATGTTCCGCATTTCGCGCTGAGCGTCGCGCTGCTGGTCGCGTTTCTTGATGGTCTCGCGCTTGTCGTAGAGCTTCTTGCCAAGACACACCCCGAGCTCCAGCTTTACCATCCCACGTTTGAGGTAGAACTTCAGCGGCACCAACGTATAGCCGCGCTCGTCGGTCTTTCGCTTCAGGCGCTTGATTTCCTGCTTGTGAGCGAGGAGCTTCCGGTCACGGTCGGGGTCGTGATTGTACATGTTCCCGAAGGGATAGGGGGAGATATGGAACCCGACCAGCCAGAGCTCATCGTCCTTGATACGTCCGTAGGCGTCGGAGAAGGAGAAGCGGCCCGACTTCAACGACTTCACCTCGGTGCCGTGCAGCGCGATCCCGCACTCGATCTTGTCCTCGACGCTGTAGTTGAATCGAGCCTTTCGATTGTCGGCGAGGAGCTTCGTCCCCGGATTCGTCTCTTCTTTTGCCATTGTCCGTCTTCAACGCCTTCGCGCCCGGTCACTCCTTGACGATGATCGGGCGGAATCCGAGGTAAGGGGTGCACCAATCAGGCGGCTGGGAACCGCGGGTAGCATATGTCACGCCGTCTCGCGAGGAGGCCCACGATCCGCCGCGAACCGTCATCTCGGCCCCCTTGCCGATCGTCTGAGCAGTCAGCGCGGGACCGCCGTCGGGGGAAGTGAGGAAGTAGGCAGCAGGAAAATACCAGCTCGAGGTCCATTCCCACAGATTTCCCAGCAGATCCCGAATCCCGAGGCTGTTCGCCGCGCCGGTTCCAGCAGGCTGAAGGCTGTCGTCCGTCTGATGAAAGACCGACCGGTCGGTCGCGACGTTCATCCTTGCGGCGTGCTCCCATTCTGCCTCGTTCGGCAGGCGGACTGTGTATCCGGCAAGGCCCGCCGGTAGGCGTTTCTGCAGCCATTCGCAGAAGGCCTGGGCGGCATAGAACGAGACGTAGTCTTGTGGATAGTTCGGTCCACGGTAGGTATCCCAGCCTTTGAGATAATCGGAGGTCGCGAGCCCGGCCTTTGTCAACTCCGCCGCTGCCGTCGGCGCCCATTTCGGGTTGTCAGTCAGGAACTGGGCATACTCTGCGTGGGTTACTTCGGTGTCCAGCATATAGTAGCCGGGCACCGTGACAATGTGCGGAAGCTCGGCGGAGCCGAGGTCGACACTGCTAGGAGCCTTTCCAACCGGAGCGCCCATGAGGTAACTGCCCCCGGGCACCAAGTTGAACCGCATTCCGTCGACGGCGACGGCAGCGCCGGCGCCGGGATTGCTGCTCTCCTTGAACGACTGCACTCTCGCCAGATAGGACTTCTCGGCCTCCAGAAAGGTCTGGGAGCTCTCGAACGACCTTCGTTGATCGGCCGGCAGGGAATAGGCAAGCCAGAAAGCCAAATCGGGATACTTCTTTCCGAGATCGAGCTCCGATTGAAGGGTTGCGAGGAGCTTCTCGGGGCTCGAAACGCTGCTCACTCCCGCCAGTGATGACACTGCCTTCATGAAATCGTCGAGAAGATACTCATTATGAACATCACCCATTGCCGCTCGGAGAAGCGACCAAAGCGCCTTGCGATCGCTGAAGCTCGTGCTCGCGAGCGCGCCGGCAACGGTATCGTGAAGGATCGGCGGCAGCTGATAGTTCGGGAGCACCCGATCGATCATCGCCCACTGGCTGAAGTCGTGGAATGCATATCCGAGAAGCCCGGAGAGGTTATCTATCTCCAATTGATAGCTGTAGCGCTCTCGTCGCGGGGCGAAGAGGCTTCCGAAGAGCCGCCCTCCGACTTCCAGCTTGTTGTCGACTGCCCGGTAGAAGGGTTTGCGCACCGAAAGATCATGTCGGCCGCCGTCGACGAACACCGTCTCCGGAGTAGCTCCCACGTATCGTCCGTCGACGTAGACAGCCGCCCCCTCAGGCTGAGAATCGACAACGAGTTGGGAGCCCCAATGTCGAATGCCGGGGAGAAACAGCAGTAGAAAGATGATGAGTAGAAGGATGAGTGCATAGAGTATCGTCAGGTAGAGCCCCGGCTGCATGCCCATGAAAGGTTTCAGCTTCACGTTGACCTTCGACAGGTCGGTGCCCTCCGTCGCGCGTCTTTTCGCCATGGCATGAGAGTATCCGCGCACGGCGGGCCGTGTCAACGGAAGCGTTCGAAGCGTTTACGAGCATCCTTCCCGCAGTTCGGTTCGCTTGTCACGGTTTCACTTCCGTGGTATCGTCGCCGTGGAGTTACTATGGCCCAATGGTATGCAACGGTTCAAAGGGTAACCGAACGGGCGCTGACCGCCCGCAAACGTAGACGGATCGTCAGACGCGAGAAACAGAAGAAGAAGAACCCCGTGCTCGACTGGGTCGAGGCGTTTCTCTGGGCCGCGGTCGTAGTGCTGATCATCAATCAATACCTGTTTCAGGCATACCAGATACCCTCAGGGTCGATGGAGAATACGCTCCTCATTGGAGATCGCATCTTCGTCAACAAGCTGGTCTACGGGCCCGAGCTTCTTCCGGGAATGGTGAAGCTTTCCGGCTTTGCCAAGCCAACGCGCGACACGGTCATAATATTCGACAACCCCCTCTACCTCTCGAAGGGACCGGTCTTCGATCTCGTCCAGCGGATCATCTACATGTTGACGCTGTCGATCGTCGACATCGACGTAAACAAGAACGGCCAGCCGCGACCGCATTTCCTCATCAAGAGGGCAATCGGCGTGGGAGGGGACCGCATTCGGATTCACGAGGGTTCGGTTTCCCTCAAGCCGCGCGGAATCGACACATGGATGAGAGAGGCCGACTTCAAAAAGCTTTCGGGAGCGAACTACCACACCCGACGGCTTCTTTCCCCGAAGGACTATGAGGTCATTCACGCACAGGCGCTGGTCGATGCGGACAAGAGCGCGGGCATCACTCCGAGCCCGGTTACGGCGAAGCTCGCAACTGAACCGGTGAGCGCCTACGGCGACCAGTATGAATGGATGGGGGTCCGATACGAGGATCTCCACGCCATCTACCCCGAGAGCAGGGACTACAGCAACAACTGGCGGCAGTTCGAGCTGGGGTGGTACATTCCGAACGGTTGGGTCTTTCCGATGGGCGACAATCGCGACAACAGCAAAGATGCCCGCTATTTCGGGCCGGTGCAGCTTCGCAGTGTTCTCGGCAAGGCGATGTTCAAGTACTGGCCGATGGCACGAATCGGAGCGATCAGGTAGGAGCAGTTGGCACTTTCGAGCATCTCATCGACCGACAACATTGAGTACTACCGGCATCGAACACGACGCCGAATTCTCGGCTTCGTCCGATTCGTCATTGTATTCTTCATTCTCTACGAGCTCGTGACGACGATGCTGCTCGGCTCGTACTCGGTTGCGTCGGCCTCTATGAGCCCCGAGATAGCTCCCGGAGACCACTTGCTGGTCGCCCCGGTGATATACGGGGCTCCGATCCCCTTCACCCAGGCGCGCCTTCCTCCCTTCCATCCCCCCAAGCGCGGAGCCGTGGTCCTTGTCCGCCCCGCGTATGCTAAGCTCGATCCCTGGTATATCCGACTCGTCAATCCGATCGTGGAGTTTTTCACGGGGCAAACCTCGGGACTCGGCGCGCAGCATCGCGAAACCGTGGGAAACGCCCTCATGATCAAACGGATCATCGGCGTACCCGGCGACACCGTTGAGATTCGCTCGGGAACTGCCTACATCAAGCCTGCCGGAGCCGCAGTCTTCTCGAGTGAGCTCGAGTTGATCCATGGAAGCTATGAGACAACCCGTCCAGCGCTGCCGAAGGGCTGGAGCACGAAACTACCCTTCTCGGGAGACGCCCCACCGATAGCCCTCAAGGCAGGCCAGTATTTCGTCGTCGGAGACAATCGCAGCGCGTCGAGCGACTCGACCTCATGGGGGCCGATTTCTTCGAGGCGGATTCTCGGGAAGGTAATCTTCCGCTACTGGCCGATAGGAAAGCTCGGCAGCCTGTAGGGCCGGGCGTAGGAGAGCGCCCAATCTTGACATGCGATTTTTCAGCGTGGTAGATTCAAGCCGTATATTTCCCAAGGAGAAAATATGTCCGGCCACAGCAAATGGGCGAGTATAAAGCACAAGAAAGGCGCTCTGGACGCGAAGCGCGGCCAGGTCTTCACGAAGATTATCAAGGAGATCACGATTGCCGCACGGCTCGGAGGCGGTGATGAGGAGGCGAATCCTCGGCTTCGAACCGCGATCCTGAAGGCCAAGGGCGCCAACATGCCCAAGGACAACATCGAGAGGGCAATCAAGAAGGGCACGGGGGACCTCGAGGGCCAGAGCTACACTGAGATCGCCTACGAAGGCTACGGTCCCGGCGGCGTGGCCATCCTTGTCGACGCGCTCACCGACAACAAGAATCGTACCGCAGCCGATATCCGCAATACCTTCTCGAAGGGCGGCGGCAACCTCGGTGAAACCGGATGCGTGGCCTATCTGTTCAAGCGCAAGGGGCTCATCGGCTTCGATTCCTCGAAGTACACCGAGGAGCAGATCTTCGAGGCTGCGCTCGAAGCCGGCGCGGAAGATGTCTCAACGATAGGCGACACCATCGAGATAACCACCGAGCCGGACGACTTCGAGGCGGTCTTGACCACACTCAACAAAGCTGGGTTCGAGGAGTCCATGGCGGAGATCGCGAAGGTTCCCGATGCAACCGTTACCCTGGACAAGAATCACACTGCAAAGGCGCTGCGCCTCATCGAAAAACTCGACGATCACGAGGACGTTCAGTCGGTTTCCACGAACCTCGATGTTCCCGATGACTTCGAGCTCGAGGATGAATGATCCGAGTGCTCGGGCTTGACCCCGGACTGGCCGACACCGGCTACGGTGTCATCGAGGCCGGTAGAGGGCGGATCCGACACCTCGACCACGGACCCATCAAGACCAGCTCCACGCTTCCGACCGGCGCCCGTCTCGAGATAATTCGCGACAAAATCACAGAGATCATCGAGAGGTTCCGACCGGTACAGGCAGGTATCGAAAGCCTCTATTTTGCGAAGAACATCACCAGCGCCATCCCGGTTGCGCAGGCGCGAGGGGTACTGCTGCTGACCCTCTATGAGTTCGGCATCCCGGCCTTCGAGTTTGCGCCGCAGCAGATCAAGGTCGCAATTACCGGAAGCGGACGTGCTGACAAACGACAGGTACAGGAACTTGTACAGCTGCTTCTCGGTCTCGACGAGTACCCGAAACCCGACCACGCCGCCGACGCCCTTGCCGCCGCGATCTGCTGCTACCATACTCAGGGAGCACAGCAGCAGATCATGCGAGGAAAAGATGTTTAACAGCCTCACAGGACGGATATCCGGGAAGCGCCCCGGACAGCTGTTCCTCGAGACCGGCGGGATCGAATGGGACATCGCGATGCCCGAAAGCTCGCTGTCACGGCTGCCGGAGTCTGGAAGCGACACACGGGTGTTCATCTATCTCCATCACCGAGACGATCAGATGCGGCTTTTCGGGTTTGCGACGCCGGAGGAGCGAGCGCTCTTCCTCGAGCTTCTGAAGGTCGACGGCGTCGGAGCGCGACAAGCGATTCGAATTCTCTCCGGAGGCACGATCGAGCAGTTCGTTGCCCGCCTCGACGCGGGTGACATTGACTCTCTTGCTCAGTTCCCCGGAATCGGAAAGAAGACGGCCCAGAAGATCGTTCTTGCCCTGCGCGGCAAGCTCTCCCTCCAAGGCGAGGAGCCCGGCGGCGGCTTCAGCGAGCTCGCGGAGGCGCTCGTCGAGATGGGGTTCGATCGAAAACGTGCGGCTGAGTCGATTGCAAGGGTGGTCGACGAGATGCAGCAGGAAACTTCCGGGGCACCGACCGAAGAGGAGATTCTCAAGAAGGCGATCGTGCGGCTGAGCGGCCCGGAGCGCTGAGGCAGCGGAGTTGGGTTTTGATGAGATGTGTTGCGAACGATGAACAACGCCGAGCGAGTGAGCCATGAGAGGCCTGCTCACCCCGGACTATCGTGACGACGAAGACTCAAAGGAATCTGGCCTGCGGCCGCTCTACCTGAAGGATTTCCAGGGTCAGGATCCCATCAAACGCAACCTTTCAGTGTTCATCCAGGCGGCGCGTGAGCGCTCGGAGAGCCTCGATCACGTCTTTTTGAGCGGACCGCCCGGTCTCGGAAAGACGACGCTCGCCGGGATCATGGCAAACGAGATGGGGGTTGAGTTCAAGATCACCTCCGCGCCGGCCCTCGAGCGGCCGAAGGACCTAGCGGGAATTCTCACCACACTGAGCAAATCGGCCGTCTTTTTTATCGACGAGATCCACCGCCTGAAGCCGGCGCTCGAAGAGATGCTCTACGTGGCGATGGAGGATTTCGCCCTCGACTGGGTCATCGGTCAGGGGCCTTCGGCGCGCACCGTGCGCATTCCTCTCGAGCCCTTCACGCTCATCGGGGCGACGACCAAGGCCGGGCTCGTCGCCGGTCCCCTCTACAACCGCTTCGGTATTGGGATCCGGATGGATTTCTACAGCCTCGAAGAGATCATGACCATCATCAATCGCTCGGCCGATATTCTCGGCATTCGAATCGACACCGCAGCCGCGAAGCTGCTCGCCCGATCCTCACGCGGCACCCCGCGAGTTGCCAACCGTCTCCTCAAGCGCATGCGTGACTTCGCCCAGGTCGATGGTGAGGGGACGATCTCTCGTTCGATCGTCGAAGGCGGGCTCTCACGCCTCGAAATCGATCGCTACGGTCTGGAAAAGCACGACCGGGAGATCCTGCGAGTCGTCATCGAGCAGTACGGCGGCGGTCCCGTCGGAGCGGAGACCCTCGCTATATCGGTGGGAGAGGCCCCGGAATCGCTCGAGGACTTCTACGAGCCCTACCTCATCCAGCGCGGTTTTCTCCTTCGCACGCCTCGAGGGAGGGTAGCCTCGAAACTCGCCTACGATCATCTCAAAATCCAGAAACCAGACGATGAAGACCAGCGACTTCTCTTTTGAGCTTCCCGAGGAGCTCATCGCCCAGCGTCCTCCGGCAGAGCGCGGCACCTCGCGTCTCATGGTGCTCGACCCGAAGGCCGTGGGCGACTCCCCGGCCGCGGACGGCGGCGAAATCGCACATCGCATGGTGACCGAGCTGCCTGAGCTCATCGAGCCCGGAAGCGTGATGGTCGTCAACAACTCCAAGGTGCGCAGGGCGAGGATCTACGGAAAGAGCGAAACCGGGGGTCGCGTGGAGTTTCTTCTCGTCGAACCGCTGCCCGATGGCCGGTGGCGCGCGATGGTATCGCGTTCCCGGAAGCAGAAGGCAGGCAAGCGATTCCGAATCGATGATGGCGTGACCGCAACGATCGGGGAAGCCGCGGGTGATCTTCGGATCGTCGCGTTCGACAAGAGGGTCGATGATGAGTGGCTCGAGCGATTCGGCCACGTCCCGCTTCCTCCCTATATCGCACGTGAAGACGAGGCGGCCGATGCCGGGCGTTACCAAACCGTCTACGCACAGCCGATGGGCTCAGTGGCGGCGCCGACTGCCGGCCTCCACCTGACAGAGGAGCTTCTGGGACGCATCCGAGAGAACGGCGTTCGGATCGAGTCCGTGACTCTTCACGTCGGGCTCGGAACCTTTCTGCCGATCCGGACCGAGAAAATCGAAGAACACGCCATGCACGAGGAGCGCTACGAGGTCCCCGCCGCAACGGCCCAGGCGGTAACCGAGGCCAGACGGACGGGGCGCCCCGTGCTTGCCGTCGGAACCACTTCGATGAGAACCCTCGAAGCGGCGTGGGAAGGCGATCGGCTGCGTTCCGGGGCCGGCGCCACGAGCCTCTACATCTATCCCGGGTATCGATTCAAGGCCGTCGATGCCCTTCTGACAAACTTCCACACCCCCGGATCCACCCTCCTCGTGCTCGTCTCTGCCTTCGCCGGCCGGGAGCTTATCAGAAGAGCATACGAGGAGGCGATCAGTGAACGGTACCGCTTCTTCTCCTACGGCGACGCGATGTTGATTCGTTCGAGGGGATCGAAAGAGGCGAGATAGGCTTTCCTAGTCAGTAGGTGGAACCGTTCATCTGCTCGAAGACGCGGCGAACGTAGCTCAGGTGGTTGAGGTCCATCTGGATGATCTTGGAGTAATCGAGCTTGCCCGTTTGGATGCGGTGGCTTTCGTCCTCCCAGTACTGGATACCATCGAGTTGGACGAGCGGGAGGGTTGCGGCCTTAGAGGACCACTTGACGGCGTCGGGCCAAAACTCGAGCGCCACCTTGTAGAGCTTCTCTGCAGTCTTGAGACTGTCGAGATTCTCCTTCTTCCACGGGTAGTTGTAGAAGTACGCAACTTGCTTGTCGTATTTACTCGCGAGCAGTCGGTATTGCTGTATCAGAAGCAGATTGACGTGCATGTAGAACAGGTAGCGATAGCGCTCCCATTCGACCTTGTTGTTGATCTTGGCGAGCGCGTAGAGCGGGTTGGCGAAATCGGACTTCAGCGCCTGCTCGAGATACCAGATATTCTCCATCGTATCGTCGGGATACTGATAGAAATGCTCGTGGAAGAGCTGGTACCACTGCTCGGCATAGAGGATCTTGTAGGCGCTTGCAGGCACCGTCGCCGTGAGGCACAAGGCGGCGATCGCCAGAAACTTCTTCACATCCTCTGTATCGGAAGAGTAGAGAGCTCGCTCCAGATGTTTTCTGCCACCTCCTCGATAGACTTCTCGCCGTCGACTCGAATGAGATGAATCCCCTCTTTCGCGGCGCCCTTCGTGAGCTCTGCGATTCCCCGCTCGTAATTCTGCACGATTTGATTCTGGATCGCCGACGCGTCGAAAAGCTCCACTCCGGGTCGAGTCGAGCGGCGCTTCTGACACTCCTCGGGAGAGACCTCGAGAAAGATCAGATATTCCGGCAGGGGAAAGCGCCCGTTGAGAGTGGCGACAAGATCGTAGCTGCATCCGATCGACTGATAGGCAAGAGACGAGAAGAGATACCGATCACAAACGACCACGCCCCCGGATTCCAGGTGGTTCACCATTCCCTCGCTTGCGTTGTAGAGGTGCTCGTTGCGGTCGGCGGCGAAGAGGTGGGCCAGGGTACACGGGTCGACGTCGACCTCCTGCCTCAAAATGCTGCGAATGAAGACACCGACCGGTCCACGGCTCGGCTCACAGGTCGGCATCACGCGGGAGCCGCCTTCGGCAAGTCGCTTGGAGAGGATTTCCATCTGGGTCGTCGTGCCGGAGCCGTCGAGCCCTTCGAGCACAATGAAGTTGGTAAGTACCTCGGTCGCGCTGTCCATGATTCGCACGATAGTAGCACGATTGTAACCTAACAACAATTGATCTATCTTTATTCGGTAGGGTGATGATCGACATATCGATGAGGGATTCCCCTGGCCTGGGAGCATGCCCCTGAGTACACATCGCACCGCCACACATATCTGGCAGGCAGGAGCCTTCGTTCTGCTCGTTTCCGCGAGCATTGTGGCGCTCTGGCCAGTCCAACGCGACATCGGGAGACACCTCCAACAGCTGAAACACGAGGTCGTGCAACGCATCGAACAGGCGACGGGCCGACGTATCACCTACCAGAGCATTTCACCCTCTATATTCCGCTTTCTCGAGATTCGCGGGCTCGAGGTCTATGATCCCGGCACCAATCAGGAACCACTTCTACGGATTCGAAGGATCGAGGTCTCCTACAGTATCTGGAAGCTTCTTACCGGGGATCCGGCCGGCGCCCTAAACACGATTTCCATCGAGAACTCGACTCTCCATATCAACACCCGCAGCGACGCCGACGTCATCAGGTTCTTCCAGGATCTCACGAAGGGAGGAGGCGCCGCGGCCGGGCTTCCGGCGGTCGGATCGATCAAGCTCGCCGGCAAGAATCTGAGTCTCTCGGTCACCAGCCCGAAGGGGACATTCCGGGTCGACCGTTTGTTCTTTCAGCTGGAGAACACCGGCGAAGCGCTGCGGGTTCAGATTCGCGGCGGTGTCTCCCTCGCGCTCAACAACGGGCCGCTCGGCCTGACCCGCGCCGAGACGGCGGTTCGGATAACGGGAACCGTGGACCGGCAGCTCGCCTGGTCGGACCTGCGAGTCCGATTCGACAATCTCGCCTCCAACCTGTTCAACATGGCGCGGCCGACCTTTCACCTGACTCTGCGAAGCGGGCTCTGGCAGCTTCGAAAGATCCAAGACAACGCCCCGGTGGATCTGCAGGCGAGCTACGATCAGAGCAGCGAGCTTATCTCCCTCTCCTTCGTCGCCGACAAGTTTCGCCCTGAAGACTATTTCACCTTCGGAAAGAAACTGGAACAGTACGCTCCCTGGCTTTCGAGTCTCTTAAGCGGCACCGGCTCCATAAAGTACTCGATGAAAACACAAGCGCTTTCCTACGACGCGAGCCTGCAGGTCGGAATCGCGAACCGACTCGTGCCCTTCCCGGTGCAGGTGTCCACCGATGTCGCCGGTAATCGGAGGCTTGCGACCTTCTCCAGGCTGCTTGTCAACTCCCGTTATGGGGATATTCGCTTCAGCGGCGATCTCGACCTCACCGATTTCCTGCCGGACGGTACCCTGGCAGCCTCGAACGTCTATACGCCGCTCGGAGCGCGCCTCTCGGCGGACTTCACCATCGACCGAAAGAACTCCTCCGTTCAGGCCGAGGCCCCGACCCTCGTCATGGGCAAGACGATTCTCCACGGTGTCGCGATCACGGTTTCCCCGTCGCGCAGTACGGTCGACTTCACCATGAGGGCCTCCTTCGATCAGCACGAGTCGCAGCTCAGGAGCGACGGTACGGTCTATCTCTCGCAAACACCCTACCTTACGCTGGCCCTCTCGACGCACGGAGTGCCGTTGGACCGGCTGTACTCACTCCTCGATCCGCAGCCTCTACCCTCGGTGCTTGACACCCTCAAGGGGCTGACGATGACGAGTAAAGTCTACGTCACTACCAACCTGAAACAGTTCTCGTTCGCCTCGCCTGAAGTCACGATCTCCGACAGCCGCCCGGCTCCGAAGCGTCAGATGTCGTTCCGCATCTCGGGAAACGATCGAAGTCTGAGACTCCAAAACCTGGTGGTGGATTGGCGACAGTACCATGTATCGGGCTCCGTCGACGCGGCGTATGTGGAAAACAACAGAGTCGAGCTCACCTCGACCGCCAAGGTGGAGAACCAGTCCTACTCCGTCCACGGTTTTTACCAAGTGGGCGACAGCCTCATACTTACCGGAAGCTACGGGATCGATCTGGCCGCCGTAAAACAGGGCGACCGATACGTGTTTACCCTCCGGACGGAGAAGCTCCCGATTCCCTTCGCCCATGTCACGACCGAGGCCACTCTCGACCTGGAAGGTGTGTACGCGAATCCTGACAGCTGGGAAGTAGTGTCGAGAAACACCTCCATGCAGAACCTGCCCTTCCTCGCAACCGGCTCGAACTCGATGACGGTTTCGGCACGCCTCTCCTCCGCAGGAGGCGACATCTACTCGCTCACCTACGCCGATCAAGCTTCGAAGCTTGCCGGAAACGGGAAGGTGACCCTGAACCCGACGGCTCGCGGTCTTTCCGGAAACGGTTGGCTCCAAATGACCGGAAGTCTCCCGGGCGAATCCTATTCCGCTAATTTCAACTTCTCTCCGGGAGACATCGCAGCCACGGTGAGCTTCGCTAGATCGCCTCTATCACGGCTCGGTAAGTTTCCGGTAAGCGGACAGGTGAGCGGGCATGTCGACCTTTCGGGAAAATTGGCCAACCCGGAGATTGCTGTCGATCTCTCGCTGCCGGAGGGTCAGATCTATTCAGACCCGATTACCGCAGACATCTCGTTCACCGCCTCGAACTCGCAGATCCAGCTCGAGAGCCTTTCCGGCCGTTACCTCGCCTCATCGCTGAGCCGAGCATCCGGCCGTCTCGACTTCAAGACCGGCAAGTTCAATCTCGCCGGTGACTACCGGGGCGATGTAAACGGAGACCTCGTTGCGGCCCACGTAGCCATCGCCGGGGAGCTCGCTCCCATCGAACGGCGCAGCGAGCTTTCAAATGCCCTGACGAAGAATCTCAAGGCGATCGCGAATGTCTCGTCGATAACCGTCCAGAACAGCCCTGCGAAGCCGTGGAGCGCCTCGATCGAAAGGAAGGACGGCAAGGTCGTCTTCGCCGGAGGACCGGGCTCGGGGGTATCGGGCTATCTACTCGACTCCGGCAAGTTCTTCGTAGACCTCGCCGCACCGCTGCCGGTCACGCTTCGGGCGGAAGGTGAGATCAACGGGTCGTCAGTCAACGCCTCGCTCCAAAACGTCGTCCTCGACCTACACGCCTTCGACTCCGTCGCCAAAATTCCCTATTTCGACATTTCCAAGGGAAAAGCACGCGGGAACCTACAGATAACCGGGGCGATAAATGATCCCGATTTTCAGGGGAATCTCGCAGCAACCGACGTGTACGGGAGGACCCCGGTAGTCCCCAACGAGATTGGCCCCTTCAACACCGATCTCGTCTTCCGAGGCAAGAGCCTCTCCATGTCGGATGTAGCCATCAGAAGCGGCAACAGCCAAGTCCTCGGCAATCTCGACTTCACGCTCGACCACTGGATACCGACGAGCTTCGATCTGAAATTCGTCACACAGGGGACCCAAGGAGTCCACGTCAAGTACTCCATTTCCGGCATCGATTTCGATGGATATGCGTCCGGTACGACAACGATCACCGGTCAGTCGGGGAGCACTCGGGTGGGAGGCAAACTCGATATCAGCTCGTGCCTGATTACGCTGGGGAGTGCCGGACAGGGCGGATCCAGCACGAACGGCGGCCCGAATGCGAACAACACCGTCTACGACTTCACCTTCATCACCGGCAAACAGGTGCAGTTCGTGTGGCCGAATAACACGGTGCCGATACTCCGAAGCTACGCCGACACCGGCCAGAAGCTTACGATAACCGCGGACGGCAACACCGGAGACTTCAACATCGTCGGAAACGTCAACGTCAAGGGGGGAGAGGTCTTCTATCTGAGACAGAATTTCTACCTACGTCAGGGGAGTATCGCCTTTAACGAAGATCAGAACAAGGTCGATCCGATCGTGAACGTTCGCGCCGAGCTGCGCGAGGTGGATGCAGAGGGCAAGAACGTGAGCATCTACCTCGTGGTCAACAACAAGCCGCTCAGCCAGTTCGCACCGAGTTTCGAGTCGGATCCACCGATGACGAACGCCGAGATCCTCGCGATGCTCGGTCAGGACATTTACGCCCAACTCGGAGGACAGCAGCTCAACCTGACATCTGCGGCGCTGTTTACCGGGGACCTTCTGAGCCAATTCAGCATCCTCAGGACCTTCGAAGACAAGGTCAAACAGGCCTTTAGCCTCGACCTGTTTTCGGTACGAACGGACCTTCTTCAGAACTTGTTCAGAGAGAAGGTCCTCGGACAGGCTCCACCGACGACCTCCTCTCCCGCCTCTTCCTTGGGTAGATACCTTGACAACACAACCTTCTTTTTGGGAAAGTACTTCGGTAACGATCTCTTTCTGGAGGCCATGATTAATCTCAGATCCAACAATGCGCTTCTCTCCCAGTACGGAAACACGGGAAATCTGCAAATAGATTCACAGATCCTGTTCGATTGGAAGACGCCGTTGTTCCTTTTGCAGCTCTCGGTCCAGCCTGACCCAACGGATCTACTTACGAGCCTGACCAAGACGAGCCTATCGCTTTCTTGGGGCTTCTCGTTCTAGCTAAGGAGAACTTATGCGAAGACTGCTTGCGCTGATACTACTCATTGTCATTCCCCTGTCTGTAGCAGTTGCCCAATCGGACTCCCAGTGGTATGTCGGCAAGCCAATCAAGAACATCGTCTTTACGGGACTCGTCCACGTTAAGCGCAGTGATCTCGAAGGCATCATCAACCCGTTCATCGGTAAGGATTTCTCCGATACCCTGTTTTGGGACCTTCAGAGCAAGCTGTACGCACTCGACTACTTCGAGCAGTTCACCCCGAATGCAGAGCCGGGAGACCCACAGAAGAGCAGCGTCATTATCAACTTCCAAGTCGTCGAACGTCCTATCGTCAGCGAGATCAAGATCACCGGAAACACACATATCAGGAACTCTGACATCCTGGGAGCCGTGACGCTGAAGAAAGACGATATCATCAACAAGACCAAGCTCAAGAACGACACCGACGCCATAGTCAATCTCTACCACCAACGCGGCTTCCCGAACGCCAAAGTCACTGACAGCGTCGACGAAAATACGAAGGAAAAGACCGCAGTCATCACTTTCAAGATCGACGAGGGAAGTCAGACGAAGGTCAAGAAGATACTCTTCGAAGGCAACACCTTCGCTTCCGACGGCACGCTCCGGGGTCTTCTGAAGACCAAGGAGCAGTCGCTGTTCCAGAGCGGTACGTTCCAGGAAAGCAATCTCGCTCAAGACAAGGCTGCAATCGTCAAATATTACGAGGACCATGGCTTCGAGGATGCGGAAGTAACCGATATCACCAAGCAACAGGAGACGGAAAAGTCGAGCAACAACGTATTCCTCACGTTGACCTACCATATCAAGGAAGGGCCACAGTACACCTACGGAGGCACGGAGTTTTCAGGAAACACCCTGTTCACGAACAAACAGCTCGAGGATCAGATCGGGCTGAAGAAGGGTGACATCCTCGACAAGTCCAAGATCGACTCGGGATTCGGCAGGATTCACGACCTCTATCTCAACGACGGATACATCTTCAATACCTTCGACACCAAACCGCATAAGAACGAACAGACCGATGTTGTCTCCTACACGATGAAGATCTCCGAGCAGGGTCGAGCTCATATCGAGAACATCATCATCAAGGGGAATACTAAGACGAAGGACTACGTCATAAGACGCGAGATTCCGCTCCAGGTAGGCGACATCTTCAGCAAAGAAAAGATCGTGCAGGGCTTACGGAACCTCTACAATACCCAGTATTTCTCTTCGGTGACTCCCGAAACCCAGCAGGGAAGCGTTCCCGGGCTGATGGATCTCATCATCAACGTCGAAGAGGCCAAGACGACCGACATCAATTTCGGTCTGAGCGTTTCAGGAGCGCAGACCGGATTCCCGATCCTCGGGTTCCTCAAGCTCGCCGACAAGAACTTCCTCGGGCTCGGGGAGGAGCTCAACGTCCAGACTCAGCTCTCTTCGACCCAGCAGTCGCTGAACTTCGGGTTCCAGGAAAATTGGCTGCTGGGACACCGCTGGTCAAACTCGGTCAATCTGACCTTGGCGCACTACAAACAAACGAATCAGCCGCAGGATATCCTGCCTCCGATCTTCACGAGTCAATCGAACGCGGTTCCCGATCCCTATGACGGGCACTATGTCTTCTCGGAGGCGATGACCTACAACAACGTGCAGTATCAGGCGGGTCAATATTTCCCCGGATACCCGACTGCAGCGGAGATCAACACCTACCACCTCGTGACGGACTACGCATATGCGCAATCGAAGGGAGTGACAATCCCCTCGTCGTATCTCATGACCTACGACGAATACGATCTCTCCCTCTCCTACAGCACCGGGTACAGCTGGCATACGGGATTGGGCATCTTCAACGTAGGGACGGGAATTTCGCCGACCCTCACCTATATTACGTACGATCCGACACTCTACCGGCCCTTCAGCATCACCGTGCGCGACAACCTGAACAACTGGCAGTTCGTCGACAAGTGGAGTCTCTCTGCCTCGTGGGACACTCGTGATATCAGCTACAATCCCTCCAAAGGTTTCTACCTGAAGCAGAGTGTCCTCTTCTCCGGCGGCTTCCTTGGCGGCGTGCGTGACTACATACAAACTACGAGCAGGGCGGAGTGGTTTCACACCTTGTTCGACATACCCGTAACCGATAAATGGCGCTTCAAGACCGTCTTCGACGTTCGTTCGTCTCTCTCATTGGTCTTCCCTCAGTTCGGTGGGGCCTTTGCCGCAACGACTTCGGACCTGCTGTCCATCGACGGCATAACCATCGCCCGCGGCTGGAATCAGCGAACCGATGGCCGCGCGCTGTGGGATAACTGGCTCGAGTTTCGAATACCAATCTCGGAGCAGTACCTGTGGTGGGATTTCTTCTTGAGCGGAACCGTGATGTATCCGGACACCGCCGATCTGAGGTCGATGCAGCTCAGCGACTTCCTCTTCAGCACGGGAGGCGGCGTCAGGTTGACCATTCCCGGGCTTCCGATCGGGCTCTACCTGGTCAAGCGGTTCCAGTTCGACAATGCGGGACAGGTCCAATGGCAGCAAGGGAACACCGGTCTGCTCGGGCTGGATTTTGTGATCTCATTCAACACGCAGGTATTCTAAATCGCGGTCAAAAAGAACGGTGAAAGGAGCATCATCTTGAAACCCAGAAATCTCGTACTGATCGCCATCCTCCTCCTCGCGGGGACAGCCGGGTCGCTCCAGGCAGCCCAGTTGACGCAAATCGGTGTGATCAACATCTCGAGAATAATCTCCAGCTACTTCGAGGCCTCGTACGCACTCCGCGAAATCAACGATATGCAGTCCAAGTTCGATACCGAGAAGCAGAAGATCCTCAACAACATCCAGGACCTCGAACAGCAGAAGCTCGACGCACAGAACTCGGGTGATAATCAGAAGGCGCTGCAGCTGGACAACGAGATATTCAAGCAGAAGAACTATCTGCAGGAGTTCATCCGGATCAAGACCAACCAGATCAACCAGAAACGCAACAGCCTGCTGCAGTCACCGAACTTCCTGAGCGATCTCGTGAAGGCCATCGCCTACGTCGCCGAGAACGAAGGCTATTCGATAGTCCTGCGCAGCGACGACCCGAGCATCATGTACTGGAACAAAGAGGTCGACATCACCGACAAGGTAATCGAGCGCCTGAAGAAGACCGGCTCCTCCGGCGGCTAACGGCCGGCATGGACTCCGCCACCCCGATGATGCGCCAATACAAGCGCATCAAACAGAAACATCGCGATGCGATTCTGTTCTTTCGGTTGGGCGACTTCTACGAGATGTTCGAGCGCGACGCGAAAGAGGCAAGCGCGCTTCTCGGTCTGACATTGACTTCACGCAACTCCGTTCCGATGTGCGGCATCCCCTACCATGCGGCGCATCCCTATATTGCCCGGCTTCTGCGGGCCGGTCGCAAGATCGCGATCTGTGAGCAGCTGACGCTTCCGACAGGAGGCAAGGGGATCGCCGATCGCGAAGTCGTCGAAATCATCACCCCGGGAACAGTCGTCGACGAGGACTATCTCGACGAAAAGACCAACAACTACCTCGTCGCGATCGCGCGATCGAAGAACGCCGTCTCCCTCTCCTTCGTCGACCTCTCCACCGGCGAGTTTGCCGCCACCTCCTTCCCCTGGGATGAACGGGCAGACCGCCTTGCGAAGGAGCTCGGAAGGTTGAGGCCCCGCGAGTTGATCGTTCAGGAATCGTTATTCGACGAGGACCCCGTGGTCAACCGCATACTCAAGGAACGGGACCTTCTTCTCAATCGCTACCCCGACTGGTCCTTCGACCTGAAGGCGGGGGCCGAGGCGCTGAAGACTCAGTTCGGAGTCGCGAACCTCCGTGGCTTCGGCCTCGACGAGAACGCTGCGGAAATCGTCTCCGCGGCCGTTATTCTCGAGTACATCTCCGACACCGCCGGAGGCCTTCTTCCGCATATTCGTGCGATACGAAGATATACCGACGACGAATCCGTGAGCCTCGATGAGTCAACGCAGCGCAACCTCGAGCTCGTCGGCAATCTCCACGACGGGTCGAGGCGGTTCACACTCATCGAATCTCTCGATTTCACGCGAACCGCGATGGGGGCGCGCCTCCTCAGGAGCTGGCTATTGCGGCCCCTTCGGGATACTGCGGCAATCGAAGTGCGCCTCGAGCGCGTCGACTCACTTTACCGCAATCAGATCCTCCTCTCCTCACTGCGGGAGCTGATTGGAGGAGTGCTCGACCTCGAGCGACTCTGTGCGCGCGTCGCCCTCGATCGCGCTCACGCGAAGGACCTCGTGGCGATCAGAAACAGCCTGGCGTGCTCCTACCGAATTTCAGCGCTCCTTTTCGAAACCGGGGAGCTTTTCGGAGGTCTCGACGATGAGAGCAGTCACCGAGTCGTCGAGATCGAGGAGCTCCTTCGGCGCTCGATCGACGAAGACCCCTCGATCCTTCTCACCGAAGGGAGGCTGATCAAGACCGGCTACAACGCCGAGTTGGACGAGATTCGAGCGACCAGGGACAACAGCAAGGAGATCCTCGACGAATATCTCGCCGAAGAGCGGCAAAATACCGGCATCGGCTCCCTGAAGATCAGATACAACAAGATCATCGGCTACTTCTTCGAGGTCACCAAAGCGAACCTACAGGCGGTGCCCTCCCATTTCATTCGCCGGCAATCCCTGGTGGGCTCGGAGCGTTTCACCACCGACCGGCTTATCGAGCTGGAAACCTCACTCAACAACGCCACCGACCGAATTGTAGAGCTCGAAAGGGAGCTGTTCCTCGAGGTCCGACGGCAGGTCAAGGAGAGACTCGATACCCTGCTCGACCTCTCCCGGTACCTCGCCATGTTGGACTGCGTGCAGTCCTTCGCCCAGGCGGCGACGGTCCACGGATACACACGGCCGCGAGTGGAGTCGAGCTCGCGCATATCGATATCGGCCGGACGTCACCCGGTGGTAGAAAACACGATACCGGCCGGCGATTTCGTGCCGAATGACTGCGAGCTCGACGCCGACGCGCACTCCTTCGCGCTCATAACCGGACCCAACATGGCCGGCAAATCCACCTATCTCCGGCAGGTGGCGCTGATCGTCCTGATGGCCCAGGCCGGATCGTTCGTACCCGCCCATGATGTTGCGATCGGCGTCGTCGACAGGATCTTCTGCCGAGTCGGTGCGCAGGACAATCTTGCCCGTGGAGAGTCCACCTTTCTCGTGGAAATGAACGAGACCGCCAACATCCTTCGCTCCGCAACGAAGGCGAGCCTCATCATCATGGACGAAGTCGGCCGAGGTACGGGGACAAACGACGGGCTTGCCATCGCCTGGGCGGTCTCGGAGCACCTCCTCGAGACCCTCGCAGCGAAGACCCTCTTCGCGACCCATTATCACGAGCTCACCGATATCCGCCATGCAAAGATGCGCAACCTGTCGATGGAAGTGCTCGAGAAGAAAGACGAGATCGTCTTTTTGAAACGGGTAAAAGAGGGCCCGTCGGAGAATTCCTACGGCATACATGTGGCCCGACTCGCCGGTCTTCCGGAGCAGGTAGTGAAGAGAGCCCGGGAGATTCTCTCCGCTCTCCTCGAGATACAGGGGTCGCGAAGGCCCACGCTGCCGGGGTCGGAAGAGCCCGAGACGGAACGGAAGACCGAAGAGGGGCATCAATCCTCGCTGTTTGCGCCTCACGACCTCGTCTGTGACGAAATACTCTCTCTCGATGTCGACGCGACGACGCCGATCGAAGCCCTGACCCACATCGAACGCTGGAAAAAACAGCTCCGCGGCGAAAGATAAGGCACGACGATCTCTTCGCGAAGTACGTGAATCCACGGGTAAATCAGCCCCGTCTCAAGCTATGGATGAAAATCGCCTTACCGGCCGGACTTGTCGACCTCGCGTTTCCGCAGCCCTGCCTTCTCTGTGGAGACTCCCTCCTCATGAATCGCGCCGACCCGCCGTTGAGCCGTCTCCCCCTGTGCGGCGAGTGTCTCCGCAGTCTCGAGCCGATTCGTGGGCGGCGCTGCCGGGTCTGCAGCCTACCGCTCATATCCGAGAGCGAGGTCTGCATGCGCTGCCGAACGAGCGAGTTCCCGTTCGTCTCTCACCAGGCAATCTACTCATATTCGGGCGCCGTACGCGAGCTCATTACCCACTACAAGTTTCAGAGCCAGCGCATACTCGCCGATCTCTTCGCGGCACGTCTCGCTGAGCTTCTCGCGACCGCTTTCCCTGCCTATCCGTTGGTTCCGGTGCCCTCGCGACCGAAGGCGGTCAGGAAACGCGGTTGGGACCATGTAGGGCTCCTCGCCGAGCGCCTTCGAAAAAGCTACGGAGTCCGGGTCGTTTCCCTCCTCCGGCGTGACAACGGCCGTTCCCAGAAGACGCTCGACTACCGCCATCGGTTGACGAATCTCCAGGGAAGAATTCATTGGGCGCACGGACGACGCTCGTCGAAACCTCCTCGCCGGGTGGTCCTGCTCGACGACGTATTCACCACCGGCGCGACAGCGAGTGAGTGCACCAGGATACTTCTCGACCACGGGGTGGGGGAGGTGCAAATCGTAACCCTTGCGGTCGACTGAGCGGCTCGCCGGCAGCGCCATTGACATTGACACGAGAGGGCGAAATTGTTATTCTCTACTCAGCATCTATGGGTCGATTTTGGAAAAGAGTCGGAAAGCGACTCTTTTTTTGTAGATAGCAGAATCCGGGTTGAACATCCTGATAGGTGGTGACGGTGGAACGATCGCTCGGCCAAGACAGGCTCTACCCAGTCGTGGCGCCGCTGGTCGAGAAGTTGGGCTACTCGATCGTCGAGCTGGTGTCTCAGCGCCGTCGAACGGGACTCGCCGTCCATCTGGTCATTCACCATCCAAACGGAATCGGCGTGGGCGACTGTGAAGAGGTTTATCGCACAGTCCTTCCCCGCATCGAAGTCAGCGACAACACCCGAGATGTCCACCTGGAGGTTTCCTCTCCGGGTTTGACACGTAATTTGAAATCTGCCGACGAGTTTATGATGTTTGTCGGTAGAAGGGTAAAGGTACTCATGGACAATTCAGAACAGTGGGTGACCGGTACGATTCTCACGACGGATGAGACCGGGCTCACAATCCGGGCCGGCGAGGGCGAGCAGCGCTTCGACTACTCGAGCGTTCGAAAGGCTCGCCTCGATGATGCAGGGGAGGGCGCAAAATAGGATGGCATCCGGACTTGCTGACGCAATAAGAGGACTGGTACAGGAAAAGGGAATATCCGAGGAGCTCGTTATCAGGACGATCGAGGATTTCCTCATCGCCGCCTACAAACGAAAATTCGGCAGCTCCGACAACGCGGTGGTGAAGTTCACCGAAGACGGCTCGGATGTCGCCATCTACGCGCGCAAGAGCATCGTAGAGGAGGTCGAGGATCCCGTCACCGAGATCGCTCTCCAAGAAGCGCTCGTCCTCAACGAGGAGTGCGAGGTGGGCGACGAGCTTCTCATCGAGATCAACCCCCTCGAGTTCGACCGGGTTGCGGTGCAGAGCGCAAAACAGAAGGCAAAGCAGACCCTCAGGGAGATCCAGAAGGACACCTTGTACTCCGAGTTCAAAGACAAAGTCGGAGAGATGATCATCGGCTACTATCAGCGCGAGCGCAACGGCAACATCTTTGTCGACCTTGGCAAGACCGAGGGAATACTTCCAAAACGGTTCCAGTCTCCGCGGGAGATCTATCGTCCCAACGATCGAATCAAAGCGTTGATCTACGAGGTGAACAAGACCCCGTCCGGACTGCAGATCGTTATGTCACGAACGCATACCGATTTCGTCAAGCGAATCTTCGAGCTCGAGGTTCCCGAGATCTACGACCGAACGGTCGAGATCTTCAAACTCGTCCGTGAGCCGGGTTATCGGACGAAGATCGCAGTCTTCTCGAATCGTGACGACGTCGACCCGGTCGGCGCCTGCGTGGGTATGAAGGGGGTGCGCATCCAGGCGATCGTCAGAGAGCTCGAGGGCGAGAAGATCGACATACTCAAGTACGATCCCGATCCTCGAACCTTCATCAAGAATGCGCTCTCTCCGGCCGAGGTCGAGACCGTAGTCGTGCTTGATGACGCCAAACGTCAGGCTCTCGCCGTCGTCGGCGAGAATCAACTCTCGCTGGCGATCGGAAAGCAGGGTCTGAACGTTCGGCTCGCGAACCGACTCGTCGACTGGAATATCGACGTCAAGACCGAGGAACAGTTCGAGGAGATGGACATCTCCGCCGAATCGAAGAGGGCCGTCTCCGCCCTGTTCAGCGATATCGAGGAAGAGGAGGAGATCACACGCATCTCCGAGCTCCCCGGCATCCCGGAACGTCTCGTAGAGCTCCTCCGACAGAACGGAATCGAGATGATCGAGTCGCTCATCTCTCTCGGGTCGGACGATCTCGCAAAGCTGGAAGGCTTGACTGCCCAGGACGCACAAACCATCCAATCCATCATCGCCGAGAACGTCGATATCATCGAAGAGGAAGCGCAGGCAGCCGAGGAGGTCGCCGAAGAGCAGGCGAGCGAAGAGGAAGAGGCCTACGAATGTCCGGAATGCGGTTCGCCGATTACAATAGACATGACTTCTTGTCCAAACTGCGGCGTTGGATTAAGCTTTGAAATGGAGGACGAAGAAGCCGAAGAGGGAGCCGAAGATTCGACGACATAGGTTTCGAGATCGGATTGACCGGAAGAGGGAAGCGCAAACGACCAACACAAAGGTGATGTATGTCTGAAGAACAGGAAGATAAGAAAAAACCAAAGACAACGCTCATCAAGCACCGCAAGCCCGAGGGCGAAGCGGAAGCCAAAGAAGAGCAGAAAACCGAGAAGAAGAAGGTCGTTGTCGTTAAGAAGAAACCCGTCGCGAAGAAGGTTCCTCACAAGGTCGTCGCGAAAACGAGCCAGAAAACCGAGGATCGCAAGCCGGCGGAAGGTGCCCCACAGCCAGACGAAAGCACAGCTCAGCAGCCCTCTCCGCCCCCGACCCGTCGTCCCTCGCCCGAACAAGAGCGGCCGCGGACTCCGACAACAGGGCGTCGGCCCCCGAACGAGGGACCCCGCCCGCGAGATACGCAACCGGGCGGATACGATCGCGGCCGTTCGCAAGGATATGCCGGCAGACGACCTTCCGGACCGCGCCCCGGAGGACCCTCGGGTCCACGGACCGGCGGACCGGGAGGACCTCGCAGCTTCGGAGGCGGTGGCCGCCCGGGCGGGTTCAGACCCCCGCAACGCCCGGCACCGGGAGCCAAACCGGCCGAAGAGGGGAAAACGGCCGGCAAGAAGTTCTTCAAGGCCAAGAAGAAGGGGCCGTACGTCAAGAACAAGCGGGAAGAGGTACGAGAGAAGAACTTCCAGATCAAGAAGAAGAGCGCTCAAAGGACCAATCCCGTGCCGAAACAGATCGACATCATGGAGGTCATCACCGTATCCGAGCTTGCTCGCAAGATGAACCTCAAGGCGTCCGATCTCATCGGAAAGCTCATGTCGATGGGGATGATGGTCACGATCAACCAGCAGATCGATTCGGAAACCGCCGCTCTTCTCTCGGCTGAGTACGGCTGTAAGGTGAATATCGTCTCGCTCTACGACGAGACCATTATCGAGACTGAAAAGGACACCGAGGATGACCTCAAGGCCCGACCGCCGATCGTTACGGTCATGGGTCATGTGGACCATGGAAAGACGAAGCTCCTCGACGCCATTCGGGCGACTGACGTCGTCTCCGGCGAGTACGGAGGCATCACCCAGCACATCGGCGCCTACAAGGTCACACTTCCCCAGGGCGACATCGTTTTCCTCGATACGCCCGGCCATGAAGCATTCACCCTCATGAGGGCGCGCGGCGCGCAGCTTACCGACATCGTTATTCTCGTCGTTGCCGCCGACGACGGGGTCATGCCTCAGACCGTGGAAGCCATCAACCACGCCCGCGAGGCCAATGTTCCCATAATCGTGGCAATCAACAAGGTCGATCTTCAGGATGCCAACATCGAACGCGTAAAGCAGCAGCTCGCCGAGTACAACCTCATGCCCGAGGATTGGGGTGGGTCGACCCTGTTCGCTGAGATATCCGCCTTGAAGCGTACCGGCGTCAAGGAGCTGCTCGAGGCAATTCTCCTCCAATCGGAGATGCTCGAGCTAAAAGCCAATTACTCGACACGAGCCGAAGGCAAGATCGTCGAATCTCGGGTAGACCAGGGACGCGGTATCGTCTCGACAGTCATCATCGAGCGCGGAACATTGCGGGTCGGCGATCCATTTGTGGCCGGGGTTTACCCGGGCCGCGTTCGCGCCATGTTTGACGATAAGGGCAACAAGATCGACGAGGCCACCCCGGCGACTCCCGTCGAGGTGCTCGGGTTCACCGGAATTCCCAATGCGGGATCTCCGTTCCAGGTTACCGAGAACGAGAAGATCGCCCGTCAGGTCGGGACGAAGCGGCAGGAGCTCGAGAAGCAGGGCGAAGCGCAGAACGTCAAGAAGATTACCCTCGACAACCTCTACGACTCGATTCAGGAGGGAGAGGTCAAGGAGCTCAAGGTAATCATCAAAGGCGATGTCCACGGCTCGGTAGAAGCTCTTCAAACAGCCTTGGAGAAGCTCAGCAACGAGGAGATCAAGTTGACGGCGATTCACGCCTCGGCGGGCGCGATCATCGAGAACGATGTCAATCTGGCGGCCGCGTCGAATGCGATCATCATCGGCTTCCACGTTCGTCCGGTCCCGAAGGCACTCGCACTCGCGGAGCAGGAAAAAGTCGAGATCCGGAAGTACAACATCATCTACGACGCGGTGGACGACATAAAGAGCGCAATGGAGGGATTGCTCTCTCCGGAGCTCAAAGAGGAGACCATCGGCACTGTCGAGATCCGCGATACCTTCAAGGTTCCGAAGATCGGCCTCATCGCGGGCTGCTACGTCACGAGCGGAAAGGTTCGACGCGGCGGCAATGTCCACGTCATCCGAGACGGTATCGAGATTCATACCGGAAAGATATCGTCTCTGCGCCGCTTCAAGGACGACGTGCGCGAGGTCGAATCCGGGTACGAGTGCGGTATCGGGGTAGAAGGCTTCACGGACGTACGGGTCGGCGACCAGCTTGAGGTGTTCGAGGTGAAGGAAATCGCCAAGAAGCTCAAGCAAGAAGCGAAGAATGGGTGAGTTCCGGCTCCAGAGAATCGAGAGACTGCTGCGCGAAGAAATCGGTTCGATGATTCTGACCGATGAGATCAAAGATCCCAGGGTCAGCACCTTCGTGACCGTTACCGAGGTCCACATATCGAAGGACCTCGCCTATGCGAAGGTGTTCGTCTCGAGCTTCCAGAGTGTCGAGCATTTGAAGGGCTCCGTATCCGCTCTCAACCATGCCGCAGGCTTCATCCAGGGCCGTATTGCCAGGCGGCTCAAGCTTCGTCTGACTCCGAAGCTCACCTTCCTTCCGGACGTCTCAATCCGCGACGGCTTCGAGATCTCCCACAAAATCGAGGAAATCAACCATTGAGGAGCGTCGACGGGTTTCTCCTCCTCAAGAAACCCGCGGAATTGACCTCGTTTCAAGCCTTGGGACCAATCAAGAAGATCCTTCCGGGCACGAAGGTCGGTCACACCGGAACGCTCGATCGGTTCGCCGAGGGCTTGCTTCTCGTCGTCTGTGGCCGAATGACCCGCCTGACTCCCGTCCTCACGGGTTTGGACAAGGAGTACGTGGCCGACGTCCGTTTCGGCAAAGAAACCACCACGCTCGACCCGGAGGGGGACACTGTGGCGGAGGGACCGGTTCCGGATCTCGAGACCATCGAGCGCGCGGTGGAGGGATTCGTCGGCTCCATCGAGCAGGTTCCGCCCCAGTACTCGGCAATTCACGTTGGCGGAGTGCGCGCCTACCGCTCGGCACGGAGGGGAGAGACGGTGACGATCGCGCCTCGACCGGTGACTATTCGTCGAATCGAGATCGAGGGTTTCGAGGACGCAACCGCCCGGCTTCGCGTCGAGTGCTCCTCTGGAACCTATATCCGGGCTCTCGCACGCGATCTCGGACGCTCGTGTGGAAGCTATGCCTCTCTCACGAAGCTCGTGAGAACCCGGGTCGGCGCGTTCGAGCTTGCCGAGGCCGTGGCTCCGGAGGATTTTCGCCCGGAGAGAGATCTCTACGACTGGCACTCGTGTTTTTCGCGGCTTCCCGAGGTTCAGGAGCTCAGAATCTCGGCGGGCCGCGAGGCAACAGTCAGACGGGGAGGGCGAATCGACGAGCGGGACTTCCTCGCTCCGCCCGCCGACGGTCGTGTTGCGGTCTACGACGAACAAGGCCAATTCCTGGCCCTCGTGCTCAAACAGGAGGGGAAATACCGCTATGAGATGGTCGCCGCCCCGCCGGGACATTGACTTTTTTACTAATTTCAGTAGACTGAACAACTTAGTCGCAGAGAACAGAGATTTTCCCCTACAAGGATGAAGGAGATTTCGATGGCTTTGACAAAGCAGGAAAAGCAATCCGTTATTGCCGAATACGGCAAGAAGGATAAGGATACGGGTGCCACAGAGGTGCAGATTGCACTGCTCACCGATCGTATTCAGCATCTAACCGAACATTTCAAGACCCACAAAAAGGATCATGCATCCCGACGAGGCCTGCTCAAGCTCGTTGGTCAACGTCGCAGGCTGCTTCGATATTTGGCACGCAAGGACCTCGAAAGCTATCGGGCAATCTTGGGTAAATTGAACCTCCGCAAATAGACGTGAACAGAAGGAATAGAAATGACACACAAAGTAAGTCTCAAGGTAGGCGGGGAAGAGCTTACCCTCGAGACTGGAAGAATGGCAAAACAAGCGAACGGAGCCGTCCTGGCAACCTACGGCGGCTCGGTCGTGCTGGCAACGGTATGTTGTTCAGAAAAGGAAGTTGAAGGACTCGACTACGTCCCGCTTCAGGTCGAGTACAACGAGAAATACTACGCAGCAGGCAAGATTCCCGGCGGGTTTCTCAAGCGAGAAGGACGGCCGAAAGATCGGGAGATCCTGGTCTCGCGGCTAATCGATCGTCCGATGCGCCCGCTCTTCGACAAGCGCTTCGCGCGAGAGATACAGGTCGTTCCAACAACTATCTCCACCGATCAGATCAATCCCCCGGACGTCGTGGCTATGGTCGCGGCATCCGCCGCGGTCCTCATCTCCGACATACCGTTCGGCGGCCCAGTCGGAGCTGTCCGGGTGTGCGCGGTAGGCGACGAGCTCGTGCTCAACCCGACCTTTCAACAGATCGAAGAGGCGAAGCTCGATATCATCGTGTCCGGAACCGAAGAGGGCATCACGATGGTCGAGGGCGGATCTCACGAGGTTTCGGAGGACATTCTCCTCGAGGCCATCACGAAGGCGCATTCAGCCATCGTCGAGATCTGCCGGATCCAGAAGGCCCTGGCCGAGGTCGCCGGCATCCCGAAGATCGAGATAACCCGCGAAGAAGTGAAGTTGGCGAAACACGATGAGATTCTCAAGGCCGCCGAGCCGTTGATGGAGACTGCCTGCTTCGTCGAGGGGAAACACAACCGATCGAAGGCTATCAAGAAGCTCAAAGGCGACATCCTCGAGCGTTTCAAGGACGATATTCCCGAAGAACAGGGAAAGCTGTTCGACGCGCTCATGGAGGAGCTCGAATCGAGCGTCGTGCGAAAATCCATCCTGACCAGAGGCGTGCGAACTGACGGACGCGGTCCGGAGGATATCCGTCCGATTGCCTGCGAAATCGACGTTCTACCGCGGACGCACGGCAGCGCGCTTTTTACCAGAGGAGAGACTCAGGCTCTCGCCGTAACGACCCTCGGGACGGTTTCCGACGAGCAGATGATCGACGATATCGAAGGCGAGAAGCGGTTCCAGAACTTCATGCTTCACTACAACTTCCCTCCTTTCTCGGTGGGCGAGACGGGTCGTCTTTCGACCGGCCGTCGAGAGATCGGGCACGGCCATCTCGCGCAGCGCGCCATCGCGGGAGTGCTCCCCTCGAAGGAGGATTTTCCCTACACGATCAGGATCGTCAGTGAGATCCTCGAATCGAACGGCTCCTCGTCGATGGCAACTGTCTGCGGCGGCACGTTGTCGCTGCTCAATGCGGGCGTGCCGATTCGAAAGCCCGTGGCGGGTATCGCCATGGGCCTCATCTCCGAGGGTGAGAAGACGGTTGTGTTGAGTGACATTCTCGGTGAGGAAGATCACCTCGGAGACATGGACTTCAAGGTTGCGGGAACCGAAGAGGGAATCACCGGCTTCCAGATGGATATCAAGATCTCCGGAGTAACGGCGGAAATCCTCAAGACCGCGTTGGAACAGGCCCGCCGAGGGAGACTGCACATCCTCGGCATCATGAACCAGACAATCAGCGCACCGAGCAGCACGATTTCGGAGTATGCGCCAAAAATCGTCACCTTCAAGATCGACACCGAGAAAATCGGCGCCGTCATCGGACCCGGCGGCAAGACGATCAAGAGCATTTCGGAGAAGACCACTGCTTCGATCAACATCGACAACGACGGTACGATCATCATCTACGGAAAGGATCGCGCAAAGGCCGAAGAGGCCGAACAGATGATCCGCGGACTGGTCGAGGAACCTGAGGTGGGAAGGGTCTACAACGGCATCGTTAAGCGAATCATGGATTTCGGGGCCTTCGTCGAGATCTTCCCGGGAAAGGAGGGGTTGGTCCATATCTCCAAGCTCTCACGAGACCGGGTCAACTCCGTGACTGACGTCCTTAAGGTTGATCAGGAAATCCCCGTAAAATTGATCGAGATCGATCGAATGGGGCGAATCAATCTGAGCTACATTGACGCAATCGACCCGGACGGCGAAAGAAGCGGCTCCAGCGCACCTTCTCGCCACGGATCCGGCGATGGAGGACACCACGGAGGGGGCGGCCGAAGACCACCCCAGTCGAGCCATCGACGGCATGACTGACCGAGAGGTGGCCTTGTCGGGTATTTCCGTGCGATGCTCCGCACGGAAACCCGAGTTGCTTCCGCACTATGCCTCGGCCGATGCGGCCGGGGCCGATCTAAAGGCCGATCTCGAGGCGCCGGTCGTACTGACTCCCGGGAAACGGCTTCGGGTCGGGACTGGGCTCCGAATCGAGCTGCCGAAGGGCTTCGAGGCTCAGGTCCGGCCTCGGTCCGGTCTGGCGCATCGCCACGGGATTACCCTGTTGAACAGCCCCGGGACCATTGATTCGGACTATCGCGGCGAGGTTTCGGTCATCCTCGTGAATCTTGGAGACGAGCCGTATGAAATCCTGCCGGCGGAGCGAATTGCGCAGCTCGTCATAGCGCCGGTGGCTCGAGCGCAGTTCGTTGTGAGCGCCGATCTGGAGACGACCGACCGGGGCGAAGACGGCTTCGGCTCGACCGGGAGATGACGGCGCACTTGGCGGAGAATGAGGCGTAGGTATAACGCGCTCCACATTTACATCGGCCGCGAGTTCTTCTTTTCGTTCATCGTGGCCTTTCTTTTTTTCTTTTTCATCTTCTTCATCAACCAGCTCCTCTTGCTCGCCGAGGACATCCTCTCGAAACACGTGTCCTTCCCGAACGTCGTCCTGCTGATCCTCTACTCGCTGCCGGCAATCGTGGCGATCTCCTTCCCGTTTGCCTCGCTCGTCGGTTCGCTCATGGCGGTGGGACGCCTCTCCTCAGACAACGAGATGCTCGCATTCCAGGCTTCGGGGGTACCGAACCGACGGGTATTTGCCCCCATCCTCATCTTGAGCGTCGCGTTTTCGCTCTTCTCGTTCATCATGAACGACTATTTCCTGCCGCTCGGAACGATCAACTTCGGCAAGCTCTACACGAAAATCCTCTACACGAATCCGCAGCTCGCGCTCGATCCGTTCTCGGTGAAGCGCTATCAGGGCGCAACCATCATAACCGGTGCGGTCAAACAGAATCAGGTTTCGAATATCGTAATCTTTGACACCACCGAAACGAAGGATAAGCGCGTCATAACCGCCAAGTCTGCGGTGCTCTCGGAGAATACGGCCGAGCGGGGCCAGGTCTCGCTCAAGCTGAGCAATGTCTTCAGTGAGACGAACGATCTGAAGAAGACCGACCAGTTTACCTATTCGACCGCGTCCTCGATGATCTACAATATCCTCCTCTCGGATGTGAGTCTGTCGCTCCGCCCGCCGACTGCTCGGGAAATGAGCTCACTCGACGTCTATCGCCTGATTCAGTCCAAGACGAAGAACCTAGACGAGCGCAAGGCAGCCAGACGGGCGAGAATCGGCCTCGACACTTTCGACCTTCGCTCTTCCTATGAAGGTATGGTGAGCCAGGCTCGAACCGGAAGCGTCGCTCGGACGACGGTGGACCGGGCGAACCAGGCACTCGACACCCTGAAAAACGAACGAGCCCAGCTGGTCGTCGACCGCTCGCTACGAATCGACAAGATCGAGTTCAATCGGAAGTTCTCAGTGCCGTTCGCCTGTCTCTTCTTCGTAATCTTCGCCTTTCCCGTCGGCCTCACGATGGGCCGCTCCGGAAGATCGGTAGGTTTCGGGGTCGGTTTGCTAGTGTCGGTGCTCTACTGGGGAATGCTGGTTGCGGGTCAGTCTCTCGGTTATCGGCTCAACTATTCACCGGTCCTCTCGATGTGGTTTCCTAACCTCGTGATCCTCCTCTTCGGGCTTCTGTTCTTCGTACTGAGGTTCCGCCGATGAGGACGCTTCACTGGATGGTCGTTCGGTTGTTTCTCCCGGTCTTTCTGCTCGCGCTCCTGTTCTTTGTGCTTATCCTCGAGCTGACCGACCTCTTCACGAATCTCTGGAGCTATCTGAGCAACGACGTGGGTTCTCTGAACATCGCTCTCACACTCTACTACTATCTGCCGAAATGTATCTCTTACTCCGTGCCGGTATCGCTGCTGTTCTCCGTGGCTTTCACGCTCGGATCGCTTTACGCCCATAACGAGCTCATCTCGGTATTCGGGTCCGGCATCTCACTGTTTCGACTGGTCGCCCCATTGGTCCTCATCGGTCTCATCGTCTCCATACTCGGTTTTCTTTTTCAGGAGGATGTCGTCATTGACAGCTACCGTGAGAAAAGCCAGCTGACGCAGCAACTGCTGCAGCGTCAAGCGTCGTTCAGCAACACAAACGTCACGGTCTTGAGCGAGGCGGGCGACATCATATACCACGCCGATTTCTACAACGACAACACCCATACGCTTTCCGGCCTCGTCGTTCTCAAGCGTGCGGCAGACGGAGGTTTTCTCGAGCGAGTCGACGCGCAATCCGCAACCTGGGTCCGAGATCATTGGAGGCTGCACCGGGCGCGTGTCATTGAATGGAACAATGACCACTCTCATCTGGTCCAGGAGGACCGCGAGAACCTGGACGACGGCTCCCTCTCCGAGCCCCCGAGTACCTTCAAACGTACGGTTCGCAACGTGGATGAGATGCGCATTCCGCAAGCCGTCCAATGGCTCTCGTCGCTGCGGAAGGCCGGTTTGCCCTACCGCGGGGAGCTGACCGACTTCTACAACCGTTACACCTTCGCCCTTACTCCGCTCATCGTTACCCTGATTTCGGCGGCCATCGGAGGACGATTCAAAAAGAACATTCTACTCATGAGCCTCCTCATCAGCCTGGTAATCTCGGTGATGTATTATGTTACGCAGATGATGTCCGTTCTCCTTGCCAAGCTTGGCTACCTTTCTCCGCTGACCGGTGCTTCCGCGGGAGCCTTCCTCTTTCTCCTTGCCGGGATATGGCTCATGAGAACGGCGCGGACCTGAGGAGGAGAGCTGATGGAGTTCACAGTTACTGCAACAGATTCCTCGTCAAAGGCGCGGGCGGCCACTCTCGTCCTGCCGCATGGAAGCGTCGAGACCCCGAGATTCATGCCAGTGGGAACGAACGGCACCGTGAAAGCAGTTTCGCAGGAGACCCTCGAGCGTTTGGGGTTTCGATTGATCCTTTCGAACACCTATCATCTCTACCTTAGGCCCGGCTTGGAGGTAATCAGGCAGGCGGGAGGGCTGCACCACTTCATGGACTGGAGCGGGAATATTCTGACCGATTCAGGGGGCTATCAGGTATTCTCGCTTGCGCCGTTGCGCAGCGTGAAAAGGGAGGGGGTGCGCTTTCGGTCCCACATCGACGGTTCTGCCCACGAGTTCACCCCGGAGAAGGTGGTAGAGATCCAGGCAACACTCGGGAGCGACATCATGATGACTCTCGACGTGTGCACTCCACCAAACATCGAATGGGGCAAGGCGCTCGAGGCGCTCGAGATTACGACGCACTGGGCACGACGAAGCGTTGAACATCTCGACAGGGTCGGACCGGTAAACGGAAGCCTTTTCGGCATCATACAGGGTAACTTCTACAAGGAGCTCAGGCAGAGAAGCGCCGAGGAGATTCTCGCCCTCGACTTTCCCGGTATCGCCATCGGCGGGCTCTCCGTCGGAGAGCCGAAGGAAACCTTCGAAGAGTACCTGTCGTTTACTGCCGGTCTTCTGCCGAAGAATAAACCGAGGTACTTGATGGGTGTTGGTACTCCCGAATACATATTCGCTGCGGTCGAGAACGGAATCGACCTATTCGATTGCGTATTCCCGACAAGGGTTGCGCGCAACGGGGCTGCGTTTACCCGCCGGGGAACGATCTCCCTCAAGAAGATCGAGCATGCGCAGAGCTTCGGTCCCATCGATGAGACGTGCGGCTGCGCCGTCTGCGCCCGCTACACTCGCGCCTACCTCCGCCACCTCTTCAAGGCGAAGGAGATCCTCGCGCCGATGCTGACGACCGAGCACAATCTCTACTTCATGGACCGCCTCGTGAACGATATCGGACTGTCAATCCGCGAAGGCTCCTTCGTCGAGTTCAAGCGAGAATTCCTGATGGAATACAGCCATACCAAGGAGACAATCCTGTGAGCCGTTTCCCCGCTAGTAGACATTTCCTTGCCTCCTTCTGCGGGTTGATTCTTGCGCTTTCGCCGCTCGCATCCGCTCAGTCCACCGGGTCTTCGTCGACATCGTCGAGCGCGCAGACGACCCAGGGAGGCGCCGCAGATTCGAATACAAAGTCCATCCATGAAGTGCGGAAGCAGACCCTCCTTTACGGTATAGACTCGCAGGTCATCGAACTCCTGAAGACCCTGACCCAGGACAGGGACGGTTCTCTCGGCAGTGAGGCAAAACAGGTCCTCGAGCAGACCCCGAATCCCGACCTCCGGCAGGCAGCCGTCGAATATCTCACGGCAGTCAAGGACTGGAGTGCCACGAGCTTTGCCGAAAAGATGCTGAGCGACCGCATCCAGTCCGGCGCAACGGGCAACGGCGCCGTCATCATCTCCGCAATTCGCTATCTTACGGCCGCCAAAGATACTCAGGCCGTTCCCGAGATCGAGAAATTGCTCCAAGACGAGAACGAGTCGGTTGCCTACGAAGCCGTTGCGGCAATTGGCAAGCTTGGAGGCGGCAGCCAGGCTTCGGCATTGCTGGCCGACCTCAAAGACCCTCAGTTTTCGTCCAAGCTCAAGCCGCAGATCATCCTCTCGCTCGGGGAATTGAAGAGCAAAGAGGCAGTTCCCGAGCTGACGAATATACTCAAGAACCAGGACGAGGATGCCACGATGCGTAGGTACGCCTGCGACGCTCTCGGCAAGATCGGCGATCCATCGAGCATCTCGGCGATCAAGGAGGCGTTCTCCGACAAGGACACCTATCTCCGCGCATACGCTGTGGCGGCGCTGGCGAACTTCAAGGGCAGCGAGGTAGACTCATTGCTGACCGGTGCACTGAAAGACTCGTTCTGGCGGGTGCGCGTCAACGCCGCTAAGAGTCTCGGTGAGAAGAAGGTCGCTTCCGCAGTGCCAATTCTCGAATACAAGGCGCGATACGATCCCGAAGCGGTCGTTCAGAGGGCGGCACTAACGGCCCTCGGCGAGATCGGTGACGCAAAGGCAATCGACTTCCTCAGAACCACCTTCTCGAACTCGCTCGTGAATCCGGCCCTACGCACGGTCGCCGCCGACGAGCTCATCTCAAAGGATCTCAACGGCTCATTGACGGAGATCGAAAAATTCCTGCAATCGGAATGGAACAACCCGGTGAGCCCGCTCTTCGATCACGTCTGCAAGCAGCTCTCCCAGGCTGAAAGCCCGAGGCTCGAGCCGCTCTTCGAACGATTTCTCAGCAACCCAAACCTCAATATCCAGATCTACGGTCTACGTGGAATCCGGGACAACGGTTTCAAGGACCTTCTCAAGAAGGTAGAAGCGTTCGACGATCCGAAGAAGAACGTTTCCGTTCGCGCCGCCGCGGAATCCGCGATCAGTAAGCTCAAGTAGAGGCGCCCGGCGTTCCCGGTTTGTCGATGAGATGCATGATTCGGTTCACCTCCTCGAGAGGCGAAACGTAGCGGCGGAAGGTAATCGTCACCTCATGCCCCTCGCTCGTGCGAACTCGAATCGGCTTGCCGAGACAGTCGTTGAGCTCGCCGCTCAGGTCGGGGAAGTACTCCGGACGGCTAGGCACGAACGAGTAGCTCTCGCCGACGGAGACGATCTCTCCGATATGAGCAGGGCAGGGGTAGAGGTAGATCAGGAAGGCCGAGCCGCCTCCGCCGACCGTTCGTCGCGATCCCGATCCGACAGGGTGAATGTTCCTGCCCCCGATATTGGGATTCTGACCGCTTACGCGAAGCTCGATCGGGTTGATGGCACCGTTTGCGCCGTCGAAACGGACCCGTGGCGCAATGGAGGCCGACGGAGCCGCTCCGAGGCCCGCAACGATTCGCCGAATGAAGATGATGATGAGGACGATCACCGCGACGAAAATGAGGCCGAAGAGCACCGGAAGGGCGTAGAAGCTGATCCCCTGCGCCTCGATCAGACCCTTTCTCAGGGTAAACGCAAGCCGGCCGGCATGCGGCGACACACGAAGCGAATCGGCGAACTGCAACTCGACATCGATAGTGTGCGCACCGGGCGAGAGAGAGACCGGCAATCGAAGCGGAGCCTTCAACGTGGCCTGTTTCTTCGCGCCCACCGGTTGATTCACCGGATGACGGAGGATGTTCACTCCGTCGTAAACGATTCCCGTCAGTTGCACCAGAATCGGCTGATCCTCGAAGTTGCGAATGACGAACGGCGCGGTGGTCTCGTAGCCGATGTTGCCCAGGTTCTTCGGGAAGGTTATCGACGGTGATCCGGTCGCGATATTCGCGAGGTTCTGCTTGCTCCCTCCCTCGAACTGCTGAATCGGTACGCCGAGAGTCTTCGATAGATCGTTGAGCAGTCCCGTCTCCCCGGAGCCTGCGGCACCGGAGCCGCTGCCGACGCCCTGTCCTCCCGCACCGCCGCCGGGAGCCTCCCCGGCCGCCGCTTGCCCCCCTGAAGTCTGGCCGCTTGAGCCTTGTCCCGATGTCTGCCCCTGGGCTTGACCGGCGGATGCGCCACCCCGCGCTGCCTGCGCACTGCCGCTCGGGGTCTTGCCGGCCTCTCCGGTCCCCGCCTGTGCGCCGTTTCCTCCGAGGAGCTGGGCTCCGGGCTGCTTCGGTACGCTTGATGCCGGCACCGACCCGGCAATCGGATACTGGATGATGTGTACCTCCCAGCCGTGCTGTCGCATTGCCTGGGCGGTATCGATGATGATCTGTTTGTTGCCGCTAAGGTCCTGACCGTTCGGTCCGAACCTCAGCGGGAAGCTGCTGTCGGGCGGGGGATCGTCAATGCCGTCGGTGAGAATAATGATCCTCTTCTGAGTCGCCAGAGGCAGGTCGATGACATATTGGTAGAGGTACTGTATCGCCGCGACGAGGTCGGTGTACCGGCCGAGCGGCTGGAGCAGCAAGAACCGGGCAAGGATATTCTTGACATCCTGCTGCGTCTCGATGCGTTTGGAGATCTCGAGCTCGGGATGGGAGGCGAAGCTGATGAGGTGGAAGGTGTCGCCCTTGTGGAGAACCCCCGTCACGATGTTCTTGATGATATAGTCGGTCGTATCCTGCCAGTAGGGGAGCATACTCTCCGACGTATCGACCAACACAACGAGGTCGATCGGATCGGATTGTTGGGCATGGATATATCCCACCCCGAACGACACCGTGAGAGCAACGACGAACAAAAGCTTCTTCATTTTTCGCCCCGAAGAGCTCCTGCCACAACCTGAAATCGGCGATCGGCGCCGCTGCGCCCGCTGAACGGAGACTACAGTTTGGCCGGAGCGATATCCTTTACCTCGTAGTTGTATTGTCGGTCGTTTATCACAAACGACACCTCCTCTCCCGCTTTGTGATTCCAGAGCTTGTTCACGAATGGGGAGAGGTACGACACGATGTTCTTGGACGGATCGGACTCCCATGGTCCGAGTATTGTGAACTCTTCGAGCTCCGAGGTGTTTTTGTTTTCAAGTTTGACTATCGTGCCGAACGACACCTTCGACACGTCGACCATGTCCTGACCGAATATCTGGGCCCGGTCGATCTCCTCCTTGAGGCGGGCGACGGTAGTGCTCAACAATTCCTGCCGCTCTTTCGCGGCCTTGTACTCGGCATTCTCCGAAAGATCGCCGAGTTGAATCGCGGCTCCGATCTCCTTGCTGTTCGCCGGGACTTCGACATCGAGCAGGCGCTGCAGCTCCTGCTGCTTTCTCTCGAAGCTGTTGGCTGTCACGTACAGCCCGCCGCGCACCCGTTCAGCCTCTTTCTCTCCGTAGAACTTGAAGTCTGGATACTTATCCATGATCTTGTGCTTCAGTCCGATTGCAATCGAGGGATCGAGGTCCTTCACGTCCTCGACGAGGGTGAACAGCCGCGCGATGGAGTCTTCGTCTGTTTGAAGGACATTCTCCTCGAGGTTGTTCTCCTTAAACAGGAAGGTCTGAATTTGTTTGTTCAGCTTGCGGTTCTCGCTCACATCCCTGCGGTTCGAGATTTCTCGCGAGGTTATGTCGAGCAAGTGGATCATACCGATGAGCATCTTTTCGTAGTTCAGGTTGTACTTCCGGCGCATCTCCTCGTCGAGGTTCCTCGCGAGCCAGACAAAGGCTTCCCGGTACTCGCGGTACTGATCGACGATTTGGCTGAAGAGATCCCCCAGCAACGCCTCGTTTTTGGAGGCCTCGAGCTCGTCGATGATGTAGTGCGAGAGGTAGTGGGGGAACAGCCGACCGAAAATGCTTGGCCACTGATCGATGTGGCGTTTCACCTGCTCGAGAAAATCGCGTTTCAGGTCCGCATCGTCAATCGCCTTGAAGAGCCCCTCTACCTCCTGGATCTTCTCGAAGAGCTCCTTGAACTCGTAGCTGTAGCCGGGGTTCAAGAAGGGGAACCGGCGAACGATCCTGCGCACGATGAGGTAGCTGGCTACCACCTGCTCGTTCACGGCGTTGAAGGCCCGGAGGAAGCCGGTGAAGAAGGCGAACATCTCGGCGAAATAGTCCGACTCAGGATCCGAATGCTTTAGAAAATCCTGAATCGTCTGAAAACGGGCGAAGAAATCCTTTTCGGCCTTGAATTTGTTGTAGGTCTTTTCCTCGAAGGAGATCGGTTTCTCGCGCACCACGAAGGAATCGACTTTGTCGGGAAGGTTGCCGAAGTTGGAGTCCGTTTTCAGGATGCGTCGCGCTTCGGTGCTCCAGCTCGCCCACTCGCCCGGTGTAAGCACCCCGGGAACGAGCTCCGACTTGATCTGCTTCATGTTGGCGGCATTGTCAAAGCTCTTGATGATGGTCTTCAGTGCCCACGGAATATCGGACTTTGCCTGATCGTGCAGCTTGTCCTTCTTCCAGATCGCCTTGAGAACCCAAATGTGATCGTGCGGAAGGCTGATGAGGCTGTTCACAGCCATTTTGAGCGACATCTTGTGGCCGCGCTTGCGGGCGAAATCGATCTCGATTTCGTCGTCAACGATCGACGAGATGCGACCGATTCCCCAAGCCCGGTGAAACACGAAGTTGCCGGCGTCGAAGGAGATGTGCTTCTCGAAATCGGCGATGGCGTCATGGATGTTTCGCCAGCTTTGAGTGAGGTTCGACAGCCGCACGTATTCCTCGAGCTGACTGTGATAGCTGTACTTGTTCTTGAAGCAGGTGATGATCTCGCGCCGGGCCCACTCGTTCTTGGAGTCGTACTCGAGGATCTGTTTGAGGATATCGATGGCCTTGTCCCAATTCGAGGTCTCCTTGAAATGGGCGTAAAGCTCCTCGAGCAGCTGCGCGGCCCGCTCCGGGCTGATCGTCTTCTCCACCTTCTTGTTCACCGGGTAGAAGAAGTCGATCTCGTCCGGGCTGTATTCGATCAGCTTGTGCCAGATCTCGCGCACGTTGGAGAACAGCTTCTTTCCGACATAACGGTGAATCGCCTTCTTGTAGTACTCGACGGCCTCTTCGATCTCTCCGTCCTTTTCCTTCTTCTCAGCCAGGTGGCGGACGATGTCGGCCTCTTCGTAGTCGACACGGATGAGACGTTCCCAGACCTCATACTTCTTTTCTTCCTCGTTCTCGTGATCGTAGCAGTCCGAGAGAGTGCGCAGCGCAGTCTTGTTCTCGCCGAACTCGAGGATGCGATTGCAGAGATACTCGACGATCGCCCATTTGTGGTTGTCCGCGAAGATGCTTATCAGGTTGATGAGATTCGAATCGTCGACGAGCTGTCGGGAAAGGGCTATGACTCCGGAGATATAGAGTGCGATTATGCTATTCTTGGTGTGGGTGAGGTGCTCGTCACAGAGCTCTTTCACCTCCGATTGGCATTCCTCGCGGAACACCGCCTCGACCTCGGTATCGAGCTCTTTGAAATTGTTGATGGTGTAGTTGTTTAGGGTTGCACGTGTCCACTTCTCTTCGTTGAGAAGCTCACCGATCTTTTTGACGATTTTCTCAGCCATTTGGTCGCTCCAGTATTAGTTCGCAATTTGTTCGTAGATGGAAGGGTCTATGCGCTTCACCTTCGATAGCACTTCTTCGATCTTCTCTCTGTCCTCTCCCGTATGGATATAGTGATCGATCAACCAGAAGTACCGATTGATGAGCTTCGGCGCGAGCTTGGTCCGTTGATCTTCCTCCTCCTCATACTGATTCTCGAGTGAGAAGATCGATTGCCGCAGTTTTCCGTACTCGAGCGACTTGAGCTCACGCTTGACATTGAATACGCCATAAACGACCCCGTAGACAGGAATCCACTCCTCCAATTCAGGTGATTCATAGCCTAGCTCGCGAACTCTTTCCGCCAGCCTTCGAATTAGCAGGCTTTCGAGCAACTTCAGGTCGACCCTCTGCGGATCGATGAAGAAAGCCTCTCGAAAGAACGCTTTCGACGCACGCACCTCGTTGATGAGCGCGTAGCAGTCCGCCAGCTCGCAGATAATCTCTGCATCCTCCGGCCGTGCGTGCCCGGCGGCCTCCAGGTACTCCACCGCGCGGTCGTAATCGCCCTTGCCCTTGTAGCAGCGCCCGATACTAAAAAGTAGATCGGCGTCGCTGCCTGCACCCCCGTCGAGTATCTGGAGGTAGCATTCAAGCGACACTCCGAAGACCCATTGACGGATCGAATAAAGGCAAGGGTCGAAGACATCCTTGATCTGCTCAAGGAAATCCATGAAGCTCCGCCAGGTCTTCAGGAGGTACTCCGCCTGATCGAAGGGTTCGCTGATCGACGCGAGCCGTGCCTTCTTGTCCTTCCAGTAATTGGCACACTTCAACGCCGAGAGGACCTCGCGGTTCTCATAGTCCAACGACAGCGCTTGCTCGATAACCGGCTCAGCTTCGGCGAACGCACCGTTCCGTTGTAGCTCGTAGGCCCTGCTTAGGATTGACGATATTTCGCCCACCTTCGCTGAAAGCTCTCCCATAGTCCTTTGCATATTGTGCAGACAAGTAGGCGCATCGAAAAACAGAATACCAAGTGCGTCGAAAGCCACTTATGCCTGCGCAAGCATCATTCCTGCTTGTTCGGCGGTATCGAGGGCTCTGGGCGCATCCGCGCGGAGGCGCCCGCTGATGCACCTCATTACAAAAGTATAACATCTCACCGACTTTAGTCAATTAAGCGGCAGAACGGCCTCCATTGCTTTTCTTCCTGATTTTTGACAAGATGAGTCCAGTGGGAAGGATACAGTGGATCGAAGCAGGCAGCACCTCGTAGCACCCTCCATTCTCTCAGCAGATTTCGCGCGAATTGCCGATGCGGTGGCTCTCATCGAGAAGTCGCGCGGCGACTGGGTTCATCTTGACGTCATGGACGGAACCTTCGTCCCGAACATAACGTTCGGCCCCAAGATGGTCGCGGACATCCGTCCGCTTACCAAGCTCCCGCTCGATGTGCACCTGATGATCGAGCACCCGGACAGGATCATTCCGGCATTCGTGAAGGCCGGCGCCGACCACATCACCTTTCACGTCGAGAACAACGTCCATGTCCACCGGATCGTATCTCAGATTCAGGATACCGGTCTGAAGGCCGGCATTTCCATCGTACCTTCCACCCCTGTCTCGGCTATAGGAGAGCTCCTCGATACAGTCGATATCATACTCGTCATGACGGTGAATCCCGGCTGGGGAGGACAGGAGCTCATACCGAAGTGTCTCGAGAAGGTCCGCGTGCTTGACTCCCTCCGCCGCGAGAACAACTATCACTTTCTCATTTCCGTTGACGGGGGCGTCAATCGAGATACGGCGCAGGCCGTCCGAGAGGCCGGTACCGATGTTCTGATATCTGGCAGTTCCTTCTTCGCGGCGGCGGATCCTCCTCGCGAGGTCACGCTGTTCAGGACGGGAAAAGAAGTTTAGTTAAGTCCTTAAAGCGACGAAAATTAGTTGGGAGCCCATTTTCTTCGCTCCCAGACGCCGGAGGAGTTCGCGCTTTGATGATGAAGAAAAAGATCCTATTCTTGATCACCCTAGGCCTGGTGTCGGCTGTGGGCATGGTTGCCGCTCAGACGACCGCACCGCAAGACATCCTTCAGAAGGGTAAGCAGGAGTACCAACGGGCGCAATACCAGGCGGCACTTCAAGATTTTCGCGATATCATCCTCAACCCGCAGTATTCCGCTGCCCATGGAGACGCCTATTTCTGGGTCGCGCTTTCCTACATGGCCCTTGGCAGGCTGAGCGATGCGGAAAAGAACCTCGAGTACTTTCTTCAGAACTACCAGAACAACAGCGACATTCCACAGGCCTACTATCAGAAGGGGAGGCTTCTTTTCCTGCAGGGTGAATATCAGAAGTCGATTCAAGTCCTCTACACCTTTATCAAATCCTACAAAGACAATCCCTACGTAGCGAACTCCTACTACTGGATCGGGGAGTCCCTCTACCGGCTGGGTCATTTCGATCAAGCCAGGCGGGTGCTTCAGGTCGTCGTCGCACAGTACCCGACGAGCTACAAGGTCGAGGCCGCTCAGTACAGGTTGTCGGTTATCGATTTGAAGCAGCGAGAGCTCGAGTTGATGAAGCTGTTGCGTTGGAGCCACGAAGAGGCTCTCAAGGCTCAGGAAGACTTCGACCAGAGGGAGACCGCATACGAACAGGCGATTATCGCCTATCAGCGCAAGATCGCCCAGCTCGAAAACGGCACCACGACCGCAGTGGCCGGCGGAGCACCGGCCCAGCCTCAGAACGACCAGATCACTACCCTCGAGAACCAGATTGCCCAACTTCAGGCGCAGATACAGTCGCTCTCCCCCCGGGCGGAGGGGACGGGTCAGTCAAGCGGAAGCGAGGTCTCCCAAAGTCTTCTCGCGCTCAAGGCCGAAGCGCTCAACCTGAAAGAGTACTACTTGAACTGGCTCTCGACCCATCAGGGAGCCGGCCAATGAAATCTCGATTCCCCCTCGTCTTCGTGGTTCTGCTCCTTACGGTCGGCGCCGGCACCTACGGCCTCGAGCTGACGCAGGGCAATATGCGGGTCGTTCTTTTCGAAAACACCGGGCGGTTCAGTGCCTACTTCAAGTCGAGCGCGGGGGAGTGGACCCCTCTGTTCTACTCCCAGGATCCCCGCACGACCGTGCTGGAGCTACTCGTCGGCAACGACCTCTATCGACTTGGCGACAGCTCTCGATTCCGGCAGAACGTGACCAAGACCCCGAACGGCGGCGGGCAGATCACATTCACGTCTCAGAAGGTTTCAGTTACGGAGACCTTCTCGTTCGCCAAGTCGGCAAATGCCTCCCAGGCCGACGGTGTACGGGTCTCACTGCGCTTCACCAACCTGTCAAGCGGCTCACTCTCGGTGGGTGCTCGCTACATCGTCGACACTTATCTCGGTGAGCAGAGCAGGATAGAGTTCGTCACCCCCACCGACGGCTCCATGACGAACGAGACTGCCTTCAGCGGTTCGCAGGTACCCGCCTACTGGGTCTCACCGAAGGACAAGCAGAAGAGCGTCGCGCTCGAAGCGGTCTTGCGGGGATCGGGAGTCACAACTCCCAACAAGGTCATCTTTGCGAACTGGAAGCGGCTCAACGAGAGCAACTGGGACTACACGGTGGACACCACCCGTAACTTCAATATGCTTCCCTATTCCATCAACGACTCGGCCGTGGCGATGTATTACGATCCCGGACAGCTCGCCGCGGGCGCTTCACGAACGATTGAGCTCCTCATCGGTCAGTACAGCCAGAGCGGATGGGGCGCCGCAGCAACCTCACAGCCAACCGCGACCCCCGCGGCAGGCTCTTCGACGACGCCGAACCCTGCGGTGACTCTCGATCAGGCGAACACGGCCGGACAGGGCTCCACATCGAGTAGCACGGGTCTCTTCTCGCAGCCGGCCACCCCGGCAACGATTCAATCCGATCTCAATACCGTCAACGGCGTGCTCCTACAGATACAGAAGATGCTCGCATCGCCCGACACTGTCAGCCAGTCCGATATTGACGGACTGCGGCAGGTCCTCGACAAGCTCAACGCACGAAAGACACGGACAGGCGGACAGTAGGGATCGAGATGGCGGGAGACCTTGGGAGGGCGGCTCGGCTTTTTCGACGTCAGCGATACTCTGAAGTGATTCGTCTGCTCGAGCCCGAGATCTTCCAGTATCGCGAGAGCTTTCAGTTCTACCATTTCTTGGGCATGTCGTGCCTCCGTACCGGAGATCTTGCGGGCGCTTTTTCCTACCTGAAGCGAGCCGGGCAAATTCGCCCCGAAGACCTGAATATCTCCCTCGCTCTCGCAGTAATCTACCTTCGCCGCGGGGAAACCGGTGAGGCCATCGAGCAGTGGCTCGAGGTTCAGGACAACGATCCGGCCAACAAGTACGCTCGCCGTGGGCTCAATTTTCTCAAGAACAACCCCGACCCAACCGCCGACTCCCTCGAGATGAGAAAACTCGAGCGATTTATCCCGTCGCAGGGCCGTTTGGAGCGTGTCATACCACTCATCGCGGTCTCGATCGTCGCGGCGGCCCTGCTCGCCTTCGGCGCCTCCTACGCGGTCACGAAGCTGCGTGCGCCCGGCGCCCCGACGCGAGAGGGACTCGACCAGGCTACGCTCCAGTCCAGCGCGACGCTCACCCAGACGACCGGTCAGTATCGATACGTGCTGACGAACAACGAGATCCGCGCAGTCTTCAACCGCCTTCGCGATGAGTTCGCACACTACAAGGACAACCTCGCCCAGCGAGACATCAATCGACTCATCGGCTCAAACGCCTCGGAAACGGTCAAAGAGAAAGCGAGAACCCTGCAGAGCTACCTCCGGACTCCGAATTTCGCCACCTTCAAGGACTCCTTCAGCTACAAACAGGTCTCCTCGGATCCGTTCCTGTACCAGAGCTGCTTCGTCGACTGGAAAGGAATGGTAAGCAATCTCAAGATCACCTCCCAGAAGATCTCCTTCGACTTCCTCGTAGGCTACCACAACGAACAGGTGCTCGAGGGCATAGTCCCCGTCTACCTCGATTTCGCGGCAGATCTTCGCGCGTCGACCCCCTTCGAGGTCCTCGGTCAGGTTAAGCTGAACGGCAATCATATCGAGCTGAAGGGCATATCAATCCACCAGCTCATGCCCGGAGGAGGCTGATGCGGGCGGTAGTGCAGCGTGTGAAAGACTGCACGGTTACCGTCGGCACCGAGACTGTGGGCGCGATCGCCGCCGGGCTTCTGGTCTACGTAGGATTCGAAAGCGACGACTCCGATCCCGATATTCGGTTTCTTGCCGAGAAGCTCGTCAACTTGCGAATATTTCCTGATAGCGAAGGCAAGATGAACCTCTCAATCAAGGAGATCGGGGAGCGGATACTTGTCGTATCACAGTTCACACTCCATGCGGACGCTCGAAAGGGCCGAAGACCCTCCTACAATCGGGCGGCGCCGCCCGATTTGGCGAAGACTCTCTACACTGCCTTCCTCGCCGAGCTCGAGCGCCTCGAAATAGTCCCCGAACAGGGGCGCTTCGGCGCGAGCATGGAGGTTCGATACACCAACCAGGGCCCGGTAACGATCCTCCTCGATTCCAGGAAGGAGTTCTGAGCCACGGTCGTCGTCCTCGTGCTAACCGGATTTCAGATATCTGCGTGCAGAGCGCACGAAGCTCGCATCGCGAGCTAGCTCAACAAGGGTGATGACCTCGCCTCGGAGCACCGCATTGTCGTGCGCGGAGCAGGCGGCGAGGAAGGCCTCCGCCTCGGCGAGACGTTCGGGAGCGAAGGCGCCGCCGGTAGAACGCAGGTACTCCGCCAGGAATGCCCCTTCGTCGAGCAGCGGCTGTTGTGAGGCCGAGGCCGGAAGATAGACTGCAACCTGAAGAAGGGCTCGTTTCGTCGCCGCGTCGCGGATCGACTGCAGCTTTTCGAGTAGAGCGCTCAGCGCATGGCTGTTGGCGTTTATCTTCGCGGGAGCGGGCCTCGGCAAGAGGAAGACGTATTCCAGCACTACGCGAAAGAGCAGGGTGGTCCGGTAGGATTCCGGTCCGTTCATATGCGCAAAGAGCCCGTCGAGAATGTCCGCGACGTAGGGATCCTTACGTCTACCGAGAGCCTTCGCGGCCGACATCGCATCCGTCGTGTCGTTGCTCAGCAATATCGAGAGTACAACGCCGTTGAAAGAACGAGAGCTGCCGGCGACGACGCCACCAATCGATTGAGCCTGTAGAACGCCGATTACACCAAACAGGAGAGCTCCTGCGATGATCGCGGTCGCACCGCGTTGACTCCGGCTCACCATTCTCGCGTCCCCGTTCCCCCTTCTTGACCTGGCCAAATACGGACCTATACAATAATTATGTTCGGAGCATCGGCCGCCGAACTCAACCGAAGCCGACACAGCACCCGCCGAGGTCGCGGGGTCACATCTCGCGAGGAGGTACGTCCTTCACGGCTATGTTCAGTTGAAGCAAAGGCCTGAGCCCGCGCGTATTTAAGGTAGGAGGACCTATGGCGAAAAAGGGCAGCGTTCCGCCCACTCATTCAATCTCTCGTGAAGACGTAGAGGAGAAGAACCGAGCCATCGAGGCCGCAAGGCTTCAGATCGAAAAGCAGTTCGGCAAAGGCTCGATAATGAAGCTCGGGGCGCGGACGGGGAATGTGAATATAGAAGTCATACCGTCGGGTTCCATTCTTCTCGATGCCGCGCTCGGCGTCGGCGGTTATCCGAAGGGGAGGATCATCGAGATTTACGGTCCCGAATCCTCCGGCAAGACCACGCTTGCCCTCCACGCAATCGCGGAGTCGCAGAAGCGCGGGGGAATCGCCGCATTCATAGACGCCGAGCACGCACTCGATCCGCCCTATGCCCGCAATCTCGGGGTCAACATAGACGAGTTGTGGGTGTCCCAACCAGATACCGGCGAGCAGGCGCTCGAGATCGCCGAATCTCTCGTCCGCTCGGGCGCCGTCGACGTTATCGTCGTCGACTCGGTCGCGGCACTCACCCCTCAGGCGGAGATCGAGGGTGAGATGGGGGACTCCCACATGGGTCTCCAGGCGCGGTTGATGAGTCAGGCACTCCGAAAGCTGACTGCAACGATCTCCAAATCCGGTAGTTGCCTCATCTTCATCAACCAGATCCGTATGAAGATCGGCGTCATGTTCGGCAACCCGGAGACTACCACCGGCGGCAAGGCGCTGAAGTTCTACTCCTCGATTCGACTGGAGGTTCGCAAGGTCGAAACCATCTCCAAGGGAAGTGAGGACGCGACCGGCAACATCGTCCGTGTGAAGGTCGTGAAGAACAAAGTCGCCCCACCGTTTCGAAAAGCGGAAATGGAGATCATGTTCGGGAAGGGGATCTCGGCCAGCGGGAGCCTTCTCGATGCGGCTCTCCGATTCGAGGTAATTCAGAAGACCGGCAGCTGGTACTCCTATGGCGAGGAACGAATCGGGCAAGGAAGGGACAACGCCAAGCTGTTCCTCGAGTCGAATCCGGACATCGCCGAGGCAGTCGAGAAGCGGGTTCGCGAGCTGCTCTTCACGCCGAAGACGGCCCCGGAGCCGGTCGCCGCGCCAAACGAAGAGATTCCGGCGCCTGCAGAGAGTGCCGACTCCAGCGAAGACGACAAATCGCCTGGTGACGGGGAAGAGGTTGCGGAGCCTGCTCCCGCAGTCCAAAAGGACGCCAAATCGGGCAAGAAGGGTGGTCGCAACTCCGAGACGGGGGAGGGCGGCGGCGAGGACGAGCTCTTTTAGTCTCGCCCGCGACCTCGACAGGATAACCTCTTCTCTCCGCCCGCCTCGATTGGAGACTTGCATGGATGAGGTGAAAGTCTATCTCGGAGTAGGGTCGAACGTCGGTGATCGCGCCGCGAACATCAAGTGCGCATGCGAGGCGCTGCAAGCGGTTCTGCACGGCACCGAGCAGGCATCGCTCTACGAAACCCGTCCCAGGGAAGTCGTCGATCAACCGCTCTTTGTGAACACGGTCGTTTCAGGCTATACCTCCCTCTCCGCCGGCGATCTTCTCGCCCGCCTGAACGAAATCGAGGCGAATCTTGGTCGCGACCGTCCCATGGAGCGGCACAAGGGGCCAAGAACGATGGATATCGATCTGCTGCTCTACGGGACAGAGATCATCGAGAGCGACGATCTCACCGTGCCGCATCCACGCATATGTGAACGCAAGTTCGTCCTGGTGCCTCTTCTCGAGCTTTCACCGACCCTTGGACATCCCGCCACCGGAAGGACGTTTCAGAGCTATCTCGAGGCGCTCGAACCGCAAGGTATTTACTACTTTAACGCGACACGATATAGTCGGGGCACTTCCGGACAGTAGCGGCGGGCGGGACGGTCGTTCCCGCCGTCTGCGGGTTGTTGAACAGCAAGCAAGCGCTCCCAACGCCTGACATTTTCACCAAACCGGACGGAATCGGACAGGGCGGAATTGCACCCTCGTGCTTCTGCGGAGCGCCGGTATGCGGCAAAGGGAACGATGGACAGAAGCGTCTCAGAGGGCGACCAGGGGAAACAACATTTCAGGCTCGGAGATTTCGAAGGTCCTCTCGACCTCTTGTTGTTCCTGATCAAGAAGAACGAAATCAATATCTATGACATACCCATCGCTCAGATCACCGAACAGTACATCGAGTATCTCGAGTTCGCCACCCAAATCAGTCTCGAAAACCTCACGGAGTTCTATGTGATGGCTTCTACCTTGTTGTACATAAAGTCGCAGATGCTTCTTCCGGTAGAAGTCGATTTCGAGGACGACTTCCAGGATCCCCGACGCGAGCTCGTCGAGAGGTTGATCGAATATCAGGAGTACAAGAAGATCTCTCAGCTCATGGCGGAGAAGGAACGAGAAACGGAATGGGTCATCGAGCGAAAGCGTAAGCAGCCCGTACTGCCTTTTCCCGAGGACGACGGACTCTGGGAACAGATAGACGTGTGGGACCTTCTCAAAACCTTCTCCAACATCATGTCTTCGCTCTCTTCGGAGCGAATCATCGATCTCTACGAAGAGATTACGATCAACGAGAAGATCAGTCTCATAAACGAGCTGCTCGATAGCCGCGGAGAGTTCATGTTCACCGATCTTCTGGTACGCGAGCAGTCAACTCTCGAGATCGTTTGCTCGTTCCTCGCGATACTCGAATCGGTCAAAGCGAGACGCATTGCGATCTTCCAGAACCGGCTTTTCGGCGACATCCGGATCAAACGAAATCCCCTCTACGAGACCGTCGGAGGGGAAGCGTGAAACTGGAGAAGGAGCTCGGCCTCGTGGAGGCCGTATTGCTGCTCGAAAGTGAGCCGGTCGAGCTCAACCTGCTCGCCAAGATCACCGAGCTTTCGAAGGAAGTTGTCGTTGAGGCGCTCGCTCAGCTGCGAGAAGAATATTCACGACCGGTTCACGGCCTCGAAATCGTCGAGATCGCAGGCGGATACGCCCTGTCACCGAAGGCGGAGTTCTGGGGTCAATTGCGCAACCGATACGGCAAGAAGAACGAGCATCGACTCTCGCGCGCCGCGCTCGAAACCCTCGCCATCATCGCCTATTCTCAACCGATTACTCGCGGCGAGATCGAGAGCATCCGAGGGGTGCAAGTTGACTCGATGATCCGGCAGCTGCTCGACAGGAACCTCATCCGCGAGGTCGGCAAGAAAGACGTACCAGGCAAACCGACCCAATACGGCACAACCAAGGACTTCCTCAAGGTCTTTCATCTGAGCAGCATAGCCGACCTGCCGAAACTCAGCGAAATGGATCAAGAGAGATTCCGTCTCGATGGAGAATAGCCAGGGCAAGCGCCTCCAGGTCTTCATGGCCGCCTGCGGCGCCGGATCCCGACGGGCCTGTGAACAGCTCATTGCGGAGGGGCGCGTGGTAGTCAACGGAGAGGTCGTCACCCGGCAGGGGCTCAAAGTCGACCCGCAGACCGACGTCGTTCTTCTCGACGGAAGACGTCTGAAGGAGAAACAGGCACATCTTTACATCGCGCTGAACAAGCCCCCCGGCTTCATCTGCACGAATCAGGACCCTGAAGGGCGTCCCCTCGCCCTCGACTTGCTCGGCTCGATCGCGAAAGGCAACCGCCTCTTTTCCGTTGGTCGTCTCGATCTGCTGTCCTCGGGGCTTATCATCTACACCAACGACGGTTCCTTTGCGCGGGCGATCGCGCATCCGTCTTCCGGTGTCGAGAAAGAGTACCTCGTCGAGACACGTAAGCCAGTCGACGACGCGATCCTCGATGAGTTCGTGCGAGGCATCAGCTACGGCGGAATCCACTATTCCATTGCACGATATCGCCGCAAAACGGCGACACGGTTCCTCATTGTGCTCCACGAAGGCAAGAACAGAGAATTGCGCAACATGTTCGCTGCGCGAAGAGTGCAGATCAGGCGGATCCATCGGGTCAGGATCGGTTCCCTGAATCTCGGAAGCCTCAAGCCGGGCGAGTTCCGTTTTCTCTCGCGCCGTGAGATTGCCGACCTCGCCGAAAGCAACTCTCGCCAGGCGCGTGACTCGGGCCCCGCGCATCGCTCCATACGGCGTCGGTCCGCGAAGAGGGGGCAGTGAGATGGTCATCGCAATCGACGGACCCGCAGCATCGGGCAAGAGCACGATTGCCAAGCGCATCGCACGTGAGGCCGATCTTACCTATGTGAATAGTGGCAACTTCTACCGAGCCATCACCTACGCCGTCTTCGACCGAGATCTGGACCCCAGTAGTCCGCATGACGTTGTTCGCGCGGCCTCGGAGTCGTCGATAGAGCTGCAGGATGGCCAAATCTACCTTGACGGCAGGAACGTCGAGGATGAGCTTCACTCCGACCGCATCGACGAGTGGGTCGCCCGGCATTCAGCGATACCCGAGGTGAGAAACATCGTCAACGAACATCTTCGACACGTCGTTCGAGACCTCGACGCAATCGTGGAGGGGCGCGACATCGCCACCGTCGTCTTCCCGGACGCAGAGCTGAAGATCTACCTTGACGCGTCAATCCGTGTTCGGGCGCAACGCCGTCACGAGCAAGGAACAAGCCACCTGACTCTCGAAGAGCTCGAGAAATCCATTGCAGAGCGCGACGAGATCGACCGCACCAAGGCACACGGCAGCCTTCGACGGACCCACGATGCCGTCTACCTGGACTCCTCGGACTTGACCATAGAACAAGTTTGTGAGAAAGTAGTAGGGAAAATCCGAAAAACAACTTAGGCGGACAACACCCAGGAGTCGTGGCGAAGAATGGCAGAAAGAGAGTCGAACAATGAGACGCAAAGCCAAATTGCGTTACAGGAAGAGTATCTAAAGTCCCTCGAGGAACTGGAGGAAGGACAACTCGTTGAGGGGACAGTAATTGAGATCGGACCCGAAAATGTATTTGTCGACGTTGGATACAAATCCGAAGGCAAGATTCCACTCTCTGAGTTCCCCGATCCGCCTGCTATCGGCGATCCCGTAAGCGTAGTTCTCGTCAGAAAAGAGGGGAAATCCGGCGCCGTCGTCGTTTCCAAGAACAAGGCGGACGTCAAGCTCTTCTGGAAACGCCTCCGGCAGGCGTTCACCGACAACGAACCGATCGACGGCACGATTATTCGAACCAACAAAGGCGGATTCGAGGTCGACTTGGGATATGGAGTTATTGCATTCAACCCCATCTCCAAAGCCGACGTGTATCGTGTCGAAGATCCCGAGTCCCTCGTCGGAGTAAAATCGAAGTTCCTCATCGAACGTCTCTATAGCGACAACAAGGTCAAGATTGTCCTGTCCCGGCGCGGCTGGCTGGAAAAAGAGGTCGAGCGGCGTCGGGAGGAATTCTTCAGCACCGTCCGGGTAGGCGACGAGGTCGAAGGGACCGTCAAGAGCTTCACCTCATTCGGTGCGTTCATCGACCTCGGTGGATTCGACGGCCTCCTTCACATCAACGACATGAGTTGGGGCCACGTTACCCGTCCGAAGGACTACGTCAAGAAGGGCGAGACCGTTCGTCTCAAGGTCATTAAGCTCGACGAAGAAAACCGCAAGATCAACCTCTCTCTCAAGCACTTTACCCCCAATCCCTGGACCGTATTCGAAGACAAATACCATGTCGACGATACGGTCAACGGACGCGTCACCAAGCTCACCGATTTCGGCGCGTTCATCGAGATCGAAGAGGGAATCGAAGGGCTCGCACACATCTCCGAGCTCTCGTGGGTCAAGAGAATCAACCATCCTCGCGAGCTCCTGCGGGTGGGCGACGAGGTGGAGGCGAAGATTCTTGCATATGATATCGAGCAGGGAAGGGTTTCACTCGGGCTCAAACAGGTTCATGAAAACCCGTGGAACTCGATCGAAAACAGCTTTCCGGTCGACAAGATCATCAAGGGTGTGGTCAGAAAGATCACCAACGCGGGCGCGTTCGTGGAGATCGAGGAAGGAATGGACGGATTCCTCCATGTCGACGATCTGTCGTGGACGAAGAAAATCAAGAACCCCGGTTCGGTTCTCAAGGTCGATGAGGAAATCGAGGCGAAGATCATAGAGGTCGATCCCGAATCCCACCGAATTCGGCTCGGGGTCAAACAGCTCTCAGACGACCCGTGGAAATCACTCGCTGCGACCTACTCGCGCGGAAGCATCATCGAAGGCGAGGTCACGAGCGTCACCGACTTTGGGGTCTTCGTCCGCGTGTTTGGTGACATCGAGGGACTCATCAGCAAGAACAACCTCGCCGAACGGGTAGAGGACAACGACGAGGATCCCCTCAAGAAGTACTCGAAAGGCGACAAGGTCAAGGCCGTCGTCTCCGACATCAACGTGCACTCCCAACGGCTCTCGCTCTCGGTCAGGGAGTACATGAAGTCGCAGCAGCGCCAGGAGCTGGCAAAGTACATTCAAGACGAACAGGATGAGGCCACCGTTACCCTCGGAGATATACTCAAGAACAAGGGAAACGACTCATTCGGTTCATGAGATGCCATGCTGACCCCGAACATCGATGCGAAGCGGTTCGAAACTCTCATCGAGATAAATGCCCTTATCAACTCCAACTACACCGATATCAAGACTCTCCTGACGCGTATTCTTGAATCCGCGACACGACTGACCGGAGGCGAGGCCTCATCGCTTTTGCTGGTGAACCCGGAGAACAACAAGCTCTACTTCGAAATCGCACTCGGCTCCAAGGGCCCGGACGTGCAACGTTTCTCGCTCAACATGGGCGAGGGAATCGCCGGCTGGGTTGCCGAACACAACACCTCGCTCATAGTGAACGACGTCGAGAACGACGAACGCTTCTTTCCCGACATAAGCCGTAAGATCGGCTTCGCGACCAACTCGATTCTCGCGGTTCCCATGCGGATAAAGGACAAATGCGTCGGCGTCATCGAGATCATCAACAAACAGGACGCGAGCAACTTCACGAATGAGGACCTGCAATGGATGGAAATCTTCGCCACCCAGGCTGCAATCGCCCTTCAGAATGCGCGTTCCTACGAGAAGATGAAGCAGGAGTTCTCCCAGCTGCTCAGTCGCATCAACAATGAGAACAAGGGAATGCAGAACTTCGTCGGCAAGAGCAGGGTCATCCTCGAAAAGCTCGAAATCGCAAAGCGGGCTGCCGCGTCGAATACGTCGGTTCTCATCATGGGAGAGAGCGGAGTCGGCAAGGAGCTCTTTGCCGAGCAGATACACTTTCATTCCAGTCGCCGCGATAAACCCCTCATCAGGGTGAACTGCGCCGCGTTGCCCGAGCATCTGCTCGAAAGCGAGCTGTTCGGACACGTCAAAGGCGCCTTTACGGACGCCTCATCGGACCGCCGCGGTCGATTCGAGCTTGCCGATGGTGGAACGATCTTTCTCGACGAGATCGGCGACCTTCCTTTCAACCTCCAGTCCAAGCTATTGAGGGTCCTCCAGCAGAAGGTCTTCGAAAAGGTCGGCTCGAGCGAACCCATACAGGTAAACGTACGCATCATTGCCGCAACGAACAAAAACCTCGAAAAGGCGATGTCTGAGGGTCAGTTTCGGCAGGATCTCTACTATCGGCTCAACGTTTTGCCTCTCGTAATCCCGCCGCTTCGTGAGCGAGCGGAGGACATTTCCGAGCTCGCGACGTTCTTCCTCGAAAAGGTGAGCCGCGAAACGAACAAGCAGATCAACGGCTTCACCGCAGGTGCGATCGACGCATTGCTTTCCTATCACTGGCCGGGCAACGTGCGCGAGCTGGAAAACGTCGTGGAACGTGCCGTCGTCATTTGCTCCGGAGATACCATTGGCCCCGCGGATCTCATCCTCAGCGTCGGAGACAATTCGGCGAGCGAGGCATACAATGACAAGCCGCTCAAGGAAGCGGTGAATTTGTTCAAGAAACACTACATCGAACGCACGCTCGAAAACAATGCGTGGAAGCAGACCGAGGCGGCTAAAGTCCTCGGAGTCCAACGAACCTACCTTTCAAGATTGATTAAGGAACTCGAAATTTCCAAGTGACGATTTCCGAGTGAACAAGGAGATACAATGGCCCAGTCATCCGAAACCCCACTCCGCCACCGAATTGCAGCGGCTCTATCCGCAGGGCTCGAGCGCGCCCGCATACCCCTCATCGTCATCGTTGCAGTGGGAGTCCTCTTCATCGTGGGCTACACGATCTATTCCCAGGTGCACAGCAAACACGTGGAAAAGGCCACCACTCTCGCTGAGTCAATCCAAACCGAGTACTCGAATTGGCAGAGTACGAGCGACACCAAGAAACAGGCGGAGATAGAAAAGCAAATCAACACACAGATCGACACCATCCTCAAAGACTACCCCGGCACCTACGCCGCCCAGAGGGCCCTGTTCGTTCGCGCAGATTTGGCCTACGAGAAGAAAGACTGGAAGAATGCAGAATCGACCTACGAACAGCTTGCCACCAAGTATCCCGACAGCTACCTCGCTGCAGTAAGCCTGGTGAATGCCGCGGCCTCAGCCGAAGAGAACGGAGACCCGAAGAAAGCAATCGAGCTCAACAAGCGCGTCCTCGAGCTCAAAGGGTTGGTGCCTGAGATCCCCCGCGCGATCTTCTCACTCGGCCGGCTCTACGAAGGGCAGGGCGACTTCAAACAGGCGGACACGTACTACAACAAGCTCGTTGACTCCTATCCTTCGAGCGGTTGGACAAACCTAGCGAGAGACCGTATAATCTACCTTGCCGCAGACAAGGGGACGTCGGCGATCAAGTCAAGCAAGTCGAGCGGGAATTAGTCGAAGTAAGGAGAGAACGATGGCAAAATCGAGGTCGCACCTCTTCGAAACCCGGTACTTCGGGTTGATAATAGCCGTCGGATTGGTCGTCGTCTTCATTCTCCTCGGACATTACACGTCGCTCTTCGAGAATCTCGAGCTGAAGATGCTCGACCTCCAATACAAGATGAAGACGCAGTTCACGCAGCAGAGCATTCAGCAGGGCGTTACGGTACAACAGCAGAACCCAAAAATCTCGCCGAACATCCTCATCGTCGGAATTGATCTGAACAGCATCGACAAGTTCGGGAAGTGGCCGTGGCCGCGCTACCGGATGGCCGACTTCGTCAACGGTTTCACCCGCATCAAGGACCAGAACCAGCGGGAGCGCGCCCTCTTCCTCGACGTCTTCTTCAACGACCCGGACGCGCTTCCGTACAACGACGCAGTGCTCGTCAAGGCGATACGCGACAACAAACGGGTCTTCCTCGAGACCCTCCTCGGTGAAGATCCGGTCAGATCGGCGGGCATTCACGAATATGCCGACCGCGAGCGCGTCCTTGCCGAGCGGTGGGGCGAGGTCACCAACATTACCGGAGACTGGCAGAAGGTACGTCCCTTCTTCGGCCTCGACGCGCCTCTTGCACCCTACGCGGATGCGACGCAGGGCTACGGGCACGCGAACTTCGTGCCGGACAAGGATCAGGTATTTCGAAGACAGCCTCTCGTGGCCAAGTATTCCGACTTCGTCAAATCGATCCCGCTTCCGGACCTGAAGCCCGACTTCAAGCTCGACCCGGCCAAGTTTCAGCGCATTGAGTGGACCGACAAGGAAGGCGGACACCATAACATCCACTATCCGCTCACACAGGCGTCGATCGACAAGCTCACCGACGAGATGAAGGCCAGCGCGCCAATGAAGGTGGTCAAGACCGATCAGTCGGGCAAGGTGACCGAGGGATATTACGTAGTCGACGAATATCAAGATCACTTTCTGCCTTCGATTACCCTTTCGCTCGCGGTCGACTACTTTCACAAGAAACTCTCAGACCTCAAGGTGGTGCTCGGCGAATACATCCTAATACCGCATCCGGAGATGTTTGACGAACAGACCTCACAATGGGTTCCCTACCGCAGGCTCATCTCGCCTGCAGTGTACGATGCGAACGGAAAAGTGACGAAGCCAGCGGTCACCGAGGCGGTGGACAACATTCGTATCCCGATCGACGACCAGGGAAAGATGCTCATCAACTACATGGGGCCTCCCTCTTCGCCTTCGCCGACCGGCCCGCAGACCTTTCCCGTGCGTTCGTTCTACGGTTACGCGGCGCGGGCCACGGGGCCCGATCCGGCCACTTGGCCGCGAACGCGTGCGGTGGCAAACGATATTCTCATGGTAGGCGCCTTCACAAAGGGGCTCTCGGATGAGAAACAGAGCCCCTACGGGCTGATGAACGGGGTAGAGATCCACGCCAACGCGCTCAATACGATCATCACCGACGACTTCCTCCATAGTGTGCCGCAGTGGCTCAGCATCGCCATTCTGGCGGGGATGGTGATCTTCGTAGGATTCATGACCTCGCGCCTCTCGACCATTTGGTCGCTCGTGACCACGGTCGTCCTCGTTATCGCCTACTTCCTGTTCGTCACCTTCGAGTTCGAGTTCGCTGCGAACGTGTTTGAATACGTGGAGCCGGCAATCGGGGTCATCATCACCTTCATCACGATCGTGGTGTACCGCGTAATGACCGAGGAACGCGACAAGGCCCGGATTCGAAACATGTTCGGCAAGTACGTAAGCCCCTCGGTCGTCGATCAGATTCTCGACAATCCCCCGGAGCTCGGCGGGATCGACAAGGAGCTGACCGTCTTCTTCTCCGACATCCGCGGGTTCACGACGCTCTCGGAGAGCATGACGCCGCAAGAGCTGGTGAACCACCTCAATGTCTACCTGACGGCGATGACCGATATCATAATGGAGGGGGAGGGGACCCTCGACAAGTACGAAGGCGATGCAATCATGTGCTTCTGGGGAGCGCCAATCCCGCAGGAGGACCATGCCCTGCGGGCCTGCCGGTGCGCGCTGCGTCAGCTCCTCGCTCTCGAGAAGCTCAACGAGTCCTGGCCGGAGGAGAAGCGGCTGCAGATCGGCATCGGCATCAACTCAGGAATTATGACGGTCGGCAACATGGGGTCGCTCGGACGCATGGACTATACGATCATGGGCGACTCGGTCAACCTCGGAGCGCGTTTGGAAGGAACGAACAAGCAGTATGGAACCCACGTCATCATAAGTGAGAACACCTACGGCCTGGTACAGGATCACGTCATCGTGCGTGAGCTCGACAATATCCGAGTGAAGGGAAAGAACAAGCCGGTGCTCATCTACGAGCTTCTCGACATGAAGGACGAAGTTATCACGGTAGGGCCGGCCGGTTCCGGCAACGGGGCCGGGCGGGTGAACGCCACGGCGGAGACCTGAGAGGGTAAGCACATACGTTCTCCTGTATCGCGCCGGAAGGTCATATGCCGTCTACCCGTCGCACTGGTACCGCTTGCCATCCTCATTCAGACCTGTGGTCTGCCCGGTATACAGCCGAACCTGTCAGCGCCTGTCAGCAACCAGGACACCAGCAACGGAAAGTTCACCTTCACCAACGTACCCCAGACTTCTCCGGACGATTTCTATGGATTCGAAATCTACTACAAATTCTACGCCGACGATACGGGCGCTCTCTATCAACAGCAAAGCACCTCACTTACACCCGATCTGACCGGCTACTCCCAGCTTGTCAACCAGTTTGGCTACCGCAGAGCATTCTCTCTACCGCCCGGCTACACCCAGGGAACACAGATCTCCCAACCGTCTGTTCCACTCATTCCGGTCACCAATTCCGCGCTCAAGACTTCACAGTTTACCACAACCATCGACTTTTCCGGTATGGGCTCGGGAGGCAGTTCGAAGACATCGTACTATCCACACGTAGCTATCAACGGGACACCAGTCACTATCCAGATCGGGGCTCTATCCTCTCCGCTCACGATCGCACGCTATATGGCGGATCCCACCCAGGCCGCTGGATCCGGTCAATATATACTCCACGGGTTTGGAACCGGAGACTTCGCCACTGATCAGAGCATCCAGAACGGGCTCGTTCCCCCCGGCGACGTCCCCCAGACCTTAATCGCCGACGCAGAAAATTACGGAACAATATCAATGATAATCGGCCTCTATGCAATTGCGTACGGTCTCTACAACCTGACCACTCCGATATACAGTACGCCGACCCCTTTGGGCTACCTTACCTTCCAAGCAACCTATACCTCCCAGACAACGCCATAGGAGACAACAGTGTTCAGCTACTACTTCAACATCGGGCTCATCTACTTCGTTATAGGATTCGGTGTCGCCCTGATTTTCTATTTCCTCATGAAGAAGCCGATCCTCGGACGCTTCTGGGGGGCACTCGTCGTCGCGCTCGTCGGTTCATTTCTCGGGGGGTTCTTTGGAAACGTCTTCTCAGGGGTCATCCACACCCTCGCAAACCTCTACAACTCGGTGAACATCTTTCCGCCGATCATTACCGCCTTCATCGTCATCTGGATCTTCTCGAAGGTGAGCGAAAAGAAGGAGTGACCTCCCCGGAAAGCGTTCACACACTCAAGCGAAACACGCGCCGGTCTCAGACCCAACCGCGAGGGGAGTAGCCGCGATTCCGCCCCAGAGCGGCGCCTCCCGGCCGATTCTCCACCCCCTCTACTTCCGATAATGGATATTCTGTCTACTTCAAGATTTGGCCGTATTCTTGTGTCTCCTTGTCGCGCACCGATTCAAACATCGAGAGCGCCGGCCATGTCCGGTCGTCTATCAGAAGCTGCAGCTGTGGGATGATCCGTGGCCGACATTGGAATCCGCCTTGTCGGAGGCAGCCTTCTCGAGTACATTGAACAGCGGACAAGGAGATGCTACGTGAGTGAAAACAAGTCGAAGTTCAACGAGCTCTACTCAATCGTCAAGAGACTCCGCGATCCGGACGGGTGTCCGTGGGACCGCAAGCAAACCCCGCAATCGCTGAAGCCGTTTCTTATCGAAGAAGTCTACGAGTGTTTCGAGGCCATCGACGATAAGGATTCCGAGCACCTGAAGGAGGAGCTCGGTGACGTATTCATGCTGGCGACGATGATGGCATACATGATGGAACAGGAAGGGACCTTCACCGTCGAAAGTGTCCTCGATGAGGTGAACGCGAAGCTCATACGCCGTCATCCTCATGTTTTCGGGGATGTACAGATATCGACGAGCGACGAGGTCGTACGTCAATGGGATGATATCAAGGAGAATGTCGAGGGGCGAAAGACCGCACGGTCGGTCTTTCAGAAGGTTCCAAAGAATCTGCCGCCCCTCGAGCGCGCACATCAGCTCCAACAGCGATGTGCCCAGGTCGGATTTGATTGGTCCCACCTCGGAGACGTGCTCGCGAAGATCGACGAAGAGATGGCGGAGATAGCCAAGGCCGCCAACGATCCTTCCGAGATCGAGGAGGAGCTCGGAGACCTCCTATTCACTGTTGTCAATCTCTCGCGATTTCTCCACATCGATCCGACAGCTGCCCTTCACCGGGCCAACAATAAGTTCGTCAAGCGCTTCCAATACGTCGAACAAGAAATGAAGCGAAGAAGCCACGAGCTCGCTGCAGAAAACATGCAGGAAATGGACAGTCTCTGGGAGGAAGCAAAAGGAACCACCTGAGGACCGCTTCGCACCTGCCCGCCCCGGCGTCTTCCTTTCCGGATGCTCACGGTGCAAATTGCAGGGTTTCAACAGGGTCGCACCGATACCCGCCGGCAAGACCGACCGGTCGGTCTTGCCGGCGGCGTCAGCACCGGCGGAAAAAACGTCGGCACAGGCAGCAAAGACTATGAATACCGACGGTGATGGATGTTGATCAGCACACCAACACCGATGAGTGCAGTCCAGAGCGACGAACCGCCGTAGGATAAGAACGTGAGGGGGATTCCGGTTATCGGCATGATTCCCATTGCCATGCCTACGTTCACGATAAAATGGAAAAAAATCATACCGATTATTCCCGCCCCCACGTTGACGGCGAACGGATCCTTTGCGTTCGCCACGATCCGCAGGCCGCGAACGAAGATGATGAGAAAGAGCGCGAACAGCAGGAGACCTCCGATAAACCCCCACTCTTCCGAGAAGATCGAGAAGATGAAGTCCGTGCTCTGCTGCGGCAGATATCGATAGTGACTCTGGGTTCCGTGCAGAAACCCCTTGCCCCAGAACCCCCCTGAGCCGACTGCCGTCACCGACTGAATGATGTTCCATCCCGATCCGCGAGGATCGATCTGCGGATCGATGAACGCGATGAGTCTCATCACCTGATACTGTTTCAAGACGACGGTTGCTGCCAGCGTGCCCAGGATCGAGAGAAACAATGAAGAGAAGCCGTAGACGATCCAGTAGAAGTACCGGCGTTTGACGAAATACAAACCAATCACGGACACCGCAAGAACGGCCGCAGTTGCAAGAAGCAGATACTTCAAGAAGTCCCGCTGGAATACCGAGGCCGTGAGCGGGGTTTGAGTCACCGCCGCGGACTGGCGCCAGAAGAGTATCACGCTGAACAGTGCCAGAAGACCGACCGTTAGCAGGACAAAGAGCACGTATCGCCGTTTCGTACCCGAGACATAGGTCATGACGATGAAGATCGGGAAATAGACGAGAGCGGTCCCGAGATCCGGCTGAACGAGGATCAACAGCATCGGAAGCAGAACTATCCCGAACGCTATGAGGAAGACGGAGAGGCTTTGCGCCCGCTCGCGATTTGACGACAACCAGTTGCCGAGCAGAAATATCGTTCCCATCTTCGCAAACTCGGAGGGCTGGATCCCGATTCCGTAGCTCAGCAAGCCGAGCCATGAGCGTGCACCGTTGACCCGTTTCCCGAGAACGAGGGTAATGATCAGCAGCAAGATGAAGAACCCGTATATGTACAACGACCAATCCCGGAACCGGGTGTAGTCCGAGAGACCGATCACGAACAGCAGGATGATGCCGGTACCGACCCAGACGATTTGCTTTACATATTCGCTTGAGAATATCACTCCGGTCGACGAGACACCACTCGAGTAGATGAACAGAACACCGATCACCATCAGGGCGATTGTTGTGAACAACAACAAGAAGTCAAAACCAAAAATGGAGCGTCCCCGTATCAATTGATGCCTACCCTCTTATCTCAACGATCCGCATTTCCGAGCACGGTGGGATTCAGATACCACGCCGGCTCGAGCGATTTCACTGCGTTCTCGTACGTCTCGTTTGCGAAAATTCCTTGAAAGATTATGCTTGCCGCCTTCGGCGCCCACCACTCCCACGGATTGGTCGCCTCCACCATTACGACGACGACAACCTTCTCCGCCGCCGTCTTTGCGTTGTAGGGGCCGTACGCTGCGAACCAGGAGGTGAAGTGGTCCTTGAGTCCCACCTCGCCGGTACCGGTCTTTCCAGCTACCTCGACCGCCTCCGTCGTAATGACGACGTTTGCGGTTCCCCGGGTTATCACGCCACGCATGTCCTTCGCGACCTCGTCGAACGTGCTCTCGCGCATCCCGGATTTCCAGAGAATCGTCGGCTGTGTCTCCTGGATGACTCGACCGGTCGTGGCGTCTCTTACCTCTTTCAGCACATGAGGCACATACGTTACCCCGCGGTTGACGACCATTGCAACCACGTTCGCCAACTGCAGCGGAGTCACGAGGAGATTGCCCTGTCCAATCGAAATGTTCATTGTATCGCCGCCGCGCCATGGTTGGTGATAGGTTCGCTCTTTCCATTCGGGAGTCGGAATTAGGCCGGGCACTTCGCCTGGCAAATCAATACCGGTCTTTTCCCCGAGACCGAAACGTTTTGCGTATTCGAGGATTCGATCTATTCCAAGGTATTTCCTTCCGAGATTCCAGAAGTATACGTCACAGGACTCGGCCAGGGCACCGGACAAATCCAGCGGACCGTGGCCTGATGGTTTCCAGTCGGTAAACTCGCGCCCGCCAAAAAAGATCTTTCCCGTGCAATCGACCATCTGCGTCGGCGCGAGCGCGTTCTCCTCGATGTCCGCGGCGGTCATGATCACCTTGAATGTGGAGGCTGGCGCGTAGCTCGACTGGATCGCGCGATTCAGAAATGGGAAACGCGGGTCAAGGAAGAGCTCGCGCATGTCGGCCTGCCCTCCCCTTTCAGAGAAGATGTTCGGGTCGTATGAGGGAAACGAGACAAGCGCGAGCACCTCACCGGTTGAAGGCCTGAGCACAACGACCGAGCCCATACGCTCGCCGAGCGCCTTTTCGGCGAGAGTCTGAATATGACGGTCGATCGTCAGTACGATGTTCTTGCCGTTCTCGGGCGGAACGTCCTCGACTCCCGGTGCGTCGACACTTCTGCCATGTGCGTCCACCGTCTGAAATCTTTTGCCGTCGCCCCCTCTGAGAATCGTGTCGTACTGTTTTTCCACACCGCTCTTACCGACGGTGCTGTTCGAGTCGTAGCCCTGGTTGTAGAGAACCTGTAGCTCTTCGGGGGTGATATCTCCGACATACCCGAGCACGTGGGATATCGATCCTTCAGTCAGGTAGTTGCGAATCGGTTTGCTGTGCCAGGTGACGCCGGGATAATCCTCCAGGTGCTCCGCGAGGTAGGAGATAGTTGCATAAGAGACTCCACTCTGGATCTCCACGGGCTGATACAGCGATTCGTGTCCCGCAGGGAAATGAGACTGTATCTCCTCGGGTGTCGCCCCGAGCAGTGTCGAAAGTCTCTTGATTACACCAGCCGACCCACTCCTGCTCAGCTCCGCCGGTACGACATCCACCGCGAAAGAGGGCCTATTTGTGACGAGGGGAACATCATAGCTGCGATCGAAGATTGCACCTCGTTGGGCGGGGATGGACACGACCCTCTGGGCAACATCGTGCGCGCGTTGCTGATAGGTCGGCCCGTTGACCACCTGGAGTCCGAACAGGTAGATGAAATAGACGACAACGATCGAAGGCAATAGAAGGGCAAGAAACCGGATGCGATTCCGGACTATGGTTGTAGTATCCGGGCGTAAGCTCGATCCGTTCACCGAAACAACTCGTCCCTCTCTCGCATCTGGACGAACTTGAGCAGCTTGAGAAGGGCGAAGATGAACGGCGCAAAGAAGCTGTTGATTCCCATCTCGATCCACATATGCGAGCTGAAGACTGCACCGGCCGAAGCCGCCGAAACGAATATCAACAACAGTATGTAACTGAAAAGGTATTTGAGCAAGGTTCCGACCACCGCGATGAGTATCGGAAAGAAGATCGGATCAATGAAAAGCTTGCCCTTCAGGATTCCGTACAAATATCCAAAGAGGGTTCGGATCAAAGCATTGAAACCCAGCGGCGAGAGGCTGAGGAAATCCTGAAGCAGCCCCGTGCTGAAACCGGTAAGTTGACCGCGAAATGAACCCTGCCTAGTAGAAGTCAGAAGGAATATCACGAGCGCGATATCGGGTTTTACCGAAAAGATCGTCACGTTCTTGAGTACAGTCGACTGCAGCACCACAAAGACCGCGACCAGGATGGTATTCGGCCAGAATCCAGACATCGTCATTGAGACACCTGCCCGGGCGACACTCCATTGCCGGACGCGGCGCCGCCAGACGCAGCCGTGTTCGACTGAGATTTCGGGACTGTCGTCGTTGCTTGATTTGCGCTCGTACCTGATTGTGTAACAACGAAGACATATTCAAGTCGTGCGAAATCGACAATCGGCTGGAGCGTCAGCTCGAGGGAGGTTTCCCATTCCTTTGCGCCGATGCTCCGAACCCGCCCGATGTAGATGCCTTTCGGGTAGATTGAGTTCATGCCGGAGGTAATGACCAGATCGCCGTATTTGATTTCATCGCGTGCACGCTTTTGGACGTAGCTCATCTTCACCTGCTCGGCGGCAGAGCCTGCACCGCTCACCAACCCCTCGTAGCGGGTGCTCTGCAGACGGGCCGCCACATAGCAGTTCGGATCGACGATGGGCTGAACGATGGAGGAATGCGGGCTGACGACGAGGACTTTGCCGACCAACCCTTGAAAACCCTCCTGGAACGCAACCACGGGCATATCCTTCCTGACGCCGTCTCTACTGCCCTTGTCGATAACAATCGTGGAGAAGATGTTACCCGGGTCCTTGCCGATTACTTCGGCCGGGATATGCGCGTAGTGCATGGTCTGAGAGAATCCGAGTTGCTGTCTGAGGATCTTGTTTTCTTGGCGTAGCTCGACGATGTCTCGCTCGATCGTCTCGTACTGACTCAGTTGGTTCTCGAGGGCGTTGTAGCTCGCCTGCAGCTTTTTTAACTCACTGATCGAGGTAACGGTTCTGGAAAAGAAGCTCCCGGTCTGAGTGGCCCCATTCTCGAACAGCGAGAAGACCGCGAGGCCAATAGCTTTCGGCCGAAAGGAGACGTGCCCGGCGGAAAACGACAGGAGCAGAAGAGATACGACGAGAAGCCCCGTAAGGGTTGTACCGGTCCGATGTTTGGAAACGAATCCCTGAAATCTCGGCATCGGGTACTGCTGATTCAGACGTTGAGGCTGTTGTAGATCGTCTTCTTCGTCTTGGCCATGTCGCGGGTGTGCTCAAAATACATCCCGGCACCATTGGCGACGCACAACAACGGGTTTTCTGCCAGGATAACCGGGACGCCCGTCTCTTTCGCGATCAGCTTCGGAAGGCCCTTCAGGAGCGAGCCTCCGCCGGTCATCACGATTCCCCGCTCGACGATATCCGCGGCGAGCTCGGGTGGGGTTTCGCCGAGGGTTCGCTTGATCTCGTCGATGACCGCGTTTATAGGCTCTTGGAGTGCCTCTCGCACCTCGACTGAATCGATTTCAAGACGCCGGGGAAGGCCGGTAATCGCATCGGTACCCTTGATCTCCATCTTCTCGATCTTCTTGTCCGGAGATGCGTTGCCGATCGTGATCTTGAGATTCTCCGCCGTCTGGTCGCCGACAATGAGATTGTGAACGGCTCGCACATGCTTGATGATCGCCTCGTCGAACTCGTCACCGCCGAGCCGGATGGCCTTCGTAACCACCATACCGCCGAGAGAGATGACCGAAATTTCGGTCGTGCCGCCTCCGATATCGCAGACCATATGTCCGGCCGGTTCGAAAATCGGTATTTTCGCCCCAATTGCGGCCGCGAGCGACTCTTCGATGACCTTCACCTCGCGCGCTCCGGCCTTGTAGGCGCTTTCTTCAACCGCTCTTCGTTCGACTTCGGTGATACATGAGGGCACCCCGATAACCATCCGGGGTTTCACGAACCAACGGCGCGGGAGGACCTTCGAGATGAAATAGCGGATCATCTTTTCCGTGGTTTCAAGGTCGGCGATAACTCCATCGCGCAGCGGCCGAATCGCTATGATGTCGCCGGGGCTCTTGCCGAGCATTCGCTTGGCTTCCTGCCCCACCGCCACGACCTTCTTCGTTCCGCGTTCTACGGCAACTACGGAGGGTTCACTGATCACTATGCCTTTTCCCCGTACGTAGATGAGCGTATTACAGGTTCCAAGGTCGATGCCGATATCCGAGGAAAATGCATCGACCAATTTGCTGCCCAGACCCATATATCACAACCTCCAATTCGTTGCGAACACTTTTACTTATACAATTTCAGACGTGCGCCCCAGTGTGACGGATCAATTCTGAGTGCTTCTCTCCACTCCGCTCGCGCCTTCACGTTCTCGTTCATCAGGCTGTAGATGTCGCCCAAGTAGTAGTGCGCATCCGCGGATTTCGGATCGACGTCCAAAATCTGTTTGTACTGATCCTCCGCCTTGAAAAAGGCTTTTTGGTCAGTAAAGATCTTACCTAGGAGAAACCGGGCCTGTTCTTCGACTGAGGTATCCTTCGTTCCCCGTGCCGTGTTCACTGCACGCAGTAGATACTCTTCCGCGCTCTTGTTGTTCCCCGCTTTATAGTAGGTCTGAGCGAGAATAAACAACAAAAGACCGGAGGGACGCTGCGCTATTGCCTTCTGGAAATATCCTGCAGCTTTGTCGTACTCCCCCAGGTCGGAATAGGATAGGCCCAAATACTCGTAAGTGTCCTCCCCACTATATCCATCTTCGACAGACTTGTTAAGGTATTTGATGGCAAGATCGAGATAGAATTTGCCCTTGAAATAGTAGGCCTTTCCGAGTACGTAATAGATGCTCGGCGTCAAGGAGTTTGATTTCTGGAGAAGTGCCTTCCGCAAGTTCGTAATCGAGCTGTCGAGCAACGGGATCTTGTTCTCGAGGGATGTCTGCTGAGCGCTCTCGTAGAAGTAGGCGAACCCGTTGTAAACGAGCGCGTTCTCGTCGAGAGGATTGGATCCAAGGATCTTCTCCGCCCGACTATTGATCTCCTGATATTTCTTCTCCTGCCAGAGCACGCTCAGGGTCTGTTCGGTTTTCGGCTTGCCCACCGGGAAATGAATCTTGCTTCGAAGCACGAAATAGCCGCCACCGATTACAACGACGATGAGCATGGAGATCAAGAAGACTCTTGACGATCGGGGTCGACGCCTCGGCCGCTGCGAGGTGAATCTGTATCGATCACTTGGAAGTATCATTCACAGCCCTTTCGAAAAAAACGGCAGGTCGGTAAGCCGGGTTCTGTCGTTGGATAACCATCTATCTTCTCGGAATCGTTGCCGATCCGATCTTGCAGCCTACCCGCAGATGATGGGCGAACAACCCTCTGCTGTTTGGCTTTGCTCCTGGTGAGGTTTACCATGCCCGCTTCGTCACCGAAGCGGCGGTGGGCTCTTACCCCGCCTTTTCACCCTTACCGCGCCATAAGTGCGGCGGTGTGTTTTCTGTGGCACTCTCTGTCACTCCCCTGAGGGAATGCCCGGGGGTTACCCGGCACCACGTTCTACGGAGCCCGGACTTTCCTCCGGACGACCTTGCGGCCGCCCGGCGGTTATCTGACCTGCCGTTATCGCCTATTCTTCTTCCTCGTCATCCGAATCGTCGCCTGTGGAATCCTCGTCTTCCTCTTCGCGATCGTCGTCATCCCCGCCGCCACCGCCGGCGTCGTCGTCCTCTTCCTCCCCGAAGAGATCGGCAAGGCTTCCCTGGTCTTCTTCGTGGAAGGTAATCCCCTCTTCAGCCTCCGATTCAGCGTAAAAGAGAATACGACTGCAGTAGGGGCAGAAAAGGATATCCGTGCCCGCCCGAACTTCGTTTTCGAACTGAGCGGGGAGAATCATGTGGCACCCCGTGCAGACCGAGTCCCGAACCGGCACGATACCGAGGCCGGCTTTGCTGCGAATGATACGTTCGAACTTGAAGAGTATCTCCTCGTCCAAGCCGGGGACGATCTTGTCCTCCTCCTTGCGCAGATCCTTCAGAAGGCTCTTCTTCGCCTCGCTCTCGCTCTTGATCTTGTCCTGTTCTTTCTTCAGCTCGTCTTCCTGGAGCTTGATCATGCTCTCTTCCTTCGCGAGTCCATTGGAGAGCTCTTCGACCTCCTTTTCCTCGCGAAGGATATCTTTTCGAAGCTGCTGTTCCTTCTCGGTTGCATCCTTGATTTCCTTGTCGAGCGCCTCGTATTCACGTTGCGTCTTGATCAAGTCCATCTGCTTTTCGTAGATCTCACGCTGATGCTCGGCCTCCGTGAGACGTGAACGGAGCCTTTTCGTTTTCTCCCGCGCCTCGTCGAGTTGAGCATTCTTGTCGATGTAGGTCTTCTTGAGTCGATTCAGGAGCTCAGTCTTTGTCGTGAGCGCCTTGGGAATCTCGTTGATCTCCCGCTCGATTTCATACTTTTTCGACAGTACGTCCTGCAACGAACGCAGTTTGTCGAAAACTTCCTGCATCATCTCCATTTTTGCCCCTTAGTGGTCTATATAGTCTTTGAGTTTGCGGCTCCGTTTCGGGTGCCGAAGACGCCGCAGCGCCTTTGCCTCGATCTGCCGAATCCGCTCGCGAGTGACGTTGAAATACAGCCCAACCTCCTCGAGAGTGAGGGAGTATCCGTCCTCCAGACCAAAGCGCATCTTCAGAACTTCCTGCTCGCGCGGCGGCAGAGTCTCCAGAACGCCCTGGAGCTGTTCCTGCAAGAGCTTGAACGCAGTCTGGCTCGCCGGGTTTTCAATATCCTTGTCTTCGATGAAATCACCGAGCAGGGAATCTTCCTCTTCGCCGATCGGGGTCTCCAAAGAAATAGGCTCGCGTGCGACGTTCTTTACCGACTTCACGCGCAACACCGACCAGCCAAGACGCTCAGCGACCTCCTCATCGGTCGGCTCGCGACCGTGCACCTGCATGAGCTGGCGTGACTCTCTCACAACCTTGTTTATCTGTTCGATCATGTGGACCGGCACTCGGATCGTGCGCGCCTGGTCGGAGATCGACCGGGTTATCGCCTGGCGAATCCACCAGGTTGCATAGGTGGAGAACTTATAGCCTTTTCGATACTCGAATTTCTCGACAGCCTTTATCAGTCCGATGTTTCCTTCCTGCACGAGATCGAAGAAATGCAGGCCCCGATTCGTATATTTCTTTGCGATGCTCACGACGAGACGCAGATTGGCCTTGATCAAACGATCCTTTGCGTTCTTCATCATCGTCTTGCCGCGGGAAATCTCCTCCGACATCGAGAGAATGTCCTCGATGGGGTTTTCGAATTCGATCTCCAGGTTCTTCAGCTTCTTCTCAGAAATTTGGATCTGACGTATTTTCTCTTTGATTGCGTCCGCCGACAACTGAAGCTCCTCCTCGATTCGCTTCCGTTCGCCGTTGATCGCGAGACAGCGGCCCATGTTCCTCAGCTCCCGGAGGCTCGAAACTTTCAGTCGCCGCTCGATCTTTGCCTGCTCACGTCGATAGCTCCTGATCTTTCGTGCCGCATTCGTAAACTTGTCGGAGAACAGCAGGATCTCATCCTGATGTATTTCCACCTTCTTCAACTGGTTGAGAAGGCTCTTGCGCTTGCGTGCGAGCGCATCGTCGCTGAGCACATCGCCGCCAACCGAAGCGGTCTTCTTCTTCTGCTCGATGTAGGCCTTCAGGGATGTGACGATGTCCTTGAGCTGGTCACGGTAGAACTGGTTCAAGCGACGTCGCTCGGCAAGAAACTCGGATATCTCCTTCTTCGTGAGATCGAGCTCCCTCGGATCGATCTTCGCATAAATCTTTTGGACCAGATTATAGAGCTCGGGTATGAGTATTCCGGAGTTGCGTATGACTCCCTTGATAATGTTCTCCCCGTTTTCCATCTGTTTGGAAAGCGTGACCTCCTGCTCGGCGGTGAGCAGGTTCTCTTTGCCGATCTCCCGAAGATAGAGCCGAATTGGGTCATCGATAGCGGTTTCTTTGTCGCTATAGACGAGCTTCTTTTTCGGCGCGGGGCGAACGGGTGCTTCCACCTCCTCCACCGCGAGCTCTTCCTCTTCGAGCGTGATGTTGTTTTTCTCGAGCAAGCTTATCACCTCATCGATCTTCTCAGAATTGACTATATGGTTCGGGAGAAAGTCGTTGACTTCGTCATAGCTGATACTTTTCTTGTTTTTTGCATATTCAAGCAACTTAACTACTGCCGGGTCCGTCTGTAGCTCAGTCATTGTCGTTCACCTTCAACTTCTGGAGTTCAGCATCGAGAAACATGACGTCCAATTGGAGGTCCTTGATCTCATCCCCATGTAATCCGGTCCCTTGAGCGTGCTTGAGACGCGACAGAACCTCGTCGCGTTTGCGCACGAGGCTCCGTTGTTTGAGCCGTGATACTGTCTCTTTGATGAAACGTTCCTGATTGAGCCCAAACTCATCCGATGAGATCTTTTCGAGAATCAGCTCCCGCAGTCGTGGATCCTCGATTGCACTCAGAAGACAATCCGTCGATTGGTCCCCCTTACGGTAGCACTCCTCAAGGGCGACGAAGAGCTCTTTCCCTCGGCGGTCTTCGATATCGTCAATCGAGATTCGACTCCGCACAAAGGGAAAGAACTCTCGGTTTACCGAAAGTGCCAATAACAGGTACAAATCTTGAGTAACCGCAGCGTCGATTCCCCGCCGGCCGTCGACCTGTTCCGGTCCACCCCACCGATTAAACCTCGAAAAATCACGGCGTATTGCGCGAGAATCTACCCCCAGTGCATCCGCGAGATGGGAAACGTACGTCTCTTTTCTTACCTCTGACTCGACTACGTCGAGGTACGGAAAGATATCCCTGATAATCGCCTCTTTGCCTTCTGGGGAGTCACTAATATGCCGCTCTCGAGCCTTTTCTAACAGATACTCAAAGCTATTTATAGGATATTTCACGATTTTATGCAACGCATCCGCCCCTTGCTTCTTCAGGATGTCCGCAGGGTCCGCGCCCGCCTCCACCGCCGCGACCTGAGCTCGGATTCCTACCTTTTCACAAACCAGGATCGATTTCTCGGCCGCCTTCACTCCGGCAGCGTCTCCATCGAAAAAGAGAAGGCCCTCTTCGACATACCGCCTGAGTCTCCGCGCCTGTTGTTCCGTAAACGCGGTCCCGAGGGGTGCCACTGTGTTCGCAATGCCGGCTTGATGCATCGCGAGAACGTCCATGTAGCCCTCGACGACGATGAACTTACCCTCTTTCCGTATTTTCGGAAGCGCCTGATGAAGTCCGTAGAGCTGCTCACTCTTGCGAAAGATCTCCGTCTCGGGTGAGTTGATGTACTTCGGACCTCCGTCTTCCAGACTTCGTCCTCCGAACGCGATGATACTTCCGCTGCTGGTTGCAATGGGGAACATGATCCGGTTGGAATAGAGGGCAACTCTTGGGTAGCGGGCAGAAAACAGTCCACTCGACTTGAGAAAGGCTTCAGAGTAGTTCTTCTTTCGGAGGAAGTCGTACAACCAGCTTCTCTGAGGCGGCGCGAACCCGATCTTGAATTCTCTGATTGTCTCGTCCGAGACCCCTCGATCTTCGAGATAACGCCGTGCCGCTTCCCCGCCGCCCGACTCCGTGAGGATATAATGAAAACTCCCTGCTACTCGGTCGTATAGCTCTCTGAGTGCATTTTGCCTGAGGTCGGTATCCGATCCCTTCGGATCAAAGGTGACGCCCGCCCTTTCGGCGAGGATCGCGACCGCCTCTCCAAAAGGCACCTTCTCCATTTCCATTACAAATGTATATATATTTCCGCCCTTGTGGCAACCGAAACAGTAGAACAGCCCCTTTTCCGGAGTCACGGAAAACGAAGGGGTCTTTTCATTATGGAACGGACAGAGTCCCACCATACGTGTACCTTGCGGTCTCAAGGTCACGTAGTCGCCGACGACATCGGCGATGTTCAGCTTCTCACTGATCTCCGCAAGTACACTGTCCGGTACACGCATTTCCTATCCTGCAGGCAATGAGCCGGGAGAGGCAGGAACCCCCTTCCACCGCTCCCGCTAGTTGGACTTCAGATACAGGTTTATCAATTCATACTTCGCCATTATGTGGGCGGCAAAGGTCTTCGAAAAGAAGTGCTTTCCCGTCCTCGGGTCTTCGAGGACGAAATAGAGATAGTTCGTCTGCGCGGGGTAGAAAGCGGCATAAAGCGCTGTCTTGCCGGGTGCGGAAATCGGACCGGGAGGCAGCCCGCGATGCCGATAGGTGTTATAGGGCGAGGGAACCCAAAGGTCCTTGTCGTACAGGCGTGTCTGGTGCGGCATGCCGTTGATGTCAGTGAGCACGTAACTTACCGTTGCACAGGACTGGAGCCTCATGTGCTCGTCGAGCCTGTTGTAGAAGACGGAGGCGATTACCGGTGCTTCTGCAGGAACTCGATACTCACCTTCTACGATCGAGGCCATCGTGACCTTCCGGAGAAGCTCTCGAGAGGAAAGCTTCTTGTAGTCCGGATAGATTGCGGCGAGGTGACGGAAGAAGTTCTCTGCCATCGAGGTGACTACCTTGTCTGCGGGATAGCTCTCTGGAAAGTAGTAGGTATCGGGAAAAAGGAACCCTTCCGCGCTCTCTGCAGGAATATCAAGCTCCTTCAGCACCTTCGGCGATTTCGCCGCTTCGAGGAAGTCACTCCTGGAGACGATCTTCTCTTCCGCCAATCGATCCGCCATTTGTTTGATAGTCCACCCGTCAGGTATCGTGACCCGCACCAAGACCTGACGGCCCGAAATCAGCAGGTTATGAATGTCGAGCGTGGTCGAGCCCCGGTCAATCTTGAAACGCCCGACTTTCAGCTCCCCGGTCGTCCGACGGACGATGCTTACGAGGTCCATGAAAGCCCAGGAACGAATGAGTCCCTGTTTGTTGAGATTTCGAGCGACAGACTTGAAGCTGTCGCCCTTCTGCACCGAGATGATGGTCGAACCCGGCATGCCGGCCGGCGGCTCGTTCAGCCAGTAGGCGAACACCGCCCCTCCTCCGAGCACGAGCGCGACCACGATGACCGCGATAGTCAGGATACGTACTATTGTCTTGCTATTCGTTTTTTCCTCGGCCATCGATCTCTCTATGTCCAAGCTGCATGGGGCCGCAGCAGGTCAAACCGGTCGGCACCGGAGAAGCACCGGCGTCATTTGATTAGTATAAATTCTACTCGGCGGTTTTTCCACCGGTCCTGAATGTCGCTGTTCGGCACTACCGGGTTGCTCGCCCCGAGACCGACGGTCGAGATTCGGTTTCCGTCGACTCCCCGCTTCACAAGAGCCTCTTTCACCGCGTTCGCACGACTCAAGGAGAGAGGGATCAGCACCTGCTGCTGTTCCTCTTTTGCCTTCACCGGATCGTTCCAGTAGACGCTCACGGCGTAGCCCTCGATGCGAATGTTGTAGGTGTCGTACTTCTTCAGAATCTCGGCAAGTCGGTCCAACACCTTTTCGTTCTTTCCATTGACCTCCGGATCGGTCGTCTGGAGTGAGGCGCTGTCCGGCGCAAAGATTATGCTCGAAATTCGGATTCGAAGCTTGTCTCCTTCCTTGATCACCAGAATATCGACCGGAATCTTGCCCGTGACGGTCGTGCTATTTCCGAGGGAATCGGTCACCTGCATGGTGTAGGGATAGTCCTCGGCGGAGGTTACGAGCTCGCCGTTGTTCGACTTCCCATCCCAGATGATCTGTGAGCCCGGCTTTCCGGTTCCCGAAAAGCTCTTGAAGAGGTGATTCTTCGGATCTTCGATTTGAAGCTTCCATGAGCCGATCTTGCTCTGATCGGACACGCTGATTGCGAAGGTCAGCTCATCGTTCACGCCGTCGTTATCCGGCGAAAACGGAAGCGGAGAGATCGTAACTGAAACCCGTGGCCCGGAGACGTCGAGCAGAAACGGTGACGTGCTGGCGGTCGGCTCATTTCCTTTGAGATAGACGACCTTGAAATCGGCCCGGTAGCTGCCCTCCGGCGCGATTCGTCCGGAATCGGTCTTTCCGTCCCAGGTAACCGAGCTCGGAATGGTCGAGCCTCCATGGTAGTTTCTCACCGTCTTCCCCGCCGAGTCCAAAATGCCGAGTTGCCAGCTCGTAATTCCCTGGTCAACCGAGACGACCGTACCGAAGGTGATTGTGTCGTTTCTGCCGTCGCCGTTCGGCGAGAAACCGTCGGCGCTCGCCGTGACGAAGACGGGGGTGGGTTTTGTGTCGACTACAATGTTGCGGATCATGGCCCGGCTCATGTTTCCCGCCGTGTCCGTGGAGGAAATGAGGTAGGTGTAGCTCCCGTCCGCGACGGTATTACCCTGCGCATCAGTTCCATCCCAGACGAAATTGCCTGCCCTTCCTTTCCAGAACTCGCGACGGACTACATTTCCTCCAGAATCGAGAATTTCCGCCTCCCAGAGGTTTTCGAAGCTGGATTGGTTCGTTATCGTGACTGTGTCCTTATGACCATCCCCGTTCGGCGAGAAAAGCGTTCGATTCGCCTCTGCAGTGATCTGCGGATATTTTGTGTCCACCACGAAGGCCGGCGAAGGAGCGCTGGGGGTATTGCCGTTCGAGTAGGTCAGATTCAAGAGTGCTTCGTAGCTTCCGTCTGGCACTCTGTTACCCTGTTCGTCGAGCCCTTCCCAGGTGAATGCGTTCGGCGGAGCTCCCCGCCCCGAGTATGCCCGTACGGTCTTGCCGCTGGAGGAGCGAATGGAGAGTGAATAGGATTCAATTCCCCCGGGAACGCGAATCTGCGGATAAATCTTGATGGTGTCCTTGACACCGTCGGCGTTCGGTGAAAATGCGGGATACTCCACCGAGAGAAATACCGGAGTCTTCTCCGTATTCACCTCGAAGGCAACGATGTTCGACTTCCCGACGTTGCCTGCGCGGTCGGTCGACTCTACTTGGTAGGTGTAGCTCCCATCAGGGACCAGTAGCCCGTCGTCGGCGTGACCATCCCACTCGACCTTCGGATCGGCGGTCCCTACCCAAGAGTAGGTTTTCACCTTCTCGCCCTGCGAGTTGTAGATTGCACCCGTCCATTTGTCCTCTTTGGAGGTGTCTTGGTAGAAGGTGATCGTGTCTTTGTTACCGTCTCCGTTCGGAGAAAACACCGTGTAGTTGGCGGTCACCGAGGCCTGCGGGGGCGTGACGTCGATCGTAAACAGCGGCGAGGTGGCTTGCGGGTGGTTTCCGTTCTCGTATTCAATCGACAACTGCGCCGAATAGGAGCCCTCCGGCAGTGCACTACCGTCCGACCTCTTGCCGTTGAAGTACATCGGCTCAGGCGGACTCGTTCCTCCCGTGTATTTGCGAACGACCTCGCCGCCGGAGTCCTTAATCGTAAGCGTCCAGCTCGCAATGCCCTGTGTGACCGGCACGTTCGGTTTGATCAACTCGGTGTCCTTCACCCCGTCGCCGTTCGGCGAAAACTCCGAGCTACCGATCGAAACCGTAGCCGGGGTCGCCTGAGTATTGATAATGATGTTGTCGAGCGCCCCGCCGCCGGCGTTCCCCGCCCTATCGGTAGAGGTGATCGAATAGTTGTAGACCCCGTCGGGAGCCAGCTTGCCGTCATTGTCCTCGCCGTCCCAGACGAAGCTCTGCGGAGGGCTGTTCTTCCATTCGAAGGTACGAATCACCTTCCCTGCCGCGGAGTCGATCGTTCCTGTCCACAGATCCTCTTTCGAACCTGTCTGCTCGATGCGCAGTGTGTCCTTGTTCCCGTCACCATTTGGCGAGAATATGAGATCCACAGGTTTCGGTCTTACTATCTCGACGGTCGGCGGCGTCGTGTCTACGTACACGACGTAGCTCGGTGATCTTGCGATGTTGCCGTTGTCGTCCCAAGCCTCGAGGGAGAAGGTATAGGTGCCGTCAGGAACGAGCTTTCCGTTGTCACCCAGTCCGTCCCACCGAAGAGTCGCCGGGATCGCTATCCCGCTCTTCACCGCCAGAAGCCGGTCGACGATGTTTTGAATTCCCTGATTTTCGGGTCGTTCCTCTTTGTTGCGAATTTCGCGCACGATCTTTTCCTGACTGTCGTAAATGTCCAACTTGTAGCCGCGAACGTACCGCTGATCGGTGATCGTGATCGGAAGCTCGAGTGAGTCCTGGCGCCCGTCGTTGTTCGGTGAGATGTAGACGGGCTTCGGATAATCGACGGTTATCTTCGGCGGAGTTCGGTCGATGACACCCAACGGCGCGTTCGCACCCAATCCGAAGGCCCAGACGCCGCCTTGCATCGGCGCAACCGAAGCTTGGGTCTTCATCTCGGTCGTGTTCCACCCATGTTGGTTGAGAAACTCCGATTTGTTGCCGAGCCCTGTCTTGAAAGTGTAGGAGAGGCCAACCGACGGGATGAGGCTCCGCGGTTGCAGATTCGGGTCAAAAAGCTCACGAAGATCGACCCCGCTCGAAAACGTAAGCGCGAGGACCTGCTTGTAGCTGATCGCGCCGCCTACACGAAGATTGAGGTCTTGAAACGATGGGAAACCCACATCCCCTGAGAAGGCAATCTGAAAGGGTTTGTCCTTCAGCAGATCGAAGGAGGCCCCGACGACGGGGGTAAACGGAGCCGGATAGGCCGAGCTCCCGGGCAACGGGGCAAACCCCTTACCGATGTTCTGTACCGCGACTCCCCAGGTAAAGTTCTTGAGAAATCCGACATCGCCCGGCATCGCGATGAAGCCAAGGGTCCCGGAGAGCCCCCAACCGAAACCCGTATTGGTACCGATGCTCGAGTTGAGCCCGATCCCTATCAGAAGGTCGGGGTACAGCTGCTTCGCGAAGGAGGCATTCAGAGCGCCGAATGTCCCGAGATTCACCTCGGGAAGACTCGATGTGAGGAAATGCACGCTCCAGTTGAAGACGCCGAACTTCGTTGGAATCGTGTTCCCGATGTTGGCCACGTGACCAAGCCACCCCTCGTTTTGCTGCGTCCCGATAAGACCGATGTAGCTCGCGTCGAGAGTCACCCGCTGCTTCGTCGCTCCCGCGGCGGGATTAAGCACGTCAGCCTGCGGCGACTCTGTGGAAGTAATCGACGCCCCCCCCGCGAGAAAGGTTGGAGACAGATAGCTTGAAAGTGAATCGGCGCCATTCGGCGGCAGATACTGCGCGACCGCAGAGACAAGCGGGAAAATGAAGAATACCGATATGATCGCCAGTTTTTTGGCGCGACCGTGAGCACTCACAGTTACTCCTTGTCCGCGAAAAAGTCCGTCCCCGCGCGGTAGAGCTCGCCGAGCCGCTCGAACTCTTCGATCGAAAGGCGCCCGTAGAGCGACTTTTCGAAACGCAGCATCAATTGGGTTAGGATTTCGTCCAACTCGTTTTCACTTTTCTTCAAAAAGAGGTACATTCCAACCATCTCCCGGCCGGACAACGATTCCGTCATGATCTCAATCCATCAAATAATGAGATCGAGATCCTCGCTGGCGAGCATGATCTCGAGCTTCTTTCCTTCCAGATGGCTTGCATACCACTGCGAGGATTTCAGAATAGCGTACATCTTCTTGTCGTCATAGAGCGGTTCGTGGTGGTACAGGACGAGCCTTTCGATGCCCCACTCCGAGGCAAAGTCGACTGCCAGGCTGTAGGAGGAGTGACCCCAATCATACTTCTCGATTGCCTCGTCGAGGGTGTACTGGCTGTCCATCACGATGATCTCGACTCCTTCGTAGAACCGCCTGTTCGACTCGTTCTTCTGAAAGTCCTCTTCGGTCAGCTCGGTGTCGGTCGAGAAGATGAATGATTTTCCGTTTTCGGTAAACTTGTAGGAGAATGCGCGCCCAGGGTGTTTCACCTCGCGATAGCTGACCTCGGCCGTTCCGATTTTCAACGGCTCACCGGTCAAAACATCGAACTTCAGGTCCGCATTCATCGTTTCCATGGTGATCGGGAAATAGGGATGGCGCATTTGGTCTCGCAGGAAGTCCTCGAACCCCTCGATCGGACTGTGAAAGGTTATTTTGCAGCGAGGATCGTAAACGGGCGGTGTGAAGAACGGCAAGCCCTGGATGTGATCCCAATGGAAATGCGTAAAGAAGATGTGATACTGACGGACATTCTCGCGTCGCTTTTTCAAGGCGTTTCCGAGAGCCGCTATGCCGGAACCTGCATCGATGATAATGAGCGTATCGTCTTGGAGCCGGATCTCGATACACGTGCTGTTCCCGCCAATGGTTCCAGTCAGGTAGGGAGGCAGATTCGCGAGAAAAGCCTCTCTAGTTTCCGGGCTAACGAGATCCTTTGGCTCCACACGCTGCACAACCGCAGCGATCTTGCTCTGGATCTGACCGGGAAGTATCGGGGTCGGCATCGAGCCGCGCACCCCCCAGAAGTGAACTTTCATTCACACCCCTAATTCATCATAGAACGATCGGCGGATCTTGGTGTCGGGCGTCCAACCACCGGTCGATTTCATTTTTCGTATGCAGTTTACCACGATTCGCGCCGGGACACACGCCGGAAAGCTGCTCCCATGACTCCGTCGTCGCGACGTTTGCGTCCCAAAATGGATAGCTCCTGCATTGCAGGGGGCGGTCCTTGTAGACAGTGCAACCATTGTCCCAAAATACGCAGTCGTAGTTCGGTTTTTCGACGAGACTGAGCATTCGTGCACTACCTACTTCGACAACACGGCAAAAACGTTTGACGAAATCTTCCTGTGTCATCCCCAGGCCTTTGGCGAGGCGTTGCAGGTCAGATTCGGACAAGAAGACGTATCCCGGTTCGTGGCGGCAGCAGTTGCTGCATCGCGTACACTCGAACCGGAGACCGTCTTCGTAGAAGGGTTTGCTCATCGGCGAAGTCTCTGTGGGTATCGACAGCAGAACCGATGGAACTTCGGATCACGCGTGTCATTTGATCTGTTCTGGGGAGAGAAGGATTCGAACCTTCGAAGGCGTAGCCAACAGATTTACAGTCTGCCCCCTTTGACCGCTCGGGAATCTCCCC
>CAZDMH010000019.1:0-97706 GCA_964506755.1 uncultured Spirochaetales bacterium
ATCGGGTATTTTGCCTCCGGCAAAAACCCTACCACCAATCGATGACTCTGACGTCGTCCCAGACGGAATTGTACGCACTGACGCCCGGAGATGCCTCCTCAGAGACGGTTTGCATCGAGTAGGACCTCGACCGATGAACCGTCCGGGAGCTGGCGTCGAGCTGGTCGACGGCGACCACTCCTCTCGTGAAGGCGATGTGCTGATTGTCGAGGTTGCCGAAATAATAGTCTGCGGCGTCCGAGCGATTCGGGAAACCGCCGAAACGTGCTCCGGCTCCCAAAGCCGGGTCAACCGGGACCCAACCGAATGCGGGAAGGAAAAACTCAACCCAATAGTGGTCGATCGTCTGCTTGTCGCCGTAAACCAGGACTCCGGCAACCGGCCGAGCAGGGATCCCGGCCGAACGGAGGAGCGCGGTGTAGAGCAGCGTGAGGGTGTAGGAGTCCCCGCTTCCCGCCTTGAGGGCCGCGACGACGCCGTTTTCGGACGGGGCTTCCGAATACTTCAATTTCTGCGTGACGTAGTTGTATAGAAGTCGTGCCTTTTCGTACGGGTTGGATTGCCCCGCGACCAACTGCGTGGCGGTTTGCTGCACCGCTGGATCGTCCGACGGCACAAGGCTGTTTGCCGAGGTGTAGACGGAGTAGAGCTTCCGCGAGCTGTCATAGGCGCTCGGTACCTTCGTCGGGTCGATCCGGGTTTCTATTGCGTAGCGATCGAAGTAATCGGTGGCGCTGACGGGATAGGTGCCGTTCTGTTTGAATCCGCTCAGACTGATCCTCATCAGCCCCTTGTAGTTGCTCCACACCGGTTTTGGCTCGACGATCGCCTCGATATGGCGCTGAGTCAAGGCACTCGATAGGTTCGGGAGCCAGAGATCGATCGTGCCCCCCGGCTGCGAGTTGACGTCTGATATTCTCACCCCGTATCGAATCTCGTAGCCTCTTTTGTCCTTATAGGTCTTCGTCCCCACCTGGTTCGTGACCTCGAAGTACTGTGAATTGCTCGTACCTCGGTCGGTGACCACAGTCACGTTCCCGGACGATGCACCATCCGGCACGTACACGACAATTTGCTTGTCGGACCAGGTCTCGTAGTTGTAGTCACAGCCGCAGCCGGCATACCGCTCCTTCGCGGCAAGATCCGAAATCTGTACACCGCCGTCGGACACCGAGGTTGGAGAAAACAGCACATCGCCGTTGCCTTGGGATTTACCGAAGTTCTCACCTGTTATGGTCAGCTTTGTGCCCACCGGACCGTTCGCAGGATCGATGCTCGTGATTTGAGGCTCACCGGGAGCCGCGGTCGTCTTTACGACCACCGGTATGTTGTTCCGGTTCGTGAACAACTTTCCGTTGCTGTGGCCGTTGCTGCGCAAGACGTAGACCATCCCCGAGTCGACGTCCGGCGGTATGCGTACGCTGATTCGTTTGTTCGTCCACTCAAGATAGGCGGAAGTGGTAGGTCGTAGCCCCGCGATGACAACCTCGGAGGTGCCGCGCGAGGAGCCGAAGTTGTTTCCTTTGATCATGAGGATGCTGCCGGGATACCCGACTTGGGGATTGATGGCGTCGATAACGGGCGGCCGGTCAGTGAGCGTCGTGCTAATGAGCAGCACGATCACGAGCATCAGGAAAATCGAGACGGGCAAGAAGGCCTTGTGAGCCGTTACCCGTTTCACAAGCGAGCCCGCCGCAAGGTTTGACTTCATGCCCTACTTTTTAGTGCTATTATTCTTTATTGTCGAGTAGGGTACTACTTGAATCTCGAGCTCGACAGTATAGACGTTCGCTTTCTGATCAACGGCCATCCCGAACGGGAAGAAAAAGACCTTTTCTCCCGGCGTTATGGGCAAGCTCTTCATCGTGCTGTAGTACTTGTACCCCTTGCGATCGGCGGCCGGAGCCCACACCTGCCCGAGCGCAACGAGCAATATCGATTTGTCGTCGTTGATATAAGGAATGAGGTGCGCGAGCACCAAAACGTTATCGCCTTCTAGACGAATCTGCACCCCTCGTCCGGAAATGGTTATCTTGCGGCTTTCCATGTTCCAGACGGTGACGTGGCCGGACTGCATAACCCGCGCCACGATATTGACTGCCAGCGCCTCGCCCTTGAGGAGATCGAGCGGATTGGCCTCCCCATCCGCTGAGACGAAGGGGGCATGTGCCAACAACAACAGCAACACCGGCGAGACGAATTTGAACACTACTGGCCTCGGTTGAAGTCCGCAGCTCGTATCAGTTGTGGTTGCCCAACTGAGAGTTGATCCACTCCCTTCGGAAGTTGAATCGTCACGTTCGTTCCGAGGTCCTTTGAGTTCAGATAGTTCAGGAGGTCGTTGAGGTTGCTCACTTGGAAATCAACCGGAGCAATCTGGGGCTGCTGTACAGCAACCTCAGGTGCCGACGGTGCTGGTGAGCCGTTCAGATTCAAGAACACGCCTAGGCCAAACACCGCTACAAACACCGCAGCCGCAGCAGCGAGCACGGGAACCGGCACGGATATCCGTTTATTCCAGATCTTGACGGTCTTCGTCTCACGGGCGTTCTGAATGGCTTGCCAACTTCGGAGCATACCTGCTTCGAACTCCGGCACCTCCACCTGGCCGAGGTCTTCGCTCAGCCGGGCAAAACTATCCAGCTTGCCCTGACACACTGCGCATCGGGATATGTGTTCAGCCACTCTGGGTTCCCAGAAGCCGTCGAGCTCGTCATCATAGTAGGCAGAGAGAAGCTCAGTGTCAGGACACATATACTTCTTCCTCATCGATGAGCTTGCTCAATTGTTCCCTCGCACGGAACACCCTAACTTTCACGTTACCTTCCGTGATTTTCAGAATACCAGCAATTTCCTTGTAGTTCAATCCACCGTACTCCCTCAGCACCAGTACCGTTCGCAACTTGTGCGGCAACCGATGCAGTGCGCTCTTGACGATATCGTATGTCTCCTTTTTTATGACCTCCGTTTCTCCAGAATCGGCCTCCCGCTGGGGCTCTTTCAGAATTCGCTCATGCGCCTTTTTCTCTCGACCTTTCCGTTTCTCATGATTGAATGCAAGATTCTTAACCACCCGAATCAGCCAATACTTCGCTTGATCCAGGCTCGGGAACGGCGTCTCTCGTTGATAGTACCGTATGAACGCTTCCTGACACAGGTCCTCGGCAATCGCCATATCGCCAGTGATATGGTAGCTTACCCGGACGAGAATCGGGTAAACGGTTTGGTATACCTTTTCGAAAGACCCTTGTCCGCTTTCTTCACCGTTCATAGGTCAAACAACATTCTCCATCGGCAGTTACATGAACGACCGAAAATCGTTCGGGGAGCGTGCGGCGGCACGCAGCTCGACTAATTTTCCTTATTGTAGATTTTTGTACCTTCTGGTGTGTCTTCAAGTATGATACCACGGCGAAGAAGCGATTCACGTATTTCGTCCGCCTTCTGGAAGTTTTTGCTCCTTCGGGCCTCCTCACGCATTCGGACGAGCTCATTCGTCTCTTCGTCGAGGTTTGGTGCTTCCCGTTTCGCCTCAGAGAGCCCCAAGCCAAATACGCGGTCCATCACAAGAACGAGAGTCAGTTTCTCGGCATCGGGAATTGAGGCATCCTTGAGCAGATTCCACAGCGTCGCAAGGCATCGCGGGACACCGAGGTCGGTGGCCACATGGTCCCTGAACTCATCGAGATAAGCTTTTGAGCGCTGAGAGAGGGCGTCCGCTGAAAGAGGTTCGGAGGTATTCATCAACCTCGAGACACGCTCCGTGAGGTTCGTTCGCGCAATCCGCGCGGCGTCGAGCGCTTCCTGGGTGTACTGCAGTTGGGATCGGTAGTGCGCTCCGAGGCAGAGGTAGCGGTAGTCCAGCGGGTGGTAGCCCGTTTCCACGAGATCAGCGAGGGTTACGAAACCGCCGGCCGACTTGGCCATTTTGCGATCGTTCATGAGAAGAAATTCGTTATGAAGCCAGTAATTTACCCACTTCTTTCCGGTCGCTGCCTCGGATTGCGCGATCTCGTTGGTGTGATGCACCGGGATGTGGTCGACTCCACCGCAATGAATGTCGAAGTGCTCGCCGAGGTACTTCATGCTCATAGCGCTGCACTCGACGTGCCATCCCGGGTACCCTTTCCCCCAGGGACTATCCCAGAGCATCGCCTGGTGCTCGAACTTGCTTTTTGTGAACCATAAGACGAAATCGCGCGGATTGTGCTTGTTCTCGTCGACCTCGGTCCGAGCGCCCGCGCGGAGCTCCTGCCGCTCCAAGAGGGCCAGCTTGCCGTAGTCCGGAAACTTGTCTATATCGAAATAGATGTTTCCGCCGGAGGAATAGGTGTATCCGCGCTCTTCGAGCCGTCGAACGAGGTTGATCATATCTTCAATGTGATCGGTCGCGAGACAGACAACCTCCGGCCGCTCCACATTCAGCATGTCGATGTCACGAAAGAAAGCATCGGTGTAGAACTTCGCGATTTCCCAGACTGTCATTCCCTGTTCGCGAGCACTGCGCAGCATTTTGTCTTCACCCTCGTCGGCGTCGTCAGTGAGATGTCCGACGTCGGTGACGTTCATCACATGCCGCACTCTGTAGCCCGCAAACTCGAACATGCGTCTGAGCAAGTCTTCGAAAATGTACGCTCGCAGATTGCCAATGTGAACGAACTTATAGACTGTCGGTCCGCACGCGTACATCCCGACCTCTCCAGGGACGATCGGGTTGAACTGCTGAAGCTCTCTTCCGAATGTGTTGAAGAGCCTGATTTCCACGGGGGAAGATGCCTCCTATTTTCCGCGCCCTCGCTCTCGACGAATGGGTTCTCTTCTGAATCGGCCGGCAGCCGAATCGGGAGTCCCGCGTCCGTACGCTCCACAGAGAAAGTCGGGTCGAAACGCCATAGGCGTTCGGATACAATCTCCATGCCTTTCGAGGCCTACATCCCGAAAATCGTTCGAATTAGCATATCTTCCAAAGGTTGCGACGGCCGACACATTGCGCCCGGTAGAAAATGTTTTCTATACGGCTATAGTATGATGCCTGTGAACAATCTACGGGAATTGGCGCAAAAGATCAATATTCGCGGCAAGGTGATGTTCGACGAACCACTCGCGACCTATACGACCTACCGTGTTGGCGGACCAGCGGACATCCTTGTACGACCGTACGATGCGCAGGACGTGACTGCGGTTCTGAAGCTCGCCGGCGAGGAAAACCTTCCGCTGTTCGTACTCGGGGGCGGGGCCAATATCCTGGTGTCCGACAACGGTATCCGCGGTATCGTTCTCGGAATGACCTCACTCGACGGAGCGTCGATTAGGGGCACCTCGCTCGAATGCCGAGCAGGCAGCAACATGAGTGAGGTTTCGTGGCTCGCGGCGTCGGCGGGCCTCGCGGGTCTCGAATTCATTTTTTCGATGCCCGGAAGCGTGGGCGGCGCTCTCTGGATGAACGCCAGGTGCTACGGTTCCTCAATTTCCCAGGTGCTCGATTGGGTCGAGGTCGTCAACGAGGATCTGGACATCGTGCGGCTCACGCCAAGCGACGATTCGTTTTCGTACAAGGTCTCCCCCTTCCAGACGACGAATGATGTGATTCTCAGCGCCGGCTTCAGACTCCGCGAAGGAGACAAAGACTTGCTGTTTCGAGAAATGGAATCGAACCGGGCCGACCGCGAAAGAAAGGGTCACTTCGTTGCGCCTTCGGCCGGATCGGTCTTCAAAAACAACCGCGCCTTCGGGGATCCGACCGGTAAGATAATCGACCGACTCGGGCTCCGAGGTTACACGATCGGAGGAGCGAAAGTCTCCGACTATCATGCCAACATGATCGTCAACACGGGGGGAGCGACAGCGACCGATATAGAAGCCCTTATTCGGCTCGTTGCTCGACGTGTCCATGAAGAGCTTGGTTTGAAGCTGGAACGGGAGGTGATTCCGGTAGGTGACTGGGAATCTCGCGCCCCGTAGTCTATCTACGTCGGGATTCCCAGCGAATCGAGAGCCCACCCTCCTCAAACGGCACGCCCATCGTCGGGATCGCCCCACTTCGTTTTTCGAGCAGCCCGACACCGAACACCTCCCCGAGATTGAGGTCAAACCTCAATCTCCACTCCTCGGTAAGAACGTCGAAGCCAACACTGAGCGATCCAACACCATCGCGCAGTGCCGAGCACAGCTCGAGCTCGGTTCGTCCAAGCCGCCGGCGGAAAGAGAGCTTCGATGCGACCGAGTCCGGCTCGCTGTTTGACCGCGTGAGATCGAGCTCCAATCCACAACGCGCCGGTCCAGCTTCGAAACGCGCGTGAAGACCGCTCAACTGACGAAAGAGCATTCGACCGTCGGCGGCATAGTCCACCGAGGGCCTGAGGAGGGCACCAACAGAGAGACCCCCAAAGTCCACGGTCGTGTCGAGACTTGCAGAGTGGACGACACGGCGGCACGGAACCGGGAGAAGCGGCCGCCGGTAGACTCTGTACCCATAGCTGCCAACCAGAGTCATCCCCGAGAAACTGAACGAGAACATGGGATGAACGACCGCGGTGCGGTCGATGAACCGTCCATCGTCTCCGATATAGTCGGGTTCGACTGCGCCTGCATCGAGTCGGGCCGAGTAGAAGCCGCCGGCGGGGCTCTCGTTTGGTCCAAGCGAGCAATCGAATCTCCCGGTTGCACTGAGGCAGCCGTTCGCAAACCAGGCCGGACGTGTTCGATCGCCTGCGGATCTCCCCAGGGAGGCGACCGCCGCGAGGTGGCGTCCTCGATAGGATAGCCGGGTACCGGCGTGAAAGACAGCCGGAACTGACAACACGGGAGTGTCGGAAAGCCAATCATCTCCCGTCGGCCGTCGACCGAACACTGTGGCCTTAGCGGAAAGCTCAATCCGAAAGAACCTCCCGAAGGAACCCAACAGAGATGCGCCGGCGCTTCCGGTCCCCGAAGGTGCCGCTCCCTCGCGAGAGAGTGCGAAGAGCTCAACTGTTCGATGCCCATGCGCGGTTTCGCGCAGACGAATCACGCCCCCCGTCAAAGATGAGCCGTCGAAGGAATGATCGAGAGAAACGTTGGTCCGCTCCCGCATGCTGCCAATCCCGACGGGGTCGTTCAAGGAGGCCACCAGCCCGTTTTCCTGGAGCGGGCCGATATCGAACAGGGGGCTCGAGATCCCAAGCTCCGGTGTTCTGATGCGTTCCTCCGAGTACTCACTCGTGACGAAACCCCATATCGGTCCACCCGGTGTCTTCCATTTAATCGAGATCCTATTTCGAAACGAATCGCCATTCTCCAGTCGAGTATCGATCTCAGACTCGAAGTTCCCCACCCGGAGGTCCGCGGGGCCGCCGCATGCGGGCTCACTACAGAGTGTACTGAGAACTGCTAGGAGTGCAGCATAAGAGCGGTTTTGCAGCGTCATCGCGACCTATACCTACTGAACGGGATAGGTGCGACGGCGCTTCACGATCGTATCTACGGCTTCTGAACAGTCCGGTCGTGCACCTCGCGAGCGGCGTCGTCGCCCGCGAGGTATCGGATAATCTCTTCCGCAAACTCGGCCGCGGTGCCGGCACCCCGGCTGGTGATGAGGTTTCCGTCCCGAACCACACGATCTTCAGCGAAGACAACGTCGGAGGCGAAGGCGACCTCGTCGCCCGGGAAACAGGTTGCGCGTTTCCCGCTGAGCACCCCCAGAGGGGCCAGGACCTTTGCCGGAGCGGCGCAGATTGCAGCTACGAGCTTCCCCGAATCGAGCATCGATCGCACGAGACGTCTCACGGTGGGGGAGACCGCCAGATTTGCGGCACCCGGCATTCCTCCCGGCAAGACGATTCCGTCGAGCTCCCCCTCTGATAGGGAATCCGCGGGCGCGTCGGCCAGCACCGGGATTCCGTGAGAGCCGCGCACCGTTTGATCGCCGACTCCGGAGGTGACAACGTCGATACCGGCCCGCCTGAGAAAATCTATCGGAGTGACCGCTTCGACCTCCTCAAATCCTTCCGCAAGCAGGACCGCAACCCGACTCATCGATCCGCTCCCGTGGGTTCGGCGCTCGGAACCTTGTCATAGGCGCGCATGAGCATCTCGCGCGTTTGCTCCCAACCCACGCATTCGTCGGTGATGGAGACCCCGTATCGGAGCTGAGTGACATCCGCCGGTATCCGCTGATTTCCCTCGAAGAGATTGCTTTCGATCATGAACCCCACGATGGAATCTCGGCCCTTCGTTCGCTGACTCGCAACGGAAGCCACAACCGATTCGAGAACGCTGTGCTGGACCCTCTGGTTCTTGCCGGAGTTGTCGTGGCTGCAGTCGACGACGATCGACGGAGCAAGCCCGTGCTTTGCGAAAAGCGCCTCTGCTTCGACCACGTTCTGTTCGCTGTAGTTCGGACCCCGCTTCCCGCCGCGCAGTATGATGTGGCCGTCGTCATTACCGCTTGTACGCAGAACGCAGGTCTGCCCCCCCTGATCGATCCCGATGAAGCTGTGCGGGCTTCTGGAGGATATCAAGGCGTTCAGCGCAGTTTGAAGGCTGCCGTCGGTACCATTCTTGAAGCCCACCGGCATCGAAAGACCACTGGCAAGCTCCCGGTGGATCTGACTCTCGGTCGTCCGTGCACCGATCGAGGCCCAGGAGAGCAGGTCGGCGATGTACTGCGGGACGATGGGATCGAGCATTTCCGAGCCCGCCGGCATGCCCATGCTCGTAATCTCCAAGAGCAGGCTTCGAGCCCTGCGGAGCCCCTTGGAAATGTCGTACGATCCGTCGAGGTTTGGATCGGTAATCAACCCTCTCCAGCCGGTGGTAGTCCGAGGCTTCTCGAAGTAGACTCGCATTATGAGGTAGATGCGATCTTGGAGCTCGTTTCGAAGCTCGTTGAGACGCCTCGCGTATTCCACGGCGGCATTCGGATCATGAATCGAACATGGCCCCACGACGGCCAACAGGCGGCGGTCCCGTTTCTTGATGATGTTCGCAATCGTCTCGCGACTCGTCAGAACTGTGGCGGTGCTCTCCTCATTCATGGGGAACTCTCGTTTGAGCTCCTCGGGAGAGACCAATGCATCCAGATCGACGATTCGCAGGTCATTCGTCGGTCGCATAGCGATCAAGTATACAAACATTCGAAATTCAGGTAAAGCGGCCTGACGTCACTCCGCACGTTGTTCGCCCATTGATGAAGCCCCTGTTTTTTTGCCAAGATGACGCGAAGTCGGTTATCGGATGCGAACAGGCAACGTCTCAAAAAGGCTAACATCGGGAATCTGGCTCCTTGCCTGGGTGATGCTGGCGGCCGGATGCGCAACAACCTCCCCTTCGCGAGTCGCCCGATCTCCCGCTCCCCCCCTCCCTCGCGGCAGCGACGGCGGTTCGGCGGCAGGCGCCACGAATGCCGGGAGCACCGCGACGCCGGGGCAGCCTGCCGTGGAGAACGGCACCGGCAAACCGGAAAGCGGACCGAAGCTGGCAAATGCGGAGGTCAACCCTTCGGAGCACCTTGGAGGTGCTTCAGCAGCCCAACCACGCGGTGGAAAAGCGGCCGATACCATCTCATCCCGGGCCACCGCATTGTTGCAGAAGATGAGCCTCGAGGAGAAGGTGGGCCAGCTGTTCATGCTCGAGCTGCGTGAGGGTCGGACCGGGAAGCTCTTCCGGGAGGCCACGCCTGCGGCTCTTTCGATCATTGAATCCTATCACCCCGGCGGGATTATCCTCTTCGGGGGGAACATCGATACGATCGATCAAACCGTCGAGCTTATCAAGGATATACAGAAAGCCTCTCGGACTCCTCTTTTCGTCGCAGTAGACGAGGAAGGGGGAAACGTCAGCCGGCTTACCTCGAGTGGCCGAATGCATGCCGTCCATATGCCGGCGGCGGCTGTCGTCGGCTCCACCGGGGACCCCTCCCTTGCCTACGACGAGGGTCGTTTTGTGGGACGGGAGCTCCGCTCGCTGGGAATCAACATGGACCTTGCTCCTGTGGCGGACGTCGACACGAACCCTCGTAACACCGTTATTGGGCGACGGGCCTACAGCTCCGATCCGCACACTGCGGCGCAGATGGCGAGCGCGATGGTGCGTGGTCTGCAAAGCGTCGACGTCAGCTCAGTCATCAAACACTTCCCGGGCCACGGTGACACCTCGACGGACTCTCACTTGGGACCGGCCGTGGTCCGGAACGACCTCAGCCGCCTGAAGTCGGTGGAGTTCCTACCGTTCGAGGCCGGGATCGCTGCCGGGGCAGATGGGGTACTGGTCGGCCACCTCTTGTTGCCCGAAATCCTGAGCGAGAAAAACATCCCCGCCACATTCTCGCCCTACGTCCTCGGCGAATTGCTCAGGGGAGAGCTCGGATTCAGGAAGCTCATCATCACCGACGCACTCAACATGGGAGCGATAACGGATTTCTGGAGATCGAGCACCGCAGCGCTCGACGCCTTTCAGGCCGGCGCCGACATCCTCCTGATGCCCGAAGACCCGCGGGCCGCCTTCAACGCAATCCTCGCCGCCGTACGAAGCGACGAGATCCCGGAGTCGAGATTGAACGAGTCCGTCCATCGCATCTTGATGGTGAAGCTCGAGCGAAATATCATCGGCACTCCGATCCCGGCGCCGGACCCTCATCAAGTGCTCGGCTCCGCCGAGGGCAAGAGACTCCTTTCCGACATCGAGAAGCGCGCGGCAGTTCGGTCGGTCGGCCCGAGCCGTTAGCCTCACCGACCGAGCCAACGGTCCCATTGGACACGATTCTCTCCAACTGTGACCTCACTGCCGCAGCGGACTACAGGAATCTTCATGAGAAGAGGGTTTTCGAGCAGCTCTTCCACGGGATCGAAATCAAGATAGGCATAGCCGCCCTGCCTGTAGGCTGTGCCATCGATATCGATGAGCTCGTCGGGGCTGACTCGACGGGTGATGTTCTCGAGCTCGCCCCGTCTCAAAGCGCGTTCACTGAGGTCGACAATGTGGGCCTTGACTCCCCTCTCGCTGAAGTAGCGCATCGCTTTACGGGTTTCTGCACTTTTTTTCGTTCCGATGATCTGGACGACGATAATGTCACTCATCCGGGCATGATACCCGCCCGCGACTGACTCTGCAAGTTTGACGCGGAGAGGCCAAATGTGGTACTCCTTACCGATGAAACCACGCATAAACTCCATACTGGAAATGAAACCCGACGGCCGTGAGATCTCGATTTGCGGCTGGGTCAGAACCCGAAGAGAATCCAAGGATCTTTGTTTTCTCGAAATCAACGACGGTTCGTGCCTGAAGAACCTGCAGGTGGTCGCCGATCTGACTGCGCGCCCCGAGCTGGGGAGCGAAGCCAGTCGAGCCAGCACCGGGGCGAGCGTCGAGGTCAGCGGCGAGCTGGTAGAGTCACTCGGCAAGAATCAGGCAGTCGAGTTGCGCGCGAACAGCCTATCGGTAGTCGGACAGGCGCCTCAGGAGAGCTATCCTTTGCAGAAGAAACGCCACAGTTTCGAGTTCCTTCGCGAGATCGCGCACCTGCGCCCACGGACCAATACGTTCGGTGCAGTCACAAGGGTTCGCAATACCTTGAGCTACGCAATCCACTCCTTCTTCCAGGATCGGGGATTTGTCTATGTGCACACACCGATCATCACTTCGAGCGACTCCGAGGGCGCGGGGGAGATGTTTCAAGTTACGACCCTTCCGCTCGAGAAGGTTCCCCGGAACGACAGGGGTGTGGCCTATGATCAGGATTTCTTCGGCAAGCGGGCGGCTCTGACCGTGAGCGGTCAGCTGGAGGCGGAGATCTTTGCGTTGGCATTTCGCGATGTCTACACCTTCGGTCCGACCTTTCGAGCAGAGAACAGCAACACGACTCGGCATCTCGCCGAGTTTTGGATGATCGAGCCCGAGATGGCATTCTGCGACATCCACGGCAACATGGACATCGCGGAGGAGTTTCTGAAGCATCTCTTCTCGAGGGTGCTCGAACGCTGCCGTGCCGACCTCGAGTTCTTCGACAAGTGGATTCAACCCGGCGTAGTAGCCACGCTCGAGTCGGTGGCAGATGCGCAGTTTACCCGCATCACCTACACCGAGGCCGTCGAGCAGCTCGCCGCCGCAGCGAACACATTCGAGTTCGCGCCCGCGTGGGGCAAAGACCTCCAATCGGAGCACGAGAAGTACCTCACGGAAGAGGTCTACAAAGGGCCCGTCATCGTCACCGACTATCCCAAGGAGATCAAAGCATTCTATATGAAGCAGAACGATGACGAAAAGACCGTTCGCGGAATGGACGTGCTCGTTCCTCGCCTCGGAGAGATCATCGGCGGCAGCGAGAGGGAGAGCGATCTCACGAAGCTGCAGGCGAGAATAAAGGAATTAGGACTACCTTCTGAAGACTACTGGTGGTATCTGGAGTTGCGCAAGTTCGGTACCACTCCGCACGCCGGCTTCGGTCTCGGTTTCGAGCGTCTCGTCCAGTACGTTACCGGGATGCAGAACATTCGCGACGTCATTCCGTTCCCCCGGACGGTGGGAAATGCCGATTTCTAGAAGTGGAGCAGTCCTCCCAAACCGGTTGAGAACCAGGGAACGTAGGTGATAATCAGGACCGTCACAAGCAGCGCGAGCAGAAAGGGCAGCACGTTCTTGTAGACCGTGACCAGAGGCTGATTGAACGTGTACGACGCAAGGAACAAGTTGAGGCCAACGGGAGGTGTCAGAAATCCGAGCTCGAGGTTCGCAAGGAAGATCACACCGAGATGCAACGGATCGATTCCGAAGAGCTTGCCGAGCGGAAGGATGAGGGGGACGACCACCAGAATGGCGGAGTAGATATCCATCAACGCACCGGTCACGAGCAACGCAATGTTGAGCAGTATGAGAAACACATAACGACTGTGCACGTGCGCCTGTACCCAGGTGGTGAGGTGGACCGGGATCTGAGCGTCGACGATATAGTATGAAAGCCCCTTCGCCATCGCAAGAATGACGAGGACTCCTCCGAGAATTGGAAGACATTTCAGCATGACTTCGGGAATCTTCCGTAGCGGCAGGTCGCGGTGAATCAAGACCTCCACGAGGAAGACGTAGACCACAGCGATCGCGCCCGTCTCTTCGAGGGTGGTAAACCCGCCGAAAAACGCGACGAGGATCACCACCGGCAGAAGGATCTCCCAGACGGACTCTCGGAGAGAGGCGAACGCCTCTTTCAGGTTGAAGGGAATGACCTTGATTCGCGTACGCACGGCATAGATAACGCCAATAACCGAAAGAGCAAGGACCATCACGATACCGGGAAGGATCCCCGCAACGAACATGCTCTTGATGCTGATCTGTGCGACGACGCCGTAGAGAATGATCGGTAGACTCGGTGGGAAGAGGAGCCCCACGCTCCCGGCAGCCGTCAGGATTCCGTTTCCGAAGTTCTTACCGACGCCCCGCTGCGAGAGAACGAATGCCAGTAACCCTCCAAGTGCAAGAATCGTAACACCGGAGGCCCCGGTGAACGTCGTGAAGAAGGTGCAGACCAGGACCGCCATGACGAGAAGCCCACCGGGAAGCCAACCGAACCAGGAACGAAACAGTCGGACCAAACGGTCGCCTGCTCCGCTTTCCGAAAGCAGAAAACCGGTAAAGGTGAACAGCGGTATGGCAGGTATCGTGTTCCCGATCAGCAGTGTGTAGGATTCATTCGTAATGACAGCAAGCGCTCCCCCGGACCGGACAAAGAGCATGTAGGCGATCCCGCCGAGCACGACGAAAAGCGGTGTTCCGGCGAGCGCGGCTACTATGAGAACGATGACCACCGGCCACGCCGCGACACCGCCTACCGTGTAGAACAGGTCATTGAGAGAGAGCAGATACTGAGGCGGATTCGCAGAGATCGTCGTGACGATGTTAACGATCGGCCCGACTCCGAGAAAGGTGCCAAACAAAATCGCGAGAATCACTATCGGTCCGTAGGGCTCTCGAAAAACCCTCGATATGAATCGATAGGACATCACAGCGAAGCCGATCGGCATGATCATCGTGGCGACCCGAATCGGCAGAAAACCTATTCTTTCGGTCGGATCGAAGCCCAGCAGAACCATGGAGAGCGCACTCCACATGAAGCCCGTGGTGATCGTTGCTGAGACGAATGAAGTGAAGATGCGCGAACCGCCCCGGGTTCGTCTCGCCAGCAATTCCGCGCCCACCGACATGGCAAGATGGCGGTCTTCGCGCGAGGTGATCATTCCCCCGAGGAATGTCACCCAGAGGACGAGGTGAACGATGTAGTCGTGCGCCGCCGGAATTCCCGAATCGCTCGTTAGCCTGGTGACGACCTCAGCAACGGGTATAAGGGACAACAAGGCAAGGGCGGCGAAAGCAAGTACGTTTTCGCCGCCTCGAAAGTAGCGTCTAATCCGATCAACCACCATGCGAGCTACGGTAGCTCTGGATGAGGCCCTTGATTTCGTCGTAGAGACTAGTCGAGTAGGCTCGGTTGATGAGCGGCTTGATGCCGCCCTCCATGAGTGTTCTCCACCTGGTGGCTGTAGCCGGTGGCACGTGGTTGACGGTGAGACCGTTCGCCTCCATTACCTTCATGGCCTGTTCTTCGAGTGCACGTGTATCGGCATAGAGTGGCTTCACGACCGCCTGAGCGCTCGACTCCATGTCTGCGCGGTAGCTTTCCGGTATCTGGCGCCACGTGCGCTCCGAGATGATGATGGCGCCCGTGAGAGGCGCTATGTTGAGTGCGCACATGTTGTTCGCTATTCCGAACCATTGGTAGGATGCCGCCGCCAGGGGAGAGGTGTAGAGAGCATCGATCATTCCACTGGAGAGGGCTGACATTAGGTTAGGCGTGTCGAGTGGTATTACGTGAAACCCGACATTCTTCCAGGCCTGTACCTGATCGGGATTCACGCCTGAGACGGCCAGCTTCTGAGCCTGCAGATCGGCAGGCGAGACCACCGGCTCCCGGGAGAAGAAATCGATCCATCCGGCAATCGTCCAACCGAGGAGCACGAATCCCTTCTCTGCAAACAGCTGCTTGTAACGCGGAGTGATCTGGTCGAGGACGTAGTCGGCCTCTGCCTCGCTCGAAAACAGGAACGGGACGTTCAGTAGGAAGACGTCGCTGACAATCCCCTCGAGCCCCGAGCCGGTCATTGCTGCCGCCTGTAGTTGACCGATCCGCATCTTGCGGATCATATCCCCTTCCCCGCCGGCGACCGCACCGGGATAGATCGTCACGCTGATCCGGCCGTTTGTCTGTTCGCTCCAGCTCGCGGAGAGCTTTCGTAGGGCGTCATCCCAGGGGGACCCGGCCGGAGCAAGCGTGCCCATCTTGATGTTCAGCGCCGGCACGCTTAGGGGGATGACTATCGCAAGGGCGAGGACTGCGAAGAGCCGTTTTCTCATCAATGCGCTCCTTTCCTATGGAGACAGGAAGTAGTTATCCACGTGGTCCAGCAGCCACTGTGCCTTCTGTTGGGTGACAATCGTCTCGAGACGCGTGTTGGGGTCGGCATTCGGGTCGATCGCCAATGCCTTGTGCAACGCATCGACAAAGCCCGCGCGATCGTGCTCCGGCACGGCTATCGACTGAGCGTAGGCAACGTAAACCGACGGGCGTCGTCCCTTTGAGAGAGCGAGTGTCTTCTGATATTCCTCTTTCGCCTTTTTCAGACTTCCTCCAAGAGATTCCGGAGCGGCAGCGTAATAGCTGATGAAGAACTCATGTATCGCGCCGTCTTGGTAGGTGCTGTCCAGCTGCAGGGCGCGGTGCATCATGTCAATGGGTTGGTTGATGGTGATGGAGAGCGCGAAATCGAATGGATTGATCGCGTATGCGGCCGCCCATCCGGCAGCCGCCCAATACAGGTAGGGCACGTCCGTCTTAGTCATCTTCGACAGCTCGTCCTCGAGAGCTTTGCCCTTCAAATCAGCAGAAAACCCCGGGTGACGCAACGCAAGCGCCCGCATGACATAGTCCCGTCCGCGAAGGTAGAGCTTTTTCGCATTCGCCCGCATCTCGTTCTGTTGCTTGTACTCCGTATCGGGCAACATGTCGGCGGGCTGCTGCACGAATGCGTTCGCGTACATGATGAACAGGCTCCCGGTCGTAAGGAGGAGATTCTCATTCTTGGGGTCCTGGGTGATGAGTACCTCGTAGAGCTTGAGGGCAAACGGGAGCGCCTGCGCCACCAACTCAGGATCGTTGTCGGAGGTGAACGCGCTGCTGTTGCCCGACGACAGGGTCTTCGTCATCGCTCGCACCGCCACCTGGTTGATGGAGCACGAGCCGAGCAGCAGAAGCGCTGCTATAGCAAGCAGAATCCAAGCCCCCGAGCCGAGCCCTACCGCCTTCTGCGAGCGCTGACTCTGCACATCTTCCCTCCTTGCCTCACGCCACCATCATGCCATCTATGGCTGACCGCATCAATAGCTGCCGCGTTGTAGTCGTGTCAACTCTCGATCGAAGGAATTCGCAAAGGATTGCACCTCCTTTGCGCCGAAGGAACGTTCCCCCGGAGACATGAGCCCGGAGGAACGGAGGTGATACATGAAGTTCCGAAGTGACAGTCGCTCGCCGACGTTTTCGGTCGTGAAGACATCCCCACGGTCGTTCAACACGGTGTTTCCTCGTTCGACCAACCGACGAGCGAGCGGGATATCCCGAGTCACCACGAGATCATGGGGAGTGGAATGGGAGAAAATATGATCGTCAGCGGCTCCCTCAGAGCCGTCCACCCTCACGAACTTCGTCTGGGACCCATCGATCCCCGGCACCTCTCGATTCGCAACGAAAACCGCCTCGACTCCTGTCCGGCTGGACGCCCGCTGGATCACCTCGCGAACCGGCCGGGGACAGGAATCCGCATCTACCCAAATTCGCAGCAACTCCGGTTCCACTATGTGCGTTCCGTGAAGGGAACGTCGGCACGGAAGATATCGGCGTCTCCGAGTATCTCGTACGTCGCGACCGCCGCAGGCACGAGAATTGAAGCTCCCGTTCGGATCGGAAGGGAAGTACCGCCGGGCACCGAAAGAACGGCCTCGCCGCCAACACAGAGAAGAATCTCCACTGATCGAATCGCCGGAGCCCGGTAGGTCCGCGTCCGTGAGCTTGAGATCCGTGAGAGTCGAAACTCCGAGGTCGGTGTGCTGTAGCTGACCACGCCATCCTCGCCTGTCTCACGCTCGACCAACGAGGGGTCCCCGTGCTCGAAGATGAGCACGTTGAGCAGCTCGGATACGTCGATGTGTTTCGGAGTGAGCCCACCTCGAAGCACGTTGTCGGAGTTCGCCATGAGCTCGATTCCCGTGCCCTCGAGATAGGCATGGAGCTGCCCCGCCCCCTGATAGATTGCCTCCCCTGGCTTCAGGTGTACGACGTTGAGAAATAGTGGTGCGAGGGCCCCCACATCGCCCGGAAACTCCTCTGACAGGCGGCCGACCCACATGAATCGATCACCCTCGCGGTTTCGACAGTGGAAGGCAGCGGAATCCGCCATCCGCTCCGCTTCATCCCGGCTCGTTTCCAGGATGCGCCGCAGGAATCGCTTGAGCCCGCTCCCCGATGAGTCCTCGGCGAGGACTGCAGCGAGTTGTGCGGCCCCGGCGAAGTCGAGGTCGAGAAGATCCTTTCGAATCTCCTCGGGAGCCCGAAACCCACGCATACCCCAGAACTCGCCCAGCGCGCAGAGGACCTCCGGCTTGTGGTTGTCGTCACGGTAATTGCGTTCGGGGGCGTTGTCGGGAATGCCGGCCATCTTTTCCCGGCGGTAGCCTTCTCGGGCCTGTTCGAGGTTGGGGTGTGCTTGAATCGAAAGTGCTTTGGAAGCGGCCAGAACCTTGAAGAGAAACGGCAGACGCGGTCCGAATCTCTCGACGGCGTTTTTGCCGAGCAGCGCACGAGGATTGTCCTCGAGCAGCTCCACGAGTGAGACCTTCTCTTCTCCGATGAGGACATGTGACGGCGCCTTGGGATGAGCTCCCATCCAAAGCTCCGCCTGCGGCTTTCCGTCAGGATTGGCTGCCCCCAACAATTCCGGGATCGCCGTCGGAGAGCCCCAAGCGTACTCCTGAACAGTATTCTCCAATAGATAGGGCCTCTCGAGATCAATTGCGGCGGCCATGGCAACATAGTATTTCTGGACCTCTACACGGTCAACTCCCCAGGTCGCCAGCACACTCCTCGACTGAGGCGCTCGATCCTGGACACCGCGCCACCCGCCAACTACAATGTCGTCGAAATAAGGAGCTTCGAATTTTGAATCTCAAAGAGCATCCACATCGACGCTACAACCCACTGACCGACGAGTGGGTTCTCGTCTCTCCGCACCGCACGCAGCGCCCCTGGCAGGGAAGCACAGAATCCAAAACTGAGGAGACACCTCCCCGGCACGACCCGAACTGCTACCTCTGTCCGGGCAACAGCCGGGCGGGCGGAGTCGTCAATCCCGACTACACGGGGACGTTCGTATTCGTCAACGACTTCTCGGCTCTCCTTCCGAGTTCAACCCCGGGAGACACCGTTGAAAGCGGGCTGATGGTGGCAAAGAGCGAACGCGGCATATGCAAGGTACTCTGCTTCTCGCCTCGTCACGATCTGACCTTGGCCCGCATGGAGACCTCCGAGATCCTCCCCGTAGTCGATGCATGGGTGGAGCAATACGAGAGTATCGGCGCAGAGCCGTTCATCAACTACGTTCAGATTTTCGAAAATCGTGGAGACATGATGGGAGCTTCGAATCCGCATCCACACGGTCAAATCTGGGCAAACGAACATGTACCGAATCTGCCGCAAAAGGAATCCGAGCGTCAGCAGGCATATCGAGTAAAAGAGGGAGGCTGCCTTATCTGCGACTATTTGTCGGCCGAGCTCGCAGCCGGGGAACGGACCGTTGTCCAGAACGACTCGTTCGTCGCATTGGTACCTTACTGGGCGGTTTGGCCTTTCGAGACCATGGTAATTCCCAGACGGCATCATACCTCGATTCCCGAGCTTTCTCAGACGGAGCGGATGGACCTCGCAGACCTCATGCGGCGACTGGGGGTTCGCTACGACAACCTCTTCCGAACCAGCTTCCCCTACTCGATGGGTATCCACCAGCGACCCACCGATGGTGTTCCACACGATGAGTGGCACCTACACCTGCACTACTTCCCACCTCTTCTTCGGTCGGCGACCGTGAAGAAGTTTATGGTAGGCTACGAGCTGCTCGGCATGCCTCAGCGTGACATTACCGCCGAAGGGGCTGCAGATCGACTGCGCGCGCTGTCGGCGGTCCACTATCGGGAAGAGACATAGGAAGGCGAAATGAACATTGAGCACCTACGGTCGATGATCGACGAGGAGGGCGAAGACGCGCCGATAGCGCGGCTCTACGGAACGCTCCACGACGAGCAGCGGCGGCGCTACAGGAATTTGCTCGACAAGACCATGAGGCGCTTCGCGCACAACGAGTTGCGCCTCTTCAGCACACCCGGCAGGGTCGAGCTCGGCGGCAATCATACGGACCACAACGGGGGAAAGGTGCTGGCCGCGAGCGTACATCTCGATTCGATCGCAATGGTCGAACCAACCGACGATTCCCAGGTGGTCCTCTACTCCGAAGGTTACGGTGAACCCTTCCGTGTCGACCTCTCTCGGCTCGAGCGCGTTCAGTCTGAGGAAGGGAAGACTGACGCGCTCATTCGTGGTATCGCGGCGCACCTTCGGAAGATCGGCTTCAAAGTCGGCGGCTTTCGGGGATCGATCGAGAGCAACGTTCTTCCCGGATCGGGGCTGAGCTCCTCAGCCTCGATCGAGATTCTCATCGCAACTATCTTGAGTCAGCTTTACAACGGCGGAAGAGTCGATACGACCACCCTATCGATTGTCTGCCAATACGCGGAGAACCAATACTTCGGAAAGCCGTGTGGACTCATGGACCAGATCGCCTGTGCGGCGGGCGGAATCGTTTCGATCGATTTTCGGATTGCGGACAAGCCGGCAATCGATCAGGTCGATACCTCGTTTTCCGAGTTCGGCTACACACTCGCTGTCTGCAACACCGGCGGGAGCCACGCAGATCTCACTCCGGATTATGCCGCGGTCCCCCAAGAGATGCGATCCGTCGCAGAAGCGTTTGGCAAGAAGCTTTGCAGAGAGATCACCCCCGAGCAGCTGCTCGCAGAGGTTCCACGGCTGCGCAGCATCGTCGGAGACCGCGCGATACTCAGGTGCCTTCACTTCTTCGCCGACAACGATCGTGTCGACCGGCAGATTGTCGCCCTGCGAGAGCGGGATTTCAATTCCTACCTCGATGCCGTCCGAAAAGCCGGTGATTCCTCTTGGGAGCTCTTGCAGAACAACTACTCTCCGACCAACCTGCGTGAGCAGGGCGTCCCCCTCGCGTTGGCCCTCTCGCGCCGCTTTCTCGGCGACGACGGGGCAGTCCGGATCCAAGGGGGCGGCTTCGCGGGAACGATGCAGGCCTACGTGCCGAAAGAGCGGTTCGATGGCTATCGCCGCTACATGGAGGATCTCTTCGGATCCGGGAGCGTCACCCAGATCGGGGTTCGGAGCGCCGGAACCACCGAGATCCGTTGAGCAGCACGCAATTCGGAGAAATAAAAGATTGTGAGAGCCGCATGAGTGCCTGTATAATACTCTCGCATAGATAGAATTCGCAGTCCAGAGTCTCGGGGATCGTTGGCCGAGTTGCCGGCCCGAGAGGAGTGTGTCGGATGATCGATGGGCTCCGTTACTTCGTTGACGGGCTAGCCGGTTTCATGAATATCGGCACCATATTCAACGTGCTCTGGGCCACCCAGCTCGGAATCATCGTCGGGATGCTCCCAGGTCTCACGGCCACGATGGGAGTCGCGCTCATGACGACTCTCACCTTCAGGCTCGACGCCTCGAACGCCCTCCTCATCCTCGTCTGCATGTACATCGGCGCGATCTACGGGGGCAGCCGCAGCGCAATACTCCTCAACATTCCCGGTACGCCGGCGAACGCCGCCACCACCCTCGAAGGCTACCCACTCGCAAAGCAGGGCCGTGCAGGCAGGGCCATCGGTATTGCCACCACCGGTTCGTTCATCGGCTCGTTCATCGGGATGATCATGCTCGCCTTCTTCACCCCGCTCATCGGCGAGTTCGCCCTCAAGTTCGAGTCGTTCGAGTTCACCTGGCTCGCTATATTCGGCGTCATTATTTCGGGCAACCTCACTGCGCCGAAGGACCCCCTCAAGGGGTGGATCTCGGGCTTCATCGGTCTTTTCATAGCGATGATCGGGATGGAAGGCATTCACGCGTTCGTCCGATTCTCGTTCGGTACGGTAGGTCTCTCCGGAGGTGTCGCATTGATCCCCGCGATGGTCGGCGCATTCGGTTTCGCCGAGATCGTCAGTGTCATGCGACATCCCGTCTACGAGGTCGTCGACACGAAGATCGAGCGCGTGATACCGACCTTTGGTGACATAGGCCGCTACTGGAAGACGATCGTTCGGTCCGGAATCGTGGGCACTTTCATCGGCGCGGTTCCCGGGGTCGGGGAGGACGTCGCGGCGTGGGTTTCCTACGATATGGCGCGCCGGGCGAGCAAAGACCGCGACAAGTTCGGCACTGGAGTCGTCGAAGGGCTCATCGCCGCCGAAACGGGAAACAACGCCTGCGTCGCCGGAGCGATGATCCCCGTGCTCTCCCTCGCCATCCCCGGTTCTGCGCCTGCGGCGGTACTCCTTGCGGCGATGCTTATCCACGGCGTACGCCCGGGTCCGCTCATTATGATCGAGTTTCCCGACTTCGTCTTCAAGGTCGTCGCAATGGTTCTCCTCGCTTCGGCAGCGATGCTTGTTCTCGGACTCTCAATGGTTCGGCTCCTCGTGAAAGTGTTGCTCGTGCCTCGGACAAAGCTCATGCCGATCATCTTCACACTCTGCGTTGTCGGCTCGTTCGCGATTCAGAGTAGAAGCTTCGACATCGGGGTGATGGTCGTCTTCGGCATCCTCGGATTCTACATGCGCGAAATGAACTACCCAATCGCGCCGATGGTCTTGGGGATTATTCTCGGTGACATTCTCGACAAGAACCTGAGACGGGCTCTCATCCTCTCCGATGGAAACATCCTCCCCTTCTTCACGCGACCGATCTCGCTCGTCCTGTTTCTGATAACAGTCTTCATTATCATCAGCCGAATGCCCTGGTTTTCTTCACTGATGGCTCGGGCCCGTAGCGCAGTGCGAGCCAAGCTCCGCCGGCCGTAGCGCACCGAGAGTTGAAAAAATTAAAAACTTGTGAGAACTCTAACAGCGCTGCTATAATGGACAAAACCACTAAAAGGAGTGTGCACGCTATGAAGAAGCTCATCGTCATTGCGTTGCTGTTGGCGGTTTCGGCCGCCTTGGTTTTTGCTATGGGGACACCGGACAAGACCGGGTTACCTTGGACCCCGAAAAAACCCGTCACCATCATCGTTCCGTGGGCAGCCGGCGGATCGACCGACCAAGTGACCCGCGTCGTCGCAGGTGAGTTGGAGGATCACCTCGGCCAGAAGATCGTCATCGTCAACCAGCCGGGCGCTTCCGGATCAGTGGGAACCAAGAGCGCCATTGACGCCGCTCATGACGGCTACACATGGACCGCGGGCGCTGCCGCGGATCTCGGCTCCTATCCGGTACTCGGTCTGCTGGATACCAAAATCCAGGATTGGGTCGTCTACACCGACGTCGCGAACGTGTCGGTCGTCGCAGTGAACCCCGAAACTCCTTACAAGAGCTTCGCCGATCTGCTGCAGGCTTTCAAGGATAATCCGGGTCAGATACCCGTCGCGACCGCCGGCCAGCTTTCCGCGGGCCACAACGCGATCGAGGCCATAAAGAAGTATACCGGGATCGACTACAAGCATGTTACCTACGACGGAGGGAATCCGGCGGTCATCGCGACGGTTGCAGGCGAGACTCAGGTCACGACTCAGTTGGCGGTCGAAGAGGCGGACATGCTCAAGGGCAAGAGGCTCCGCGCACTCGCAGTCCTCGACAACAAGCCGCTCGAACTGCAAGGATATGGGACCATTCCTCCGGTTACCAACTGGATCAAGGACTTCCAACCCGCGCCGAACTACTTCGGTATCTGGGTACCGAAGGATGTTCCGAAGGAGGTTACCGACACCTTCGGCCAGCTCTGGGATACCGTCATCAAGAACTCCCAGAAGTTGAAAGACTATGCTGCTTCCCGTGGGGCGGTGTTCGATCCGGCGTGGGGCGACGCCGGTTTGAAACAGGTCATGCCTTACCTTTCCCAGGTGGCGTGGAATTACTACGCAAGCGGCAAGGCCAAGATATCACCCGACACAATCGGAATACCGAAGCCGTAGCTGAATCGAACAGAATAGATCTCTTCAAGGACGAAACAGGTGCCTCTCCCTCCCACCCATGGTGGGAGGGCTGCACATGTCTTCGGGGGGAACGGATGAAAGAAAGCAACATGACACGGGCGGATTTCGTTACGTCGATTATCCTAATTGCCTTCGGGGTCGCCGTGCTGATCATGTCCCTTCATATGCCGACATTCGCCGCACGCGGAGTGAATCCCTATTCGGCGCCCGGCATCGTTCCAGGGTTTCTCGGAGCGCTCATCGCGCTGCTCGGCCTCGTACTCTTTATTCGTTCCGTCGGCCGGAAAGGGTACCGACTCGGTATTAACGGCCGCACGGTGAAGGAGTTCTTCACCGCCCAGCAAACCCTCCGACTGACGATAACGATCGTTATCAGCGTGCTCTATGCATTGGTCCTGCTTGGTCGTGTACCCTATCCCATTGCGACCGGCATCTACGTCCTCGCCTTCATTTTGCTCTTCGAATACAAGTGGAAGAGCCCGGCACGAAGTCAATGGAAGACCCTCCTCTTCGCCGTGATCGTTGCTGTTTCCACAGCTGTCTTGGTGACGGCCGTTTTTCAGTACCTCTTCCTCGTGTCGCTGCCTGGATGAATGTTGTACCCAAAGGAGCTGCCTCATGCTGGAAGGACTGCACTACTTCGCTGAGGGATTGATCGGATTTCTTAATTTCAAAACCCTGTTCAATGTTCTGTGGGCGACACAGCTCGGAATCATCGTAGGCATGCTCCCGGGCCTCACCGCCACTATGGGGGTCGCCCTGATGACGACCCTTACCTTCAAGCTCGATGCTTCGAACGCCGTCCTTATTCTCGTCTGCATGTACATCGGCGCAATCTACGGGGGCAGCCGCAGCGCTATACTCCTGAACATCCCAGGCACGCCGGCAAACGCCGCGACGGCGGTCGACGGTCACCCGCTTGCCAAGCAGGGACGTGCCGGGCGCGCGATCGGTATCGCCACGACCGGCTCGTTCATCGGCTCGTTCATTGGCATGATAATGCTCGCGCTTTTCACCCCGCTCATCGGTGCCTTCGCGCTCAAGTTCGAATCCTTCGAGTACACCTGGCTGGCGATTTTCGGGATCATTATCTCAGGCAACCTCACCGCGCCGAAGGATCCGCTGAAAGGGTGGATATCCGGCTTCCTCGGTCTCTTCGTTGCGATGATCGGGATGGAGAGCATCCATGCCTTCGTCAGGTTCTCGTTCGGTACCGTTGGGCTTTCAGGAGGGGTCGCGTTGATACCCGCGATGGTCGGCGCCTTCGGCTTCGCCGAGATCATCAGCGTCATGCGTCACCCGAAGTTCGAGGTTGTGAACACAAAGATCGAGCGGGTCATACCGTCTTTTCGGGACATCAGGGTCCACCTCAAGACGATAGTCCGTTCGGGGATCGTCGGAACGTTCATCGGAGCGGTCCCGGGCGTCGGCGAAGACGTCGCCGCATGGGTCTCCTACGACATGGCCCGGCGCTCGAGCAAGGACGGTGACAAGTTCGGAACCGGAGTCGTTGAAGGTCTCATCGCGGCTGAAACCGGCAACAATGCCTGCGTCGCGGGTGCCATGATCCCCGTTCTCTCGCTCGCCATCCCCGGCTCCGCGCCGGCGGCGGTGCTCCTGGCGGCGATGTTGATCCACGGTGTTCGGCCCGGGCCGCTGATCATGGTGGAGTTCCCGGACTTCGTTTTCAAGGTTGTGGCAATGGTATTGCTCGCCTCTGTCGCAATGCTCATCCTCGGTCTTTCGCTCGTCAGATTGCTGGTAAAAGTCCTGCTGGTACCGAGAACCAAGTTGATGCCGATCATCTTCACCCTCTGTGTCGTCGGCTCGTTCGCGATCCAGAGCAGGTTCTTCGACATCGGAGTGATGGTGATCTTCGGCGTCCTTGGATTCTACCTCCGTGAAATGGAGTATCCCATGGCTCCGCTCGTGCTCGGGATAATTTTGGGAGGGATATTGGATCAGAACCTGCGCCGCGCACTCGTCCTCTCCGATGGAAGCATTCTGCCCTTCTTCACCCGTCCGATCTCTGCTGTGCTCTTTCTCATCATCGCCTTCACGATGGTGAGCAGGACACGCTGGTTCCTCCGTCTGAAAGCTCAAGCGAGCAACTCAGTTCGGTCGCTACTAGGAAGGAGTAGGAGATGAAGACAGGGTTCGTAGGCAGCGGCTTTGCCGCCTCGTTCCATTTCGAGGCGCTCTTGGAGGGAGCGGGAGAGCTCGCGAAGCCGGTGGGTTGTTACTCACTGCACGAGGAGAACAGGAAACGTTTTGCGGATGAACGCGACCTCGAAGCCTACGACAGCCTCGAGGAGCTCCTTGAAGCGGTAGAGGTGGTTCACGTCTGCGTGCCTGCCGCTTTCCACGAGGAGGTTGCGGTCAAGGCGTTACGTCGTGGGGTGAATGTCATCCTCGAGAAACCCTTTACCGGATACTTCGGGCCCTCAAACGATCCAAGCTTCAGAGGCGACAGCTACCCGAAGGAAACCATGCTCACCGGCGCCCTGGAAAGCGCCCGCCGCATCCTCGAAGCCGAGGGCAGCACGGAAGCCAGGCTCTACTACGCGGAGAACTGGATCTACGCACCCGTGATCCAGAAGGAAGCAGAGATCGTCCGAAAGACAGGAGCCCAGATCCTCTGGATAGTAGCCGAAGAATCGCACTCCGGATCTCATTCGCCCGGATACGGCAACTGGCGCGAGGCCGGAGGCGGCTCCATCATGGGCAAGGGCACCCATCCTCTCACGACGGTGCTCTATCTCAAACGCATCGAGGGCGACGCGAGGAATGGACGACCGATTCGACCCGCGGCCGTCACGGCTCGCACCCACGAGATAACGAGACTACCCGGCTACCGCGACATGGGATTCCTGCGTACGGCCTACGATGACGTCGAGGATTTCGCTCTGCTGCACGTGACCTTCGACGACGGAACGGTTGCCGATGTCTTTGCCTCGGAAATCGTGATGGGCGGGGTTCACAACTGGCTGGAGGTCTTTGCAAACAACCACCGCACGCGCTGCAACATCAATCCGATTGACGCCGTCGAGACCTACAACCCCAGTGACCAGCAACTCCGTGACGTATACGTCGTCGAGAAGATCGGTACCAAGCAGGGATGGACAAAACCGGCGCCCGACGAAAACTGGATGAACGGCTACGTGCAGGAGCTCCGCAGCTTCTACGGCTCGATCCGAGCGAACGAGCCCTCCTTTTCGAACGCCGAGCTCGGATTCGATACGACTAACGTCATCTACTCCGCCTATCTCTCCGCCGAGCGTCGCGGGGCAGAGGTGGAGCTCGCTTGATCTCGCGTGGAAGGGGATAACCCGGCTGCATTGACGTGGTGGCGGTCTCCCCCGGTATAATGGATCGATAACCCAGCATGGGAGCCGCTATGGACCACTCACCACTTCAAACAAGCCGATATGGCTACAAGCCGAAGCTACCGCCGATTCTCTCAGGGGAGCTCGTGCACATCGCCGCAAAATCCGGACAGCCGACCGAAGCGACCGCGGATCGAGAGGAGCTCCGGAAGCTCTTTCCAAATACCTACGGGCTTCCGATGGTCGATTTCGTTCCGGGAGATAATCCGGACGCCCTCAAACGGATCAACGCGGGGGTCATTCTTTCGGGAGGCCAGGCGCCGGGAGGCCACAACGTAATCGCGGGGCTCTTCGACGCGATTCGCAAGGGCAACAGCCAATCGAGGCTCTTCGGGTTCCTCGGTGGCCCGTCCGGGATTCTCGAGGATCGTTCGGTGGAAATCACCCCTGAGCTGATCGACGAGTACCGGAACACCGGCGGTTTCGACATCATCGGCTCCGGGAGGACCAAGCTCGAGACCACCGAACATTTCGACACCTGCCTCGAAGTCTGCCGCCGAAACGAAATATCCGCGCTCGTCATCATCGGCGGCGACGATTCCAATACGAATGCGGCAATCCTTGCAGAGTACTTCAAGAACAAGAATGCACAGATTACGGTCGTGGGGGTACCGAAGACAATCGACGGCGACCTCAAGAACCGGTACATCGAAGCTTCCTTCGGTTTCGACACCGCCACGAAGACCTATTCCGAGCTTATCGGTAACATCCAACGTGATGCGGCGAGCGCCGGAAAGTACTGGCACTTCATCCGTCTCATGGGTCGATCTGCGTCACATATCGCTTTGGAGTGCGCCTTGAAGACTCAACCCAATGTGGCGATAATCTCCGAGGAGGTCCAACAGAACAACCATTCCCTCTCCCAGATTGTCGATGAGATTGCCGGCGTGGTCTCGGTCCGCGCATCAGGCGGAGAGAACTTCGGGGTCGTGCTCATCCCCGAGGGCCTCGTCGAGTTCCTTCCGGAGATGAAGTCGCTGATCGACGAGCTCAACGGGCTCATCGCCGAGAAGGAAGCTGAGTTCGGAAAGCTCTCCTCTGCAGAGAAACGTATCGAATGGGTCGGCGAAAATCTCTCTTTGTCGACGTCGACCCTCTTCGGGACTCTCCCGTCGACCATTCAGGCTCAGCTCCTGATGGACCGGGACCCGCACGGAAACGTACAGGTGTCCCGAATCGAGACCGAAGCGCTCCTGGTGGAGATGGTCGAACGAAAACTCGGCGAGCTCAAGAAAACCGGCGGATACAAGGGCAAGTTCAGCGCGCTGCGCCACTTCTTCGGTTACGAGGGACGGTGCGCCTTCCCGTCGAATTTCGATGCGGACTACTGCTATTCACTCGGATTCAACGCATTTCTGCTCATCGCCGCCGGCAAGAGCGGCTACATGTCGGTGGTAAAGAACCTTTCGCGGTCGGCCGAGAGATGGCTACCCGGAGGTATTCCCATCACGATGATGTTCAACCTCGAGCGTCGCCAGGCTGAACGGAAACCTGTGATCAAGAAAGCGCTCGTGCAGCTCGACGGCGAACCGTTCAAGAAGTTCGCCGCGTCTCGCACGGATTGGGCCCACCACACGCGATACCTCTTTCCCGGAGCCATTCAATATTGGGGTCCAGATGAGGTCTGCAACCGACCGACGGAGACGCTTCTACTCGAGCACGGCTCCTGAGCCGGTGGACGGGACGAAAGGCCGTATGAGCCCGGCGGAGCTTTGATGAAGTCGCGAAGCTGCTGCTTCACCACCTGCAATCTATTCTCGTTTCGCCTATCGTAGGCCATGGCCGACCTCATGCTTCCCGAGCGAACGGATCCGAATCACAAGAGGCAAGCGCTCAAGACGGAGGCGGATCGATTCTGGGAGATGGGCCACCGCGTGATTCGAAGAATAGCGCACTGCCGGCTCTCCGCCGCGGCGCAGCGTGCAGAGGACGAGGAGCGGCAGGAGGAGCAGATGGTGCAGAAACCAAGGTCCGAGAAGTCTCATCGATCCTTCGAACCCTCCCCTGTCTGACTGCTGAAATCTCTGCCGGTCGAGTCTATGAAAGCTCTGCAGGAACGGACCGCCCGGTGCACCTCGTCCTGCGCCGGGAGGTACGCGGCGAACTTCACCAGATCACAATGGGAAAGGAACTCTCCAAAGGACCGACGGTGTCTGCCGAGGGCCGGGGAGTGACGGATAGAGTAGAGAAACTCCTCCGTTGTCTGGTCGGGAGCATTGATATCGAAGAGCTCCTCGACATAACGGCGAACCAGCCGGCCGATGGCATTGTAGAACTCTTTATGCCTGCCCGCGTTCGGCAGATCGAGCTCGACGAGACCATCGAGCTCCGTTCGAGCTCGGACCCATGGCGGGATCGCCTCCACCCTCTCGCGTCGCCGGCGCCTCAACCGAACGATCAGGGAAAAAAGGGAGGCGCCAACTACGGCGAACAACGTCGTCGCGCCTGCGAGCACTTCCGGCAGTGCGCTCGGTCCGGCAAGCGGGCCGATGAGCCCCTTCAGCTCCAAAGGCGTCTTCGCTCCTGCAGGAACGAGGGAAGCAACCTTCACCGGTATCTTGTTGCTGGTTACCTCTATCCGGGACCGACCGTTGCGGCCAATCGCTGTCAGAGGAGGGAGAAAGTAGGTGCCGGGGAGGAGAGGCTCGAGCCGATAGGTCGTAACCTGTCGCGTCGAATCCGAGCGATCGAGCTCGGGCCGACCGGCGTTCCGTGCAACCACCGTGAACCCGCCGATCTTCCGCCCGACCTTCGGCGGAGTCACGCTCCAACCCTTCTTTCCGGCAACGGCGACCGTCAGAACGAGATCCTGCGCGGTGGTGATTGTCTCTTTCGATAACGCGAGCTCGAGGGTCACCGCTCCGTTCTCGAAGCGATGATCCCTCGCTGTGCGACCGGCGGCTATAGATCCCTCCGTCGAGCACGAATCGAGCAGGGTCAATCCAACGACAAGCGAGCAGGTACCGAGGAGCACCGACCCCTTTCGGACGCCCCGTCTCATCAGGCGCGCCTCCGTGGGCGCTCCTCGCGACAGTCCTTGACGAACGGGGCGCCAGAACGGGCGTTCCGGTGAATTGACCGTACGTCGTCGCCCGGTGCATATTCCCGTACCTCCTCCGACTCGACGCCTCTTCCCTCGAAGATGCTCACGTATTCTCCCGCGAGCAGGTCGTTGACGGCAGGCTCCGTTCGAACTCGATGCGGCGCACGTTTCGGATGAGCTCACCGGAGGTCATTTCTTCTGCCTCGGCCTAGTTGCTCAAGATGGCCCGGCGTTTGAGAACGTCGCGCGCAACCGACTTTGCATCCTGCGCGGTAACGCATCCGCGCCCTTTCATCATCGCCGTCGCCTTCGAGACGGGCGTCAAGATAGTTGCGCGTTGCGTCGACCAGATTCGCCCCCCCACTCTCCCGGCGTATAGTCGAGAGCAGTTCGCCCTCCTGCGCGAGCTCTTGCTCGGTCTGTTTTACATCCACGGCAGTCCTTTCTCTGTCGCAATCTGATCATTGGGTGTCAGCCGTTAAACAACCATAGGCAGGCTCGGTTTCAAAATCCACCGGATTCTGCTACATTCTCGGCATGGTTCTCATCGTCGGTCAGAACAGCGTATGGCAAAACACCTACAATCTATCATCACTCCTCCCCGGAACGGTAAACCGGATGACGGCTGTCTTTGCGTCGGCTGCAGGGAAAGGCTCGAACGTCGCCAGGGCTCTCGGAACGCTGGGGCGGAAGTCACTCCTGCTCGCCTATGTCGGCGGCCCGAACGGCGTCAAGTTTGCCGGAGCCTGTGAAGAAGACGGCATCCGTTCCGACTTCACGCATATCCAAGGAGAAACACGCATCTGCACCACCCTCATCGAGGAGACCGGCAGGATTACGGAAATCGTAGAACCCTCTCCGCCGATTACCGAGCAGGAACGCGAGGCATACCACGAATCGTTTCGTCGCCACCTCGGCGACGCAACTTTTCTCGCTGTCTCCGGCACTGCCATGATAGGGGAGAACGAGGATTGTTATCTGGAGTTCGTGCGCCTCGCTCACGAACATGACGTACCGGTCCTTCTCGATTCGTATCGAAATCACGGACGCCTTGCTCTCGAGGCCTCACCGGAGATACTCAAAATCAATGCAGAAGAACTGGCCGAGCTCTCGGGAAAGGGCTGTTCCCGAGTCGAGGGTCGCAAAGAAGCGGCTCGCTCGATAATGGAAAGACACGGGGTACGGTGGATCATCATCACTCGCGGCAAGGATGGAGCCGAGGCCTACGACAGTCGCCGATCGATCCGCGCCTCGGCACCGCGGATCGAGCTCAAGAACGCGATAGGCTCGGGCGATTCGTTCACCGCCGGTATCATTGGTGCGGTACTCGACCACCTCCCGCCCCGGTCCGAACTATCAAGACGGCGTCCTCTCCGCTCCGATTTTCCGTGGCGGGCCGATCTATCGGAAGTCCTGCGACTCGGCACGGCGATGGGAACCGCGAACTGCATGAACATCAAACCTGGGCTTATTCTCAGCGAGGACCTCGAAAAAGTCCTCGCCTCCACGGAGACTCGCGAGCTTCATCCGTAGGCCTTCTACCGAAGGTACCGCTCCGGTTCAGGACTCTCGAAGCAGCCCGGCAAGCTGCGGCAGGGCTTGCCCGGTTGCGGCCTCCATGCGAACAGTTGCCAGCTCATCACCTCTCGTAGCACCAAGGTTGATGATCACGACCGGAGCGCCTCGTTTGGCGACCCGCTGAACGAAACGGAATCCCGAATAGACTGCGAGTGACGAACCCGCGACGAGAAGAAAATCGGCTTCTTCTACCATCGTGAAAGCCTCCTCCACCCGAGGCGCCGGTACATTCTCGCCGAAGAAGATGATGTTCGGCCGAAGCACCCCTGAGCACTCGAGACAGGCAGGCACCCGAAAAGAACGCGTTGCCTCCACGGGGATCTCGGCGTCACCGTCCGGTGCAATCTCGGCAGCAATGCGGGCAAAACCGGGGTTCAAGTGTAAGAGACGCGCTTGAAGATCGTGTCGAGATTCGACGGTGCGGCATTCGGTGCACACCACCTCGGCAAGCGTCCCATGCAACTCCAACACCGCGCGGCTTCCGGCAGCCTGATGCAGCCCGTCAACATTCTGAGTTATGACGCTCGCAATCGCTCCCTGCTCCTCGAGTGCTGCAAGCGCAAAGTGCCCCGCGTTCGGCTCGACCGAGGACATCTTGGGCCACCCGAGCACGCTTCGCGCCCAATAGCGGGTTCGCGCGCTCGGGTCACCGATGAACTCGCGGTATAGAATTGGGCGCCCTTTACGCTCACGGCTCGACGGTCCGCGGTAGTCCGGAATGCCCGACTCGGTGCTGATGCCCGCCCCGGTGAGGGCCACACCTCGCCTACCCCGCATCACCTCCGCGAGGCGTTCGACTTGTGAAGAGACCTCTGACTGCAAGCTATCTCCAATACCGGTCGGACGCGCAGATCCGGTCCGCCCACTCATCGAGTCGACCGAGCTCGTAAGCCACGTCGAGGACCGTGTAGCGCTCGCGCATCATTTGCGCGAGGCGGATCGTTCGAACCGCACGCTCCCGACTCAGGCCGAGCTCCTCAGGACGAACGTAGCAGCCTGCAGCCTCCAGCATTGCTCTCATCTCGTCGTAGGGATAAAGCTGCTTCTTCAGGCGCTCTCGGGCGGTGTCCCATCGCCCGACGAGGCGCTCGAACCGATCCCGAAGTCCTTCGGGAGCAAGATGTTTCTTCTTCGATTCGACCTTCATTTGCTGGGCGTATGCTGCCTCCCCCGCAAGCGACGAAATTTCCGCCTCGCGCTTTTCCCAGCTCGGCCAGCTCCGGAGGCGCTCGTCGACGTCGAGGTCGCGAACATCGAGCTCCAGGAGCAATTCGTAGATCGCGCAGCTTGCGAGGCTGCCTATCGCCACCTTGAGCCCGTGAGAGACGGGGACGCCATCGAGGGTGAGACTCTCCATCTCCCAGATGTGGCTCAGCTGATGCTCGGCCCCGGATGCGGGCCGGCTCTTGTGTATAGCCTGCATCGCGAATCCGGTCAGCGACAGCCCGGTATAGAGCTGTGCGATCGATTCCTGTTCCCCCTGCGCGCAGGCCGCCGGGTGCGCGAGCCACGCCCTGAGCTCCTCCTGCACCATCTCCCACGCGAGTGGATCGATCGATTCCACCCCGAGCTCGTCGGCCAGGATCCAGTCCGCACCGGCGACGATCTTCGCAAAGAGGTCGCCGTAGCCCGCAGCGGTCATCTTCTTCGGCGCGGACGCCAAAACACCGAGGTCACCGACGACGCCGATCGGTGCGCTGCATTCCAGGGTCTGTTTGAAGCCGTCCTTGACGATAGCGGCTCCGGCCGACGTGTAGCCGTCCATCGATACGGCCGTACCGACTGAAAGGTAGCGGCGACCGAGCTCCCATACCGAGCGTTTCACAAGATCGTTGATCGTCCCGCTTCCGACCGCAATCGGCAGCGCATCGACTGGTCTCAAGCGTTCTCTCAGCTCGACAATGTGTTCGTATTCAGCCTGAAGCACAGGTCTCCCGGGATAGAGGATCGTCTCTTCGAGCGCAATTGACGCATTGCGCAGTATCTGCTCCAGCCGATCTCCCGCGGCGGCATAGGTGTTCTCATCTGCGACGATAACGACACGTTCCTCAATTCCCAGATCTCTGATAATGGCAGGCAGCCTCGAAAGGGCATCGACACCCACCTCGAAGACCTTGGTTTCGGTCGCGTGGGAGAGTGCCGTCGTTATGTTCAAACCTATCTCCTCGACTGAAGCAGCTCGAATATCTCTTCGGTTGAAAGCTCTGCCGGTCCGTTCTTGTTGTCCGATTCAACCGCGATGCGGCGCAGGTCCTCGTCGATCAACCCGAAGCTGCCGAGGCGCCTGATTCCGAAGCGCTCAGTCCACCCGGCCAGCGTAGCGAGAAGCTCATCGCATTTGCTCATCACGGACCCTGAATCCTTTCCCGACAGTGCCGTACCGGCTGTCGCGTACTTCGAAAGGACTGCAGTGTCTCCCGCCTCCTTCAGGCGCTCCATCGTCATCCGCGTCGCCTCACCCACCAGGGTCCCGCACACGACTCCGTGGGCGATAGGAAAATGCCCGCCGAGCGGCGAAGCGATGCCGTGAACGACTCCGAGACCGGCGTTCGCCAATGCAATGCCGGAAAGGTAGGCCGCGTAGGCCATTTCACCCCGGGCCTCGACGTCGGTTCCGCCGGCCTCCACCGCCCTGGGAAAGCTTCGGCCCGCAGCCTCGAGTCCACTTCGGGCGATAGCGTCGGTGAGCGGATTCGCCTTCACGGAGACGAACGCCTCGATAAGCTGTGTGATCGCGTCGAGACCACAGGAGGCGGTGACTTCCGGGGGACAACTCAACGCCAACTCCGGATCGACGATGACGAGATCGGGCACGTAGTTGTCGTGTCGCAGCGATTTCTTGAAACCGTCCGCCCCGACCGAGCTCAGGACTGCGTTCTTCGTGGCCTCTGAACCGGTCCCGGCAGTAGTAGGAACCGCGACAAACGGAACTTTTCGTCCGGAGGGTGCTCTCGTTCCGACGCCCTCGAGGAATTCGGCTACCGGGTATTCCTCCATCAGCATTGCCGACACCGCCTTGCCGGCATCGATGACGCTTCCTCCACCGATGGCTATCACGACGTGAGGGGGTTTGTCGCGAAGTTGGGCGACCGCATCGTCGACGAACTTCGGAGCGGGCTCACCTCTCAGACTGAACGCCGTGAGCTCGCGATCGTCCCTCGTAAACAACGATTTCATCGCGCCCCATCGCTCGCTCGTACGGAGGGACGAGGCCCCGGTCATGACGGCGAGTCGCTTGAAGTCATGTGTTTCGAGGATAGTGTCGAGCATCGAGAGCTTTCCAGGTCCGAAGTACAATGACGGACAGTGCGCAAACTGGAAAGACTTCATGAATGCGAGTATACAGAAAATGTTGAAATGGTGTCAAACTCTCCGTATCATGAGCGGAAACCCCGGATTGGGGCAAGTTGGGAGGAGCTTCGATGGCCGAATATGTTCGCCCCTCGTGGGATGAATACTTCATGGAGGTTGCCGATGCTATATCGAAACGGGCGACCTGCGACCGTGGTAGAAGTGGATGCGTCGTTGCAAAGGATCGCCAGATTCTCGTAACCGGCTACGTCGGCTCTCCGCAAGGTCTCCCACACTGCGATGAAGTCGGCCATCAACTCAAGAAACTCATCCACGAGGACGGCCACACGACTCAACACTGCGTCCGGACCGTGCATGCCGAGCAGAACGCGGTCTGTCAGGCCGCCAAGCGCGGGATATCGATCGACGGAGCGACACTCTACTGCCGGATGACCCCTTGCCGCACCTGCGCTATGCTCCTCATCAACTGCGGAATCAGAAGGGTCGTATGCGAAAGACGGTACCATGCCGGTGCGGAATCGGAACGGTTATTCTCTGAGGCCGGAATTCGCCTCGAGTTCAGACACGACGAAATACAGGAATACGAAAATCAACAATAAGAAGACATTAACGAGATCGGAGGCAACATGAAGCGAATTGTGCAGACGGAGAATGCTCCGAAGGCGATAGGTCCCTATTCACAGGCGGTAGAGGCGAACGGTTTCCTTTTCGTCTCGGGCCAGCTCGGAATGGATCCGGCAACCGGCCAACTTGCCGAGGGGGTGGAGGGCCAGACACGGCAAGCAATGCAGAATATCGAGGCCATCCTCGGGGCAGCCGGCATTGGTTTCGGCAACGTCGTTCGTGCCGGCATCTTCGTCGCCGACATGGGCGATTTCCAGAAGGTAAACGCGATCTACGGCTCGTTCTTCACGAGTGATCCCCCCGCCCGCGCCACGGTGGAAGTGGGCCGCCTGCCGAAAGATGCCCTCGTCGAGATCGAGGCAACGGCCGTCCTGGGTTGATCTGATGACCTATAACTTCGACGAGCATATCGACCGCAGAGGAACGAACTCCCTGAAGTGGGATTACGCCGAACGATTCACCGGGCGCACGGGGCTTCTTCCTCTCTGGGTAGCCGACATGGACTTTCGCGCGCCCGAGTTCATAACCGAAGCGATGATAGGCAGGATCACCGGCGGCGTCTTTGGATATTCCCAGTTTCCGCCCTCCTACTACGAGGCGGTCAAGGGATGGTTGAGTCGCCGACACGGTTGGGAGATTTCCACCGATTGGATCGTTCCGATTCCCGGTGTAGTGCCGGCGATCCGCCTCGCGGTGGACGCCTACACAAGACCCGGCGAGAAAATCGTCATTCAGCCGCCGGTCTACTATCCCTTCCGATCCGTGATTGCACGCAACGGACGGCAGGTGGTCGAGAACCCCCTTCGCAGGGAAGACTCCGCCTACCGGATGGACCCGGAGCAGCTCGACGAGGTCATCGACGATGATACGAGGGCCCTCCTATTGTGCAGCCCCCACAATCCGGTGGGACGGGTATGGAGTGAAGAGGAGCTTCGCGCCCTCGTAGAAGCCTGCCGCAAGCACAACCTCATCCTTATCTCAGATGAGATACACTGCGACCTCATCATGAACGGCAACAAGCACATTCCGGCTTCTACTCTTTTTGGGGACGGCGATGACCGGAGCGTCACCTTCACTTCGGCAACCAAGAGCTTCAACCTTTCGGGAGTTTCCTGTGCCAACGCCATCATCCCCGACCCCACCATTCGGGGGGCGTTTTCGCGTCAGGTTGCCAAAGACTGGCTGCAGCTTCCCAATCTCATGAGCATCGTTGCCGCGGAGGCGGCCTACCGACACGGAGACGAGTGGCTCGACCAAGCGCTGGCGTACATGGAAGCGAACTATCGCTACCTCGTAGAAACCCTTGCAAAGCGAGCGCCGAATCTGACGGTATTCCCGCTCGAAGGGACCTATCTTGTTTGGGTCGACCTTCGGAATACGGGAATCGCCGATCGTGAGTTGAAGGAACGTCTGCTCGATGCCGGGCTTTGGCTCGACGACGGTCCGATGTTTGGAACCGGAGGATCGGGATTCCAGCGAATCAATATAGCATGTCCACGCGCGACCCTCGAGGATGCCCTCGAGCGGTTCATCAACGCTGTGACGTAGCAGGAACAGCCGAAGACGGGAAATCGACCGCGATCCAGCGCGCCGGATCTGCCATCGTGCTATCGATCAAGCCGAGCGCCACGGGTGCCGTAAGCTCGGCAACGAGGTACCGCTTCCCGTCATACATCATGTGTGCGCCCTTTCCGTCCACTCGAACCCCGACCATAGAGTGGCTGTAGGTCGAGGAAACCATGAGAATGGCCTCTATGCCCAAGTGTCGAACAAGGATCGAGTAGAGAATCGTACGTGAGTCGCAGTCTCCGGTCTGGGTTGCGAATGCGAGAAGCGGGCTCGAAAGGTCGGCGATCGTGCCGGTCCGTGCATAGAGAAAACCCTGCATCCACGAAAGCAGCTTCTTGGCCTTCTGCTCCGGGCTCTCGCCCGCCATCCCCAAAGCGGCTTCGAGCGTCGGTAGGTAGGGATCGAGGCGGTGGTAGTTGTCCCGGAAGATCGTTCGATAGTAGCGCCGCCATGCATCGACATTGACGCTCTTGTTCTCAACGAGAACGCGCGTTTCTCGGTCGATGACGGTCTGAGATGCATCGAACTCGCGGACGTCGAACGGCGCCGAGTACTCCTTTCCTCCGACAAACAGCTTCATCGGTTCACGCCGGGGTGCCGGAAACGGGTAATAGAACTGACTTATCGGACCGGGATAGAGTCCGGCAGCCGAGTCGATGGCGTAGGAGTCCAACGCCGAGAGCAGCTCATCATGGAGGCCCAGGTAGCTCGCATCCATCGCGAAGCCAAGGAGCGCAATCGAGCGATCCGCCCCAATGATCGTAATCAGATATCCTCGCATATCCGAGTGACCGGACTCGAAATGCACGTCGGCAATGAAGGAGGGTCGCCCGGAATAGAGGAACAACACTCCCTCGCCATTCGCGCCAAGCTTGGCTTCAATCGACTCAGCCATCGCCTTCGGATCGGAGAAGGCATCTGCAGGATATGGCGTCACCCGGAGGACGGCCTCGCCGGACCGGCTCGCAAACCGATTCGACCCCGATAGCGCGTGCCATCCTGCGGGTAGGTCGACGGTTCCGGCGGACTCACCGAGAACCTGGGTTTCAGCTCCGATGGAAACCGCGGCGAGAGCAAGCGCGAGGATTGCTGCGGTGCAGCGCCGACGCCTCATTGCGTCTCGGTGGTGACCTTGAATCGCTTGATTTTCTGGGTCGTCGTCATCTCCATGGCCTCCTCGAGAACACTGAACCGTCTGATACGCTTGTAGGGGAGGAGCTGGGCGTTCACCTGGGAAATGACGGCTCCTATCCGTTCGCGCACGTATTCATCATCGGCAGTTCTCCCCTCTTTCTGAGCCAACTCCTCGAGCGCCTCTTTCGCCGGATACACCAGTGCCTCGATGTCCTCGATCTGCATCTTCGGGTCGCGTATGTAGCCCTTTACCATCACCTGCTCCACCTCATCAAAGAGCTGGAACATGTCCTCGATCTCTTCCGGAAAGACGTTCTTTCCCCCCTCGGTAACAATGAGATTCTTCTTTCTTCCGGTAAGATAGAGGTAGCTCTCTCGATCGAGAAATCCGACGTCTCCCGTCTTGAGGAACCCGTCATGGGTGAGAGCCTCTTCGGTGGCCTCCGGATTCTCGTAATAGCCGCTCATCACTATTGGGCCCCGAACGAGAATCTCTCCAATTCCTTCCTCGTCGGCCTCGGCTATTTTGACTTCGACCTCGGGAATGACTTTCCCGACGGAGCTCTCCTTATAATGGCGAATGGGATTAAGAGTCACGATCGGAGAGGTTTCGGTAAGCCCGTACCCCTGGACGAAATTGATGCCGAGCTGATTGAACCGAGCAAAGGTCTCTGCCGGGAGCGGGCCGCCTCCGCAAATACAAATTCGTATGTGCTCCAGTGATGCCTGCTTGAGCACCGCCCCGAACAGGGCACGGCCCGGGTTGAAACCAAGCAGCTTCTTCACCCCCCCGCTCACCGTCATCAGTGCCGAGATGAGGGCGTAGACGATCGCCCCTTTCTCGCGGATGCCGTGGAGGATCCCCTTGAGAAGCTTGTTGAAGAGCATGGGGATGCCGAGCAGCATCGTAATCTTGCCTCGTTTTAGATCGCTGAGTATCTGTTTGACCGCCATCCGTTTCGCAAAGACGACCTCGGCGCCGGTCGAGATCGATTCTATGAGCACGGCGAGCATCGTATAGGAGTGATGTATGGGAAGGAGGGCATAGAAGACGTCCGTCGGAAGGACCGTTATCAGAGACTGGGCAAGAAAGCAGTCAGACACCAGGTTCTCGTGGGTGAGCATTACGCCCTTTGCGTGTCCGGTCGTACCGGAAGTGTAGAGAATTGCGGCGAGCTCGGAAGCGTTCGTCCTCGGGGCCGCGACCTTCTCGCCGCTTTCCAGGTGCAACACGTAGGGTTTCTTTGCCGGTGACAGCGAGACCACCCCGGTTCGCTTTCCGTGATCGCCGGCTAGTACATCCGATGAAAGCTTGTCGAAACGCTCCTCATCGACGAAAAGAAAGCGTGCCCCGGAGAGGCGTATCAATGCTGCAATCTCCTCGTCCTTCAGTTGATAGTCAATCGGAACGATGACTCCTTCGACGAAGAGAATCGCAAGGTAGGCAATCGCCCACTCCGGACTGTTCTTGCCGGTCAGGGCCACGCGGTCGCCTTTCTTGATTCCGTGCGCCCGCAAGTAGCCCGAAAGAACCGCCACCCGATCAAGAACCTCCAGATAGGTCATGCTGAGCTCTTCAGGCTCGAAGGTCGTGAAACAGGCGTTGGACGGAAACCGTGACGCAGTAATCTCGAATAGCAACGGGATGGTGGGCCACCGCCCGTTGAAGCGGGAATCACGATATTGATCGAGAAAAGACCATGGGTTCATCGTTCCTCCTATGATCGAGCGATTGCAAGAAGGAGACCCTTCAAATAGAAGCTCTCCTCCATCGGAAGCAATACCGCGTGATCGGCGTTCTGACGAAAATGATAGATCTCCCGCGCTGTACACCCGGCCTTCGCTACGGCGTCGAGGACCTTGCTGCGGAAGACTGTTTCACCCGCATGGTGGGAGCAGCTAAACGTGAACAGCAAGCCGCCGTCGGCAAGAGCGCGCACCGCGGATCGATTGAGGTTGAAGTAACCTTGAAGTCCTGCGTAGTAGCTTTTCCGCGACTTGATGAACTTTGGCGGATCGACAAAAAGAAAACCATGAGAGGCCTCACTGCTGTTGCCCAGGTAGCTTAGCACGTCCGAGCGCACTATGTCATACCTTTCCTTCGAAATGCCGTTCCGTTCGAGGTTCTCCTCGAGCACCGAAAGCGCCGACTCGGAAGAGTCGACGAACGCAACCCGAAGCGCTCCCCGCTTTGCCGCAAGCATACCGAAGATCCCGCTGTAGCAGAACAGGTCGGCGCCCGTCAGCCCTGAAAAGTCCATTCCGGCAACGGTTCGGTAGGTGGCCACTTGATCGAGGTAGAGCCCGGTTTTCTGCACGTTCGTGAAGTCTATAACCAGGGAGAGCCCGAGCAGCTCCACCGAGTGGCGCTCGAGATTTGCGGCGGCGTCGAATGTAAGATACTCGTTCTCGGTTGGCAGACCCAGCTCGCGTCGGCTGTCGTTCTCATTGCGGATGACGATGGCTCGTGGTCCAAAGACCTCTCGGAGCGCCTCGACGAACGGCCCCCGCAAGAGCTCGGCCCCCCAGGTGAGCAGCTGAACAGAAAGCACGTCGCCATAGCGATCAACGACAAAACCGGGAAGGCGATCGGCCTCGGAGAATATGGCCCGGTAGACAGATGAGGTAATCAAGCGCTTCCGCGCGGCATCGGCCTCGAGAACTCTTCCCACAAGAAAGGTGCGGTCGATAGTTTCCTCGCTCCGTGCCACCAACCGAAGCGCAATCAACGATCGTGGCTCGACATAGCCGGTGCCCATTTTCGTGCCGTCCGGTGCCAGGACTCGCACGAGCTCGCCGTTCTGATAGTCAGGCAAACGGTCCTGTATCTCGTTGGCATAGACCCAAAGCCCGCCCGACCTCAGGCGACGCGCCCCGGACCCTTTGATTGTCACGCATTTCATCATGTTCGAAATCTGTTCGATGTTTGTTGAAGGCATCCTATCTCATTTCATACTCAAGAATAAAGATACTGCGTCAGTCTTCGAGGGAGTTGACCAACCCGGAAAAAGCATAGTGTACTCAAGCAAGACCATCGCCTGCGAAAGAGGTTGCAGCACCCGTAAGCTCTTTCCTTTTTCACATATTCTCCTTACTTTATAGTGGGTATAAGTGAAGGATATTATGGCAAACGAACCGCAGAATAATGATAACAACAATAACGGAAAAAAGTTCCCAGGCGGGCTCGGGGGACCGGGGGGTTCACCTCGGCTCGGAACCGGGCTGGGAGCGCTCGTGCTCATCGTATTGCTGATCACGCTTTTCCTGCCCGGTATCGGCAGGCTCTTTTCCGGCTCCACGACCGAGATAAGCTACAGTGAGTTCAAGAATCAGGTACAGAGCAACAACGTGGCAACCGTGACAGTTGAAGGCGACAAGATTTCCGGCGTATTCAGAACGGCGCTCGGCAAGTCCGGGACCGGCGCGAACACGGTGACCGACTTTCAGACCTACCTCCCCTCTTTCGGCGATCCGGGACTTCTCGCCAGCCTCACCAAGAACGGGGTCACGGTCAACACGAAACCGGCCAACAGAATTTCCTTCTGGAGCGTCCTGATCAACTTTCTCCCGTTCGTTTTGATCATCTGGTTCCTCTTCTCAATGTACCGAAGGACGAGGGCGCAGGGCGACAGCATCTTCTCGGTTGGCCAGAACAAGGCACGACTATACAAGAAGACGAAAGAAAGCACCACATTCAAGGACGTTGCCGGCGTGATGGGTGTCAAAAGTGAGCTCACTGAGATCGTCGACTTCCTCGTCAAGTCGGATCGCTTCCAGAAGATGGGTGCGAAGGTTCCGAAAGGGGTCCTCCTCGTGGGGCCCCCGGGCACCGGTAAGACCCTCCTCGCGCGAGCGCTTGCCGGCGAGGCGAACGTTCCTTTCTACAGCATCAGTGGCTCCGATTTCATGGAAATGTTCGTCGGAGTCGGCGCGTCCCGCGTACGCAGCCTTTTCCGCGACGCGAAAACGCATGCACCGAGCATCATCTTCATCGATGAGCTCGATTCGATCGGGCGACATCGCGGGGCCGGTCTCGGCGGCGGCCACGATGAACGAGAACAGACTCTGAACCAGCTGCTTTCGGAGCTCGACGGATTTGAACCCAACGACAGTACAATTGTCATCGCTGCAACCAATCGTCCGGACATACTTGATCCGGCGCTCCTCCGTCCGGGCCGATTCGATCGCCGTGTCACGGTCGACCGCCCGACGTTGAAAGACCGGGTCGAGATCCTGAAGGTTCATGCGCGCAACAAACCGCTTGAACCGGATGTCGATCTCGAAAAAGCGGCGCAGGGAACACCCGGGTTCAGCGGTGCCGATCTGGCGAATCTTCTCAACGAGGCTGCCCTCCTTGCCGTCCGGGCGGGCCGCTCGACGATCTCAAACAGGAACCTCGACGAAGCACGTGACAAGATTCTCATGGGCCTGGAACGGACCAACTTTGTAATGGACGACCAGGAGCGCAAGATCGTCTCCTACCACGAGACCGGACACGCGCTCGTGGCAGCTACCCTTCCGACCTCGGATCCCCTCCACAAGGTTACGATCATTCCGAGAGACAACTCGATGGGGGTGACCCAACAGCTTCCTGAGCGCGACAAGTACCTCTACAGCAAGAGCTACATACTCGACCGGATCGCCGTCATGCTCGGCGGCCGGGCGGCCGAGGAAACCTTCATCGGAGACATCACCAGCGGGGCGGAAAACGACCTCAAGGAGGCAACGAAGCTCGCGCGCAAGATGGTCCTCGACTGGGGTATGAGCGACAGGCTCCCGAACCTCTCCTACGGGGACGACCGGCAGCACGTGTTCCTCGGCGAAGATCTCGCCCGCGGGCGCGAGTACAGTGAAAAGACTGCTCGCGAGGTTGACGAAGAGATCAAATCGATCCTTGACCGGGCCTACATCAAGGCGGTCGAGATCCTCAAAGAAAAGAGCGCTGCGTTCAAGAGGGTAGCCGAAGCACTTCTCGAGAAAGAGGAGCTCGGCGGCAAGGAGATACTCGAGCTCGTCGCAATTGGATGAATCAGATACGAAGGATTCTCTCTGGCCTGGTGATGGCCGCGCTTGTCGCGACCGTGACCGGCTGCGGGATCCGAGGGCTGCGGGTTCCCCAGAGCCCGCTTCTGAAGATTTTCGTCGCTCGTTCCGGTCACATCGCCTTTGTCGGCACGGACGGCAACCTCTACCTCGCCGACCAGTCCGGATCGACGACCAAGCTCACGAACGATGCCCAAAGCTCCAACGGCTCTCACGTCACCTACGTTTCCCCGGTCTGGTCGCCTGACGGCAGGCAGCTTGCCTACGCCCGCTATCTGACCGATCCGGCGAGCGGCAACTCCACGGCATCACTCCAGGTGCTCGATTTGAAGACTCACCGCGACGTCAACACCTTCACGAGCGAGCAGCTGCAACCCTTCTACTTCGACTGGGCGCCCGACGGGCGACGGATAGCCGTGCTTTCGGATCATTCGGGGACTCTGGAGCTGGGAGTCGTTAGGGCCGAACGACCAGGCAGCTACCACGAGATCGACTCTGGATCACCCTACTACTGGGCCTGGACCGCGGACGGAAACAAGATAGTCTCGCACACCGACTTCACCGCGAAGACCGGGGGCCGGGTGTCGATCATCCCTGTCGATGACCCACAAAAAAAAGTGGACCTGCGCGGCGATTTTGAGCTCTTTCAGGCTCCTGCGGTTCTTCCGAATGGAGATATCGTCACCGTCGAATCGAGCGGAACGAGCTCGCGTCTGGCAGCCGTTTCCCCTTCGGGCACGGGTTCCGAGCTCTTCGCCCCGAACGGCGAAGAAGGTTTTCTCTTCTCAGTGTCGCCAAATGGAAAGCTTCTCGCGTATCTCGATTCACAGTCGATCGACGGAACCATGAGAAGCGTGCTTCATGTTTGGGATCTCGTCGCGCACAAGGAGCTCCAAGCGCTCGACAAGCTGTCGGTCCTCGCCTTTTACTGGGCTCCAGACAGCTCAAAGATCGCCTTCTTTATCCCAGCGGCAGGGGAAAAGGTCGACGGCAGCTATGCCCAAATCCCCAGCTTGCCGCACGTAAGTCTCGAGGTACTCGACGTACGCAGCGGGAAGTTCTGGAATCTCGCGGCCTTTCCACTCACACAGGGGCTCCTCTCGACCCTCCCCTATACCGATCAGTACCAGCACTCCCAGACGATCTGGTCGCCGAACAGCTCCTATCTCGTCTACACCGCCTACACGCCTCGGGGACTTCCCGGGGTCTTCGTCGCCGAGGCAGACGGCAATATCAAGCCGACCAAGATAGCCGACGGCGACTTCGCTGTGTGGTCGTGGAAATAGAGGCAGCGCCGCGCGCTGCCTCTATTATAGATGCGATTTTTTCGATGAGGATCGCTAATCCTTCGTTTCGCCTTCGGGGGCTCTCCCCTCCATGTAGCCTGCGGCAGCCCGCTCCTGTTCCTGCTTTCGATCCCGTGTCCGGAGCTGATACCAGTCGAGCGCTGGCTCGCTCGCGGCCGCTTCGACGTTCGATCCGAGCAACGCGAGCACCTCATCGTGAGAAAGCTCGTTATTCTCGAGGAGCGATTCCGCAAGCGCAAGCAGCTCGTCTTTGTGCATCCGAAGGAGAGACTCGACTTCGCCCTCCAACTGCTTCCAGAAGCGTATCAGCAGCGCGTCGTCCTTCCCTGCCCCTCCGTCCGCTTCGACCTCTCGGACCGGCGGGCCGAAATATCCGAGGAGATATAGGTGCCGGAGATGCCCCCGGATCTGCTGAAAATCGCTGTAGGCCCCGGTCCAATCCTCGCCGTAGACAATTCGAGTGGCGACGTGCCCGGCGAGGGCGACCATGATGCCGGCAACGATGCGGCGCAGCGGATAGGAATACATCTCGACTTCATCGAGCGGCAGCATGAACCCGAGGCTTTGAGCTCGTGCGACGATTGTCAGGTGCACGATTCGCTGGTCCGGCTGCAGATAGTGTTGAGCCACTGCATGACCAGCTTCGTGGATCGCGATCTGACGCCTCTGGTCGACCGCCATCTCTTCGATCGGGTTTTCGATCCCCATCCATTGCTGGAGGAACGCCTTGTCGATGTCCCGTTGGGACACTTCGTGCCTATCGTCGAAGAGCGCAATACGAACCGCGTCTTTGGTAAGTGCCGCCATGATCTGCGCGGGGGTCGACTTCGTGGTGTTCGCCACGATGGCGTCAACGTTCACCGAGGCATCGTGTTTGATCTTCTGCAGGTAGCCGCCGATAATCTCCCGGCGACCGGACTTGTCGGGGAGACCGACGTGTATCGTCTGGTCGAATCGGCCGGGACGAACCAACGCTGGGTCGAGCACGTCGGGCCTGTTCGTTGAACCCATGAACAGCACGTGCCATTTCCGCTCCGGTGGCCTCTTTCCGAAGAGCTGATAGAGCTTTCCCTTTATTCGCTCAGAGCGGGTCTTCTCTCCGACCCCATCCATCTCGTAGAGCAGACGAGTGAGCGCTCCGGTACCGCCGCCCATACCGAACATTCCGCCGCCTCCGCCGACCATTCCGCCGCCTCCGCCGCGCATAACGCCGCCGCGGCTCATCCCAACCGCATCGATCTCGTCGATATAGGCGATGGCAGCGCCGTAGCGACGCGCCATCTTTCGGGCCTTACGGACAAACCAGATCATCTTCAGGACGTCAACGCCCCAAAACATCGCCCTGAACCCCGATCCTTCGATCGAAATGAATGCGACACCTGCTTCTCCGGCCATCGCTTTCGCGAGCATGGTTTTTCCGGTTCCCGGCTCGCCGTAGAGAAGAAGACCGTTGATGTAGCGGCCGCCCATGTCTACGAACTCCTGCCGGTCTGAAAGAAGGCCCAGCCATTGACGGACGAGACTCTTGAGGTTCGGCTGACCCCAGTAGTCATCGAAAGTGAGCGATTTGGGGTCCTCGGGGCGTATCTTCTCGGTTTTCGAACGGGACATGAACCAGAAAAGGGAGCCAAACTGTACGATCATGAAGAGGACCGCGAAGAGAAGCTGACCGGCGAAACGAATGACGACGAAGAACAGGTTGAGAAGGAAGGGCACCTCCAACAGGAGAGCCGCAAATGCGCCGATTATTATGAACGGAATCAGCTTCCTGATGACAATCCCAATTCGGCGGCGTGGCGGCCTTCGTCGTTTCCCGATTCCGCTCCTTCTCGGACCCGAATCGGGAACCTTCTTTGCATTGGTCGTATCGGTGGAGCTCGTTTCGGCAACTACCGTGCTTTTTTCATCTATCACATTCTTGCCTGCCTTGGTTCGTGGTTTCCCTCCTACTGCTGCACTACGCGCTGCACATATATGATTAGAAAAATACTCAAATATACTTTTGGTTACAACAAATCTGACCCCCGTGAGCAGGAGGACAGGAAGAGTGCCGTCAGGAGGTTAAGAATGCCGATTGGAGAAGCCTATATCGCTTCGGGGGAGATTTCGTCGACTGTTGCGACCTCTTTCATAGTACGACGAAGAACAACGATCTTTGCACTGTACACTCGGCGCAGGTTTTCGGCTTCAATGACATGCATGACCGGAAGCGATCTGGTTGCAGGTCGACGAGAAGATCAAGCCCCCTGGTGCTATTCTTCGTGAACGTGGACCCCGTCTTCGTCGGCCATATAGAGCTTCTTGCGAAACTGATCGAGGTACGGCTCTCTGGTTTCCAGAAAAACGGGCCTGTCCCAGAGGGTGTAGATATGCTCGAGAGTCTTGCGGCAGTACTCGTCCTCCAGCGGCATCCCCTCGAAGACATGCCGCAGATAGAGCTGTGAGCTCCCACGGTAGTTACCGTCGACCACCTCGATTCTTGGAATACCCCAATTCATGAGGTTTCCGACCAGGTACTCCTTGACCCGTCTCCAGTCCACTACCTCGACGATCGACTCGTAATAGGCGTCACGTTCTTGCTCGGCATAGACGAACAGATCGAGTTCATCGACGATGTCCTTGTCGAGGAACTCGTCCACGAAAAACCAGTCCATGTGCGTGCGCCGCACCTGGAAGATCTTTTCACGCCCTTTCATGGATGCGGTGTCCCAGGAACGGCGGACGTCGGCATCCTCGATTTCTGAGAACTTCTGACCGTGCCGGCCTCTATTCCAACGATCCTCTATGCTCTCGAACATGGTTGATCCCAGCAAATAGGGGTTGATGCTGCGCGGGTTATGCGCCTTGACTCGCGCGTTGTAGAGGTTATAGAAGCCGTGCTCCTCGGAGCTCAAGAACTTCTCCTCAAACAGGCGCCGCATGATCCTCTGGTGCCAGTAGGTCGCCCATCCCTCGTTCATAATCTTCGTTCGCCGGTAGGGCATGAAGTATTCGGACTGAGCCCGTATCGTCGACAGTGCATCCTTCTCCCATTCGACCAATGGACGGGGAGAATGCTCGGTCACGTATCCGAGCAGGTCGACGGTCGGCTCAGGGGGAGTCTTCTTCCGCAGCTCCCGTTTCTGTTCGGTGGCGATCGGCGGGGCCGGCGGGAGGAGATCGTCAAACTTGCCACCGGCAGGAGGGCTCTTGTGCCAGCCGTAAAGGCGTTCCCTCGCCTCCTCTTCCGATTCGCGTTTCTTGTCCGCATCCGGGTCAATGTTCCACTGTATGGCCATCCCTGCATCGATCATCCGCTCGACCGCATCGGCGCCGAAGTCGTGCTCGTATTGACGAAATCGGGATGCCGCCTCGGACGCCGAGGTTATCATGTCACGTCTGCTTTTCTGAAAATGGAGACTGTTCTTCATGAAGTCGTTGTGGCCGTAGACGTGGGCGATGACAAGGACTTGTATTGGAAACGGATTCGTCTCCATAAGATAGGCGCGGGAGGGATCACTGTTGAAAACGACCTCGTAGGGTACCCCGTAACCGTGCTCGAAACGAGTACGCTCGATCTCGTAATCTCGGCCGAAGCTCCAATGCGAGAAGTTGACGGGGAGCCGGTAAGCCATGATCTCCAGCATTTTCTGCGCAGGGACCACGTCGAACTCCTGGGGCAGGCAGTCGAGGCCCAAGTCGGCCGCTATCTCTTGTATCAGTCGGTCAGCTTCGTTCAGCCGTTCGAGATCTCGTTTTTCCAATCGAGCCTCCTAACCCGTCCCAAGAAACACCCTAAGAGCGGGATAGAGGTCCTGTCTTTGGCGAATGATCACTCCCATGAGAGGCGTCTCTTTCCATCTTCCGTCGTAGTAGCTCCACCCGTTCGATTCCCCTTCCTTCAGTCCGAGGTTCTCTTCAAAGGCCTTCATGAGAACCGAGGAGGAGTACTCCGTCTGTATTTCTCCGTAGCCGAACGCCGCCACCTCGTGCGATAGAAGCTGACGCAGTGACTGCACGGTTCGATCCGCATCCCAGTCTTCTCCGTCGGAGAAATGGAACGGATAGACGTTCCAACTCGAAGTGGGATACTCGACGTCGATAAGCTCGGCAGCGAGGTCGTAGGCCGAGTAGCATTGCGTGCCGCCCGATTCACCTTTGTGGAAGAACTCGTGCTCGTCGACGAGCTTCGCCTCAGTGGTATGGGCGATGAAGCGGATTTCCACTCGTTCGTAGATGGTTCGCAGGAACGAGAGCATCCAGAAATAGAAGGAGCGTGCGAAGTATTTCTTCATCGTGTCCATGCTCCCCGAAACGTCCATCATCGCAAGAACGACCGCGTTCGATTCCTCTTTCACCTTCTCCTCGATCGTTCGAAAGCGCAGATCGCTCGACTCGAGGGACGGTGGCCGACGAGAACCGGATACGGCCCCCTGCGCGGTCCCTGCCTCACCGGCATCGAGCAGCTGACGTGCCTTCACGAGATCGCCCTCGCTGATATCGATGGCCCGCCGGCACTCTTCCTCGCTCCGGCCGGTTTCCCGCATGAGCAACGCAACGAAGCTCTCTACCCGTTTAATCGCCTCTCGTACACTCCGTTTCTTGTCGAGCCGCGGTCGGATTCCCGCCTTTTCGATCGAATCGAAGGTCCACCCTTCCGTCGTCGTGTTCTGCTGCACCTGTTTTTTCTGAAGATTCGGTAGCCCGAGGTCCTCGAGCATCATCTCCAGCAGCTCTTCAATCTCGATTTCCGTCTCGAGGTAGTCGATACCGGGCTCACCTCCCGGTTTTCCAGGGCGTCCGGCGGCAGGTTTTGGACGGCGGCCGATGACCGTACCCTGCTTGGATTCGCCGCTGCCGAAACCACCGCCGGCTTCTCCGCCTCGACTGTGTATGAAGTGATAACTCTTCACTCCCCGAACGGGGACACGAACGATCTGCTTGGCATTGCGTGTTATGATCGATTCTTCGCTAATGATATCCGGCAGATTTTGACGAATGGCCTCCCTGATCTTCTGACGATGGCGTGCCGCGTCGGTGTTTCCCCGCGGTGCCGTTCCATAATCCGGTTGCACTACGGCCATCTTCTACTCCTCTTTGCGCAGCATCTCCCCGACGAACTCCAGCAAAGACTCGGCGCACACCGGACAGTAGCCCTTTTCGAGAAGCTTCGAAACCGCCTCATGCTTCCGCTCGAGCGTCTTGGGATCCTTTCGGCTCTTGTCGGCGAGCGTGAGCGAAACGATGTTCTTCAAATCCGAGATCAGCTTCTTCTCGATGGCCTCCTGCAGCGGCGGATAACTCTTGAAATCGAAATCCTCTTTGCGGTCGATCGCGTCCGACTTGAACACGAACAATCCCTGTCTGAACTCGCCCCGCGCACCTTCGGAGATTCCTATCATCTCCTCGATCGAGCGCATGAGCTTCTCGTCAGGATCGGATTCGTCCTGGGTCACGGGATCGACTATCTTGCGTTTCAGACAATAGGCGGTGGCATTCTTCATGTAATTGTCGAAGAGCGCCTGCGCCTGATCTTCATACGCGAACAGAAATGCCTTGTTGATCTCCTTCTTGGCTCGCTCGCGGTACTCCGCCAGTACACTCGCCTTCTCGGCCATGAGCAGCTCGACATAGCGCCCACGCTCCTCGTCACTGAACCCGATGTGATGGTCGAACTGATGCTTCAAAGCGCGGATGACGTCGACGGGATTGATGCACTTCGCCTGGTCCTTCGCAGACCCGAGGGCAATGTTGAGTGCGTTCATGATGAAGCGAGGGCTGATACCGCTCATCCCTTCGCCCTGATCCTTCCCCTCCATCCAGAGACGGCGCACGTCTACGGGGTCCTTCTCCTTCTCGAGTATGGCCTCCCCGTTGTAGTACTTTGCCTTCTTCAAGAGGTCCACTTCCGCCGCTTTCGACGGGATTAGACGGGTCAGAACCGCAAACAGAGCGGCCATATCGAGCGTGAGCGGCGCCACGTGCACCTTGTCTTTGAACTCGCTCTGATCGATGAGCTTGCGGTAGATCGCTTTCTCATCTCCGACCCTCAGGTTGTAGGGAACGTAAATCGGGTACATCCGATCGTGGAGTGCCTCGTTTTCCTTGTTGGACTTGAACTTGTCGAACTCCGTCTGGTTGGTGTGGCTCAGGATGACGGTGTCGATGTACATCTGCGGAAAGCTCGGCGCCTTGATCAGCTGCTCCTGCGCTACGGTGATCAAAACGTAGTGGAACTTGATGTCGCACTTCAGGATCTCGATGTATTCGATTAGGCCGCGGTTCGCTATCTGAAGCTCCCCGTCGAACTTGTAGCCGAGCGGGTGCCCTTCCCCGTACCGGGTAATCTGTCCGAGATCGACATGACCGATGAGCTCGGAGATATCTTGGTTCTTCGGATCGGAGGGTTGAAAGGTTCCGATTCCGATCCGGGAGCGCTCGCTCAGGCGAATTCGTTCCACCGGCATGTTCTCCCATTTGACGCTCCCGTCCTCACCCCGGTACTGCTCGTCGTTCGTGAGCCGGTACTTGCACACCGGACAAAGGTCGCCCTCGATCTTGACCCCGAGCAGCTCTTCGAATTTGGGTCTGAGTGACCTTGGAACGAGATGCAGAGGTTCCTCGCGAATCGGGCAGTCCTTGATTGCATAGAGTGGCACCTCGGTCCTTTCGAGCCCTCGGCGAAGAAGCGCTGCGATTGTCGATTTCCCGGACGAAACTGGACCGACGAGAATGAGAATGCGTTTGCCGGTTTCGGTCCGGTTCGCACCCGCACGGAAAAACCGAACAATATCATGAAGCACCTCTTCGATTCCGAAGATCTCGCCGTCAAAGAAACGGTACTTCACGATGTCTTCGTAGTGCGGGAGCCTGTAGGGACGATTTATCTCGTCACTCCCCTCCCTCACGATCATGTCGTAGATGCGCGCCGGAGCGGACTGTGCGACGTTCGGATCGTCATGCACAAATGCCATGTATTCGGACATGGTCCCGCTCCAGTTCTCGTCCTTTCGAGACTTGGACTCGCTAATGAGCTTGTCGAGCGATTGCTGGAAGTTCTTGTTGTCCGACGCCATACTATCTCCCTCCCATAGCAAGTGACGTACCACTGAGATGTTTGAGTCCACGTCGCGGCTCTACCGCGCCCATCGGCCTCTTCGTCGCTACGGCACGGGCTCCATGGACTGAGCAGATCAGCTTGTTCCCGATCGGTGAATTTGCATCCAGTCTTGCTTTCCTGAGGATCACGTTAGTTGCCAAACTGGATGTACCTGACAAGGTGTGGTGCGAACGTTGTGCCTTTCGATTCCGGCACCCGCGGTGAATATCGGTCCAATTGGAGCCTTCACCATAACACTAGAAATATAGTTGATCGTCGTCAAGAATTCCAGTGTGAATGTTGTACTTTTTGGTCAGGATTGAAAGAGCGCTACAGTGCCGCTTCGGATTCGGCGTAGCCGTTGAGCCGCCTGAGGATTTCGACCGCGCACATCCACTTCAAACCGGACACCGAGCGTCCCTTCGGCACGAACCGGTGGAGGACCCGACCGTGATAGAACTCGAGCCGCTCGCCGAGCTGCACGTTTACACCGTCCACCTCATTCAGAGGAAAGTGGAAAGTCGCACCCCCGGATGCGCGAAACTCGATTCGATCCGGATAGAGAAGTAGATCTCCGAGGGCTTTTTTTCGAACCGGTTTCACTCGATACCCGACGTACAGCTCCATCGCCTCGTCCCGGAGGAGGGACCCTTCCTCCTCTTCCGAGAGACGCCGTGCTATCTCCTCTTCGAGATAGGCCTGCTGCCAAACATTCCAGTCTCGGACATTCTCGAAGTAGAGTCTGCCGGACCGGCGTTGGAAAAAACCGTACTCGTTGTAGAAGACCGAATAGCCGCAATGAAGACAACGGAGGCGATGCCCGCGCGATTGAAGCTGCGCAATGCTCCTGCAGTGCGGACAGACATAGAGAGCAAGCTCGAGACTCTCGGCGGGTCGGTTCCCTCGATACGGGAGCATCTGCCGCTGCTGAAACTCGTACTCATCGAACCTGAGCGCCTCATCGATCTGCGCCTGGATCTGCTCGAGGCTGAGGTGCTTCAGCTCCGGACCGGAGAAGATCTTCGTAAACTCGATGGTCACCCGGCCACGACGAGAGCGACTGGTCCAGCGGGGCAGCGAGAGGTAAGCACCCTTCAACACTGTTGCAATGACGGGAATCTTCAGGAATTTCAGCAACTTGGCGGTCTGGAAGATCGTGTCGGCGGTGTGCCCATCCCACGTACGCATTCCTTCGGGGTATATTCCGATGATGCCTTTGTTTCTGCGCACCTCGAGAATGCGCTTGATGGTTTCGACATCCGGAATAACCTTCGATTTGGGAATGCTGCCGACGAGCCTGTGAACAATTCGCATGATTCGTCGACGGAACTGGAAGTCGGAAGTTACGTTGTAGACAGGGCCGGGTGCGTAGAACCCGATGAAGAAGGGATCCCAGGTCGTAACATGATTGGGAAGAATGACGTAGGGCGGTCGGACGCTACGCAGTACCTCGAGGTTTTCGGTTCTCAGCCGATAGCGCCACCACAGAAAGAAGCCGACCGTAATCTTGAGCAACCACGTGAATGAATTGCTGACGCGTCCGACTCTCCCCTTTTCGCTGCGTGCCATACAACCGGCGTTCCCTTCCCGGAATCGGGCGTCTGGTTTGCTTTGTCGCCTGACTACTTCGCGTAGTACTCGATGACGAGCTGCTCGTTGGCTATCGTCGGAATATCACTGCGAACCGGAAGACGCTCAATCTTGCCCTTGACCTCATCTGCTGAAACTGTAAGCCACGCAGGAATCGGTCGATCGTGATGAGAAAGCGAAGATCGCACGAGCTTGGTGCTCGCGTTTCGATCCTTCACGCTGATCGAATCACCGCTCTTGACGACGAGAGACGGCACGGTGATCCTCTGTCCGTTTACCAGAATATGCCCGTGACTGACGAGCTGCCGCGCCTGTGGCCGAGTGGTAGCCATACCCATCCGATAGACCACGTTGTCGATGCGTCGCTCGAGCAGGCTCAACATGTTCTCGCCCGTGACGCCTTTCATGTTCTTTGCCTTCTCGAACAGGTTTCGAAACTGCCGCTCGCTCAGGCCGTAGCAGAACTTCAGCTTCTGCTTCTCGGCGAGCTGCCGCGCGTATTCGCTGTCTTTCCGCCGCATCCGACGTCTACTGTCCATCCCCGGCGGATTGCTCTTCTTCTTCAACAGTCGATCGTATTTCGGGTTCCCGTAAAGATTGATTCCGAGCCTCCGGACCAACTTACCCCGGGCTTTCTTCGCCATCAGCTACTCCTTAGCTTCCTCTTTGCGCAATTGAATAGAAATCTATCTTGTCGTATCGTAGAAACTTACCTCAAAGGTCTCCAAGTGTCAAGGCGAGCCGCGCTGACGCCCCCGCCGTTCCGGCCGCCAGTGTCAACCGGCGTTCCGATCAGCGATCAACCGGAGGCCGTCCAACGTGAGCCACGGCTCGAACTCACCGAGACTCTTCGTGAGCGGCAGGAGGTACCTGGCCTGGTCTCCAGTTGAGACAATCCTTGACGGCCCGCCGAGCTGCTCCTCTATTCGCCCCACCAGCCCCTCAACGAGTCCCACGAAGCCGAAAACGAGCCCCGATTGGAGCGCATGTATCGTGTTGCGCCCGAGCGCCTCCGGCGGTGCCGTGTATTCAACGAGTCTGAGCTGGGCCGTATTCCGTACCAGGCTTTCGGCTGCAGGCCTGAGTCCCGGAGCGATTACAGCCCCGAGCAGGTCGCCTTCCTCGCTGATCGCCGAAAATGTAATGGCCGTGCCGAAGGCGATCACGATGCATCTGTCGCCGCATCGTTCGTGCGCCGCCACAGCGTTTGCGACTATGTCGGAGCCAACCTCAACCGGGTTATCGGTGCGAATACGGATTCCCGTACGTATGCCCGGCCCGACGACGAGGGGTTTCTCCTCCATCCGCTGATCGAGCATCTCGCTCACCACCGAGGTCAACGGCGGAACGACGCTGCTCACGACCGCCCTGTCAATCTCGGAGAAGTCCAGCCCCGACTCGTTGAGCAGGCTGCGAAAGGTCAACCCATACTCGTCCGGGGTCTTGGTGCGCACCGTGCTGATGCGAAAGCGTCGTTCCCATCGACCTTCTCGATACACACCGAACTTGATGTTTGAGTTGCCGATATCAATCGCAAGGGTGACTCGATCCTCCGCTCTATTCAAGCTGCGACCCCCTTCTGCCGATCTCGATGCGCTTCCACGCCGCCACCACGGCCAGGACGAGAAACGCATTCGCAGCCGCTTCGGGCCCTCCGTTTGTGAGCGCGATGGTGCCGGCGAGGGGGAGGCCGATCTTGCCGAGCAGCACGATCATGCCGAGCACGAGAGCCGTGTTCGTGAGGCTCCCGCCGATTCCCGCGAGGACCATTCCAACCGGTCGAGCCCGTTTCTCGAAGGGACGGTAGATCAACCATGCAACGGGCCCGATAAAGAGTCGCGGAAAAACCGAGACGAGTGGATTCGTGAACAGTACGTCTGCAGGACCCGACGGAGCCACTGCCGCGTTGACGAGACTTGATAGCCCGAAGAGGAACCCGATGGCCAGCCCGACGATCGGTCCCTCCAGTACGGCCCCGATGATGACGGGTGCCGCCATGACCGTCAACGACGCCCCTGCAAACCAGGGTATATAGCCCAGATGGATGGGCGGTATCCCGAGGAAAATCGCGATTGCGCTCAACACTCCGGCAACCGCTATCTTACGTGCATTCATGTATCGTCTCCTTCCGTCGCCCAGACATGGTCAGAATAGGCCCCGAAACATCGAATCGATCCCCCGAAGCGGATCCAAAAGCGAAATCACGAGCAGCGCGCCCACCCCGAGCGTCGCGGCGACACTTCCCCAGCGCAGCCGATGTACCGCCAAACGTGTGTGACCGCCCCGGGGGCTGTATCCGCGAGCCTCCATCGCGCGCGCCAGATTCTCTGCGTGACGAAGCGCGATAACGAGCAGTGGTACGAAGAGGGGGGCGAAGGTCCTGATACGGCCGAGCGGTCGAAACCCCTTCGGCGCAAAGTCGGCCCCCCGTGCCGCTTGGCTCTTTATGATGCGGTCCGCCTCGGTCGCGAACAACGGGAGAAAGTAGAGCGCTATCGTGAGAGTCAGTGAGAAGGCGCGCGTCGGAATGCCGACCGCAGAGAACGGAGTGAGCACGGCGTCAGCCGCATAGGAAAGCTCCCCCGCCTCAGTCACAGAAATGCTCAGGACCAGAAACAGAATCAGATCGACGAACCGAAGCAAGCTCCCGATCGCCGCATAGACTTGCCCACCCCGTAGCTGGAAGATCCAGAAACCGCCGTAGTTCGCGCCCCACTGCGTTCCGCTCACCGTGAGTATCTGAATGAGAATGACGATAAGGAGCCAGGGGAGGGCGCGTCGAAGACTCCGAAACGGTGTCGAAAGCGGTATTCGGCTGACGGTGGTCAATGCGACTACGAGGAGGAACGCCAGCCCGAGCACGGCTACGCCTCGCGCAGCGATGAGAAGAGACACCCCCAGGATGGCTGTGAGCAACTTCGCGCCCGGGTGGAGGCGGTGCAACGGGGAGCTGCCGGGAACATACCGAGCAAACTCCATCAACCGTCCGAGATCGTATCGACGCATCTCAGACTTCCCCCTTTGTTCCAACGTCGACTCTTTCCCCGAGGAGCTTTGCAAGGGCGTCGACGATGCCGTCGAATCTCAGCGGGTAGTCGAGAGAGAACCCTATTCCTCTTCTCCGGAGGCGCAGCAGGAGCTCCACCGGCCCGGGCACGTCGAGACCGAGGGACCGAAGGGCATCGGCCCGACCGAAGACCTCCTCGGATGTTCCCTCCATGACGAGTGAACCTTTCGAGAGGACCACGATCCGGTCTGCCAACCGAGCGGCCACGTCCATATCGTGTGTCGAGATGACCACCGTCGTTCCCTCGTCAAGCAAGCGCGCGATCAACTCGACCGTCCGCCGTCGTGAAGTCGCGTCAAGGCCGACCGTCGGTTCGTCGAGGAGGAGCGCGGTGGGCCGAAGGGCGAGTATCCCCGCCAGTCCGACCTTGCGCTGCTCACCTCCGCTCAAGGCGAAAGTGAGTCGGTCCTTGAGCTCTTCGAAACCCAAACCCGCCTGATCCATCGCCCATCGAACCCGCCCGGTCAGCTCCTTGCCGCCCAACCCTGCCAGCCGCGGGCCGTAGGCGATCTCGTCGCCGACATACTGTGCGAAGATCTGCTCCTCAGGCCGTTGAAAGACGAGCCCTACCTTTCGTCTGATGGTCGGCAGCTCGGCTTCGCTTCGCCCAACGTGCACGCCGTCGACTCGTACCTCCCCCTCCTGCGGTAGAAAGAGTGCATTGAGGTGTTGAAGAAGCGTAGACTTGCCCGATCCCGTAGGCCCGATGACAGCCACGCATTCTCCTCGGCCGATGGAGAGAGATACCTCGTGCAGCGACGGAACGTCGGCGGTGCCCGTGAACAAAGAGCGAGGGGTGTCCCCTTGATGCGCACGGCGACGCCTCATTCGTCCCGACCTGCCTTCCGGCGCCGATCTTGCGTAGGAGTGGGAGAGCCCGGATACCTCGATGAGGGGGGTGGAGTGGAGGACGGCTCGGAGCTCACCTCGGGGGGACGCGCCCTCCCTTCTGCCGTCCCGCCCGGCGTTGCCCCGCGTCGCCGACCGGTCCGGCAGAGCGGCAAGAATTGCCTCGGACAGCGTCGGATAGTCGGTTGGCGTACCCAGGTCGATCCCACACCGACGTGACAACGCGAACGCCGTTTCCAACGCCGCAGGACGTCCGAGTCCGCCGAGGACCTGAGACCTCGAACCGAAGAGCTCTTCCGAAGCGCCGTCGAATTGGATCCGTCCTGAGTCGAGGACGACGACCCGTTCGGCCTCGACCACCTCTTCCATACGATGAGTGATGTGCACGATCGTGGTGCCCCGGCGGTTGAGCTCGCGCATGAGGGCCAGGGTCTCGCGCCGTCCCCGCGGATCGAGCATCGACGTCGCCTCGTCAAAAACGATCGCTCGAGGCTCGAGCGCCAAGGCACCGGCGATCGCGAGCCGCTGTTTCTGGCCGGCCGACAGCTTGTGCGGCGAGCGCAACTCGTAGCCGGCAAGCCCGACCGTCGACAGGCTCCGGCTCACTCGACGGCGAATCTCCTCGCGCCCGAGCGCGAGATTCTCCGGCCCGAAAGCCGTATCTTCCTCCACGGTAAGTGCAACGATCTGTTCCTCCGGCTTCTGGAACACCATCGCAACCGTCCTCCGAATTGCAGGCAGATCCGAAGGGCACTTCGTGTCATTTCCGTCGATCAGAACTCGGCCGGCGGTCGGTTGTAGCAGTCCGTTGAGGTGAAACGCTAGCGTCGACTTGCCCGATCCGTTTGGCCCCACGAGAGCAACGTACTCTCCCTCCTCGACGGTGAAGGAGATCCGCTCCAACGCCTTCGTTGAGTGCGGTGAGCCAGGTGAATAACAGTGTTCGAGGTCTTCTACCTCTATGAGGGACACGGTCCCTGCTTCGCGCGACCGAAGCTCATGGGATTGAGAAGGAGGAAGGGTGCGCCAGACGTCTCGGTCGCGCCGGATCCAAGCGTGCGCATACATCGAAAATACACGACCGCCGTCGCCAGGTCAACTGCACCGCTCGCTCCGCTACTGATACCTGGTGACGATCGATGCCACAGACCCGGCATAGGAGCCTCCGAACAGGTTGAGATGGTTCAGGAGATGATAGAGATTGTAGAGATCCTTGCGCTCCCGATAGCCGGGGTCGATCGGAAGCACCTCGTGATACGCAGAGTAGAAGGCGGATCCGAACCCGCCGAAAAGCTCAGTCATGGCAAGGTCCGTCTCGCGATCTCCGTAGTAGACTGCGGGGTCGATCAGGACCGCATGACCGTCGGTTCCCACCATGTAGTTTCCTCCCCAGAGATCACCGTGGAGTATTGAGGCGTGGTCGGGTTCGGTCAGGTAGTCTCCTATGCGTTCGATGATTCGTTCGAGGGGCCGCGCCCAGCGCGCCGATGCGCGGCCATTGCGGCGTGCCAGCTCCAGCTGATAGCCGAGGCGATGGCGGGCGAAGAACCCGGGCCAACTTTCTTCCCAGGTGTTGACTTGTGGACTCGCCCCGATGTAGTTGTCCGATTCAAATCCGAATTCCCGCGAACGCTTCTGCGAATGCATGAGGGCAAGTCGGCGGCCGAAATCCTGCGAGAAATCGGCGCTTCTCCGTCCCTCATCGACGTACTCGAGAAGAAGAAACTGGCCGCCGTCGGCCTCCCCGTAGGCGTAGGGTTTGGGAACGTGTGGACCTGCTTCTGTCGCCATCGCCTGAAGCCCGAGAAACTCTGCCTTGAACATATCGCGGAACCGATCCGAGTTCTCCTTGAGAAAGACACGTTCCCCCCGATCGAGTACCAGGACGCTGGTTTGATTGATGCAGCCCCCTCCCACGCCGCGCTTCTCGGAAATTGAGACCTCTCTACCGAAAAGCTCGCTCAGTTTGAGGAGTATCTGCTCACTATTGCCCACCTGCCTCTCCCCGTCTCAGGATGATCGCGTCGATACTCGATCGAGCAGAGCGGACAGAAGGGAGCGGCTGGTTCGTTCAACCATATCGTAGACCTTCTCGAATCCTGAGCGCCCCCCGTAGTAGGGATCGGGTACCTCGGCGTCCGGGCCTCCCTGAGGATCAAACTCTCGAAAGAGCCGTATCTTGTCCCGATGAGCGGAATTCCGTGCGATCGACCGCATTTCCCTGAGATTGCTCCTATCCATTGCGAGCAGAAGGTCGTGTTCGTCGAAATCCTGCGGGATGAGCTGTTTCGATCTGTGTCGGATCTCTACACCGCGAGAAGCGGCGACGGATCGCATTCGGTCATCGGCTTGTTGGCCAACATGGTAGGCGGTGGTTCCCGATGAATCGACCTCGAAGCGCTCCTCGACTCCCTCCTTGTGGGATAGGTCGTGGAACACCGCCTCTGCGAGGGGTGAGCGGCAGATGTTGCCGGTGCAAACGAACATGATTTTCATTTGCGCCATGCTACCAGTTAGTGAAGGCTCGGTAAAGGCCGGCCCTATCGGTCGACAGCTACCGGGGCGGCGCGAAGTACTCGGAAATCGGAGTCGGAAGGTTCCAGAAGCGCGCAACGTAGTACTCGTCGGCGAAGTTCGGCACCACCTCCACTCCGATGACGGAGGCGTCGCGTTGAGTGACGTGCTCCTTCAGTGCCCCCACCTGGATTGCCCGATAGGTGAGCCCCGACTGCGGGTCGACCGCCATTACGTTGACCCCGAAGACGTTCTGATACTGTCCGGTCAACATCGGATCGATGCCAATCAGATGCGCCCCAACGAAATCCTCTCCGTGAGCGTGAAGATAACGGATAGCCTGGTCGGTGACGTAACCTACTGCTTCGTGCTCGAAGTGCTTGAACACCCCGCGGTGATGCTCGTCCGGGGACACGATGATCCGCGGTCGAAACCCTTCGATGAGCCGCACGAGCTCCCCGACGACACGGCTCTCGCCTCCCCAGCGTCTGAGGACCTCATGGAGCGGGAGGATCTCGCGAATGCTGTCGTAGGGATTGTTCCGCAGCCCCAAACGCACGTATTCCCTCGATCCGAGAATCGAAAGCGCGGCTTCGGCTTCTCGCACCCGCACCCCGGCAAGCGCAGCCCCACGAAGGTCGTGAGCGGGATAGATGCCGCCGGTCCGCCTATTCGGATACTGGTCGAGTCCGGCGGTACCGTCGGTGAAAATGACGGTCACTACCCTCTTCCCTGACCGCGCCTCCATGGCGATGAGCCCGCCAAAGTCGATGCTCTCGTCGTCGGGATGAGTGTGAATGAACATGATGTCCGCGTTGAAATAGTCGGGCTGCGACTCTGGAGCCACCATCTCGGTGTGGACAAAGGGCATCGGCGCCTCTGCCGAGCCGATAAGCGATCCGATCCCGGGCTTCTCGGCGGAGCTCGATCCGCTATCCGACAAGTTCGGGCTGCGATTGCCGGAGAGGGAATGGGCAAGTTGCCGCTCCGGGGCGCTCATCGACGCCGCCGGTTGCAGTGGACGCTTGGGCTGCATCTCCCGGATTACCGAGGAACCGAAGACGAGAAGAAGGGCGAGCGAGCCGAGCAAGAGCATCAACGTCGTCGCAACGAAGGGGACGAGGCTTAGGCGGGGAGGATCCGGAGGGCCGCTGGTGCGAACGGAGACACCTTGATAGGTCCATGCATCCCGGACGGTTCGGACTCGGTCGCCGACCCTCAAGACGGCGCTCTTTACAGCCACGCCGTTTACGAGAACGGGTTTCGACGAAGTCAGTATGGGCCGGTTGTCTCGAAGATCGACAACGGGCGCTCTGGCTGCGCTCCGGTGCCGATCTCCGAACACGAGCTTGGCCGGCAACTCTCCGATCTCGGTCTCCTCGATGGCTAATGCGGATTCTCTTCTGAATCGGAGCGCAACCCGTCGCCTTCGCAGACGCCCCATTTCGGAGAGGAGCTTCTTCCGACGACGCCTTCGAACGAGAAAGGCCGCAAACGGTATGGGAACAATCAGAAGAACAAGAAGGAGCTCCGGTCCTGGTATGACTCTCCTCCTGTCCGAACCGGTTCGCTTTGATCCGTCCGCCGACGAAGACGGCGCCGGGAAGGAGGAGGTTGTCGGCTCCGTGGCCGACGGCTGCGTGACTGCCGGTTGCGCAAGAGCGGAGACGACAGCATTCGGGTCGGCGGCATCGACATAGGTGCCGCCGACTTTCCTCAGCCAATCCCTGAGCGCGACGCTCAGTTCCGGAGAGTCCTTCGAAGCGATGCCGGCAAAGACGATACGCGGTCTCTTTGCGGCTGCCTGGGGAATTCCGAAAAGAGTCGGCTCGGTGTCAATGCCGTCCGATACGACCAGCAGGACCCTGCGCTTTCCCGCGGCGTTTGCGGAGGAAAACCGTTCCCCATCGAGAATCGCGTCGGCGAGCGGCGTGGTCCCCCAGGTCGACAGGCGATCGATCTCCGCGACGACCTTGCTCCCGTCCGTGGTGAACTTTTCACGGACATTGTCCACCGATTGGCCGGCCCCGCCGCCGCTGCCGCCGCTACCGCGGCTGCCGGAAGTTGCCCATGAACCTCCGAACGTGAGGAGGGCCCACTCCGTCCGTCGGTCATGCCCTTCGATGACTTTTCGAATCAGTATCTTTGCCTCTTGGAGACGCGTACCGCTTCGAGGGTCATCCTTGTTCAAGCTCAACGGGAGACGCATGCTGTAGGAGAGGTCGAGGAGCACGGTCACGCTCAGGTCGGGATCTTCGCCGCCGGCTGACTGCGCCCAGACCGCCGAACTACAGAGGAAACGGATGAGAACGAGAAAAAGCGTACCGACGAGCGCGCGTGACCTCACCGTGCTACCCTACAGACTGTCCGCTAGGATCTTCGGCCGAAGCTCCGAGTCGGGGGCTATTCCATGGAGTTGCCGCTCCGGAGTGATGCCGGTAAGAACCAGGACGCTCAGGAATCCCACCCGGTTCGCACCGCGGATATCTCCCTTCAGGGAATCTCCAACCATGACAATACGCTCAGGCGATTCGCAATCCTTTCCCCTGATGGCAGCGAGCCGAGCGCGTGCAAACTCGTAGACGGCTCGATACGGCTTGCCGAGGTATTCGGGTTGAATCGAGACGCCGTAATCTTCCAGAACAGAGCGGATGAAACGAGCCTTTGCGCCCGCACCGATCGCGATGGCACCATGGTTGTCGGGCCAATAGATGTCCGGATTCGGCACGATGAAGTGAGCTTCGGGGTGACGTATGAAGAAGTTGATGACTGCATTGAAGGTCGGCTGCCAGTCGTAGTTCTCTTCCCCGACGATGACGCCGGCGCACTCATCAAGTGTGGAACGGTCTCGAGTCACGACCATCCCGGCCCTGTCGGCGTAGTCCGGATTCCCGAGGTCCCCCATCACGAAGAATCTCCGCCCCTCCAATTTGCGCTCACGGGACAGCCGCGACAGAACGTCTCCGGCAGATAGAATCGAATCCGGCTCGATCACGAGCCCGGCTGCCCGAAGCGCTGCCGATTTTTCCTCGTGGGACCGGTTCGCGTCGTTCGTGACGAGGAGATAGGGACAGCCTATGCCGTCCAGATACCCGAAGAGCTCCAGCGCTCCGGGAAGGGCCTTCTCTCCGCGAACGAGGGTCCCGTCGATATCGAACAGAACCCCATGCCATGGCCCCCGCTCTTCGCGTAGCCAACGTTGAAGTCGTGAGATATGTTTCATCGTTTCTCTGGGGATCGGCAGCGGCAGGCGTTGGTCATCTGGATTGATAGTATCGGAGGCAAATCGCTTGTGCAATCGCTACTCGGATGAGTTGTCGGACCTAGTGGGGGCGCTCTCATGGTGAGCGGACTCTACGGGCAGGTCTGCGTGGGGCCAAAGCGAAGCCGCATGGAGTGCCCGACGACGCACATGCGAAGATTCGGCGAAACCCTGACCGCCACCCTGTGGACCGCGATCGCCTCTATGAGGGTGCAATTGGAGATATGGTAGAGAAACTGGACCCCGATCGGGACCTGCCGGCCAAGCTCAACCTCGGGAGTAAGCAACTGCTGCGGGATCGGCTAACGGTAGACGGGCGAATGACGGCGTGAGGACAGCTTCCGGAGTCTTCGAATGCGATCGTCCGTTGCGGGATGCGTCCTGAACAGAGGAGACTCCTCGCGTCGGGGTATCGGGAAAAACAGCGAGAAGATGTCTCGACGAGGGTGATCGATTTTGTAGAGCGCCGACGCCAGCCCCTCAGGATCACCCGTCAGCTCGACGGCTCCAAGATCAGCGCCGAACTCTCGGGTGCGAAACAGAGCGAGCTGTAAAATGAGGCTGACGAGAGGAGCCCCGATGAGCGCCGCGAGCAGTCCGATTGGGAAGCCGGCCCCTGAGACCAACGCGATCGGTACCGCAAAGAGCAACAGCAACCAACCGAGACGCGACATCAGGGTGGTGGTCTGCCGAACCAACTCGGCGAAACGGAACAGCAGCAGATCGTTGTGTTGGATGTGGCTCATCTCGTGGGCAAGCACCCCGGCCATCTCACGCTCGTCGATACGGTCGACCAGCCCGTGCGTGACGAAGATGTGCGCATTGTCGCGGCTGCCGTAGGTGAAGGCGTTCGGCATCGGCGTCGGTACCAGATAGAGGGTCGGTGTCCGTGGAAGCTCAGCGCGGTCCGATAGGCGTCGAGTCAACTCCAAGAGCCCTGCCGCATTGTCCCGGTCCAGCTCGATAACCCCAGCAAGACGCGAAGGATTTCGAAATATCTGGAGGGCCAAGAGAGCCACGCCGAACATCAGTGCGATCACCCCAAGTCCGCCGACCAATGCTCGTGCGAGGAAATAGACCAGGATCAACATGGATGCCGCTATTCCTCCCGTCAGAACAGCGTTGCTCCACTTTTGGCGTCGTAGGCTGGTAGACATGACTGCACTCTCCTCTCACCCAATCATGATGCAAATAGCGTGCCAGCAGCGCTTCTCGTCGTAACTCATTTCTATATGGGAACTTGTTCGAGGTCAAAGCTGCTGACCAGCGGCAGGTAAATCGATATTGGGTCAAAACGAATCAGTCCTCCGTCAGGAGTGGTGCTTTTCTGACCAAATCGGTGATAAATAGCTTGACTTTGGGTGCGATACCTTGGGAAACTCTCAAGACAAGCCAATGAATCGAAGAATGCTCGCCACCCTCCTAACCGCTGTTTTCGTAACGCTTACCGGCATCGGCATCATCGCTCCAGTGATGCCCATCTATGCCACAAACCTCGGGGCGACGGGTCTGACTCTTGGACTGATGATAGCCGCGTTCTCTGTCAGTCGAGGCATTCTCCAGCCCTTCGTTGGAGGACTTTCGGACCGGCACGGAAAGAAACGATTTCTCATCGTTGGCCTGATCATCTACGCCATGGCGGGTCTCTCCTATTCTTTCGCGAACTCGATCGGTCAGCTCATCATCATTCGCACGATACACGGGATCGGCTCGGCGATGGTCGTTCCGATCGCGATGGCCTACGTCGGCGATCTTGCTCCCGCTCACGAAGAGGGGCGCTATATGGGGATGCTCAACATTGCCCTTTTCGCCGGAATTGGGAGCGGCCCGATAATCGGAGGGCTCTTCCTCGATTCCCTTGGCATGAACTCCGCGTTTTACGCTATGGCCTCTTTGAGCGCACTCTCTGTCATCCTTGTCGTGGTCTTTCTCCCTCCTCAGGAGACCGTGGAGCACAGGAATCTCCCTCCCATTCTGTCGACTCTGAAGAAAATGATGCGCAACGGCCACGTCATCGGAATACTCCTCGCCCGCATGGCCACCATGATCATAATGATCCCGACGCTCGGTTTCCTTCCGCTCCTGATGAACAAGTTCATGGACTCCTCTGGAATCGAGATTGGCCTCGTTATCGCCAGCCGAACCTTGGTGAACTCGATTCTCCAAACGCCCTTCGGGAGATTCGCGGACCGTCACAACAAAACGGTCATTCTCGTTGTCGGGTGCGGGGTCATAACGATCATCATGTTCGTAGTGCCGTTTGCCCGCAGCCTCGTGCTTCTGATGGTCCTCTTCGCAATTCTCGGTACCGGAGAGGCGATGGCGTGGCCAACGCTCGGTGCACTTGCGGTCGAAGAGGGCCACACATACGGTCAGGGTTCGATGATGGGCGTCTTCAATATGGCGATGAGCGCCGGCATTTTCATCGGTTCGCTCGGTGCAGGCTCGATGACACAGGCATTCGGGATTTCCTATTCCTTTTATTCGGTGGCGGTGCTGCTCGCGCTTCTGACGACGGCGGCGGCGGTGCTTATCAAGGGACCCAAAGGCGCACCCATGGAAGAACAAAAAACGGCCGAATCGGTGTAACGCACCGTTCCGGCCGCTCGGGATACAAGAGAACGTTGCTCGGATATTTCTCGACTAGCTGGCTGCTCCGAGGAGCTCCTTGTCAATGACCTCCTTGAACGAGGTCTTCGGAAGCGCCCCTACCGCCATCTGCGGCTTGCCGTCCATCGGAACGAACAGAACGCTCGGAATGCTCTGAATACCGAACGCGCCGGCCAGCTCCTGTTGCTCGTCGGTGTTGATCTTGTAGAAGTTGACCTTCCCGTCATACTCGGTCGCAAGCTCCTCCATGATTGGAGCAATCATCTTGCAGGGTCCGCACCAATCGGCATAGAAGTCGATAACGCACGGCAGTTCACCCTCGTACTTCCATTCGTTGTTCTTCTCGTAGTCGAAAACCTTCTCAAAGAAGCTCTCTTTTGTCAGATGCTCTGGCATAGCCCCTCCTATATAGCAATTTTCCTATACATAAGATACAGTAACAAGACCATAAGATCAAGTATCTTCGACCGTAGTATGCCCCGCTCTCCGACTGTGTTACTATGCTCATGTCAGAATGGAGGGACGAGCTGAAAGGCGAAATCTGTGATGGGTTCATAGTCCACGCATTCACGAGGACTCATCGGGGAGAAACGCAGCTGTGCCTTACCGGCAGACTCGCCGAAGGGGAAACCTTCGCTCTGGTCTTTACTGATGAGTCTCCCAGATTCTACGTCCGCCGCAGCGACGAAATCAGGGCACAGCGGGCGATCAGCCTCGGGAGCCTGACCGGATCCGTCAGTGTCCGTCCGATCTCATTGTCTACGATGGACGGCGAGCCCTGCTCGGTCGTGGAAGCTCGGACTCAGTCGGAGATCACAAACAGCCTGAGGACACTCGAAGAGCTGGACGTCCGCACCTACGAGGCCGACATCAGGCTCCCCGATGCCTTTCTCATGAACCATGCAATCCACGGTTCAATTCGGGTTGAGGGGGAATGGCGTCCCGGAAAGCACGTCAACCGTATATACCTCAATCCGGAAATATCCCCGTCCGGTTGGAGCCCGGTTCTCTCACTCGCCTCAATCGACATCGAGACAAACCCGTTCGGCCCGGAGATATACGCCGTCAGTATTCAGTTTCTTCCCTGTTCCGGCCCGCCTACCGACGTCGTGCTGCTCAGAGCCCCGGACGAGGAGCCCCGACGATCGGAGGGATGGCTCGAACCGATCGAAAGGCGCGCTGCGGACGAGGGATTCGCACTCACGGTATTGCAGAGCGAGGAGGAGCTGCTTCGCCGGTGGATCGACGAGATCAAACGACTTGATCCGGATCTCATCACCGGCTGGAACGTCACCGGGTTTGATTTCGAAAGAATCGTCGAGCGCTTGGCCCACTACGGTATCCCGTTCAGAATCGGTCGAAGCGGCGAGGCGGGAACCTTCTTCGCCGCCGCCCCCGGCAAACCTGCCACAGTCGTCGTACCCGGCCGACAGGTGCTCGACGCCCTTCGAATTGCCAGATCGGGTCCGCAGCAGTTCCCAGACCATAGCCTCGAAACAGTCGCGACGGAGGTCCTCGGCCGCGGGAAAAAGATCGAGGCGATCGGAACGCGCGAAAAGCTCGCGAGCATCGAAGAGATGTATCGAAACGACCCCCTGAGTCTCTGCCGCTACTGCCTCGAGGACGCACGGTTAGTCAACGAGATCCTGCGGGAGACCGGACTGCTCGAGCTTACCCTAAAGCGGTCTCTTCTGATCGGTGTTCCCCTTTCGCGGGCCTGGACGAGCATCGCCGCTTTCGATTTCGTGTATATCGAGGCGATGCATCGCAAAGGCATCGTGGCCCCGACCCTCGGAACCGACTCTCTCCCGATGCTCAGCGCACCCGGCGGGGCAATCATCAGCCCGTTCTCCGGTCTCTTCGACAACGTCCTTGTCTTCGACTTCAAGAGCCTCTACCCCTCCATCATCCGCACATTCAACATCGACCCGCTCGGCTACCGAGGCAGCATCCCCGGTTCGTCGCACGACGAAGCCCCCCGGCCCGATCTCATCCGGGCACCGAACGGCGCCTGCTTCGATCGCGAAAGAGCGATTCTGCCGTCGCTCCTTGAGGAGCTCTTCGCAGCGCGGGAGGAGGCGAAGCGGAATGCAGACGCCACCGGGGCATATGTCTACAAGATCCTCATGAACTCGTTCTACGGCGTACTCGGTGCAAGTGGATGCCGGTTTGCAGGATCCGACCTATCGGGCGCTATCACCGGGTTTGGAAAGAAGATACTCTATTGGTGCCGCGACCTGCTCGAAAAAGAGGGTCACCATACCCTATACGGGGACACCGACTCCCTCTTCGTAGAGTCGAATCTTCCTCGGGGCTCGAAAGACGAGACGCTCCGCGACCTCGGCGCACGGCTGTGCTCGGTTGTCAACGAGAGACTCGCAGCGCACGTGGGGGAACAGTACGGAGTCGAGTCACGGCTCGAGCTCGAGTTCGAGAAGGTCTACGTTCGCTTCTTCATCCCCCCCCTGCGAGGGCCCACAGCAGGACAGGGAGACAGCGATCGGTCGATTCAACGCGGCAGGTCAAAGGGATACGCCGGATACCTCCACTCGCTCGACCATGGCGGCGACCCCGCAATCGAGGTTAAGGGGATGGAGGCCGTTCGAAGAGATTGGACCGAGGCTGCAAAGAAGTTTCAACTCGCCTTGCTTCGAATGGCATTCGAGGATACGCAGGTCGATCGAATTGCTGAATTCGTTCGCGGATATGTGGCAAGAATGAGGTCGGGAGAGCTCGACGCCGAGCTCGTCTACTCGAAGGCACTGCGAAAATCAGTCGCCCAATACACCAGCAACAGCCCCCCTCACGTTCAGGCGGCACGATTGCTCGACAAGCTCGACCAGTCCGGGGTCATATCCTACCTTTGGACCACTCGGGGACCACAGCCGGTTGGAAAGACGACTGCTCCGATCGACTACGAACACTACCTCGAGAAGCAGCTCAAGCCCATAGCCGGCGCCTTCTCCGAAGCGCTCCACACAGATCTCGGGCAGCTTTTCGACTCCGATGGACAGCTCACGCTCTTCTAACCTTGGATCGCGGCCGCTACGACTCCTTCAAACGATGAACAGAGGAACCTGCATCGACGAAGGCTGAAGCCCGCCGTGGAATGCCACCATCTCTTTCGGCCGTCTCCCCGGCGGATCGTACATCAGAACCATCGGTTCGTGAGCAATTCCGATGAAGGTCCCGAGGCGCGATCGCGTAACAGCAGCAATCCCGTCCGCACCGAAAAGTCCGAGCGCCTCCACATCCGATATCGAAATCAGCTCCATGAGCGACCCGAAGCTCGAGGAAAAGTGCTCGTCGAAGGCCCTCTCTTTCCCCGGCTTCACATGGAAGATCGGCATAAGCGGTTCGCCTGACGGCGGCGCTTCGAGAAAGTCCAGTATGCGATTTCCGGTCTCGAGTCTTACCTGCCTTTCGGGAGGAACGTCGAGGAGCCCGTGGTCGGCGCTCACCACGAGCCGTGCGCCGTGTTTGGCCAGCCGGTCTCGGAGGTTCGAGAGCAGCTCGTCGAATGTCTTGATGAGCCGTTTCACCTTTGCGCTCATGGTACCGGTTTCGTGCTGGGCCGTGTCGAGATCGGGAAGGTAGAAATAGGTGAGTGAGTCGCTTTGTCGATTCTCGACGTTTGCCGCAACGGATTGGAATCCCCCGGGGAGACTTCGGTAACCGATGATCTTCGTCGCACCGTGCGCCCAACGACTATATGCCCCGTCCTTGATCTTGTTCGGGAGAATCGTGCACACCTCGCGCTCGAGCTCGGTCATGAGACTCGGCTGCAGCACGATTTCTTCGATCCGCAGCCCGTCATCAGAAAGCGAGGAATTGGTCATTCGGTCGACGAAAGGGAGAATTGTCGCCGTGCGTTTGAGATCCGGCAGATAGGTATCCCACCCGGTCAAACCGTGACGCCCCGGCCAATGGCCGGTCACGAGAGAGGTAAGCGCACACGCCGTCGTCGAGGGGAAGACGGAGTTGAGCTCCCGAAGATAATGGGTGTCGAAGAATCCCCCCGCCGGAAAGAACTCGGTGAGATTGCGTCCCAACCCGTCGATCAGTACGAGGACGTAGTGCTCACTCGCCCTTCGGCGATAGGTGTCGTCGAGAAGCTCCTGCTTCAACACTTTGACCCAACGTGTTTCGTTGAACTCCCGGTATCCACAGAGAGTCATGAGAGTCCGTGTAAGGTCGACAATGTTCGGATTCTTCTCGAGCGGATGAAGGATCTTCCCCTCAGCCATCCACTGCCGCATTATCTCAAGCTTCTTCATCGTTGGTGTCCTTCCGCAGCTGCGGCCTAGAGCGGCATCCTACCGTCCCTACCACGGTTCATCAAGGGTTGGCCGAGCCAATGCGGGATTTTTTCCTCATCTGTGTTGACACGGACTTGGAGGCGTGATACCCTCCTCGGCACCCTATCACGGCGAGGAGGCCCGAGAGTGAAAAAAACAATCGTCATCAGCGCGGTTCATATCGTCGGGGCTCACGGAAGTCGTTGAAAGGCTGAGACCTCCATTCACTTCCCCGTGAGCCGCAAGAGAGGTCCGGGGAGATTCCGGCACCCACAATCACGTCCTCCGACAACCTAACCGCCCTTCGAGATTTTCGTCGGTTCTTCCGTCGGGCGCCGTCGGCGCTTCGGCTGTTTTCGGGCAGCGCGGAAGTTTCGCTTCTGATCAATGAGTGGGTCACCGAATATGTTTGACAAGCTACGTGCACTTTGGAGAATTCTCGGAGGGAATCGCCTCCTCTATTCTGCTTCGATCGGCGCCATGGCCATCGCCACACTTTTCTCATTTGCCGGACCGCTCGTTATTCGTGCTACGATCGATTCGATCATCGGGAGCAAACCACTGGCAGCTCCCGCGTGGGTCATCGCTCTCGTCGCACGAGTCGGCGGCACGAGCGATCTCGCCCGGAACCTTTGGATCTGCGGGCTCGCTCTGCTCGCCCTGACGATAGCGAACGGTACATTTCTCTATCTGCGGGGCAGATGGTCGGCGGTGGCCTCGGAGAACACGGCACGCAGGCTCCGTGACCGGCTCTACGACCACCTTCAACGGCTGCCCTACGACTACCATGTCACGGCAGAGACGGGCGATCTGATTCAACGGTGCACCTCCGACCTCGAGACAATACGCCGCTTCCTCGCGACTCAGGCGGTCGAGGTCGGGCGCGGAATCTTCATGGTCTCCCTCGCCGCCGCGATCATGTTCTCGCTCGATGTGAAGCTGGCCGCGGTATCAATGGCGGCGATACCGATCGTCTTCTCGTTCGCAGTGCTCTTTTTCTTGCGGATCCGCAGGGCTTTCAAGCTGTCGGATGAGTCCGAGGGCCGACTCTCGACCACCCTTCAGGAAAACCTCACCGGGATGCGGGTCGTTCGAGCGTTCGCTCGGCAGCAGCACGAAGTCGACAAGTTCGAGGAAAGGAACAGTGAGTTCAGAGATCTTACCTTTCGTCTCATAAAGCTCTTGGCTGTCTACTGGGCGAGCTCGGATCTAATTTGTCTCTTTCAGATAGGAACAGTTCTCGTTCTTGGCGGGTACCTTGCAGCTGAAGGCGTGATCAGTCTCGGAACGATGGTCGTCTTCTTTACCTACATCGGAAGGCTGCTTTGGCCCGTCCGCCAGATGGGGAGGATTCTCACTGAAATGGGAAAAACCTCCGTTTCGGTCGACCGTATCAACGCCATCCTTGCAATTCCGGAGGAGAAAGACGACGGGGAGAGGCGAACGCCGCACGTCAAAGGCAAGGTGAGGTTCCGGAACGTCTCGTTCAGCTACGACGGCAACACACCGGTTCTCGAGAACATCTCCTTTATCGCCGAACCGGGGGAGACCATCGCGATCCTCGGGCCAACCGGATCCGGCAAGTCGTCGATGATGCACCTCCTTCCCCGTCTCTACGACTACGGAGCGGGCAGCATCGAGATTGACGGCATCGACATTCGAGACATCGATCTGTGGTGGATTCGCGAGCAGGTGGGCATCGTCCTTCAGGAACCGTTTCTCTTCAACAAAACCCTGCGCCAGAACATCGCACTCGCGAACGAGACCGCTGCTGATGAGCAGGTCCACGACGCCGTTCGAATGTCTGCGCTGCACGACGTCATATCGACTTTCGAAAAAGGATTTGAAACCCCGGTCGGCGAGGGCGGAGTCACTCTCTCTGGAGGTCAAAAACAGCGGGTGGCGATTGCCCGGGCGCTCCTCAAGGACCCGCCGATTCTGATTTTCGATGACTCCTTGAGCGCGGTGGACTCGGAGACCGACAGCCATATCCGAACGGCGTTGGCGGCCCGTCGCAGACGGGCGACAACGTTCATCGTCTCTCACCGGGTTACAACACTCGCGGATGCTGACAAAATCCTCGTGATCGAAAGAGGTCGCCTCGTTCAAGAGGGGACGCACGAACAGCTGCTCGAAGAAGCGGGACTCTACAGGCGAATCTGGGAGATCCAGAGCGCTCTCGAGACCGAGTTTGGGCGGCAGGACGCCCGCGGTCCCGCGAGATCGGCCCGTCAAATGGACCGCTGAAGACTATAGGCGCAAAGATGAATGCATTTGTCGAACAAGACTATTCGAGGGAGTTTTCGCTTCGAACCTGGCGCGAGATTCTGCGTTTTACTCGACCCTATCGGAGGAACATTATCTACATGATCTTCCTCATGGTGTCGATTGCAGGAATCGATGCGATATCCCCGTTCTTCACACGGTGGATCATAGATCATGTGATCATCCCACGCCACACTACTGTTCTGCTTCCCTTCGGCGTGGTCTACCTCGGCGTGATCATCCTCCAAGCTTTGATCATCTGGCAGTTCATTACGCAGGCAGGTCGGGTAGAGATGGGAGTATGCTACCAGATTCGGAAATCGGGATTCCGCAGACTTCAGGAGCTCTCCTTTTCCTATTTCGATCGAACTCCGGTCGGCTGGGTGATGGCACGAATGACGTCCGACACCCAAAAGCTCGGAGAGGTCATCGCTTGGGGAATGATCGACATGACGTGGGGAACAACCATGATGGCCGGCCTTGCGGTCATCATGCTCGTCGTCAACTGGAAGCTCGCTTTGATTACTCTCTCGGTCGTCCCCATCCTGGCCATCGCAAGTGTCCTATTCCAGAGACGAATCCTTGGGCGGTATCGCAGCGTCCGGAAGATCAACAGCCGAATTACTGCGGCGTTCAATGAGGGGATCATGGGGGCACGCACGACGAAAACGCTTGTGCGCGAACAGGCCAACCACCGAGACTTCCAGATGGTTACCGGAGAGATGCGAGAACAGTCGATTCGAGCTGCGATTCTCTCCGCCCTCTTTCTCCCGGCTGTGCTGACCTTTGGAACGATCGGCACCGCCCTTGCACTCTGGTCGGGAGGCTCCTCGGTCATAGCGGGAACGGTCACCTACGGTACCCTTGTCGCCTTTGTATTCGCTTCGATCCAGTTCTTCGACCCGATCATGGAGCTGTCGCGTGTCATCGCCGACATTCAGTATGCGCAGGCCTCAGCGGAGCGTATCATCTCACTCGTCAACACCGAGCCCGAGATCCGCGATTCCTCGGAGCTGTGGAATACGACAGGAGGAGATGAACAGCAGAAAAGGACGCTTGATGCGGTCCAATTCGAGGTGGGCGACTGGCCGGAGATGCTTGGCCAGGTGCGGTTCCAAAGCGTCTCCTTCTCCTACAAGCAGGGAGAGAAGGTTCTCGAGAATTTCAGTCTCGAGGTTCGCGCGGGTGAAAGGGTCGCGTTGGTCGGGGAAACGGGCTCCGGAAAGAGCACCATTGTCAACCTCGCCTGCCGGTTTTACGAGCCGACTGCGGGATCCATCCTCATAGACGGAGTAGACTACAGACGCCGGCCCCTGTTATGGCTGCATCGCAACCTCGGCTACGTTCTCCAGTCTCCTCACCTCTTTTCCGGCACAATCGCCGACAACATCCGCTACGGCCGCCTCGACGCAGACGAGGAGCAAATCGTCAAAGCAGCCAAGCTCGTCAACGCTCACGAGTTCATCATGAGATTGGAGGAAGGATACCACACGCAGACCGGTGAGGGCGGGGGCCGGCTTTCAACCGGGGAGAAACAGCTCATTTCGTTTGCCCGCGCTGTCCTTGCCGATCCTCGTATCTTTGTGCTGGACGAAGCGACATCCTCGATCGACACGGAGACCGAGCAACTGATACAAAGCGCAATCGAGACGGTGCTGCAAGGCAGAACGAGCTTCATCATCGCGCATCGCCTTTCGACGGTCCGCAATGCGGACAGGATCTTGGTGCTGCGTCATGGACGGGTCATCGAAGAGGGCAACCATGAGACTCTCTTGGCTCAGCGCGGCTACTATCACCGGCTTTACACCAATCAGTTCATCGAGGAACAGGAATCTCGCGCGCTTTGAGTCCTTCTCGAATCCTTCCAATATCGTCTACAATTAATGCGGAATGACACCAAGAACAGATGAGCGAGTGCGTCATGGACAAACGAAAGGAATCTCGAGTCCGCGATCTTCCCGTGCCGGCGCCGTACTCTGTGTAGCGGGGTGACCAATGCTTAGCGTCCAGAAGAAGGTCGGGCTCACGATGGGCATCTCCGCTTTCCTTGTGGCGGTCGTGAATGCCATCGACCTGGCGGAAACCGGCAGCCGTTCGTTTTTCGAAATACTTCTCAACCCGTACGTCTACATACTTCTCCTCGCAGCTGCTATTCCTCTCCTGACCGCCCTCCGCGACTCGCGCCTCTCCCGATATCTCCAGGTTGCAATCCTTCTCGGATTGGGGTTGGTGTCAACTCTCCTCAACTCTCCCGGCGACCTTACCGGGATCATCCTCGTGGCTTTCGGTCTGATACTCGGCATACAGTACGAGCTCTTCGGGGCTCGTTTCTGGCCCCGGCTGATCGTCGCAATGGTCCTTTACGGTGTCTTCGCGCTCATCGCCGTCGGATACTTCTTCAAACGCCCGCTCGTCACGAGCTTAAACTATTTGGTGGCCGCAGCCGGCTTCCTCTATATCTTCTGGGCGGTATTCGCCGAAGAGGTGCGGAATCGGCGTCGCAACGAGCGGATGCTGCGAGATAGCGAACGCCGCTTCGAGACCATCATCAAGAACTCCAACATCATGGCGACTAACCAGGACCGTGAGCTCCGATATACCTGGATCTATAATCCACACGATTTCCTCAACAGCTCGAATGCGATAGGTGCGACCGATGACGTTCTCTTTTCACCCGAGGTTGGGCCGCGATTGGCGGAAATCAAACGACAGGTTTTGGACAGCGGCAGGGGGGTTCAGGAGGAATTTCACGCCCGCATCAAGGGCGAGGACCGCTTCTTCGACCTCACGGTGGAGCCGCTCTACGACGACCGAAGGTCGATTATCGGCGTCAACACCGCGTCCAAAGACGTCACCGAGCGTGTGGTTCTGCATGACCAGCTCGTCCAATCCGAAAGGTTCGCCGCGGCAGGCCACCTCGCGACCTACATCGCTCACGAGGTAAACTCCCCGCTCCAGGGGATTGCCTCCATGTTGGATTACCTTCGCAAGAGCTACTCTTCTCAGGCGGACCTCAAAGAGAGCCTCGATCTCATCAACAGGGCCTTTTCAAGTATCGGCGCGACGGTCAAGAAGCTTCTCGACCTCAACAGACCGAACGACGACCGGCTGGATGTCGTCGATCTCAACGATATCATCCGGAGCACCTTCGCCTTGACTGCAAGCATGCTCAAGCAAAATCGTGTTCGGGTCGACCTGGAGTTGTCATCAACGCCTCTCCGCGTGCGAGGACAGCACCAACGCATTACGCAGGTCTTTCTGAACCTCATCAACAACGCGGTGGAGTCGATGGAACGGCACGAGGCGACCATGCCGCGACGAATCAGCGTGACGTCCGTGACGAAGGAGAATTGGGCCGTTGTGGAGTTCAAGGACTCCGGCCCCGGGTTCGCCGAAAAGAGCCTTCGGCACGCGTTCGAACCGTTTCACAGCGAAAAGAGCCGGCCCGGAATGGGAATCGGGTTGTCGATCTGTCTTCAAATCCTTCAAGGCATCGGAGGAATGATTCTCGCATCGAATTGCAGTGAGGGAGGCGCATGTTTTACGGTACGAATTCCGACCTTCCAGCCATCCGCAGGGCCGGCTTCGACTGAACTGGACACGGCGAGCCGGACATAGGCAAACCGCCGTCATTCATCGGAATCGTTGGAAAGCAGTACCTCGTCGTTCTCGAAGGTCTGGTGTCGAATCGTGTGAAACTTTTCTACGAGCCTGTCGACAGTCAGTTCCGCCTTTTCTCTTCCCACCAGATCGAGAATGATCTCTCCCTGATCGAGCATCAGCAGGCGATTCCCGTACTTGATCGCGTGACTCATGTTGTGAGTAACCATGATGGTGGTAAGCTCGTATTCTTCGACGAATCGCGTCGTGAGGTCGAGAATAACCTGCGCGTTCTTGGGGTCGAGAGCGGCGGTGTGCTCGTCGAGGAGGATCAGAGTGGGTCGTGAGAGTGCCATGATAAGCAACGTCAATGCCTGACGTTGACCGCCTGACAGCAGTCCTACGTTGTCCTTCATGCGCTTGTCGAGATCCATCTCCAACGGCTTCAGCTGCTCCCTGAAGTACTCCCGACGGGCGCGGTTGAGACTGATCTTCAGGCCCTTGAATCCCTTTCGGCTCGAGATTGTGAGGTTGTCCTCGAGCGCCATGTTTGAAGCCGTTCCGAGCAGCGGGTTCTGGAACACCCGCCCGATGTACTTCGCTCGCTTATACTCGGGGTCGCGGGTGACGTCCCGGTCGTTGATGAATATTCTGCCTCGACTAGGAAGGTAGGTGCCGGCGATGAGATTGAGAAGGGTCGACTTGCCGGCTCCATTGCTTCCAATTACCGTGATGAAATCCCTCTCGCGTACCTCCAGGCTCACTTCCTTCATCGCCAGGTTTTCGTTCGGGGTTCCCTTGTTGAAGACCATCGAGACGTTCTCGAGTCGTATCATGGCTTCACCCTGAAGCGATATCCTCGGAGCCGAGTGATTACCAGAGAAAGAATAATGAGCAAACCGGTAATGAGCTTCAAATCGTTGGGCGTCATGTGGATTAGGTACCCGTAGTACCGTCCGAGGTACATGATCCCCCGAAAGAGGATTGAACCGAGAATTACGCGCAGCGTGAGAACCACAATTCGGTTCGAGCGCAAGAGAAACTCACCGATCATCACCGAGGCGAGACCTGCTATCACTATTCCCTGTCCGAGGTTAACATCTGCAAACCCCTGATATTGAGCCGCAAATGCACCAGAGATGGCAACCAGTCCGTTCGACAGCCCAACGCCTATGAGCTTGAGGTTCTCGGGGTTGATTCCTTGCGTGATGATCATCTGCTCGTTGTTGCCGAGAGCGCCGAGGGTCATGCCCAAATCGGTGCGGAAAAAGAGATCGAGCAGGAACTTGATGAGGAGTGTTACTATCACGAAGAATATCAGAATTGCCCAGTCCTGAGAGAGAAACCCGGAGGTCATCTCGGTGACACGGGTAAGAATCGTCTCGGTTCTCAGTAGCGGTACGTTGGCGCGATTCTGGAGAATCCGAATGTTGATCGAGTAGAGCATGGTCATCGTAAGGATGCCGGCGAGAAGGTTCGGTACCTTCAGCTTGTTGTGAATCAGTGCCGTCACGCAGCCGGCGAGAAAACCGCCGATGAACGCGACGAGCAAGGCAAGGCCGAGATTCGTTCCGCGAAGAATGAGCTGCGCCATGATCGCGGCGCCGAGCGGGAAAGAGCCGTCGACCGTGAGATCCGGAAAATCCAAGATGCGAAAGGTGATGAACACCCCGAGGACCATGATGCCGTAGATAAGTCCTTCGAGTAAAATCCCTTCAACCATCGTCCTACGATTCCCGAGAAGAGTGCGCGGCAGGCGCCGTCGGGCACCTGCCGTCTTGGCAATTCAAGATAGACCCTAGTTCTTCTTTTTCAGCTGACCGTTCTCGACGAGGCTGTTTGCCATATCGATGAACTTCTGCGGGACGGATATACCCAGCTGCTTCGCGACATCCAAATTGATAAGGAGGTCGACGTCGCTCGGATCCGTCATAAACTTCGTTGGGATGTCGGAGGTCTTCTTTCCGTTGAGGATCTCGTTGATCATGCGACCGGTAGCCCGGCCCATCTTGTAATAGTCGAATCCCCAGGCGGCGAGCACGTCCATCTTTTCTGCCGAGCTCGGATCGGCCGACATGACCGGGACCTTGTTCTTCATCGCAACATCGGTGAGCGCACTCAAGGCCGAGACGACGGTGTTGTCCGTGCTGACGTAGATACCATCAACTTTGCCGACGATCGTCTCGGTTGCCTGCTTGACCTCAGCGGAGTTCGTCACTGTCGTCGGAACGAATTGGATTCCGAGCTCGTTGCAGGCCTGTTCTGCGAGCTTAGCAAGTGTCACGGCGTTCGCCTCACCACTCGAGTAGACGTGTCCGAGGCGCTTTATCGGTTTGAGCTGATTCAAGAATTCGATCTGCTGCTTGACCGGAGTAAGGTCGGAAACCCCTGTTACATTTGCCCCACCCTTGTCAAATGAGGCTACCAGTCCGGCGCTCACCGGGTCGGTGACCGCGCTGTAAACGACGGGAATATCCTTGATGGCATTGACCAGCGCCTGAGCGGTCGGTGTGGCTATCCCGACGGCGACGGTCACCCGTTCCGATTTGAACTTGTTCGCGATCGACGCGGCAGTGTTGATGTCGCCGTTGGCGTTCTGCAAATCATACTGCGCGTCGACACCCTCCGCCTTCAGCTCGTCTTGGATACCCTGCTCGACTGCGTCGAGCGCAGGATGAGATACTATCTTCGAAATCCCGATGAGGACTTTCTTGGGGCCAGTCGAGCTGCTCTCAGGCTGAGCGCCGGCGAACAACCCCGACGAAGCAGCCACGAACATGGCGACAAACGAAAAGAGAAGGAATCTTTTCATTGAACTCTCCTTTTTATTGTCCGAGTCTCAGATGCGCACGCGAAACCGGTACTGCGCGCCACCCATCGTGCGCCTTTCCGGCAACCCGATAAGCCTAAATCCGACCGCGGAAAAAATCAAGCCGAAAACATTACTGCATGCTTGGCCTCTTTTTTGTGCTTGCCCGCGGGCCTATGTGAATCTAAAATCAAACGTGGACAGCACGAATGGGTACGAATGGGTACGCCGCTCACAACAGACGCTTCCTCGGAATCGACTCCGGATCTGTAGCCGTCGGACTGATTCTCACCGACGACGAGGGCAACACTCAGGCGAGCTACTACGCCCCCCATGGAGGCAATCCGCGCGAGGCGGTGCTGCGCGGAATCGAGAGGCTCGACTTCGATACACTCGCCGGGGTCGCCATCACTGGATCGAGCCTCGGGACGCTACCCGGAGTCAACCGATTCGATTCGGTAGTCTGCACAATGGCGTCCACGCGGAGCGAATTCCGGGGGGCCGACGGTCTGCTTTTTGTCGGCGGAGAACGATTCGGGTTGGTCCGGTTCGATGAGGAGGGGAACTACCACGACCTGAAGTCGAGCACCTCCTGTGCGGCGGGAAGTGGAAGCTTTCTTGATCAGCAGGCACTCCGATTGGGTCTTTCCGACGCTGCAGAGCTGGCAGCGTCGGCGCTGTCGAACACTGGCAAAACCCCCGATATCGCCTCACGCTGCTCGGTTTTCGCAAAGACCGATATCATTCATGCACAAGCTCTCGGCCACTCACTTGCAGAAATATGTGACGGGCTTTGCCTCGGTCTCGCCCGCAACATCTACAACACGGTCATGATCGGACGCTTACACGCCGATGGGGTTTACTGCTTCGCGGGCGGAGTGGCGCTCAACGCCGCGCTGGTGAAGCACCTCGAGACCGTGAGCGGGATACAGTTGGCTATCGGCGCCGCTCCGCAGCTATGCGGAGCTCACGGGGCTTGCCTCGAATACCTTCGAACCGACCCGGAGGCCCAATCGCTTCAGACCAAAGAGCGGCTCCTTTCATTGGTGAGGTCCGCGGACGAGCCGAAAGAGTACGTCTTTGGACCGCTGCCCGACACCAACCATTCCACATCGAGAAACCTGGTACCGTCGGTGAGCTTCGAACCCGGACCTGTAGATCCCTCGACCACCATTGAGATAACCTCCTACCGTCCGGCCTCTGCATGGGTCGGTGGGAAACCGATCAAAGCAGCGATCGGGATCGACGTCGGCTCGACGAGCACGAAGCTCGCCGTCATGGCGGTAGGCCCGATCGATCCTGCGGATCGGCCGAATCCAACCAGAAGCGATCCACTTTCCTCGGTACTATACGGCCTCTACACCAAGACGGGGGGCCAACCGTTTCTTGCTGTTCGCAATCTCTTTGCACAACTCGAACGCCTCTGTGCCAGTGAAGGACTCGACCTGAAGATCAGCTCCGTAGCAACGACGGGCTCAGGACGTAAGTTCATAGGGAAACTGATCGGGGCGGATCTCGTCGTCGACGAGATCTCGGCTCACGCTCGAGCGGCATATGAGATCGCCCCCGAGACCGACACGATCATCGAGATCGGCGGCCAGGATTCCAAATTCACTCTACTGCGAGACGGACGCGTCACCTTCTGTCAGATGAACACCGTGTGTGCGGCAGGCACGGGGAGTTTTCTCGAAGAACAGGCCGCCCGGCTGCATGTCCCGCTCACGGAGTTCGAGCGGCTCGCTGTCGGGGTGCGGGCTCCGCTTACAAGTGACAGATGCACTGTTTTCATGGAACGCGATATCAACGCCTATCTGCGGAGGGGCTTCAACAGACGTGAGATGCTCGCCGCAACCGCACGTTCGGTATGCGAAAACTATCTGGCCAAGGTCGCAGTCGAAGGAAGCATCGGAGATCATATCTCTTTCCAGGGTGCTACCGCGCGCAATGGGGCTCTCGTCGCTGCCTTTGAGGAACGTCTCGGTAAACGGCTCCTCGTGTCGCAGATGTGTCACATTACCGGGGCGGTTGGTGCCGCGCTCTATTGTCTCGACGAGCGTCGGAGCGGGAGCGGCTCGGCGTTTCGAGGGCTTGGGTTGTGGCAGAGCGCGGCCGAAATACGAACCGAGGAGTGCCGTTACTGCGCAAATAGATGCACGATTCGTGTGGCGGAGATTGACGGAGAGAAGGTTGCGTACGGTTTCGCCTGCGGGCGCGACTATGCGACTCATCACTACGTTGCCCCCTCCGAGGGCTACGATCTCGAGACCCAACGAAGTCAGCTCATAGAAGAGTCGTTCGTCCTCGCCTCGACTCAAACGGCCCCGGAGCACCGCATCGGGATACCCGACGCGCTGTTGATGCACGAAGAGCTCCCGTTTTGGAGGCAGTTCTTCGGTGAGCTCGGGTTTCGGACGGTCACGGCAAAGAGCACGGGAATCGAGGCGGGAAGGGAGGTTGCCGGAGCTGACTTCTGCGCCCCGATGGTCCTCCTACATGCCCAGGTCGATGCGCTTGCCCGGTCCGTCGACTGGATATTCCTTCCCGTGTCGGTGGGGAGACATCCGGCCCAGAGGCTGGCCCATTCCCGACGCGACGAGAAGTTCTGCTACTACACTCAATTCGGTTCAAGCCTCGCCGCAATCATCGGAGAGGGAAAAGCGTCGATGATAGCTCCCGTCTTCCGCGGCTCCGATTCGCTCGACCGGACCGTGGACGAGCTTGTCAGGTGCCTCGGTCCCCTGCTCGGCAGATCCAACAGGAGGGCCGTCGAACGCGCCTACCGCAAAGCGGCGAAAAATGTCGGGGTGTTCCGGCGTAAGAGCGCCGAGCTCCTCGTACGAGAGCTCGCGAAAGCGGAAGCTCCGAGCGTCTTGCTTCTCGGTCGTCCCTACGTCGTCTTCTCGCCAGAAATGAACAAAGGGATCCCCCGCTACTTTGCCTCCCTTGGAGTTCGCGCCTTCTATCAAGACATGGTCCCGGTGGAAGCGACGATCTCACCGGAATCCGAACCCCTCGTCGCTCGATTCCACTGGCACTACTCGGTTGAGATGTTGCGCGCGGCAGAGTTCGCCGCAAGGACTCCAGGGCTCTATCCGGTGCTGCTGACCGCCTTCAGATGCTCGCCGGATTCGTTTGCAATCCAGTATTTCACGCGACTCCTCGATCGCGTCAAGAAACCATACCTCGTGCTGCAACTCGATGAACACGAGTCCGGCGTAGGCTACGAGACCCGCATCGAAGCTGCAATCCGGTCGTTCCGCAATCACCTTCAAGCAGACGCCCCTCCGACCTCTCCCGGTGACTCGTCGACCGCGTCTCGCCCTCCGAGACGAGCCCGAAGGGCAAGAGTGGAGCGATTGCCCAATCCCCGAGGGACCGCGACGATCGACGGTCGAACCCTACTCCTTCCGAACTGGGATCCGCTTTCCTGCCCACTGCTGGCTGCAAACCTCAGGCGAGTGGGATTCGATGCACGAGTGCTCCATGAGGACGAGGGTCTCATCAGGAAGGCGATGAGGTTCAATACGGGGCAGTGTGTGCCTCTCAATATCATCGTGGAGGAGTTCGTCCATTACGTGAAGACGCACGATCTGGATCCGGACCAAACCTCGCTGTGGATGCCGAAGTCGGAGCTGGCGTGCAATCTGCCCCTTTTTGCGCCCTACATGAGAACCCTGCTCGAGAGGTACGAGATGGGAGCTGCGCAGATCTACGAGGGAGAGATCTACTACCTCGAGATCTCCCCGCTTGTTGCGCTCAGAGCCTATTTTGCCTATCTCGCCGGGGGGATGCTGCGGCGGCTTGGCTGCCGAACTCGGCCCTACGAAGCCACGACCGGTGCCACGGACCGCGTTATCGGGACCGCCCGTTCGATGCTGATCGACGCCTTCGAGGGCAAGCTGCCGCTCGGCGAGACCCTGAGCCAAACCGCGGGTCTCTTCGAAACGGTCGAGCTCAAGGCGTCGGCATCACCGAGGCCCAAAGTGGCACTCTTCGGTGACCTCTATGTGAGGGACAACGAGGTTTTCAACAACAATCTGATCGGCACCATTGAGAGCGCGGGCGGAGAAGTCGTAACGACTCCCTACAACGAATACCTCAAGATCGTCGGGAGGGCCTATTTCAAATCGTGGGTGGAAGATCGCAAGTTCACGACCTACGCCGAGTACCGGGCTCTCCTTGCCGTGGTCGAGGCTGTCGAGTCGCGGTTCTCCGGACTTCTCAAAGGCTACCCGCTTCCGAGGCTTCGCGACCTCTCCCCGGACCCGGAGCTCGGGCTCGCCCGCTTCCACATGAGGCTCCAGCAAGAGGGTGAGTCGTTCGACAACGTCCTGAAGATTCTGCACCTGCTGCGCGCCCATCCTGATCTGTCGCTTTTTGTCCAGGCGAGCCCGGCGTTTTGCTGTCCCTCATTGGTGACCGAGGCAATGAGTGCGACGATTCAAGAGCTAACCGGCATTCCAGTCGTCACGATCACCTACGACGGCACCGGAGACATCAAGAACGACCTCGTGGTCCCCTACCTTGCCCAGCCCCGGCGTCATCCACGGAAGGGGACATTCGCAGGTTCAGAAATGTAGCTCGACTCGAGCTGTAAGCGAAACCGCGCTCACCTGTTCGATGATGTTGTTCGAAATCCCCAGGTCTCCGTCGGCAGACACGACGATATCCGTTTGCTTGCTGATCGGAATAGTGATGCTCGCCTCGGGCAGGAGCTCGGCAAGCCACGCGGGGGTTCCGAGGCTCACCGAGCCGTCGTAGGCATCATAGCTCTTCAGTGTGTAGTTGGCAGGAAGACGGGCCGAGATGGTAAGCCCCTTCTTGGTCAGCCAGGATGCATCCGCTACGAGAAAAACTCTTTCGTAGGTATCGAGGGGAAGGAGTGCACCGCCCGAGACGAGCGTCGAGAGAACCGTCGAGTAGGACCTGCGGTATCCCCCTTTTATTCCCAAGGTGAGCTGCCCGCCCGCATACCAATCCAGCGACAGCGAAGGCATCAATGTCCAGCCCGCCGCGGCGCCGCCGGGAACCGTCATTCCCCCTTCAATCGCAGGCTTGAGAAGAATCGAATCTGCGAGAAGCAGCGCGATGCCGGCCCTTCCACCTACCTGCATCGCAAGGTAGGTAGTCTCCACCAGGGAGAATCGGGGAGCAGCGTATATGGAAAACTCCGGTCCGCCGTAGGAAAACAGGAGCTCCGATGATGCGGCCCCGTAGAACGGCTCGGCGCTCGAGTAGCTGGCAACCGACGACACGGAAAGACGGGTCAGGAATTTATCGACTACATAGCTCCCGTCGACGGTGGTGGCCGCGAGAGCGCTCGCGACCTTTGGCAACGGTTCGTAGCCCCCTCCGGCGCTCCAATCCATGAAGAAGCCGAGTCGGTCGGTCGGCACCCAGCTCAAATCGCCCAGAAGCGTCGCGTCGATGGACGGCGAGACAGGATTTGCTGCGTAAGGATCAAACGTCGTTCCCACACCGGCGGACAATGTTGTTTCGGCCGCGAGGGAAGTCGACCCCACCAAGAATAACAGCAGGACACATCGAAGCCGCGTCGACACTATCTCCTCCTTCCGAGCTCGAGCTCCATTTGAGGGAGCCCCCCGCCCTGTCGCAGAATCTGACTTGCCGACCGGAGCATTCCGCTGCCTCCTCTCCCCGTGGCGGAGGCCCGCACAAGGAATGAACCGACTGCGGGATAGCTCGAGGGTGCCACTGCGCTGCCAACCAGCGCCGTGCCGAAGTCGAGCAGCTCTTCATCGGTGAAATGTCCCACCCGATCGACGGTGAGCAGCACCGCACAGGCCCGAAGGACCCGATCCGCGCTCCTGCCGGATCGGGATGAATCGGTCAAGAACTCTTCGATGAGGTGCGCAGTGAGTCCGCCGCTCAGGTAGATGGAGATTGCGTTGAAGAGATCCTTCCGATCCAATGACGCCAGCAGACGCCTACCGTCCAGAGAGCGCTCGGCACGCTCGATAATCCCAGCGGCCGCCTGCAGACGTGATAGTTCCTCCTGCATTCCGGCGACCAACAGTGCGGGGCGCAGTCTGCGCGCGGCACCCAGATTCAGGCGGTCGATAAGTACCGACGACGGCAGCGACTCGGAATCAGCCTCACGAAAGAGGGTCGTGAGCTCGCCTTCAACGGGACGGTAGATCTCGCGGGATTTCGACTCTTTGAACCACAGCGAAAGCGCGGCGACTCCCGACTGCTGGGCATAGATCGCACCGGCAAAGAGACAGAGGAGTGATGCTGCTATGAGCGAGAAGCGCGTTACTCTCGTCCTATTGCCCTACCTCTCCGCTTGGTTGCGCGGTTACGTCGCTGTTGCCCGCGGCGGTTGGACCGGACCGCGATCCACCGTCGCTTCCGCCTCCTCTCGGTCCGGAGCCCGCGCCTGCTCCGCTCTGAGGGCCCGAACGCCTCTGCATGTCATCAAAGATCGTTCCCCCCATGTTCGCAAGCTGCCTTCGAAGTCGCATTTGTGAAGTTTCGTCCATGCTCGATCCGAAGCCGAGTTGGGCAACCATCCGCTTCGCCTCGAGTGTCGCCTCCCCCGGCAGCAGTCCTTTTCTCAGTGATCGGTCTGCGCGAAGTGCAATCGAGAAGACGAGCCTCGCGGCCTCGTCAGGCGAGCCCGACAACTGTATGCCGGCAAACGCCCGTGCAGTGATCTCGAACGCATCCGGAGCGATCCGGGATCCTGCCTCCAGGGCACTGAGCTCCGCTGCGAACTCGCTCTTCCATTCCGCCCCACGGTCACCGCCGACACGTGCCGTAAGCTCGTCAGAAGTCATGGCCCCCGCCAAACCCGCCACGGCCACGAGCAACGTCGCAAACAGCAGGATGCGAGCAGGTTCGAATTGCCGTATCGTCGTAGTCACGATTCCTCCCTTAAAGCTGAATGAGCGAGCTTTCCCCACCGAAACCATCGGTGACCTGTGCCTCGGTCGCCGGATCGGGTATCCAGGTCCGGCCGTTGACCACAAAGTTGTAGAGATAGGTCTCCCCTCGCTTCAACGGAACCGAGATCTCCCAACGGCTGGAACGCCTATCTCGTTTCAGCGGCAGTGCGTCAGGATCCCAACCGTTGAAGCTTCCGACGAGCGCGACCTGAGTTGCTCCCGGCGCGTCGAGCACGAAATGCACGAGTACCTCGTCCCTTCCGGTCGGGGCCCAGGCCGGCCGGAGAACGAATCCGACCGCTATCAGGACAACAGCCGCAGCCGCCACTCCCGCCAGCCGCATCAGCCGACGTCTCGTGGCAACGGTGGAACCCCGCGAGAAGGGAGAGACGGGCTTCTTGATCCGGTCCATGACAGCGCTCGTAAAATCTCCGTCCGACGCTTCGGGCTCTTTCACCATCGAAACCCGAAGACCGCCGTCCCGCGCCATCAACAGGAGCAGCCGTGCGTACCTGACTCGACAACCTTCGCATTCCGAAACGTGAGAGGTCATTGCCGCGTAGTCTCGTTCGGAAGTGGCGCCCGACTCCTGCCAAGAATCGACCAGCCCCTTCACCTCGGCACAGGTCATCTACATCTTCCCCATTTAACACTACTCATTTCGTTAGGCATCGGTTGCATCCTCTTCGAGAGCTGTTCTCAGTATCGCGCGCGCCCGGTGCAGCCGCGACTTCACGTTTTCCTTTCCGATATTCATTGCCTCGGCGACGTCGGCCACATCGAGCTCTTCGAGATAGTAGAGGTACGCAGCCTCTCTGAGGCGCTCTGGAAGAGCAAGAACCGCCGTCCGTACCCTCTTCTCCACGAAATGTCTTTCACTCTCCCTTTCCGGGAACGAGGTGCCCGGAAGTTGCTCTGGCCCCACCGTTGACCTCATGGAGGAGATCCTGCCGGATTTCCTGTAGTGGCTCTTCGCGGTGTTGAGAGCGATCGAGACGATCCACGGAGTAAACCGTCTATCGAGGCGGAATGAGGAAAGAGCGCGGTAGGCGCGGAGAAACACCTCTTGCCCTGCATCTTCGGCATCTTCGTGAAGAGGCACAATCGATCGGCAGATCCTCCGTACCATACCTTGGTATTCCCTCACGATCACCTCGAACGCGTCCACCTCCCCGTGCAGGACGCGGCTGACCGCCTCGAGCACCTGCGCCTCGTTCGGCTCAGTTCTTCCCACATGAAAATTATATCCACAGTTCTGAGAAAAGCTCACAAAAAAACGAAAAAAGTGCAACCGCCTCCAATACCCACCGGTATACAGGGTGAAATCCGATGATAGGAGGCATCTATGAAATCTGTGAGGTTAGTTCTCATAACGGTCGGATTCCTGGTGGTTGCCGCGGCCGTCTGGGCCGGCGGAAAACAAGAGGCTCAAATCGCGGGACCTCCCTATGACGTGGCGACGGTCAAGCAGATTCTCTCGAATGACGCTCTGTACCAGGAAGGCTATCTGCAACGGGAAATGGATAGGAACGGCGACGGGACGAATGACGAAACTGGGAACAGAATCTACGTCGGGGCCCTTCGGAACTTCCGGGACGCAAACGGCGACGGCTTGGACGACGCTACCGGAGGAGAGCTACCGTTGGGGCTGCGTAATCGTCTGATTGATCAAAACGGTGACGGGATTGTCGATGGCTCAGAAGAACCGGTCGGACAGTACGTGAATAGGATTCGGGTAGAAGCACAGCTCCGCTACGAACAGGGAGAGGGCGACCAGACCCGCACCCGGACGCAGACTCGCGAAGAGTCTCGAACTGAAACCCAATCCAGCGGCGGCAGTCAGGATCGCAAGACCGTCGGATACGGGAAATAGCAGCAAGTCAATTTTACGGTTGGCACCGTCCGGAATCATCCGACGGCCCGGGCGGTGCCTGTTTCTGTGTTATCAATTGTGCAGATCGTTCGATAGCACGCTTTTGAGCTTGTCGATGAACTCTTGGGCGCCCATCTCAAAGCGATTTACGAACTGAACCGTTCCGATCTGGAGTTTCATCCCTTCGGTGAGGGTTGTCCGTTCCAGATAGATCACGATGATGTTCTTGCCTTCGCTGAAAGCGAGGTTGATCTCATTTCGAACATTGCGCGAGCCTGCCGCGGATCGGCTCATGAAAACGAGTAGCTGCGAGCTACCCATAAGGGCCTTTCCTACGACCTCCGGCCATTCGTTCCCCGGCTCTATGCCCTCATCGTACCAGATGCGATATCGGCTGTCGCCCAGCTTCTTTATGATTCCGAACACCTCCGGCATATTCTTGTGAGAGTAGCTCACGAAGATGTAGGGCTTCGAGCCTCTGTAGGCATCGAATGGAACCTTCGTCGCGGGAGCCTTGTGACCGCGGCTGACTTTCGATGGTGATACATTTCGTGAGGTGCGTTTCCCGACGACCGTGGTGGGAGAGGGTTTCTTTGTCGACCCCTTGGCCGCAGGTTTTCGAGCCGTCTGAGACGGCACGCGTTTCGCCGTCGTCTTTGCGGCAACTGATTTTCGGGCCACCGGGTTTGAGGCGCTCTTCGATTTCGACTTCCCCGCTGCCGCTTTGGCGACGGTTCGCTTCGTCGGCTTCGTGGATTTGTGTCTTGCTACGGACTTGGCTGCGGATTTGGCCGCGCTCCCAGCCGTGCTTTTGACTGAAGCCTTCTTCGACGCGGATTTCGTGGTGTTCGGTTTCGTTGCCGTCCGCTTTGCCGATGCGCGGCCGGCGGCGCTCTTCGCCGTCGTCGTCTTCGTCTTCGTCTTTTTCGCCGCTGTCGTCTTTGGCACAGACTTCTTCGATGACCGACCTTTTGCGGACGACTTCACTGAGGAAGCCTTTGCAGAGCTTTTCGCCGAAGCCTTCTTCGCAGCGGATTTCGGGGTAGCCTTGGCACTGCTATTCTTCTTAGCCGATTTCTTCGGGTCGGTTTTCGTCTTCGGTGTCGCGGTGGTCTTCGAGCGCGTAGCTGCCTTGGAAATCTTCTTCATCGCCCTCTCCTTCCTCTACTCTATCTCATTCTTCCTTTTGATGTGATAGATCGGATAGCTGCCGAAGTCCTTCGGAAGCACGATCACCCCCACATAACGGCAGTCCAGGTGGTCGGCGCCCGTACCCATTAGGAGCGCCGCGAAATGCTCGCTTGCGTAGACGTTCCCCGGGCTCGTGATCGGCTCGATGCGGGCCGCCTGGTTAACGTGATAGCCGAAGAAGTTGTCTCGGTTCAAGATCGGTTCCCTACTTCGAAATACCGGACCCGCGTGTAGCCCTATACGCATGGACATCTGTGCGGGGAGCCCGATCTTGGCCCAATTGGTTTCCCGCATCATATCTCGCAGCTCCAGTGCCCAATCTGCGGCTGCATCGTACTCCTCGAAGACGAAATAGAGCGCGTCTCCCCAGATATTCTTGTATATCGGTCGATAACGTGAACCCGACAATCGTCTTGCCACCGTGCCGAGAAATCCTTCGATGAAAGGTGGGATCTGCTCTTCGGTGAAACGCGAGAAACCGACGAGATCGGCGAACAGAAGCGCAACGGTCTCCCGCGACACGTTCCCCTTCCGGCGCTTCTTTTTCCCTGCCGGTTTCCGCTTGCGGCCGCCGCCCGTCGGGACATGAGAATCGGTGAGCGCACTGACATCGATGATCTTCAGTGGCAACCCCCGCTGTTTCCACATGCGAACGAACTCGGCGGTACCTCCGGCGGCTTTTGTCTCGTTGCCGTCCCATACCGCAAGAAGGACGGGATCGGTTTCGAGGAACCGGCTTCGCAAGATCGTCTTGCCCATGATGATTTGGTTGGCATAGGAAAAAAGAACGTCGTCTCCCTCGTACTTTCCAAGGGTGGCTTCCTCGATACGGTTGCTTTTCGACAGAGCCTGCTCGACCCTCTGCCGCCACTCTTCCCCGGCGAAGTCCACGCTCGTCGCAAAGAAATCCTCGCGCCCGAACGGAAGGACTATGTTGCTCTCGCCGCCGCGCGCCTGAAGTGCCTCGAGAAATATCACGTCCGAGCCGCTGGCCGCCGAGGCGTATCCGATCTCCCCGTCCATGTCATCCAGGGCTTGGGCCACACGTCTCGAGACCTCCTCGGCGATCTCCGCCGGGAACCTCGGAGGGCGCCGGCCCGCAGCATCGATGAGATGGCCGGTGAAGGCAACGACCGGAGGAATCCGAACCTCGTCGAGAATCTCTCCCGCAATTGAGGAAACCCTGCTCAAGAGGTTGAGCTGGCGGCGCATGCTCGCGAGATCGGCATAATTCTTCCCGACAAGCATTTTGGCACGGCGGTAGTAGTCGAGCGAATCCTCCCGGCGGTCGAGCAGCACGCAGGCCTCTCCGATGGTTGCAAGCACCCAGTAGTCCTTCGGGCCCTCTCTTCGAACGATGTCTGAGCAGGCCTTGAGGACGAACCGGGCAATCTTGTCTGCAGATTCCTTTTCTCCGGCGAGCAGGCTCAGCGAGGCGGCATTGATTCCCGAATAATATCCTCGGTTCGTCAGAAAGGCCTTCAGGTAGATGTTCTTTGACCGATTCAGGAAGGGGTGGGCGGTGCTGGATTTGTCCGCGAGGAGCCACAACTCCTTGTACACCCTTCCGAGTATCCCGAGGGTCTCCTCATCCTGATGTCCTTGTTTCATCATGCCGACGAGCAAATCGCGAGCTTGAAGAAGGAAACCGCATTTGACGAGCGAGAGGCTGAAGAGCTGGATGAGACGGAGGTTTCCGGGGAAGTACTGGAGGCCCTCCTCGAGGACATCGTGAGCAAACATAATCTGTCCGAGCTTGTCCGCAAGACCACCGAGGCGAGCATAGAAATAGGGGTCCTGCATCCAAAGGGATCTGTCCCTCGAAGCCCACAGATCGTGGATGACGCTTCCCAGCCGGTCGCCGTGCTCTTCGAGGTAGCTCTCGAAATTCTCTTTGCTGCCATTCACCATGAAAGAGGCCTCCGCTGTCAGTATAATCCAAATTTCGGCAGTCTACGGCAATCCCAGGAGAAGGTATCACTCATTTTCCGGCAAAGCGCCTCGGGAATCGGGGCGCGGAGAAGATACCAGCGAGCGAGGAGATCCGACGCCGCCGGCGCAAACGCCTTCGCGACGGTCGGTGTCGTGCCCGGAATCACTACGTGCGCCTCCGACGTCTCCGGGGGGCTCGTCGCTCTCGCTCTTGTGAGCTCGTTCTTCGGGCTCTCTGGAGATCTCCTGATGATTCCCCCTGACTGTTGAGCCGCAACTACCCGGTCTACAGTTCCTTCCTGCCGATCAGAGCTCTGCGAATTGTGAGAGACTATTTTATGCTGCCCATGGTCAGACCGCGGACCAGGTGTTTCTGTGACAGGAGGCCGAAAAGGATGAGGGGTGCGACAGTCACCACTCCGGCAGCGCTCATCGCTCCCCAGGGAATCGAGCGTTCGGATACGTATGAGTTAACTAACACGGGAAGGGTCCGCGTTTGCGGGCCGCTCAGGATAAGCACGAAAAGGAACTCGTTCCAAACCAGCAGGGCGCACAGGACTGCGGTTGCCGCCAATCCGGGAGCCACAAGCGGGAGAACGATTCTAAGCGCCGCTTCGCCCCTCGAACAGCCCTCGACGATGGCCGATTCCTCAATTTCAGCGGGGATCTCTGCGATGAAACCGCGCATCATCCAAATCACAAAGGGGACGGCAAGAAATGTCCCCATGACAACGAGGGCGAGATAGGTGTTCGACACCCCCAACCACCGCGCGATCAGGAAGAAGGGAACTGCGAGGACCACAGGGGGTGTCATCCTGGCCATAAGCACGAAGATCATCGTGGCGGTGCCCAAGCGATAGCGAAATCGCGAGAGACCGTAGGCAGCAGGCGTTCCCACGGCAAGGGCGAGGACAATGGAGCAACAGGTCACAATGAGACTGTTGATAAAGGATTTGAGAAACTCTCCGCCTCTCAAGATCTGAGCGTAGTTTTCGAGAGTGGGCCTGAATCCGAACCAGGCGCCCGAGAAGACTTCTGAGGGAGGTTTGATGCTCGAGACCAGGACCCACCCAAGGGGGTAGAAGACCCATGCCAGAAGAGCGAGGGAGACGAGCACGGTGCCGATTATCGCGGGCACTGAACGGTGTTTCACTGCTTCTCGACTCCTATCGTGCGAATGTACAGGAGCGTCAACAACATTGCGATGAGGAGGGCGATGATACCGACCGTACCGGCTTTGCCCATGTCGTACGTCTCGAAGGCCAGACGGTAGACGTAGAACGAGAGGACCTCGGTAGAATTGCCAGGGCCGCCGCCGGTCATTATGAATACCGTATCGAATAACCGAAGCGCGGTCAGTGTTCGAATGACCACCGCAACAAGTATCGCCGGCTTCAGGAGCGGAAGAGTGACGCGAAAGAAGGTCTGGTATCGAGTTGCCCCGTCCGCACGGGCGGCTTCGAACGGCTCAGTCGGAAGTGCCTTGAGACCGGCAAGGACGACCAGCATGACAAACGGGGTGAACTGCCAAACGTCGACTACGGCGAGAACGGGAAGGGCGAGCCTCGGATTCGCCAAGAGCGGCGGGTTCACGATGGCACCGAGACCGACGCTCGACAGCAGGTTGGGAAGAGGTCCTGTCTCATTGTTCACGAGGAAGCGCCAAGCGAAGCCAACAACAATTGGTGCCATCATGAACGGGATGAGCATGATTGATTGAAGAAAGCGCGCTCCGAAGAAGTTCCGGTTCAGAAAAAGGGCAATTGCGACGCCGAGAACCAGCTCGAGACCCACCGCCCCTACCACGAAGACAAGCGTCCTTCCGACGCTCAGCCAGGTGTAGACCGCTCGAAGAACCACCGAGTAGTTGTGCAGACCGACGAATCGAATTCCCAAGTCCGGGCGGATCATGATCCATCGAACAAGGGTCACGCCGATCGAATAGACCATGGGAGCAGCATAGACCGCGCAGAGAAAGAGAAGGCCAGGCAGGAGAAAAGAGAGCTTGTTTCTATCGACCAGCCTGGCCACTTTTGCAGCCTCCCGCCTCTATCTATTAGTAGTAGCCGTGCTCCTTGAGCAAGCGGTCCGTCTCAGCGGCTGCCCCGTTCAGGGCCTCTTCGGCCGAAGCGCTGCCGGTAATGACCTGAGAGACCGCAGTTGCGATGTACTGACCGATGATCGTGGGACCTTCGGGAATTAGCGGAGCGATCGGTGTCGGGACACAGGTCGCGAGGGCCTCCCGGAAGGCCGGAATCCAGGGGAGCTCGGCGATGAGCTTGGGATTCTTGAGGGCGGAGAGTCGCGTCGGAATAGTGCCGATCGGCGCCGCACTCGCGAAGTTGTTGTCTTCGGTCGCATACTTGATCCAGTCCAGCGCCGCCGTCTTGTTCTGGGCCTTCGCTGAAACCGAGAATCCCCAGGAGATGAAGAGTCGAGGTCGCATGGCATTTTCTTGACCGGCTGGCCGCGGGAATCCTACGAATGCGGCATTTCCGGCCACTTTCGAACTCTTCTCGTCGTTGAAATAGAACATGGAGGTTGTCCACACTTCGACCATAGCGCTCTTGCCCTGCGAGAACTCATTGAGAGCCTCCTGAAAATCGTAGGTGCGCGATGCAGGACTTGCGAAGCGGAACATGTCCTTCACTTCATTCACCGCTTCAACGCCCACTGCGCTGTTGAAGGCCGGGTGCATCGAAGCGTCGAGCACCGTTCCACCCTCGGCCCACAGGCGATTCGTGAAGTGAGTCGCAAGGAAGATGCTCTTTCGTCCCATCAGCGTGACGCCGTACAGATTCGGGGGACGATAGAAGAACTCGGCGATGTCGCGATAGCTCTTGAGATTCGTGGGCGGAGCGAGGTCGTACCCGTACTTGGCGCGAAACGCCTGCTTCTCTTTCGGATCATTGAAGAGATCGGCTCGGTAGACCACTCCGCCGACCTCGTTCATGTAGGGGACCATGTAGTACTTGCCGTCCATGACCGCGGTGGAGAGCCCGGGCATATCCGACTTCAGTCCCGGTTCCTGATCGACGAGCTCGTTGACCGGCTGGATGTAACCGGCTTTCGCGAGAGCCGGGTACCAAAGCAACGAGATGTAGGGGACGTCAAACTCGCTCTTACCACTCGTGAAGGAGAGCATGAGCTGATTGAAGTAATTCGCATAGGGATACTGCGTCAGCTCGAGCTTGATTCCGCTCTTTTCCTGAAAGGCAGCCATCAAGGACTTCCACGCCTCAGTGTGGCTTCCTCTTTCACTGACGAGCCTGACCACCGCCGGCGCACTATTCGATGACTCCGGCTCGCCGCTCGCATACAGCGCCGTGCTTGTCATGACAAACACAGCCGCAGGGAGAATGAGCGTTAAATAGAGAGCGTTTCTTTTCACAACCGTACCTCCTCTTTTGTGTGGATTGTCTTGTAATAATCAGTGCTCGCATCGAGCGCTATCCGTATCGAGGCTTCGACTCCCGCCCCCACAGCCGGCAGGGTGTGGGAGGGCACGGAAAGGTCCATCTCTTCCCGCGTTGCCTGACGGATACGGTTTTCAAAGACGGTTCCGATGAATGCGGCGGCCACCCCACGGAGGGTGGCAATCGTCATGAGGGTCGCCGCCTCCATCTCAAGCGTTACGACTCGTTTGCCTGCCCACTGCAGGAAGTATCCCTTCGACCGAGCATAGAAGGCAGAGTGCGTCCAATTGATCCCCTGCCAGAACCGAACGCCGCTTTGCTGTGCGCGGCGAACGAGGGCGGCGTAGAGTAGCGGGTCCGGAACAGCAGGGTAGTTCGGCGGTACATAGTAGTCGCTTGCGCCGTCGTCACGGATGCATCCGAAGGGCAGGCTCAGGTCACCAGGCTCTATGTCGGGTTGAAGAGCGGCGACGCTCCCGACCCTGACGAGCACTTTCGCTCCGACGTTGATCAGTTCCTCATAGGCAATCGCGGCCGACGGCCCACCCATTCCGGTCGATGTTACCGAAACCGAAACCCCATTGTAGGTTCCGGTGTAGGTGATCATTCCGCGATTCTCTGCGACTTTCCCTGCGTCGCTCAGATGCTCCGCTACTCTCGTTACCCGCTCCTGGTCGCCAGGGACAAGCACGACACTGCCGATGTCGCCCTTCCTGCAACGTATGTGGTACTGCTCTTTCTCTTCGGTTCCAGTCGGTTTCGAGTAGTCGATCAGTGCCATCCACTCTTCCATGGTGCCTCCTTGTCAGAAGATGGAACGTCGTAGAACAATCAGCTCGACCACATCCGTATCTATGATGTCCTCGGAATAGATCAGTGGCCTGTGTTCGGCGTCGTAATGTATCTGGTTGAGCTGAACCACGGCCTTCTTGGAGTCGACGCCCAGATCCCGCGCGACGGACGCGCCGGCGTTGCGGGCCTCGATTCGCGTTACTGCATAGGCCACCTTTGACGCGAACCTCTGCTCGAGGATATCGAAGAGGCTCATCCCCTTGTCCCCGAGCGAGAGAAAGACGGCACGATTTTTCTCTATGCCATCAGTCACTAGAGCAGGGGCTATGTAGCTCGTCCCTCGAAGTGTAGGAATTCCGTCCGCTAAATAGACGTGAGCTATCTTGAAGCTTTGTATTCCCTTCTTTTCGCCGAACACCGATGCGACTCGCTCCGGAAGCGACAGGGCTTCGACCTCATGCCGTTTTAACGAGAAGCTCTTCCCCGATGATCGAATGATGTTCTGAACGCCGCGGATATCATTGAGAGCGGTTGCAACCAGATTGGCTTGACGGCCGACGAAGGTCCCCACTCCGTGCTTCTTGTAGACCATTTCCGCGCGCTCGAGGCGCTGAAGGGCTTCACGCACCGTAGACCGGCTGACTCCGAGCTCTTCGGAAAGACGAGTCTCACTCGGAATCGGTTTGGTGCGATCCCAATCGACGATCAGAGCGAGAAGCTCGTCCTGAACTGCTTTGTAGAGGGGTTGTTTCGCTTGGATTTTGTGCACTGAGCGTTCCATAGTCATTGGTCGTCAGACGACTGTCAACAGTATACAACGGGTCCTGCTCCCTGTCAAACGATATGATTCGACAGGTGCGATCCTGGGAACGGGTTGTTTATCGTAGAGAACACGGGCCGTAAGAAGATCGAATTCGACCGGAATCATCAAGCGGAGATTGAAAACGTCAGTACGGGGAGCCAATAGCCGCCAAGCTCGTGAACTCTAAGCAGTAGCGACGGTCTACTCGGCTACAATCTCGGAATGAACCAGAACTGACGCGACCAGATGAATCGCCGTCGTGATACAATGACGTAAGAGGCTGTCGTGAAAAAGTCAACGGTGGTCTTGGTATTGTTCTTCAACATTCTCATGCTCCCACGGCTCGGCTTTGCCCAGGAGCCCGCAGCTCCCCCTCGTGATCTCTTGTTCGAGCTCGGGTTGGGTCCGTGGTTCCGTTCGTTCCCTCCATTCGGCCCGACCGTCAACAGCCAGTTGAGTGTGGATCCGCTTTTCAGCTCCTACGTTCATATGGCGCTTCAGGTTGGCTTTGGGGTAACCCTAGCGGATTCGCTCTACATGATCCTGAGGTACAATCAGCTGGAGGCATATGTCGAAGATAGCGAGACGGTCATCGCCTCCCTTGCGAGCGGCGATCTCATTCTTCGCTACTATCCCTTCTCGATTGGGCTCTTCGTTGATTTGGGCGGTCGCCTCTCCGCGTTGTCTTATCACTCAGCAGGCATAGGGACAGGCCTTGGTGTGGTGGGCTCACTCGGATACGACTTCATGCCGCGGCGTCTAAGGCGAATGGTCTCGGTTGCACTGCTGGGAAGCTTCCGAATCGCCTACGTGGAATTGCAGCCCGTCTACGCCGCCAGCATGTACGTCGACGTTCTCTTCAGAGGGAACCCGCACGGCTTTTACCGATACTAAGGAAAGGCACTCATGCTCTACCAGCTGTCTTGAGGGATATGACGATTCGGCACCCGTCCTTGTGGGCTTCAGTTGTCTCGCCGATAGCTGACGGTCGTCGGTCAGTTCCAGGAGAACTTATCCACTGTAAGCTTCATCACTCCATTCGATGTGTCAGCGTAGACTATCGAGGAGACTGGATCGATGGCGAAATCGTAGACGTTCAGCGTTACGTCCTTCGCGCCGGCTACCCATGTGGCGCCGCCATCGTAGCTCAGGGTTGCACCACCTCCGAAGCTCCCCACGAACACCGTGTTGTGATCGTTCGGATCCAACGCAATGGTAAGGATGGTAGGGCCGGTAATCGATGGCTTCTCTGTCCAGCTCGCGCCGCTGTCGGTGCTCTTGTACACCGTCCCGTCGATCGGAGCCTGCTGGTCGGTACCGGTGTACAGAGTAGAGGTGAGAACAGGGTCGATGCAAAGCGTGCCGATCCTAAGATTATCCAAACCGGCGTTGGCCGCCGTCCACACGGTGCCTCCGTTTGTGCTCTTGTACACTCCCGTCGAATACATCCCGGCGTAGAGTTGCTGTGAGTTGCTCGGATTGATTACGAGGGCCTGTACTTCATCCCCCGGAAGGCCAGAGCCTGCAGAGCTCCAGTTATCGCCTTTGTTGAACGTCTTGAACACGCCGCTGGTTGTGCCGGCGTAGAGGATCGTCGTGACGTTGGGATCGACGACGAGGGAGACGACATTGCTGTCGCTCATGCCGGAGGTGTATTGGCTCCAGGTGGTTCCCGTATCGACGCTCTTGTAGACACCATACACTTGCGTACCCGCGTACAGGATCGACGGATGATTGGGATCGATGGTCAGAGCCTGCACTTTCTTCCCTTGAAGGCCGATACTCGTCAACACGGTTTCGTCATGCAACTCGCTCTTGCAGCAGCATAGGGCATCCGCGACAGCGAACAGCAGGATAAAGGGAGAATACCCTGTCTTGATGACAAATCGTCGGGCCAAGACAGTCTTCTTCCTGGTTTTCGTACCGCTGTGATCCTGCGGCATGGGCGATGAGGGTTCGAAGGTCCTGCGTACTTTCATCGTTCCTCCTCCTCGGTTGGTGTGTAGAAGCCTGAATCGGTGGGGAACCGACGAGTGAGGCTGATGCGAAGTGCGGTTACAAATTCCATTATAGTTCGAACTGCGCGGGAATACAAATTCCCGCCTGTCGCTGTCGCGTCTCGAAGACGTCCGGGTTCACGGTGATTCGTCGGCGAAGGAAACGCGTGAATCATAGTTCTTTCAGCAACAGCACTGATACCGGCACAAGCTCCAAGGTACGGCGCCCGCCGACGATCACTGGTAGCCCTACTTTCCTTGCGCCAACGCGGCCGATACCCGGCGGAATCCTCGCTCCTCCCGGGCTCCGATCCTCAGACATAGCTGGCCGGGTAATTCTCAGGAAACCCTGAGGAACGCGATCAGCAACGGCAGGGGGTATACTCGCGATGATTATAGCGGCGATGACGGCAACCGCTCAGATAGGCTGTCTGAGCTTCCCTGAGTGGTACGGTCCGGATTATCTGACAACCACAGCTTTCATCCTCGCAGCAACTGCTTTCTGAACACTT
>CAZDMH010000020.1:0-96356 GCA_964506755.1 uncultured Spirochaetales bacterium
GTCCGGTGTCACGGCGAGCGGGAGGATCTTGTCCATCTCGGGACACGGTATTCGTTTGATCTTCTCCTCGAGGGCGGTCACGTTCATCTCGAAGTCAAAATCGCCCATTGATACCGGATTGTACTTGCGAAGGAAGACATCTTCTTCGGCGTCTCTACGATAATCCCAAATCATTACGAGCGCAATAAGACTCATCGCGCGATCGATGATTTCAGGATTGCCCCCCTTGAAGCTCATTCCGAGCCGAAGTCGCTCGGAGATGGATTCGCTGTCCTCCGGCTTCGCGTTGAAGTACTTCTTGGTCTCGCGGATGGAGAGAAGATAGGTGCCGAGATGCGCAACTGCGGTTCGTTCGGCGTCCTCACACTCTGCGAGGAAGGGAATCGCTGCGATCAATTTCGCGATCCGTTTCTCAGCAAACCACGCGCGCTCCGACTCGTCCATGCGGAAAGCATCCGCGACGTCGCTCGAGATCTGCGTCCACTTCGCCTCCGTGAAGAGATCGCTTTTGGACATGACTGAATTGGTAACGTTTTGTGACATTGTCACACCTCCGAAAATGGATTTACTGTCAATTATCGTAGAAATGGTTCTATTTTGCAAATAGAATCTTGATTTCCTTCGTGTGGCGTCTCCTTGTCTACGGTCGTTGCACAGGAGGCGAGAGACGGATAGGATGAGCGCGCCAGACAAGGCTTCGGAGCACCGTATGAATCTATTGTGGATCGACGTAGAGACGACCGGCCTCGACAAACATCGCAACGGTATTATTCAGATTGCCGGGATCGTCGAAGTGGATGAGAGGGAGCGTGAACGATTCAACCTGCAGATGAATCCGGAAGCGGAGTTTGATCCGGTCTCGCAGACCATCCACGGTATCTCCCAGGCCGAGATTTCCGGCTATCCTTCGCGGCAGGAAACCTTTGACCGTTTCACGTCGATCCTGCTGCGATACGTACGGCTCGAGGAGCCGAATACACGGTTTTGCCCCGCGGGATACAACGTAAGGTTCGACATAGGATTCCTCGATCAATGGTTTCGATCCATGAAAGAGCCGGGCCTCGGGGCCTACTTTCGCAGGGAAAGAGTTGATCCTTCTGCAATGATGAAGGCACTCCAAGACTATCTCGGCAAGCGCAGAATGCCCTCCTGGTCGCTGCGCGCGGTGGCGTCACAGATGGGGCTGTCGTTCGGCGAGCGCCACGATGCGCTCGAAGACATCGAGATCACGCGAGAGATACATCATCGTATAGCTGCGCTCATATCGCCCGCGCAATGACGACCACCGCCCCGAACACGAGCATCTTGTCCACTTTCAGTGTGTACCACACGACTACACACAGGATATGCGACACGACCGCGTAGAACCGCGCTCCTGGCAGGCCGAAGTGCTTCTCTTCGAGGAATCGCCGGTTGAAGAATAGGAGACCAGAAAAGTGCCGTCGCCAATCAGGCGAACTGGGGCGGAATCATCGATCTCGGCATGTACTCCCGGGTCGGAGCCAGGGGTGGCCGTGAGTGCTCCGAGTGCTCCGATCGACATGCTCGCTCGCAGCGGGGAGGCTGTGTGAACAGGTACCTTTTTGGATACAATTGGGAATGACATCGAACAAGCGGACAGGGCTGGGTGTAAGTTTCCCCGCGCGCGGCGAAGAGGGAGCGGTACGGCAGGTGAGGGCGGTGCTCTTCGATTTCGACGGGACGCTGACGCTGCCGGGCCACATCGATTTCGCTGAGATACGGGCGGCAATCGGCTGTCCCGTTGGAAAGTCGTTGCTCTCCTACATCGAATCGCTGGAAGAGCCGGAGCTGCGCGCCGAGGCGAACGAAGTCCTCGAGCGATTCGAATCCGAAGCTGCCGATCGTGCCAAAGAGGATCCGGATGCAGCCGAAATTGTGCGTTTCTGTCAAGATCGCGGCTTCCGCATGGGAATTATCACGCGCAACAGCAAAGCCAGCCTCGATCGCTCTTTTGCTCATTTTTCAGGTATTCGGATTGACGATTTTGGCACCGTCATTACCCGTGACGATCCGGTCGAGGCCAAGCCGGCGCCGGATGGCGTACAACTTGCCTGCAGGCACCTCGGGGTTGCGGCTGAGGAGACCGTTCTTGTCGGGGACTATCTCTATGACATCGAGGCCGGCAAGCGCGCGGGCGCGATCACCGTCTTCTACGACTCAGACCCTGGTCGATCGTTCGATCGCCCGAAATCCGACTACTCGATCGGCAGACTATCTGAGTTGCAGCTCGTACTCACGTTGTACCTTCCGCTTCCGGCGGGGAAGGTGCCGAACGAACTGCTCGCTCGATTTCTCAGCTCCGGCCTCGTCGAGACAACCCGGGACGGCAAGTCGTCGTTGATCGTCGGGCCCGGGGTCGGCGAAGATGTTGCCGCGGTGTCGCTTTCCGCGCTGCGGTCAGGTAGTGAGGGCGGCGCCGCCGACGATGTACTCCTTCTCAAGAGCGATCCGATCACCTTTGTCGCAGAAGACCTCGCCCGCTACCTCTTGACCGTCAACGCGAACGATATCGCGACTTCGGGGGGAACTCCCCGATGGCTACTTGCTACACTAATCGCTCCGCCCGGCACTCTCCCGGTCGAGATTGGCCGGCTATTCGTCGAGCTGCGTGCGAGTTGCGCGGCCCTGGGAGTAGAGCTGTGTGGGGGACACACCGAGCTCAGTGACGCCGTGACGCGCGCAATCGTAAGCGGCACAATGATCGGGACGGTCGCCGAAGGACGACTCGTACGAAAGGATCGGATGAGGTCCGGTGATGCGGTCGTGCTGACGAAGGCTGTGGCGATCGAAGGCAGCGCGATTCTCGCGTCCGAACACGCGTCGCTTCTGCGGGATCGGGGAGTCGCAGAAGAGCTCATTCGGCGCGCAATGGCGCTCAGAGAGCGTATGAGCATTCTCCCCGAAGCCGGCATTGCCGCTGCGGTCGGCCGCGTCACAGCGATGCATGACGTGACGGAAGGGGGGCTTTCGACGGCGCTGGATGAGCTCAGCATAGCGGGGAAGCGACGTTTGAGGGTCGATATCGATAAGATCCCGATTCTTCCCGAGACAAGCACATTCTGTTCGGCGCTCGGTTTGGACCCACTCGGTCTCATCGGTTCTGGAAGCCTGATCATCTGTGTTCGGCCCGACAGCGCCTCCGCTCTTCTCGCTCGACTGAAGCAGTCCGGTGTGCCGGCTACCGTAATCGGCACGGTGCTGCAGGAGGGAGAGGGACTCGAGGCGATGAGGGGCGGGCAGCCGACCGACATGCCTCGCTTCGCGGCTGACGAAATCACTCGCCTCTACCGATAGCGGAGAGTCGGTCAGAGAGGCCGACAACCACCTTTTGCATCGCATAAATATAAACTATGCCTCCTTTTTGGAGACATTAGCGTCATTCTTTTGTAGTATAGAGATATAAAAAACTTGACATCGCAGTCGGTGCTTGATATCATTTGTCTCGTTATTTTCGTCAGATTCGCTTGAGAGTCGCTGATGACCCGGAAGCAACGCTCCGCTTCGTCTAGGGAGAGGTGGGGAGTCGCATCCGGGTCTTTTTGTCCCTCGAGGGGGTATGTTCCGGACAACATGAAATTTTATATCATAAAGTTATAACAAGGCCCGTTTGAGTGGCTTATTGTGGTATCCAAAGGAAAATAGTGTACTTTTTTTATATTTCATTGATATAAAAATCGCTTGACTTCCTGAAGAAGCATGTCTACTATGTAGGCGATCGAATTACTAAGGAAAGCGGCAGGTCACGAGCAATGGCGAAGAGAAAGGAGAGCTCACAACAAGAAGTGGAACCGCAGGAGGAGTCTCTGGTTCCCATGATCGAGCAAGAGGAGCACCGGCTGGCGGAGATGCTCGAAAACGCCCGCACGGAAGCGGCACAGAGAATTGAGCGGGCGGAGCGTGAGGCGGGGCAGCGTGTCGAAGAGACGAAACAGCGCATGCCCGAGGTGCAGAGCGCAAAGAGAAGCCGTGCGATGGCGGAGTTCGAGAAGGAGGCGGACGTGCTCCGAAAAGAGGCGTCCGAGGCACTCGCCGGTTTGAGCGCGACCGCCGAGGCAAACAAAGATGCGGCGGTAGCAAAGATCGTCGACGCGGTATGGCCAGTCGGACGATAGGCGCCTGCAGGGCGGGCGACCGGGCGCGGCGTCCGACTGTAAAGAACATTGGTTCGCAGAAGGAGAGAGGTTGACGGGTGGTTAGTCACATGAGTTTTGTCGAGATCGTCGGTCCAACCGATCGTCTCGATCGAATTGTCCACAGTATTCAAGACGAGGGGGTCCTCCACATCGAAGAGGTTCCGTTGTCTGAGTACGACGACAGGGGACTGCTTCACAAGATCGCCCCGAGTGACGAGGAACTGCGAGAAAAGGAAACGTTCGAACATCTGGTGGATCTTCTCGATGACGCAGTCACCCACGTGCCCGAACCCATTCACAACCGTCTCGACTCCTCAGCTGAGGTAGACCGCCTCTACAAGTACTGGGAACTGGAGGATGCTCAGGTCATCAGCGTTGCGGCACGGACACTCCACGCCAAGGTCCGCTCCTACGTTCGGCGCCATCGGAATCTGGCCGATGACCTTCGAGTGCTCGAGTCCTATGCGGAGGTGGCCGACGCTCTCGCGCCCCACGTGAAAGACAAGCCGCTTCCCCAGACCCACGAGTTCGTCGGGATCGTCTTCGATCGCAAGAGCAACCAGGCTCGGGAGATGTTCAAGGACAAGATGGCGAGACTCACCTATGGAGATTGGCGCTACTACGAAGCAAGTCTCTCGAAGGGAAGGGTGGCATGTTTCGTGGGATACCCAAAACGGACTGCCGCCCAAGTGCACTCGTTCATCTCCGAGGTCGGCATAAGTCAGATGAACATTCCGCGCCACCTGCGCGAGAAGCCGTTCATGGAGGCTCTCGCAGAGCTCGAACAGGACCTCGTCGAGCTGCGTCACAAAGAGCACAAGCTCAAGGAGCAATCCGAGCGCTTCTTCTCCGAGAACGGAGCGGAGCTGGTCGCTCTTCAGCGGGTAGCCAAAGATCGGTATTCGAGAATGGAGGCGCTTTCGAAGTTTGCCTGTACTCGATACACCTTCATCATTCGAGGATGGCTCCCCGCCCGCTCGGTGAAGCCGCTCGCGAAGCGACTTGCCGAGGAATCCGGGAAGGCTGCGGTGTTGCGTGAGCTCACCTCTCGAACCCCCGAGCAGGCGCCGCCCGTGCAGTTGGCCAATCCGCGCGCCTCGCGTCCGTTCGAACCGCTCGTCAAGCTTATCTCGCTGCCGAAGTACGGCACCGTCGACCCGACCACACTCGTGGCAGGATTCTTCCCTCCGATGTTCGGTTTGATGCTCGCAGACATGGGATATGGCGCGATTTTTGCCATCGGCGCCGTGCTGCTCCTGCTGTTCTCAAAGGGTCGAAAGCTGATGCGGAGCATCGGGATCATCGCGGCGGCATCCGCCTTCTTCACGATTCTCTTTGGGGCGTTGTTCGGAGAGTTCTTCGGGACCTTCGCTCACACCCTCGGAATCGAACCGCTTTGGCGGGAGCGCTTCGTGGCGAGCGGCCCGGGAAAGGCTGAGGCTGTGCTCGGCTATCTGGCCTTGACGGTCGGAATCGGGGTTTTCCACGTGCTGCTCGGGCTGGTGCTTGGGATCGTCAACTATCGACGCGTCAGAGACCGGGGACAGCTTCTCGGAAACGTGAGTAAGATCGTGGGATTGATGGTGCTCTTCTTTTTCGTCGGACGTCTAGTGCAGGTTCTCCCTCCGGTTTTCACCACCATAGGGGTGGCGGCTCTCGTGGTATTCCTCGTGCTCATGGTCTATCAAATCTTTCATCAGCCGGTACACGGGGCGCTCTTGCCCCTCGAAGTCATCAACACGGTGGGAAACATCCTTTCCTACGTCCGAATTATGGCCATTGGAATGGCATCGGTCGTGCTCGCGCTGCTCGCGACTCTGTTCGGGGGAATGATCGAAAATGTGGTGGTTGCGGCAATCGTCGTAATCCTGATTCACTCCCTCAATCTGGCATTGGGTATCATTGACCCAACCATACAAGGGCTCAGGCTTCAATATGTAGAATTCTTTTCAAAGTTCTTCCTTGGCGGCGGAGTTCCCTATTCGCCGTTCAAGCGGAGGGGAGGTGTTCAACTGTGAGGAAGAAAGCTGCTCTGTTTCTATTGTTTCTGATTCTTCTGCTGACGGTCGGTGTCTTCTCCGTGTCTGCAGAACAGGCTACCCAAGCGACTGCTCAGGGCTCGAAAGGTGATCTGGCGATAGGTCTCATCGCCGTTGGTGCCGGTCTCGCGATCGGACTGGCCGCGATTGCGACTGGTATCGCACAAAGCCGAATCGGCGCTGCCGGACTCGGCAGCATCGCAGAGCGTCCGGAATCTTTCGGGACCGCGCTGATTTTCATAGCCATTCCGGAAACGATGGTTATCCTCGGATTCGTCGTCGCAATCGTGCTCATGTTCGTACTCTGACGAGGGATTCGATTGAGCAAAGAGAAACCCGTCGAAGAACAAAAAGATGAGCACAGCGTCGACGATCTGCTTCGAGAGATGCGCGAGAAGGCGGAGTCCGAAAAAGCTGAGATTTTGAGGGCCGCCGAGTCGAAGGTTCAAGAGATCGAAGAGAACAGCCGCCGACAGTGCGAGCGAGCGGAGGTCGACGCGATTGCGGAGGTCGATGCCCAGCTCTCCTCGGACCGCGATCGCATCCTCGGAGAGGTCAGAAGCGGCGCTCGTGAGGAACGACTCGATCTGAAACGAAGCAAGATGAAGTCCGTCTTCGAGAAAGCTCGCACAGAGATCGAGCGCCGAATCGGGGGAGATGGATATTCTCCCGCCCTTGCGGCGCTCATTCGGGAGGGATTGGACTTCGTCGGTCCCGACGCCGAGGTGCGCGTCTCAGACGACGACCTGTCGCTCTGCAGGAAGATTGTTTCGTCCAACAAACTCGACTGCACGGTAGCGGGCGGCGGCGGAGGACGCGGATCGGTAATTGCCATCAGCTCCGACGGGAGGCGGCGAGTCGAGAACGGTCTCGAGACGCGGCTCAGTCGCGTGGAAGAGGCTATGTCGGCGGACGTTGCGCAGATACTCTTCGGATAGCTCCATGCAACCGGTGCGATAGGAAAGGCGCAAACGAATGTCCGAAGGCTCCTACGAGTTCCTGAATACGCGTATCCGAGCGATGAGTCGGGATCTACTCAAGCCTGAGTTCTACGAGGAGATCCTGACGGCCTCCGGCGATGAGCCGCTCATCGACGTATTGTTGGACTCGCCATACGAAACGCTGCTTCGCGAGGCGCTCACCGTAAGTAGGGGAGTTGCGGCGCTCGAATCGGCGATTCGGAGAAATCTCCACGCGACGCTTGCAAAGGTGCGGGCGAGCGCAATCGGTGATCCGAAGCGAATTGTGGACACGCAGCTCGCCCGTTGGGATGTCGCAAACGTCATCGCTCTGATTCGAGGCAAACTCTCAGGCGCGACCTCAGACGAAATCCTGCGTGCAGTCCTGCCGGCCGCCGAATATGACGAGGTACAGCTGCGTGAGCTGGCTGAAGAGCGAGACGTCATCGCGGTGGCCGACGCGCTGACCACGTGGAACTATCAGTTCGGGTTCGTGGCGCGGAGGGTTATACGCGAGTCCGCCGCGCCGGACGATATAGTCTCGATCGAACAAAAGCTCTATCGAGCCTACTTCTCCTGGGCACTCGGGTTTCTGTCCCAGGACGACGACAACGAAGAGATCCTTCGCACGCTCATGCGGATGCAGATCGATCTTCAGAACTCCCTGTCGGCCCTGCGGGCGGTGCGGTATCGCGAGGTAGGACGTGAGGCGCCGCAGTTCCTGCCGATTCCGGCCGGCCGGATAGTTCCCGACCTGCTCGAACGTGTGATCACCGCGCGTCGACTGGAGGACGCTTTCGAAATTCTGTCGACCACCTACTTCGGTGAGGGAATCGAACGGGGCATCCTGGCATTTGGTCAGGCGCATCGGCTGAGCATCATGGAGCGTTTTCTCGAAATGGTCGTCATTGAAGCCGGCGCCCGGTTGTTCCGCGGTGACCCTCTCGGGGCGGGGGTCCCTCTCGGTTTCATATGGAGGAAAATCAACGAGTTCCTCAATCTGCGGATTCTTGTGAGAGGCAAGGCGTACGGGATTCCGGCTAATACGATTCGCGAGGAGCTGCTCATCATATGAGACAGGTGAGGTTGGTATGCGTAAGAGCTATCGGATAGCGGCCGTGGTGAACGAGGATCTCGGCAAGGGCTTTTCACTGACCGGCGTGGAGGTCCTCGAAGCGAGCGACGGCGAACGGGCAATGGAAATACTCCGAGAGGAAATTCGGAAGCGGGCCTACGGGTTGATCATTGTGGACGAGGGCGTGCTCGAGGGTATCGACGAGCGAGAGCGAACGGCTCTCTTCGAGCGGACCATACCGCTCGTCATCGCCATACCAGGAGCGATGCGGTGGCGGGATGTTGAGGAGTCGACGAGCGACGAGTTCGTGGCGAGGCTCATCCGCCGTGCGGTCGGCTATCAGCTAAACATACAGATTTGAGGTTGACATGGCAGCTACGAGAGAGCAAGGAAAGATTGCAAAGATCGCGGGACCTACGGTCATTGCCAAGGAAATGGCGGGTGCCCAGATGTACGAGGTCGTGCGTGTCGGAGAGGCGGGGCTCATGGGAGAGGTTATCCGCCTCGATGCAGACGAGGCGTTCATTCAGACCTACGAAGACACATCCGGCCTCTCTCTTGGTGAGCCGGTAACGAGGACCGGGAATCCCCTCCGCGTTGCGCTCGGTCCGGGCCTGCTCGGAACCGTGTACGACGGGATTCAGCGGCCGCTTGGCGTTCTCGAAGAGGCAACGGGGGCGTTCATCGGACGTGGGCTTTCCGCTCCCGCCCTCTCGTCCGAGAAACGCTGGACCTTCCGGGCGCTCGTGGGACCCGGCCAGGAGATCGGTCCCGGAGATCGGCTGGGGGAGGTTCAGGAAACAGACCACTTCGTCCACCGGATACTCGTTCCGCAGGGAGTGGAGGGAAGGGTGAGCGACATCAAGTCCGGAGATTTCACCGTTTCCGACGTGATCGCAATCCTCGAGGATGGAACCGAGCTCACCATGGTACAGACCTGGCCCGCAAAAGTCGCCCGTCCGCACAAGCAGAAGCTCAGCTCTGACGAACCGTTCGTTACCGGTCAGAGGATACTCGACTGTCTGTTTCCAATCGCTCTCGGCGGGTCGGCATGCTTGCCGGGCGGCTTCGGTACGGGCAAGACCGTCCTCGAGCAATCACTTGCGAAGTTCTCCTCCGCCGACGTGATCGTATACGTCGGGTGCGGTGAGCGCGGCAACGAGATGACCGACGTGCTTACGGAGTTTCCTGAGCTTCCGGACCCACGCACAGGTGGGGCGCTCATGGATCGGACGGTGCTCGTCGTCAACACGTCGAACATGCCGGTGGCCGCACGCGAGGCCTCTATTTACGTCGGAGTGACGATTGCGGAGTATTTCCGCGATATGGGCTACTCCGTGGCCATGATGGTCGACTCGAGCTCGCGATGGGCGGAAGCCCTGCGTGAGATCTCATCTCGGCTGGAGGAAATGCCAGGGGAGGAGGGCTACCCGACCTATCTCGCTTCCAGGCTTGCGTCGTTTTACGAGCGGGCAGGGCGCGTCGAGTGTCTCGGGTCGAGCGATGCAACCGGATCGGTGACGATTGTCGGTGCGGTGTCGCCGCCCGGCGGCGACTTTTCCGAGCCGGTCACCCAGAGCACCATGCGGGTAACCGGCGCGCTGTGGGCGCTCGACGCATCGCTCGCGCACCGGCGTCACTACCCGGCTATCAACTGGCATCGCAGCTACACGCTCTACTTCGAGCGTCTCTTGTGGTGGTTCAAGGAGAAGGTCGACGAGGGCTGGGGCGCTGCACGCTCCAAGCTGGTCGAGGTTCTCGGCAAGGACGCCGAGCTCCAAGAGGTCGTGCAGCTCGTGGGGCCGGACGCCCTGCAGGACTCCGACCGTCTTCTGCTCGAGGTGAGTCGCATGTTGCGCGATGGATTCCTTCAGCAGAATGCGATGTCCGACGTGGATGCGACCTGTTCGCTTGCCAAGCAGTATCGGATGCTCTCCCTCCTGGTCTCTTTCTATGAGGCGGGACAGGAGGCGCTGCGTCATCGCGCCTACCTCGACGCCATTCTCAAACTCGAGGTGCGCGAGGAGCTGATGCGTCTCCGAGATGTTCCGGAGGAGGAGTTCGAAGAGCAGAGCCGAAAGCTGCAGGAAGAAATGGAAGCACAGTTTGCTGAGATCGCGCCGAAGGAGGCAGTAGGTGAGTGACAACGTCTTGATGGACAGGCAGTACAACGGCGCGCGCCGAGTCTCGGGACCGCTTCTCTTCGTGGAAGGGGCCGGAGATCTTCCATACGGTGCAGTAGTCGAAATCCGCATGGAAGGAGGCGGGAGCCGCAGCGGGCAAGTCATCGAGGTATCCGAGCAACTTGCGGTCGTACAGGTTTTCGAAGAGACAATTGGGCTGGATCTGGTCCACACATCCATCTCGCTGAAAGATCGCGAGTCTCGGCTCGGGGTTTCGGAGGAGTTGATCGGCCGGAGCTTCAACGGATCCGGCAAACCGATCGATGGTCGAGACTCGGTGGTTCCTGACGCCTATCTGCCTATAGCCGGCAATCCGATCAATCCCATCTCCCGGGACAAACCAAACGACTTCATCAATACGGGGATCTCGGCGATCGACGGGTTCAATACCCTCGTCCGCGGACAAAAGCTGCCGATCTTTTCCGCCTCCGGCTTGCCCGGCAACGAGATCGCCGCACAAGTTCTGAAACAGGCAAGGGTCCGCGACGAAAGCGAGCAGTTCGTCGTGGTCTTTGCGGCCATCGGCATAACCCACCGTGAACGTTCATTCTTTCTCTCGGAGTTCGAACAGTCCGGCGCCAAGAGCCGAACGGTCATGTTCCTCAATACAGCCGACGATCCGACGATCGAGCGAATCATGACGCCTCGGTGCGCACTCACGACTGCGGAATACCTCGCCTTCGAGAAGGACTACCAGGTACTGGTTCTCATTACCGACATGACCAGCTACTGCGAGGCACTCCGCGAGATCGGCACCGCACGGGAGGAGATCCCGGGACGAAGAGGGTACCCCGGCTACATGTATACCGACCTCGCGTCTCTCTACGAGAGGGCCGGTCGCATACGAGGGAAACGGGGCTCCGTGACTCTGCTCCCGATCCTTTCGATGCCCGACGACGACATCACTCATCCGATTCCGGACCTGACCGGGTACATCACTGAAGGGCAGATCGTTCTTTCCCGCCAACTACATCGTCGCGGTGTCTTTCCTCCGATCGACGTCCTTCGTTCGCTTTCGCGGTTGATGAACAACGGAATCGGCGCCGACCGCACGAGGGAGGACCATCGACAGCTTTCGAACCAACTCTATGCCTGCTATGCTGAAGGACAGGACATCCGCCGTCTGGTTGCGATAGTGGGCGAGGAGGCTCTCAGCGAGCTCGACCGCAAATACCTGAAGTTTGCGGATCTCTTCGAACAGGAAATGGTCGGACAAGGCAACCGCGAGCGAACGGTAGTCGAGACGCTCGATATTGGCTGGCGCATCGTAGGCACGATTCCGCAGTCGGAGCTCAGAAGGTTGAGCAAGGAGCTCATCAGCCGTTACTTCTCCGAAATCATGGAGGATGGGGTCAAGACCCCCTATTATTGATAGGCGATGGAACAGATCAGCCCGACTCGTACGGAGCTTCTCACCCGCAAATCTCAGATCAAGCTCGCCGCTCAGGGTGCAGAGTTATTGCGGGGGAAACGGGAGGCGCTCGTTCGGGAGTTCTTGAGCGAGATCACAAGCTTCCGGACGGAGCGAGACTCGATGCTTCGGACCCTCACCGAAGCCGCGCAGTCGTTGATGCGTTCGCTGTCGATCGACGGGCCGGAGGCGGTTGCCTCCGCCGGTTTCGCGGAACGTCGCAGTGTCGAGGTGATCGTCGAAGAGCAGAACATCTGGGGCACTCGGGTTACCGAGGTCGAGAGCGAGTTTGCCGTTCGCGCACCGAAGGATCGCGGCTATTCTGTGGTCGGAACGAGCGCGCGGGTCGACGAAACTGTCGAGCGCTTCGAGGCAACGCTTGAGCTGATACTCAAGGTCGCACCCAAACAACAAAAGCTTGCGCGCCTCGCAGACGAGATTCGCAAGACCTCTCGACGCGTCAACGCGTTGGAGCAGCGGCTGCTTCCGAGCCTGAACGAGCAGGTGCGCTACATTCGCGGGGTGCTCGACCAACGCGAACGCGAAGACGTATTCCGTCTGAAACGAATCAAAGGCAAGCGATAGGAGGTACTCGTGCTGCTCTCGGAGCTCATTCAAGAAGACCTGGTCAAGATGGACCTCGAGGCCTCCAACAAATGGGATGCGATCGAAGAGCTCGTCGACCTACTCATCAGCTCACACGAGCTCAGGCTGACGAACAGAGCTGAGGTCGTCGACACGGTCTTCGCCCGTGAGAAGAGCCTGAGCACCGGACTCGAACATGGGCTTGCGGTACCGCATGGCGCAGTGGAATGCGTCGGTGACATTCTGGCTGCAGTTGGTCTGTCGAAGAACGGTATTCCCTTCGACTCTCTCGACGGCAATCCCGCGCGACTCGTAGTACTTTTGGTGATTCCAAAGGGCGCGGCTCAACGTCATGTACGCACCCTTGCCGGGATCGCCCGCCTCGCATCCAACCAAGGTCTCAGGCAGCGAATTCTCGAAGCACAATCTCCCTCAGAGATACTCGAGGCGATTTACATTCTCGAGCAGGAAGAGGAGAGCGCGGGCCAGGACTAGCGGTCGCGAGGGAGGTCCCGATCGCACCGCCGATGGCTGTAAGCCTATTCGGAATCGGCCGACCTCTCTGAACGAACCGGCAGGGTTCGGTTTCCCGAGAGATATTCGTGGAAGACCTGAGCCGGGACCGGGCGGGAGAAATGAAATCCCTGCAGACCATCGACGGGCATCTGTTTGACGACCTTCAGCTGATGTTCCGTTCCGATCCCCTCCAGGATGACCTTACGATTGCGGCTCTTGACCAACAAAATGATCGTCTGAAGGAATGTGCGATCGACCTCATGGTCGAGCAGCCCCTGGATGAAGGTCCGGTCGATCTTGAAAGCGTCAACAGGCAGGTTCTTGAGATAGGCGAGCGAGGACTGGCCGGTTCCGAAATCATCGATGTAGACCTGAGTTCCCGATTCGCGAATGGCGGAGATTCTCCGAATTGCCGACTCGGGGTTTGACATACATTCCGACTCCGTGATCTCCACCTTGAGGAGCGACGGGTCGATTCCCGGCGCCTGCGCCAGTGCCTTTTCGATGACTTCCGGTAGCTCGTCGCTTTCGAACTCCCGTGCGGTCAGGTTCACCGAGACGAAGACCGGCGACTCACTTGTCCACTTCGAGAGCTGACGAACGGCCGCGAAGAGGGCCCATTTACCGATCAGCTCGATGATTCCCGTCTCGGTGGCGAGCGGTATGAACTCGGCCGGTGAAAGAAGTCCGCGTTTCGCCGAGTTCCATCGGATAAGAGCCTCGGACCCGAGGATTCGGCCGTCTAGATCTACGATCGGCTGATAGTAGAGCTCGAACTCCCCATTTTCGAACGCGTGCTGCAGCTCTCCCTCCATCCGAATTCGGTTCACCGCAGCTTCGTACACTTCCGTGTCGTACAAGAGAAAGGGTTCCTTCTGATGCACCGCCTCGTCCAAAGCGGAGAGGGCATTCCGAACGAGATCGTCACGACTCTCAGCATCGTTCGGGTACACAGCCGCTCCGATGTGGCAATCCAATGTGATATCGGTTTCCTTGTAGCGATAGGGGGTAGTCACCGACTCCAGCAGCTTTGTGGCAACCTTGCCCACATCGAGCTCTCGCGTGAGAATCGAAAGAATCACGACCAACTCGTCTCCCTCGTAGCGGAAGACGTAGTCGCTGTTTCTGAGTGCCTCTTTGAGTCGGACTCCAGTGTTTTCGAGTAGCACGTTGCCGACGCTCGCTCCGTACTTGCGGTGAACCTCGGAGAGGTTTTCGATGCCAATGAACAGGATTGCACGCAGCCGATCGGATTTCGAGCGACGTGCTTTCGAGATTTCGGTGTCGAGAATGATCTCCAAGGATCGACGGTTGTACAGGCCGGTCATGGGATCTCTATACTGATAATTGATGAGCTTGGTTTCTATCTCGCCGAGCTTGGTAATGTCATGGGAGAAAACCAGTGCGTGGGTTACCTCGCCATCGACCTCCCCGTAGGGGTAGTAGGAGACGTGCATGTAGCGTTGTTCGAGGCCGAACTTGAAGCGCTCGATGTAGTGTACGTTTTCGCCTTGGAAGCAGCGGTCGAGGTAGCCTTTTATGGACGATTCAAAGCGGTCTTTTCCCCAGATCTCGGAGACCTTTTTATTGAGCACGTCTTTCTTGTCCAATCCGATTATCTTGCAGTAGGTGTCGTTGACGATTTCATAGACATAGTCTCGATTGATCAACGTTATGAAGTCACGCGACCGATTGACAATATACTCGTACTTGTCCGGCAAGGGTTGTCTCCTTCCTCTTTTCTACTCATTTTATAGCGGAAGCGTGACGCAGTCCACCTCTTGTTTTTTTTTGCATAAATATGTAATTCACCGCGCCCCGGGGGCCTCATGTCTCGGGCCGTAAATTCTTTGCAGCTGGGGAGTTGACATTTTCGTGAAATAGTATTAGCAAAAACATAAGTATTTTTAAGGAGGGTGCTATGTATAGAGTATCCAAAACCCGAGTCCGCTTTTCCTTCTTCACCAAGGCACTCGCAGCCGCCGTTTTCGCTGCGGTAGTTGCCCTTCCAGCCGTAGCGCAGACGACCTACAAGATTGGAGCACTGCTTCCCATCACCGGCGACCTGCAGGCCTACGGAACAGCCTCTCTCAATGGAGTGAAATTGGCAGTTGACGAGATCAACAACCAAGGCGGCGTGCTTGGTGGCAAGCTGGCGGTCGTCGTTGGCGACTCCCAGACGAAACCCCAGGCAGGCATTTCCGCTGCACAGAGGCTGGTCTCCATTGACAATGTGTTCGGAATCGTTGGAGCCATGTCGAGCGGTGTTACTATCCCGACAGCACAGAGCGTTACCGACAGCGCCGGCGTAGCACTCATCTCGCCCGCATCGACCTCGCCGAAAATCACAGGTTTGAACGACAACGACTACCTGTTCCGCACCGTACCATCGGATGCCTTCCAGGGTGTGGCGCTGGCCCAGGTAGTGAGCGAGAACGGTCTGTCGAACGTGGCGACGATGTACATCAACAACGACTATGGACAGGGCCTCTCCGATGCCTTCACGGCCGCCTTCGAGAAGAGAGGTGGCAGCGTATCGGCGGCCGTCGCCTACGATCCGGGCAATGCCTCCTACCGGGGAGAAATCGCTCGTGCAGCGGCTCACGGAGCTCAGGCCCTTGCACTCATCGGTTATCCCGAAAACGGCATCACGATTCTGAAGCAGGCAATCGAGGGCGGCTATTTCCGCAAGTTCATCTTCACCGACGGAATGAAGTCTCCGAAGGTAATCAGCGGCGTTGGCGCCGCCTATCTCGACGGCTCCATCGGTACCGCTGCAGAGGCACTTTCGACGACCCCGGCGGCGACCCTGTTCCGAAACGCCTACAACCAGAAGTACGGCGAGCTTCCCCCTCAGCCCTACATCGACACGGCCTATGACGCTGTCTATGTGCTCGCAATGGCCCTCGAGAAGGCAGGAAGCAACAATCCGACCGCAGTTCGAAATGAGCTCCGTTTCGTTGCCAACCCGCCGGGAACTCAGATTCTCCCGACTCAATGGTCGAAGGCGAAGCAGGCGATCGACAGTGGGCAGGACGTGAACTATACGGGCGCTTCCGGTCCCATCAACTTCGACTCACACGGCGACGTGTCCGGAACCTTCGCCTACTGGGACATCAAGAACGGCAAGATTCAGACGGTACGCGTCTTCCTGCCGCAACAGTAATCATCTGACCGATTTCGAAAAGCCCGTGGATCTTCCACGGGCTTTTTTTCTCACCATGCTCGAGCGGAAGTCACCCCTCGGCGTTCTTTGTGAGTAGTCGGTATACATCACGCAGACTGTCGGGCCCCCCGACGTTTCCGGGGAAGACAACCACCGGCAACTCGGCAAGGCGATGGCCGGCGGGAGTCGTCACAAGGGTACAACCGGGAATGATCTGGCCGACAACCCGATAGATATCCACCTCGAGTCCGCCGCTCAGGACATCGTTCGAGGTGATCCCCCCTTTGCTTATCAGGAACGCCGTGGAGCTTGGAATCTCGCGAATCAAGTGGATGAAGGAATCGGATACCGCCTGTCCAAAGGCAAGACGCTCCGCGGTACTCGGGAAACCCCGCTCTCTACGTGAGGTGAACACTACTGGTGTTTTGCCTTTGGCACACGCGTTTGATACCTCCTTCGAGAGGGCTCGAACGACCCTTGTCGTCTCCTTCGGCAGAAGGTTCACGTCGAGCTCGAGACCTACCACATTTGGCTCACCGAGGAGCGCTTCGAGCTGTTCGGTGGTCTTCTGGACGTGCGATCCGACGACGACCAATCCGCTTGCGTCTCCTCTTCGGAGTCGCCACATCTCATCAGGTGGGATCGGCTGCGGGGGAAGGGCCGCGAGTGCGGAGATGATACTCGCTGCACTCCGGAGAAAGAAGCGTTTTCCGTCGGCGACTGCCGTGAGCAGCGCTCTTGCGAACACTCGAAGATCCTCATAGCTTCTGCTGTCGACGGCTACACAGCGATTCCCTTCGAGTGGCATAAGGAGCTCGAGATACTCCTCGACGGTGGAGCGAATCGATATTCGCGCCACCTGATTCGACTTCAGGCGCCCTTTTGTTTTCTCTTCTACGTAGTCGGGGAGATAGCTCGTGGAGTATCCAAACACTGAATCCCGTGCGAACTCCGTCTGATCGGTGCGCAACAGCGTGTCGTTTTCCCGTAGGTAGTGCACCCCGTCGATTGTCACCCGACCTCCTTCGAAGAAGGCGGGGATGAGGAAATGGGCGTCGAACGGTCCGAGCGTCTCGGCGATGACATCCGTCTCGACCGGATAGTGGCCTCGCAACGTCGAGTCGGAGCGGCTGACAAAGAGCGGAGTCACTCCGCCATCTGCGAGCACCTTCTTCAGATTGCGGCATATCTCCTGCATTACGGCCGCGGCGGCCGAAGCGTCGAGCGACCGTGTGTTCGAGAGTATAAAGAGCAGCGAAGAAGCATCGTCGAGCCCTTCTCGGATCACTTCGGGCGTCCATCTCGTGAGGAGCGGACAGCTGTGTACTGTCTGATTGCCGGTCGGGTCGTCATCGATGACAATGATTTTCTGAACCATGAGTCCCTCCGCTCAACTTATTTCGTGAAATCGAGCTCTTCGAGTGTCATTTCGCCCTCTGCGGTTTGAATTTCGGTGTACACAGATAGTACCATAAAGACGAAAAGACATTTCATGAGGTAGGTGCCGAGATGGCTGAGGATATTTCAAAGTTACGGATAGAGTTCTGGAAACACGCGATCCCTTACATCATGGTGTACGCCGTTGTCTGGGGCGTTGCGGGAATTTCACTGCCGCTTGTTGCCGGATCGGCGAGCCGGGCAGGACTGGTGTTCGCGATGTTGAACCTTGGCGTGGGGGTGGCCGCTCCGATCTGGGGGCATTTCTCGCGCCGCGCCTCGGTTTCCGCGCTCGCTTTCCTGAGCACGCTCCTGGCCGGGTTGAGTTGGCTCGCACTCACGATCCTCGGAAACACGCTGTTGCCGGTCGTTGCGCTCCTTTTTGGGCTTTCGGCGTCGGGGATATTCGCTCTTGCGACGGTCCAGGTTACGAAGATCTTTCCGCAAGAGCAATGGGACGCCTACATAGCACGGATGCAGGGTCTCATGACCGGTGGGCAGGTCGTCGGTCTGCTCGCGACCTCTCTCTACTCCGGGGTGGCGCTCGGATTGCCCTTCCTGCTGGTTGGCGTTATCGGCGGCGCCGTCGTCGCACGCAGGGCGATCCGCCGCGGCATCGAGGAGGTGGAGGAGCTGCGCTTTGGACACCTCACTCCGTCGACGATTTTCCCCGGTATCCTTCACGGCCACTACCACCTTCGTTTCCGACCGAAGCACCTCCTCCATTTCCGTCATCCTGTGCTGGCTGTCGTCTTGACCCGCTGGACCCTTCTCCTCCTTGCCTGGGCTCCGATCTACGCAGTCTATCCGTTGATGATGCATCAGGCGTTCAATTTTACGGGGCCGATCTCTTCGGTCCTCTATTCCGCCAGCACCGCCCTGACGGTCGTGCTGTTCATGGCCGCCGGCGCCATCGCGAAACGCCGTTCGCCGTTCTTCTCGATGACCGTAGGCGGAGTGATCAGTACGGCGGCATTCGCCCTCATGTACCTTTCCCCGGCTACGGGGAGTCAAATCGTGGGCGGCGCAGGGTTCGTGCTGATGGTCTGCTCCTATGCATTTGTCGGTGTTGGAATGAACGACGGCGTGGTCTCGATTGTGAGTGAGGAGAAGGAGGGGGAGGCGCTCGGGGCGGCCAACGCTCTCATGAGCGTCGACAACGTCGTAGGAGGAGTTGCCGGGGGTGCGCTCGTGTCCGCACTTGGCTATCCCACCCTCTTCGCAATCGGGTTCTTGCTTTCCGCCGTGGCTCTCGTCATGGGGATATTTGGGGCAGTCGTTCGCTCACATGCCCGTGCAAATGAGCCCGTGCCCTCAGAGTAAGCAGGCTCCAGCAATCCTTGCAAGATCCTGTCTCATTGCGAGTGGCGGCGGCAGGAGCGCCCACTCTGGCGCAATCGCCCGGGCGGTGGTATAGTATTCTCTGGGCATCTTTGAGTCCGGGAGGTTCGTGAGTATTGTCCGTTCAATCGGTTGATCGCATATTCGACATCATCGAGCTCCTGTCGACCGAGCAAGAAGGGTTGTCGGTGACGGAAATCGGTCGCAGGCTCGAGCTGCACAAGAGCACGGTTCATCGGTTGCTCGCGGTACTGCGTGAACGGGGATACATCGAAAAAGGCACGGTAACCAACTTCTACCGCATCGGCCCTCGATTTGTCGACGTGGCGAGCCTCTACCTCAACAAGCTTGAGATCAAGACCGAGGCAGAGCCCTTCTTGCGCGAGCTATCGAAGAGCGTCAACGAAACGGTCTACATTGCGACGCTTCAGGAAGCGGCGGTAGTTTACATCGACAAAGTGGAGCAGTACGACAGCCTTCGAAAATACTCGATCATCGGACAGCGGAAACCGGTCTATTGCACCTCGCTCGGGAAGGCCCTGATGTTCGACAGAAAAGACGAAGAAATCCGCGCTCTACTCGCGGCGATCGAGTTCGTACCGTTTACCTCGAATACCCACCGTTCTTGTGAATCCCTCATCAAAGAGATCGACCGCTCACGCCTCCGGGGGTGGACGAAGGACGACGAAGAGGAGGAGCCCGGTATCCAATGCGTCGGTGCGCCCGTCTACGACTACCGTGGCCATGTCATAGCGGCAATCAGCGTCTCCGCCCGAAAGAAAGGAGATGCCGGCATCCCGTTCGAGATGCTTGGACCGCGCGTCGTGGATACCGCGCGGGCAATCTCTGCACGTCTCGGCGCTTATTTGGAAACCCCGCCACTCTCTGCACACACGATCTCGTAGCATCAGGTTGTGAAGAATCAACTCCGATGACATAAAAAAATCTTGACAGCCACCGGAACCGGGTTTACCATAAAATGGAAACCGAGTTTCATAATACGGAACGATCGCGGGGTCAGGGTGCGAGTTCGGTTCGAGGAAATAACTACTTGCCTAACGACACTTCTCGAGCGCAGAGGGTTCAACGGGGAGGACGCACGGCTCAGCGCTCGACTGTTTGCGGAGGCGAGTCGAGACGGTGTGGCGTCACACGGACTCAATCGTTTCGAGTGGTATCTGGAGACAATCGACCGCGGAGAGATCGATCCGACGTCGCACCCCGAACCTCTTCGGAAGATCGGGAGCCTCGAGCGGTGGGAGGGAAGGCACGGGCCGGGCAACCTGAATGCCTGGCGCTCGATGCAGCGGGCAATCGATCTTGCAGCGAAACACGGAATCGGCTGCGTCGCCCTTGCCCACACGAATCATTGGATGAGAGGTGGTACCTACGGTTGGCAGGCTGCCAACGCCGGGTTCGTGGGGATGTGCTGGACCAATACTATCGCCAATCTTCCCCCGTGGGGCGGGGTGGAGTGTCGGCTCGGCAATAATCCGATGGTAATCGCGATACCGCATTCAGAAGCGCATGTCGTGCTGGATTTCGCCCAGAGCCAATTCTCATTCGGCAAGCTGTCGTCGTATCGAAAGCGCGGCGAGCCGCTTCCTGTGGCGGGTGGTTTTGATTCGACTGGGCAGCTGACGAACGATGCCGAAGCTATCGAAGAGTCGTTGCGCCCACTTCCGATTGGAATGTGGAAGGGAGCCGGGCTCGCATTGGTTCTCGATCTGATTGCGGCCGTTCTGTCCGGAGGTGACTCGACGCTCCGGATTTCCGAGCGATCGACCGAGCACGACGTTTCACAGGTTTTTGTAGCAATTCGACCTTTCTCCGAGCGGGCAGACGACGAGCTGTGGTCGCGACAGCTCATCGACGCCACGCTCGCGAACCTACGTGAGGCCACACCGGCATGGGAGGGGGCACGCATCCGTTATCCCGGCGAGGGAGTTCTCGAGGCGCGGCGGGATGCCGAGAGAAACGGCGTCGAGGTCGACGGCGATGTGTGGAGCCGGATTTCCGCACGCGCCGGAGACGGGGACCCGCGCACCTGAAGAAGAGGGGCGGGCCTACTTTGGAGGTATGAGTTTGAAGGCAAAGGGCATAGCGCATTTGCCTGCCCATTTGACGTGACCGACAACTCCTCCATCGAAAAAGCGGTCAACGCGCTCGAAGAGAGGACCGGAGGGATCGACGTGCTGTTCAACAACGCTGGAATCATCCGTCGCGTGCCTATTACCGAGATGTCGGAGAAGACGTGGCGGGAGGTCATCGACACCGATTTGACCGGTCCTTTTCTCGTCGCTCGAGCGGTAGCCCCAGGTATGATTCGACGGGGCCACGGCAAAATCATCAACACCTGTTCGCTTCTCTCGGAGCTGGCTCGGGACACGGTTTCCGCATACGCTGCAGCAAAGGCCGGCTTGAAGATGTTGACGCAGTCGATGGCCGCGGAATGGGCCAAGTACAATATTCAGGCCAATGCAATTGGTCCCGGTTATTTTTCCACCGAGCTGACGAAACCTCTGGAAGAGAACGTGGAGTTCGACACCTGGCTAAAGAAGCGTGTTCCGGCCGGTCGCTGGGGCAAACCCGCCGAGCTTGTGGGGCCGGCCGTATTCCTCGCATCGGAGGCCTCGAACTTCGTCAACGGCCACGTGCTCTACGTCGACGGCGGGCTGCTCGCGCAGATGTAGGCTTCCAAGGTAGATCAGCCCCCTCCCGTCCCCTCGCTCGGTGTCGGAGCATGCGCCGATCGCTCTTCGCCGCGCGGCCCCGCATCGACGAGCCTCGGCGGACGCTCTTCGATGATCCCCTGCGGTCTCAGGATCAGGATTAGCTCGAGGATCAGACCGATAAGGAAGACGCGAATCGCGGACCCTCGCGTTCCCCATGCGGCAGGCATGAGGCTCGTGAGATAGTCGGTACCCGACCAGACGCCCCAAATGATGAGAGTGCCGACAATTGCACCTACGTTATTCCCGCTGCCTCCAGCGATGAGCATGACCCAGACTAAGAAGGTCCCGTAGATAGGATCGAACGCCTCAGGGCTGACGAAGCGGGTGAAGGCGGCGTACAGTACGCCGCCGATGCTCATGATGATGGATCCGACCACGAATGACTCGATTCGATATCGCAGCACGTTCTTTCCCGCTGCGAGCACTGCATCCTCGTTGGCACGAATGGCCCTGAGAATTCGAACCCACGGAGATCGGTAGAGACGGTTGAGCGCTATCAAGACGATTCCTACGAAAACGATCACGAGCACCAGAAACAACAGGCCGCCGGCGCCCGGCGAGACGTTCGAAAGGGGGCGAGGGATTCCGGGAATGCCGCGGACCCCGTCGGTTACCTTGTCTTCGTTGGTGATGAACAGGACGATGATCTGAGCGATCCCTATCGTGGCGATTGCTAGATAGTCTCCTCGCAGATTGAGTGTTATGAGACCTATGAGGAGCGCGAGGACACCGCAGACGACAATTGCACCAACTACTGCGACGACGAATGGGAGATTGAAACCGCCGAGGTGGCCCGGATCGGGGGGACTGGTGAGTATCGCCGTGGTGTAGGCCCCGATCGCGAAGAATCCGGCGATACCGATGTTCGTCTCTCCGGTATACCCCCATTGAACGTTGAGCCCGAGCGCGAGAATCGCGTAGATGCCCGCGAACGAGAAGAAGAAGATGAAGTAGTTGACCAGACCGGGAAGGTGCATTAGCGCTTACCCCCTAAGATACCGTAAGGACGGACGATCAGCATGATGACCATGATCACGAACCCGACGGCGGGCTTGTATCCGGGATCGATGAAGATCGTCGAAACCTCTTCGACGATTCCAATTACCAATCCCCCGAGTATCGACCCATAGAGGTTCCCGATACCGCCGAGTATCGCTGCCGCGAATATCGCGAGCAGGAGGTTGAAGCCCATGCGCGGATTAAGCTGCGTATCGGCACCCAGGAAAACACCGGCCGCCGCAGCAAGCACTCCGGTAATGACCCATGTCCAGATGATGACAAGCTCGGTGTTGATTCCGGTGATCTGCGACAGGCTCCGATTGTCCGACATCGCGCGCATCGCCTTCCCGATCTTCGTTCCGTGCAGGAAGAAGTGCAAGAGCACGACGAGCAGAACCGAGCCGAGAATAATCGTCACCTCGACCGGTTGGAGCCGCAGGCCGAGGAACTTGTAGGGGAGAACGATCCCCGATTGATACACCTCGTTGCTCGGACCCCACACGATCTGCGTGAGGCTCTGGAGCATGAATGAAACCCCGATCGTACTGATGAGCATGATGATTGGAGTCGCATTCCTCAGTCGACTGTAAATGACCCGGTCGATACCGACAGCGAGACACGCCGTTAGGATCATCGAAAAGATCAGAGCCAAAGGCAGCGGGAGGTGAAGGGTCACCACTCCCACGAACCCGAAGTAGGCCGCGACCGTCATCATGTCGCCGTGTGCAAAATGAGAAAAACCGAGGATGGCGTAGACCATGGAAACGCCGATCGCTCCAAGGGCGATGATGCTTCCAAGCACAATTCCGTAGAGTGTGAGTTGCACAACGTTTAACAGCACCGTCGTCCCCTTATCCGCCGAGAAACATCTCGGCCACTTCTTTGTTATTGACGAGATTCGGCCCGGTGTCCTCGTGACGGTTGCGGCCCATCACGAGTACGTATCCGCGGTCGGAGATTTCCAGTGCCTGGCGGGCGTTTTGTTCGACGAGAAGGATACCGACACCGGTTCGATTGATCTCCTGAATTCGCTCAAAGATGAGCTCGATGAAGTTGGGCGACAATCCGGCCGAAGGTTCGTCAAGCATGAGAAGACGGGGCTTGAGCATGAGGGCGCGCCCCATCGCAACCATCTGTCTCTGTCCTCCGGACATCGTCCCGACGAGCTGACGTCGTCGTTCCTTCAGGATCGGGAAGAGCTGATAGACGTTCTCGATTTCTGCACTGTAGTCGTCGTTTCGAATGAAGGCGCCCATCTCGAGGTTTTCTTTGACTGTGAGTGAAGGGAAGATGTTGAACTCTTGTGGAACGTAGCAAATGCCGAGCCGCACGATCTGATCCGGGCGCAATTTGGTTATCTCTCGTCCCTCGAAGGCGATCTTCCCCGCCCGAACCTTGATGAGTCCGAAGAGGGACTTCATTGCCGTCGATTTGCCGGCACCGTTCGGGCCTACGATCGAAACGAACTCTCCGGGTGCGACACGCAGTGATATTCCGTTGAGAATATCCGCGCTTCCGTAGCCACCGTAGACATCCTCCGCAACCAGGAGATTACCGTTTGTCTCACTCATCCTTTTCCACCCAGGTAGGCCTCTTTCACGCGCTCGTCACGCCGCAGTTGTTCCATCTTGCCCTCCGCCAGCACTTTGCCCTGGGCCATTACGACCACCGGATCGCAGAGCTTCGTCACCAGGTCCATGTCGTGTTCTATGATGCAGAAGGTGTAACCGAGCTCGTTGTTCAGCCGCCTGATGTCGCTTGCAAGCTTCTGAAGGAGGGTTCGATTGACGCCTGCTCCAGGCTCGTCGAGAAGTATGATTCGAGGATGAGTCATCATCGTGCGGGCAAGCTCGAGGAGCTTCTTCTGTCCACCTGAAAGGTTCCCGGCGAGCTCGTACTTAAGGTGAGAGAGGCTGACGAACTCGAGAACCTCCTCCGCTTTCTTGCGAAGATCTCGTTCCTGTTTTCTCACCCGCCTCCACGTGAACAACGAAGCGAGCACCAACTCGCCGACCTGGTGGGCAGGTACGATCATAAGGTTTTCGAGGACTGTCATCCGATCGAACTCGTGTGGAACCTGAAACGTTCTGACGACTCCGCGGTGGAATAGCCGATGGGGGGAGAGGCCGGTGACATCGTGTCCATCGAGAACGATGTGACCGGAGTCTGGTTTCGTGAAACCTGCAACGATGTTGAACAGCGTGGACTTGCCGGCACCGTTCGGTCCGATGAGACCGGTGATGCTGCCTGCGGGAATGGTGAAGCTACAGCCGTCGACCGCAGCAAGCCCTCCGAAACGTTTCACGACATCTTTAACTGTGATCATTGCTCCTCCGGCGAGCGTGCAAGAGTTAACATAGAATAGAGGGTCAACCAGTCGATGTCAACTAATTTCTGCCGTTGTATCGACTTCTTGTCGACCGCGGAACATTTGACTATTCTAGATCCATGTCGAAACCACTCGTAGATCTCAGAATCGATGCTGCTACGAAACTCCCGTATGGAGTAAGTCGATACTATGCAGGACTGGCGCGAACCGAAGATCCGGATAGCGATCCGATAGCAGCTCAATTCGTTCCGAGGGCCGGTGAGCTCACGACTCTGCCCTACGAGACCAGCGACCCGATTTTCGACAACCGTTATCGCGTCGCCGAACGACTCGTGCATCACTACCAGGACCGAGTGCTGCTGCTGGCGAACGACCGGTGCGCGACCTATTGCCGTCACTGCTTTCGTCGTCACTTTACCGGCAACGGGGGCGGACGAATCACGGAGACGGAGCTCGAGGAGGCGTGCACCTATCTCAGTCGTACTCCGACGGTTCGCGAGGTTCTGCTTTCCGGCGGCGATCCTTTGATGCTCTCCGATCAGGAGCTCGAGATGATCCTCGTGGCTCTAAAAGCAGTACGCGCGGATTTCACGATTCGTATCTGTACCCGTCTTCCTGTGGTACTCCCTTCCCGAATCACAACGGCACTCTGTGACATGCTCGAGCGCTTCGACGGCCTCTGGGCGATTATCCACACGAATCATCCACGAGAGACAACTCCGGAGTTTCGAAAAGCAGTCAAGAGACTCACCCGAGCCGGTGTACCCGTGCTCAACCAGGCGGTGCTTCTCCGAGGAATCAACGACGACGTCGACACACTCGAAGAGCTTTTCAGATCGCTCGTTCAGTCCGGCGTTAAACCGTACTACCTATTCCAGGGGGACCTCGCCGCGGGAACGTCCCATTTTCGGGTACCGATCGAGCGCGGCCTCGAGCTGATGCGTGAGCTCCGCACCAGGTTGTCGGGCATCGCGATTCCCAGCTATGCGGTCGACCTGCCCGACGGAGGCGGAAAGGTGCCGATCGAGGCTACGCTGCTTCGTATCGAAGAGGATGCCTATGTCTTTCTGGGACCTGGTGACCGGGAGTACCGCTATCCGCGCGAGCTCTCGTCTTCCGCATAACGCATCCGAATCGCCTTGATGACCTCATAGATGCTGAAGAAGACTTTTACGATGGTAGGATCGAATTGGGTTCCCGCGCCTGAGCGAATCGTATCGAGAACCTGCCAGTCGTCCCACGGTTCTTTGTAGGTGCGCTTTGAAACCAGCGCGTCATACACGTCGGCGAGGGCAACGATCCGCCCGAAGAGCGGGATCTCCTTTTCCTTCTTGCCTGACCCCATGACGATCGGCTCAGCGAAAATGTCTCCGATCTTTCCGGGATATCCGGTGCCGTCCCACCGCTCGTGGTGGTTGAGTGCGATCTCCGCCGCGACCACATCGAGCCGCGACTCCTTTTCGGGGAAGAGGCGCGCGCCGAACACTGAATGCTGCTGCATCACCAGCCGCTCCTCGGGGGTGAGAGGACCGGGTTTCTTGAGGATTGCATCAGGAATGGCGATCTTGCCCACGTCATGCATCATCGCGCCGAGGCGGAGGATATCCTTGTTGCGCTTTATCTCGTGCGAGGGTACCTTGTGCATCTCGGCGTAGTGCTGATAGATCTCGATCGAATAGGCGGCGACCCGATTGACGTGAGGGCCGGTCTCGCGCGGGTCGCGAAGTGCAGCCATGCGAATCATCCGCAGGATGATAAGACGGGTGAGACTCGCTCGCTCGATGGCAACGGCGGCGTTCCTCGCGAACAGGGAGACGTAGAGCCGGTCACGGCTCTGGAAGGGAACTGGCTTCTTACTTGCAGGCTCGAGCGCATTGACGAGCTGCATGACCCCGACCGTGGTTCCCCGGTTCGTCTTCAGAGGAACCGTGAGCATCGATACGGTGCGGTAGCCGGAGCTCTTGTCGAACGCCGGGTTGAAGCGATAGGGGACGTCGCTTCCGATCTTGTACGCGTCGTCGATGATGAGTGTGTCACTCGTGAGCGCGACGTAGCCCGCGATCGAGTGCTCGTCTACAGGCATGACATGATTGAGATAGATGCTTTTCTTCTGATTGGGATCACCGGACATGAGGTGTCCGGCCTGACTGTTGTAGCTGAACCTGAGTTGATCCCCGTCTTTGAGATAGATCGTGCCGGCATCCGCGTTCGTGAATGAGCGCGCCTCCAGCAGGATGCGATCGAGAAGCGAATCGAGGTCAGCGATGTGGTCGAGCTCGTCCGAAACTTCCAGCAGCGTCCGCAATCGCTCCGTCTCCGATTCCGGAATCGAGCCATCGCGGTTTCGAACGTTTTCCATCTTGTCGAACAAAGATGCCACTTTTACCTACCCAGCAGCGGCCGCGGACCGATCAGCTCGCCGATTCGACAGACCGAGAATGGCATGACATATCGTACCCAACCATTTTCGGAGAATTGGCGCATTTCTCTTAGGCCAATTCGCAGCCGGAGACGACGCCCACTGAACGAATATCGAGCACGTCCTCTCCTCATCACAATGTTCTCACGAGAGCAGGGGGGATTTCAAGCGGCGTGCGACGCGGGCGAAACGGTGCGGATGGTTTTCGGGGCCGCCCCGAGCGACAGATCAATCAGTCGTATCTGCTGACAAAAACCTTGTTGTCCTGCTGCCAGGAGGCGAAGGCGTTGCCGTCACTGTCAACGGAAACGCGGTCGAACGTGATACTGCCACCGGTTTGGGTGTCGAGCTGATGCGGGCCGCTCCATTCACCAGTATCAGCATTGTATCGATTCGCATAGATATGGATCTGATCTTGAATCCACACGACCGTGACGTTTCCGGCCGGGTCGACGGCTATCCTCGGGCTGACACAGTAGGTCGCTGTCCCGCCGTCGAGGACGGCCTCAGGTTGCCATCCCGATGTCTCAGCGTAGCGTCGAGCGACAATCCGCATGTCGTCGTAGTCGGTCCATACAACGGTCGCGTTGCCCTCGGGGTCCATAGCGATTTCAGGTTTCACGGTCGCCCCGATGCTGGAGGCGTTGATTTGACCAGCCCCCAGCCAACTCGGATTGCTCGCATCATAGCGGTTCGCGAAGACATTCACCTGCGAACCCGTATCCTCCCACCAAACCGCAATAGCATTTCCTGCCGCATCCGACGCGACAGAGACGCCGTCTCGCGCTATCGGAGTCGTTGATCCGGTAATCGATACCTCCGTTGTCAACCAACTGGAACCGTTGAAGTAGCTCGCGTAGATTTGCACATCACTCTCTCGTGCCCATGCTGCCACCGCGCTGCCGCCCGGCCCGATGGCGAGCGTCGGGTAGCCGGTGTTGCCGCTGTAGCTCGAGATAACGGAAAGGGTCGACCAGACATCGTTGTGCCAGTACTTCGACCTCATTTGGTTGGTTGCCGAGTCATCGCGGAAGACCGCGATGAACCCATCCACGCCGTCAGCAGCAAACAGGTTGCGAGAGGAGGTGAAGTAGTGAGGATTGGATTCTGGTGGATATACCTTTGCCGCTCTGAACGGCGGGTCCCAACCACTGCTTGCCGAGAACTGAATCGAGTAGAGCGAAGCGTTGACGCCGTCCACGGAATCCGACCAGAGGAGCATCGCATCGGTGTTCGACTGAAACGCTACGTGGGGATAGCCTGTGCTGCCGGCGGCGGTTTCAGTGACGTACCTCGGTGGTTCCCAGCCGTCGGTTCGCGTGAAACGTCGTGCGACAATCTGCTCGGTGTTACGGTCGACCCAGGTCCCGATCGCATTGCCCCCGTTGTCGAAGTAGACTTCCGGGTAGTGTACGCCCGTTCCGATGTCGTCGGCGAGCAGCACCTGGGGAACCCATCGCCAGCCGCGAACGGTGAAAACCCAAGACAACTCCTCGACCAGCTGATTGCCGACAAGATCGCGTATGCCGGTGGTCGCCCGGCAGAAGTAGGCCCGGAGGTGATCGAGATCGACTTCGGGAACGAGTGTCACTGTGTGCGCGGCATCGTCGTGGACAATTGCCATGGGCACGATGTTGGCGCCGTCTTCAATGGTTAGATTGTCCGGCGTGAGCGTAGCAGGATCGATTGCCTTGTTGAAGGTTACAACGATCTCAGGTCTTCGATCGACGCCCGTGGCCCCGTCCGCGGGCGTCACTGAGAGGATTCTGGGGAAACCCGTTCCTAGAACACGCTCTTCTACGATACTGCGCAGGAGGAGCGGTTTGCAGCCCACAAGGGTTGCCGCAACGATAACCATGATTGCCGCAACAGCGACGGCGTGCGGCTCGAAGGATTCGCTCTTCACTCTTCGGCCCATACGACCTCCTCTCCGACCGACGCTACATCGGCTGCTCGTGCTGCTTCTTCTCCTCGGAGATCCAGGTAGGCGAACCGTCTGGCAAGCTGGGGATCGACCTCCTTGAGCTTGCTGTAGGCGGCCCAGGAGGTTGCATAGTTTTCGAGCGAATGATCGACCCGAGCGAGGCAAAGGAGCACGAGCGGATTATCGGGGGAGAGCCTTTCAGCGCGCCGATAGAACCGTTGAGCTGCGGCGTACTCCTCTCGCAGATATTCGAGATTGCCCATATTAATCAACGCCGGGAGGCTTTCTCGCTTCTGTAGAACCAGAGTGAAGTTGGCTTCAGCCTTTGATTCCAGACCGTATCGAGCGTAGAGCACTCCGAGCTTGTTGAGCGCCGACACGTTATTCGGCGATTGCTTGATCTCCGCGATGAGTTTCGATTCTTGGGAGTTGATCTCATGGGTCACGAACGCCTCGAGCGCCTTGCTGAAGGCGGCCACGACTCTCGTTCGGTCCGGCATTGAGATGTTCGGCGTGCCTGGAAAGCCCACCGGCTCGTAGAGCGTCCATGCGTCGTGCATCGGAATGATCGCAGCCTGGTTTCTTTTGGTATTCTCCCGCCACTCCTTCGCCCCCGTCTGCCAAGCCTTCAAGAACCCCTCCCTTCTCCTCGTTATCTCGACGGGCAGCCACGACTTCTCGTCTCTGAAAATGAGATCGTCGGGGGAGAAGAACTCCTTACGGGCCGAATCGGGTGGAATGCCCAAATCGAACGCCACGAATATGTGGCCCGGCGTCGTGACGAATGCAGTCTCGACCCCGACTGCTTCGAGGAGCGCCGAATACAAAATTGAGAGATCGTCACAGTCTCCTGCGAGAAACTCGAGGGTCTGTTTCGGAAACTGGAGATAGTCGATTGCAGAGGTGTTTTCCGAGTACTCGATATAGGGCGTCGTAGGATCGACGACGTAGCTGATGCCGTAGAGATCGAGGGCTTCGTGGAGCGCAACGGCCAGTTGCAGGTTCTTGTTGACCGTGCGGCTGGTCTCGCTGCTGATCCAGCCGACCACGTTCTTCGAGAACTTCAAGACCGCAGGGTCCTTTGCCGTCACGAAGGCGGAGGCCTTTCGATCATCGTCCCAGGTAACCGCATTTCGGTTGTTGATCCTCAGCGTCTGAACGTGTTCATTCGATTGACGCTGTCCGTCTTTCGTGTATTCGACCGACAACAGGGCCGACACGACCGTGCCCTCCGAAATGTCGAGAACGGCGTTCGTGAAGAGTCCGTAGACTTCGATTTCCTTCTCCTCGCCCGGTTGAAGCACCGGCGGCGCCGGCGAGGGTTTCGGATTATCCATGTACTGCTTGACGAGGAAGTTGACGCGTATGTTCTCTACCGGCACCTTCTCGAAATTGTGGAGCACGGCCCGTCCGATGGGATGTTTGTCATAGTACTTGAAGAAGACCGGGAAGATTTCGTCGAACCTCACCTGTGTAATCGCGAGCCCGATCCCGTCCTTTTGCGGCAGGTTTTCGATTGCCTGCTTCAAAGGTTCGGGACGTGCATCGGGCTGCCGTTGGACCGGCGCCTGGCGGGTGCTCGACCCCTGCCCGCCAAAACGATAGGTCGTCGCGAGAGCCAGTTGGAAATCGTTGTACAAACCGACGAAATTGCGGTAGCTCACACCGATACCTATGTCGATGGCAGGCAGAACCTGGTAGGAAACGCCGAACGACGCGCCGAGGTAGGGGTTGCTTCCTGACGCGCTCGCGTCGTCATTGAAGAATCCGTAGAAATATCCACCGTGTCCTGCGAGCTCGATCGAGAACCGCGGAAGAACCTCGAAGTCAATGCCTGCTACCGCTGCGCCGGAAACGAACGATAGACTTCCCGGGTGGAGCGCAACCGGGGCCAAACCGGGACGGCTGTATCCGAGCTCCGCTCCGATAGTGAGCAATCGAAGAAAAGGCAGACGGTAGTGGCCCGAAACGGCCACACCTCCGCTGACCGAATAGAGATTGCCGTCCTCTCCAATGGGTATGTTCAGCCCAGGTGCCACACGGACGAGAATTGGGATGTCAGTTGATTGGCCGTACAGGTTGATTCCTGCAAGAACAGCAACAAGGAAGATGAACACCAGCCTGGTATTCATGGCGGGAACCTCGTTCTCGTTGCGCTTTCAGTTGGGGCGACTGAGCAAATTGATCGAGTGTGTCCCTCAGGTCCGGGTGCTTGTGCGTGTACCAAGTCGCCGAAAGACGATCTCACCCCTTAAGTACATGCATCTATCAGTCTATACCGTGACTCACCGGAAAACAAGGGTGCATCGACAGCGCCGGATTTCGCGCGAGAGCACGCGCGGTTTATGATCTGTTCATGCGTGCATCGGCCGCGGATACCGTGAGACTTCGTTCGAGAAATGCCTCGAATGCCGTTGGGGGAAGCGGTTCGGCGAAGTAGAACCCCTGAAACGAATCGCAGCCCATCGCCTTCAGGCGTTCTACCTGGTCGACGCTAGTCACCCCTTCGGCGATCACCGATTTCCCCTTCAGCTTCAAGAGCTCGACTATGTACTTCACGAACGGTTCGTCGTTGCCCTTCTCAGCGAGGGCGTCGACAAAACTCTTGTCGATCTTGATCGTCTGTGCGGGGAGGTTCCGCAGGTAGGCGAGGCTCGAATGGCCGGTTCCGAAATCGTCGATGAACACTTCGAACCCATCCTTCTGCAGTGATTCGATGCGAGAAATCGCAACCGCTGCCCGGTGCATTGCATCGGATTCCGTAATCTCGAGCTTCAGATTGCAGGGGGCCACGCGTCCGCCTGCCTGTGTCATCGCCGCCTCGAGTGTGGCAGGCAGCTCGTCGCTCTCAAACGCCTGCGCAGTCAGATTCACGGTGATGTAGATCGGATACCGCTCGCAGATACGCGCCAACTGCCGCACTGCGGCAAAGATCGTCCAGCGGCTAATCGCATCCATCATGCCGATCTCCGAGGCAATGGGTAAGAACTCATTGGGGCGCACGATTCCTCGTTCAGGCAGATGCCAGCGGATAAGCGCCTCCGCCCCTTCCATTCCCCCTCCCGCCTTCATGATCGGTTGAAAGTAGAGCTCGAACTGATCTTTCTCGAACGCATGTCGCAGCTGGCTCTCGGTCGTGAGCTTCTGAGATGCGCGCCGGTGGGCTCCGCTGTCGAAACGTTTTAGCTCCACGTTCTCCTGTACCGCGTCGGCAAGCGCGGCAGCGGCGTTGCGTATCAGAGTGTCGCAGGAGCGTCCATCCGTCGGGTACACCGCCGCCCCGGCACGGCAGGTCAGTACGATGTCCGTCTCCCGGAATCGATAGGGCGTCGTGATTCGTTCCATGATCTTGGTCGCCACCTTCGCGGCGTCGGCTTCGTTGGCTAGATGGGACAAGATCACGGCCAGCTCGTTGCTGCGGAAGCGGAATACGTAGTCACAGTCGCGGACCATCTCTCGAACACGGATGCCGGTATTCTCGAGAATATGGTCTCCGATATCGAACCCGTGACGTCGCCCAATCTCAGGCAGATTCTCGATGCCGATGAAAAGGAGCGCCCGTAGCTCGGTTGAGGAGGCTCGTTGCGCCTTCACCAACTCCACCTCGAGCAGGACCTCGAGCGACTTGCGATTGAAAAGGCCGGTGCCCGGATCTCGATACTCGTAATTCATGAGCATCTCTTCGAGCTCGCCGAGGTGGGTGATGTCGTGCGAGGAAACGAGGACGTGGGTTATATCTTTGCTATTGCCAGGGTAGGGGTAGTAGCTCACGTGCATGTAGCGCTTCTCAGAGCCGAATTGAAACTTCTCGATGTACTCCACCGTCTCGCCGGCAAAGCAGCGGTCGAGGTAGATCTTGATAGAAGATTCGAAACGCTCTTTTCCCCAGACCTCGGCGACTGAGCGGCCGAGCACCTCGCTCCTTGTCTTCTCCATGGCGGCGCAGTAGCTGGCATTCACGAGATCATAGTTGTAGTCGCGATTGATTAGCGTGAGAAACTCACTCGTATGATCAAGTATGAAAGAGTGTCGTTGAATTTGCGGGTCCTCTGCAGCTGACTTGGCCATGCCGAACGTCTCCGTGAACACCCTATGACCCGGACGTAGTACCGGTCGAATCTCGCACTCAGGGTTGAAAATCTCTGTTTAACGCGTTCCATTGTTGAACAGGTATAACAAGAGTATATCACAGAGCGACAAAATATCGATGATTGCACCCGAGGGGCGGAATTTCTGTGCCCCGCGGCAAGAATGATGTTCAACAACACGAATTGCCGCGCCGCTTGCACGAGCCACGGACGATAGGGTATTGTTTGTCCGTCGTTGTGGGTGCAGACGTGCAACCATCCGCAGATAGGAGAGGGTGAAAGGTGAGAAAGGTCGGCATATTCTATGCATACTGGTGTCATGAGTGGGACGTCGATTTCCTTCCCTACGTCAAGAAGGTGAAGGATCTCGGCTTCGACCAACTCGAGGTCAACGGCGGAACAATCGTTCGGATGGACAAAGACTCCCGGAAACGGTTGCGAGCCGAGGCCGACGAGCACGACATAAGCCTCTCCTACGGCATCGGGCTGACGCCGGAACACGATCTCTCTTCTCTGGAAGAATCGACGCGGCGACGAGGGCTCGACTTCATGAAGTCGATGATAGACGGTGTTGCCGAGATGGGCGGCGGTATGATCGGCGGAACCGTACACAGCTGCTGGCCGATGACGCTGCCTGAAGGACACGAGACGAAGAGGGAATTCTGGGATCAAAGCATCCGCAGCATGAAGGAGCTCGCTCCCTACGCGGCACAGCGAAATGTTGTTCTCAACGTCGAGGTAATCAACCGCTTCGAGCAGTTCTTGCTCAACGTGTGCGAAGAAGCTGTTCGTTATGTCGAGGAGGTCGACAATCCCGGCTGCAGGATTCTGCTCGATACGTTCCACATGAACATCGAGGAAGATTCCATCGGCGGCGCAATTCGTACCGCCGGGAAGTACCTCTCTGCGCTGCACGTCGGCGAGACGAACCGCAAGCCGCCCGGAATGGGACGAATGCCCTGGGCGGAGATCAAGAAAGCGCTCGACGACATCGACTTCGATGGACCCCTCGTAATGGAGCCGTTCGTCATGACCGGAGGCACGATCGCGCGAAACGTCGGCGTTTGGCGCGAAATCGTGGCGAATCCCGACCTCGACAAGATGGCTGCCGATGCGGCCGCCTTCGTTCGCAAGAACCTATGCTGATCCGGACTATCGGAGAGCGAGCCCAAACGGCAATTTCACAAAACGAGAGACTATGCCGGGATTTGGATTTCCAATCCCGACTGCGGAACTGAATACAGAGCCTCCCCAGATGAACTGATAACCAAACGTTCCCCAGATTTCCGGATAGACGCCTAAACTGGGGTTGTCTGGAAATAGAGCGTTCAAATCCAGATTGCCTCCCGAAGAGAATCCTTTGAGAGCGGCTCCCAAAGGGAAGTAGTGAACTCCCCCAGTCGCTTCTATCGCCGGTTTCGCGGACGTCGTTGGATAACCTGCCGAGAAATCGATCCCAAGCGGATAACCTGCCGAAAACTCGAAACCGAGGGCTTTTCTAAGTCTGTGCTGAAACCCCAAGCCGACGACCACCCCCGCGCCGAAGGGCTGGACACGGCCGAGTGGCACGAACATTATCGCCCATTCGTATGGTTCGGATGTCGGTTTCTTTTCGCGCGCTGTTTCTGCATACCCGCCGACCGGGGTCGCCGCCAAGAGGACTAACCACAAGAATCGGAGCTTCACCATGGTATCCGCCTTTGATTTCAATTGTAGCGGAACTCGGCCGCTCAATGTGTTCCTCCGACCTCAATCCAGCCGGGAGCTTTGCGCACGAGGTGACCACGAGAGAGGCGATGGGCCGGAGCGTGCCCTATTGCCCCGGACGACAGCTTGTCATATCCTCAAAGGACAGGGGTTTGTTTTCATGGGTCCACGAAACCACAGGGCTTCGACAACGTCTTCTCCGACGGATGCTATTCTAGAAAGCATTTCCGACGGCGTGTTCACAGTCGACCACGAATGGCGCGTGACATCGTTCAACCGAGCCGCCGAAGACATCACCGGCGTATCGCGGAGCGAGGCCATTGGCCGACGCTGCTCCGACGTATTCCATTCGAGCATGTGTGATTCGGCCTGCCCACTTCGTCGCACGCTCAAATCGGGCAAGCCCATCATCGGCCAGTCAGGATACATAATCGACGCGGAAGGAAACCGGATACCGATCAGCGTGTCCACCGCCGTTCTGCGTTCGGGGGATGGCCGCGTCGTCGGCGGAGCGGAGACCTTCCGCGATCTCTCCGAGGTGGAAAGGCTGCGGAGAGAGCTCACGGACAAGCTGAGCGTTGGCGGGCTCTCGAGCAGGAGCCCCCTAATGCAGCGGATATTCGAGGTGCTTCCTGCCGTCTCCGAAAGCAGCAGCACGGTTCTCATTCTTGGCGAGACCGGTACCGGCAAGGAAGTCGTCGCCAGGACAATTCATTCGCTCAGCCCTCGCAGCAGCGGCCCCTTCGTGGCGGTAAACTGCGGCGCCCTACCTGACACCCTTCTCGAATCGGAGCTGTTCGGCTACAAGAAGGGAGCCTTCACCGGTGCAACCCGCGATAAGCCGGGACGCTTTGCTCGCGCCCGAGGAGGTACCCTGTTTCTCGATGAGATTGCGGAGGTGAGTCCTGCCCTGCAGGTCAGGTTGCTGCGCGTGCTGCAAGAGCATACCTATGAGCCGCTCGGAGCGACCGCGCCGGAGAAGGCGGACGTTCGTATTATCGCGGCCACCAACAGGGACCTGGCCGAGCAGATGCGTGCGGGACGCTTCAGAGAAGACCTCTACTACCGCGTCGACGTCGTCCACATCGAGCTGCCGCCGCTGCGCCGACGTACCGAAGACATACCGCTTCTCACGGATCAGGTCGTCAAACGGCTCAACCGCATTCAGCACAAGTCGGTCGAGGGAATTACACCGGAAGCCCTGTCACTGCTGATGGCCCACGATTGGCCCGGCAACATTCGTGAGCTGGAAAATGCGATCGAGCGCGCGTTCATTCTCTGCAACGCGGGCAGCCTGGGCATTGAGCACTTTCCCACTGAGCTCACAGCCCGATGCTTCCTGACGGCCTGTGGCACCGACGAAGGGACGGTATGCGACATCCTCCGCGCGGACGCAGTCCGTGCCGCGCTCGAACGAACCGCGTTCAATCGATCGGCCGCGGCGCGCGAGCTCGGTATCCACAAGACGACTCTCTACCGGCGCATCAAGAAGCTCGGTATCCCTCTTCCTTCAACCGACGGTCGTGCCCGGTCGCGACCGTCGCGCCTGGCCCTGCCCGACGTTCTTCGCGACCGGTAGCCTCGAGCCGGCCGACCGCCAATCCGACCCCGCATCGATAGCTGTAGGGCAATGCGTTTCGCCGCTCATTGTTGGAGCGTAGCGCATACGCACCAGTTATCTGCCGCTACCGTTGCGTCTCTGCCACGGTAGAGACGCAGCAGTGTCCCGCCCTGGAATACACTATTTTCTTGCAGCATCGAAAGTTGAACGCTGGGTCGCCTGAGAGCAGCGCGCTGGCACGATTATTGCAATTCGTCATCTGTGGACGTTGACCATCCTCTCGACGGCCGGACGGCGTTTGCCTGCTGGGACAATCGGATCGCCCCCGTCTTTGACACGGTCGCGGAAATCTGGGTAGTGCAGGTTCGCTTCGGGCGTATCGTGACGGAGTCTGTTGAGAAGGTCAGCGAGGCGAATCTCCCAGAGCGTGCATTTCGGCTTAAAACGTTGGGCATCGACTGTCTCGTATGTGGTGCTATCTCGAAAACGATGCTCGGGCTGGTGCTTTCGCATGGTATCGAGGTAGTCCCGTGCGTTGCGGGAGACCTGCGCGAGATCATCGGGGCCTGGCAGAGCGGCAGGCTCCATGATGATGCGTTCAGGATGCCCGGCTGTCACCGTCGCAGTGAGGTGGCTGGGTCATAAGAGGTCCGCATGAGAATGCCGACGGAAAGATTCCGAATACAAGGAGAGAAAGATGGGGACGAAAGGTATCGAGATTGTCAGAACGGACGTCACTCAACTCGTGCAGCAACTGAACAGGGCGTTTTCCGATGAGTGGCTGGCGTACATCCAGTATTGGATCGGTTCGAAAATCATTAAGGGACCAATGAAAGATGCAGTCATCGCCGAGCTCGCGGAGCACGCAGCAGACGAGCTGCGGCACGCTGACATGCTTTGCTCTCGGATCATTCAGCTTGGCGCCACTCCCATCTCCGAACCGAAGGAGTGGTACAACCAGTCCAACTGTGGCTACGACGCTCCCGGAGACCCGTTCGTCAAGGAGATTCTCGAGCAGAACATCAAAGCAGAGCAGTGTGCAATTGAGACGTACAGTGACCTGGTGAATCTGACCGCAGGCAAGGATCCGGTGACCTCCAATCTCGTGCTTCAGATTCTCCAAGATGAAATCGAGCACGAAGAGGATCTGCAGGCTCAGATGGAGGACTTGGAAACACTGTTGTCTTCGTCTTCAACATAGGGGGAAGGTCCAGACACGATCAAGATTTCGGCACATCAACAGAATACGACGGGGGGTAAGGAAACAGATGAGCAAGAAGGACATCGTCATCGTGGGCGGAAGTGCTGCCGGTATCAGCGCGGCCATCTCGGCGCGGCGCAACTATCCCGAAAAGAGCATACTTCTCATACGACGGGAAACGCAGGTGCCGATTCCCTGCGGCATTCCCTACGTGTTCGGCACTCTCTCGAGCCCCGAGCAGAATCTCATCTCCGATTCGATACTCGACAAGAACGGAGTCGAGCTGTCGATATCTCAGTGCGAATCGATGGATGTGAAGGCACGGAAGCTCCTCACGAGCGTCGGCGCGGTCGAGTACGAGCGACTTGTTGTTGCGACTGGCTCGACGCCGGTCGTTCCGCCGATTCCGGGAACCGAGCTTGACGGGGTCTTCACGATTCGAAAGGAGATGGATTACCTGCGGCGAGTCAAGGAGCGAGCGTCCACGGCAAAGAGTGTTCTGGTCGTAGGCGGCGGGTTCATCGGAGTCGAGTTTGCGGACGAGATCGTAAAAACCCCCGATACGCATGTCACCATCGTCGAGATGCTCGCGAACTGCCTCGAGCTCTCCTACGACGCCGAGTTCTGCGACGATATCGAGAGCAGGCTCCGCGACCGCGGCATCGAGATCTACACTTCGACACGAGTGGAGGGTTTTCAGGGGAACGGCAGCGTGCAGTCGGCGATACTGTCAAACGGAGAAACGCTTGACATCGATATGGTTATTCTCGGCATCGGTGTGAAGGCAAACACCGAGCTCGCTGCGGCAGCCGGTCTGGCAATCGGAAGGTCCGGAGGAATTGTAGTGGATCGGACCATGCAAACCTCGGTACCTGGTGTCTTCGCCTGCGGCGACTGCACCGAGAAGACGTCCTTTTTCGGTGGGCGGCCGTCCACGTTGAAGCTGGCGTCCATCGCCACTCAGGAGGCGCGCATTGCCGGTGCAAACCTCTTCGAGATCCGGCGTCAGGGAATCGGCACCGTCGGTGTGTGGTCGACAATGATCACGGGGCTCGCGCTGGGCACCGCCGGACTGACGGAAACGGCAGCGCGCGCGATGGGATACCAGGTAGTGGCCGCATCCGTCGAGGGCCCGAACCGTCACCCCGGTGTCATGCCCGGCGGAGCTCCAACGAAGCTCAAGCTCGTGTTCGACGCTTCGTCCGGAATCCTCCTCGGGGGTCAGGCCCGAGGAGGAGACTCAGTCGGTGAGATGATCAACAGCATCTCGGCGCTCGTTCAGAAGACCATGCGAGCCGACGAAATCGTGCTCTTCCAGATGGGGACCCACCCGGCACTTACGGCGTCACCGATCGCCTACCAGCTCGTAAACGCCGCGGAGATCGCATGCAGCTCGATCAAGTGAAGAGATAGAGATGGAAGACCCCGGAATCTCCTTTGGGCCGGTTCCCTCGCGCAGGTTGGGAAGGAGCCTGGGAGTGAACAACATTCCAGCCAAAGTATGCAGCTACGCATGCGTCTACTGCCAGGTGGGCCGAACGACCCGGATGCTGATCGAGCCTGGGGATTTCCGTCGACCCGAAGAGGTTTCCCGCGATGTACGCCGACGGCTCGAAGAGGCGAGATCGAGATCGGATTGCGTGGACTATCTGACCGTCGTTCCGGATGGCGAGCCGACTCTCGACCGGAATCTCGAAAAGGAGATCGTGCTGCTCAAAGAAACAGGCCTACCCGTCGCGGTGATTACGAACGGATCTCTCCTGTGGAAAGAGACCGTGAGAGAGCGGCTCGCTCAAGCCGATTGGGTTTCACTCAAGGTCGATGCCGTTGACCGAACGGTCTGGCGAAGAACAAACCGGCCGCACACCGCTCTGGAACTGTCCACCGTGCTCAGCGGGATGCGCGCATTCGCGTCGAGCTTCGGCGGCACCCTCGTGACGGAAACGATGCTCATCCGGGGAGTCAACGACACGGGCGACTGCCTTCGCGAGACGGCCGACTTCATTCACTCGTTGCATCCGGCGCGAGCCTACCTGAGCATTCCTACCCGACCGCCCGCGGAGAAATGGGTGCAAAGCCCCACGGACCCGGTGCTCGCACATGCGTATGAGCTGTTCGCGCGGGTGATCGATCGTGTTGAATACCTAACCGGCTATGAGGGAGACGCCTTCTCCGCAACCGGCGATGTAGAGCGAGATCTGATTGCGATAGCCTCAGTTCACCCCATGCGGGTGGCCGCAGTGCGTGCGCTTCTGTCGCGGACAGGCTCTTCCTGGGGTGTTGTCGACTGCTTGATCGACCGGGGTGATCTCATCTCCGTGACCTACGCCGACCATCTCTACTATGTGAGACCGATCGGCAGGACGCGCCGGAATGGCACCTGATACAGAACGTGAGAATCGTTCTGCATTCTGGTGCGGCAGCTTTTCGGAGGTTATCCAAGCGATGTCGTGTACCGAGAACGAGGGTTTCTCCCCCGTGGCGATAGACCATGGCCGAAACCCGAGGAACTATGGACCGCTCAGAGAGTTCAATGGTCACGGTCGGGTTACCGGTCCCTGCGGCGACACGATGGAAATGTGGCTGCTCGTGCGCAAGGGCAGGTTGGATCGGACAAGCTTCACCACCGATGGGTGCGTATCGTCACTTGCCTGCGGGAGCATGACGACCGTTCTTGCACAGCACAAAGTGATGGATGACCTCGCACGACTGAGTCAGCGGGACATCCTGGAGGCACTCGGCGCCATACCTGCCCGACATAGGCACTGTGCTCTTCTCGCGGTGAACACACTGAAGGCGGCGTGCGCCGACTTCACGCGACGGCGGGACGCCGTACAGGAAAACGGAGAGGCCGGTGGGGAAACATCTCAAACGAAACCTCAGGCAGCGCGCGGCGTCGCGCTCCCGCGAAGGGAATGATAGTGGCCAAAGACGACAAAGGATTGGGTGCTCATTACGGGCACAACCGGTGTGTGCTCTGCGGGAAGATGAACTCACGGTCGCTTGGTATCTCGTTTCAAGTGGAACGCGACGGGGCCGTGTCGACCCGTTTCACTGCCGGCGACTTTCTCCAGGGATACGCGGACATGCTCCACGGAGGGGTCATCGCCTCCCTGCTTGACGCGGCAATGACGCACTGCCTGTTCCATCAGGGCATACAAGCGGTTACCGGCGATCTGCGCATACGCTTCGTGCATCCGGTGCCGTGCGGCTCTACCTTGGACATTCGAGCCCGGTTAGTATCGTCTACTCCGCCTTTGTACCGGCTCAGGGCCGAGATGGCGCTCGACGAGCGGATCATGGCGTGGGCCGAGGCGAGATTCATGCGCCGGCTGAGGCGTTGACGATGTGCTCGAGTTCTGGGGAAGCCAACTTATCAACGGTCCGGACTCTTCCCGACCGATGTAACGTTGAATTGTCTATTGACTTTTTGTCTATAGTCATTTACTGTCTATGTAGATCAAGAAAGGAAGACGGGCGAATGCCCCGCGAAAATGCCTTTGGCAGGAGACGGTGCGCCCGGGCCCAGCGGCGACTGCCCCTGAGTGAACTGCGTGCACAAGGCGGGGCACAAACGCGGTGGGCCATGTTTCGACATGGTTTGTCCCGAGTGCGGGACGGCGATGATTCGAGGATGAGGCGAACATGAAACTTGCGATTACCATTTCGGGAAAGACGATCGACGCTCCCTTTGATGGGCGTTTCGGCCGAGCATCGGCGTTCTGCGTCATAGATACCGAGACGAACGAGTGGTTGATTCGGGAGAATCCCGCACTTTCGGCGGTGGGCGGCGCCGGAGTTCAGGCGGCGCAGTTCGTCGCACAGACGGGTGCAGGGGCGGTTGTCAGCGGAGCGTTCGGTCCGAATGCGTTCGTCACGCTGCAAGCTGCGAAGATCGCTATGTACACGGCTCCGGCCGGGCAGGCATTCAGCGCTCAGGACGTGCTCGAGATGTTTCGAAAGAACGAGCTGACGAAGATCAACGAAGCAAGCGGCCCCAGCCGTCACGGAGGAGCGCGCTGATGGTCATTGCCGTCGCCAGCGGAAAAGGTGGCACGGGCAAGACCACCGTTGCGACGAGCCTGGCTCTGGTCGCTTCGACTCAGAGGGCAGTGCGCTTTCTCGATTGTGATGTCGAGGCGCCGAACGCTGCACTGTTTCTGAAGCCGCAGATGCACGGCCGCAAGGAGGTCGGAACCCTTCTGCCAGTTGTGCAGGAGTCGCTGTGCACGCATTGCGGCCGTTGTGCAGAGGTCTGCGAGTTTCACGCTGTAGCGGTGGTCGGAAAGAAAACCCTCGTTTTCCCTGAGCTCTGCCACGGGTGCGGTAGCTGCATATTGGTGTGTCCCGCGAAGGCTATTTCCGAACGTCTTGACGTCAGGGGCGTGCTGGAAGCCGGCGAGACAGCCTCCGGAATCGATTTTGCCCAGGGCTTGATGAAAGTCGGCGAGGCAATGCCGGTCCCGATCATTCGTGAGCTCAGGAGGTGGAATGTCTCCGGCGGGGATTCTTTCGAGATACGCGATTCGCCGCCGGGAGCGTCCTGCTCGGTCGTCGAAACGCTTCGAGGAGCCGATTTCGTCCTGCTCGTTACTGAGCCGACCCCCTTCGGGCTGCACGACCTGAGACAGGTGGCGGAGATCGTCCGGAAGCTGAATATCCCCTCGGGAGTGGTCGTCAACCGCGATGGAATCGGCGATGGGGGAGTCGACACTTACTGTGCAGAAACCGGCCTGCCGATTCTTCTGCGTATTCCGATCCGACGCCGGCTTGCCGAGGCACTTGCACGAGGGGTCCCGCTCGTCGAGGTTGCACCCGAGTACACATCCGCACTACTTGGGGTGCTCGAGTTCGCCGCCGCGACGGCAGTGTCATGAAGCAGCTCACTGTCTTGAGCGGCAAGGGCGGCACTGGAAAGACGAGCGTTGCCGCCGCCCTCGCGCATCTCGCCTCGCAAAGCTCGTTCGCGGGACGGCTCGTCCTCGCGGACGTCGACGTCGACGCTGCCAACCTCGAGCTGGTTCTTCGGCCACGGAGGGTCGCGGTAGAGGAGTTTCGAGGCGGAAAGATCGCTGTTATCGACCCGGTCGCCTGCACGTCGTGGGGCCGCTGTGAGGAGGTCTGCCGGTTCGATGCGGTGCTCCTGTCCGGGGGGTGCTACCGTGTCGACCCGCTCGCCTGCGAAGGATGTGCGGCGTGCGTGTATCAGTGCCCGTCCGATTGTATCACGATGGAAGACCAAGTCGCCGGCAGCTACCGTTTGTCCGAAAGCCGATACGGGCCGTTGCACCACGCGGAGCTCTTGCCGGCTCAGGAAAACTCCGGAAAGCTGGTGACTTTGGTCAAGCAGCGCGCGCGTCTTCAGGCGTTGGATGAGGACGGGGAGCTGGTCCTGGCAGATGGCCCACCGGGAATCGGATGTCCTGTTATAGCTGCAGCGTCCGGGGCGGATCTGGCGCTCATCGTGGCTGAGCCGACCGTAGCGGGCATCCACGATATGCGGCGCACCATCGAGACGGTCGAGCATTTCGGCGTTCAGGCGGTTCTTTGCATCAACAAGGCGGACATCTATCCTGAAGGAACGGCGGAGATCGAGAGGTTCTGCCGGGAAAAGGGGATCGAGCTGGTAGGTCGGATACCCTTTGATGATGCGGTCTCCGCCGCGATGGTGGCCGGCGAGCCGGTTACCGAGTTTCTTCCGCACTCGGACGCGGGCCGCGCGATAGTCGAGATGTGGATCAGAATAGTTGCCTCTGTTCTGGAGGGACCATAAGGGGCCATATATGGAGGAAACTTTGGAGCGGATAGTCCTGAGCCGACTGCGGTCGGTCATCGACCCTGAGACCAATGTCGACGTGGTGCGAATGCGCCTCGTGGAACGCCTGCGAGTGGATGCATACGGCCAAGTGAGCTATACCTTTCGTCCGTCATCGTTCGTGTGCCCGATCGCCGTGTCGCTCGCCTAAACATCAAGAATGCAATCGCCGAGGTGCCGGGTGTGAGGTCCCAGAGAATAGAGATCGTCGACTATGCAATGGCCGAAGAGCTGCAAGCTCTGATAAACGAGGAGGAATAGAATGAGAATCGCAGTAACAGCAGAAGAGAACAACGGACTCGAGAGTGTGGTTGCAGAGCATTTCGGACAGGCTCTCTACTTCGTTTTCGTTGACGTCGTAGATGGCAAGATTTCCACAGCGGAAGCCGTGCCGAGCCCCTTTGGCACCGGGCATGCGCCCGGACAGGTCCCCCGCTTCATAAAGGAACAAAGGGCCGACGTCATCTTGAGCGGCGGAATGGGCGGCCGCGCCGTTGGATTCTTCGAGGAATTGGGTATCCGGGCTGCGACGGGTGCCACCGGAAACGTCCGAGGCGCCGTCGAGCGATATCTCAAGGGTGAGCTCACCGGAGCCGCCCCATGCAACAACAGCATAGAACACGGTCACGGCCGGTGATCCGTTATCGAGACAGCCCGCCAGGAGCTGCCCTATCACTCGCCGCCGCCACTTTGGTGGTTGCCTCGGCACGGCAAGCCCGACATCGATTACGAGCCAACCAGGGGAGAGATTCTGATGAACAGCGGAAGAATCCGCCCGTGCAAGTGGTATGACTGCTGCCCAATCAAGACTTATACAAACGCAGGCAAGCTGGAACGATGCTGGATCGAGAACTACTGCCTAATAGGCAATCGGGACTGCATTCGCTATCAGATGGAAGAACGGCACGAGTATCATCCGGATAATATGCTTCCCAACGGCCATATCAGGGAAGATTTGAGTTAAGGGTGGGCCCGCTTCCATTTCACGGTCGGGGAGAAGTGAGGCGGGCCGACACCGACCGGTCGGTACCGCCAGCGTGTTCGTGGAGGGCGCCTTCGGAGCTATCATTCGATTTTTGGGCCCACAAGGACTTGAACCTTGGACCTACGGATTATGAGTCCGCCGCTCTAACCAACTGAGCTATGGGCCCGCATGTCTTTGGGTGAGAGGACATATTAGGTACAATATGACTCGATGTCAACCTGAGCTACGAGGCATCAGTGACGACGAGCACGACCGCGGCAGATTGCGGGAGCTCACCCACCTTCGGCTGCCCGTCCCGTTCATCTTCTCCCATGAAAGCAACCGGTTCGGCTCCGCCCAAAAAAAGGGCCGAAATCCTACTTGGGTTGTCAGTTTTTTGGGCCTGAAACCGCACGGAGAAGCTTGACACTCCATGTGTCGGCGGCGATACTGATGAAGCTAATTAACTGTATGTAACGAACGCCCAGCCGGCCTCTACCGCGGTTTGGATATCTGGCGGTGCCGGCAGCCTATGCAATCGCCCGACTCCGGTTCGTAGGACGCAGGCTTGCGCTTTACGTCTACCTGGTCGTCCAGATGTTTTCCCCGGTCGTCGTCGCCATCTCGCTCTTCAAGACATTTGCGCTGTTCAATCTGCTCGACACCTACGTGAGTCTCATTCTGACCGATGCGGTCTTCACGATGGCATTCAGCGTATGGCTCATGAGCGGGTACTTCCGGACCATACCCGTGCAGATCGAGGAAGCGGACTTCATCGACGGAGCAACGCGACTGCAAACCGTACGGTTGATCATCATGCCGATCGCCGCGCCCGGTTTGGTAACGACGATGATCTACACCTTCATCTACGCGTGGAACGACTTCATCTTCTCTCTCTCCTTCATCCAGTCGACCTCGAAGATGCCGCTCACGCTCGGTCTCTACTGCTTCATCGGTCGCTGGTCGAGCCGGTGGCAGCTTCTCACCGCTGCGGCCTTCCTCGCCATCATTCCGGTTCTCGTGTTGTTCTACCTCATCCAGGGGCGCTTGGTGACAGGTCTGGCCGGGGGTGCGGTCAAGGAGTAGTTGGCGCGGGTATCGGTGCGTCGTGGCCTGACGTCGCTTCATGCCCGATCTCCCATCAACTTGTCCTGTACAGCGGGCCGCCGGTGAGTTACACTGTGGGAAAAGGAGACTGCAGTGGATTCGTCCGGGTTGCAGATTCCCGACAAACAGCGACTCAGCGAGCAGTACCACGCCCTGGTTCCGATCTACGAAGGGGTTCTCGACCGTCTCCACCATTCTCTGAAGCGGGAGCTTGTCGCTCGCGAGCTCCACGCGACCGTCAAAACCCGCGTCAAGTCCTTCGAAAGCTACTATCGCAAGCTACTTCTGCGTATGAGCGACACCGAGGCTTCAGGCGCGGCCGGCGGCTCGATTGGCGCAAACGGTATTGGAGACTCGGCCGAAATCGACGGCTCAGCGATCGGTGAAGAAGAGGACAACCTCTCCGGAGTTCCAGGATGGAAAGATCTCAGAGTACCAATCACCGACGTGATGGGAGTGCGCATCGTGTGTCCGTTTCTCGAACAGGTCGAGACTGCCTGCGATTATGTCCGGTCGCATTACGAGGTTATCCATTCCGAGGAGAAGGGAGCGGATCAGTCGTTCCGGGAGTTCGGATATCAATCGACGCACTTTCTCATTCGGGTACCTGCAGATTTCAGAACTGACAGTCTTCCAAAGGACTCGATATGTGAGGTTCAGGTCTGCACGCTTCTTCAGGACGCCTGGGCGGAGGTGGAGCACGAGCTGATCTACAAGGCTGAGTTCACTCCCTTTGACGAGCCGCTACGGAGGAAGCTTGCCGCGCTCAACGCGAATCTCACCCTCTCGGACATCATCTTCCAGGAGATTAGGGACTACCAGCGGCGGCTCCACGCGGAGCTGCTGAAGCGGAGACGAGACTTTCTCGACCGTGTACAATCCGCCGGCAAGAGCCCGATAGACGGCAGGAGCAACGGAGAGGAGGAGCTGTCTCTGCGAAACGGGAGTAGCGCGGCGCTCAGTCTCGATGACCTCCTCCTATCCGCCCTTCATGCGCACAACGCACGCAAATACAGTGTGGCGATCAAGCTCTACACGAGAATCCTCGAATCGGAACCTTCGACGAATCTCGAGGCGATCGTGCTGGTTCACCGCGGGATGGCCCATTTCGCGAACGAGGACTATGGAGAAGCGCTTGAGGACTTCAAAGCAGCGATCAAGACCGATCCTCAGAACGGGAAGGCATTCTACTACCGCGGCATCGTCTACAGGATGAACCGCGACTATCGAAAGGCGCTCAGAGACTTCGATCGCAGTCTCGAGCTCAGCCCCTATGAGTTCGACACCCTCCTCAGCCGCAGCCGTATTCACCTCGAGCTGGGCAACCTTCCGAAGGCGCTCGAGGATTGCGACAACGCCCTTCGCATCGAACCGAAAGAGGAGGAAGCTCTCGCACTGAGGCTTCGTCTGATCTCGGAGACGAAATAGCGGCCGGCTATTCGTGGCGAACGAGGATGGAGGTGATGCCGATCTTCTCGAGGCGCTGCCGGATCGACCCGACCTCGATAGCGGGAACCGAAACGAGGACCACTCGAGTAATCTCGCCGGACCTTTCATAAAGCGGGTTGAACCCGTTCTTGTCGAGCAAGTCTTTGAGTCTCACCGCATTGCCGAGATCACGGAATGCTCCGATCTGCACAATGACTGGCGAACCGCTCGTTGCCTGCGCTGTGGTCGCCACCGGGAGAGAGGATGCGGCGGCGGTCGCGCTCGCGGAAGCAGCGACACGGGCCCCGTCACCAAGCTTCAGGATATGTAGCTTCACCTTGGCGACTCCCTGTCCGGCAAGGCCGATGGCTTCGGCGGCGGCGCGCGAGAGATCGATAATGCGACCTGCGACAAAGGGGCCCCGGTCGTTGATGACGACCTCGCATGACTTCCCGTTCTCGAGATTGGTCACGAGCACCCGCGTGCCGAAGGGCAGGGTCCGATTTGCGGCAGTCATCTTGTTCATATCGTAGACCTCGCCGTTGGCCGTCAGGCGCCCGTGAAATCGGGTTCCATACCAGGACGCGTAGCCGATCTGATCCGGGGGTGTACCAGTGTTTTGGACCGCCGGCTGGGCCGTGACGGCGGTGACCCCGAAGACGGCGCAGAAAACCAGCGACGGTAGCGCAAAGAGGGCGGTTCGCGTCGAATCTCGATGGAAAATCATGTTCTATTTATCGGCCAAGATCCCGGGAAAATGCACCCGCCGGCCGTCACAACGGAGAAGCGCAACATGGTATAATGGTGGACGATGAACATCTTCCCCGACCTGGTCAAGATCCGTCAACGCTTCCCACGGGAACGTATCGAGAACCTGGAGCGAGAGCTGCTCACTCAACTCCAGCATTTTCCTTTCAGTCTCCCGGCCGGCTCGAGGGTTGCCGTTGGAGTCGGGAGCCGCGGCATTGCGAATCTGCAGCTTATCGTCGCTACAGTCGTTGGTTTTCTCCGTTCACACGGATTCTCCCCGTTCATCGTACCTGCAATGGGTAGTCACGGCGGCGCGACCGAAGAGGGACAGAAAGCGGTCCTTGCCGGGTACGGGATAACCGAGGAGAAGGTGGGTGCGCCGATCGAGGCCTCGATGGAGGCGGTGGAGCTGCCGAGCGAGGGTCTCGGCAACCGCGCGTTCATGGGGAAAGCCGCCTATGACGCCGATGCGACGATCCTGATCAATCGGGTCAAACCCCATACCGACTTTCACGGCGAGCACGAAAGTGGTCTCTTGAAGATGACGGCGATCGGGTTGGGAAAGAAGTGTCAGGCGGAGGAGATCCATAACTTCGGGGTGATGGGTCTCAAAAATCGCATCGTCCCAACCGCTTTGAAGATCCTTGAAAGCGGTAAGATTGCTCTCGGAATTGCCGTGGTGGAAAACGCCTACGATGAGACGATGATTCTGCGCATTGTGCGGCCGTCGAGCTTCGTCTCGGTCGAAAAAGAGCTGCTCCGGATGGCGCGTGAGGTGGCCCCGTCCCTCCCGGTGGAAGCTATCGATCTCCTCGTCGTCGACGAAATGGGAAAGGACATCAGCGGAGTGGGAATGGATACCAACGTCATCGGACGACTGCGGGTGCGGGGCGAGAGCGAACCGGAGCTCCCGAGGATAACGAGCATCGTCGTCTGTGATCTGACCCCCGCGTCTCACGGCAATGCAATCGGGATCGGGCTGGCAGACGTCGCTACTCGACGGCTATTCGAGAAGATCGATTTTCGGGTGACCTACGAGAATGTAATCACGAGCTCATTCTACGAACGCGGTAAGATACCGATGCTCGCCTCCAATCCGAGCGACGCAGCCGGAATGGGGCTGCGCACCTGCGGGCTCGGTCCTCAAGATGAGGCGGCGGCGCGCGCGCGGGTGGTGCGCATACGCAACACCCTCAGGCTTGGCGAGCTCTTCGTTTCTCCCGCAGTCGCGAACGAGCTGCAGGAGTCATCTCGGATCGAGATGCTGCGGGAGTGGCGGCCGCTCTTCGACGACGACGGCGAGCTCACCCCCTGGACATGATCGCGATAGCGATGGGCGATCCAATCGGGACCGGACCCAAAATCCTGCTCAAGACGTGGAGCGAGGGGGAGATCTCGTCTGTCATCGTCATTCTCGGCCTTCCATTCATGCGCACGACCGGCGATTATGATATCGGACGACGACAAATTGGAGGGCTCACAATAAAGTTCATTTTGGAAACTGACTTGTGACAGAGTTGCTTTTAATGATAGCTAGATTTCAATAATAGCCGACAATTTCGCTGCTATTGCCGAACGACAAGCGGGGCGCTATAATCGCGCCCATGCAGGAACAACCTACGCACTGGGCCGATATCGCCGCACAGAACATCGTTCGTCAGAAGGGCGAGAAGGAGCGTTACACCTGTGCCTCCGGCATTACTCCCTCAGGCACGGTCCATATCGGCAACTTCCGAGAGATCATCTCCGTCGAGCTCGTCGCACGAGCACTTGCCCATCTGGGCAAGAACGTGCGGTTCATCTACTCCTGGGACGACTACGATGTCTTTCGCAAGGTGCCCGCCAACATGCCCAACAAGGAGATGCTGCATAGTTTTCTCCGCAAACCAATAACAACCGTACCTGATCCGCAAGAGGAAGAGGAGAGTTACGCGCGGGCCAACGAACGCGCCCTCGAGACGATACTGCCGGTCGTCGGGGTGGTGCCTGAATACATCTATCAGGCGGAGCGCTACCGAACCTCGACCTACGCCGAAGGGATCCGTACCGCACTCGAGAAGCGCGACGCGATTCGTGCGATTCTCGACGAGCACCGCTCGACCCCGCTCGCGGACGATTGGCTGCCGGTATCGGTCTTCTGCACGAGCTGCATGAAGGATACAACGAAAGTGCTCTCTTGGGACGGCGAATGGTCTGTCTCCTATCATTGCAATTCCTGCGGGCACGACGAAACCCTCGACCTGCGGAAGACCGGAGCGGCAAAGCTGCCGTGGCGAGTCGACTGGCCGATGCGCTGGAATTATGAAGATGTCGATTTCGAGCCTGCTGGGAAAGAACACCATTCCGCCGGAGGCTCCTTCGATACTGCGCGGCGGATTGTGAAAGAAGTTTACGGCTCGGAGCCCCCGGTTACCTTCAAGTACGACTTCATCAGCATCAAGGGGATGGGAGGCAAGATCTCATCGTCGAAAGGCAACGTGATCAGCCTTGCCGATGTCCTCGAGGTCTATCAGCCCGAGGTGGTGCGGTACCTCTTTGCCGGCACCCGACCGAACGCCGAATTCGCCATCTCCTTCGACCTCGACGTGCTGAAGATCTACGAAGATTACGACAAGACCGAACGAATCTACTTCGGTCTCGAGGAGGTCGGCGACAAGCGCCGGGCGAAGGAGGCGAGGACTTACGAGCTCTCTCAGGTGGAGACGGTCCCTCCGTCTCCGCCGCCACAGGTCGCGTTCCGCCATCTCTGCAATCTCCTCCAGATCCACATCGGCAACGTGGATGCGGTGCTGGGTCTCTACGATGGATTGGATGAGGAGCAGGAGCGTCGTCTCAGGGCACGCGCCGTATGCGCTTGGAACTGGATAACGAAGCATTCGCCGGAGGATTTTCGTTTCCATCTCCGCACTCCGGAAGATCCTCCCATCGAGGTCACACCCGAGCAGGCCAAGGCACTCGCGCTCCTTCGCGGGCGCGTCGAGCGGCTCGAGGATTTCGACGAGAAGAGCCTCGCCGACGAGCTCTATCGAATTGCCGAGGAGGCCACGCTCGAGCCGAAGGAGCTCTTCCGAGTTGTCTACCTTGCCCTCATCGCCAGCGAGAAAGGACCGCGACTCGCGTCGTTTATCTTTACGCTTGGTAAGGATCGTGTGCTCGGTTTGCTCGCCGGCTACTGATCAGTAGATAAGCCGCTTCAGAGTCGGGTCGCTCTTGCGCCATTTCGGATTGACCTTGACCCGGAGATCGAGATAAACACGATATGGGAATACCGCTTCGATTTCCTTCTGCGCGGCAACGCGGATTTCCTTTATCATCGAACCGCCGCGCCCGATGAGTATTGCTTTCTGCGACTCGCGCTCGATTACGAGAAAAGCTCGTATCCAGAGACGAGGCTCCGATCGGTTCGACGGCTCTTCCTCCTGTTCCTGCTCCATGTCGGCGATCTCGACGTACAGGGCATGGGGCACCTCTTGGCGAACCCGCTCGATCGCCTTCTCGCGGATGATCTCGCTGACGCGAAACTCCGGAAGCTGGTCGGTGTAGAACTCCTCCGGATACATGAGCTCACCCTCCGGCGCCTGCTCGAACAGCAGGTTCAGAAGCTCTTGAACTCCGGATCCGCCCAGCGCGGAAATCTCGAACACAGGGGAATCAGGCAGGTTACGGTCGAAGAATGCCGTGAACTCCGAATATGGCGGCTTGGGTGATCGATCGTCCTCCGGACCGGCTGTCGGGTCCCCGGCAAGATCGATCTTGTTCAGGGCGATGACCGTGGGCACCGGATGGTCTGCGAGGACCTTCGCGACGGCCGCCTCTTCTTCGCCGGGGGCACGCGAGGAGTCTACGAGGTAGAGCGCTGCGTCGACCTCGGCGAGGGACTCAGCGACGAGCGACTTCATGCGGAGGTTGATTTTCTTGTCCGAGAGATGAAATCCGGGGGTATCGATGAAAATAAGTTGTCCGCGAGGGTCGGTGAAGATTCCGCGGATTGTGTTCCTGGTGGTCTGAGGCGCGGAGGAGACGATGGATATCTTCTGACCACACAGTTGGTTCATGAGTGTTGATTTGCCTGCAGAAGGCCGACCGATTATCGCGATGACAGCCGCTTTCATACGGCATCCTACCCCATTTCGCCCGCTTTTGCATCGACTCTCGACGGTGATCTTGGTATATTTAACCAGAAAAAACGGCACGATACGGAGTTACACAGTATGAGAATCCCAGACGGTAGCCTACAGCGTCGCTTTGAGGGCGAGGAAGAAGAAGAGGACCAGCCGAGCAACAATCGAGAAGAGCGAGAGCGCGATTTTCTGATGGAACGTTTTCTCAAGACCCGGACTATCCTGCTCTCCGGCGAGGTCAATAAGGCGCTTGCCGAACGGATCATTCGAAACCTGTTGATGCTCGAAGAGGCCGGCAATGAGCCGATCAAGCTCTTCATCGACTCGCCAGGAGGCGATGCGGACGCCGGATATGCGATCTTCGATATGATGCGCTTTGTCAAACCGGAGGTCTATACGATCGGTATGGGCCTGGTGGCAAGCGCTGCGGCCCTGATTCTGCTTGCCGCACCGAAAGAGCGACGAATCGGGCTTCCCAACTCGCACTATCTTATTCACCAGCCCCTCAGCGGCATGCGCGGAGTCGCGACCGAGATCGAAATCCACGCTCGGGAGCTCGACAAGCTGCGCAATAAGATCAACAAGCTGATCTCGGACGAAACGGGAACCCCGCTCGAACAGGTAGAGAAGGATACCGACCGGGACTTCTGGATGAATGCCGATGAGGCGATAAAATACGGTCTGATTGCCAAGATCGTGACGGGACGCTCTGAGCTGGATTCATAGGGCGAAACGGATGGAAAAGGAAGAAATTCAATCCCATTTAGCCTCGACCTTTGCCGGGCTCTCGGAGGGCGATCTTCCGGCGAAGGTTGGGCTGAAGAAAGGGAAGGTTCGGGATATCCTTGACCTGGGCGACAGGCTACTTATTGTCACAAGTGACAGGATTTCCGCATTCGACCGGGTGCTCACCACGATTCCCTGCAAGGGCGAGGTGCTGAATCGTCTGTCGGTCTATTGGTTCAACGAAACGAGGGACATCCTCAAGAATCACCTCATCGAGCAGTCTACCCCGCGTTCCATGCTCGTCAAGAAGGGTAATGTCGTTCCGATCGAGGTCGTCGTTCGCGGCTATCTGACCGGTTCTGCATGGCGGGATTACAGTGCCGGCAAGGCGGTCTCGGGGATCGAGTTGCCGGCCGGCATGAAGATGAACCAACGTTTCGAGAAACCGCTCCTGACCCCTTCGACGAAGGAGGAGCAGGGTGCGCACGACCGGCCGATTTCGACGAAGGAGATCGCCGAGTCGGGAGTCGTCGACCCGGCGCTCTGGAGCCAGATCGAGCGTGCCGCGGCCGATCTCTTTCGTCGTGGAAGCGAGTTGCTGGAAACCCGGGGGCTCATTTTGGTCGACACGAAGTACGAGTTCGCTATCGCTGACGACGCGCTGATGCTTGTCGACGAGGTGCACACCCCCGATTCGAGCCGATTCTGGTTCAAGGACACCTACCAGGAGCTCTTCGACACCGGCCGGGATCAGAGGAAGATCGACAAGGAATATCTGCGAGGATGGCTGATGGACCGGGGCTTCATGGGCGATGGAGAACCTCCCGAAATCCCGGACGAGGTAAGGGTCGAGGTCGCACGGCGATACATCCAGGCGTTTGAGCTCATCACCGGCGCGGAGTTCGAGGCGACATCGGCGGACGCTGAAGCGGAACGCAAAGGAATCATGTCTCTCCTCTAAGAGGGACATGCCGATTCTCAAGCTTACCAAATCGATAACCCTCCTCCTCGTCTCGGCAACGTTGGCCTCCTGTGCGGGCTGCTCGCTCGATTTCCTTTCCGGCCGAGGGAGGGAGGTGACGCTTCTTGCCTACAACGTCGAAAATCTCTTCGACGACGTTCACAACGGTACCGAATACCGCGAGTACGACCCGGCCGCCGGAGAGTGGACCACCGAGCTCTTTCACATCAAGATGCAACACCTTGCCGAGGTTCTCCGAAGCGGCGTGCAGGGCGGCGCAGACGTCGTCTGTCTCGAGGAGATCGAGAATGTGAACGTACTCGAGACTCTGAACGAAACCTATCTGAAGGGGATGGGGTATCGTCCGCTCGCCGCCGAATCGGGACGCACCTCTATTACGGTGGGCCTCCTGTCGCGTCTTCCCGTCACAGCGCTGCGGATGCACCGTCTCGTCTCATCCGAGAGCGACACTCTGCGCGACGTTATGGAGGTGCATCTCGATTGTCGGGGCCGTCCGCTCGTCTTGTTCGTGAACCACTGGAAATCGAAGCTCGGAAGCGCCCAGGACACGGAACCGGATCGCCGGGCGGCCGCCGCGCTCGTCGTTCGTCGTGCGCAGTCGCTCGCGGTCGAAGATCCGGAAGCTCCCGTCGTAGTAGCCGGTGATCTCAACGAGTGCTGGGACGAATACATGCGGATCGGATGCGCCTACGTTACCGCGTTGCTGCCTGACACCGAAGAAGCGGCGGCGACCACGGGCCGGCGCAGCGTTTTCATCACCTCCGAGCCGGCGGCCGCCCGGATTGACCCCGATAGGGTCGTTCTGTTCTCGCCATGGTCGGAGCGCGGGCAAGACGGCAGCTACTGCTACGACGGGGAATGGGAGACAATCGACCACACGCTTGTCGGACCCCGGCTGTTTGACGGCGCGGGTCTCGAATACCGTTCCTTCGACGTTGTTCGTCCGGGTTTCCTGCTCACCTCTGAGGGTTACCCCTTTAGATGGAACAGCGACCGGGCTACCGGCTACTCAGACCACTTGCCGATCCTGCTTACTCTCTCGATTGTTTCGTAGCGTCGTTATTCTGAAGCCGGTCAACGACTGATTCTACCTTGGCCAGGCGGGTGTAGGATTCGTCGAAGGCTTTCTGCAGGTTCTTGAGATGAGTACCGGCGAGTGAATAGCTTTTCACGAACTGAACGAGATCGCCGCGAAGCTGTTGAATCGAGCGTAGGAGCTCGCGCTGCTCTTCGGGAAACGCGAAGCCGCGCAGCCCGTAGGCAACCGTCTGAATATAGAGGAAAAGCGTCGAGGGGCTCACCGGTACCACCCCGCGCTTGAGCGCCTCTTCAGTAAGCGTACCGTCCGAATCGGCAAATACCTGGTAGTAGACGCGCTCGGAAGGGATATACATCAGCGCAAACTGCATCGTTCCCTCTTCGGGTTGGATGTATTTGCCGGAAATATCCTCCACGTGTCTGAGAAAGCTCTGGCGGACCTCTCCGGGCAGCTCTGATCCTGAGGAAGCACCGTTCATCGAGCGACGAATACTCTCTAACGGGAACTTGGCGTCGATGGGGATGATATAGGGGCGAATCCTAACGATTGCATCGACGCGCGCTCCATTCTTGAACGAGTACTGTGTTTCGTATGCACTGCGAGGGAGCCAGCTCTTCAAGAGCTCTTCGAGCAACAACTCACCGATTCCTCCCCGTGCGTGCGGGATGAGGAAGATGCGCGAAAGGTCTTCGACTCCTTTGCTAAGCTGCTCGATCTGCTCGAGTCGGCGACTGATGCTTTCGAACACCGATGCCTCAGAGAACCCACCCAACCGCCGGCGGCCGAGGAGGGCAACAAGCAGCGCGACGATGAGTATGACAATGAGTGCGAACGCAACTATCAGCAGGAGCTCCAATCCCATGGTTCGCCTATTCTCGGTCAATTTCTTGACAGCGACAATAGGTCGGCCTATTGTTCTGCAGACGGTGTGATGTATGGATGGTGATCGAATCCTTCTCGTCGACGATGATCCGCTCGTGCTCGACGGTGTGTCACGGCAGCTCGAGGCGCATGGCTTCGCGGTCACTCAGGCGGCGTCCGGCAAGCGTGCGCTCGAGCGTCTCGCGGTCGAGCATTTCGACCTCGTTCTCACCGACCTGGTCATGGACGAGCCAAACGGCCTCGATCTCCTCGAGCACGCCAAACGTCGCATCCCCGATACGTCCGTCATAATTCTAACCGGGTACGGCGACGTTCACGCAGCGATCGACGCGCTGCGGCTCGGGGCGGACGACTACCTGCTCAAACCGAGCGATCCGGAAGAGCTGCTCTTTCGAATTCGAAACAGCATCGAGCGCCGTCGGCTCCAGCAGTCCAATGATGAGCTTGGGCGCAGGGTGGCCGAGCGAACGATCGAGCTCGAGCGTGAGAACGCGATGCACAAGGCGGCGAGAGAGGCGCTGAGTCGTTCGTTGGAGGAAAAGGAGGTACTGCTTCGAGAGATTCAGCATCGAGTGAAGAACAACCTCGCAACAATATCTGGACTGATCAATCTTCAGGGAACCTCAAGGCAAGCGCAGAGCACCGCCAGGCTAATCAGCAGTCTGAAGCAGAGAGTGCGGGCGATACATCTGATCTATGAGAAAGTCTATGCAAATCAGGATCTCACATTCATCGACTACCGCGACTACGTCGAGTCGCTGTCGAAGGCCATCTATCAGCTCGTCCCCGTCGCGAATAAACATGTAGAGGTCGACGTCGATGTTGAAGATCTCCGGCTCGACATCGATACATCGATTCCTCTCGGACTGATCACAACGGAGTTGCTCTCCAATTCTTTGACGCACGCCTTCCCCGACGGGCGCGCAGGGGCAGTGAGGATTTGTCTGAGGAAGACTGAAAGTGAAATCACATTGACCGTGAGTGATGACGGGATTGGAATCTCGGACTCGGTCACACTCGATACGGAAGACACGCTCGGGCTGCGGTTGGTGCGGCTTCTGGCAGATCAGATGGGCGGCACGGCGGCGCTCAGGCGTGGAAATGGCTCGGAGGTGACAGTCAGAATCCCGCTTGGATCTGAGAGCCAAGGGTCGTGATCTGCTCCGGTGCTAATCGTGTTTCGAGTTTGCCGAGCTTTCGATGTAGAGATCGACATCTTCCTGCAGACCGTCGGTAGCCCTGAGATTCTCCAGGAAGAAGAGATTCTCGATCTCGAGCGCTATATTGACGTTCTGGATGTTGCACCGGACCGGGCAGGTGTCGCGTTCGCACTTCTTCGAACACTTCAGCTCGACCGGTGCGAAGTTCAGGATTCCGCTTATTCCTGCATCGATCATTTTGTCGAGAACCTGCGTCGCAGCGGTGTCCGGCACTGCTATGATTCCGACCGTTATCTTGTGTTTGCGAGCGATTTCCTCGAGCTGGTCAATGTGGTAGATCGGCGTCTCGGCGGTCGTTTTTACCCGAGAGGGATCGATGTCGAAGCCGGCCACGATGTGGATTCCGTCACGAGAGAACTCTTTATACTCGAGAAGCGCACTGCCGATTCTTCCGCATCCGACGAGGACTACCTCCTTCGCCGTCGATTGACCGAGGATCTCATCGAGAGACTGAATGACTGAATCGATATTGTAGCCGCCTCGCTTGTTGCCCGTCAGGTTGATCATCGAGAAGTCCTTGCGGACGAGTGCGGGGGTTACTCCGATGGCGTCGCCGAGATTGTTTGAGAAGACCCTTTCCAACCCCAGGTTCTTGAGCTTATAAAGCAGCCTGCGGTACTTTGCAAGACGCAATACCAGTTCTTTGTTCATATCCATCCTCTTGTGCATTTTTGTAATAATTCGAGCATAAACTTATTTTATTATACGCTTGAACACAATAGGAATCAACAGTTTTTTCCTAATCACAATAAAAGCGTGTTAAAGTGAATTATTTGTCGAAAAGCGAGATACAGTTGGCCCAACGGTGGTGGAAATAGTGACGAAGCGACCGTACACGTCGGCGACGCGCCTATACGGTTTCAGGACGACCTGTTGCCTCTCGAATCACTTCGTGGTAGCTCTCGATGTCGCCGTCATTCATACAGGTATCGATGATCTTTCGACCGATTGGGTGAAGTTCATCGCTCAGAAACTTCTGGAGCTCCTGCTTGAAGAACTCGATGAGAATTTGGGCGCCCTTGTCATAGCCCACCTCTCCGACTTCCTGCTGCTCGTTGACTCGAATGAACCCACGAGAGATGTATTTACCGTCCATCTTGATGTCCCGCGGGGTGTAGCCGAGGAGAGCGCACCGAGCGGGTATGAGCTGATCGGATTTGAAATGTGCACTACCGCGGCGGGCGAGATACTCTCGCGCAATCCACTGCGGCATGAAACCGACCTTGTACGCTCCGATGTGTTGGTTCGGAATAAGCTCGTAGCGGGTGTCGGGGGTGTTCAAGATCTGCTCGAGTAGGAGGTTCGCCTGCGTCACAGCCTTGCCGGTGGCGAATGGCCAGTACGAACCAACCCCTTCGCTAACCAGCTTGTCGCTGCCAATGATGCTCGGGTTCGCGTATCCCCGCGGCGCCACGAGTCTCCAAAGCCAGGCAAGAGCGCGCGGAAGGATGTGGAAGATTCCGATGATTCCGTAGTTGGGATCCTCCTTCGTCGAAGGAGGTGTCCTCACACCGAAACTTCTCACATCGACCTCGATGGGGTCGTTGATCGTATCCGGCACGAAACGCCGCGGCATGACCACACGAGGATTCGGACAGGGTTTGCCTGGAGCGTCGAGAACATGTTCCCAGATCAGACAGGTCGACCCCTCACGGGCGTCGAGGTTGAGAAAGACCAGTGGCTCCGGAGGATGGATGGTGAGGTTCTCGAGCGATGGCTCGGTTCCGTAGTGAATCATGTGGTCGACGCGCAGGAACCAGCCGGCCTCCGCGTCGGTAATGACGAGCTTTGAGTTTCCCTGCTGGAGCTTGGAGTGACAAAGAGCCATATCGTCGGTAACCGGGTGGAGCTCTGAGGTATCCGAAAGGTCCATCTTGACGATTTCCCCGGTAACGAGATTCTCCCCGAGGAGAATCTTGCCGTCCGGCAGGCGGTGCAGCTGCTGAATCATCTCGCTCTTGCCTCCGCCGCTTGCCCCCTCATGCATGATTACGAACTCGTTTTCATAGGGTGTTATCACCTTGACCGACGAGCTGTGCAGGGTGACCCACCCCTCTGACTCGCCGATGTTGAGCAGGAAGCTGTAGACTCCCTTCTTCGCACTCGGACCCGGGTAGAGGTTATAGGAGTAGATTTCGTGCACCTCCGGGAGACGGTTATGCACCACGACCTGCTTGCCGGCAAAGTGAGTGTGGCGAAACGGGGGAGCCACGTAGATAATCGCCTTCGGAGTGAAATCCTGAGGAATCTCATCCTCAGGAATGAATCCCTGGAGATCGGCCAGAGCCGTCACGAAGAACCCGGCATTGGCCGGCGAGACGAGCAAGGAGGGATACCCCAAATCGTGCCGCCCACCAGCCATGAACGGAAGCACGATCAAGTCGTGCTGACTGGCGAGCCAGGAAAGGGTCTCGTCTCTGAGCGGTCCGAAGTCCTCGCCGTAACGATCTCGGTATCGGATCTTGTCTGTGTCGCCTTCGTCAGCGACCACCATGCACTCAGGGTCGCGGCGTCGCATGTAGACGTCGGGGTAGTTGACCGAAACCCCGTTCTTGCATCGCACGAGCTGTGCTTCGACGACATTCCCGTTGCCCGGAACCTCATATGAGACTTCCGCGTTTCCGGTATTCGTGCCAAAGAAAACCAGATCGAGCAACTCCTGTCTTGAGTTTGGGATGATGATGTTGGGTCCCTCGAAGATCGAAGCGATACTTCCAGGGACACGTATCCTGGAAATTGCCGGTGTCGTGATCAATTGATACTCCTGCCTTTATGCTATGCCGCCCATTATATGCCGCGAGATATGCAAGAGCAAGGGGGGCGGATGCATAAATATGCATTCCAACTATCTGCGGCATATGACGTACTAATCTAGAATGAGAAAAAACTTGATAGTTTTAATGAGCTTCTCTACAATTGAATCGGGTGATGCGTCTGCAGCGTGTTAATTCACGGCAGAGCACTGCAATGAGCTCGAGGAACAATCACAACTGGAATGCAGTCGACGGACGGGAACGCTTCACCGTTACCGGAAGTGATGTCGCATCTGCGCTTCCGGTGTGACCGACCTCAGGAGAGAGCTGGGTGTTTACCGGGAGAGACTCGGAGCTGAAACTGCTCGAGAAGCTGCGCGATGAGGCCGTGGGAGGTCTCCGGGCAGTGCTCGTCTACGGGGGACCGGGTATCGGCAAGACCTCACTCGTGCGCGAGTACTCTCAACGGTTCCGGAGACAAGGGGGCACAGTCGTCTGGGGTCGACTGCACGAGGGCATGGAAGCGACGCCGTTTCGCCTCTGGATCCAGGTTATTCGAGAGTGGATCTGGCGTGCTCGCAAGGAAGGTCATAGGGGGGGCACGGCTCAGGCGGACCCGAGCACGCTGCGTACGCTCGAAGCTATCGTGCCGGAGATCGTCGATACTGCCGGCTTGAGATCAGATGTGTTGTCACCGGAACAACGGAATACCACAACAGCGGGTTCTCGCCGAAAACGACCATCGCAGCGCGCGATCGTTGCCGCACTCGCAGATTTTCTCCGCTCGGTCGTCGCGACTCGGCCTGCGGTCGTTGTGCTCGACGACGTTCATCTCGCGCCTCGGCCGAGCCTCGATGTGCTCAAGGTGCTCTCGGAGGGCCCGAACGTTCCGCTTTTCATCTGCCTCACCTCACGAGAATACCTCGAGATTGATCCTCGCGGAGCTCTGAGCGTGACGCCGATCGAGCTCAGAAACCTGGGCATCGATGAGGTACGGGAGCTCTGCCGGAGCGCCGGTATGGAGCCCGACGCGAGATTGGTCGAGCAGGTGTATGAGCATACTCACGGGAATCCGCTTCTCGTCTCGGAGCTGACTGAGCTCGTACGAATCGAGGGTCGTGAGACGCTCGCGCGGATAGACGGGACGGATTATTGGGAACATCGAATAGCTCAGCGAATACGCCCGATCTATCGACGAAGGATTCGGCCGCTTTCAGTCGATCAACGCCGCGTTCTGATCTACGGGGCGGCGCTCGGTCCTTCGGTCGACGAGGGGAAACTGGCCGCAGCTCTTGCCCCCACCGAGGGTGACCTCATTCACGAGGCCCTCGAGGCAGGTGTCGCACTCGGCCTGCTCACCGGCAAAATCGCCGGCGAGCCCCAATATCGATTTCCGGGGGAGTTGGCTCGTGAGTCGGTACTCGGGATCGCCGATTCGGCGGAACGGGCCATGATCCACGGTTCAATCGGCCGGGCGCTCGAGGAGTACTATCGCGACGATGCGCAACGACATGCCGAGGAGCTCCAGGACCACTTTCTGCGCAGTGGGGAGCTCGAAGGCATCAGGCGTGGCATCCATTGGGCACGGGTCGCAGGCAGCGAGAAGCTCGAGGCGCACTCGTGGGCGTCGGCCCGGCGCATTTTCAGTCGGCTCTTGTCCCAGCACGCCGATTTCCTCGACGAGGCCGAGCTGGCGGAGGCGCAATACGGCCTGGGGCGTTCGATTCTCCACTCCGGTGAGAAGATGGAGGCGGTCCGACATCTGCGTGCGGCTCTCGACTACTTCGAGCAGTCCGGCGACGTTGAACGGGTTGTCGAGCTCTCTCGACAGGTCGTTGCGTATGAGATAGGGGACGTCGACTATTTCCGTTTTGTCGAGACAGCCATGAAGGTCGTTCCTCCTGGGTCTCAAGCCTATGATTCGATCGCGTTCTTCTACGGTGTGGGTCAGATGGAGGCTCTCGGCGACTACGAGCGCGCCTCGCAGTCTCTGTCGGATCGACTTGCAGCCGCGCGTCAGAATCGCGACGTGAGGATCGAGAGTGCCTGTCTAAGCGCATTGGCGTACATCGATGTACGTTACTCGCGTCCGGATGCAGCGATTGCGAAATGTTTGCAGGTCTTGGATAGATGCCAGCATGAGGAAGACCTCTACTCGCAGGTTCACGCAGAGTTCGTGCTCATGCAAGCTTATCTGCTCAAGCGCGACCTGCCGTCATCTGTACATCATGGCGAACGGCTCAAGGATGCGACGTTTGCCGTCGCCGACAACTTCGTCATCAGCGCGTGGTACGGAGTGGTGATTCGATTTGAGCTCAGAACCGGGGCGTGGTCGAGAGCACGAGAGCTATGCGAGGCCGGCCTCGGCTACGATCCGGACAGTTCCATCTTGCTTCCGCTCAGGATAACCATCGAACACGAAACAGGGAATCTCGAGGAGGGCGACAGAATCCTTGATCAGCTCATCAGGACCGTCTCGAGGTATCCATCGGGTCCCTACCTCGTCTACGCCTCGACGGCCCTCGCAATCATGGGAAGGAGCTGCGGATACAGTGACCGACGTTGGGTTCCGGTGGCACGGGAAATCGTCGAGATGCTTCTTGGCAGCGATTGTCCACCGGCAGTCGGAGTTCGAGCATTGATGGCCTTGGGTTTGATATGTCTCTCCGATCAGGATCGGTCGCTTGCCCGTGAGACCTACGGACGGTTGAGGTCGGCACCCCGGTTCAATCTCGTGCGCGATTATCGCGTCGAGCTCATACTGGCTCGTCTTGCACGGCTTGTCGGCAACGACGAATCTGCAGGCAGGCACTTCGAAGCGGCAACTCACGATGCCGAGTCCTACCCCGACCGACCGCACCTCGGTTGGATCCACTACTACCGTGCGGAGATGTTTGTGAGACCACTACACGGGGGCGCCGTCGACGCGGCGGCCGGGAACCGTCACCTTCGACAGTCGATCCGGATCGCTCGGGAGCTTTCGATGAAACCGCTCGAGGAGAAGTGCAGGGAGCTTCAGCGACACAGCCGGAACAATGGGGATTGCGAGGCTAAGCGCTCTGCGGAGCGCACGCTCAGTCGCTCTTCGTCGCTGGCGGCACACGGCCTGTCCGAGCGAAACGACACGATGAACCCGCTTTCCGAACGGGAGCTCCAGGTACTTCGTCTGCTCGCGGAGGGAATGTCGGACAAGGAGATTGGGGGGATCCTCGGCTTGAGTGTTCACACGGTCTCGAATCATGTCCGTCACATTCTGCGCAAAACCGCATCGGCCAACCGCGTCGTCGCAGTCAATGTCGCAAAACGCGAGGGGATGTTGTGACGGGCGAGCGTTCGGCCGGCATCTCAGTTGTTGGACGAGACCGCGAGATCACAGAGATCGAGCGACTGCTCGCGGAGGCGGTATTAGGGCGACCGCAGATACTCGCTCTCGGTGGTGAAGGCGGAATCGGGAAGACGACGCTTGCCGCGCTTGCAGCTTCGATGGCCGAGGACGAAGGATTCGACGTCGTTTGGTGCCGACTTCATGAACACCAGCCAACCCGACCCTACGAAATGTGGCTCGAGATGATCGAGGAGGGCCTGGGAAAACATCTCGATGCCCGAGGGGATGCGCAGGCGACGTGGAGCCCGCTGGAGCTTGAGGAGATTTTCGGCCGGCACTGGAACGTCATAGCGGCGTTGCTCCCTAATCTGCTCGGCCTCGAAGAAAGCCGGAATAGTGAACCTTCCGACCCGACGCCATCCCCCCGGCGTCAGGAGGACATTTTTGACGGGTTCGTTTCGTTCATTCGATACCTTGCGAACGAACGGCGAACCTTCATAGCTGTGGACAACCTTCACCTTTCCGACGAAGAGACCCTTGCTGCGTTGGAGATTGCAGGATCCGAGATCGAGACCGGCAGTGTGATGATCGTACTTACCTATCGGACAACGGTCCCTACCGCGCTTGACGGAGTTCTCGCCGATACGCTCGGTGCTCTCAGTCATAACGGAAACGTCGTCCGTATGCGGCTGAAGCGCCTCGGTCGATCCGAGGTTCGCCGGATGATTGAGTCACTCGCGATCGCACACGATGAAGAAGTAGTCGACTACATCTACGAACAATCCGAGGGCAATCCTCTGCTCGTCGAGGAGCTCGTAGAGCTCCTTCGGGTCAATGATGGCGTGCTCGATCACCGTTCCTTCTCCGATTCGGCTCTCAACCTCCGCGTCAGGAAGACAATCGCCGCCCGAGCCGCGACGCTCACAGCACGAGAGCGCAACACGTTGGTTCTTGCGGCCGCGGCCGGGAGGGAGTTCACCACCTCTCAGATCACCTCATTTGCTCCGTCGATGTCGAGTGAAGAGGTCGATGCGTGCATGCATGCAGCGGTCCAGTTGGGTATTGTCGTGGAAACCGCAGGAACCGGCGCCCGCTACCGCTTCACTCACTCTATCATTCGGGACGCTGTGTTTGACCTCGCCAAGCCGGCCGAGCTGAAGCAAATGAGAACCCTCGTTGGCAGGAAGCTCGAGGAATACTACGGCTCCAATGCCGCTGCCCATGCAATCGAGCTCTATCCGCACTTCCTCGCAGGCGATGATCCCAAAGAGCTTCAAAAGGGCATCCAATATGCACTCGCCGCTGGGGACCTGGCACTCGAACAGTTTGCCTGGAAGCGGGCCCTATCGATCTTCGGGGATCTGCTCTCACAATACGGGAAGGCAATGAACCCTCAGGACAGCGCGGCGGCCGCAGTGGGCATGGGAAGCGCATACTGCAGATCGGTCAACAGGGTGAAGGCGGCCGAGAGCTTCAGGCCGGCGTTCGAATACTATCTCTCTGTGAAGGACTTCGATCGGTTGGCGGAAATCGCCTTGCAGCCTATCGACATCGATCTCGGTGACAGCTATCACTTTCCGTTGATCGAGCAGGCGGCGAAGCTCGTACCCCCGGACCATCCGCGCCATATGGAGCTTCTCTGCGCACATGCATATGGGCTCTTCGAAGCAAGAGGGCAGTACGACGAGGCCGAAGCGAAGATTCATGATCTGCTGAATACGGCGAGGGCAAACGGTGACCGCAGCGCCGAATCACGCCTAATGCTCGACACCGTCTACTTGCATATCCGGTTTTCACGGTATGATGAGGCCATACGCATCGCGACCGAGGCTCTCGCTCGGGCGACGATCGAGCCGGATCTCTTCGTCGAAAGCCACGCCTATTTCCTCCTCATGCAGGCGCATCTGCTCAAAGGGGAGATCGATACTGCCAAGCAATACTCGTACAAGTCGCGTGACTCGATCCTCCCGTATCGTGACAGTCTCCTCACCTGTACCGGCATTGCTCATGTCCTGCGTTTCGAGCTGCGTTCCGGAAACTGGTCGGAAATCGATCGCGAAACCGACAGAGGCCTCGAGATCGATCCGAATAGTCTTTTTTTGCTTCCTTTACGCACAATCGCCGAATACTACCGAGGTCATTTCGCCGCCGGAGACGTCTCTCTGGAACGTCTCATGAAGGTTGCCGATGGTTATCCCGCGCCCGGAGCACTCATATTTGCTTCTGTCGTGGTCTTGATGGCCCACCGCTGGGAGATTACTCGAAACGCGAAGTACTTGAACAAGGTCCGGTCGCTGGTTGAGCGCGTCTTGTCGATCGGTCCTGTTCCGGGCGTTGAGGTAAGGGCACGAATCGCACAGGCAATTCTTGCCTGCCAAGAAGCAGATGAGGACGAAGCGGAAGTCGCCTACGAGCGTCTTTCCACGATGCGAACCTACAACCTGATACGTGAGTACCGAATCGAACGTACTCTCGGGCTGGTTCGCCATTTCACTCGAGACTACGAACGTGCGGCCGGGCATTTCCTCGAGGCTATTGCCTCCTGCAAGAAATACCGAGACCTTCCCGTTTTGGCATGGACCTACGGCGACTACGGAGACTTGCTCTCAGACCCCAACAGCTTCGGAAGCCACGCGGACGCACAGGATGCATACGCCAAGGCCTTGACCCTTGCCATCCGGCTCGAGATGGGTCCACTCGTGGAGCGAATTGAATTGGCAATCCGGCGCCTGGCTGAAAGCGGCCCGCACGAAGTGGGGTCGCTGTTGGGGAAACGGCTGAGCCCCCGCGAGCTCGAGATTCTCGCCCTCGTCGGAGAGGGACAGACCGACGCCGAGATAGCCGGCATTCTCGGGCTCAGCACCTACACCGTCTCAAACCATGTCCGACACATTCTTCAGAAGACGGGCGCTTTCAATCGGCTTGAGGCGGTACGCTACGCCGAACGAACCGGCCTGATGTAGTCGAGGACAACCCAACAAGCACTCCTTAATCCACTTTCACACGTAGTGAATTATCGTCATGACCGTTCTCTCGTGCATCGTCGTAAAATGAGGTCGACCCGAATCTGCGCTCGGGTCAAAAGGGGGGGCAACATGTCCATTAATCGCAATGACCTCAGGGCGTACGCCGACGTCGTCGTCAAGATTGGGCTCAACCTGCAACCGGGTCAAAGGTTGTATGTCGGCGGCCCGAATATCGAAGCGGCGCCGCTCATCAGAGAGATCGTGTCGAGTGCCTACTCGGTCGGATCCTCCTATGTCGACGTGGTCTACACCGACGAGCAGGTGAATCGAATCCGATATGAAAAGGCCTCACCCGAAACCTTTTCGGTTTATCCGCGGTGGCCGAGCAGCGCGGTCGTCGAGTACGCGGAACAGAGGGGCGCAGTGCTCTGGACGATCGGCGGAGACCCCGACCTCTTGGCAGGACAGAATCCCGAATACGTTGCAGTGGCCGACGCCGCACAGTCTTCTGCGATGCTGCCGGCAACCAGCCTCATCCGCAAGAACGCACTCAACTGGTGCGGCGTAAGCGTTCCCGTACGTGCGTGGGCCGAGAAGGTTTATCCGGAGTTGACCGAAACACAGGGTGAGGAGGAGCTCTGGCGGGCAATCTTGCACATTTGCCGGATCGACGCCGTCGACCCAATTGCGGCGTGGAACCGACACGTCGCGGAGCTCGAGGCCCGTGCGGCCTACCTGAATGTGAGAAAGTACCGAACGCTCGAGTACCGGGGCCCGAGCACCGATTTGAAGATTCAGCTGGCCGATGGGCACCGTTGGCTCGGCGGAAGAGTATTCAACACCCACGGCATCCCTTTCACACCCAACCTTCCCACCGAAGAGGTTTTTACGGCGCCTCGCTTCAACGGGACGGAAGGCGTGGTGACATCGACCCGCCCGTTCAGCCGGGGAGGGGTGATGATCGACCGGGTTCAGTTTTCCTTCAGCGGAGGACGAGTCGTGAATCTGACAGCCAAACGAGGCGAAGACTATCTACGCAAGCTCATTCGCTCCGATGAGGGGGCCGCACGTCTCGGTGAGGTGGCACTCGTGCCCAACAGCTCTCCGATTTCTCAAACGGGACGACTCTTCTACAACCCGCTGATCGACGAGAATGCCGCGTCTCACATCGCCCTCGGGGCTGCTTATCGATTTAGCATAACCGGAGCCGACGAGATCACCGACGAGGAGTTCGCCGCTTGCGGTGGAAACATCAGCTCGACCCATATGGACTTCATGATAGGGTCCGGCCAGCTCGATGTGGATGGAGTAACCACTGACGGCAAACGCGAAGTCGTGATGCGCTCTGGCGAGTGGGCCTTCTCGGTGTAGTATTGCAGGTCTGATTGACGCTCAAAATCGAGAGCCACGTCAGGCTCAACTGTCCGATCTGCGCGTGCGTATCGCATTATGCAGGCTGTCGTGCTCTTGCAGAAACGCGAGTGCTTTCATTCTTCCGGCATCATAGATCGCGGCAATCTGTTCGGCCGTCAGGTGAGGAGCAGCTCCGGATAACTGGAAGCCGACTGGCAGCTGGCCGGAGTCGAGTCGGAGCTGAAAGATCGGCACGCCGTGGAATTGGCTCGGGAGCTGCTCGCGTCCCTCCTCCGATGTTTCAATCGAGTTGGAGATGGCAACAACCTGCGAGAATCCGCGCCGCGCAAGCTGCACCGCAGGCGTCGTGCAGCTCAACGAGGAGTCGAAACAGAGTAGGCCGTCAACAAAGCGTCCAGCTCTCGACCGCTGCAGAGCGATCGCCGACAGCATGCAGATATCGAAGAGGTTGGAGGGGGTGAGGCGGACCGACGGGTTCACTGATTTCGTGTCGAAGAATATCGGCCGCATTCGCCTGTACGACTCGCTACGGGCGGGGTCCATAAGATCTGTATCGTCGACCGCAACGCTTGCGACCGCGGTGAAGCTCGGAGAGCTCGGACGAAAAAGGGTGCGACGCAGGCGGGGCATGACCGAGTTGAGCAGGCGCGCAACTTCCTCCATTTCACGCTCGTTCGATCCCCCGGCGTGAAAGAGCCCTTGCCACAGGTGCAATCCACCGGTCACGCCGAGGCTGCGAACGGCAGCCAGGGCGACGACCGGTACGAGCGAAGATGATGCGGCATAGCCCTCTGCGTAGAAACCCTGTTCCTCAAAGACCTCGAGGACCCCATGGGTAAACGCGGATGCGAACCCGCCGGCGCCACATGCGATCGCGGTTCGCACGAGATGAGACCTCCTTCTCGCACCCATCTCCCAGGTGCCGTACTACCATCGTATCCCGAATTCACTGTGCTGAGGGGTGACTAGAATTGATCAAAATTTCGATGGGCTGCGAAAGTACATTTGGTCCCGATGAACGATGGCGAACGCCGTCGCCTGCCAACTGTTGTAGTTTCCGTCTCATGCAGAATGGTTGGATCTAGTCATATCGATCGTCACGCAGGCTCCCTGCGATGATATGAGAGCGAAAAAGATGCGTCAGGCGCCCGGCGTCTAGACGCAATAGGAGGCGGACAATGGCAGTCTGGTTCACCCGAACTGGTGAAGTAGCGCAAGGGAAGGTTGAAGAAGGTCTCCGTTGGGCACTGAAGGTAGCGGAGCACGTAAACAAGACCTCACGCGAGATCCACGTCGAGGTGCTGAACAACATCTCCGGAAGGCTCGACCGAATTCACTGGATCATGCGATGCGAGTCGCTCGCCAGCTTCGAGGAGGTGATCTCGAAAATCGATGCCGACGACAAGTATCAGGCCTTCGTGCGAGAGGCAAACGATAAGGGATTATTCACGAAAATCGTCGACGAGCTCTATCGAGTCATAGCGTAGCATCCCGCAGCTGTCGATGAGTTTCGACACCGGGGCACCGGGATCTTCTTGCGGCAATCACTTGGATTCCGGATAATCTCTGTATGGACACACGGTACCAGTACAAAATCGAGCTGCTCGTCAGAGACTACGAGTGCGACCTTCAGGGAGTCGTGAACAACGCGAACTACCAGCACTACCTCGAGCATGCACGCCACGAGTTCATGTACAGCGCCGGCATCGACTTCGCCAAGTTGCATGACGAAGGCACCGATCTCATCGTCTCGCGCGTCGAGCTCGATTACAAATTTCCCCTCAGGAGCCGCGACCGATTTGTGGTCTGCATCAACGCCCACCGCGAGGGACGGTTGCGCTTCGTGTTGGAGCAGGATATTTACCTTCTTCCCGACGAAAAGCTCGTGTTGGCCGGAAAGGTCATCGCGGTGGCACTGAAGAATGGGAGGCCTGTTGTAGTCGAAGAGGTTGTCCAAGCGCTTGAGCGACACAAATCCGGAGTTTCGCAGGTGTAGATAGGCACGCAACAATCGCCGGCTAAGGTGGCCAACGACAATTCACGCGTCTTTGCTGCCCGAGTTCCTCAAGTAGCTACGGCGTACCCAACGAACGTTCACCACCTGTCCGGTCGCAAACAGAATTCAGATATTGCCTTCAATAGCGATAGTCAGTCAAAGTCGTTCGAAAGGCACCGGTCGTCGCTCACGGCAGGTTTCTAATGATTGGTGCACGTGTGGCCGTTAAGAATACCGTCAGATCCTTCCCGCAGAATAGCCTACCGACTACATTACTATGACAACGTAGCTCACCAACACAGAGCAGGGGCCCCTCACATTCGAAGCATCCGGGTTGGCAAGTACACATCCGCAACCCTGCGTTCTTCGTTCGGAGTTGAACGATTCCCCCCGGAACGCAGCGATATGTTCGACGCAAAGCGCCAACTATGGATCATGGCCACAGCTGAATGATCTGGAGCCCGTAGTTGTAATCGGCGATATAGGCATATGAACCGCTGACTGCGACCCCGTAAGCGGTGCCAGCGGTGTCAACGCCAGGCCCTACTTCCGTAGCGGTTGTAGGATCGGAGACATCGATGACCCGGAGCCCATCAGACTCATCTGCTACGTATGCGTAGGAGCCGCTGATGGCGACCCCATATGCAGTTCCGTTCGTATCGACGCCGGAACCGACTTCTTGCGGGCTCGCGGGGTTCGAGATGTCGATGATGCGGAGCCCGTCTGAACCGTCTGCGACATAGGCAAATGAACCGCTCACGGTAACGGCCTGCGCGGTACCGTTGGTGTCAAAACCGGGGCCAACCACCTTCGGCTTCGTGGGATCAGACACATCTACGATCTCAAGGCCGCCTGTGCCGTTCGCGATGTATGCGTAGGAACCCTTTACATCAACTCCGTATGCAGAACCGTTGACATCGATGCCGGTACTGCCAACCTCCTTCGGGTTCGCGGGGTCCGATACATCGATAATCCTCAGCCCGTCCCCTGAGTCCGCGACGTATGCGTAGGAACCTTTCACTGCGACTCCGAATGCATAATTGGCTGTATCGAAGAAACCGATCTCTTTCGGGGCTGCGACATTCGATACGTCTATGATTCGAAGGCCGTCAGATTTGTCGGCCACGTAGGCGTACGAACCGCTTACCGCAACACCAAGTGCGATGTCAGGCGTATCGACCCCAGGCCCAATCCTCTGCGGATTCGCAGGGTCGCTATCGTCTATGATTTGTAGACCATTCGACTCATCAGCCACATATACATAGGGACCGTCAATCGCAACACCGTAGGCAAAGAACGGGGGAATAACGGCAGCCCCGACGGCCGTTGCCCCGGCAGGACTGGATATGTCGATGATCCGAAGGCCCCAGGTCCCATTGGCGACGAAGGCAGTGGAGCCCTCAACCGCAACCCCATACGGTTGGCCGTAGGTCGGAATTGCGGCCCCGACCTGATATGCCGACTCGGGCAAGGACACGTCTACGATGCGAAGACCGTACGAATAGTCAGCGACATATGCGTAGGAACCACTGACGGCAATGCCGCGGGCATTGCCGTTTGTGCCGATGTCAATGCCGACATCATACGGATTGGTAGGGTCAGTGACGTTGATGATGCGAAGTCCATCGGGACCGTCGGCCACGTAGGCATAAGAGCCGCGAACGGCAACCCCGATCGCACTACCGTTTGTATTGATGCCCGGTCCAATCTCTTGGGGGTTTGTTGGATCAGTCACATCGACAATTCGAAGCCCGTCGGCACCGTCGGCTACGTAGGCGTAGGAACCGGCCAGTGCAACCCCGGCAGCTTGGGTAATGTCCGAGGCGACGGACGCTACCTCTCTGGGATTGTAAGGATCGGAAATGTCGATAATGCGAAGCCCGTCGGAATCATCCGCCACGTAAGCGTAAGAGCCGCGAACGGCGACCCCGACCGCAATACCGTTTGTATCGAAGCCCGGTCCTATCACTTGCGGTTTCGACGGGTCCGAAACGTCGACTATCTGCAAACCTCCGGTATTGGCCAAGTAGGCAAAGGAGCCGCTAACTGCAACTCCAGAGGCAGCGCCGTTAGTGTCGATGCCGGTCCAGCCGATCGGCGTTGGGTTCTTTGGGTTTGAGAGGTCTACGACGCGGAGGCCCGCACCAGCGTCAGCGACATATGCATAGGAGCCGGCGACGGCTACACCTTGCGCTTCTCCGTACGGGCCAACCTGTGTACTGACTTGGGACATCTCCCGCCCCGAGTCACTCGGAAATGGAGACATCTGACCGGCATTGGCCCCACTAAGCGGATTGGCAGAATTCCCTGGCTTCACCGCATACCAGTAGATGGTACCGGCGGTTACCTGAACATCGGTGTAACCGTTACCTGTTAAGGTGCCAGTGATGTTAACAAAGGGACCGTTCGGAGAAGTTGCCCGCCACACTTCGTACTGGCTTGAGGCAGGGATCTCCGGCCACGTAACGTAGATTGCTCCATACTCCCCCGTAACCGTCGGCGCGAGACTCGCAGGGGACAAGGGGATCGCTTCTACGATGTCTGATGTATTATCGTCTCCCGACGAAGAGTGGGAAGCAAGCCGGAACACGTGCATCTGACCGTCTTCCAGGTTTCTCAAGACGTAGGGGGAGGTTACGTTGTCGATTTCGTAACCATAGTCGGCCGAAGGGTTCGAGCCGTTCGTCGTGTAGTACAGCGTATAGCTCGTGGCGAGCGCGACCGGGTCCCAAGTAAGCGTCACCTGGTGATTCCCCGGCGTCGCGGTGAACGAAGGGATGGCGCCGTCGTTGACGAGGGTGAGCGATTTCGTTGCCACATTGCCGTTCCAGTCGGTGGCGATCACCTGGAGGGTCAGGCTGCCGGAGAGTCCGGTGGTCGGAAACTCGAAGCTGAACGATCCATCTTTGCCGATCGTTACGTCACCTTTGAGAGATGTGGCAAGTACCTGATACTGGAGAGATTTCACTTGGCCAGCCGAGCCGCCTGCCGCGAAATCGCTGACGTTGCCCGTTACTACCACTGTTGCGGCATATGAGCTGTCATTTGCGGGCGAAGCGATCTTGATAGTCGGGGCGCTCAGATCCTTCACGTGGTCGAGTACGAGCTTGTTGAGTGGGTTGAAGCAGCCTGAAAGAAGCGCTCCTGCAACAAGTGTGACCGACACGAGGGCCGCAACGTTCACCACGTCGAGAATGCGGTGACACAGCGTTGGGCAAAGGTCTCGGGTGTGAAGTATCATGGTGCCTGACCTCCGGACGTGTCATCGAAGTACTGGATATCCATTCTCGAATCTACCGCCTCCGCCGCGCGGCCGGTGTTGGTCGAGGCTGTCCCGCTCGCGAGGTAGGCGTAGCTGTCCGTGACCTTGGGGTCGATCGACTCGGCTCTTGAGAAGTACGTCCGCGCTTCATTGAACCGTTCGAGCAGATAGTAGGTCTTCGAGATATTGATGAAGAGCTTTGCCGCTATCTGGGAGTCACCGAGGCCATTCTTCTCGAGTGTCTTCACAGCACCGACGTAGCTAGTCACGGCCTGAGAGTAGTTCTTCTCGAGAAACTGCAGATTCGCCAGGTTCAGCCTCGGGCTCAAGTAGTTAGGATCCATAGATAACGCCCGCTGAAAAGCGTTCTGCGCCTTTGTGAGCTCCTCGAACTTGGCGTATACGACGCCCAGACGGTTGTAATCCCGCTTGTCTTTGCGTTTGCTGGCGGCCTGCACGTACTGATTCGCGATGACGTCGATGAGCTTGCCCGCCTCACTCTTGAAGTCTGCTACGATCTTTGCCTTGCTTCCGTACTGGAGTCCGAGATCGGTCTCTTTCAAGCCGACGGGTCGATAGATCGCCTGCGCCGCGGCGGTTTTGTAGAACTTGCGCTTCTCCGGCTGTTTGTCCCACTCGGCATATTCTTCGATTCCTTTCCTCCAGGCCTCCATGAAACCAGCCCGCCCGATGAGTGTTATTTCCACGGGTATCCAGAGCTCACCGTCGACGCTTATTGTCATTGAGCGGTCGGGGTTGAGCTGTGCGTAGTTGCGGCTCGGTACGTGGGTGTCGAAGGCGGCGTAGATGTGTCCCGGCACGGTGATGAACCCGCTCGTGACGCCTGCGGTCTCGAGCATGCTGTCGAAAAGCACTGTCAGATCGTCGCAATCACCAGTGGTGCGTTTCAGAGTATCGCGGGGAACGTTCACCGAATCGACGATCTGAGCATTGCTCTGAGCAGCGGTGAACGGCGAGGTGGGGTCCGACTGGTAGAGAATGCCCAGCTCCCCGAGCGCTCCGTAGAGCTGCATTGCGTACTGGAGCGTCGTGTTGAGTCCGGCTATGGCTGCCCCCTTCGACGCTTGTCGAATGAAGCTTGCGTAGTTGCGCAGGGCGCTGTCCGCCGGTGTGATGAAGGCACCGACCTTCCGGTCGTCGGTCCAGGTGATCGCTGTCTTGTCGTAGAGATCGTAGGAGACCGACTGCTTCTGCTCCGCCGGTCGACCGTTCGAGGTGTAGTCGACGATAACCTCACCCGTGAGCGGCGTTGTCCCTTCAGTCGTGAAGACCTGTGAGTTGAATGAGGCGTAGAGATTGGCCGTCGTGCTCGCGCCAGGCGCAAGTTCTGCTGTTTTGGCTGACTGTGTCGGCGAATCCATGTAGCCCTTTTGGTTGAACGAGATCGAAAGATCCTTGATTGGAGTCTTGTCTGTATTGGTAAAGGTCACTGTCCCAATCGGATGTTTGACATAGTAACTCTGCATGGCGGGGAACAGTGATGGGACGTTGACCTTGTCGAAGCGGATGCTTCGAATTACTGCCTGCGGAGCGTCCGGGTCCTGTCCGAAACGGTAGTCCGCCTGAAAACCGATGCTGAAAATGAGGCCGTTGAAATCAGTAAGCGGATTGAGATAGTAGACGTATTTCAGGTTGGGATGGATCGAAATGCTCATGTTAAACGATGGATCGAGGCTCAGAACACCACCAGCCTCGGCAACCAGCGCATTCGCTGCCAGGGTTCCGCTCGAGGGCAGAAGATTCGGGAAGGTCACCATCGAGTAGCCCGCGAGGGCTTCCGCTCCAACCTCGAACTGCTTGCTCATTCGCGTTGCATAGCGAACGCCAATCTCAGCTATCCAGTTGGTGTGATTCCAGGTGAGTGGATCGGTCGTGCTCGTGCTGTCGAACTGCACGGCCCCGAGATTCAACGTGGGCTGGAGCACCGGGAGCCTAGGAAGCGGCCAGTGGAGGCTGGCATTGACCTCGTAGGAGTTGAAGTTCGAGCTGTAGGAGCTAAAGGGCGACAGGTTCTGATATTCGACTCCTACAGAAACCGGAAAGTGATAGTAGAAATTGAGGTTCTGTTTGTCGGTGCTCTGCGCGCCCGCCGTTCTGACGCATAGGAACAACACGACGGCGAATAGCAAGAAACCAATAATCCGAAAGTATAGTCGCGTGAGCACTTGTCGCCGCGGGGTCGGCCACCGCACTTCCACCGAGAGCATACCAACAGTATGGCCCGTGTTGACCGACCTCAGTATGACTAGAATTCACTATTGCTCTACGCATGCCGGGTTGTAGACACGTAGGTATCCGCCCGTCTCCGCTCGAACGGATTCGCTCGAGAGAGGTTCTTCCGGGCACCCTGACGGAGTTCACCTCCCTGCGGCAGGACCCGTCCGAACCCCCAGTATTCGATGCATTTCCGGAATCGGGTATCAAGAGAGCCCTCTACGTCGGAAGCCACCTGTTCTGCACTTGCTGAACGGTCTTCCTGAAGGGTTGCGACCCGCTTCGGATGAGGCGGTTGACCAAAGCTGGTTTTCTACGTGCCTCCCGATATATGGTAGCTCCCGTCCGGACTGAATTTCAGGACATATCCTGCTTGTATCGTTTTGTTTTTTCCCGAGATCGCAACGCTCGCAGTTTTCGGGAAATAGATTTGTTGCAGGCGCCCGGACTGGAATGTCAACTGTTCGCCCGCAGGGACGGTGATTGACGTATTCGCCACGTTGGCTTGTTCGGAGGAGTCGACGGTAAAAGCGATTCTGTCGCCCGAATCGGAGTGATCGAGGTAGACAATTCCTGAGGCGGGAAAGTCGTTTGAGGCGACGGTGACTTTGCCTTCACCTGATAGTTGCACCATGTCGAGTTTCCCGAGGGAGAAATACAATTTCGATTTCGGCGGACACAGCACGTTCCCGGCGGAAAATGTTGCCGACACCGGTTGGGCTATCGTGAATGACTCATCGGTCGCATCGACGTAGACGGTCGACTGCAGATCCACGGACATTGGAATGCCCGCCACGATGAGCGATTGCGGTTCAGAAGGGCTGAATTGCAGACCGATTATCTCGGATTTGTAAATTCCCAAGGTTACCTTCGATCCGCCCTTTGAGTGCAGCACGGTACCGCCAACTGATACGTTCAAATCGTCGGCGAGAACTGCGGTCTTTGCCTGGATAATTGACCTACCTCTTCCCACATTCCAGTTTTTCTGTCCATTGGCTATGTCTTTGAGGCTAACCACGCCGTGTGAGGTCGCGGTCCGGAAGAGGTATGTCGTTACGCCCTGCGGCACCTTCGCCGGAAAATCGAGTTCCAGGATTTCATCGACGTTGTTGCTGGTATCGCTTTTCAGGTTTGCGTAGATTATCAGCTTGAACGTTCCCGTGGATGGGAATGCCGTGAATACTTTACCGCTGGTGCCTGACCAGTCGTAGCCAACGGAATCCAACTGGTTGCCGTTCTCGGCGTCGAGCTCAGTGTCTAGTTTGATGTTGTCTTTCGATGTAAGGCTGATAACGGCCCCGGAAAGCGCTGCGGGGTCTCCGGATTGATTCCCTACGCCGAGGATGTCCTGCACCTTGACGCCGAAATTATCGGCGTACTTGGTACGCCCCACATCTATCGTACCAGGTTTCGACTGGGAACTGGCTGGCGATTGGACTGACCCTCCCGCGCTGCCTTCACTTGTCGATTGCTGCATCCCGGACGAACCGGTGACGCAACTGGATGCAAGAAAGGCTACCCCGACGATGGCAAGAAAAAAAACTACTCTATGGCTGAACGACTTCACGCTGTCCCCCTTGCTCAATGGAATGCGGTCAAACGGCCCTTTCGCACCGTGTTGTGCATGTTCTAATGGTAACAGAGGGTGTTCGAGCGCGGGATGACGAGAATTAACTATCAGCCATGGAAGTCGCTGCGACTCCAGTGACTTTCCCGAATTACAGAAATGCCTAGTAGCGTGCGCTGTAATCGAAAGCGGCACTCCCATCTCACTGCCCACGACGCTCTCGTCGCCGACGATTGCGGAAGATCACTGGAAGCGGAGTTTCCTGGATCGACAAACCACTATCATAGAAACCTCCACACCCTTTTGCTGCACAGATAGGTCCAGTCTCCGTATTGTCGTAGTGCCAGCGGACACCTTACCGTAAATCGGCGCTACGCTACGGTCGTGACATAGGCAGTGATGGTCAAGTCACCGCCGAACGTCGAGTCTCGCTATCGGCGAAGGGGAGGGGCCTCAACATAGCGCCGCTAATTCGATCGTTGTCGTCAGAGTCGAACCGGTTGGACGGCGAGGTCTACGGAAAATCTCTTGTGGTTCAACCCTGCGGAGCCAGCTTCCCGGACGACTTCAACCATTTCTGTATCTTCCGTCGCCTTGGAATCCTTCTTCGCGAGTTGGGACTACGAACGATGGCTATTCGAGTAGACCCTTCACGCCGTTTCATCTTAAGTATCTACTGCCTGAGTCCCCGAGCGAATTTGCATCTGCAGAATTGCGGGCGCCACGAAGGGCCGCGGGAATTGTGGTTAATTTCACTCATATTTGCATTGTTCGATTCGCAATTGTGCATGTATAATGTAGGCACGCTGCGCAGCCAACGAGGAAGAGCACCATAGACTGTTCTACAGAAGTGGAGGTCAAATGGGTCTGCAAATTCCGAAGTCTCCACGTTTGTCGGCGGTTCTCATCCTGACGATTCTGTTGGGTACAGGACTTGCCGCTTCGAGAGCCGAAAGCCAGCAGGTGAATTCCGACCTCCAAAGCGCGGCCTCTCCATTTTCGATCGAGCTACGCCCCGGCTTCGACCTGCCGATTGGTCAATCCGCGAGCTATTTCAAGTTCGGCGGTACGATGGATGTCAATCTGCGGTATCGACTGTCCACACTGCCTGTCTTCTTGCTCGGGGGGGTAGCCTATGCGCTTGCACCTGCAGTGAGCCCTGACAGCATCTCCATTTTCACGGCCGCCGCCGGGGCGGGCGCTCAATTGCGGATTAGTCGTACATTTGCGTTGGAAGCGTTCGGACTGGGCGGCTATTTCTACGGAACGCTCAATGATTTTTCGGTTGGCTCGTCGAATCCCTACGCCGCGGGCGGGTTGGGGGTGCGATTTGCCTTGAACCCTTATTGGAGCCTGGGGGTGAGCGGACTCTATCGGTCCTACTTCGGGCTCTATCAGGGGATAAGCGTCGCCGCTTCGACGGGCATCGCGCTTGGCAGTCATGGCTCGACGGTCGTTGCCCGGTCGAGCGGTTCAAGCGGTGGTGAATCGGGTGATTCAGGTGGGTCGGAAACACTCTCTCCATTCTCGATAGAGGTGCGTCCCGGTTTCGATATTCCCGTCGGACAAACCGCAAGCTATTTCAAGTTCGGCGGGACAATGGATGTCAATTTGCGATATCGACTCAGCAGTCTGCCCGTTTTCTTTCTTGGCGGGCTCACCTACGCGTTTGCACCTGCCGTGAGCCCTGATAGCGTCTCGATTGCGACGGCGAGCATCGGCGCAGGCGCGCAATTGCAGCTGAGTCGTTCACTCGCTCTGGAGGCGTTTGCCCTGGGCGGCTATTTCTACGGAACGCTTAACGACTTCTCGGTTGGTTCATCGAATCCCTATGCCGCTGGCGGCGCGGGGGTTCGATTTGCCCTGAGTCCGAGCTGGAGCATCGGTTTGAGCGGTCTCTATCGATCCTATTTCGGACTCTACCAGGGCGTGAGCGCAGCGGTTTCGACGAGTTTCACTCTCGGCGGCGGACAAACGCGTTCAGCCTCGAGGGCTGGAACGGTTGCTCCTTCTCCTTCCAAGGCCACGCCTCAGCCACTGAGCGCGCCGGCGAACGCCGCGCCGGGCGAGAACGGCGGGCTCAGGATCGAAAAGACGGACGTTGTTCCGGTCTTTCCGGTCTTCTACAGCTACTACGACGACCATCCAATCGGCACCGTCGAGGTCTCCAACGGCGCGCCGGGCCCGGTGTCGAATGTCACAGCGAGCGTCTTCATCAAGCAGTTCATGGATAACCCCAAGCAAGTCAAGGTCGACGGGAACATTTCACCGGGAGAGACCAAGAGTATCGATCTCTACGCGCTTTTCACCGACAACGTCCTTTCGATCACCGAAGGAACCAAGGCCTCGGCTCAGATCACCCTCGACTATACGTCGGGGGGAACGAGGTACGAGGAGACGAAGATCGAGACGGTGAGCTTTCTCAATCGAAATGCGATGACGTGGGACGATAACCGGCGTGCAGCCGCGTTCGTGACGGCCAAAGATCCGGCGATTCTCACTTTCTCGAAAAGCATTATCGGCCTCGTACGGAGCAAAGAGGTTCGTTCGATCAACACAGGGCTTCAAACGGCAATGGCTCTCCACGAGTCTCTCGATCTATTCGGAATGAACTACGTTCCCGACCCGACGACCCCATACGTCGAGTTTTCGAAGCAGAAGGACGCCGTGGACTTCCTGCAGTTCCCGCGACAGACGCTTCAATACAAGGCGGGCGACTGTGATGATCTTTCGATCCTCTACAGCTCGCTCTTGGAGTCAGTGGGTTTGAATGCTGCTTTCGTGACCACCCCCGGTCACATCTTCGTTGCGGTCGACACCGGGCTCTCGCCAAAACAGGCCGTCGACTCTCTGATCCCGGCGGATCAGATCATCGTGAATGGTGGTCACGCCTGGATACCGGTGGAAATCACCCTTCGCCACCAGGGATTTCTGAAGGCGTGGGAGCTCGGAGCGAAGGAATGGAACAGCGCCAACCCGGTCGGTCGGGCGGGGTTCTATCCCATAGAAGATGCGTGGAACTCCTACTCCCCGGTCGGGCTGCCGGGACAGGGAGCGAATATCATCATGCCGCCGTCGGACAAAGTGCTCGCCACCTACTTGGCCGAGGTGACGAAGTACATCGATCAGGCGATTTTCCCGCAGGTGGCAAGGCTCCAGAGTGAGATCCGTTCGAGTGGAAGCCTCCGGGCGATGAATCAGCTCGGGATTGTCTACGCAAAGTATGGGCAACCGGATAAGGCGAAGCTGCAGTTCAATCAGATACTCGCCAAAAACGGCAATTATCTCCCTGCAGTCCTCAATCTCGGCAACTTGGCCTATTTGGATCAGGACTGGTTGAGCGCGCAGAAGTACTACCAGCAGGCGAGTCAGCTTGCCCCTGAGAACACTCATGTTCTCTTGGCAGTCGCACGCGTAAACCGGGAGCTGGAAAACTACGGAAACGTCAAACGGAGCTACGAGAAGCTCAAGGCTCTCGACCCCGCGCTGGCAGAGCAATACTCCTACCTTGCTCTCGGCCCCCAGGCAGGCAGCGCTCGGGCCGCAGATGTACAGACAGAGCTGAAGGAGGTCGTATGGGAGGGAGAGTGAAACCATCCAGACAGTTCGGATCGGTCAAGAAGACCCGGATCGCCGGGCTCTCTATCCTGTTGATATTTGCGCTGCTCGCCGCGGCGATGGTCTTGCTCGCAGCCTGCTCGGCGACCCAACTGCTCACCGAGGTTCAAACACGGGTCCAGGCGCTGAATACAAAAGTATATGTCGTCGGGGACACCGGCCCGGCCGGGGGGACTGTCTTCTACGACAAAGGGGTGTATTCGAACGGCTGGCGGTACCTCGAGGTTGCGCCGTACGACCAGAATGCCGGAGCCACGACAGTGTGGGGTTCCTCCGGTTCCGCCGTGGGCACAACAAACTCGGCAATTGGGACCGGGAAGCCCAATACCGATATGATTGTTGCTGCAGTAGGTACGCCTCTGAACACCTACGCGGCCGGACTGTGCGCGTCTCTCACCCTGAACGGATTCAGCGACTGGTTTCTCCCATCCTCAGGTGAACTGGAGCAACTGAAATCGACTCAGATTGTCGGTGCGGGGGCGGCAGTTGGTACCGAAACGTATTGGAGCTCTACCGAAATGGATTATAGCTACGCCTATAAAGTAGACATGGCATTGGTGGGAACCACTAGCACGGATATAAAGTCGTCAGGGTACAAGGTTCGCGCCATACGCCAATTCTGACCACGAGCTTTTCGCTGCAATGCCTTGATGCAGCAGCCCCTTGTCTGCGATCATAGTCTCATGTCCGCCGACCGTAGAAGCTCCAACGTCACAGCTTGGCACTCCAACGTCCGCGCCGCCGACTGCGACTGGTTCGGACACGCGAACAATGCCGTCTATACCGACTACGTGGTGTCGGCGACGCTGGCGACCTGGGGAGCCGAGTTCGGCGCGTCCGCCTGGCGCCTGCGGACTATTGAGATGGACTTCCGTACGCCTGTGACGCACGGCGATGAGATCGAGGTGGCGAGCCGGCGCGCCGGTGGCGAGAATGGAACCGTTCGGTGCGCGTATCGCATCGAGAACCGCCGCGAGCGGGTGGTCGCGGCGGAGGCAGTGGCAACATGGGCGGTTCCGAATCGCACGGCGATTGGGGAATGGCCGGTCGACCCCGAAAGCGAGACGATCAAGTTGAGATCGGCTCCCGCGAAACCGAATCGTTCCGAGGCCTACGTCTATCGCAAGAACGTCGTGGCGCAGCTCTACGAGGCCGACTACACAGGCATGGTCAACCCCGTCTGGGTCTTCAGGTGGGGTTGGGCCCAGGCGTTCTCCGTGCCGGCGCAGGTCGGATGGCCGATGGAACGGTGGAAAAAGGTCGGCTGTGCCGCGTATCAAATCCACCGTAGCGCCAAGCTGTACGGTGAGCTCTATCCCGGCGAGACGGTGGAAGTCCAAAGCAGGCTCTGCGACATCCAGCGTATCCGGGCGACCTGGGAACATCGAGTGCTGCGCGATGGAGAGCTCATGGCCATTGACTTTGCCGAGGGTGCGTTCCTGAACAACGAAGGAAAGGTGAGTCCCCCTCCGTCGGGATTGATCGAGTCGATACTCGCCGGCCGTGAGGTAGGGTAGGCGTCCGGGTGGTCAATGTTTCGACCTCGAAGGGATTGACCTCTTGAATCATTATTGAAAGAATCAGAGAACAGCGCAGCCACACCGGCTGCCGAATCCTCGAAACGGCCGCACGGGAGCGATCGACGCTGCGGTCTCCCCCCGCCGTTGCGGCCGCTCTGCCCTGGAGATGTCCGCATGGAATCCACGATCCAAATCAAAACCTCGATCCCCGGTCCTCGCTCGAAGAAGCTGCTCGACGGTTGGCAGGAGAGCGTAGCCTCCGCGCTTCCTCGGACCACGCCGATATTCGTCTCACGCGCGGAAGGAGCGACCATAACGGATGTAGACGAGAACCAGTTCATCGACTTTGCTGGAGGGATCGCCGTCCTCAATGTCGGTTCTGCACACCCCGAAGTGGTCGCCGCCGTGCAGGAGCAGGCCGCAAGCTTCATGCACACCTGCGTTCACGTGACATTGTATGAGCACTATCTCCGCGTCGCGGAGACTCTTGCCCGCCTGACTCCCGGGGATTTTGAAAAACGAACTCTTCTATTGAATAGCGGCGCGGAAGCGGTGGAGAATGCCGTCAAGGTCGCTCGCAATGCAACCGGCCGGCCGGCGGTCATCGCAATGCAGAACGCTTTTCACGGCAGAACTCTGATGACGATGACCCTTACCGGAAAGGCGCACCCCTATCGTCAGGGGTTCGGCCCTCTCGCCCCCGAGGTCTATCGGGCCCCCTTCCCCTATTTCTACCGGATGCAGCAATACGGGGATCCCGATGCATGCGCCCGAGGGCGCATCGCCGAAATCGAACGGCTTATCGAGGTCGAGATCGGCTCAGAGAAGGTCGCCGCGGTAATCGCCGAGCCGGTCCAAGGGGAGGGCGGATTCATCGTACCGCCGGAGAGCTATTTGCCGATGCTCGCTGAGGTGTGTCGGGATCGGGGGGTTGTCCTTATCTTCGACGAGATCCAGACAGGTATGGCGCGAACGGGCAGGATGTTCGCTGCCGAGCACTGGGGCGTCGAGCCCGATCTTATCGTCACGGCGAAATCACTCGGAGGCGGTCTCCCCATCGCCGCAGTCACCGGTCGTGCGGAGCTCATGGACGCCGTCCAGCCGGGTGGGCTCGGCGGTACTTTCACCGGAAATCCGGTGGCCTGCGCGGCGGCGCGAAAGGTGCTCGAGATTATGGAGCGCGACGATTATCCGGCGCAATCGCGTGCGATCGGAGAAAAGGTCCATACTCGATTCGAGGAGCTCGCTGGTCGTCACGAGCTCATCGGCGAGGTCCGAGGTTTGGGCGGAATGCAGGCGATCGAGCTTGTAAGTAATCGCGACCGCCGCACACCGGCATCCCGGGAGGCGCAGGAGGCCGTGGAGTATGCTTACCGGCACGGCTTGATCGTTCTTCGAACGGGAGCATACGGAAACGTCTTGAGGTTCCTCGCCCCGCTCGTCATCACTGATGCCCAATTGGACGAGGGGCTCGAAATCCTCGATGCCGCTCTCTCCCATGCCGGGAATTAGGGCCGGCCGTCGAAGGGCATCATGCTGACCGACACTTCCTTCCAGCCGACAATCGATGAGGAAAAACTCATAAAGCTCGCATCCGACCTCGTCCGCATAGAGAGCACCAGCGGAGCTGAGGGGCGTGTTGCGGAGTTCCTGGCCACCTACATGGAGTCAGAAGGTCTCGCCGTCGAGCTGCAGGAGGTCGAACGGGACGCCTTCGACGTCAGCCGTTACAACGTGGTTGCCTCCCTCCGGGGCGGGGAATCCGGGCCGCGGGTGCTCCTTACGGGCCACACCGATGCAGTTCCGCCGGGTTCGACCGGCTGGACGATGCCGGCCTACAGCGGCGAGGTGCGCGAAGGAAGGCTCTACGGGAGGGGCAGCGCGGACATGAAGGGGGGAATCGCATCGATGGTGGAGGCGGTCTGCTCTCTGCGACGTTCGCAGAGGCAGATGAGCGGGGAAGTGATCCTCGCCTTCGTTGTCGGGGAGGAGGTCGATCAGTCGGGAACCCGGAGGTTGATCTCGGATGAGCATTTCGGTGCTGACTTCGCCTACGTCGGCGAACCGACGGAGCTCGAACCGGTCGTCTGCCATAATGGGCTCGTTGCCATTGAGATACGAGTCACCGGGCAGTCGGCGCACGCGAGCCGACCGGACGAGGGACGAAACGCGATCGACGGGATGCACCTCGTTCTCGACCGATTGAAAAAGCTGCGCAAAACGGTGCGAAAGAGAACCCACCCCTTGACGGGAGCTGCCAACCTGGCCCCGGGAACGATCCACGGCGGAGAGGTCTCGAACATGGTACCGGACCACTGCATTCTGGACCTCGACCGGCGCCTGCTTCCCGGCGAGAGCGCCGAAGCAGCGCTTGCGGAAATCGAGAAGCTCGTCGAAAACCTTCGGGCGGTTCACGACGAGTTCGAGTATTCGACGGAGGCCGGGCTGATCGAGGCACCCATGGAGACTGCTGCCGGTCATCCCGCGGTAACGGCATTGCGAGCGGCAATCGAAGAGGTGACGGGCCGCGACCCCGGCTATCGGGGGTGGACCGCGACCTGCGATGCAGGGCTACTTTCGACAAAGGGTGGTATTCCCACGGTGGTTTTTGGACCGGGAAGCCTGTCGCAAGCCCACCGACCCGACGAGCACGTGGAGGTCGAGCAACTGTGTGCTGCCGCCCGGATCTATGCCGCAGCCACGACGAGGCTCCTGAGTTGAAACGTGCTCGGCTCGTCGAGTCAATTTGACAACTGCATCCGCATCGTAGGAAGTTAAGGGCAGGGATGAAAGTGAGCAGACAATGAACACCGACCGGCCGGTAGTACTCATTCATAGCGGTCAACCGGAAACGGATGCGTTCCTCCGCAACGGACTTCTCGAAGCATTTCCGAATCTTGGTCTGCGCACGGCGAGCGGGCGCGAGGAGATTCAGCAGCATCTGAGTGAGGCCGAAATACTCGTAGCCTGGGATTTCCCCTTCGAGCTCCTGGTCGAAGCCCGGAATCTCCGTTGGCTTCAGATGCTTGGCGCCGGAGTGGATCTACTGGCCGGAATAAACATAGCTCCCGAGATAGCGGTAAGCAACATACGCGGCATATTCAGTATTGCGATGGCTGAACACACGATCGCCTACATGCTCGCCCACACGAAATCGCTTCGAAAGTTCTGGAACCTCCAGTCCATTCGCAGCTGGCAGCCGAGCGAGCCCGGTTTGCTCCATGGCAGCACCGTCGGGATCGCAGGTTTGGGAAGCATCGGCAGGAAGATCGCCGAGTACTGCAGCGCCATGGGCATGAAGGTCGTCGGAATGAAGCGCAGCCGGGAAGATGTTCCGTGTGTCGAACGGGTTTTCACCACCGAGGAAATCGATGAGTTCCTGCCGTTATGCGACTATCTTGTGCTTGTCATGCCGGGCACGAAGGAGACTACTCGACTCCTGACCCCCGCTCGACTACGGCTCTTGAGATCCGATTCGTTCCTGGTGAGCATCGGACGCGGAAGCATTATGAACGAAGACGATCTCGTCGAGGCGCTGCGAAACGGTAGCCTTGCGGGAGCTGCGTTGGATGTTTTCTCCGAGGAGCCGCTTCCCGATTCGAGCCCGCTGTGGGATATGGCGGAGGTTCATATCACGCCGCACATATCAGGGATCAACCGGGCGAGCGATTTGCTTCCACCGGTACGGGAGAACCTCAGGCGCTACCTGCGCGGCGAGCCGCTGGTCGATCGTGTAGACCTGGGACGAGGTTATTGAAATGAGAACAGAAGACACCGTATTGGTCGTCGGTCGCAAAGCAACCGTGGGGGAGGTTGAACATCATGCGTCAGCGTGACGATCTGATATTTCCGATGTACGAGTTCATGACGCGAGTTGCGAACGTGCGAACGCAGATGGAGCGCCGCGAGCTCGACGTCATGATGATAACGTCGCCACAAAATATCTTCTATCTGACGGGTTTCGAGACTACCGGCTACGCCTCTTTTCAGACCTTGATCGTTCCGATTGATCGAGAGCCGTTCATGATAATCCGGATGCTCGAGAACACCGGAGTCATGGCCTTCACTTGGGTGGAGATTAGCCGTACCTACTCGGACGGATACGATCCGATCGTTCGGGTCAAAGAGGTGCTCCACGACTTCGGCCTCAACGGCAAACGAATCGGATACGAGAAGGACTGCTATTTCTTTACGGCGCCCCAACAGGAAGAAATGCTCTCGATCTGCGACGACTCCGAATGGGTGCCCGCATCGGACCTCGTGGATGGACTGCGCGTCATCAAGTCCGAGTTGGAGCTGGTGAAAATCCGGACCGCCGCAAAGTACGCCGAGATAGCTCAACGGGCCGGCAAAGACGTCGTAGGAGTCGGAATAAAAGACACCCGAATTGCAGCGGCAATGCACAACGCGATGTATCGCGCCGGCAGTGACTATCCGGCCGTCGCGCCGTTCGTGGCAACCGGGACGGCTGCCTCTATCGGCCACGCAACCTGGCAGGGACGTACTCTCCAGCCGGGCGACTGCGTTTTCCTGGAAGTCGCCGGCTGTGTAGACCGCTACCATGCAGCCCTCATGCGCACGGGCTGGGTCGGGAAACCGGACGCGAGGGTGCGCGATGCGGAGAAGGTGTGTGTGGAGGCGACGGAGGCGACCATCGCAGCCATCAAGGCAGGCCGGCGGGTTGCCGACGTCGATGCGATCAGCAGACAGATCATCGGCAAGTCCGGACTCGGACTCATGCAGATGACGCGCTCGGCCTATTCGATCGGAATCGCGTTTGCGCCTGACTGGGGAGAGGGTGGGCTGATAAGCTTCCATCCGAGAGAGGAGCGACTCCTTCAGGCTAACATGGTGTTCCACGTCATCCCTTGGGGGCTGATACCCGGCGAGTTTGCGATCGGGTTCTCCGAAACTGTGCGGGTTACCGACGAGGGCTGCGAGGTGCTCACGAATCTTCCGCGTCGTCTCTTCGTAGAGCCGGACAGGCAGGTCGTACAGCTTCCTCCGCCGAGGCGGGGGATTGAATCGCACAAAGAGGCCGTGGAAGGCACCAACGAATCGCCAAAGGTTCAAAGTGACGACAGTCGCAGGAATGGAAAGAGACAATCCGGACAGCGTCCTCTCAAGACTGAATCGGAGTCGTTCGACGGAACCGACAGTCCCAAATCGAGCACGTCCAAGGCAGACAGGCCCAAGGCGGACCCGTCGTGAGCGCTCCCGATTTGCCGAATGCTGCGGACGTGTGGAGGGCCCGGTCTCGAATCGCCGCCATCGTTCGTCCGACTCCGACCCTGCCCTCGCTCGCTCTCTCGGAGAAGGTGGGGCGAGAGGTCTTTCTCAAATGGGAGACGATGCATCCAACCGGAGCATTCAAGATTCGGGGCGCGGCCAACAAGATCCTCGGCCTGACTCCCGAAGAGCGCGCGCGCGGCGTTGCGGCCTTCTCGACCGGGAACCATGGGTTGTCGGTTGCCTATGTGGCACGAAAACTCGGAATCCCCGCGACGGTTTGCGTTTCTGAGCGCGTGCCGTCAAACAAGGTGAGGGCTCTCCAGCGCGTCGGGGCGACCGTCGAGGTCTACGGAAAGAGCCAAGACGAGGCCGAAGCACACTGTTATGAGCTGGAGGGCAAAGAGGGATTCGTCATCATCAAGCCCTTCGATGATCCCATGGTAATCTCCGGACAAGGGACGATCGGACTCGAGCTCTTGAACCAGGTCCCAGAGCTCAGCTCGGTACTGGTACCACTCTCGGGAGGCGGACTCATAGCTGGTGTTGCGCTCGCGATCAAGGCAAACAACCCCCGAACCCGGGTCATCGGGGTGACTATGGATCGAGGGGCCGCGATGTATCACAGTCTCAGAGCCGGCGCGCCCGTATCCGTCGAGGAAGAGGACACGCTCGCGGACAGTCTTCTCGGGGGAATCGGCATGGAGAACCAATACACCTTTGCCCTCGTGCAGGACCTCGTCGACGAGACCGTGCTCGTATCCGAGGATGCGATTGCTCGAGCAATGACGTTTCTCTTTTCGGAGCATCATGCCGCAGTGGAGGGTGCTGCTGCGGTCGGGCCTGCCGCTTTGCTCGAGAACAAGGTAGAGTTGGGGCCGGGCCCGGCCGCTGCCGTGATAACCGGCAACAACGTTGATATCTCAGCCTTCATGAGAGCCATCGAACCCCATCTGAAATGAAGGAGCGGTGAGACCGCAGTGGCGGCGTCGGCGGCGGACGGTCGAGCTCAGGCAACCCAGACGGTCTTGATGTTGACGTACTCCTGAATACCGAACCAGGAAAGCTCGCGTCCATGCCCGCTGTCTTTGACGCCTCCGAAGGGAACCCGCGGGTCCGACTTCACGAATGCGTTCACGAATACGTTGCCGGAGTCTATCCGTCTGGCTGCGATCTCCTGGCCCCGTTGGGTGTCGTTGGTGAAGACAGCGCCACCAAGCCCGTAGCTCGTGTCGTTAGCGATTCTGATAGCCTCTTCCTCGTCTGCGGCCTCGATGACGGCCGCGACGGGACCGAAGAGCTCCTCGCCGTAGGCCGGAACTCCGGGACGTACGTTCCCGAGCAGGGTTGGACCGTAAAAATAACCGGGGCCGTCGGGAAGCTCTCCACCGAGGAGGAGTGTTGCTCCTCCCTCTACGCTCTTGGTAACCTGCTCATGAAGAGCCGTTCGGAGATCTTCACGCGCCATCGGTCCGATGTCTGTGGCTTCGTCCATCGGATCTCCCATGATCTTGCTCTTCATCTCCTCCACCAAACGCGTTGTGAAGCTCTCGACGAGCTCCTTGACGACGATGAAGCGCTTAGCCGCAATACAGCTTTGCCCCGAATTGATGAGGCGACTCGTAACACAGACAGAAACCGCCTTCTCGAGGTCCGCGTCCGCCAGGACGACGTAGGGATCGCTTCCTCCCAGCTCGAGGACCGTCTTCTTCAGGTACCGTCCGGCAATCTCGGAGACGGAGCGCCCGGCCCGGACGCTTCCGGTAAGGGAGACCATTCGCACTCGCGGATCGGCAATGATCGGTTCAACTGCGGGAACGTCAACAAGCAGAGTGCGGAACAGCCCCGCCGGGAAGCCGGCCTCACGGAAGATCCCTTCGATCTCCAGCGCGCTCTCCGGGACGTTCGGCGAATGCTTCAGCAACGCGGCGTTGCCGGCCATCATCGCCGGAACGGCGAATCTCAGCACCTGCCAGAAGGGAAAGTTCCACGGCATGATCGCAAAGGCAACTCCCAACGGCTGGTAGGAAATGAACGTCTTCCCCTCGCCGGTATCTATCGGCCGGTCGCGCAGGAACTCCTCTGCGTGATCGGCGTAGTAATCGCAGACCCATGCGCACTTGTCTACCTCTCCCCTGGCCTGGGAGATCGGTTTGCCCATTTCGCGGCTCATAGTCTGGGAGTATTTCTCACGATTAACCCGGAGGACGCTCCCGGCGCGTTTCATCAGGCGGCCCCGCTCGGCGAAAATGACCTCTCTCCAACTCAAGAACGCGTGATGGGCATCGTCGACTATCTTCTCGACAGTCGCTGTGGGCATCTCGTTATAGCTCTTGAGGAGCTGCCCTGTCACAGGATTTATGGACTCTATCTTCATTGTGCTGCCTCCACTTTCGGTTCTATCACTATGTTCAGCTATACAACAAATATGGTAAGGCTTTCTCCATGATTCAAGGGGCAATCCGGTTCCGGGCCCGCTGCACGTGGTGCTGATAGCGATATTTCGCTATAGTGATTAATGCTCCAAGCGGGATATAGTTGTTGACAAGGGGGATTGATATGAAGAGGACGCTCATATCGATGGTAGTCTTGGTGCTCGCCGCGGTTGCCGTGGGTGCCCAGAACCTCGCGATATCCTACGTCGAAGGGCATGTCGAGCTTCAGTGCGGCCAATCTTGGCAGGAGCTCAACATCGGCGACTCCATCCCTGCGAATGCAACGGTGCGTCTCGGCGCCGACTCATATCTAGAAATAGCAGGCGGCGCACAAACAATCTCCCTCAGTCAGTCTGGGTCCTACGCAGTGAATCGTCTCCTGAGCGACAGCAGACAGATGAGCTCGGCGGGTGTCGGCTCTGCGCTTTCTGCGCGACTTGTTGCACTTTTCGGAACGCCTACCACGAAGAGTGCCACGATGGGGGTGCGCGCGAAAAAGGCGGAGGACGACAACGGCATTTCCTGGGTCACCAGCGACGCCCAGGTCTACGTCGATTCGGGAAAAGAGTACATCAAATCGGGCGACTATCAGAAGGCCGTTGACGAGCTGAAACAAGCGGTCGATTACGCTACCGGCGGTGAGCTGCCCGAAGCACAATACTACCTCGGCTACGCCTACTCCCTTGCCGGCAATACGCGAGACGCCCTCAAACAAGTCGGCGGCCTGAAACCGGGCGACGTCGAAACTGTCGCGGCCGATCTCGTGATTCTGAAAGGAACGCTTCTTCTGGACACGAGCGCCTTCGAGCAGAATGTGCACTGGCTAACAGAGAATGCTGGATTGGTCAGCGGCGACTCGGAACGGGGGCCGGTCTACTACCTGTTGCTGGGCCTCAGCTACAATGGTGTCGGCGACAAGACGAACGCTCGAGAGAATCTTCAGAAGGTCGTTTCGCTCGCCGGTTCCTCGGATCTCGGCACGACCGCTGCGACGCTCCTTCAGCAACTCTAGCTGCGGGGCGAGCCCGCACTACTTGCCTGCAAGAGACAGAAGCACGCCGGCCGCAACCGCCGAACCGATAACTCCGGCGACGTTCGGACCCATCGCATTCATCAGCAGGAAGCTATGCGGGTTTGCGCGCTGTCCCTCCTTCTGAACCACTCGCGCGGACATTGGCACTGCAGAGACTCCCGAAGCACCGATCATCGGATTGATCTTGCCGCCCGTCGCGATGTACATGAGCTTGCCGAGCAATATTCCAGCGGCAGTTCCGATCGAGAATGCGACAAGGCCCAGGAGAATGATAAGAATTGTCGCAATTGTGAGAAACGATTCTGCGGCCATTTTCGATCCGACACTCAACCCGAGAAAGATGGTGACGATGTTGATGAGCTCGTTTTGTGCCGTCTTCGAGAGGCGGTCAACGACTCCCGCTTCGCGAAAGAGATTCCCGAGCATCAGCATTCCGATGAGCGGTGCGGAGGCGGGGACGATGAGCGCTGCGGCCAGAGTGGTGAGAATGGGAAAGAGTATCTTCACGTTCCTTGATACGGGCTTTATCTGCGGCATGATTGTTTGGCGTTCTTTTTGCGAGGTCAACGCCCGTATGATGGGCGGTTGTATGATGGGAACGAGCGCCATATAGGAGTAGGCCGCGACCGCGATTGGACCGAGCAGCTGCGGTGCGAGCTTTGAAGTAAGGTAGACGGCGGTCGGGCCGTCGGCGCCGCCGATGATAGCTATCGATGCCGCTTCCGGGAAGTCGAAGCCGAGCGCCTTGGCGCCGAGCAGAGTCCCAAAGATTCCGAATTGGGCAGCTGCTCCCAGGAGAAAGGTGCTCGGCTGCGCCAACAGCGGCCCAAAGTCGGTCATGGCGCCGATTCCGAGGAAGATGAGCGGAGGAAATATCCCGCTCTCGATGCCCCAGTAGAAATAGTGGAGCAGCCCGCCGTCCTGCAGGAGACCGGTCAAAGGGAGATTCGCGAGAAGCGCCCCAAAGCCTATCGGGACCAGTAGCAGCGGCTCATATTTGCGAGCGATTCCCAGATAGATAAGGAGCGCCGCTATGAGAATCATGACGATGTTCTGCCAATGAAGCGAGAGGATCCCTGTTGAGCTCAGAAAGTTGACGACGAGTCGTAGCACGTAAGTACTCCCTTTCTACTCGATGCTGAAGAGTGGCTGATGTTCTTTGACGCCGTCGCCGGGTTTGACGAATACTTGCTTGACCGTGCCGGAGGCGGGAGCAACGATTTCGATATCCATCTTCATCGCCTCCATCATCATGACACGCTCCCCTTCGGAGACGCTGTCGCCGACATTCGCCAGGATTTCCTTGATGGTGCCGGTTACCGGAGCGGGAACGCCCCCGTGGAGAGCGGATTGCCCCGCCGGCTGCGAAGCGGGCGACGAAGGTGCCGTCTTCGGATTGACCGGTGAGCCGTGAGAGTCGACCGGCCTTGCCGTCGGAGTCTGACGTACCGGTCGCGCCGTGGCGCCACCGAATGCATTCGTAGACGAGCCGCCTGAAGATTGTGCGCCCCCTGTTCGCCGCGTGTCGTCGACCACCGGGGTGACCCAGTAGCTGCGCCCGTCCTGTTCGACGACGAGCTGATCACCCTGACGCTCGACCGATACGGTCAATTCTTCGTCGTCGAGCTTGATTTTGAACGTCCTCTTCATGTCACACTCCGGCTACCTTCACTTTCGCTTCAACTGCAAGATTGGTTTATCCAGGGGTCGATCCTATCGTCGGAGGCGGGTTTCCACGCTTCGGCGCTTCGACCGCTCTCTTGTTCCAACGCAAGAAAGGCCGCCGCGCCGACAACAACCCAGCGCTGGTCGACATCCGTTGGTTCGTACGTCGCGGCAACCGGCGGTTGTGGCTTGATCGAATCAGTCACCGCGGCACTCGGGAAGATTCGACGCAGTCCCATCATCATCAGGCTCAATAGAGTCAATGAGGTGAACACCGTGACCATTCCAATAAGTGCGACCACGATCGTAAAGACGTACATCTCAGGATTCATTGGTGCCTCACTCTCAGAGCGGGATGTTACCGTGTTTCTTTCGCGGCCGATCCTCGTGTTTGCGAATATTCATTTCGAGCGACCTGATGAGCTCGATTCGCGTATCTGAAGGGTCGACGATATCGTCGATGAAACCATGGCCTGCGGCTATCATTGGATTCATTACCGTTTCCTTGAACCTCTCGATCATCTCAATCCGCTTCTTCTCAGGATCTTCAGCCTCTTTGATTTCTCGTCGGAAAATGATGTTCGCCGCTCCCTCGGCTCCCATGACCGCGATCTGGGACGTGGGCAGAGAGATAACGCGATCGTATCCGAGTCCCTTCGATGCCATGGAGATGAAAGCGCCGCCATATGCTTTTCTCACAACGAGCGCTATCTTCGGGACCGTCGCCTCCGCAATCGCGTAGAGCACCTTTGCGCCGTGGCGAATGATTCCCCCATGCTCCTGAGAAACGCCGGGAAGGAACCCTGGAACGTCAACGATGGAAACGATTGGGACGTTGAACGCATCGCAGAAGCGGATGAATCGGGCGGCCTTGTCGGAGGCATCGATGTTGAGAGCCGCAGCGTATACTTTGGGCTGGTTGGCGAAGACGCCGACCGTCCTCCCGGCGAGCCGTGTGAAGCCGACTACCACGTTTTGGGCCCAATCGGCGTGTACCTCGATGAAAGAGTCGCGATCGAAAACCGAAGAAATGATGTCTTTGACGTCGTAGGGTTGACGCTCGTCGTCGGGGACAATCTCGAAAAGCTCCGGGGTGCGTCGGTCCGGAGAATCGCCGGTGTCGACGAGAGGAGGCTGTTCCATGTTGTTGGAGGGCAAGTAGGAGAGGAGCCGTCCGAGGAAGCTCATGCACTCCTGCTCGCTCTGAAACCGGAAATGGGCCACGCCGCTTCTGGCCGTGTGTGCTGAGGCGCCGCCCAATTCCTCGTGAGAAATATCCTCGCCGGTAACCGCCTTGATTACGTCCGGACCGGTTATGTACATGTTGCTGACATTCTCGACCATGAGGACAAAGTCGGTAATCGCGGGCGAGTAGACCGCCCCGCCGGCACACGGCCCGAGGATGACTGAGATCTGTGGGATCACACCCGAGGCAAGGGTGTTGTTGCGAAAGATTTTCGCGTATCCGTGAAGTGAGAGAACTCCTTCTTGAATCCGAGCTCCGCCCGAATCATTGATTTGAATGAAGGGGCAGCCGTTTACGATCGCGAGATGCTGCGCTTCGGCTATCCGCTCGGCTTGAAGCTCTCCGAGAGATCCGCCGAGTACGGTGAAATCCTGCGCGGCCAAGAACACCTGTCGTCCTTCGACTTTCGCCGCTCCGGTCACTGCACCGTCGCCCGGGAATCGCTTCTCGCCCATTCCAAAATCGGTCGACCGCCCTTGAACGTAGACCTGATGTTCTACAAAGGACCCCGGATCGACGAGTAGATCTATGCGTTCACGGGCGGTGAGCTTGCCTTTCTCGTGCTGGGCAGCGATGCGCTTCTCTCCGCCTCCCTGCATGGTTGCCGCCCGAAGGGATTCAAACTGCTGTGCGCGTTCTCTGTTGGTCATCTGTGCCACGTCCCATCTTGTTCGCCTGCCCAAAGACTTCGGGCAGGCGGACCTTTGAGTACAACCGACATCACACCACTCGCCGGACCATGACTGGTTGACGCAGAAAGTGTGTTTGGAAGTTAGCGATTATTTACATGGGCTTGGAGCCTGCAGCAGGCGAACGAACCACCGGTAAACAATACCGCAGGTTTCAGGCGCTGTCAAGAAAACAGACTTCGACTACGTGCGTCCGGGCTATAGGCTGGCAACCCGTCGCGCGATCTTCAGCTGAGTCCAATGCCTGTTGACGATCGACCGCACGTGAGTGCCTCGACCCATGATGCCCGCGTCGTCGTATGCTGTCATCTTGAGCGTTATATGATAGCCGTCGAAGCTCTTGATTGTGACCTTGATTCCGACATTTGCCCCGAGGACGGTCGGGTGCTCGTGTGTCACCTCCGCGCTCTTGCCGATAGACATGAACCCTTCGGGAAGTTTCGAATCGATGAGCTGCGTCGAGGCCTCGATCATCATCGAAACGAGTCCCGGAGTTGACAGAAGTCTTTCGATGTCCAGAGACCAATGGTTTCCAACTGTGTCTTCTTCGCTTACGGTTTTGTGAATGGTAATCGTATCTCCGATGACAATGCCTGGGAATTTCATCGTTTTATTCAGACTCCCATTGTAGAGATGTGGCTACCGATGGTGCCATCCAATCGATGAGTTAACTATAATCTCATTTCTACGATATGAGAACTCCCGGTGGCTCGCTCATCAGACGTGAGTTGACGAGTGGCAGCTGATGGCATATGATAGTCGAACCACATTATCGCAAGTTGACCTGTATCCGCAACCCTAACAACAAGGAGTATCTCATATGAGGAAGGATGCACCTGAAAAGGTCTCTCAATCCGAACTGACTTTCCCCGTCGAAGAGCTCGAGCCTCTGCTTTCCGGGCCGAGCAGCACGTTGGCTCCGTTTGAGCCGGCGATGGTCAAGCTGAAGAACGGAAAGACCCTCGTCCTTCGCGAGCTGCGCAGAGACGAGGCTCCGAAGCTTCTCGCATTTTTGAAGAAGCTACTCGACGTCGATCATGACTTCTACGACATCGTCGGCGTCCGTGTATACGCCGAGGTTCTCGGTTGGCTCCGCAGCCGCCTGAAGGATCCCTATCAGATGATCGGAATTATCGATGGCAAGCTCGCAGGTTTCTGCAATGGCCGAAAGATGACCGATGATGTTCACATCAGCCTGCACTCGATGGCGTACCAGCGCGGGGGTAGGGTAGGCGCTGCCGTCTACTACGCAAAGACACAGTACGCGTTCGAGACTTTAGGGGCGAAGGAATGGTGGAGCACCTTCGAGAGCTACAACGGTTGGATGCGATGGGGCGTCGGAATGGCCCAGCCCTCCTATCCCTGGCCGGATATTCAGCACGAGCTCGGTGGTGCGAAGGTTTACTACATCACCAAGGAGTACTGGGATTCGACCGTGAAGGGCTACATGAAACAGGTTGTCGGCGGCGAGCTGGTTCGCCCGGTTCCGGCTGACCTTCTCAAGGCTTCGGAGAACGTCGAGTTCCCCGACAAGCCGGAAGTGTAGTCTCTTCGAGACCACAGCCAAGAGTCGCTCCTCCCGCGGGCATCATACGCCGCCCGCGGAGGGCGGCCGAATACAAGAAGTCAGCTTCCGTTGGCCTTCGCAGCGGAAAACGGTTCAGGTCAAATGAACTTCGATTCAGTGCCCCGAAGGAACGCCGGTATCATCGGGTCCTCCGTTGAATACCTCCCGACAGTGACCAGCACGAACGACTTTCTTCTCAGTCGCGCCTCCTACGCTGAGGGGACCGTTGTCGTCACAGATCTACAGACTGCCGGCCGCGGCCGGGGTGATCACCGATGGACCGCCCCGGCCGGCGAGAATTTGCTTTTCTCGTTCTCCCTTACTGTCGACTCGTCAGACGCGACGTTCTCCCTCCTTCCGGTGCTGACCTCCCTCTCAGTTTGCGAGGGCCTCGACGCTGCCGGTATCGCCGGAACGCAGGCGAAGTGGCCGAACGACATCGTCTCTGATGGGAAGAAGCTGTGTGGGATACTCATTGAATGTCGAGTGCGCGGGCCTTCCGCTAGGGCGGTGGTGGGCGTCGGCCTGAATGTGAACCAAACCACCTTCCCTCCGGAGCTATCAGATATTGCCACGAGCATCGCGCTCATCGCTGCCCGTCCGTTCGACCGAAGGGAGCTCCTCGGCCGCATTCTCGACAGTCTCAATATGAGCTTCTTCCATCATGGGCGGCACGAGGCGGTCCGTCGATACGAGCAAAGGTGCGCAACAGTCGGCAAGACCATCACCTTCGAGCTGGAGGGTCGGCGGAGGTCGGGACGGGCGTGCGGGATCGACGAGCGAGGCCGTCTTCTCGTTGAGGAGGCGGGGGGAATCATCGCATTCGCCGGCAGCGAGGTGACCCACGTTCGAAACAGCCAATATTGACAGCACAATTTCGCGCGTGGTAGAGTTTATCGACTCGGCTCGAGGCACGTCGAGCGCGTATCTCGAGTCGGATTGGGCGATTAACTCAGTGGAAGAGTGCTACCTTCACACGGTAGAAGTCACTGGTTCAAATCCAGTATCGCCCA